>NZ_OMOH01000005.1 GCF_900289195.1 Propionibacterium ruminifibrarum
GCGCCGATGGTACTGCACGCGGGAGCGTGTGGGAGAGTAGGAAACCGCCGCACACATTCCACAACGAGTGTCCCCGGCCACATGCTGGCCGGGGACACCACCATTTAACAGGCGTTCTTGGTCCTCCGCGGTGCCGGACCGTGTGCCGACCCCGCGTCATGAGCGGGCCGGCGCTAGCGTGGTGCCATGAACGTCGATGATGATCTCGAGCACCGCCCCTTCGTCACGGTCGAACCGGCCGAGCGCGTGATCCGTCGTCGCAAGGGCGCCAGGGTCCTCGTCCTCGCCGAGGACCGGGTGCTCCTCGAACAGGACACCGACCCGGGGCTTCCCCACCTGACCTGGTGGGTCACTCCTGGCGGGGGAGTCGACAAGGGTGAGACCTTCGCCGATGCGGCCGTCCGCGAACTCCGTGAGGAGACCGGCCTCGTCGTCGCAGGGGAGGATCTCGTCGGGCCCATTGCCCGCCGTCTGACCCACCACGGCTACACCGATCAGGTGCTCGTGCAGACCGAGGAGTTCTTCCTCGTCCGGACCGAGCATTTCGATGTGGACACGTCCGGTTACACCGCCGAGGAGAGACGAACCCTTCTGCGTACCGCCTGGATGACCCGCGAGCAGGTGGCTGCCGCCACGGTCTGGCCCAGGAGGATCCTCGAGCTCTGGGATCTTGGCCGGGGCGACTTCGTGGACCTTGGGGCTGTCGAGGAGTCGACCGTGCCACTCACCGATGAGCAGCGTGCCTTCCTGAACCTCTGACGCGAGGCGTCAGTGGCCTTCCAGAGCCACCTCGTCGGCGGTGATGATCCGGTAGGCATAGCCCTGCTCGGTGAGGAACCGTTGACGGTGCTGAGCGAAGTCCGCGTCCACCGTGTCACGAGCCACCACCGTGTAGAAGTGGGCCGTGGTGTCCTGCCCCTGCCGGCCCGCGAGCCGCTGCTTGGGCCGCAGGAGCCGGCCGAGCCGCTGCGCCTCCTCCTGGCGGGAGCCGAAGGTTCCCGAGACCTGGATCGCCACCTGGGCCGCTGGCAGGTCGATGGAGAAGTTCGCCACCTTGCTGACCACGAGCAGATCGATGACGCCGTTTCGGAAGTCGTCGTAGATCCGCTGACGGTTCCTCGTCGTTGTCTCCCCGGTGATGATCGGGCAGTCCAACTCGCGTGCGAGCTCGGTGAGCTGGTCGACGTACTGGCCGATGACGAGGGTGGGCATGCCCCGGTGGGCCTCGATGATGGACCGTACGACATCGGATTTGGCGCTGGCGGTGGAAGCCAGCCGGTACCGCACGTCGGCGTCGGCGAGGGCGTAGGCCATCCGCATGTCGTCAGGAAGGTCGACTCGCACCTCGATGCAGTCGGCCGGGGCGATGTAGCCCTGGGCCTCGATCTGCCGCCACGGGGCGTCATACCGTTTGGGCCCGATGAGGCTGAAGACGTCGGCCTCGTGACCGTCCTCGCGGACGAGGGTGGCGGTGAGCCCCAGGCGCCGGCGGGCCTGAAGATCCGCGGTCATCCTGAAGACCGGGGCCGGCAGCAGGTGCACCTCGTCGTAGACGACGAGTCCCCAGTCACGGGCGCTGAAGAGTTCGAGGTTCGGGTGGATGCCGTTCCGTTTGGTCGTGATGACCTGGTAGGTGGCGATCGTCACCGGGCGGATCTGTTTCTTCGCTCCCGAGTACTCGCCGATCTCGTCGGGGGTGAGGCTCGTGCGGGCGAGGAGCTCGGCCCGCCACTGGCGGGCCGAGACGGTGTTCGTCACGAGGATGAGGGTTGTCGCGCCGGTCAGGGCCATCGCCGCCGCACCGACGATCGTCTTGCCGGCCCCGCAGGGCAGGACGACCACCCCGGAGCCGCCGTCCCAGAATGCCCTCGCCGCCTCATCCTGGTACGGACGCAGGCTCCAGCCGTCCTCGACCAGCGAGATCGGGTGGGCCTCGCCGTCCACGAAGCCGGCGACGTCCTCGGCCGGCCAGCCCAGCGCGAGGAGCACCTGTTTGAGGCGACCCCGTTCGGAAGGGTGGACGACCACCGTCGTCGTGTCGATGGCCTGGCCCAGCAGCCCCCTGGTGCGCGTGCTGCGCCGCACCTGCGTCATGACGGCCTCATCGGTCGAGGTGAGGACCAGCCCGTGCGCGGGATCCTTGTCGATGCGCAGCACCCCGTACCGCCCCATCGTCTCCGCGATCTCGATGAGCAGAGCCGACGGAACCGGGTACTTCGAGTAGGTGAGCAGCGCGTGAACGATCTGCTCGGCGTCGTGACCCGATGCGCGGGCATTCCACAGCCCCAGCGGGGTCAGGCGGTAGGTGTGGACGTGCTCCGGGGCACGTTCGAGTTCAGCGAAGGGAGCGATGGCGGCGCGGGCTTCGTTGGCCAGCGGATGCGCCACCTCGAGCAGCACTGTGCGATCGGACTGGACGATCAGGGGGCCGTCATTGTTCATCACCGTTCAGTATGCGTCGCCTCCGCAAGCCGACGGAACTCCTCGATCCGGGGTCAGGCGTGCGGCTCGGTGAGCTGCCTGGGCAGGCAGCTGTTGAGCAATGCATCGCCGGACAGGTTCGGGTAGAGGCTGGAGCAGACCGCCAGCCCGGCGTCGTAGCTGTCGATGCCCCCCGGGTCGGCGATGGTCACCCAGGTGTCCTCGGGCAGCGAGAAGATCTGCTTGCCGAAGTCGCCGCCCTTGAGCAGCAGCACGTTGCGGATGCCGTGGGCGGTGGTGTACTGGACGTTCTCCTGATACCTGTCGTAGATGTCGGGAAGCGTGAAGGTGTGCGAACCGTCCGCGGTCGTCTGCTGCGGGTCGTAGATGCCCTCGTACTTGCTGTCGATCTGCAGCACCCAGCGGCCGTCGAGCACCAGGTTCTGCATGCTGCGGTTGCGCGCGTCGTTCAGCTCGTTGAGGGCCTGAGTGCGTTCATCGACCGTGGGCGTCGGTGTCGGGGTGGGGGTCGGCGTCGGGGTCTCGTCGGTGGCCGAGGCGGCGGGCTCGGACGAGGCCGTGCCCCCCGCGTCGTCGCGGCTCTTGAACAGGACGACGCCGACGACGATCGCGGCCACCAGCAGCGCGGCCAGGACGATGATGATCGCCGTCTTGACGCCGCCGCCCCCCTTCGGCGTCTGCGGCGGTGCGGCCTGCGGGGCGCCCTGGAAGGTGCCGTTCGGCGAGTAGCCGGACTGGGCGCCGGGGAAACCGATCGCGCTCAGCCCGACCGCGCTGCCACCCGGCCAGGCCGGGGTGCCTGACGTCGCGGCGCCGCTGGCCCAGCCCGAGGCGCCGGTGCCCTGCCCGGTTCCGCTGCCGAGCATCGTCGCCGCCAGGCCGGGAGCCAGGACGGTGCTGTTCGGGACGTCGACCGGGGTCGCCGGGGGTGGGGTCCGCAGGGGCGTCAGGGCGGGCAGGTCCAGGGTCTGGTCGCTCGCCTCGCGGAGTGCGTGCGCGGCCTGGGCGGCGGACTCCGGGCGGCGGGAGGGGTCCTTGCGCGTCAGCCAGACCAGGATGTCCCAGATCCGGTCGTCCAAGCCATCCGGCCGTCCGGGGTCGAAACTCAGCTGCGCCTGCATCGCCGCCGCCGGATTCCGGTCGCTGAAGGGCGTGACGCCGGTGATCAGCTCGTACAGCATGATGCCGAGCGAGTAGAGGTCGCTTGCCGGTGTGGGCGTCTGGTTCATGAGCAGTTCAGGCGCCATGTAGTGCGGGGTGCCGGCGACCATCGTCGGGTTGGCCGCGCCGAGACCGGTCTCGGACAGTCTGGACACCCCGAAGTCCGTGATGCGTGGGACGAGTTCGGTGCCGGTCTCGTCGACGAGGACGTTGGCGGGTTTCATGTCCCGGTGAACGATGTGCTGCTCGTGGATCGCCTGCAGCCCCTCGGCCAGTTCCGCGCACACGAAGGCGGCGTCGGACTGGGTGAAGGTTCCCGCACTCTTGAGCATCTGGCGCAGATCGCGGCCCTCGACGATGTCCATGATGATCGCCAGGGTGTCCCCCTCGACGACGAGATCGTGGACGCCCACGACGTTGGGGTGGTGCACGCTGAGCAACAGGTTGCGCTCGGAGACGAAGCGCTTCACCATTTCGGTGTTCTCGCTGATGCTCGGCCGGAGGATCTTCGCCGCGTAGAGGTTCCCCTCGGCGTCCTTCGCCCGCCAGACCTCGCCCATTGCGCCGTCGTTGATGTGGGAAACCAGCGTGTAGCGGCTTCCCAGGGGCTCGTCGGGGCTGTGCGTCGTCACGGTGCCTCTTCGTGGGGTGGGATACTGATGGGTGTGCCCGCGTGGGCACGAGGCCAGCGCAGACGAGCGCCGTCAGGCGCCCCCTGACATAGTACGGTAGAGCGGCTCAGGGGCGACAGGGTGGAGGCCACAGTGTCACACCCAGCAGGGGAGTGACAGGGATGAATGAACCCGCGGAGCATGCGGATGGCGTCGTCGCCGTCGTCGAGGCCGGACCCATTCGCTACCCCCTTTCCGCGGGCGCGACCGTCAGGATCGGCCGCGATCCGGGCAGCGACATCGTCGTGAACCACCCCCTCGCCTCGCGGCGTCATGCCCAGGTCAGTGCCGACCACTCCGGTACGGTTCTGGTCCGCGATCTGGGCAGCGCCAACGGCAGTTTCGCCGCCGGCCGGCGTGTCTCGGAGGCGGCCGTCGCGGCGAACATGGTGCTGAACCTCGGTGCGGTCGACGGCCCTGCCGTCACCATCACGCGCACCGTGGTGCCGGCCGGGGCGCCCGGGCAGGCACCTGATGCCGGCGCGAAGGTGGACTCGATCATCCCGCTGGCGGCCCCCCGCTTCGGTGCCGACACCCCGGGTGGGCCGACCGCGCTCGGGCCGCTGAACCCGGTCACCGCAGCGGGAACGGGGGCGGTCGGTGTCGTCCGGGACGCTGCCGCCGGGGAGGGCTCCGGCGAGACCGTGCTCGTCACCGCGGACAGGGTGGCCCGAGGTGAATCGATCACAATAGGCAGGGCGCCCTCGAACACCATCGTCCTGGACGACCCGCTCGTCTCACGCCACCACGCCAGGCTGACCGGCAGCCCCCAGGACGGCTACCGCGTCGAGGACCTCTCCAGCCTCAACGGTGTCCAGATCAACGGCCACCCCGCGCCGAGCGGCAGTATCTTCCGTGCCGGTGACCGGCTCGGTGTCGGTCGCACCACGCTACTCATCAGCGACGGCCGCATCATCACCCCCGAGCCGGCCCAGACGGCGCTCATCGCCGACGAACTGGGGTTCGCCATCACGAGTCACCGCAAGCGCAAGGTCCTGCTCGACCAGGTGAGTTTCCAGGTTCACGTGGGATCGCTGGTGGCCGTCATCGGCCCGTCGGGGGCCGGTAAGTCGACGTTGCTGCGCGCCATCACCGGCTCCCAGCCGGCCACGAGCGGTCGTGTCATCTACCGCGGCGCCGACCTGTACGAGAACTTCGCCAATCTGCGCCAGCGCATCGGCGTCGTTCCGCAGGACGACGTCGTGCACCGCAGGCTCACCGTTCGCAAGGCCCTGCGCTACGCGGCGCAGCTGCGCCTGCCTGCCGATTACGACGCGCAGGCCCGCGAACACGAGGTCAACCGGGTCATCGACGACCTCGGCCTCACCGAGCACGCCGACACCCTCATCAGCCGGATCTCGGGGGGCCAGCGCAAACGTGTCTCCGTCGCCCTCGAACTGCTCACTCAGCCGGAGCTGCTGCTGCTCGACGAACCCACCTCTGGTCTCGACCCGGGAATGGACAAGTCCGTCATGGAGCTGCTGCGCGCCCAGGCCGACGGGGGCCGCGCGGTGCTCGTCGTGACGCACAGCACGGACAATCTCTCGCTGTGCGACCAGGTGCTCATCCTGGCCCCCGGCGGGGGAGTCGCCTACTTCGGCCCGCCCTCGGATGTGCTCGCCTACTTCGGCGCCCCGCGGTACGCGGAGGTCTTCCAGTCCCTGTCGGACGACCCTGCCCGGCACATCAACCGGTACCGGCAGCTGTACCCGAGCACGCCCGTGCCGGCGCCCTCCCCGTCGCCCGGGATGGCCAAACCCCCGCTGCAGCGACGCGGACGCCAGTGGCGGACCCTCATCTCACGCCAGCTCGCGGTCATCGCCTCGGACCGTTCCTACGCGGTCTCGACGCTTCTTCTGCCGGTCATCGTCGGGCTGATGGCGCTGGCCATCCCCGGCGACGGCGGTTTCGGGGTGCCCGGCCCCGACAACCCGGGTGAACCCAACCAGCTGCTCGTCATCATCATCGTCGGAGCCGGCTTCATGGGCATGGCGGCCACCATCCGCGAGCTGATCGGAGAACGCGCCATCTTCCTGCGCGAGCGCGCAGTGGGGTTGTCGCCGGTGATCTACACGGGCGCGAAGATCTTCGTGCTGTTCATCCTGACGCTCATCCAGAGCGCGCTGCTGGTGTCCGTCGTGCGCATCGGCAAGACCGGCCCCCAGGAGGGCATCTGGACCGACGGAACCATCGAGCTGGCCATCGCCGCATTCGGCACCGCCTTCGCCTCCGGCATGATCGGGCTGCTCCTGTCGGCCGTCGTCACCAGCTCCGAGCAGACGATGCCGGCCCTGGTCATTGCGGTCATGGCACAGCTCGTGCTGTGCGGTGGTCTCATCGAGGTCACCGGCCGCACGGTGATGGAGACCGTCGCCGCCATCGCGCCGAGCCGTTGGGGTTACGGGCAGGCCTCCGCGACCATCGACCTGCGGCAGCTCAACCCGCAGGTCGCCGACGACGCCCTGTGGGAGCACGCCACGGGGGCGTGGTCGCACGGGCTCATCGGCCTGGCCGCGATCAGCGTCGTCGCCGGCATCCTCACACTCGTGCGCCTCACGAGACAGCGGTCGTCCGTGTGATCGGGGTCATTCCCCAGCCGTTTCCGCCTCGGCCCTGACCGAGACGATCCTGGCCAGCGGCAGGCTGATCCGCCCGGCCGCGCGGCGAACGAGGTGCGCGACCCCTGCCGACATCGACAGCACCCGCATGAGATGGCTCTGCGGCGCACCATCGTCGTCGACCCAGTCGACATCCACCCACGAGTCGGTGTCGTGCGCCCGGGTCAGCTCGGACCAGATCTGCCCGGCGGTCATGCCACCGGGTGCCTTCCCCGTCAGCGCCTGGGCGAGGCGTTTCACATCGACCGGCCTGGCGGCGGAGCCGGCGGCGGGGGTAGGCGCCCTCCGCGGCGCGGGGGTCGTGTAGGGCTCCCCGCTGGGCCGTTCGGCCACCGGGGCGAATCCCATGGCTTGAAGCGCCGCCACGAGTTCGGCCGGCTCCGCCGCCGCAGTGATGACACCGGGGGCCAGCTCGCGCAGCCCGAGCTCCGCGGCGCCCGCGTCGGCCAGGATCGCAGCGGCACCGCTCGGATCCGCGACCTGGACGACCGACCCCACCGGGATGACCCGCACCGCGCCATGGGTCCGGGCGGTGTCGGCGATGAGTGCCGACAGCGGACCCGGCAGGGGGGCGTCGGGTCCGGCCGCGCTGTGCGCGCGCAACCAGCCGACGATCGTCTCGGCCGACCAGCCGGCATCCAGCGCCCGGCCGATCGAGGCCCGGGTGAACCGGAAGGTCGCCGCGGCTCCGTGCGACTCGCGGTCGGCGAGCTCGCCGATCACGTGGGCCGTCTCGTGGTCGAGCGGGGCGGGAGCGACCGCCGTCAGATCCGACTGCATCATCAACGAGTCGCCGAAGTCGGCGAAACCGGGGTCGGGCGCCGCCGGATCGTTCACCGTGCGGACGAGCACGGTCGTCCGGTCGAAGGCGAGCAGACCGAGCCAGCGGGCCTCGGCGATGAGCTCTCCCGCGTACCGCTGCCACAGCTCCTGGTGACCGGCGCTGACCAGCCCAGGCCTGCGCCAGGCCAGGCGCTCGGCGAGCGAGTTCTCGTCAACGGCCGTGCCCGGCGCCGCCGCCGAGAGTTCGGTGAGCACGGCGGACCGCAGTGCCGCAGCGCGCGGCTCGGCACGCCCGGGCCACCAGCCGAGGCCGGTCCACGCCGCAGCCAGCGTGCGCCAGCGTTCATGGCCGGGGCGGTCCAGGAAATCGTCGTAGGCGGTCGTTGCGAGCCACGCGCGCCCGTGCGCCGTGAGCAGTCCCGCGTGACGCACCAGGGCCAGGAGGAAACGGCTCTCGCTGGGCTCGTCGTCGACGCCCTCACCGAGGACGCGAGCCACGCCGGTCAGGTCGCGTTTGGACATCTCCCCGCTGGCGAGCGGCCTCGGGGCCCGGGTGCCGAGATCGTCGAGCACCACCTCGACGTGGCTGATGAACTCCTGCGCCGAGCCGATGGCCGCCCTGTCGAGCAGGTCGGGGCCGAGGCTCGCTCCGAGCGCACCGGCCGCCGGGGGCCAGTCGGGCACCCGGGCCGGCGGCACGTTCTGGACGTACCGTCCCCCGCGCAGGTGCAGGGCGACCTCGCGGGGAAGGATCACCTGGTCCGGGCCCGTCGGAACGAGGAGGCCGTGGGCGAGCAGCAGGTCCATCGTCGACTCGGCGTCGTCCGGGCTCACCGGGCGATCGGCTCGGCGCACCGTGCCGTTCGGCGGTCCCCACTGGAGGCGGCGCAGCACCCGCGCACCGTCCTCGCCGACCGCCTCCAGCCCGGCCCGGATGGCCGTCTCGGACAGCGGCCTGGCCGAGGCCGGCGCCAGCCCGCAGGGGTAGGGGCCGAAGACGGCCCGTGCCGCCTGGGTCAGGGCAGCGGGCTCGCCCCAGGCAAGCGCCAGGTCGGTCAGGCGGGTGAGCGCATCCGCGATCTCGTCGTCGCGCCCGCTCACGCCGAGCCCGCCGGACAGGCGTTCAACGGTGGCTGCGGCGCCGCCGGCCTCGCATGCCGCCATGGCGTGGGCGATGCACAGGACCCACGCATCGACGCCTTCGAGCGCACGCGCGGCCGATGGGCGAGCCGATGCCCGCTCCGCCAGGTCCGTGATGTCACGCGGGGCGGGGCTGGCCAGGTCGGGGCGGGCCCGCAGCAGATACTCGAGTTCCTGCGCCGTCCACTGCTGGAGGCTGGCCGCCAGCGAGCGGGGGGTGCTCACCAGTTCGGTCCCTGCCGGCCGGGATAGCCCGGGTAAGGCGGTTGGGGCGCACCGGGCTCACCGGGCCGAGATGCGGCCGGTGGCGCGGTGTGCATGGGCGGGCCGGGAACCGGACCGGGTGGGACGTCGGCCCGGCCGGGCGGGGGAGCGGCCGGTGGCGCGGTGTGGACGGGCGGGCCGGGCGGAACGGCGCCTGCGGCCGGCGGCTGGGGCCGCCCGGTACCGCTGCGGGGCCCGGCCGCCGGCGCCCAGCCCATGGTCTGGGCCTGTTTCGCCGTGACGAGGCGTCCGGCACGGGCCAGATCCGAACGGGTGAGCCGCGGGCCGGCGAGGATCATCGCCAGGCAGACCCAGCGTGCCACCGAGTTGCCCACGGGGAGCGGCTGGGCCTGCCCGGCGAGCAGGGTCACCAGGATGACGAGCGCCACGATGCCGAGCGCCACGAGGAAGGCGGCGCGCAGGAAACGCCGCGAACGCGACTGGGTCATCGACAGGATCCACGCCAGGAGAAGCATGGCGAGGGCGAAGGGTTGGATGATGAAGCCAATGGCGAGGCAACCCAGCATTCCTAGCCCGGTGGTGCGCAGCAGGTTCCCGACGCTGTAGGGCAGCACGCCGGTGTCGGTGAGCAGGACCAGGGGCCCGGTCAACTCGTCGGGGGTCTCCTGGGGCATCGGCGCCGGAGCCCCAGACCACGAGCCGCCCAGCGGATAGTTGTTCACGGTCTGTGGGGCCGGGCCGGACGCCGGGAGCTGCGCCTGGGGGGCTCTGTCGGCGCCCTGCTGCGGGGCGGCCGCGACGACGAGTGAGGAGGCGTCCGGTGGTGCGAACTGCGTGGACGACGCGGGGCCGCTGGAGAGCTCGAACGGTGTCCTCGGGTCGTGCGCGCGCGGACCGGAGGTGGCCAGCAGCGACGTGCTCTCGAAGGGCTTGTGCGGGTCCCGCGGGGCCTGCACGGCCGGGGCCAGGGATTCGAGTGTGGGTCCCGGATCGTCCGGGGAACGGATCGAGTCCGGGCGGGCGAGGGCGCCGCTCACCTCGACGCCCGGTTCCCGACCCGGCGCCGCCAGCGGCTCGGCCTTCGGCTGCGCGAACGCGGCCGGCGCCTCACGAGGAGCACCGTCCAGCGTGAGGGTGTCGAAGATGCGCGGCCCTGCCATGCGGTCAATTCTATGGGCGGTCCTGCGCCGCCGCGGCTGCGCGAGCCACGAGGAGACGAGTCGGCACCGTGCGACAAGGCGAGTTGCCCGTCTCGATAATCTTGAAGTGGTCTTCTGCCCCCGCATGAGCGGGAGCGGTCACGGCAGCCCGGAAGAATGAGGTGACCAGATGCCGAGCGGCAGGGTGCGTTTCTTCGACTCCGAGAAGGGTTTCGGATTCATCACGAAGGATGACGGCGAGGGAGAGGTGTACTTCCGCTCCACCGCACTGCCCTCGGACGTGGCCAGCGTCAAGCGCGGCCAGCGCGTCGAGTTCGGTGTCATCGAGGGCCGGCGTGGTGAACAGGCGCTGTCGATCACCCTCATCGACCCGCCGCCGTCACTGTCCAAGGCCTCCCGGCGCAAGCCCGAGGACCTGGCCGTGATGATGGAGGACCTCATCAAACTGCTCGATGGCCTGTCGAACGGATATCGTCGCGGCCGTCATCCCAATCAGAGTCAGGCCACCAAGATCGCGACCATGTTGCGCGGCGTGGCCGACGAGCTGGAGAAGTAATGCCATCTGCGCGAACCGCCACCACCAAGACGGACACGGTGCTGGCCGCAGCCGTCGACGTCGCGCTCACTGCAGCCACCCACCAGGCCGGCGACTTCGGGGTGGGGGAGTACCTCGGCTGCGAACTCGAGGGCGAACGCCTGCTCACCCACTACTTCGCATGCCCCCACAGCGGTTACCGCGGCTGGCGCTGGGCCGTCACGTTGACCCGCCCCCCGCGGGCCCGCACGGCAACCGTCGACGAGGTCGTCCTGATCCCCGGTGACGACGCGCTGCTCGCCACCGAGTGGGTGCCGTGGGCCGACCGCGTCCGCCCGGACGATGTCACGCCCGGCACGCTGCTGCCCACCGCGGACAACGATCCGAGGGTGGAGCCCGGTTTCACCGGCGGCGAGATGGCCGCGGACGAGGACCCGGCCGAGTGGAGCGCGACCCGTGACATCGTCTCGGACCTCGGCCTGGGGCGGGAACGAGTGCTCTCCCACGAGGGACGATCACGGGCGGCCGAGCGCTGGCTCGGCGGCGAGGGCGGCCCGGACAACGCCTCGACGCGGCACGCGCCGGGCCTGTGCGTCGAATGCGCCTACTTCCAGCGCATCACCGGGTCACTCGGCGTGCTCTTCGGCGTGTGCACCAACGAGTACTCCCCGCGGGACGCCAAGGTCGTCAGCATCGACCACGGTTGCGGCGGACACTCGAACGTCGTCGCCGACCAGCGCGGCGTCGATCTGCCCGCTCCCGTCTACGACACGATCGGCGCGGACGACAAGGCGATCTTCGACTGACCCCGCCCCGGTGCTGCAGCTGCCCGGCACGGGCGGCCACGAGGGTCCCGGCGTGACGGCGGCACGGCTGCCGGCACACTCCGCGGTCACGGTGCGGCAACGGTGGCAGGCGCCGCTACCATATCCGCCATGGCGTCTGTGTCCCCTGAAAAAACCCTGGAGGGCTCGTCCTTCGTCGAGCGCTGGTTCCGCGTCTCCGAGCGCGGCTCATCCATCGGCCAGGAGCTGCGCGGCGGTCTGGTGACCTTCTTCACCATGGCCTACATCCTCGCGCTCAACCCGCTGGTCATCGGTACCGCTGCCGACTCGCAGGGGAACCTGATCTCGGGTGCCCCCAAGTACACCGACGCCGCGGCGGGCATCATCGACCAGGCCGCGGTCAACCACTCGATCGCCATGGTCGCCGCCGCGACGGCCTTCATCGCGGGCATCAGCACGATCCTCATGGGCGTCATCGGTCGATTCCCGATCGGTCTCGCCGCCGGTCTGGGCCTGAACGCCATGTGCGCCTACGTCATCGCCCCCAACTCCACCTGGCCGCGGACGATGGGCATGATCCTCATCGAGGGCATCATCATCACCCTGCTCGTCCTGACCGGGTTCCGTGAGGCCGTCTTCCGTGCCGTGCCCCGGGAACTGCGCGTTGCCATCTCGGTGGGTATCGGCTTGTTCGTCGCCTTCGTCGGTCTCGTCGACGCCAACATCGTCACCCCCGGCTCGGGAACCCCGGTGCAGCTGGGTCTGGATGGTTCCCTCGGCACGCTGCCGCAGCTCATTTTCGTCATCGGGCTGCTGATCCTGCTGTTCCTGTACGTGCGCGCCAAGCGCGGGGCCATGCTCATCGCCATCATCGCCACGACAGTGCTCGCCATCATCGTCCAGGCCGTCGCCAAGATTCCCGCCACCCTGCCCGACGGCAGCACCAACCCGGACGGCTGGGCACTCAACGTGCCGGCCTGGCCCGGCGCCTCGGCCTTCGTCGCCCCCGACCTGGGACTCTTCGGCCGTGTCGACCTGGTGGGCGCCTTCGCCAACGCCGATGGCCAGTTCACCGTCGCCAGCGTGCTCGGGGCCGTCATGCTCATCTTCTCGCTGCTGCTGGCCGACTTCTTCGACACGGTCGGCACCGTCGTCGCCGTGGGCGCCGAGGGCGGCATCCTCGACGAGGACGGAGAGCCCCCGCACCTGCGCGGCATCCTGCTCGCCGACTCCCTCGCCGCGGTGCTCGGCGGCCTGGGATCCACCTCGTCCAACACCTCATACATCGAATCGACCGCGGGCGTTGCCGAGGGCGCCCGCACCGGCGTCGCCTCGATCTTCACCGGTGTCTGCTTCCTGCTGGCCACCTTCCTGTCCCCGCTGACGAACATGGTGCCCTCGGAGGCCGTGGCGCCGGTGCTCGTACTCGTCGGCTTCCTCATGATGCAGCAGGTCGGGGAGATCGACTGGCATCATCTGGTCGACGCCATCCCCGCCTTCATCACGATCGTGCTCATGCCCTTCAGCTACTCGATCTCGGTGGGCATCGGCGCCGGTTTCGTCATCTTCATCGTGCTCAAGGTCTTCCAGGGCAAGGCCCGCCACATCCACCCGCTCATGTGGGTGGTGGGTGCGCTGTTCGTCGTCTACTTCGCCTCCGACGTCATCAACGGGGCGATCGCCGGGGCCTAGCGGCCGACGGTGCCACGAGGAGGGCTGATGGGCAGGCCACGTTCCCGCCGCCGACCGGTGGTCGTCGTCTGCGTCGCCCTGGCAGTGCTCCTGGCGCTCGCCTTGGCCGTCGTCCATGTCGTCGGCCCGTCGTACGGTGTCTGGCTGGTCCCCCCGTCACCGCGCGCTCACGGCGAGCACGCCCTCTCGCTCATGGACCAGGGGCTGCACGCCCACGGCGACGAGTGGGACCGGAAGCGGGCCGAGGCCCTTGACGCGGTCGCCACGGCACGAAGCCGTGACGAGGTCAACGAGATCATCGACGATGCGCTCGCGGTGGCGGGCGGACCGCACTCCTTCCTGCTCACCGACGAGGAGCAGCAGCAGACTCAGGAGGACTACCAGGCTCCCACGCACCGGGTGGACGGTGGGGTGATGACCGTCAAGCTCCCCGCCTTCTCCGGCACGGCGGAACAGGGACAGCAGTACGCCGACGAACTCGCCACGGCACTGGCCGCATCCGGGGCGTGTGGGGTTGTCGTCGACCTGTCCGACAACAGTGGCGGTGACATGGGGCCGATGCTGGCCGGGCTCTCACCGCTCATCCCCGATGGGCCGGTGGTCAGTTTCGACACCTCGCTGGCCCAGAGCCAGGTGGTGCTCGACGGCGGTTCGGTCAGCGGCGGCGGAACCCCGACGACGGCTGAGGCGGGCAGCTCGAAGCTCGGCGTCCCGGTGGCCATCATCACCAGCGGCCGGACGGCGAGTTCGGGGGAGCAGGCCCGGCTCGCCTTCAACGGGATCGCCGACACGCGCGTGTTCGGGCAACCGACGCGAGGCTATGCCTCGGTGAACCAGGGTTTTAGGCTCTACGGCGGGCTCACCATGTTCCTCACCGTCGGTGAGACCCTGGACCGCGAGGGGACGCGCTTCGGTGAGACCCCCATCGAACCAGATGAGCGCGTCGACCTCGACCAGGCACCCTCGGCGGCCGCGGCGTGGCTGGACTCGAAGGGCTGCCGATGACCCCCAGGGGGTGTGGGGAGCACGTGGCCGTTGGTCGTGTTTTCCAGGCCACCCCGGAGGGGCCTGCGGGCCTGGGGAGACGGTCTGCGCATAGAGTGTCCCGCGTGGACAATCAGCAGGACAGCGCCAGGACGCCCATGCGACGCCGCGTGAGGGCGGCCCTTGTCGGCATCGTGCTCGCGCTCGGGTTGCTGGTGCCGGCTCCGGTGGTGGCCGACCCCGTTCCGGCCGAGCCCGTGCCACAGGCCACCTCGACGGCCACCGGTACCGCCGACGGGCAGGCCGCGTCACAGGCCGCAGGGTCCGACACCGCTGCGGAGTCCACGGTGGCGGGCGGTTCGCTCAGCCGTAAGAAGACGATCGCGGCCCTCGTCCTCAGTTTCGTCGTCGCGCTCGTCGCGGCCATCTTCGTCCTGCGGCGCTCGGCGCAGGACAACCGGCTGGGCTGAGCCCAGCCGGCCATGAGGCATCAGACGACGATGCGTTCGAGCACCCAGTCGATGCAGCCGAGGAGCCGGCTCACGTCCTCGGGGTCGACGGAGGCGAAGACGCCGATGCGCATCTGGTCGGTGCCCAGCGCGCGGTAGGGCTCGACGTCGAGGATCCCGTTGGCGCGCAGCGTGCTGCACAGCAGCGGGGCGTCGACCGCCTCGTCGAAGACGATGGTCGTCACGACGGGGGAGCGCTGCGCCGGGTCGGCGACGAACGGGTGGGCGTACTGGTGGGCCTCGGCCCACTCGTAGACGCGGCCGGAGGAATCGGCGGTGCGCGCCGTGACGAAGCCCATGCCGCCGTTGTCGAGCATCCAGCCGAGTTGCTCGTCGAGCAGGATGAGTGTGGCCAGGGCCGGGGTGTTGAGGGTCTGGTCCTTCGCCGAGTTGCTTGCCGCCAGCGTCAGGTTGAGGGTGTCGGGAACCCAGCGCCCGTCATGGCCGCTCGTGAGGCGGGCCGAGCGTTCCAGCGCGGCGGGCGAGCAGAAGGACAACCACAGTCCGCCGTCGGAGCTGAAGTTCTTCTGCGGGGAGAAGTACAGGGCGTCGGCCTGGGCCAGGTCCGCGTCGATGCCTCCGGCGGCGCTCGTCGCGTCAACGAGGACGAGGGCGCCGTCGTCGACGCCGGCCGGGCGCTCCACCGGCATGGCCACGCCGGTGGAGGTCTCGTTCTGCGCCCATGCGTAGGCATCCGCCCCGGCCTCGACGGCGGGCAGGCAGCCCGAGCCGAAGGGGGCCTCGGTGACGACGGGTGGCTTCAACCACGGTGCGCGGGAGGCGGCGGTGGCGAACTTCTTGGTGAAAGAACCGTACGAGGCATGTGAGGAACACCGTTCGATGAGGCTGACGCACGCCAGGTCCCAGAAACTCGTCGCACCACCGTTGCCGAGGACGACCTGGTAGCCATCGGGCATCGAGTAGAGCTCGGCGAGGCGCTCCTTGATCCGGGCCACGAGGTTGCGTACCGCGGGCTTGCGGTGGGACGTGCCGATCAGTGGGCTGGCTGCCACCGCGGCGAGCGCGTCAGGACGCACCTTGGCCGGGCCGGAGCCGAAACGGCCGTCGGCGGGCAGGAGCTCAGCGGGAATCACGAGATCACTCACCCCTCGATTCTCCCACCACGGCCCGGCGAGTACGCGAGGAGAAACGCTCATTCGGCCGCGTCAGCTGGCGTTCCGGGAGATGATGAGGGAACACTGGCCTTGGGGAATATTCGGGAAGACTTGACGGCTAGTCTTTTCAGAATCGAGAAGAAGTGAGGGCATGGCATGAGCGGCGAGCTGATTGATACCTCCCAAATGTATCTGCGGACGGTCTACGAGCTGGAGGAGGCCGACATCGAGCCAAAACGTGCTCGCATCGTCGACAGGCTCCACCAGGCGGGGCCCACGGTCTCCCAGACCGTTGCCCGCATGGAGCGCGACGGTCTCATGCGGCTGACGGAGGAACGCACCATCGAGTTGACCCGGTCTGGTTTCGATGAGGCGCGCAAGGTCATGCGACACCACCGGCTGGCCGAGTGCTTCCTCATCGACGTTCTCGGGCTCGACTACGACAAGGCCCATGACGAGGCCTGCCGTTGGGAGCACGTGATGAGCGAGGAGGTCACCGAACGCATGGCTGAGCGGCTCGGTCACCCCACCGCCAGCCCGTACGGCGCCCCGATCCCCACGGCGACCGCCCGCAAGGTACGTCGCCTGGCCGACTACGGTCAGGATCTGCGTTCAGCCGTCGCGGCCGGACTGGACAGGGTCGTTTTCGTCATGGTCGACGAGCGACCGCAGACCGATTCCGACTTCATGGCCCAGCTCGCCGCGTCGCAGATCCGTCCCGGTGACGTCGTGGTCCTCGGCGGGCAGGGCGATGACTTCGCTCTGGCCAGCGAGGACGGTCAGCGCACAGTGAGCATTCCACGCGAGTACGCGGGGTCGATACGGGTCAAGTCAGCCCACCACTGAGCGGGGTGCGGCCGGGCGGGGCACGGCGGCGGTGATGCTCGGGGCCACCCGGAATAACCCGGTGGCCCCGATGTGTTCTACAGGCGACAACGCCCCGGCTGGAGCCGGAGCCCATTCGTGAAAGGACGACCATGGCGACCATCGCACTGGATGAGGCCAACTTCGAGAGCACGGTGACCTCCGACGGCATCGTGCTCGTGGACTTCTGGGCCGAGTGGTGCGGACCCTGCAAGCGGTTCGGGCCGATTTACGAGAACGCCAGCGGCAAGAACGAGGACATCGTCTTCGGCAAGGTCGACACCGAGGCGGCGCAGGACTTGGCGGCGCAGCTGCAGATCCAGGCCATCCCCACGCTGATGGCCTTCAAGGGCGGCAAGCTGCTGTTCCGCAACGCGGGTGCCCTCAACGCCGCCCAGCTCGACGGACTCATCTCGCAGATCCGTGAGTACGAGCCCTCCGAGAGCGACAGCGACGAGGCGGTCTGAGAGGACCCCCGGAACCGTGGCGCGTCCTGCGCCCGGCCAGCGGCCGGGGCAGGGCGCGCCCCTTCTTTTCCGGGGCGGCTGCGGCCTCGTCCGCCGCACGGGGAGGGACATGCTCGAGGCGTGGCCCGCGTACGGGATGAGGCAGGGGCCACCTGGGCGGCGCGATGATCCAGGCGGTTGGCCTCCAGTGCCGACGAGCAGCGCACTGGGGCCTCGCCCTCGGCGGCCCCGAAAGGATTCGAACCTTCGACACGCGGTTTAGGAAACCGCTGCTCTATCCCCTGAGCTACGGGGCCTTGCCCGTTCAGCCTAGCCGCACGGGCAAGGCCAGGACAAAATCGTCGCGCAGGTCCGGGTGGGAAGATGCTCCCAGCCGAGGGGGCGGGACGAACGGGTCATTGTTTTATAAACAATTCCTGAGGATTTCTCTCAGATCCTTGTCTCGGGTTCGGCGGGCTCTATGATCGTTACCGGAGACGACGCCTTGCTGTTGTAGGTCTCCTGGGGGTGGGCAGACGGCTTCGGCTCCTCAGCGGGCGTCGTCTTCTTTTATGCCCAAATTCCCCAGGCGCCGGTTGTGGTCTGCGCGGGGACGACACGACGGTGATGCAGCCCACTGGTTAGGCTGTGGGCATGAGTGAGCAAGGACTCCAGCAGGCCAGGCAGAAGATGATCGACGCAGGGGTCGGTCGTACCGCCGTTGACGTGTTCAGCCACCATTACGAGCAGGTGGCGTCCGGAGCCACGGGCCTCATCAGCGAGGACTCCATCCGCCCGGTCGATGACGTGCCGGGCATCGAGGACATCCGCGTCAGTGATGAGCAGGCCAGGCAGGCTCTCGACCAGACGGTCTTCATCAAGTTGAACGGCGGGCTCGGCACCTCGATGGGTCTGTCCCGGGCCAAGACCCTTCTCGAGGTGCGTGACGGCCGCAACTTCCTCGACATCATCGTCGCCCAGGTACTGGCCGCGCGCCGGACCTACGGGGCGCGCCTGCCGCTGCTGCTCATGGACTCCTTCAACACCCACGACGACACGATCGCCGCCCTGGCGAAGTACCCCGATCTGCCCGTCGGCGACCTGCCGCTGGACTTCCTGCAGAGCAAGGAGCCCAAGCTCTGGGCCGGCGACCTCACCCCCGCCGAATGGCCGACCGATCCCGGGCTCGAGTGGTGCCCGCCCGGGCACGGCGACATCTACGCGTCGCTCTACGACAGCGGTCTGCTCGACATGCTGCTCGAAGCCGGCTACCGGTATGCGGCGGTCGCCAACTCCGACAACCTCGGCGCCGTACCCGACGCGACGATCGCAGGCTGGTTCGCCGCCACGGGCGCCTCCTGGTGTTCCGAGGTGTGCGAGCGCACGCCCAATGACCGCAAGGGCGGTCACCTCGCCATCCGCAAGGAGGACGACAGGATCGTGCTGCGCGACACCGCGCAGACCTCCGATGAGGACATGGCCTACTTCACCGACGAGACGGTGCACCGCTACTTCAACACCAACAACCTGTGGTGGAACCTCGAGGCCCTCAAATCCAAACTCGACGAGACCGGTGGAGTCCTCGACCTGCCGCTCATCCGCAACGTCAAGACCGTCGACCCCAAGGACCCCTCGAGCCCCGAGGTCATCCAGATCGAGAGCGCCATGGGCGCGGCCGTCGAGCTGTTCGACGACGCCAGGGTGCTCCGGGTCGTCCGCGACCGGTTCGTGCCGGTCAAGAAGACCAACGAGCTGCTCCTGCTGCGCTCAGACGTGTACGAGATCGGTGACGACGGCGTCCTCAGGGCCCAGGTCGAACGCATCCCCGGGATCGACCTCGGCCCGGCCTACAAGTTCGTTCGCGAGTTCGACAAACGCATCCCCCACTCGGTGGGCCTGCGGCAGGCGGGTTCGCTGACCGTCACCGGCGACTGGACCTTCGGCGCCGGGGTCCAGGTGGTTGGTGACGTCACCCTCGGCGACGAGGGCGGCGTGATAGCCGATGGTGAGGTGCTGCAGGGCAGGTGAACGCTGAACCGCAGCTCGTGACGGCCACGGCCTACGCCCTGGGCGGCGAGTCGGCCGCCGACATCGATACGGGCGGGGTCGGCTCCCCGGCCGCCCTCGTCGCCCGCCTGAGTGAGACGGGATGGACTGCGGCGAGACTCCGCGCGTTCCGGGACACCTGCCGCGCGGAGGCCCGGCGCTGGCCGCTGACAGTTCCGGCCGAGATCAGGGCGGGCGCCGGATTCGCCCAGCTGCACGCCTGGGTCAGGCAGTGCGAGTCGCTGCTCGACCTCGACGCGGTGGACGCCGGTGTGAGGGACCACACGCGCCCGTTCGACCGCGAGGACCTGCGCCTCATGAATGAACGCCCGCCCCACCACGGGGATGTCGGGTGAGCCCCACCGGTCGGGGACGATCGGGACGTGCGGGCACGCGAGAGGGGCCCCGGGCACATGGCCCGGAGCCCCTCGTCGTGCTGGTCAGGCCTGGGAGTCGGCGGCGGAACGCTTGGCGCCGCCCTCGGTGGCGAGCAGGTCGCGGATCTCGGTGAGCAGCTCGGCCTCTGTCGGGGCGGGATCCTCGTCCTCATCCTTCTTCAGGCGGTCCATCAGGGCGTTCGTCGGCTTGACGACCGCGAAGTAGATCACGGCGGCCACCATCAGGAACGAGATGAGCGCGGTCAGGAAGGTGCCGACCGGGATGCCGCCGGGAGCCCAGTTGTCGAAGTTGGGTTCCCTGCCGCCCAGGACGAGCGAGATGAGGCTCAGAAGGACGTTGGTGAAGGTGGAGACGACGGCGGCGAACGCGGTGCCGATGATGAAGGCGACGGCGGTCTGGATCAGGTTGCCGCGCATGATGAAATCTTTGAAACCCTGCATGGTTCTCCTCGTGACGTGGATGTGAACTGGAATGGACATGGCGTGACGGCACGCCGGAGTGACTAGTGCCCAACCGGGGTCTTCAACCCCTGCAGGGGGCCGAACATTCCCAATTCAAGAAGTCTAGAGAGGATGACCACGCTGCCCCACGGGCGCCGCAGAGTGACATGATCGCCTTGCGACAAGGTGTTTTGTCCGTATCCTGGGGGATCGGGCGCCGAAAACTCAGGGTGCTTCCAGGATGATGCTCAAGTCATAGGATGCCGAGGCGGCCGCCAGCGTGCTCGCCTGATCCGCCTCGGCGGCCACGATGATGAGGGCGCCGCCGGAACTCGAACCGCTGAACGAACCAGAGGCCTGCGGCGTGGGCAGCGCGGCGATGCGGACATGGTTGACGACCGGGACCGGCTGGCCCTCCGGCCCCAGCGCCACGACCGAGATGAGATCGCCGACCGCGAGGATCGACGCGATGCCCTCGTCGGAGATGCGGAAGGGCACCAGCGACAGCCCGTCGGCCGTCGAGACGAGTGAGGATGTGACGATGTCCTCGCCGAGCAGCGTCGCGCCGCTGGGGCGTGGCACGGCGAGGACCTGCCCGACCACCTGGGACGGGTCGGTCACCGCGGAGTCCGGCACAACCTGAGCGGGCAGTTCGGCGAGGGCGACGTCATCGGCGCCGATCACGACACCGGCGGCCAGCGGACGGGCACTGACGACCACCGACCGGGTCGGGCCCGAGCCGGGGGACAGGGCGGCCAGGGCGAAGACCAGCGCGCAGGACGCAGCGATGACGGCCAGCCCGCGACGGTGCCAGCGCACTGCTCGCAGGAACGAGGAGATCCATCTGCCGGGGTTCATGCCCGCAGTGTGTGCGGCGGACCCCACGGCAGGCAGTTGTCCACAGGGGTTTCAAGGGCGCGTCCGGGCACGGCCACGGTTCGCCGTGCCGTGGCGCCAGGAGAGGGGAATCAGGCGGCCGAATCGCTCGTGGTCGAGGCGGAGCTGCTGGCGGTGGAGTCGGTCGAGGTCGATGAGGCCGTGGAGGAACTGTTCGAGTCCGAGCCCTGGTGGTCGGAGGCGGGAAGAGCGGCCGAGGTGGCGCCCTTCGAACGGTTGTCGGTGGCATAGAAGCCCGAACCCTTGAAGACCACGCCGACGGCGCTGTACACCTTGCGCAGGTGCCCCTGGCAGTTCGGGCAGACGGTGAGGGCGTCGTCCGTGAACTTCTGAACGACCTCGAGATCGTTGTTGCAGTCGTTGCAGTGGTACTGGTAGGTGGGCATGTTCTCTCGTCCTCACAGGCCCGGCAGGGTGCGCGGGCCGGGGCAATCCTACGCGCGTCGCGGCCGCGGCTGAAACCGGTCGCCGCGGAACGGACCGGGGCGACCGGTCGGCAGGCCGCGGACGAATGCGACGGGCCCTCAGACCGGGGTCGGCTGGGCGCGGCTGCTCGTGATGAAACCGCTCATCGGGTGGTCGTGCGGTTCGCTGGGCAGCCGGTCGGCCACCTCGGTGTCGTTGGCCAGCGCCCAGCAGGGCACTGCGGGCCTGGCGTGTTCGAGGGCCCGGTCGTACCAGCCGCCGCCGGTGCCGACCCGGCTGCCGTCCAGCCCCACCGCGAGGGCCGAGACGAGCACCAGGTCGGCCTGGGCGAGCGCGCTGGCCGGCAGGGCCTCCCCGGTCGGGTCGGGGATCGACCGCAACCCCGGTGCCAGGGCATGCGGCCCCTCGTACCAGGCCCAGTTGACGTCGTGGCGGACGGCGCCGTCGGGGAGCCTGCCGAGAACCGGCACGAGCACCCGATAGCCCTCGGCCCGCAGGGCCTCAACCAGTTCCAGGGTGTCCGGCTCGCCGGCCGCCGACAGGTAGCAGGCGACGACCGAGCCGGGCGCGAGGTCGTGGCGGATGAGTCCGAGTGCCAGCCGGGTGCGGGCGCGGTCGTCGGCCCGGCGCTGGGCCCCGGTGACGGCGCTGCGCGCCTGCCGGGCCGCCCGGCGGATCGTCGTTTTCAGCCCGGCCGGGTCGTTCCCGGCCGCTGCGTCCCCGCCGGTGGGGAGCCGCCGCGCGGTGCGTCCGTCGGGACTGAGCTGAGGCATGCACATATCGTAAGGACCATGGCACTTTTCGGTCGTAGCAAGAAGTCCGTGGCGGTGAAGCCGGCGGAGCCAGAGGTGAAGCAGCTCGCCCCCGCCCCCGCGCCCGGACCGCACGGGGCCCGAACGGTTGAGGACCAGCGCGACTGGATCTGCTCGATGATCGAACCACTCATGCCCTTCGGCATGAACCTCCTCGACGCCTCGGGCCTGAACCTGTGCGAGGACCTGCTCGCCGACGGCGACCTGCCGGCCCTGCCCGAGGCCGCCTGCGAAGGCTACGCGGTGATCTCGGTCGACGTACGTGACGTCGACCCCAAGGCGGGTGTCGTCCTCACGATCACCTCCGACGTGCACGAGGAGGCCTCGGCCGTTCCGGTGCTCGTCGGCCACCCGATGCCTCCGGGCGCCGACGCCGTCGTGCCGCTCGACGCCGCCGACGTCATCGACGGCGAGAACCTGCTCGTGAGGTGCTCGGTCGAGGCGGGCGCCAACGTCCGCCAGGTCGGCTCCGACGTCGCGGACGGCTCGGTCATCGCCAAGGCGGGGACGACCCTCGACCCGAGGCTGCTCGGCCTCATCGGCGGCGCCGGCTTCGACAAGGTGCTGTGCCGCCCCCGCCCGCGCGTCGTCGTCCTGGCGCTGCACGAGAAGGGCCGGCTCAGCCAGGCCTTCGAGGTGACCGCCCAACAGCACCGCGACGCCGCCTCGTTCATGGTGGCCTCCGCCGCCCGCGACGCCGGTGCCCAGGTGTGGCGCGAGGAATCCGTCGCACAGGACGCGGCCGCCGTCGCCGAGGCCGTCACCGACCAGCTCATCCGCGCCGACCTGCTCATCACCCTCGGAGGCATCGAGCAGGGCGCCGACGGTCTGCTCGCCGAGGCCCTCACCGGGCTCGGCCCGGTCGACTTCTCGGCGATCGCCCTGCGCCCCGGCCCGGTCATGGGCTTCGGCCTCATCGGCGCGGACCACGTGCCGGTCCTCATGCTCGGCTCCGATCCGGCGAGCGCCTACACCGGGTACGAGGCATTCGGACGCCCGGCCATCGCCGCGCTCATGGGCACCGACCATGAACGCGCCGCCACGCAGGTGAGGCTCGATGCGCCGGTGAGCGGCGAGAGCGGCGTCTGCGAGTACATCCCCGCACAGGTCATGAGCACCCCGGACGGGCTGCACGCGCTGCCACTGACCGGCCGGCCCGGCAGCCTGGGGCCGGTCGCCCACTGCGACGGCTTCCTCGTGCTCGGCGAGGGCAGCGCGTCGGCGCAGGCCGGCGACCTGATCGACTTCGTGGCGTTCGGAGACAGGTGACCCGTTCCCCAGACGCCGACCACGTGGGCGCCGCCACCATGGCAGCAGGCCCCGGGTGGCCGGTCGTCCTGCACCACGACGGCCTCGTGCTGCGCCCGCTGCGATCCCGTGACGCCGGCCAGTGGACCCGGCTGCGGGCCGTCAACCGCGACTGGACCGGACCCTGGGACTCGACCCTGCCGGCCGACTCGCGTGAGACCCCGCTCGACTTCGGCCAGCTCGTCCGCCGTTACCGGCGCGCGGGGCGCGAGGGCTCGACCTTCGGCTGGGCCCTCGCCTTGGACGAGACCGGCCGGACCAGCGCCCGGGCCCTCATGAACGCACCGATCATCGGGCAGATCACCGTCGCCGGCGTCACCTACGGAGCCGCCCAGCAGGCCTCGATCGGCTACTGGATCGACAAGGGGCACGCCGGACGCGGCTACACGCCGAGAGGTGTCGCCATGGCCGCCGACTTCTGCTTCGGCGTCGTCGGCCTGCACCGCCTCGAGATCTGCATCCGACCCGAGAACGGGCCGAGCCACCGGGTCGTCGCCAAGCTCGGCTGGCGCTACGAGGGGCTGCGGCAGCGTTATCTGCATATCAACGGCGACTGGCGCGACCACGACGTCTACGTCCGGACCGCCGAGGAACGCCCGGCGAACGGTGAGCTGCACCGGCTGCTGACCCGCAGCCTCTCGCCGGATTGGCAGCCTGACTGAGAGCGTCGGCAGGACCCTAGGGTGAACCTGTGGGGGTTTTCACAGGGACGCGATGAACCCGGTGGCGGCGTGTAAGCGCCGGTGACTTGGGGCTGAACCCCTAACTTGTTCCTCGTGGGTGTTACTGGATTGATCTGGCTGGCGATCGTCGCCGGCTGGCTGGCGTATCTGGTTCCACGATTCGTGCTGCACAAGGACCCGCGTCTGACGGTGCGTGATGCCCGGATGAGCGACTTCACCGAGTCGATGCGCGTCGTGCGACACAGCAAGGGCACGGTGAAGCCCGATTTCAGCGAACTCAACGATCCCGCACTCCAGATCTCGACGCCTCTCCAGCGCGAGGCCGTCATGTTCGAGGTGAGGCGCGCGGCGCAGACCGCGGAGCGCCGCCGCCGTCTCGGGCTCGTCGGCTCGCTCGTCCTCATGATCGCCTCGGTCGTCATCGCGGTGGTGACCTCGGCGCCGTGGTGGCTCTCGCTCATCGGCGTCGCACTGCTGGGCGTCTTCGTCGTGGTCAGCCGCATCAGCGTGCGCACCGTCGACGCCATGATCGACGCGAAGCTCGACTCGGTGTACCAGGACCAGGACTGGTCCGAGGACACGGTCGCCGTGAACACGGTCGACCTGACCGATGTGCACGACGAGGACACCGAGATCTCGATCTCGTTGGAACTCCCGATGGCCTCGTCCATCGGCTCGCTGTGGGAACCCATCGCCGTCACCCCGCCCACCTACGTGTCGAAGCCGCTCGTGCCGCGCTCGGTGCGCACCATCGACCTGTCCGCCCCGGTGCCGCCGGTCGCGGCCCCGCAGGTGCCCGTCGTCGCCGAGCCCCCGCAGGGCGAGGGGCGCGGGGACGAGGAGCAGGACGATCGTCCGCGCGCCGTCGGAGAGTGAGCCACCGGGTTTGGCGAAGTTCCCCTCTGAGCGCCTGCCAGCCGCGGACCGTCGCGATGGAGGCGTCCCGGCGGTCGCCGCTCCGGCGGCGTGAACGACAGCCGCAGGCGTTTTTCTGGCGCGGGCCGTCCGCGCGACCGAGACCGACCGGCGGGGTCCTCACCTTGGGTCAGGGCCCCTGCTGGTGCTAGGCTCTGACGTGCTCCGGCGCTTCGCAGGGAGTCCGGTACGAGGGGCTATAGCGCAGTTGGTAGCGCGTCTCGTTCGCAATGAGAAGGTCGGGGGTTCGAATCCCCCTAGCTCCACTGAATACCTGCTGGCGCTGATATATTGACGCGTCAGCAGGCATTTTTCATGTGTGTGCCATTTGAGTTCTGCGCGTGAGAGGTCTTGTTTTTGGTGCAAAATACCTAGTCAGATCGGTTTTTGCGCGCGAGAGTTACCCCCGCTGTGGGGTGAGATCATGTGCTGGCGTGCGCATCACGCTGTTGGGTGGTGCGCTCGTGATCAGGGATCGCTCTCGTCCAAGGGCCCAATTTCGAGGATGTCGGATGAATCGGGCTTCGGCCATGTGGCTGGTGTGGAGACCAGGATCGTCTTGCCAGCCTTGACAACGAAGGACCCGAAAAGCAGGTTCTTTCCGCCTCCGATGGCACTCCCAATCATGAGCGGCACGACAAGCGATCACTCTGGGGCAGGTAGATGCGTCCACAGACCCCACACACCACCGTGACCGGCCATGCGGTTCTGGTAACGGTAGGTGCGGTTGCGTCACTCATGTGCCCATACACGCTCTGACAAGGAAAAATAGCAACTCCGAGCACGACCAGGAGCTTGGGTCCGAGGAGGCGAAACGGGTTGAGATCACCCCTCTTCAACCTGTACAGTTATTGCACCTGATTCAGTTGTTTCAGATGGGTGGAGGGGTTGAGGATGCCCACGGTGCTGCACGCAACAGCGGTCGATCGCGGTGATGTCGAGATGGTGCGCTCGCTGGCTGATCGGCTTGGCGACACCGCCCTGTCTGCTGTGTTGACGCAGCTGGTGAGTGCTGTTGAGCGTGGCGTTGACGTTGCGCTGCTTGATGCTGACAAGGAACTCACGCCCAACGAGGTGGCCGACATCTTGAAGGTCTCCCGTCCCTACGCGGTCAAGTTGATGGATCGTGGCATCCTCGCGTTCCGCATGGTGGGTAGTCACCGTCGTGTCGCGATGGCTGACCTGGTCGACTACATCACCCGTCACGAGCGTGCCAACGCCCACATCAGTTCCGTGCTTGCCAACCGTGAAGCCGCGATCTCTGAAGCAATGGACGAGGCTGCCGTACTCACCGATGAGGATCTGGCAGAGCTGGCCTCACTGGACTGACAGGTGCCGCCGGATGAGGTCGGCGACTCGTTGTGCTGTCGGTAGTTGGCGCTCGCAGTCCGGGCACACGGGAAGATTGCACCCCTCATCTTGAGTGGGGACGAACCACAGTCCACACACCCCTCGCTGCGGTAGCCCTTTGATGATGGCCTCAGTCAGGCCAGTGCGCGAGACGTAGTGCAGATGTGTCAACGGCTGAGGCTCTACGGCAGGAAGCCCGGTCTGCGGATCGGCTAGTTCCGAGGCTGCCATGATCTGGGCAAGTTTCGTGTGGCTGACGGTCAGCCACACGACCATGTTCCCGTCGAGGTCGTAGTGAGCGTCGGGAGGGCACGTCTCGCTGTGAATGAACGGAAGAATCTCCTGAAGTGCGGCGTCGATAGCCCTGTGGCTGGGCCCGAAGCACTTCAATTCGACGGTGGCAAGGCTTGAGGATTGCTCGAGCTCGAGTCCACCGCTCGTCACTTGTGGTGGCTCGTGGTCCTCGAAGTTGATGGTCAGGCTGGCTGTCAGCGGTTGCCCCGGAGCGGCAGGGAGTTCGACAGGGGTCGGTCCTGAGCTTTTCAGCGCCTCTGCGATTCCGACAATGACACGGTTGATGACCTCGCCCCGCCAGAGCAGTTCCACAACCAGGCGTTCCTCGCGGTCGCGGATCTTGTAGTCGGCCCGAGTCGGTTTCTTGTTGTCAAGTGGGGCAGAGCCCGTGGCCTGGGACACGGTGGCCGACACGGCATCGGCGACGTGGGCGTGGAAGTGATCATGGCGGTCGGCGTAGATGAGCCAGGGATCACCGGCATCGTCGGTGATGATGGCTCCGCGCCAGCCCGCGCCGTCACGGTCCCGAACTTCGAAGACAGGCTGTCTTGCTGATTTGGACGCTTCCGAATGCCGATCCGGGGTGCGGTCGGGGAAGTATGACCGCGCATCGTTCAGCAAGGGCTGATCGAGGTCATAGAGACGCACGGGGCTCGTCGGATCCTGGACAAAGAGCCGAATGCTGCTGCGCTGGCGCTCATTGGCAAAACTCTCCTGAGGCAGGCTCTTGAGGACGCGATACGTGGGCCGAGGCTGCCTGTGCCCGTCCGAAAATTCCATCGCCACCCCTGTGCTCACTGTCGTGCGCATCGAGTCTATCGGCCGACACCCCACACCAGCCCGGCTCAGGGAGCGCAAGGGGGCAGGGTTGCCACGTAGCTGCGTTCAGCCGAAGAAGATGGGGTCGCCGCTGTCGTCGATGTAGTCGAGGAGCACTTGGACGGTGGGCGTTGGCGGGATGTCGTAGGCGTGGAATTTGAGGTTCTGGTCGCGCCAGTACAGGCTCCACAAGCCGGTGGTCTGGGTGTATCGGAGTCTGGCGATGGGGAATCGAGTGTGGTCGCCTTGGCCGTCCCAGGGTGGGCGGACTTCGACAATCGTGACGTGGCGAGCTTCGACGTCGGCTTCGATCTTGACTTGCTCCCACAGCTGTTTGGGTACATGGGCATCGCACCAGCGACGGATGCGCACGAGGTCGATGTCGGGAAGAGCCATGTCTCAACGCTACCGGCGTTAGAGCCGGTCGGGGGAATAGGTGATCAGCGGTGTGTGGTGAGCAGGTCCCGGCGTCATTTCGCGGCTGAGGTTCGGCACACGCGTGGCTGGGTCAAACCTCAACCGTCAAGTGATGGCGGATGACTGCAGCGGCCTACGCCTGGTCGGTATCGAGTAGCTCAAGGGCGTCAGCGACGTTCGTGGCATCAAGCTTCAGCCCGACACGCACCGTCCGCTGCTGGAATCGCTTGGTCGCCATCGCCCCACGGGCCAAGCCCGCACGAGCTAGCTCGTTGACCGCCTCGCCAAGACTGATGTGACGTTCCCGCCTCAGCCGCTCGGCTGCCGCAGTGACCTCGGGGTCCAGCTGCACCATCGTCCTCATGTCAACCAGTATGAGCGGCACAGACACTGAACCGAATGTCGGTGCCCGGTCATATCATGATCTATCGACTTGAGCCCGGAAGGTGGTGCCCCATGACAGACACGATCCTGAGTCTGGGGGCACTGCACGCTGGCCAGCGCCTTCGCGGCCTGGTGCCGGGTCAGGTCGTCACCGTGGTCGCTGTCGACCCCATTGACGACGGGCTGGTGGAGGTCTTCTACCGCGACGAGAGCGGCCAGAGCGGCGCCCACATGGTGACGGGCGCCGACGCGGCCGCCCTCACCGAGGTCTCGGCGGAGGACTCGACACCGGCCTTCGACGCCGACCCCGACGAGTTCCGTCTGGCGGCCGAGGCCCAGCGCATCAAGTACGCCGCGCTCTACGATCCGATGGCCGCGGTCAACAGCTCCGACGTCGACCCGCTCCCGCACCAGATCAGGGCCGTCTACGAGGAACTGCTGCCGCGCGTCCCGCTCCGCTTCCTGCTGGCCGACGATCCCGGCGCGGGCAAGACCATCATGGCGGGCCTGTACATCAAGGAGTTGATCCTGCGCTCGGACTGCGAGCGGGCCATCGTCGTCGCCCCCGGCGGCCTGGTGGAGCAGTGGCGTGAGGAACTGGCCACGAAGTTCGACCTGCGGTTCGAGGTGTTCAACCACCACATGGTCGACGACGCCCAGGGCCGCAACGTCTTCGCCGAGCACGATCTGCTCATCGTGCGGATGGACCAGATCTCCCGCAGCCCGGAGCTGATGGAACAACTCTCCGATGTCGCCTGGGACGTAGCCGTGGTGGACGAGGCGCACCGGATGAGCGCCCACTACTCGTCATGGGCCGGCGAGGTCGACGAGACGAAACGCTTCAAACTGGGCCGGCTCCTGTCGGAGACCGCGAACAACTACCTGCTCATGACCGCCACCCCGCACGCGGGCAAGGAGGAGGACTTCCAGCTGTTCATGTCCCTGCTCGACCGGGACCGGTTCGAGGGCAAGTTCCGTGAGGGCATTCACCGCACCGACACCCAGGGTCTGATGCGCCGGATGGTCAAGGAAGACCTGCTGACCTTCGACGGCAAGCCCCTGTTCCCGGAGCGCCGCGCCTACACCGTCGCCTTCGAGCTGAGCCCGGCCGAACGAGACCTCTACGAACAGGTCACCGACTACGTCCGCACCGAGATGGGCCGCGCCGAGCGGATCGCCCAGGCGGGCGACCGCAAACGCGGTAACAACGTCGGTTTCGCCCTCACCGTGCTGCAACGCCGCCTGGCGTCCAGCCCCGAGGCCATCCTGCGTTCACTGGAACGCCGCCAGGCAAGGCTGGAGGCCCGGCTCCGCGAGACCAGACGCGCCGTCGACGATGTGCTCGACGCGTCCCTGCCCGCCCTGTCGGTCGAGGACTTCGATGACGTCGACGAGGAGACCACCTGGGAGGAGCGTGCAGAGTTCGAGGCCGGCATGAACGAGGTCGTCGACCGCGCGACCGCGGCCCAGACCATCGACGAGCTCCGCGCCGAGATCACCATCCTGGAGGACCTCATCCGGGTGGCCCGCCGCGTCCGGCTCCAGGACGTCGACAAGAAGTGGGCGCAGCTGCGCGCCATCCTCGACGAACAACTGCTGTCCCATGACACAACGGGTGCGGCCCGCAAGATCATCATCTTCACCGAGCACCGCGACACCCTCGACTACCTGCACGGCAGGATCACCGCCCAGCTCGGCCGCGCCGACGCCGTGATCACCATCCACGGCGGCACCAGCCGCGAGGACCGCAAGGCCGCCCAGGAGCAGTTCACCCACAGTCCCGAGACCGTGGTGCTGCTGGCCACCGACGCCGCAGGCGAGGGCCTCAACCTGCAACGCGCCCACCTCATGGTGAACTACGACCTGCCGTGGAACCCCAACCGCATCGAACAACGCTTCGGACGCATCCACCGCATCGGCCAGCGCGAGGTCTGCCACCTGTGGAACCTGGTGGCCTCCGACACCCGCGAGGGCGACGTGTTCAACCGCCTGCTCAGCAAGATCGACCAGATGGGCAAGGCCTACGACGGCAACCTGTTCAACGTGCTGGGGGAGCGCGACGCCTTCCAGGAGCGCTCACTGCGCGATCTGCTCATCGAGGCCATCCGCTACGGCGACCAGCCCGAGGTCAAGGCCAGGCTGGGCAAGATCATCGACGCCGGGGTCTCGGCCGGCCTGGGCGAGATGATACGCGAACGGGCCCTGCACCCCCAGATGTTCAGCGCCCTCGACCTGGACGCGGTACGGGCCCGCATGGAGCTGGCCAGGGAACGACGCCTGCAACCCGGCTACATCGCCGCCTTCTTCCTGTCCGCATTCGAGCGGCTCGGCGGCCGCATCCGACGGCGCGAGAGCGGCCGCTACCAGATCACCCGCGTCCCCGAGCGCCTCGTGGGCATCGCGCGGCGCGCCAACCGGTGGGCGCCGGTCGCGGACTCCTACGAACGCGTCACCTTCGAACTGGAGCGGGTCAGGGTCGACGGGCGCCCCACCGCCTCCCTCATCGCCCCCGGCCATCCGCTGCTGGGCGCCGTGATCGAGGCCACCATCGCCGACCTCGGCGAGGCCCTGTCCGCCGGCACCGTCCTGGTGGACCGCCGCAGCACCCAGGCCGAGACGCCCATGCTCATGTACACCGTCGAGCAGCGCATCCACAACGCCACATCGAAGGCCGACACCGTCTCACATCACTTCGACTACCCGCTCCTGGCCCGCGACGGCACGGTCACCGTCTCACCGGCCCCGCCCTACCTCGACTACGAGTCCCCGCGCGCGGGCGAACGTGAGGCCATCGCAGCGGTGATTCGCGGCGAGTGGGTGCGTCAGAGCCACGACAAGGCGGTGCGGGCACACGCCTACCGCGAGGGGCTCTTGCCCAGGATGGAAGAGGTCAGGGCCCGGCTGGAGGCCGAGGCGGCCCGCACCCGGGTGCAGGTCAAGGACCGGCTGCTGGCCGAGGTCAACCACTGGGACGCCGAGTACAACCGCCTCGACGCCCTGGAGCGCTCCGGGGTCATCGGCCGGCTGCGGGCCGAGACCGCGCTGGCGAGGGCCCGCCAGCTCGACGACCGGCTCGACCGGCGCCTTCACGAACTCGACCAGGTGACGAATCTCGTCGCCGTGCCCTCGGTGATCCGCGGCACGGCACTCATCGTCCCCTCCCGCATGCTCGCACCCAGCCCCGGCGTGTTCGCCCACGAGACCGAGCAGGTGGAACGCCGCGCCGTCGAGGCGGTGCTCGCCGCGGAACGCGCCCTGGGGCGTACGCCGGTGGAGATGCCCCGCAACAATCCCGGCTACGACATCCGCTCCATCGACCAGGCCGGACGCACCCACTACATCGAGGTGAAGGGCCGCATCCACGGCGCCGAGACCTTCACGATCACCACCAACGAGGTCACCTTCGCCCAGACCCAGGGCGACCGCCACCGGCTGGCGCTGGTCGAGGTCTCACCCGACGGCCCCGGGCATGACCGGCTCCGCTACGTGACGCAGGCCTTCTCACACATCGAACCGTCCGCCACCACCCGCTCCTACAACGAGGAGTGGCGCGGCTACTGGACCAGGGGCGGCCCGCCCCGATGATCCATCCCCGCCGCCCAATCTCACCGTCGACGAAAGCAGTCCCGTGACCAAGAAGAAACTCATCGAGACCTCCCTGCCGCTGGAGGCCATCAACGCCGCCTCCGCCCGCGAGAAGTCGATTCGTCACGGGCACCCGTCCACCCTGCACCTGTACTGGTCCCGCAAACCATTGGCCACCGCCCGTGCCGTGCTGTTCGCCCAACTCGTCGACGACCCCGCCTCCCGGCCCGAGGAATTCCCCACGACCGCGGAGCAGGATGCCGAGCGGGCGAGACTGCACGCGCTCATGGAGAAGCTGGTGGTCTGGGAGAACAGCTGGGACGAAGGTCTGCTGCGCCAGGCTCGTGACGAGATCCGCAAGAGCAACGACGGCCGGCTCCCGCCGGTGCTCGACCCGTTCGCCGGTGGCGGTTCCATCCCGCTGGAGGCGCAGCGGCTCGGCCTGGAGGCCCACGCCAGCGACCTCAACCCCCTCGCCGTGCTCATCAACAAGGCGCTCATCGAGATCCCGCCCAAGTTCGCAGGAATGGCCCCGGTCAACCCGGACGCCCGCGACCAGAGCCTCTACCAGCGCGCGGAGGGGCTGGCCGCGGACGTGCGCTACTACGGGCAGTGGATGCGCGACGAGGCGGAGCGCCGCATCGGTCACCTCTACCCGAAGGTCACCGCCCCCGACGGAACCGAGCACACCGTCATCGCTTGGAAATGGGCGCGCACCGTCAAGAGTCCCAACCCGGCCAACCCCATCGAGGTGCCCCTGGTGAACTCGTGGTGGCTCAGCAAGAAGAAGGGCAAAGAGGCTTGGGTGCGCGCCACAGTGCGGGGCGGACAGGTGCACTACGAGGTAGTGCACAGCGCCGATGGGCCACGCGGCGAGGACGAGTGGACTATCAAGCATGGGAAAGGTGCGAAAGCAGTTGGTGATGGAACTCCCTTCAGCTACGACTACATCCGAGAAGAGGGGCTCAATGGTCGAATAGGATCCCATCTCATCGGTATTGTGGCAGAAGGGCAGCGGGGGCGTTTGTATTTCTCGCCATCGCAGGATCATGTTGCTGCGGCGCAGGTGGCACGTCCTGATATCAGTGTAGATGGCCAGATCGCAACCAATCCCAGGTGGTTCTCGCCTCCGGCCTATGGGAAGAAATACTTCTCCGAACTTTTCACGAACCGCCAGCTCGTGGCCATGACGACCCTCAGTGACCTCGTCGCTGAGGCGCGGGAGCGAGTAGTGAATGATGCTCTGCCTAAGGGGTTGCCAACAGGAGACCGTCTTGAGGCTGGTGGCAATGGCGCCCAAGCCTACGCCGATGCGGTGGCTACGTACCTTGCGCTAGGGGTGAGTCGTACTGTCGACTACTGCAATGCCATGTGTAGCTGGCATTCTGGGCGAGATACGATCCGTAACATTTTTTCAAGGCAAGCCATTCCTATGGTCTGGGATTACGCCGAGGTGAATCCTTTTTCGGGTTCTTCGGGTAATTTTCTTGGTCAAGTTGAATGGGTTGTCAAAGCTCTCGAGTGTGTTCCAGCATCTGCCTGTGGCACTGCTGCACAAATCAGTGCTGTGGAGCGTGACTACAGTGGCCTCGTTGTCTCGACGGATCCGCCCTACTACGACAACATCGGTTACTCTGATTTGTCGGATTTCTTCTACGTTTGGCTGCGCCGCTCACTCAGGGACATTCATCCGACGGTTGTCAGCACGATGCTCACCCCCAAGGCCGACGAACTCGTCGCCAATCCGTACCGTCACGACGGCAAGGAAGGGGCGGAACGGTTCTTCATCGACGGCTTCAACTCCGTCTTCGCTCGCGTCCGCCAAGGCGACAACCAAGCGGTGCCTATGACGGTGTACTACGCCTACAAACAGCAGGACGCGGAGGCCGATGGTACCTCGTCCACCGGCTGGCACACCCTTCTTGACGGGCTCATCAAGGCCGGCTGGGAGATCACCGCCACGTGGCCGATGCGTAGCGAACTGACAAATCGGATGCTCTCTCAGGGCACCAATGCTCTGGCGTCCTCGATCGTTCTGGCCTGCCGCCCCCGCCCCGTCGATGCGGAGTCCACCACCCGCCGGGCGTTCGTGGCTCGCCTCAAATCTGAACTGCCGGGGGCACTGCGCACGCTCATGCAGGGCGCCATCGCTCCGGTGGATCTGGCGCAGGCCGCCATCGGCCCCGGCATCTCGGTGTTCTCCCGGTATGCGCGGGTGCGTGAGGCGGACGGCTCCGACATGAGCGTGAAGGACGCGTTGCTGCTGATCAACGCAACCCTCGACGAGGTGCTCGGTGAGCAGGAGTCCGACTTCGACCCCGACACCCGTTTCGCCGTCAGGTGGTACCGCAGCTACGGCTGGGCCACCGAGAGCTCGGGCATGGCCGACCAGCTCGCCCGCGCCTCGGACACCTCCATCGGGGCGCTGGAACGCGGCGGAATCTTCGAAGCCAAGGGCGGCAAGGCCCGGCTGCTGCCGCCGGCCGAGCTGCAGGACGCCTGGAACCCCGCGTCCGACGAACGCCTGAGCGTCTGGGAGGCCACGGTGCGCCTGGCCGCGGTCATGGACGATCAGGGAGCCGACGCGGTGGCCCAACTACTGGCCGAGGCGCGGGACCACGTGAACCTCGACGCCGTCAAGGAACTGGGCTTCCTGCTGTTCCACGAGGCCGAGAAGAAGAACCAGGCCAAGGACGCGCTGCTGTTCAACGGCCTCGTCAGCGCCTGGGGCGACATAGCGGAGCAGGCCCGCCGCATCGACCCGAGCTCCCGATCGGCACAGGCGGCGTTCGACTTCAACGAGGAAGAGTAAGCCATGGCCACGAAGCAGTCCCAGCCCCCACGTGGCCAAAAGGATGGCCCCGGCGCGGCGACCGCGTCCGCGGCCTCGTCCGGGGCTTACGTGCCCAAGGCTACCACCCCGGGTGACGCTTGGACCAGTCCGGTGGTTCCGTCCGATGCCTCGGATGGATCGTCCTCGGCTCCAGTTCCGGTCGGCATGCTGTTCCGACTGTTGAGCACAGAACGTATGGCCACCTATGCTGCCGAGTGCGCAGAGGACATGGAGCAGGCTCTGCGCCTTTACGCGTGGAACACCGCGGTCTCCGCAGCCCTATGGGGAAGCTTCAACATTCTTGAGGTCACGCTGCGGAACGCTGTCGATCGTCAGCTGGCTGAACTTGCAGGGCGCACGGACTGGTGGCGCGGGGAGAACCTGCTGCGCGATCAGGAAAGCCGTATTGCTCAGGATGCGGTGAGGGCGGCGAAGCGAACACACTCCGACCTCGAGATCCAGCCCGGGCACACCGTGGCAGAACTGACTCTTGGCTTCTGGGTCGGACTGCTCGCCAACAGGTATCACCAGCGGCTGTGGGTGCCCGCTCTTCATCGAGCCTTCCCCTACTGGCACGAAACGCGTAGGGAGCTGCATCGCAGGCTCGAGTCGCTGCGCAAGCTTCGTAACCGAGTTGCCCACCACGAACCGATCTTTGCCCGAAAACTAGTGGTAGACCATGACCAGTTGCTCGAAATTCTCGAAGGAATCGCCCCAGAGGCGGCAGCATGGGTTCGGCAGAACTCTCGCGTCCCGGACGTGCTCAGCCGACGCGCCCAGATTATTGCAGGCGCTGACAGTACCACCTTCTAGAGGACAACGATGGCGATGAACAACCGAGATAAAGCGCGGCGTGATGGTGCAGCAAGCCGCCATTCTGCCCCAGGTCTGACGCCGTTCCCGGCCTTCGCGGAATCGGTCAGTGCTGGTGACGGTGAACTCGTGGAGCAGGTGTCGGCTCTGATCGACCAGGCTCAAGCGTTCGCTGCGGCGCAGGCGAACGCGACCTTGACCCTGCGGAACTGGTACATCGGGCGCTTGATTGACGTAGCCGTGCTGCGCGAGGGCCGCGCAGGGCACGATCAAGAACTTGTTGCGTCACTGGCGCAACAATTGACCTCAAGGTACGGGCGCGGCTATGACCGGACAAACCTGTACCGGATGGTGCGATTCTCCCAACAGTTCACCGATCCAGAACGTGTTGCGTCGCTGGCGCAACATGTCAGTTGGACTCACTTCCGCGAGCTGCTCCCACTCGGCTCCGATGAGGCGCGCATCTTCTACGTGCAGGAGACTATCGATCGCCGACTCAGCGTCCGGGAGCTGCGCCACGCCATCTCCCGCAAGGCTTTCGAGCGCCGCGAGATCGCCGACTCACAGATTCCCGAAGGGTCAGGAACGCCACTGGACGCGTTCCGCGACCCGATGCTGCTCGACATGCTCGGTCTCGCGGACACGTTCCTGGAGCGCGACCTCGAAGCCGCCCTGCGTCATGACATGGAGGCGTTCCTGCTGGAAGCCGGCCGCGGGTGGGCGTTCGTTGAACGGCAGAAGCGCATGACCTTCGACGGCGATGACTACTTCCTCGACCTGCTGTTCTACTCAAGGCCACTGCATCGGTTGATTGCGGTTGAGCTGAAGGTCGGAAAATTCAAGCCCAGTTATCAAGGGCAGATGAACTTCTATCTGAAGTGGCTCGACAGGTACGAACGGCAGGCTGACGAGAACCCGCCCATTGGCCTGATCCTGTGCACCGAGGCGAGCCGGGACCAGATCGAGTTGCTTGAGTTGCACAAGGACGGGATTGTCGTCGCCGAGTACTGGACGACGCTGCCGCCCAAGGCCGAGCTCCAGGCCCGGATCGCCCAGATCTACCGGGAGGCCCAGGAGCGGATCGCCCGGCGGCAGCTCACGGCGCCGGAGGCCAGCGATGAGTAACCCCACATACAACGATTGCCCCGGCGCGGCGACCGCTGGAGCGGCCTCGTCCGGGGCTCACGTCGACAATGCTATAGGGGCCAGCAAACCGCGTCGGGCCGGGTGGGGTGGGGGATCGGTAAACCGACAGGGATACACTCAAGGTATGACTTCGTTGACCACTATCAAGGTGTCCACGGGCACCAGGGACCGGCTGCGCGAGGCCTCCCGCGCCGCGGGCATCTCTCAGGCTGCGCTCATCGAGCAGATGCTCGACGCGCGCGAGGAGGCCGCCTTCTGGGAGGCCCTCGATGCCGCGCCCCCGTACACCGACGAGGAGCGGGAGGAGTTCCGTCGCGGCGAGGCGGCCTCGTTGGCGGATGCGGCGCGCCTGTTGGAGGATGAGGAGCGGTGACGCCTCTGCCCCATCCGGGCGACGTGGCGTGGCTTGACATGTCCCCGACCATCGGGCGGGAGCAGCGGGGCCACCGCCCCTATCTCGTGCTCTCCGATGCCCGGCTCCACCGGGCGCGACAGCTGGTGATCGGGGTGCCGCTCACGACGCGCAACAGTCCGATCCCCACGCGCGTCGCCGTCGGCGAGGGGTCGTACGCCATCGCGGAACAACCCACGACGTTCTCGATGGAGAGGATCACCAGGGTGGAGGCCCGCGGCCTCGACACCGCCGAGGTGCGGCGCGTCATCGTTCGGCTGCTCGGGGGATGAACCTCCTTGAGGTCGGTTTGCTGGCCCTATACAAGCATCACCCGGGACGTCGTCACCGGGACTGAAGCATCACGTTCTAGGAGACAACGATGGCGATGAACAACCGAGATCGAGTGGGCAGGGCCTTCGACCTGCTCTCCGAGGGTCTCCACGACCTGGTGGACGAGGTGATGACCAAGACCTACAACTCATCGCAGTGGCCTGACGCGTGGGCCGAGGAGGATGCCCGGCGTCGGGGTGGCCCCGTGAGGACCATGACCAAGCAGGACGTCCAAGTGCAGCTTCGCGCCATCACCGAACGCGGCTACGAGTTCAAGGACGTGCTGTCCCGGGCTCAGCAGAGCTTCGCCTCCGAACTGCGCGAGACCCGCAACAAGTGGGCGCACAACGAGCCGTTCAGCTCCGACGACACCGTCCGCGCCCTCGACACCATCGAACGGCTCCTCGAAGCAGCGGGATCCACCGACTCGGCCGCCGACGTGCGCAAACTGCGCACCGACCTGCAACGCACCGTCTACGAGGAACAGACCCGCAAGCAGGCCAAGAAGGCCACCACGGTGTCCCTCGAACCTGGGGCCGGGCTGAAACCCTGGCGCGAGGTGATAAGGCCCCACGACGACGTGGCCAGGGGCGAGTTCACCGCCTCCGAGTTCGCCGCCGACCTGCACTTGGTGCACACCGGACAGGCCACCAGCCCGGAGTACGGCGACCCGGTGGAGTTCTTCTCCCGCACCTACCTCACCGAGGGCCTGCGCGATCTGCTGTCCCGGGCCCTGCGCCGCCTGGATGGCGACGGCAACGCCAGCCCGGTGGTGAACCTTCAGACCAACTTCGGCGGCGGCAAGACCCACTCCATGCTCGCCCTCTACCACCTGTTCTCCGGAACCCCGGCGCAGCGCCTCCCGCAGGACGTGCAGGAACTCGTCGCCGAGGTCGGCAACCCCGACCTGGCGGCGCTCAACGTCAGGCGGGTCGCCCTGGTCGGCACATACCTGAAGGCGGGATCGCCGCAGGTCAAACCGGACGGCACCCAGGTGCACACCCTGTGGGGCGAGCTGGCATGGCAGCTCGGCGGGCGCGAGGCCTATGACATCGTCGCCGACGACGACCGGGCGGGCACCAGCCCCGGCGAGGCGCTGCGAAGGCTGATCCAGGCCTACGCCCCGGCGCTCATCCTCATCGACGAGTGGGTGGCCTACGCCCGCCAGTTGGTCACCGACCAGGAACTCCCCGCCGGCTCCTTCGACACCCAGTTCACCTTCGCCCAGTCCCTGACCGAGGTGGTGCGGTCGGTCCCGGGGGCCATGCTCGTGGTCTCCATCCCCGCCTCCGACAGCGGCGACCGGGGAAGCGACATCGAGATCGGCGGGGCCAACGGGCAGCTCGCCCTCGACCGCCTCCAGAACGTCATCCGCAGGGTGGCCGACCAGTGGAGGCCCTCCAGCCGGGACGAGTCCTTCGAGATCGTCCGCCGACGCCTGTTCCAGGCCCCGGACGCCGCAGGACTCACCTACATCTCGGCAGTGGCCCGCACCTTCGCCACCATGTACCGGAACAACTCGGCGCTGTTCCCCCGGGACGCGGCGACACCGAACGACGACTACGAGAAACGCATCCGCGCCTCGTACCCCCTGCACCCCGAACTGCTGGACCGGCTGTACGAGGACTGGTCCGCGTTGGAACGGTTCCAGCGCACCCGCGGGGTGCTGAAACTGGTGTCGTCCATCGTCCATGAGCTGTGGGCCTCGAACGACACGTCCCCGCTGATCCTGCCCGGCAATGTGCCGCTGGACGCCACGACGGTGAACACCGATCTGACCCAGTACCTGGAGGACCAGTGGAAGCCGATCATCGACTCCGACATCGACGGCGCCAGCTCGACGGCCCAGCGGATCGACCTGGACCGTCCCAGTCTGGGGCAGCGGTTCGTGACACAGCGCATCGCCCGCACCATCTTCATGGGGGCGGCGCCCCGCAGCCGGAGTGCCCGCAAGGGGCTGGACAAGCAGTACGTGTGGCTCGGCACCGCCGTGCCCGGCGACGTGCTGGGCAACTTTGGTAGCGCCATCGAGCAGCTGGCCCAGCGCTCCACGTACTTCTACGAGGAGCAGGGCCACTACTGGTTCGACACCCAACCGTCCGTCACCAAGACCGCCAGCGACTACGCCGAGAGGCTGCGCGAGGACGTCGAGACGGTGTGGAACGAGATCACCAGGCGGCTCCGCGGCGAGGAACGCAGCCGCGCCGAGTTCGACCGGGTGCACGTGGCCCCCGAATCCAGCGCCGACATCCCCGACCTGGAGGACACGCGGCTGGTGATCGCGCACCCCAGGCACAGCGTCCGCAGGCAGGATGGACCCGACTCGGAGGCCTTCCAGTGGGTGCACGAGGCGGTCGAGACGAAGGGGGCCGGGCAGCGCATCCACCGCAACACGCTGATCTTCCTGCTGGCCGATTCGGGCCAGCTGGAGAGCCTGGAGTCCGCGACGCGCACCTACCTGGGCTGGAAGCAGGTGCAGGCGACCAGTGAGACCTTGAACCTCACGGCCCAGCAGCACAAACAGGCCGACGAGTGGGTGAGTCGTCTGGACCAGACCGTCACCGACCGGATCCGCGACACCTTCGTGTGGGCGCTGTACCCCGAGCAATTCGACCCGACCAAACCCTTCGACGTGGTGTCGAGCAGGATCCTCGACTCCGGCACACGCTCCCTCGCCGAACGGGTGAGCACGAAACTCGTACGCGAGGAACAGCTGATCACCCAGCTGGGCGCGGCCAGCCTGGGGGACGCGCTGCACCGGGAACTGGGGGCGCTGTGGCAGGACAGGGGCGAGATCACGGCCGAGGAACTGTGGGGCTACTTCACCCGGTACACCTACATGCCGAGGCTGGCCAGCCGGGACGTGCTCGACAACGCCATCAAGCAGTCACTGACCGCCGTGCTTGTCGAGAACGAACGCTTCGCGATCGCCACCGGCAAGGACGAGGAAACGGGCCGCTACCGCGGCCTGCTCATCCCGCCCGACCCCAACGCCACGCTTCAGGTCACCGACGGCACGCTGCTCGTCGCAATCGAGCGCGCCCAGCAGCAGGTCGATGCGGAACAGGCCGATGCCGCCCAACCCGCCGGAACCAGTGTGGCAACGGATGCCGGTCAGACGGCTGCGGGTGGTTCAGCCGACTACGTGTGGGCCAGCGGCATACCCGCGGCAACGGGGAGCGAACAGTCCGGTGCTGAATCGGAACTGGAGGCCGTGCTCGGTCGTTTCTTCGGGTCGGTCAGGATCAACTCCGACCGCTACAACCGCGACATCGGCAACATCACCCGCGAGGTCATCGACCGGCTGGCCGGCTCCGGTGCCCAGCTGGAAATCACCATCGACATTCAGGCCATCAAGAAGGAAGGATTCACCGAGTCCGAGGTGCGTACCATCAGCGAGAATGCGCGGGTGCTGAAGTTTGACCCCGATTCGGGCTTCGAGCAGGACTGAACTAAATTAAGGCTGAAATCAGAGATGCTGCTGACAGGGAGTAAAACCATTTTTGGTTTTGTGTATTGTTTCTGATGTGCAGGCTGGGGTCACATTCGAAGAAGTTTTCACCCTTGCCGCGTGGAAGGAATGGTTGCCATCTATGTGTTAGCTCGGATGGGGACCGAAGCGATCTGTTATGCTTCAAGGGACCGGTGATTAGGATCTTGCGTAGTGGGAAGGCTACACGGGGATGGTTTGCAGACTGATAGGGCACCAGGATGTGCTTGACCCCGATTCGTTACGTGAGGAACCCAGCCGTTGTGAAACTCTCCTGTGCTCAGAAAGAAAAGGAAGAAGAGTTTCGACTAGTCATCAAAACTAGTGTTCATGATGGATTCGGGCTTGACGTCTTGAAAATCCTGAATGTGTTACTACGTTTTGATCCACTGGCATCGTAAATCCGGTTAGCTGTACATTTTCTTGACGCATTTCAAAGTGACATTTTACCAATCCGATGCTTAGTGTCCTGGGTTTTCGATTCTCTGGCATGTCTAACTTCATACAGATAAATGCCGCTACTTCTGCTAAACTGGTCTGTATATCAGTCACACATCTCAATCGATTTTCCATAAGAGCGAACTCTATCATAGAGTGATAAAGCGCCTCCGGGGTGCATGTCAGATCAAGGGCGCGTTATGTGTGAAAAGACTGGGTTGTAGTAAGCTCAGTCTGAGTGTGTGAGGACAACTAAAGCAGGACATGGCGGGTGGGAACTATCGGTGCTGAATCCAAGGCCTGAGCGGTTGTGAACTCAACAAGACAGTTTGAATACTGCTTGCGGGAAAAGGGATTGGGCTTCACTGGAAACGCATAAAGTGAAAGAATAGACGCTATCATGATAGCGGAGTACTTCGGCGTCTATTCGCGGAGTGATACAAGTAAAGTTGCTAAAATCTGTTCTATGGTGCTCCTCCGATGTTGCCCTCGCCAAGACTGATCGATGTTTTCTGCTATCGTTCCGAGTATGAAAGGTCATCCACGCATGCCTCCTTACGGATCTGCACGGGATCTCCCATCAGTCAAGGAGATAGAACAGCAAATAGCAGCATTCAAGAAGGTGATGTTCTTTTCGCGTGATAAACGGAGGCGGCTAGAGCAGTTAGAAAACAAGCATCGACATATAATAGAAACCGTTGACACTTTCTATGACTTGCTCGGGGCGCGCAACTGGGTTTTCACTGATGATCTCAACTTAGATGAGATTCAAAAAGTCGTGGCTGGCTCTGATTCGCAGGTGGCGGAAAAGCGTCTTATTGAGTATTACCAGAAAACTGGACGAATCTCATCTCTACTTCGTCAGCTCAGCCGATTTGACGAGATGCAGAAGCGTCTTCCCCTGCTACAGAAGGCGCTGGCTGATTATGAAGCGGGTCGCTACTACAGCACCGTTCTTGTCATACTTTCAATGATGGATGGTTCCGTCAATGACCAGGACACGGCACAACGCAGAGGACTGCATGCACGTTCGCCCGAAGATATGATGGCCTGGGATAGCGTCGTCGGGCATCATCTTGGGCTGGGGCATGCTCACAAATCCTTCGTTAAAGCGTATTTCAAGACAGATGAAACCGAAATTACTGAGCTGGCTCGTAATGGAATCATGCACGGCACTTTGGTGAACTATGACAACGTAGTAGTCGCAACAAAAGCTTGGAATCGTCTTTTTGCAGTTGCTGACTGGGCTGATGCGCGGAAGCGACAAAAACGACCTGTTGAACCAGCGCCCTCGTATAGAGAATTAATGACACGTTGGTGTAAAATCCAGTCTAACAAGACTAAGATTGAACAGTGGCAGCCGTATGAGTATGATCCAAACTTACCGCATGAAGATCCCGCTGAAGTTGCCATGGTGTGCGCAGACTTTCTTGAGCGATGGAGTAAGCGCCAATGGGCGCCGATGGGTGAGTACTTTATAAAACTCGTGAACCCCCAGCGGCCCCCCGGCCAACTTGCGCGAGAAGCCAGGGATCTTTACGAGCAGTTCAATCTTGACGAATGGAAGATCCTTAGAGTGCGACACGAGGCCGCTGCCGTCGCGTATACTGATGTGCAGCTCATAGTGAATTCCAGGATTTACCTGGCTGATCTACGTTGGATTCATGTTGACGGTAATGAGAAAACTGCCATGGAATGGGAACCTGGACGTTGGGTGCTGTCACCGTATGGGCCAAATAAATTCCTCAGTATCGACGATTAAAGTTATTCATGGTGCCCGCGGATGAGGTATAGTATCGCGACACTTCGAGTGAAGGCTTCTGCTGATAAGGTTGCTAGTGTCGCGAGTCGTTAGTTTTGATGGTTTGGGGTCAGGGAAGATCTCGCCGTGAGGAATTCTCTGGTTCCTGTTTTAGTGTTAAATGGTTATGGTTGGGGTTGCTGTAGTTATGGGCGGGCTGTCATTGACTTGCACTGGGCCTGCGATGAGGGATTGGGGCCGTGCTGCTCGCGATTGGACGGGTTCAGATGCGGGTCTCATGCGCTCCATTCATCAGCGTGTCGGAGCGTGACGTCGTACTCGTTGTCGGAAGGCCGCCCCCGACATATACATGTTAGATTGTATGTATGAGACGGACGGCTGAGGCTGCGGAGCAGACGCGGCGCGCGCTGCTGGAGGCGGCGCTGTTGACCTTCGAGGAGAGGGGCTGACGCGGGGCGACCTTCGAGGTCGTCGCCGCTCGCGCAGGTGTCACCCGCGGCGCGTTGCACCATCACTTCAGTTCCAAGGCCGTGCTGCTCGAGGACGCGCTCGCATGGGGCTGGGCCGAGTACGGGGCACGGCTCTTCGATGTCGAACCCGCGGACCTGGCGGCACTGCTGCCCGAGTTCGTGCACCTCCTGCGCGAGGACGCCAGGTTCCGCGCCCTGGCGGCCTGCACGGTGCTCGTCGCGCCGCAGGCCCTCGGCGACACCGCCGGGAAGAACGCCGCACTCGATGCCTGGCGCGACCGTATCGCCGCCGGCCTCCCCGCCACTTCCGAATCCACCCCAGAAACGGTCGCAGCCCTGGCGCTGGTGCTCGTGCAGGGGCTCACCGTGACAGCCGTGATGCGCCCCGACGATCTTCCCCGGCCCGACGAGCTGAGCGCCACGATCTCGGCGCTGGCAAGGGGGTTGCGCCCGACATAGTCAGAAAGGAGTCGTCACCTCATGGCGACACCCGACACCACCTCCGCCACCACTCCAAGCCATGCCCTCGTCGTCGGCTCGGTGGCACTGTTCACCGACATGCTCGTACACGGCCTCGCCGTGCCCGTGCTCCCGCTGCTCCCGTCAGTGGTCGCCCGTGGCCCGGCCGCCACGGGCGTCCTGTTCTCGGCGTACGCGGCAGCGATGATCGTCTCGACACTGTTCGCCGGCCGTGTCGTCGACCGTCGCGGGCCGCGGATGCCGCTGCTCATCGGCCTTGTGGGCCTGGCCGTGGCCACGCCGCTGTTCGCCACCGGCGGCCCCTACTGGCTGCTGCTCGTCGCCCGGCTCGCACAAGGCGTCGCGGGCGGCATGTCCTGGGTCGCCGCGCTCTCGCTGATCGCCGCGACGACGAGCCTCGAACGACGCGGACAGGCGATGGGGATCGCCATGTCCACCATCACCCTCGGCGTGCTGATCGGCCCGCCGCTGTCCGGGTTCATGGTCGAACGCCTCGGTACGGCCGCCCCGTTCCTGCTCGCCGCCGCCGTCGCCCTCGCCGACGGTATGCTGCGCATCCTCCTCGTCAAGGATTCACCACGAGTCACCGACGACACCGCGGGCCCGCGACAGGTGCTGCGGGTCCCCGGCTCGGCCGCCATCGTCACCGCCATCGCGATCGGGGCGGGCGTGCTCTCCGCCGTCGAACCGGTGCTCCCGGTGCACCTGGGGGCCGGATCGCTCCTCATCGGCCTGCTGTTCGCCCTGGCCTCGCTCGCCGCGATCCTCGCCAATCCCGTGGTGGGGCGCTGCGTTGCGACGGCCCCGCCGCGACTGCTCATCGGCTCGGGCGTGGCCACGGCCTCGGCATCGCTGGCCCTCATCGGTTGGGCCGACCGGCTGTGGCAGACCGGTGTGGCCATGGCGCTGCTCGGCGTCTCGTCGGCGCTGCTGCTCGCCCCGGCGACCACCCTCATCGGCGAGCAGGGCCTCCGGGTCGACCCGCCCACACTCGGCGGCTCCTACGCGCTGTACAACCTCGCCTACGCGGCCGGCCTGTCGCTCGGGCCCCTGCTCGCCGGGCTCGGCGTGCAGCGGGCGGGCTTCACCGCCGCGATGACGACAGGGGCCGTGCTCCTGGTCGCCGTCGGCGGAACGGTCCTGCCGGGTCTTCCACGGACCGTGCCGTGACGCGCGAAACCGCACGTCCGGACGGCAGGACAGTCCGGCGTATCAGGACGGCGACACGGGACGCCTGAAGGCGCCGCCCAGGGCGTACGTGCCGAGAGCGACCAGGTAGGCGGCGGCGGTGAAGACCGCTATGCCGCTGTAGCCGGTGAAACGGGTCAGAAGCTGCCCGCCGATGGCCCCGCTGATCGTCGTCCCGGCGTACATGGCAGCGTTCGACAGGGAGGACACCGTGCCGCGCGCGAGATCGGTGTGGCTCTGGAGCTCGCTCATGAGGACGGGGAAGAGGAACCCGGCGACCAGCATTGCCAGGGCCAGTACGGGCACGGCGACCCGCAACGTGCCGACGAGGGCGGTGCCGAGATAGATCGTCCCGAGGGCGATGATCCCGAACAGGAGCGAGCGCTGCTGCCCGAGACGGGCGACCAGCCGCGAGCCGGTCAATGATCCGACGGCATTACCGAGGCCGATGACGATCATCGCCGAACCGATCACGGTCTGGGACGCGCCGAAGTCCTGGGCGAACCACGAGCCGATGAAGGACAGCGCCGCGAAGTTGCCGGTCTGGAACACCAGATAGGCCGTCAGCGACAGCATCAAGGGACGGGAACGCCCCACCTGCGCATAAGGGGCGAGCAGCCGGCCCTGAGACGCCGCGTCGACAGGACGCACATTCGGGAACCGTGCATACAGCAGGATCCACAGTAGGACGCTGGCCGACGCGATCACCAGAAAGGGCACGCGCCATCCCAGGGACGACAGGAACGAGCCGATCGGGATCCCCACGACCTGGGCGATCGCCAGCCCCGCTGTCGCGTAACCCATCGTCCCGACGATCGACGACGCGGGCACCGTCACCGGAATCGCCGCCCAGATCTGAGGCGTCACGAACGCTGCGGCGACGCCGGCGAGCAGCCGGGTGGTGAACAGGGACCAGAAGTCCCAGGTGCCACCGCAGGCCGCAGTGAACACGGTGAACCCGACCAGTCCCGACAGGAGAACGGTCCGCCGGTCGAAACGGTCCGAGAGGGGGCCCGCGACAAGGGCGAACACCGCGTAACCGAGTGCATATGCCGAGACGAGCCAGCCGGACCGCGACACGCTCACGCCCAACTCGCGCTGCAGGAGCGGCAGCAGCGGCGCGGTGAGGAATGTGTCGGTGCCGATCACGAAGAGCGTGGCGAAGGAGATCAGTCGCATCGTCGGTTCGGAAACCGACCTGAGTGAGACATTCGGGGATGATGTCATGGGGTATCCTTCCGGTCCCTTCGCTCGTTGCCGGGCAGCATGAAGGGGAGGGACAGACCTGATATTTATTTAGAAGTTTGACGAAATAAGAATTGACCTGTCGGGCTCGCTTGTCAAGCCGATCAGTTCACTTGGCGGTCGTCCTCTGGTCGGTAGCATGGGCACGACCGGGGGGAAGGGCGGACAGTGGGCAGAGAGCGGTTGCACCATCCCAGTCAGGGCGACATCGACCTCGATCGTGTGCTCGGTGCCCTGTCGGATCCGATCCGGCGCGACATCCTCAGCCGGATCGCCTCGGACGGCCCGCAGTTCTGCGGCGATCTCGACTACGACGTCGCCAGGTCGACCATGTCCTACCACTTCAAGGTGCTCAGGGAATCCGGGCTCATGCACACCGAGGCGCTCGGCAGGCACCGCCGTATCACCCGCCGGGACGCCGTGATCGAGGCGCTCTTCCCGGGGCTCCTCGAGGCGGTCGGGCTCCCACCGGGGGAGGGGCAGTGGCCGGAACCGGCTGTCTCCACCGAGGCGGATGTTGGCAGGGCGTCCTGAGGTCTTCGGCTGAGGATGTCGCCCATTGGTTCAGGGACGAGCGGACTCGAGTCGGTGATCCTGGGGCCGCGAGTCACTGTCCTCAGGCGGCGGGGTAGTGCTCGGCGAGGAAGTCCAGCAGCACCCGGTTGAAGAACTCCGGATTGTCCTGATTCGCGTTGTGGCCGGCCAGCGGGATCACCACGTGTCGGCAGTACGGGTCCCGGGCTGCCCAGGCGGGGGCGGTGCGCACGATGTCGCCCGTACGGTCCAGCGCGCCATGGGTCAGCAGCAGCGGCACCTCGATCCGGTACCCCGGTTCCGGGCGCAGCGAGCGGGTCACGCCCCGCCAGATCTGAAGAAAATCAGCCTTCGGAATCGCGTCGACCGCGTCCCTGGCGTAGGCGCGCACCGGCGGCCGGTCGGCCGTCGTCGTCGCGATCACGTGCTTCAGGTGGTCCCATGGCCAGAACCTGAACCACCACAGCGAGGACCTCAGCGCCCACTGCTCCCACCGTGGGATCGGCAGCGTGATGCACGTCGACCCGATGATCACCAGGACCGCCACCCGCTCCGGTGCGCGGTACACCAGTTCCTGGGCGATGACTCCGCCCAGCGACTGCCCGCCGACGCAGACCGGGCCCCGGACGTCGAGATGGTCCAGCAGGGCGACCAGGTCATCGGCCATGTCGGCGACGCCCATCGGAACCCGGCCGATGGGGCGGGACCGGCCATGGCCGCGGATGTCCCAGGTGAGCACCCGGTAGCCCGCCCCGGCGAGCGGACCGACCTGGTCGTCGAACATTCGATGATCCATCGACGCGCCGTGGCTGAGGACGACCAGTGGGCCATCGGCGGGCCCCGCCGTCCAGGCGTGCACCGACGAACCCGCCCGCGCCACAACGTGCTCGGTCCGCGGCGGGTCCTCCCAGGTGCTCATGGCAACACTGTGATCTGGATCCACGAGCCGGTCAATCTTCGTCACGCCCACCGTGGCCGGTGAGCGGCTCGTCGCGCCGGGCACCGAGCACTGGTGCCCCGCCGGGTCATCACGTCGGGTCGCCACGTGCCTGGTCCGGTGACGCGCCGAGTGACGCGGCGATCGCGGCGAACTGCTCCTCGGACGCCGCGATCCGCTCCGGGGTCCAGACGACCGAAGGATCGGGCTCGAGGTGGCCGAGCAGCACCGTGGTCAGGGCGATCTCGGGCTGTGACCACGGGGCCGGGCCGCTGGCCCCGAAGAGGGCCAGCTCGGTGCGTTCATCGAGCCAGTCCGGGTCCCCCAGTGCGCGCGAGAGCACGCCGCGCATGGTCAGCCCGGACAGCTGCGACAACGCCATGAACCCCTCCTCGCCGCTCCACGGCGGGCGCTGACGGTAGCCGATCATGGCCGCCATCGTCTCGTAGATCTCCGCCCGCCGCTGCACCATGGCGTGCTCCATCTCGGCCAGGGAAGCCGCCACGGTCGCGCGCAGGTCCTCGTCGGGCAACGTCTGATGCGTGACGGACAGGGCCATGAACAGCCGCCATTTCGGCGAGGCCAGCATGCGGCGGATGTCGGCGTCCAATGAGACCCGCAGCGCCTCGACGACCACGTCGCGGCGCCCCTGCTCGGTGCCCAGCACGTCTCGGCGCGCCTCGAGAACGCCCAGCAGCCGGCGAATGGTCTCGTCGTCCTCGGGGACGAGGCTGGTGCGGCCGATGGCGTGGACGAGCGCGTCCGCGAGGAAGTCGGCGCGGTGCGGCCAGCAGCGGTAGGCGCTCGCGCGCGAGACACCCGCCTCGGCGATGACCTGCTCCATGCGAAGGGCGTCCAGCCCGACGGACAGTCCCTGCTCGACGAGGCGGTCACTGGCCAGGTCGAGGACGCGTTCGCGCGTCTCCTGTTCGCTCATCCGGCGGCGGGTAGCGGGGTTGACAGCCATGAGACATAGTGTATCTTCATCGTCATGAGACATCGTGTATCAAAAAGAAGGGGGAACCGTCTCATGCGGTGGATCGTCATCGGCGTCCTCGTGCTCGTGGCCATCGTGGTCGCCTGGGTGCTGCTGCACCCCTCGAACGTCGGGGATCGCACGAAACTGGACCGGGAGTTCTCCAGCGACGAGCAGCACCGGATCGACACAGTGGCCATCACCGCCGGCGAACTCGCCGAGGCCACCTGCGCCGATGGGGCGCAGTGCTGGGTCGCCGTCGACAGGGTCGTCTACGACCTGGGTTCGGTGCCGACGTGGCAGGGCGGGACGCATCACGGGGTGAGCGCCGGCACCGACGCCACCGAGGCCTTCGTCAGATCGGGACACGGCAGGCAGATCCTGGAGCACCTGCCAGTGGTGGGCCGGTACCAGCCGTGAACCTCGGGCTCGTCGAAGGACGACCTGGCGTCTGCGCGGCGGACGGCCGCCCGTCGCAGCGGTTTGCCGGGGGTGAGGGTGATGAGACAATACGGCCCATGACCGTGATCCGGGGCGTCGAGGTGGACGAGCAGGGTCGCTGCGCCCACTGGCACACCGAGCGCGATGTCGTGGCCAACCTGTGCGAGGCCTGCGGGCAGTTCTGGGCCTGCCACGAGTGCCACGATGCGCTGGCCGATCACCCGTTCGACAGGGTCGACCCGGCCGCCCCCGGCACCGTGCTGTGCGGGGTGTGCGGGCACCTCAGCTCCTACGCCGACTACTCCGCCGCGCACGTCTGCGCCGGCTGCGGCCACGCGTTCAACCCGCGGTGCGCGCTGCACCGGGGACTGTACGTGGCGTGACACCCGGCCGTCCCCGGGATGCCCCTCGAGCCCCGGCACCGCTGGGAAGCAGGGCCCGCCGGTGCCCTGCACGGCACGCGCTCGCCGCACACGGGTGGCGCGGGCGGGGCACCGGACAGACCCCACAGGCGTGCGACCTGTCGGCGCAGCGGCGGACGACACGCTGCTGAACCGGGTGTGACGACCGAGTGCCCTCACGAGGGCCGCGGGGGATCCGGCTCGTCCCGGGTGAGCCGCCGTGGTTTCGGTGCCTGCCAGTGGAACCTGAGGGCGAGCACCCGCATGCCGAAGACGAACGCCACGAGCAGCCACAGCGTGAGCGTGTTGTAGAGGCCGAAACGCACGCACAGGTCGGTGCCGAGGGAGCCGAGGAGGGCCGGTGCGGCATAGATGTCCTGGGTCAGGACGCTCGGCACCGTACCGGCGAGCATGTCGCGGATGATGCCGCCACCGATGGCGGTGATCGTGCCGATCAGGACCGCCTCGACGCCCGGGTGTCCGGTCCGGATGGCGAGCAGCGTGGCGGCCACGGCGAAGGCGCCCAGGCCTGCGGCGTCGGCCAGCAGGATGAGTCTGCGCACCCGGTCGAGGCTGCCCGAGAAGCGGAACGTGATGAGACCAGCCACGACTGCCGTGGCGAGGAACGGGATGTTCGTCAGGTTCGACGGGGGAGTGATGCCCAGCAGCAGGTCGCGGACCACGCCGCCGCCCAGGGCCGTCACGAGCGCCAGGACGAGGATGCCGAAGATGTCGAAGCGCCGGCGGACCCCGACGAGCCCGCCGGAGACGGCGAAGGCGAAGACGCCGACGAAGTTGAGCAGATCCACGCCCCAAGGGTAGGGGTGGACGAGTCCACCGGGCCGAGTGACAATGCCGTATGAGCAGGAACGCCTCCGTGGTTGCCGGGGCCGTGGTGGCCGCACTCCTGGTCAGCGGGTGCGCGGCCCAGGGTGGACGGTCCGATCGGGCCGGCTCCTCCGGGCAGTCCACTGGCGGGACGGCCGACACGCCTCGGCCCTCTGCCGTCACGGCGGAGCCATCCCAGCGGACGAGCAGCGCCGGGCGGAGAACCGCCGATGTCACGGCCCATGACCTGCTCACTGCGGTGTCACCCGGGTGTGCCTACGAGAGCGAGAGGATGGTCGGCGGGCAGGTGCCGGGGGCGATCACGGCGTACGTTCGTCATGAGCCGGGTCATCCGTGGTCACCGGTCTACCTGGACATGGCCGCCCTCGGCTACCGGCAGGCGCTGTCGGTGTTCGTCTGCGGCGGCGAGAGCATGGACCCGGACCGGCTCATGCTGACTGGCGCCGGGGGCGAACTCATCGACTCCCTGGTGCTGGGTGGTTCCGGCGAGGCGCCGTACTCCGATGTGCGGTCGATGGAGCCGGTCGGTAACTCGGTGCGCGTCACGTGGGTGGCGAGCGGGGCCGCTGGGAAGGATCCGGTCGAGCATGCGGGCACGGTGCGCTACGAGGACGGAAACCTCACCTACACGGAGGACTGACCAGGATCGTAACCGGGCGATCATGGTGCCGGGACGGCCGCGTGACCAGGATCGTTCGTGACGAAACCCCTCCGAACCCAGGGCCCGGGGACGGAGGCGGGCTCTGCGAGGTGAAGAATACGGCCATGGGTAAGAGCATCACTGTGGTCGCGGGCGTGGCGATGGCCGCACTGCTGGTCGGCGGGTGCGGGACGCAGGGCGGGCAACCCGAACGGGCTGCTTCGCCCGAGCAGTCCTCCGTCGAAACGACCGGCACGCCGCAGCCCACGGCATGGCCGACCCCCACTGCCGCGACGACGGAGCAGACCCAGCAGGGTGGTGCCACCGAGGAGACGCCGGCCGATGTCACGGTCGAGGACCTGCTGACGGCCGTGTCTCCCGACGCCTGCCAGCCGAGCACGAGAATGATCGACGGAATGGTTCCCCTGACGACCATCGACCACATCGAGTACGAGCCGGGCCATCCGTGGTCGCCGGTCTACCTCGACATGGCGGGCCTGGGCTACCGGCAGGCGCTGTCGGTGTTCGCCTGCGGCGGGGCCAACTTCATACCGAACTATCTGATGCTGACCGGCTCAGGCGGTGAACTCATCGGAGTCGTTTCGCTGTCCGACCACACGGACACCGATCACGGCGACGTGCGGTCCATGGAGCAGGACGGGGACTCGGTGCGCGTCACATGGGTGGCGAGCGGGAGCGCGGGAGCGAATCCTGTCGAGCGCTCGGGAACGGTGCGCTACGAGGACGGCCGCCTCGTCTACACCGAGGACTGAACGAGCCCGGCCCAGCGCCAAGCCCGGCGGCCGCCGGGCCGCACGGGGAGACACCGCTGAGCCTGTTCCCGATTGCCCAGTCACGACTCCAGGAGCCTGGCCGGCGAGAAGGGTGAAGAATGCTGCCATGAGCAAGAGCACCACCGCGATTGCCGGGGCCGTGATGGCCGCGATCCTGGCCAGCGGGTGCGGCATGCAGGCCCCCGGTGTCACGGTCGTCGACCTGCAGACTGCGGAGGCGCCCTACCCATACGAGGGCACGAGGATGGTTGACGGGAAGGTGCCGGGGGCGACCATGGGGTACGTTCGTCACGAGCCGGGTCATCCGTGGTCGCCGGTCTACCTCGACATGATGGGACGGGGCTACCAGCAGGCGCTGTCGGTATTCGTCAGCGGCGGGGTCCAGATGGATCCGGACCGTCTCATGCTGACCGGTCTGGGCGGGCAGCTCGTCGACACCCTGTGGCTGGGCCGCTCCGACGAAGCGCCGTATGCCGACGTGCAGTCGATGGAGCAGGACGGGGACTCGGTGCGCGTCACGTGGGTGTCGCACGGGGCCGCCGGGGCGGGTGCGGTCGAGCACGCGGGTACGGTGCGCTACGAGGACGGGCGGCTCACCTACTCCGGGGACTGACCAGGGAGAACATGACCCGGACCGGGTCCGGCCAGAGCTTGCCCGCCGGTCGGGGTGGACAAGGCGTGTCGACTGGGAACATGGCCGGTCCGGGGCTTCGCCGCGTGGGCATAATCGGTGCGTGAACGGCGTCCTGACACAGATCTGGGGCCGGCTCGGCGCGAGCTGGCACCCCGGCCCGGCGCCCACCGAGACGTCCGTGCTCGTCGCCGTCGCAGCGGCACTGGCGGCCGTCCTCCTCGGACCGGCCTGGCGCATCCTGCGGGTCGTCGTGACGCTCGTCCACGAACTCGGGCACGCTCTCGTCGGCCTGGCCACCGGCCGCCGATTCGCCGGTTTCACCGTCAACCCCGACATGTCGGGCGCCACCACGACGAGCGGCGCCACCCGCGGCCCGGGCCTCGTCCTCACGACACTGGCCGGCTACCCGATGCCCGCCCTCGTCGGCGCCCTCATCGGGCAGGCGGCGCTGGGCGGCTACGCCCGGGCGGTGCTGATCGGGGTCGCCGCCGTCCTGTTGCTCGTGCTGCCCAGGGCGCGCTCGGCGCACACCGTGGCGGCCCTGCTCGGCACCCTCGCGGCGAGCATCGCCCTGTGGTGGTACGCCGACTCCGCGCTGGCCTCGGCCACGGTCCTCGGACTGGGCGTCTTTCTCATCGCCGGGGCATGGCGTCAACTCGTCAACGTCTCGTTGCACGGCGACCGATCCCAGGACCCCGGTGTCCTGGCCGCCCGGACCCATCTACCGGCGATGCTGTGGAATCTCGTCTTCGCCCTCGTCCTGGCGGCCGCGTCCTGGTGGCTCGGACGCGTCCTCGTGCCGCGCCTGCCGCTGCAGTGAGACCCTGCCATCTGACTGAGGTCGTACACCAACCCTGAGACGGACTCGGGGTTTAGCCCGGGGGTCGTATCGACCATGTGGATGATGCCGGGTGAGCCGGATCCCCCGTAGTTTCTGTGGCGCCGAATGAGGAAGCCACGGACGAGAAGACGAGGGGGCGGGGCATGGGCGAACCGGCACGGGCAGTGGTCGAGACCCGGGACCTCAGCAAGGTGTACCAGGTGGGCAGCCAGCCGGTGGTGGCGCTCAACCGCGTCAGCCTGTCGATCCCGGCCGGTACCTTCGCCGCGGTCGTCGGCACCTCCGGGTCGGGCAAGTCCACGCTGCTCAATATGATCGGCGGGCTCGAGAAACCGACCGCCGGCGAGGTCTGGGTGGCCGGCCACCCGCTCCACGAGTTCAGCGAGGAGGAACTGGTCTCCTTCCGCCGCGAACAGGTCGGTTTCGTCTTCCAGTCGTTCAACCTCATCCCGACGATGACGGCCGTGGAGAACGTCGCCTGGCCACTCGCCTTCCAGGGCGTGGCCAAGGCCGAGCGTCTCGCCCGGGCCGCCGCCTCGCTGCGCACCGTCGGTCTCGGCAAGCACCTCGACCACAAGCCCACCCAGATGTCGGGCGGTCAGCAGCAGCGCGTCGGCATCGCCCGGGCCCTCGTCGTGAACCCCAGGATCGTCTTCGCCGACGAGCCCACCGGCAACCTCGACTCCCACACCGCCGAGCGGACCCTCGAACTCTTCAGGCGCTTCATCGAGCGCTACCACCAGACGTGGGTGATGGTCACCCACGACCAGCACCTCGCCTCCTTCGCCGACATGATCATCCGGATCGGCGACGGATGCGTCACCGACATCGACCGCAGCGGGCCCGCGACTGGGCAGGAAGGGGCATGAGACTCATGAGACATCTGGTACGGCAGGCGCGACGCGTCGGCCTCGTCGGCGTCCTCGCCGCGGTCCTGGCGCTCCTCGCGCCGGGCCCGGCCAAGGCGGCGCCCGCCGAGGCGATGGCGCCCCGGGTGCTCCTCTCCGCCTTCGCCACGATCCCCGAGGAACCCGCGGCCGGCGAGGAGTTCACCGTCAACCTCACGCTGAAGAACGCGTCATCCACCACCGGTGTGCAGAACCTCAAGACGACCATCAGCGCCCCCGACGGCTCCCTGCTGCCGGTCGGCGGCGCCGCCTCGGTGTACACCCAGTGGATCGGGGCGGGGGCCGCCGTCGGCTACGAGCTGCGGTTCCAGTCCCTGCCGACCGCAGAGGAGGGCCCGCACCAGCTCACCCTGCACGTCGACTACGAGGAGGCGGCCGGCGGCACCGCGCTGGTCTCCGACGAGACGATGACGGTGCGCGTCAGACAGCACACCCGGGTCGAGACCTCGGAGCTGGAGCTGCAGCCGTCGAACCTGACCGTCGGCCAGGACACCAACCTCAGCTTCAGCGTGCTGAACAAGGGCAAGAACAAGCTCTACAACACCTCCGTCGCTGTCAAACCCGACCAGGCGGTCACCGCGCCGGAGCAGTTCGTCGGCACTATCGAGGCCGGCACGGCGGGGGCGGTGGACATGGTGCTGCACGCCGATGCCGCATCGAACGCCCCGGTGACCCTGGTGATCAGTTACGAGGACGCGGGCGGGACCGTCACGACGTTCGAACGGCAGGTCGAGCTGATCATCGACGAGCCGCCCACCTCGGAACCAGTCCCCGAGGAGCAGATGCAGTCCACCGGCGTGGCACTGAGCCCGCTGGCGATCGTGGTGCCGCTCGCCCTCGTGGTTGCCCTGGTCATCGTTCTCATCGTGCGCAGGCGGCGCAAGCGGGCTGCTGCTAACGCCGAGGAGTTCCTCGCCGCCCTCGACGCCGAGCCCCCGCTCATGCCCGAGGACCAGGAGTGAGCCATGCGCTGGGGCGACCTGTTCGAGATGAGCCTGTCGAGCCTGCGTCAGCGCCGCTTCCGCACGGCGCTGACCGCGCTCGGCGTGGTCATCGGCACGATGTCCGTCATCGTCATGGTCTCGCTCGGCCTGGGCATGTCGAGGGCGACGATGGAGTCCTTCGGTGAGAACTCCAGCTTCACCCGGGTGAGTGTGCTGCCCAACCAGGGGTCGACGAAGAAGTACAAGCTCGACGCGGAGACGATCAACGACCTGACCGGCAGGAACGGCGTCACCCATGTCACGCCCGTCTATGACGTGTCCATGACGGCAAGGGTCGGGACCAAGACCGGCACCATCACCGTCTCGGGCATGTCGGCCGAGCACCTGGAGCACCGGAATCTGCAGTTGTCGGAAGGCGCCCTGCCCAAACCCGGCAACGGTCTCACCTTCGCCGTGGGCGGCTCCCTGGGCACCTTCTTCGGTGAGGATCCCTATGGCGAGATGCCGGCCGACAAGAGCATCGACTTCATGGCCCAGCCGATGTTCGTCACGCCGGCGAGCGACCAGACGCGGAACGGGGCCGCCGAGGTGCCGACCTCCGACCTGCAGGGGTCGGCGGCCCAGGAGCACTCCAAGAAACTCGTCGTGCCGGTTACGGGGGTTGTTCAGAAGAGCGCGAGTGGTTACGCCGCCGAGGACACCGCCGTCTACTGCGACCTCGACGAACTCGTCAGGGCGTTGCAGCGGGCGAATCCCGGCAGGGCCCTGCCCGGCCAGCCGAGCAACACCTCCGGCGGACCCAAGGGCCCCTTCATCTACTCGCACATCGACCTCGACACCGAGAGCGTCGAACAGGCCGAGGCGCTCACCCGAGAGCTCCGCTCGGCCGGCTACACGGTGCAGAGCAATGTGGAACTCCTGCAGGAACTGCAGAGGCAGTCGGCCATCGTGCAGGGCGTGTTCGGTGGCATCGGCTTCATCTCGCTGTTCGTCGCAGCCATCGGCATCGCAAACACGATGATGATGTCGGTGTACGAACGCACCCGCCAGATCGGCATCATGAAGGTGCTCGGTGCGGCGATCCGCGACATCCGGCGGGCCTTCCTGGTGGAGGCCGCGACGATCGGTTTCCTCGGTGGCACGGCAGGGCTGCTGCTGAGCCTGCTGCTGTCGGCGGCGCTCAACGCGACCCTCGGCGTCTCCGTCGGCGCCGACATCTCGGTGATCACCCCGTGGATGGCCGTCGCCGCGGTCGTCTTCTCGACGCTCATCGGCACGGTGGCGGGGCTCATGCCCGCCCAGCGGGCGATGCGGCTGAGCCCCCTGGCCGCCCTGCGCGCCGAGTGACCAGGAGCGGCCGGGGGCTGTTTCGGTGCGTGGTCTCCGCCGTCTCCGCCGGTCGGGCGGCCCGCTCCTCCTGACGGGCCGCCCGACCGGGTTCGGGCCCGAGGGTCAGGCCTGACGGGCCTGCACTTCGTCGAGCAGCGCCCGGTAGGCGTCCTGGGCCAGGAGTGAGCCGGGCATCCGCACGAGCCGCTCCAGCGGCATCGAGGCGAACAGCTCGTAGGCGTCTGAGGACTCCATGTCCGCGACGAAGGCCTCGGCCTCGGCGCGCAGCAGCGGCCCGCCGTCCGGGTGCGCCACCCACTCGGCGTAGGTGGAGTTGTGGCGGAGCGGGGGCACGGGCTCCGGCGCGGTGACCTGCAGGGGCAGCACCGCCCCGGCATCCCTGCTGGAGAAGCCGACCTGGGCGTCGTAGGCGCCGGGTTCGACCTGCCAGGCGCTGGTGTCCTCGTCCCAGAAGGAGAGGTCTCGCCGGGTCACGGCGAACTCGAACGGCGCCGACTGTCCCGGGGCCAGGGTGATCTTCTCGTAGCCGCGCAGCTCGCGGGGCACCCGCGCGACCCGCGACCCGTCGCGCCTGCCCAGGTAGAGCTGGACGACCTGGGAGCCCTCACGGCGGCCCGTGTTCGTCAGCGTGCCGCGGACGACGGCGACGGTCTCGCCCAGGCCGGTGCCTTCGGTGACCGTCACGGCGGGATCGGCGCGCACGTCGGAGAGCTCGAACGTCGTGTACGTGAGGCCGAAACCGAACGGGTAGGCGACCTCCCGGCCCATCGCGTCCAGGCCCCGGTACCCGACGAAGACGCCCTCGCCGTAGTCGACCCGTGAACCGGAGCCGGGGAAGTTGAGCTGGGCCGGTACGTCGGCCAGTGCCAGGGGGATCGACTCGGCGAGGTGCCCGCCGGGGCAGACCCTGCCGAGCAGGACGTCTGCGGTGGCCGAGCCGCCGCCCTGGCCGCCCAGCCAGCACTCCAGCAGGGCATCGACCCTCTCGTGCCACGGCGCCACCGAGACCATCGAGCCGTTGGCCAGGACGACGACGGTGCGTGCGGCGACCGACGCAACGCGCTCGACGAGAGCGGTCTGGGCGGCCGGCAGGTCGATGCCGTCCCGGTCGTAGCCCTCGGACTCGGCCGCGGCGGGGAGCCCGGCGAAGAGAACGACCGTGGCCCCACGGGCCGCCTCGACGGCCCGGTCGGCCAGTTCGTCGTCGGTGAGTTGCTGCCCCGGCTCGCCGGCGGCCTCGGCCAGCCGGTAGCCGGGCTCGAACCGGACGGCCCCGCCAAGCCGTTCGCGCAGCGCGTCGAGCGCCGAGTCCAGCATCGTGGGATTGACCTGGCTCGACCCGGCGCCCTGGTAGCGGGGCGTGCGGGCGAACTCGCCGATCACGACGAGTGGATCCTCGGCGGTGACGTGCCCGGCGTCGAGCGGCAGGGCCGGCGAGCCGTCCACCTGCTCGTTGCGCAGCAGCACGGTGCCTGCCACGGCCGCCCGGCGGGCGAGCTCGTGGTGGGCCGCCGCGTCGTAGCCGTCGCCAGTGCCGGCGGCCTGGGCGGCGAGGATGAGCGCCACGATGCGCCGGGCGGACCGGTCGAGCACCGCCTCGTCGAGCTCCCCGGAGCGCACCGCCCGGGCGATCTGCTCGTCGGTCTCCCCGCCCGAGGCCGGCATCTCGAGGTCGAGGCCGGCGGCCAGGGCCGGCACCCGCTGGTCGACCGCACCCCAGTCGGAGACGACGAGCCCGCCGAAGCCCCAGTCCTCGCGCAGCACCGTCGTGAGCAGCCAGGGGTGCTGTGAGGCGTAGGTGCCGTTCACCTTGTTGTACGAGCACATCACCGTCCACGGGCGGGTCTGCGTGACGATCCGCTCGAAGGCCGGCAGGTAGATCTCGCGCAGCGCCCGTTCGCCGACGCGGGCGTCGACGCGCATCCGGTCGGTCTCCTGGCTGTTCGCGGCGAAGTGCTTCACGCTCGTGCCCACCCCTTGGGACTGCACGCCGCGGACCATCGCGGCCCCGGCGCGCCCGGCGACCAGGGGGTCCTCGGAGAAGTACTCGAAGTTGCGGCCGCACAGGGGCGACCGCTTCATGTTGACGCCCGGGCCGAGGATGACCGCCACGTCGGCCGCCCGCGCCTCCCGGCCGAGAGCGGCACCCACCTGTTCGAGCAGGGCGTCGTCCCACGTCGAGCCGAGGGCCGCCGCGGTGGGGAAACACGTCGCCGGCACCGCCTGACCGATGCCGAACTCGGCGCTGTCGGTCGCCTTCCGCAGCCCGTGCGGGCCGTCGGTGACCATGACGGATCCCAGGCCCAGTCGCTCGACCGTCTTGAGGTGCCAGAAGTCGGCTCCGGATGTGAGGGAGGCCTTCTCGTCGAGCGACATGGCCGCGACGAGCTCACGGGCCCGCTCGGTGAAGTCATCGGGGTGAACGGTGGTGCTCATGGCTGCTCCTTCGGCAGGGCGGATTTCATCAGGGTAGTGCCGTCCCGGTCGGCCGCCGCAGACCAGCGGACCGGGCATCGGCCGGGGTCGGGAAGAGTGGGGCCATGACCCCGTATGCGAGCTCCCCCGGAGCCGTGGAGGCGCCGGGGGAGTGCTCACTGGCCGGTCGGGGTCACTTCTTGTAGTCGAAGTCGGGGATCTCGTGCCAGCGCCGCCTGAACCAGTGGGCCGCCAGCTTCGGCTTGCGGTCGCGGGTGAAGACGCCCTTCTTGTTGCCCTGGACGCGCAGCATCGACTGGCTCGTGGCGAAGTCCGCGAAGTTCCACAGCTGCTCACCGACGACGAAGTCGAACTCGTCGAGCACCCGGCAGTTCATCGCGTAGTAGTCCACCTGGTACTCCTCGGTGTACATGACCGGGGTCGTGTCGTGCAGGCCGGCCACCGTGTCCGCCCCGAACTCGGTCATCACGACCGGCTTGCCGAGCTCGGCCCAGCCGGTCAGCTCGTCCCGGAAGGCCCGCTCGGAGACCTCCAGGTCGGGGCCGCCGAAGTACCAGCCGTAGTAGCGGTTGAGGCAGATGACATCGCTCAGCCGCGCCGAGCAGTCGGTGTGCGGGGCGTCGTTCATCTGCACCGAGACGAGCGTGCACGGCCGCTTGGCCGGGTCGAGCTCACGGGCCAGGTCGAACAGTGGTTTGAAGTACTCGTAGGCGCCCTCGGCGCCGGAGTCCGGCTCGTTCGCGATGCTCCAGAGCACGACGCAGGCGTGGTTCTTGTCGCGGGCGATGAGGTCGCGGATGACCTCGCGATGCGCCTGCGCCGTCCGGACGCCGCGCTCGGGGTCGAAGGTCTCGATGCGTTCGCCGCCGAAATTGGCGCCGCCGCCGAACTTCAGGTTGATGCCGACGGCCGTGGTCTCGTCGATGACGACGATGCCCTCGGCGTCGCACTGGCGCATCATCTCCTCCGAGTACGGGTAGTGGCTCGTGCGGAAGCTGTTGGCGCCCTGCCAGCCCATGATCGCGATGTCGCGGGTGTTCATCGGCAGGTTGATGCCGCGGCCGGCCGGGAAGGTGTCCTCGTGCTTGCCGTAGCCCTTGAAGTAGAAGGGCCGTTCGTTGATGAGGAATTTCGTGCCGTCGACGCGAACCGTGCGGATGCCGAAGGGCTCGGTGTAGACGTCCTCGCCGAACCGCACCCGCACCTGGTACAGGTGGCCGGCGCCCGGCTGCCACAGCGTCGGGTTGGCGACCGTGAGCCGGCCGCTCGTGCCGGAGGACTCGTCGATCCGCGTGCCGTCGGCGTCGAGCAGCTCGACGGAGCACGCCCCGTCGCCGACCGTGGTGACCTGGTAGTTCACGGTGGCCCTGGCCGCCGTGCCCGCCTCGGCGTCGATGCCCTCGACGTCGCTGGTCAGGGCGATGTCGGCGATGTAGGACCGGGGCGTGGTGCAGAGCCGGACCGGGCGAGTGATACCGCAGTAGTTGAAGAAGTCGAAGTTGGGGTGGTTCTGCTTCTTGGCCTGCTCGGGGGCCTCGGCGATACCGCCCATCATGCCGCCGAGCATGTCACCTTTGCCGCCCACCGGCAGCGTCGTGTAGTCGATGACGTTGTCGACGGCGATGGTCAGCAGGTTCTCGCCCTCATCCAGGTGCCCGTCCAGTTCGACCTCGAACGGCAGGAAGCCGCCGTGGTGCTCGGCGACGAGTTCACCGTTCAGGTACACCCGCGCGTGGTGGGTGACTGCGTCGGCGCGCAGCACGACGCGCTGGTCGCGCAGGGCGGCCGGCACCGAGATCGTGCGCTGGTAGAAGACCCAGCCGTAGTGGTCACGGAAGTCGATGCCCTCCTTCAGGTCGTTGTAGGAGGCCGGCACCGGCATGGTCATGGCATCGGCGAGAGGGGCGGCGTACCACTTCTCGTCGAAGCCGGTGCCGTCGTCGAGCTTGAAGTCCCAGACGCCGCCGAGGTCGACGACCACGCGGGAGTCGGTCATTGTCGGGTAGAGCATTCTCCTCGTCTCCGTTCGATTGTGCTGAGGATGGGCTGAGGCGCCCCGCGGTGCCGGCCGTGGCCGGCTCACCGCGGGGCGCCGGAGGGGGTTGGTCAGGCCTTGGCCTCGCGCTGGGCGGCAAGCTGGGCGGCGTTGGCGTCCACGCGCTTCTTGTTCAGCGGGTACAGGAACCACAGGGCGAAGAAGAGCAGGGCGAAGGAGACGCCGGGCACCAGGCAGGTGATGTTGTAGATGCCGTCGGTGACCTCGGGGGTGAAGCCGGTCTCCGCCTTGTAGCCCACGACCGACAACAGGATGCCGGTCAGGCCGGCAGATCCGGCCTGACCGAGCTTGCGGGCCCACGAGTAGGTGGCGTACACGGTGCCGTCCTGGCGGTCGCCGAAACGCACCTCGGTGTCGTCGATGACGTCGATGATCATGGCCCAGCAGATGAGCGAGAAGGAGGCCACACCGAGCCAGGCGAAGACGTAGAAGGCGATCCAGACTCGGACGTCATGGGTGTGGGCGAAGAAGGCGGCGAACAGGGCCACGGCGGAGATGGCGATGGTCACCATGGAGATCTCCTTCTTGCCGAACCTGCGGGCCAGGGCCGGCGTGAAGACCGACAGCACCAGCGTGATCGCGGCGCCGATGAAGGTGATGTACGAGAGCATCGAGGGGCTGTTGAAGTAGTTCGGGTAGATGTAGTTGCCCATGTTGCCCAGCGAGAGCTGGCCGACGAGCAGCAGCAGCGCGCAGACGACGATGCCGATGAGCGCGCGGTTGGTGAACAGGTACTTCAGCAGGTAGGTGAGGGAGAACTTCTGGGTCGTCTTCTCCAGCTTCACCCGCTCGGTGCTCATCTGGTAGCAGATGAGGTAGCAGCCCACGGCCAGCACGGAGCAGAACACCGAGGCCCACATCATCTTGGTGCCGTCCAGGATCGAATCGCCGGCCTCGTTCCGGTAGTAGACGAACAGGGGCAGCGCGACGCCGATGACGACCTGGCCGATGGTGGCGCCGATGCCTCGCCAGGTGGACAGGGCGGTGCGGTCGTCGGGGTTGTCGGAGATCGCCGAAGCCATCGAGCCGTAGGGGATGTTGATGCTCGTGTAGCAGACCGAGCCCCACAGCAGGTAGCTGAAGAACATCCAGAAGATCTTGAAGCCCATCGGCATGTCCTGGAACCACACGGCGAAGCAGAGCACCGAGGCCACGGCCACCGGGGCGCACATGCGGCGCAGCCAAGGGGCGAACTTGCCCTTGGCGGTCGGCCTGCTGCGGTCGATGATCTGGCCCATCGTCACGTCGGTGAACGCGTCGACGATGCGGCAGGCCATCATCATGGTTCCGACCAGGGCAGCCGAGACGCCCATGACATCGGTGTAGAACTTCATGAGGAACATGGCCGACAGCACGAAGGTGAGGTCGTTGCCGAAGTCGCCGAACGCGTACCCGATCTTGTCCCGCCAGCCGAATGGCCTGACCCGCGTTGGTCCGGTCTGGACAACACTGCTCATGTGAGTGCCCTTCTGTTGCAGGGGCGGTGCCGGCGCGTGGCATCACTGCTCACGTGTCCGGTGCCCCGAACGATGTGGTGGTTCTGGCTCCAGGAGACGCGAACGATGCGTTCCCGCCTGGCCGGTGCGGGGGCCGCGCCGGGAACAGGCTCCAGTGACCCCAACTCTCGGGGTTCGGGCTGGGCGAACGCAAACACCCCTGGCAACAGTTGCCAAGGGTGGGGCGTGGATTGTTGCAGTTCTTGCCAGATTTTTCGGCTCAGCCAGTGGCGGGTGAGAATGATCCCCGTGGGTGGGGCGACGGAGCGGAGAAAGGGCACTTTCTACGGGCTGGCCTGCTACATCCTGTGGGGCTTCTTCCCGCTGTACTTCCACCTCGTACGGCGCACCAACGCGTTCGAGATCATCGCCGACCGGCTCGTCTTCGCGTTCCTCTTCTGTCTGCTCCTCATCTCGCTGCTGCACGGCTGGCGGGTGATCGGGGCGATCTGGTCGCAGCGGGGGCTGGCGGCCTCGCTGGCGCTGTCCGGTGTCCTCATCACCGCCAACTGGACGATCTACGTCTGGGGAGTCACCACGGGCCACGCCATCGATGCGGCCCTCGGCTACTTCATCAACCCGCTGCTGTCCACGCTCATCGGTGTCGTGGGCCTCCACGAGCGGCTGCGCAGACCGCAGGTCGTGGCCTTCGGTTTCGGCGCCCTGGCCGTCGTGGCGCTCATCGTCGGTTACGGCAAGGTGCCGTGGGTGGCTCTGGGCGTCTCGACGAGTTTCGCGTTCTACACGCTGGTGAAGAACCGCCAGGGCTCCCACGTGAGGCCCCTGCCCGGCCTGCTCAGCGAAACCGCGGCCGTCGTCCCCGCGGCCGTCGCCTACATGGTCTGGTCCGCCCGCCGCGGGACGCTCACCACGGACCTGACCACGCCCTACGGATGGCTGCTCGCCCTCGCCGGCCCGATGACGGCCGTCCCGCTCCTGCTGTTCGCCGCTGCCGCGGCACGGGTCACGATGACGACGATCGGCGTGCTGCAGTACATCTCACCGCTCATGCAGTTCCTCGTCGGGTGGCTCATCCTCGGCGAGCAGATGCCCGCTGCCCGCTGGGTCGGGTTCGTCATCATCTGGATCGCGGTGCTCATCTTCCTGTGCGACACCGTCCGGGTGGCGCGGCAGGGCCGGCACATGCCCGGGTGACCCCGGAGGGAGCCACCCGGGCGGTCAGGGCCGTTCGGGGCCGGTCCGGTCGGGGGTTCTCGTCGCCGGCGGGATCGGGGGACGGGAACGGTAGGCGCCCGGGGCGTCGACGATCACGCCGGTGCCCGCGGCCTTGACGAGTTCCCTGGGGGCGAGCCAGCGGGCCAGGTGGTAGACGCCGACGGTGACGATCGTGCCGAGCGCGATACCGCCGAGGGTGAAGTCGTCGCCGAAGCTCAGCGAGACGTCACCGATGCCGATGATGAGGCCGGCCGCCACCGGGACGAGATTGAGCGGGTTGCCGAAGTCGACCCGGTTCTCCTTCCAGATCTTCGCGCCGAGCAGCCCGATCATGCCGTACAGCACGACGCAGATGCCGCCCAGGACGCCCGAGGGCGTGGCCGAGATGATGGCGCCGAACTTGGGGCTGAAACCGAACAGGATCGCGACGAGTGCCGCCACCACGTAGGCGGCCGTCGAGTAGACGCGTGTCGCGGCCATGACGCCGATGTTCTCCGCGTAGGTCGTCGTCGGGCCCGCCCCGGCCAGGGTGGCCAGCATCGAGGTGGCGCCGTCGGTCGCGATGGCCCTGCCCATCTGGTGATCGAGGTTGCGGCCGGTCATCTCCGCCACCGCCTTCACGTGGCCGGTGTTCTCGGCGATGAGAGCGATGACGACGGGCAGGGCGAGCAGGATGAAGGCCAGGTGGAACATGGGCAGGTGGAAGCCCACGACATTCGTCGAGGCGTAGCTGCCCGCCCCGTCCGGCCCGATGACGTAGCTCCAGCTGTCCAGGTCGGTGACCGGCGGCAGGCCGATCCAGTCGGCCGAGGCGACGCCCGACCAGTCGACGCGCGGCGCGATGGTGCCGTCCGGCTGGGTGATGGGCCCGAGCACCAGGTCCTCGAGCCAGCTCAGTACGTAGCCGAAGACCATGGCCACGAAGATCGCCACCCGCGACAGGAAGCCCCGCGGCGCCACCGAGAGCACCACGACGACGATCATCGTGACCAGCGCCGTCCACTGGTCCTTGGGCCAGTAGGACTGGGCGACGGTCGGCGCGAGGTTGAAGCCGATGAGCATGACGACGGCGCCGGTGACGACCGGCGGCAGGATGCGTCCGATGACCCGGGAGCCGGCGAAGTGGATGATGAGACCGCACATGAACAGCGTCAGGCCGACGCAGAACAGGGCGCCCGAGACGTCACTGGGCGTGCCGCCGGCGGCATAGATCGCGGTGGCGACGCCGGGGAAGGCCGCCGAGGACCCCAGGTAGCTGGGCACCTCGTGCTTGGTGACGATGATGAAGACGAGGGTCGAGACGCCGCTCATCATCACGGCGAGCTGAGGGTTCAGGCCCATCAGGAGCGGGAACACGAAGGTGGCGCCGAACATGGCCACCACGTGCTGGGCGCCGAGACCGATCGTCTTGCCCCAGCCGAGCCGCTCGTCCGGGGCCACGACCTCGCCGGGTCCCAGTTCGCCGTTGTTGTGCAGTTTCCAGATCACTGCTCACCCTCTTCCCTGTGCAACCGGTCCGTACGCGACGGTGCCGCCCCGGTCGCGTGCCATGGGCGGCGCCGGCCGGGCGCGGCCCGCAACAGTGTAGGGGACCCGTAGCAGCTCCGGGCGCGAGCCCTCAGCGGCGGGACGGCGCCGGCTGCCGGGCGTGACGGGCGTCGGCGGCCGGGGCGGTCAGATCCAGGTGCTGAACCACATGCGCATGAGCCACTGGCGCCTGGTCATCAGGGCGTCGGTGAGGATCGGGTAGATGAAGATGAAGTTCGCCACGATGAGCACTGTCGCCGCAGTGGCGATGAACGCGCCCCGGCGGCGTCTGAGCGGCGGGGCGTCCGCCGGCCCGAGGATGCGCCCGAGCACCAGGGCCAGCACGGTGGCGGTGAACGGGATGAGCATGATCGCGTAGAAGAAGAACGTGGGGCGATCCGAGCTGGGGAACCACATCAGCCAGGTGGCCGCGGCGGCGACGATCGGCACGCAGTAGTTCCACTGGCGCCCCCCGATCCAGAAGAACAGGCCTGCGATGACGGCCAGGCACGCGAACCACCACAGGAAGGGGGTGCCGGCGCCGGAGATGACCCGCAGGCAGGTGTCGTCGACCGCGGTGCAGCCGTCCTCGCCGGGCTGGATGCCGTTGACCGCATCGATGCCGATGACGCGCGCCATGATCGGCCAGCCGGCCGGTTTCGCGTCGTACGTGTGGGTCTGCTCGGCGATCCAGTCACCGGTGTGGAAGGCGTAGATGTCGTAGTGGTAGTGCACCAGGCTGCCGAGGGCCGGGCCCAGCGCCCTGGTGAGGAGGTCGTCCGGGTGCTGGGCGCCCCACTGGCGGTCGTAGCCTCCGTCGGTGAGCAGCCAGCTCGTCCACGTCGCCACGTAGACGACGAGCGCCCCGACGACGAGATAGCAGAAGGCTGCCAGACCGTCGCGCACCAGACTGCGGACCGCCGAACGGCCCGCGCCGGCCATCAGGCGTGCCCGGTAGTCGTGGACGAGGCTGAGGATGCCGAAGACGGCGAGGACGTACACGGCGTTCCACTTGCAGCCGCAGGCCGCACCGAAGAGCAGGCCGCTCGCCAGCCGCCAGGGCCGCCACAGCAGCAGCGGGCCGTACCCGCCTCCCAGGTTGAGCAGGTTGTTGGCACGCAGATGATCGGCCAGCCTGTGCCGGAACCAGTCGCGGTCGGCTAGCCAGCAGCCGACCGCCGCGACGGTGAAGAAGGCCTCGAAGATGTCGAGCAGCGCGATGCGGCTCAGCACGAAGCTCAGGCCGTCGACGGTGATGAACAGGCCAGCCATGGCACCCACCAGCGTGGACCGGCCCAGCCGGCGGGCCATGCGTACGACGGCGCCGATCAGCAGGCAGCCGAAGACCAGGGAGGCGAACCGCCACCCGAAGGGCGTCATGCCGAACAGCTGCTCGCCGCTCGCGATGAGCCACTTGCCGAGCTGGGGGTGCACGATGAACGAGGGCGTGCTCGACCAGCCGTCCACGACCCCTGCGGCGATCTGGTCGTTGGCGTCCTGCCCCCAGGTGCCCTCATAGCCCAGGTGCAGCAGCGTCCAGGCGTCCTTGGCGTAGTAGGTCTCGTCGAACTCGATGTACGCCGGTCGCCCGATGTTGACGACACGGATGGCGAAGCCGAGGGCGACCAGGACAACGGTCACCAGCCAGCTCCGCGCCTCGTCGAGTGCGAGGACGGCTGCCTCGTCCAGGCGTTCGATGGTGGAGGGCAGCACCGGGCGCAGGCCATCGCCGTGCCGGGGGGTGCTCGCCATGGCCGGGACCGGGAGTGAACTCACACGCTCCATGTTAAACGCCGGCCCCATGGGCGAGAGGAACCCTGAGTCGGCGTCACCGGACGTCCCCATTCCCGGCCGGGTGCGCACCGGCTGATCGCCGACCTCTGCCGCCTGCTCCCGGAGCTGGCTCGTCGTGGAGGCGCTGGGTATCGTAATGCCAGCATGTCCACCAGGAGGACTCCCACATGCTGCGACACCGGATCATTCTCGACGGGCCGGCCACGAACCCCCGCGACGCCTTCCTGCTCGGCAACGGGCGGTTCGGTGCCGTCGCGCACGGCGGCATCGGCGCCGAGACCTTCGACCTGTCGCTCGACACCCTGTGGTCAGGCGGCCCCGTGCCACAGGCGGCGGACGATGGGCACCCTGACACGGCGATGCTCCTGCCGTCCCTGCGCGCCGCGATCGCCTCGGGCGATCTCGCCCTGGCCGGCGAGATCGTCGACCGGATGAGTGTCACACCAGCCGTCCAGACCAGCCAGCCCATCGGCACGCTCCGCTGGGAGTACGCGACCAGCCTTCGCACCCGCGGCTACAGCCGCGAACTCGACACCCAGACCGCCACCATGGCCACCACGGTGCGCGGCAATGAACTGCGTACCTTCGTCAGCGCCCCCGCCGACGTGCTCGTCGCCGAGTGGAACGGTGCGGCGGGCGCCCTCAACGTGCCGAACCTGCGCAGCCCCCACCACGGCAGCGTCCGAACCTGGCGTGAGGGTGAGGTGCTGTGGTTCGTCTTCTCAGCCCGCGTGCCCGTGGACGCCCGCGCCGGTGAACCCGTCCGCTACGGCACGGAGGCACCGGGGCCAGGGGGGAGCGTTCCGGCGGGCATGGCCTTCGCCGTCGCGGCCGCCGTCCAGCCGGTCGCCACGGGCTCGCGGCTGGTCGTTGCGGCCGAGAGCGGTTTCATCGCCTGGAACCGGCGCCCCTCCGGCGACACGTCCACGGCCGAACACATCGCCCGATACCGGGTGCGCAGTGCGCTGAGCCGCAGCACCGACGAGCTCCACGCCGAGCACGTCGCCGACTACCGCGCCCTGTTCGACCGCAGCGACCTGGACCTGTCGGAGTCCTGGCGCGGCGCCGAGGACGAACTGGCCTTCCACCTGGGCAAGTACCTGCTCATCTCCGCCTCACGGGCGGGCTCGCAGCCCGTGCACGCCCAGGGCCTGTGGAACGCCCACGCCCGCCCGGCCGGCGAGGCCTACCGCGCCGACATGAGCCTGCAGATGAGCTACTGGGCGGCCGAGCGGCTCGGGCTGCCCGAGTGCACGGCACCGCTGCGCCGCATGACGACCGAGCTGACCCAGACCGGCCGCGACCACGCCTGGAGGGACTTCGGTTTCTCCGGGGCCGTCGCATTCGAGAGCATCGACCTGTGGCGTGCATCCAGCACTCGCCTGTCCGACACGGGGCGGGCCTACTGGCTGGGAGCGCTGCCGAGCCTGGCGGCCGGGCTGCACGAGCACGCCCTGTTCACCGGCGACACCGCCAACGCCCTGTCCGTGCACCGCGTGGCCGCCCGCTTCGCCCTCGACCTGCTCGTCTCGGGTCCCGACGGCGACCTCGTCGCCAGTCCCTCGGCCACGCCCGGCGGCCGGTCCGGGGCCGACCCGGGCGGCGTCGTCGTGGCGGCCGGCTCGACCATCGACCGCGAGATCATCGTCGAGGTCTTCGAGCACTACCTCGCCCTGGTCGGCGACCAGCCGCGCGGCACGGACGTGGCGCTCGTCGGGCAGGTGCGCAGCGCCCTCACCCACCTGGCCCCGGTCCCCGTCGCCGACGGCGTCATCACCGAATGGGGTGAGCGCCTGACCGGCGGGCGGGACGGCTCTGGTGCGCTGTCGCACCTGTACGGCCTCTTCCCGGGCAGACGCATCAACCACACCGGCCCCGAGATGCTCGATGCGGCGCGGGCCACCCTCCAGAGGGCGATCGAACGCGGCGCCGGCCGGACCGCCGCAGGCCAGGCCTGGATCCTCGCCATGGCCGCCCGGCTGGGTGACGGCCCCCTGGCCGGACGATCCCTGGAACGACTGACCGGGCCGCTCAGCTCGTCGTCCCTGCTGGCACTGGGCCGCGGCTCCCAGACGCCCGGCACCGTCATCCAGCTGCCGGCCTCCCTGGCGCTGCCCGGGGCCCTCGCCGAGATGCTCGTCGGCTACGACGCCGGCGCCATCCGCCTGCTCGCCGCCCTGCCCGACCGGTGGCCGAAGGGCACCGCCCGCGGCCTGCGCACTGTCGGCGGGCACCGCGTCGACGTCACCTGGGACGAGGGCCAGCTCACCAGCGCGCGGATCAGGCCCAACTTCGGCTGCCGGATGCAGGTCGAGGCGGAGAACGGCCGCTTCACCATCACCGACGACGCCGGGGCGGCCGTCCAGTTCGCCCAGGTCACGGCCTGGAACCGCAACCGCAACCTGCTCAGCTTCCAGGTCGACGACGACCACAGCTACCTCATCACCCGCGAGGGCAGGGCCCGTCGCGGGGAACTGGCCGCCGGCGCGCCCGCCGTCAGCCTCGGCCCCGGCCTGTCAATGACCCTCTCAGGGCTCCCCACTGTGTGATTGATGTTTTGGACCTCTGCCATGGCGCACCAGGACAACTCAATGGCCGCGTGACATTGACGCCAGCGATTCTGAGTCGTGGTGCACATTTTTATGAGTGGCGTTGAACTTCGCCACAGTCGGGTGTGCTGGGAGGAAGCAGGTTCATACCCCTGATAGCACCCTGAGATGTGAAGAATTGGCAGGAATTCAACTTTCTCCATGGCCTAGCGTCAGAGTTGTCTGTGCATCCGGTTGCATTGGCTGGAAAGGGTTGGCATGAATGTCAAGTTGAGAAGTGTTTCTGAAGCTGCTGATCTCATGGATTCCGATCCAGTGAGAGAATTTCTTGTGGGATTTGATAATGGCCATGAAAAGGATTTAAGGAAAGGAAATTCTAATAGGACAGGGCTTGAAAAAATAGCAGCCCATGAAGGATTGGAAAGATGGAAGAAGGGCCACCCCAGGGTAGTGGCCTGGCTGACCCTTGTCTCTGCAGTGGTAACGCTTTTCTTGGTGGGTGGATTTGCCTGCGAAGTCTTTGTTAATTCACGATCTTCGGTTCCTGTGATTGTTGCGTGGGAACTTCTGATGATCCTCATTACTTGTACTTCTTTTTTACTGGTCTACCATGGTTTTCATGGTAGGCAAGTTCTTGCGGAGAGGGCTATGCGGTGCGTGGCGTCTCTCGCGAGATTCGTGGGTACCTTCCTTCAAATTCCACTGATGCTCTTTTCCTTGAGTATGCTCGTGCTGCTCATTATCGCAGTTTATCAAGCGTATCCTGGTCGGGATTTACTGAGGCACATCAACTCACTCCTCATTGCGCTGCTCCTTACTTATTTTGGCCTGGGGTCTGCGGCTTTTTTGTATTATTCAAGAACTCAACTGGATTTCGGATTGAGGAGGCCGCATGTCATGCGACTGAGGCTTCTGATTGCAGTTTTTGGGAACTGCCTGTGGGCTCTCTTTGTAATTTCTTTCACACTCTTTGGGGTGCTCGCTGTCAGGAAATTAAAATCTTCAGATCATTCGCTGAAACTAAGCCTTGGTGGTCTTGTTTTTGATGTGTTTGATGTCTTTGTTGGCGTTGTGGTGTCAGGGGTATTGGCGGCTGTCATTCCCGTTTGGAAAACCCATGGACGTGTCATGGGTGATGCCGTGGTGGTAATTGAGAGAGTTTTGATACTTATTCGAAAGGTGAAAACTGGTGATGATTGGAGGATGCTTGGGGTTGGGGATCTGGAAGCTATATATCTGGTGCTTGATCTGGAGAGGGTCTTGGGGGAAAACCTGTGTCCACAGTGGTGCCCACTCCGTTTCTCGATTGAATCCTTCAATTACAGGACAATTCTTTGTCGAGAGGTGATGTTAATTCTTGGTGTTCGTTATCGCACTGTGGTTCCACAATTCGAATCGAAAAATTGGCTTCTGGAGAGATATGGTATCGAGCTGGGTGGATCTATTGCTGGTGTGGATGAATTGGTGAGAGAGCTGGAGCTGTTGAGAGACCAGCTCAAGGTGCGGACTTGGAGACCTTTTGTCAATAGTTGATAACAGTGTCAATGATAGATGTGTGATTGGTTTGGTCTGATGGAGATGAATATCATCTGTTGATGAAAATTGCCAAGCTCTGACATGATCCTTGGCTCTGGTTTCCGTGATAGAAGTCAGTGGTGACTTTTGCTCAGGCGATCGGTTGTGAGTCAATTTTCTTGCGCCAAGGGCTGGTGGACACAAGTTGAAGAAAACTTTTTTGCTGATCTATCCTTAATTTCGTGGATCATGAGGATACCAGGCAACCCATGAATGATTTCAGGTCCGGCGGAAGTGTCGGACGTCTCGCCGGGCCGGGCACCCTCGTCCTGGCGGGGACGCCCATCGGCGACTCCACCCAGGTCTCCCCGCAGCTGCGCCGGGCGTTCGCCGAGGCCGACGTCATCGCCGCCGAGGACACCCGCCTGCTGCGCACCCTGCTGGCCCGCGCCGACGTCGAGACGAGTGCCCGCATCGTCAGCTACTTCGAGGGCAACGAGACCGAGCGCACCCCGCGCCTGATCGACGAACTGCGCGACGGCGCGGTCGTCGTCGTGGCCACCGATGCCGGCATGCCGTCGATCTCCGACCCCGGGTTCCGGCTCGTGCGGGCGGCCATCGAGGCCGGGCTGCGGGTGACGAGCGTGCCCGGGCCCTCGGCGGTGACGACCGCGCTGGCCGTCTCGGGGCTGCCCTGCGACCGGTTCTGTTTCGAGGGTTTCCTGCCGCGCGCCGCCGGCCAGCGGCGCCGCAGGCTGGCCGCCCTCGCCGGGGAGGAACGCACGATGGTCTTCTTCGAGGCCCCGCACCGGCTCGCCGACTTCCTGGGCGACGCGGCGGCGGCCTTCGGCGACGACCGTCCTGGCGTGCTGTGCCGCGAACTCACCAAACCGTGGGAGGAGGTCATCCGGGGGTCCCTGTCCCAGCTGCGCGACTGGGCGGCAGAGCACGCCCGCGGCGAGACGACACTCGTCATCGCAGGCCGCACGGCAGACCCCGGCAGCGGCATGGCCGAGGCCCTCGGCCAGGTCGACGAGCTGATCGGGTCGGGGGAGCGCCTCAGCCGGGCCGTCGCCCGGGTCGCCGAGGCGACCGGTGTCCGCAGGAAGGACCTGTACCAGGCCGCCCTCGCCGCCCGGGACGAGCCCTGATGCGCCGCACCGGCGCGCAGCCGGCCGGCCCGATGCGCGACAATGACACCGTGACCCCTGACGAGATCGCGGCCGAGCTGGCTCGCCTGGAGCTGCCGCCGCTGCCGGCGCCACTGCCCGGGCGCTGCATCGACAACCACACCCACGTCGACACGACGACTGCGCGCTCCGGGCTGCCCGCCGACCTGAACCTCGCCGCCGCGGCGGCCGTCGGCGTCGACCGCCTCGTCCACGTGGGCTGCGACCTGGCCGACTCGCGCTGGGCGGTCCGGTTCGCCGCCGACCACGAGCAGGTCGTCGCGGCCGTCGCCATCCACCCCAATGACGCGGCCCGGCTCGCCGCCGACCGTGGCCGGGACGAACTCGGCGCCCAGATCGACCAGATCGGTGACCTCGCGGTCGCCCCCGGCCGGGTCCGAGCCGTCGGCGAGACCGGCCTGGACTACTTCCGCACCCGCGACGAGGACGGCAGGGCCGTCCAGCGCTGGGCCTTCGCCCGTCACATCCGGATCGCTCACGACACCGGCCGCGCCCTGGTGATCCACGACCGCGACGCCCACGGCGACGTCCTCGACGTGCTCGACGAGCAGGGCTGGCCCGAACGCACCATCATGCACTGCTTCAGCGGCGACGCCGACGTCGCCAGGGCCTGCCTGGACCGGCAGGGGGCCGGTACGAGCGTGTGGCTCAGCTTCGGAGGGGCCGTCACCTTCAAACCCAACAGCGCCCTGCGCGAGGCCCTGGCCGCCACGCCGGCCGACCGCATCCTCGTCGAGACCGACGCCCCCTTCCTGACGCCCGTGCCGCTGCGGGGCCGCCCGAACGCCCCCTACCTGATGCCCACGACCCTGCGGTTCATCGCCGCCGAGAAGGGCGTCGACGTCGACGACGAGACCGCGCTGGCCGGATTCTGCGCGCAGATCACCGCCAACACGCTGGCCGCCTACGGACCGTGGGGCCCCGGCGAGGAGCAGGACACCTGAGATGGGCGCCCTCCTGGACCCCCGCACGATCCGCGAGTACGCCGAGCGGATCGGCCTGCGCCCCACCAAGACCCTCGGCCAGAACTTCGTCGTCGACGCCAACACGGTGCGCCGCATCGTCGCCCTCAGCGGCGTGACGGACCAGGACACCGTCCTCGAGGTCGGGCCGGGCCTGGGCTCGCTCACCCTCGGTCTGCTCGAGACGGGCGCCCGCGTGACCGCCGTCGAGATCGACCCGCGGCTCGCCGAGCAGCTGCCGGCCACCGTCGCCGTGCACCAGCCCGGCGCGGCCGGCCGGCTGCAAGTCGTCGCCTCGGACGCCCTCGCCCTCACCGCGATCCCGCCGCCCGCGCCCACCAGGCTCGTCGCCAATCTGCCCTACAACGTCGCGGTCCCGGTGCTGCTGCACATGCTCGACCTGGCACCGTCCTGGCGCGATGGCTTGATCATGGTCCAGCTCGAGGTGGCCGATCGGCTCGTCGCAGCCCCGGGGTCGAGGACCTACGGCGTGCCGAGCGTCAAACTCGCCTGGTACGGCACGGCCCGCCGCGTCGGCACCGTGCCGCCCGGCGTCTTCTGGCCCGTCCCCAAGGTCGACTCCGGCCTGGTGAGCATCACCCGCGGCGAGCCGCCGGCCGCCGGCGCAACCCGGGAAGAGGTGTTCGCCGTGGTGGACGCCGCCTTCGCGCAGCGCCGCAAGATGCTGCGCGCCGCCCTGTCCCGGCTCGCCGGGAGCCCGGCGGCGGCCGCGGCGGCCATCGAGGCCGCCGGACTCGACCCGACGGTGCGCGGCGAACGGCTCGGCGTCGCCGACTTCGCAGCCATCGCGGCCCGGCTGGCCGCCGCAGGACCGCTCGGCCCCGGGCCGGCCACCGACGCGCGTCACGGCCGTGGCAGCAACCGCACCAGGCAGGAGGTCCAGCAGTGAACGAACAGTCCCCGAAGCGGTCCGCGGTCCTGCCGCGTCCCAGCAGCGATGCGGCCCGGCAGGTGCGGGTCGGCGCCCCGGCGAAGATCAACCTGACACTGCGCGTCGCCGCCCGGGGCGCAGACGGTTTCCACCGGCTCTCGACGGTCTTCCACGCCGTCCGTCTCGGCGACGTGCTGCACCTCACCGACCAGCCCGGGCGGATCAGCGTCACCACCCGCGGCGAGTACGCCCGGCACGTCGCGGACGACGAGACGAACCTCGCCGTGCGCGCGGCAACGGCCGTCCGCGACCGGTTCGGCAGCCCGGGGCTGGGCGCCCACATCGAGATCGACAAGTCCATTCCCGTGGCCGGCGGCATGGCCGGCGGTTCCGCCGACGCGGCCGCGGCCCTCGTCGGCGCCACCCGGCTGTGGGGGCTGAACCCGAGCGACGAGGAACTCTTCGACCTGGCCGCCGCCCTCGGCTCCGACGTGCCCTTCTCGCTGCTCGGCGGCACCGCCCTCGGCGCGGGCCGCGGCGAACGCCTCGAGCCGCTGGAATGTGCGGGCCGGCTGCACTGGGTGCTCGCCGTCGCCCGGCGCGGCCTGTCGACGCCCACCGTCTACGGCCGTTTCGACGAACGCGTCGCCGCCGGGACGAGCACCCCGATGGGCGACGGCCACACCCGCCCGACCGAACTCATCGACGCCCTCGCCAGGGGCGACGCCGAGACGGTGGCGGCCCTGCTGGTCAACGACCTGCAACCGGCCGCCCTCGACCTCTACCCCGGGCTGGCCGGCACCCTGACCGCCGGGCGCGACGCCGGGGCGCTGGCCGGGCTCGTCTCCGGCTCGGGCCCCACCTGCGTATTCCTGTGCGCCGACCGGTCGGCCGCCCGGCAGGTGGCGGGCGCCCTCGCCGCCGCGCCCGAGGTGACCGTCGTGCGCACCACGACCGGGGCGGCGCCCGGCGCCCTGGCCTCCGGCCGGGCCGTGGCGTGAGGCAGGCCCCGGGCTGCGAAAACCCGGGTGAGATGACTGCCGTTTCCCGGCGCAGCTTGGGAGAATACGACCGTGAGTCATGACGTGGTGGATCGCGGCCGGGGCGACGAGTTTGGTGACGAGGTCGACGCGCTCGTCGCGGACTGGCGGCGCGAGCGGCCGGAACTGGACGTCTCCAGCCTCGAGATCTGGTCGCGGATCTCCCGCCTGGCGGCGATCCTGGTCCGGGAGCGCGCCAGCGCCTACGCCGAGCACGGCCTGGCGGTCTGGGAGTTCGACGTGCTGTCCGCGCTGCGCAAGCTGGGTGCCCCGTACCGCACCAGCGTCGGCACCCTCATCCGCGACAACCACGTCACGAGCGGCACCATGACCAACCGTCTGGACCATCTCGCCGGGCGCGGCATGATCACCCGCCACGCGGATCCCCATGACCTGCGCAGCAAGACCATCGAACTCACCCCGCTCGGGCTGGAACGCGTCGACGCCGCCATCGAGAGCCTCGTCGCCGCCGAGTCGCGGATGCTCGACGGGATCGATCTCGACCGCGACGGGCTCGTCGGGCAGCTGCGCCTGCTCCTGACCACCCAGGAGAGGGCGCTCGGGGACGGCTGATCGGCCCGGGCCTCACCGGCGGGCGCGTGCCCTGCTCCTGGCGCGCCGCACGAGGACGGCGACGACAGCGGCCAGCACCACGAGCGGTACGGCCACGGTGATGGCCAGCCCCAGCCACTCACCGGGGGTGTGGTCCCAGTACGTGATGACCCGCTGGTAGGGCTCGTCGAAGGACGCCTGGGTGAAGGCGAAGTCGTCGCTGATCCGGCTCGGCGCGAGCCTGCCGTCGTAGGTCGTCAGCCAGACCTGGTCGGAGCCGTCGAACCCAGTGGTCATCCCGGCGTCCCCGGCAGGCACGGCGCCCGAGAAGAGCAGGTCGAGTGGCTGGTCGGGGGCGGCCTGGCGGCTGATGTCGAGCCGGTGCGCCGACACGACGTACAGGCGGACATTCTGCGCCGACTCCGCCATGGAGCTGAGGCGGATCGGGTAGACCGGGGTGTCGGTGTCGAAGCTGAGGTTCATCGGCGGCAGATCGCCGTGCAGGGTCTCGTCGGACACCTCGGGGGCCAGTTTGACGGCGAGGATGCGCCAGCCCTGGTCCAGGTACTCCTGGAACGGTTCGACGAGCTCGGAGCGGTCCGGGTAGCCGTTGTCGACGAGCCAGTCGGTGAGCGCGCCCGCGTCGTCACTGGCCAGCGTCACCACCTCGAAGGGGCCGACGGTGCTCGTGTCCTCGACCTCGACCGAGGGGACGGCGCCCTCCTCGTTGGTCCGGCTCCCGCCCGGGGCGAACCACGGGAAACGGGGCGTCCAGTCCTTCTTGTGCTCGACTCGCGGCATGGAGTCCTCCTGAAGCGCCGCGAGGGTGTCCATCGAACCCAGCCCGATGGTCGTGCCGGCCGGCGCCGGCATGATCCAGGCGACGTCCTGCGCGCTGGACGTCATCGTCATGACCATGGTGATGGTCTCGCGGGAACCGTCCCAGCTCAGCACGCTCGTCTCCCCGCCGATCGACGAGTCCGAGCCGGGGTCGGCGACGACGGCCCCGCAGGCGCAGGCCACGGCGGGTCTGGGTGCGAACCAGAGCGCCCCGGACAGCAGCAGCACGAGGACGGCGTGCAGCCAGAGCCGGGCCGGACCGTGTGCGGCGCCGACGGGACGAGGGCGAGGGTGTGTCGCGGTGGTCATGGCCACCACGCTAGCCTGCGATGCCGTCTCGTGCCCCGGAGACCGGGAGACCGGCCGTGGACCCCGGACCATGCTCCGCGGGTTGGGCGCCGGCCGGTGCAGGGCTCAGGCGTCGTCGGGGCGGCTGATGAGCTTGGGGGCGTGCTCCATGCTCGTCAGGCCGTTCCAGGCCAGGTTCACCAGCTCCGCGGCGACCCGGTCCTTGTCCGGTTCACGGCGGTCGACCCACGCCAGTCCGGCCGAGCCGACCATGCCCACCAGGCCGTGCGCGTAGACCCCCGCCAGCGCCGGGTCGTAGCCGCGGCGGATGAGCGGCGGGCGCAGCAGGTCCTCGACCTTGTCGGCGATGTGGTCGAGGATGAGGGCGAACGAGCCGCTCGAGGAACCGACCGGGGAGTCGCGGGAGATGATGCGGAAGCCCTCGGGACGTTCGTCGATGTAGCTGAGCAGGGCGATGGTGCCGCGTTCGATGACCTCGCGGTAACTGGTCGACGGCTTGGCGATGGCCGTCATGATCGCGTCGTCCAGGGTGCGCAGTTCACGGTCGGTGACGACCGCGTACAGGCTCTCCTTCGAACCGAAGTGCTCGTAGACGACCGGCTTGGAGACCCCGGCGTGCGAGGCGATCTCCTCGACGCTGGTGCCGTCGAAGCCGCGCTCGGCGAAGAGGGCGCGCGCCACCTGCAGCAGCTGCTCGTGCCGCTCGCTGCTGCTCATCCTGGTGCGCTTGCGGTTCTCGGCCTGGCTCATGGGGTGAGTTTACGGGGACGTCCGTCCGGGGCCGGTCACCTCGAGGCGAGCCAGGGCGCGGGGCGGAGGTCCTCGAGCACGCGGTCGGCGACGCCGAGGGCGATCGAGAAGATCGCCATGCGGACGAGCAGGCCGTTGTCCGTCTGGTGGAAGATCGCCAGGCCCGGCCACTCGTCGACGTCGGGCGACAGGTCGAAGGAGTTGTGGCGCGAGTCGCGGGGCAGCGGATGCATGATGATCGCCTCGGGCCGGGCCGCCTCGTCGAGGATGGCCCGGTTGAGCAGGTCGCCCTCCAGGTGGACCTGCTGCTCGTCCTCCTCGGACAGGCGTTCCTTCTGCACGCGGGTGCAGTAGATGACGTCGGCGGGGGCGATGGCCTCCTGGACGCCGTCGCACTCCACGATCGAGTTTCCGGAGGCGTGGACCAGGTCGAAGAACTCGGCGGGCAGGGCCAGGGCCGGCGGGCCGAAGACGCGGAAGTTCACGTGGTCGAACAGGCCCAGGATCGCGAGCAGGGAGTGCACGGTGCGGCCGTAGCGCAGGTCGCCGAGCACGGCGATGGTCACGCCGTCGATCGTCTTGCCGCGGGCGGCCAGTTCGGCGCGCATGGTGAAGACGTCGAGCAGTGACTGGCTGGGGTGCTCCCCGGAGCCATCACCGGCGTTGATGACCGGCACGACGGAGGCCTGGGCGAACTCCGACACCGAGCCGGTGTCCGGGTGGCGCACGACGAGGGCGTCCGAGTAGCCCGACACGACCCGGGCCGTGTCGTGGATGGACTCTCCCTTCGCCATCGAGCTGAAGGTGAAACCGGTGGTCGAGACGACCGAGCCGCCGAGCCGGTGGAAGGCGGACTCGAAGGACAGGCGCGTGCGGGTGCTGGGCTCGAAGAAGAGGCTGCCCAGGTTCGCGCCCTCGAGGACGCGGCACACCTGCCTGCCCTGCCCGACCGGCCGCAGGGCCTCGGCGAGGTCGAGAAGGTTTCCGAGGGACTCACGGTTCAGCTGGTCGACGCTCAGCAGGTGCTGTCCGGGGCCGAAGGGGGGAAGCGAGGAACTGGTGGAAGAAATGTCCGTGCTCACGGAACGTCAGCCTAGATGATGACGGCCGGGCCGGGCAGCGCCGGTGGCGTGTTCGCTCCTCAGGTCGGCTGGTTCTAGACTTGGCAGCGGTCGCCGACCGGCGATCGTTCCCTGGTTGGTCTGCCGGTAGGGCCCGCCTGACTTTGAATCAGGATTAGCGACGCAGGTTCGACTCCTGCCCAGGGAGCGCGATGGCGTTCCGCCCCTGGCACGTGCCGGACAGGACGCCTGGCAGCTGGTGCGGCCGCAAGGTCGTGGCAGTTCGTGCGGCCGCCCGGCCGCTCGTGAGGAATCAAGGACCGAAGGGCTCCCAGGAGGAATCATGGCCACTGACCCGCGCACCGCCCAGGCCGACCCCGGCAGCGTGTCCGCCGTCATTGTGCTCGCCGCAGGCGGCGGCACCCGCATGAAGTCGCGCACCTCCAAGCTGCTGCACCGGGTGGCCGGCCGTTCCATGCTGAGCTACGCCGTGCAGGCGGCAGGATCACTCGAACCCGACCGGCTCGTCGTCGTCGTCGGTCACGAGCGCGAGCAGGTGCAGGCCCACCTGGCCGAGGTCGCCCCCGACGTGTCCGTCGCCGTCCAGGAGCAGCAGAACGGCACCGGTGACGCCGTGAGAGCCGGCCTCTCCGTGCTGCCCGCCGACCTGCGCGGCGCCGTCGTCGTCACCTACGGCGACGTGCCGATGCTCTCGGGCGCCACGCTGGCCAGGCTGGTCGCCGCCCACGTCGCCGGCGACAACGCCGCCACCGTCCTCACCGCGGTCGTCGACGACCCGACCGGCTACGGGCGGGTCATCCGGGCCGGTGACACCGTCGAACGCATCGTCGAGCAGCGCGACGCCTCGCCCGAGGAGGCCGCGGTCCGCGAGATCAACTCGGGCATCTACGTCTTCGACGCCGCCGTCCTGCGTGCGGGCCTGGCCGGCCTCGACACCGACAACGCCCAGGGCGAGCTCTACCTGACCGATGTCATCGGTTTCGCCAACAGCAACGGCGGCCGCGTCGGCGCCTACCGGATCGACGACACCTGGCAGACCGAGGGCGTCAACGACCGTGTCCAGCTGGCCCGCATGAACGCCGAGATGAACCGGCGCATCTGCGAGCACTGGATGCGTGAGGGCGTCACCATCGCCGACCCGGCCACCACCTGGATCGAGGACGACGTCACCCTCGAACCCGACGTCACCCTGCTCCCCGGCACCCAGCTGCTCGGCGCCACGAGCGTCGCCACGGGCGCCGTCATCGGCCCCGACACGACGCTGCGCGATGTCGAGGTCGGCGAGGACGCCCACGTCATCCGCACCCACGGCGAGCTGGCGGTGATCGGCCCGAACACCGACGTCGGTCCCTGGGCCCGGCTGCGCCCGGGCACCGAACTGGGCGCCGGCGGCAAGATCGGCACCTTCGTCGAGACGAAGAACGCCCAGATCGGCGCGGGCTCCAAGGTGCCGCACCTGACCTACTGCGGCGACGCGATCCTCGGCGAGGGCGTCAACGTCGGGGCGGGCACGATCTTCGCCAACTACGACGGCTCCCACAAGTCCACGACGCACCTGGGCGACGACGTGTTCATCGGGTCGAACTCGGTGCTCGTCGCCCCGGTCGACATCGCCGACGGCGCCTTTATCGCCGCCGGCTCCGCGATCACCCAGGACGTCCCGGCCGGGGCGTTGGGCGTCGCCCGCTCGCACCTGCACGTCTCGAACGACTGGGTCGCCAGGACCCGTCCGGGCACCAAGGCGGAACGCTCGGCCAGCGCCCACGACGGCGGGGTCCACCCGGCCGTCCAGGCCAGCCGTGATGTACTTGAGGCCGATGCCGCCCAGAAAACCGGGAACGAGCGCTGAGCACACCGCCGGCCCGAACCACACCAGCACGAGTCGAGAGCAAGGGGAACCACCGAGATGACCGGGGTCAAGCGCAACGACGAGAAACACCTGATGCTCTTCTCAGGCCGGGCATACCCTGAACTCGCCGAGCGGGTCGCCGACCTCATGGAGGTCGAGCTGACCCCCCAGCGCCTGATCACCTACGCCAACTCGGAGATCTACGTGCGGTTCAACGAGTCGGTGCGCGGCTGCGACGCCTTCGTCATCCAGTCGCACCCGGCCCCGGTCAACGAGGCGATCATGGAGCAGCTCATCATGGTTGACGCCCTGCGCCGTGCCTCGGCCCGGCGCATCACCGTCGTCACCCCCTGCTTCCCCTATGCCCGGCAGGACAAGAAGCACCTGGGCCGTGAACCCATCTCGGCCCGCCTCATGGCCGACCTGTTCTCGGCCGCGGGCGCGGACCGCATCATGGCCGTCGACCTGCACGCCTCCCAGATCCAGGGCTTCTTCAACGGCCCGCTCGATCACCTCACCGGCCTGCCCGTGCTGGCCGACTACGTCCAGAAGAAGTACTCGGGTGAGGACATGGTCGTCGTCAGCCCCGACGCCGGGCGGGTGCGCCTGGCCGACCAGTGGAGCGACCGTCTGCACGTCCCGCTGGCCATCATCCACAAGCGCCACGACCCGACCCAGGCCAACCAGGTGAAGGTGCACGAGGTCGTCGGCGAGGTCGAGGGCCGCACCTGTCTGCTCGTCGACGACATGATCGACACCGGCGGCACCATCTGCCAGGCCGCGCAGGCCCTCATCGAGCACGGCGCCGCCAAGGTGATCGCCGCAGCCACCCACCCGATCCTGTCGGGCCCCGCCCAGGAACGCCTCAACGCGACACCGTTCGAGGAGATCATCGTCACGAACACCCTGCCGCTCGCGGATGACATCCACATCCCCCGGATGACCCAGCTGTCCATCGCCCCGCTGCTGGCCCGCGCCATCACCGAGGTCTTCACCGACGGCTCGGTGGCGAGCCTGTTCGCCGACCAGGGCGAGGAGGCCTAGGGACGATGCCGGCGTGGGGGTGGGCGCTGGTCGCGGCGGCCGCCGCTCTCGCGATCGACCGGCTGCTGCTCGCCATGGAGGCGCGGGGCTGGATCTACTACCGCACGAAAAGTGCACGCAGGGGCGCCGCAGCGGTGATGCTGCCCTTCGACGAGGTCTTCCACCCCTCGAGCCACGTCGTCATCGCCGAACGCCAGAGCAGCGAGATTCGTGCGGCACAGCAGGACTCCGGGGACGGCCCCGACCCAGCCGAGTGAACCCGCCTCGGCGGGCATGCCTCACGTGGCTATACTGGCCCGCGTCGCTTGGCGAGGGCCCGGCAGGGCCGTGATCGACTGGCGCCGGTTCTCCCGTGCGCGGTCGCGCACGACGACATCCCTCGTTCTCGCCGGTTCAGGCCTCGCGTACCGGGCGCGGTGCCACGGTCACGCGACGCACGCCAGGCGCCCCGGCGCCACGATGAATGGAGAACGAGATGGCTGAGATCATCCTCAACGCCGAAGAACGCACCGAGTTCGGCAAGGGCGCGGCCCGTCGGATCCGCCGCGCCGACAAGGTGCCCGCGGTCCTGTACGGCCACGGCAGCGAGCCGGTCCACCTGACCCTGCCGGGGCACGAGACCCTGTTGGCCCTGCGCCAGGAGAACGCCCTGCTCACCGTGCGCCTCGCCGGCGCCGAGGACCGCCTGGCCCTGCCGAAGCAGGTGCAGCGCGACCCCATCAAGGGCTTCCTCAAGCACGTCGACCTGCTGCTCGTGAAGCGCGGCGAGAAGGTCACCGTCGAGGTCCCGATCGAGTTCGTCGGCACCCCGGCCCCCGGCGGCATCGTCAACGAGGAGCGCACGCACCTGGCCCTGCAGGCCGAGGCCACCAACATCCCCGCCCACGTCGAGGTCTCCGTCGAGGGCCTCGAGGTCGGTGCCCAGGTCACCGCCGGCGACGTCGCCCTGCCCGCCGGTGCCGAACTGGAGGACCCGGCCGACGTCCTCATCCTGTCGATCTCGGCGCCGGCCGCCGAGGAGGAGCCCGAGGCCGCCGCCGAGGACGAGGGCGAGGCCGGTGAGGCCGCCGAGTCCGAGGGCGAGTGACCTTGAACCGCTGACGCGCCGAGGGGCGGGCCGCCGTGCGCGGCCCGCCCCGTCACGCGTTCCCGCGCCGTCGACCACTGCGTACTCGCGCACCGGACAGAACAAGGAGTCGTCATGACCTGGCTCGTGGCAGGCCTGGGCAATCCCGGCCTGAGGTACGCCTGGACACGGCACAACGTCGGTTTCATGGTCGCCGACGAACTGGCCCGGCGCGCGCACGGGCGGTTCGGCGCGCCGCGCGGCATGCATGCCGACGTCCTCACGACCCGCATCGGGCCGGCCGGCGTCGGCGCCCCCGGCGGGCAACCGGTGCTCATCGTCAAACCACGCACCTTCATGAACGAGTCCGGCCGGGCCGTCGGGGCACTGGCCACCTACCACCGGGTCGACACCGACCACGTCATCGTCGTCCACGACGAACTCGACCTCGACCCGAGCCGGATGCGTCTCAAGGCGGGCGGCGGCGACAACGGGCACAACGGCCTCAAGTCGATCCGCGCCCACCTGGGCACCGGAGACTTCATCAGGGTCCGTGTCGGCATCGGACGTCCGCCCGGACACCAGTCAGGCGCCGACTACGTGCTCGGCCGCTTCCCGAAGAACGAGCGCGACGACCTGGCGGTGACCGTCACCGAGGCGGCCGATGCCGTCGAGACGGTCATCACCGCCGGCCTGGCCGTGGCGCAGAACCGTTTCAACAGCTGAGGACACCGATGACACCGCGCAGTGCGTCCGCCCATGAGCCGGCCCGTGACGAGGGGCTGCGGCGCGAACTGAAGAACCGGCACATCCAGTTGATCGCCCTGGGCGGGGCGATCGGCACGGGCCTGTTCTACGGTTCGACGGAGTCGATCGGGCAGGCCGGCCCGGCCATCATGATCTGCTACCTCGTCGGCGGGGCGATCATCTTCCTGGTGATGCGCGCCCTCGGCGAGATGAGCGTCCACACCCCCACCTCGGGGGCCTTCAGCTACTACGCCTACCAGAACTGGAGCCCCCGGGCCGGGTTCGTGTCGGGCTGGAACTACTGGTTCAACTACATCGGCGTGCAGATGGCCGAACTGACCGTCGTCGGCACGTACATGCAGTTCTGGTTCGACTCCCTGCCCGCCTGGGTGAGCGCCGCCGTGTTCCTCGTGGTCATCACCCTCGTCAACCTCGTGACGGTCAGGGCCTACGGCGAGATCGAGTTCTGGCTGGCCATCATCAAGGTCGTGGCGATCGTCGCCACGATCGTCGGCGGCACCCTCATCATCTGCACGGGCATCGGCAACGGGGGACGCCCGGTCGGCATCTCGAACATGTGGACGCACGGCGGTTTCTTCCCGCACGGGGTCACCGGCATGCTCATGGGACTGGTCGTGGTGATGTTCAGCTTCGGAGGCGTCGAACTCATCGGCATCACCGCCGGCGAGGCCGACGACCCGCGCAGGACCATCCCGCGGGCCATCAACCAGGTCGTCTACCGCATCCTCATCTTCTACATCGGCACCATCGCCGTCGTCGTCGCATTGTTCCCCTGGGACCAGCTGGGCGACTCCGCCAGCCCGCTCGTGACGATCTTCTCCGGCCTGGGCATCTCCACCGCCGCCCACATCCTCAACTTCGTGGTGCTCACCGCTGCCGTCTCGGCGTACAACTCGGGCCTGTACTCGAATGGGCGGATGCTCTACTCGCTGGCCCGCCAGCACAACGCGCCGGCGGTGCTGGCCCGCACGAACCGCTTCGGCTCGCCCCATGTGGGGGTGCTCGTCTCGTCGGGGGTCACCGCCATCGCGGTGCTGCTCACCTACCTGTTCCCCGGCACGGTCTTCCGCTACGTCATGTCGGTCACGACGATCGCCGCCGTCATCAACTGGACGATGATCGTCATCACGAACATGAAGTTCCATGCCCGCATGAGGGCCACCGGCGAGTCCTCGGCCGGCTTCACGATGCCCGGCCACCCCTGGACCGGCTGGCTCGTGCTCGCCTTCATGGCGATGCTCGTCGTGCTCATGGCCCTCAGCCCCGGCTACCGCATCGCGATCGTCGTCGGGCCGATCTGGCTGATCATCCTGCTCGTCGCCTACCAGGTCAGGGCGAAGGCGCCGTCCGGTGAGTGAACAGGGGACCGCCGCAGCCGGCGGCGGGCTGCGCCGCGGCCTGAAGAACCGGCACATCCAGTTGATCGCCCTGGGCGGGGCGATCGGCACGGGCCTGTTCTACGGTTCGGGGGAGTCGATCGGGCAGGCCGGCCCGGCCATCATCGCCTGCTACCTCGTCGGCGGGGCGATCATCTTCCTCATCATGAGGGCCCTCGGCGAGATGAGCGTCCACCGGCCACGCCCCGGATCGTTCAGCGACTACGCTTACGAGTACTGGAGCCCCCGGGCCGGTTTCGTGGCCGGCTGGAACTACTGGTTCAACTACCTCGTCGTGTCGATGACCGAGCTGTCGGTGGTGGGGGAGTACGTCCAGTTCTGGGCACCGCAGGTGCCCACCTGGGTGAGTTCGGCGGTCTTCCTCGTGGTCATCACGGCGCTCAACCTCGTCACGGTGAAGGCCTACGGCGAGATCGAGTTCTGGCTGGCCCTGATCAAGGTGGTGACCATCGTCGCCATGATCCTCGGCGGCCTGCTGCTCATCTTCACAGGCCTAGGCGGCCGGCCGATCGGCGTGTCGAACCTGTGGAGCCATGGTGGTTTCGTGCCGAACGGCATGCCCGGCGTCCTCCTGGGACTGGTGGTCGTCATGTTCAGTTTCGGCGGCGTCGAACTCATCGGCATCACCGCCGGCGAGGCCGACGACCCCGGCCGTACGATCCCCAGAGCGGTCAACGGGGTCGTCTACCGCATCCTCATCTTCTACGTCGGCACCATCACCGTCATGGTGGCGTTGTTCCCATGGGACCAGCTGGGCAGCACCGGCAGCCCGCTCGTGACGATCTTCTCCAGGCTCGGCATCGCCGGCGCCGCCCACGTCCTCAACTTCGTGGTGCTCACCGCGGCAGTCTCGGCGTTCAACTCGTTCCTGTACTCGAACGGGCGCATGATGTACTCGCTGGCCCTGCAGGGCAACGCCCCCGAGTTCCTGGCGCGCACCAACCGTCTCGGCTCCCCGTACGCCGGCGTGCTCGTCTCCGCCCTGTGCACGGGAACGACGGTGCTGCTCAACTACCTGTTCCCCGAAGGCGTCTTCGTCTACATCATGGCCGTCGCGACGATCGCCGTCGTGGTCACCTGGGTGCTCATCCTCCTCACCCACATCAAGTTCCGCGCCGGCCTCGACCGCACCGGCGGGAAGACCACCTTCCCCATGCCCGGCCACCCGGTGACCAGTCATGTCGCCCTGGCCTTCCTGGCCCTCATCGTCGTGCTGCTCGGCTTCAGCCCCAGCTACCAGGTCGCCCTGATCGTGGGGCCCGCCTGGCTGGCGGTGCTGCTCGTCGCCTACGAGGTCAAGCGGCGCCTGGCGGCTAGGGCGCGCGGGTGATGCCGGTTCCGGCCGGCACCTCGAAGCGTCCACTGCAGCAGGCCGGTCCCGGCCGTTCTCGGAACCGGCCGACGGGGCCGGTCGCGTCCGGTCAGGCCCAGCACGGGCGGCCCGGTCTCGTCGGCCGGGCCGCCTAGTATTGACGGGTGATTCTCTCCGGCCTGCTCGACGCTGTCCTCTCCGAACCCGGCATGGCCGACGTCCTGCGACAGGCAGAGGCGGGAGTGGACGTCCTCGACGTCACCGGTCCCGCCTCCGTGCGTCCGCTGCTCGCCGCCGGTCTCGCCGAGCGGACCAGCCGGCCCGTGCTGCTGGTCACCTCGACGTTCCGCGAGGCCGAGCAGGTGCTCGAACAGGTGGCCGGCCTGCTCGGCGAGGACCGCGTCGCCTACTACCCGGCGTGGGAGACCCTGCCGCACGAACGCCTCAGCCCGCGCTCGGAGACCGTCGGCCGCCGCCTGACGGTGCTTCGCCGCCTGGCCGGCAAGGACGAGGCGCCCGCGCCGGCCGTCGTCGTCGCACCCGTCCGCGCCCTCCTCCAGCCCCAGGTCAAGGGGCTGTCCGATCTCGCCCCCGTGCGCCTGCGGGCCGGTCAGGACTACGAGCTGGGCGCCCTCGAGGCCGACCTGGTCGCCGCCGCCTACAGCAGGGTCGACCTCGTCGAGCGCCGCGGCGAGTTCGCGGTGCGCGGCGGTATCGTCGACATCTTCGCCCCCACCTACGACCACCCGGTCCGCGTCGACTTCTTCGGCGACACCATCGACGAGATGCGCTCCTTCACCGTCGCCGACCAGCGCTCCACCGACGAGACCCTCGACGAGTTCTGCGCAGCGCCGTGCCGCGAGCTGCTCATCACGCCGCAGGTGCAGTCCCGCGCCGCAGCCCTGGTCGACGCCCACCCCGAGCTGTCCGAGATGCTCACCAGGATCGCCCAGGGCCAGACCTGCGAGGGCATGGAGGCCCTCACCCCGGCTCTCGTGCCCGAGCTCGAACTGCTCACCGACGCGATGCCCGCCGACACGGTGGTCCTCGTCGCCGACCCCGAACTCGTCCGCACCCGGGCCGACGAGCTCGTGCGCACCAGCCAGGAGTTCCTGCACGCCTCGTGGGCCGCCGCGGCATCCGGCGGTCGCGCCCCCATCGACCTGGCGGCCTCCGCCTACCGCGAGCTCGACCAGGTGCGCGCCGGGGTCCTCGACCGCGGACAGGCCTGGTGGGGCCTGTCGGCCTTCGCCGCGGCCCCCGGCCCGGACGGTGCCGCGGCTCGGGACCCCGCCGGGCCGGCGGCCCCGACCGGTGCCATCCGCCTCGGCGTCGAGACCGTCCCCACCTGGCGCGGGGACACGCAGGCCGTCATGGACGCCATCCGCGCCGACCTGGCCGACGGCTGGCGCGTCGTCCTGTCCGTCGAGGGCAGGGGACTGGCCCGGCGCATGAACGAACTGCTCACCGACAACGACCTCGGCTCCCACGTCGCCACGGAGCTGACCGAGGAGCCGCGGCCCGGTGAGGTGACGATCATCACCTCGCCGTTGCGCCACGGCCTGCGCGCCCCGGCCATCGAGCTGACGCTCATCGCCAACGGCGACCTGTCGAGCCAGCCGCACGCCGAACGGGGCTCCCGGCGCATGCCGGCCCGCCGCAAGAACCAGGTGCAGCCGCTCGACCTGAAGCCAGGCGACCCGCTCGTCCACGAGCAGCACGGGGTGGGGCGCTTCGTCGAGATGACCCAGCGCACCGTCGGCGGCGCCACCCGCGAGTACATGGTCATCGAGTACGCGCCCTCCAAACGCGGCCAGCCCGGCGACCGCCTCTACCTGCCGATGGACCAGCTCGACCAGGTCACCCGCTACGTCGGCGGCGAGACCCCCAGCCTCGACAAGATGGGCGGCGCCGACTGGAAGCAGCGCAAGAGCCGCGCCAGGCGGGCCGTGAAGCAGATCGCGGCCGGCCTCATCAAGCTCTACGCGGCCCGGCAGGCCACCCGCGGTCACGCCTTCGGCCCGGACACGCCCTGGCAGCGGGAGATGGAGGACGCCTTCGCCTACACCGAGACGCCCGACCAGCTGGCCTGCATCAACGACGTCAAGCACGACATGGAGCAGATCGTCCCGATGGACCGGCTGGTCAGCGGCGACGTCGGCTACGGCAAGACCGAGATCGCCGTGCGTGCCGCCTTCAAGGCGGTGCAGGACGGCAAACAGGTGGCCGTCCTCGTGCCCACCACCCTGCTCGTCCAGCAGCACGCGCAGACCTTCACCGACCGCTACGCCGGCTTCCCCGTCGTCGTCGAGCAGCTGAGCCGCTTCCAGACCGACCAGCAGATCGCCAGGACGATCGAGGGCCTGGCCTCGGGCCGCGTCGACGTCGTCATCGGGACCCATCGCCTGCTGTCCGACGCGATCACGTTCAAGGACCTCGGCCTGGTCATCATCGACGAGGAACAGCGGTTCGGGGTCGAGCACAAGGAGGCCCTCAAGAAGCTGCGGGTGAACGTCGACGTCCTGTCGATGAGCGCAACCCCGATCCCGCGCACCCTCGAGATGGCGGTCACCGGCATCCGGGAGATGAGCACCATCGCCACCCCGCCGGAGGAACGCCACCCGGTGCTCACCTTCGCCGGCCCCTACGACGAGGGACAGGTGGTCGCCGCCATCCGCCGCGAACTCGCCCGCGAGGGCCAGGTCTTCTTCGTCCACAACCGCGTGCAGGACATCGACCGCATCGCCGCCCGCATCCGCGACCTGGTGCCCGAGGCTCGCGTCACCACCGCCCACGGTCAGATGAGTGAGAAGCAGCTCGAGCAGGTCATGATCGACTTCTGGCAGCGCCGCGCCGACGTGCTCGTGTGCACGACGATCGTCGAGGCTGGCCTGGACATCTCCACGGCCAACACCCTCATCGTCGACCGCGCCGACCACCTGGGTCTGTCGCAGCTGCACCAGCTGCGCGGACGCGTCGGCCGGGGCCGTGAACGCGGCTACGCCTACTTCCTCTACCCGCCCGAGAAGCCGCTGACGACCACGGCCCACGACAGGCTGGCCGCCCTGGCGAGCAACGCAGACCTGGGCGCCGGCATGGCCATCGCCATGAAGGACCTCGAGATCCGCGGCGCCGGCAACCTGCTCGGCGACGAGCAGTCGGGGCACATCGCCGACGTCGGCTTCGACCTGTACCTGCGCCTGGTGGGTGAGGCCGTCGCGGAGTTCAAGGCCGGCGGACCGGTCGAGACCGAGCAGGCGATGCGCATCGAACTGCCCATCGACGCCCACCTCCCCGTCGACTACGTCGACTCCGAGCGCCTGCGGCTGGACATCTACAAACGCATCGCCGAGGTCCGCTCCGCCGAGGACATCGCGGCCCTGCGCGCCGAACTCGTCGACCGCTACGGACCGCTGCCGCGCCAGGGCGAGCTGCTGCTCACCGTCGCGGCCTTCCGGCTGTTGTGCCGCAGCGTCGGGATCACCGAGGTGATGGCCCAGGGCAACCAGATCCGCTTCGCCCCGCTGGTGGGGCGCCACGGGCCCGACGGCAGCGAGCTCGCCCTGCCCGACAGCCGCCGGGTGCGGCTCGAGCGCCTCTACCCGGGGACGGTCATCAAGCACGCGTCCAACATGCTGCTCGTCCCCGCCCCCAGGACCGCTCCGATCGGCGGGCGCATGGTCGACGACGAGGAACTCATCGCCTGGGCCACCGGTTTCGTCACCGCGATCTTCGCCCCCGACGAGCCGCGCGCCGCTGTCGGGTCTGTCAGAGGAACGGTGTAAGTGGCCCGATTGCCCGTTGGGGCAGAGAAGCCATGTTGACCGAGATCGCTACCGGCGCTGTCGAGCTCGTCGAGGGATTAGCCGGAGAGGATACCGTGCTCGAGCAGCTTCATCCTCATCACCTGAGTTGGCCGAGTTGGATAAGGCCCAGCGAGAGACGATTGCCGAGCTGGTGCGTCAGTGGCAAGGACGCTGGTATGGTCTTTACCGGTCCCGGGCGGGCTGTATGCAGGCGTTGACCGCTCAAGTGGTTGAGGCCACCTCGGGCGTGTTTGAAAGTACTGTGTTAAGGGTGTGCTTGTGAGTGTGTCGGTGTTGGTTGGGGGGCTCCCGTCTGGACGGGTTTGGTGTCGAATCGCTCCTATCTTCACCGGGAGGGTTATTCAAAACTGTTTTTGTAGAATTCTGGTGCGATGATTGCTGTGATGGTTTGTGGGAGGGTGTGGATGGGCCTGCGGTAGCCGGTGTGGAGTGTCTTCCAGGTTTTCAGGTGGGCGATTGCTCGTTCGACTGGGGCTCGTAATGAATTGGTGGCGTGGTTGTATTGTTTCTGCCAGTCTGTGAGCTCGCCGCCTAGTGGTTTGCGTATCGGGGTTGTCATGCCCAGCCCGGTGTAGCCCTTGTCACCCAGTGGTGGGGTGTCCGGGAAGCCGTCAAGAAAACCCGTGGATTGGATGGCTTTCGCGTCGTGGGTCGATCCGGGGGGTGTCCCTATGTTTCTTGTCAAGCGGCGAGGGGTGTTGGGGCTGGTTTGGGTGTCTGGTAGGTTTCTTGGTTCTTGATCATGGCGAACAAGACGTCACAGCGGCGGCGGGATAGACAGATCAGGGCTGCGTTGTGTTTTTTGCCTTGGGCTCGTTTGCGGTCGTAGTAGGCCCGTGAGACGGGGTCTGCTCTCAGCGCGGCGAAGGCTGACAGGAACAGGGCTCGTTTGAGGTGTTTGTTGCCTGACCGGGCGGGGAACTCGCCGCGGATACTGGTCCCTGAACGACGGGTGATGGGGGCGAGTCCGGCGTAGGCGGCAAGGTGTCCAGCGGTCGGGAACTGTGAGGCGTCACCGACGTCGAGCAGGATCCGCGCTGCGGTCCTGACCCCGACGCCTGGCATCGAGATCAGGACCTCGGCAAGAGGGTGAGCATCAACAACCTTCTCGACCTGGCTGGCGAGCTCGGCCCGCTGGTCCAGGACCTGGCGCAGGGATGCCGCCAACTTGGGTAGGACCTGCTCGGCTGCAGCCGTCCCGGCGACGACAACGGTCTGTTCTGCCAGCGCTGTGGTGATCGCGTTGGCGAAGTCGGCCGCGCCGCGCGGGTTGGCCTTGTTGATCACTCGAAGCATGCGGCTTTTCGACGCGGCTGTCATGCCTTGAGGCCCGCCGAGTTGCTCGATGACGGCCAGGCCTTGCTTGGTGGCCAGCCTGGGCCCGATGACGCGTTCTAGTGCGGGATGGATTTGTGTCAGCAGGCCGCGGATACGGTTCGACAAGCGAGTCGCTTCGGCGGCGAGGTCCTCGTCAAAGCCGACCAGTACCTTCAACTCCGCCAAAGTGTCCTCACCGGCATCGACGCGACGTAGTGTGTGGGGCATGCTCCGGGCGGTCTCGGCGATGACGAACGCGTCACGGGCATCGGTCTTCACGTTGCCTGGGTAGAGGTCGGCTGCGCGGCGCATCGCCAGCCCTGGAAGATAGGCGACAGTGATGCCCATCGACCTGGCGACCGCGATTGGTAACGCGCCGATCGTGTTGGGCTGATCAACGATCACCAACATCTGGCCAAGGCCCTCAAGGCGGGTGAACAGTTCCTCCAAGCGCTTCTGGTCTTGTGGCAGGGGCTTGTCGAACACTCGTCTGCCAGCAGCATCCAGAGCGCAGGCGTGATGGGCTTGTTTACCCACATCCAGTCCGCACCAGATGTCGTAACCGGTGTTCTGGTCCATGACGGTCACCATCCTCCCATCGAAGCGACGGCCGTCGGGCACTGGTGACGCGTCAGCTGCCAGCACCCACGTTACGAAGAGACCTCAATGCTGGGCCGTGTCCCTATCAGCGGTCGGCTGGCGCCACCAGGCCCGGTGACAACACCCCCCGGATCATTCATGCGACAGGGCAGACCAGTCATGCCGGGCCCGGCGACCGTGACCCCAACCAAAGGGGCCACCAACAAGGTAACGGGCTGGGTCGGGTACCCATACGAGTCGTCTGGTGAGGGTGCAGGCGATCTGGAGGTTCAACCCGGTGGTGTGGTGCTTGCCCGAGTACAGGCCTTGGGCGTGTTTGCAGTCCCAGCAGGGCACGAGGGTGCCGTCCACGATCAGGGTCTGGTCCAGGTCGTCTGTGGTGGGTACGAGGTCTGCGAGGACCTCGACGATACGGGCCGTCCACTGGGCGATGGCTCGGCTGGTCGAGGACTGGCTGGCTCCGAAGGACTCGGCCTGTTTGGTTTGGGCGCGGTTGGGTCGCTGGTAGGTCAGGGTTGCTCTGATTTCTTCTACCTGGCTCAGTGCTGGTGGCTGGCCGGTGGTCTGTGGGGTGCGGGGGTAATTGTGGACGAGGGTCTGGTAGCAGATTGCGATTGCTTCGGCGGGCAGGCCTGTTGTATGGTACATGCGAGGACTTGTTCTGAGAATAATTGTTGTGTTCGATAAGCCAATTGTCTCAGTGGCAGGTCCTCGCCTTTCACCCAGACACGCCCACACCAGCAGAGCAGATTCCAAGATCACCCCTCAAACCAAGGGTTTTGAATACCCCTCCGGGAGTGGACTTCTCGAAACCGGTGATTTTTCAGACTCTGTCCACGTCCTCAACCGTGAAGAGCCCCTTCTTCCTCTCGTAAGATTGCAGTCTCTGTATGTCTGATCCGAAGGGTGACAACAGGGCTACGATACCCGAATCCGTCCGGGCGTCACGCTTCAGGGTTTCCTTGACCGGTCGAGTGTACAGTCCCGTCGGACTGAGATCGGTGAACATTATATCATTATGATGGGACAGCCTCGTCAATCCTGCTTGGAAGTCAAAAGGGCGTCGCAGGATGTCGAAGAGCATGCCAGGGCCAGGCTTCTCGTGTCGGCCATCTACACAGCTCTGCACAACGATGGGTGAGCATCTACTTGAAACCGGGGGGCATCTCTCGAGGAAGGGCGATCGGATTCGTTCCATTAATTGGCTGTGGAAGGCATACGCCACCGACATACGTTGTGCGAGGATCCCGTTCCGGTGGCAGAATTCCATGATACGGTTCAGCACGGGTCGCATCCCCGTGAACACGAGCGTGTCGCTCCCGACCCGTCCGGCAAGAGCGCTCTCGAAGGTACTCAGCTGCTCTAAGGCTTCGTCATTAGGGGCAACGACGCTGATCATACCCTGTCCGTAAGGGTCCTTGTCTGCGGATGCGAATGTTGACTTCAGTAAAGTTACCTGCAACGCAAGGATCTCAAAAAGAGCCTCGACGGAGATTTGGCAGGACACTGTCAGAGCGACATACTCTCCTAGGGATGTACCCATGACGATGTCGGGTTCATACCCCCGGAACATGAGCATATCCGTGAGGGCTAGTTGGATGGCGGGGATGGCGAAATGTGTTTCGGCCAGAGAATCGAAGGTGTCGCTGGGGTGCCTCGCCGGATCGTAGATCACCTCTGAGACAGACCGTCCGCCAAGGTCCAACACTATGCGTGCATAACGTTCGAGACACGCGTGAAACACGATGTCGTTCTCGTACAGTTGGCGCCCCATCTGATAGTACTGGCTCCCCTGACCTGAATATAGGAATACTCGCTTCACCACGACGCCTAATCGGTAACGGGCAAGCTTGAAAAGGTGAAGAGATTCTTCTGTCCCCGTCTCATTCTGAACTTGCAGAACTGATCAACCTTGTCGATTTGTAGGTAGATATTCGTCTTCTTCGCTTGGGCGAAGGTCAGGCCGTTCGCCACCTGGTAGGAATGCCCGGAGAGAATCCGCACGTCGTCGGCCATCAGCGTTACTAGCCTCCTGAGGCTGTGGAATAGCTCTGTTGCCCATTCCATGGACTCGCAAATTCCGCAACCATCCGGGAACAAGGTGTCTCCTGTGAACAGGTCGCGGCCCCACTGGTAGCAGGCGCTCCCAGGGGTGTGTCCTGGTGTCATAAAACACGTGACGTGGTTGCGCCCGATGACAAGTCTTTGTCCTTCGCAGACCAGAAGCGATGAGTAGCCTTGTCCATAACCGCTCCACTGGTGCTCCAACTCGGACACCACCAGCTGAGCACCGTATCGTTTAACGAAACGTTCGGCCAAATTCGTATGGTCTAGATGGGAATGGGTTATGAGCACATATCTCAACCGCACACGGAGGCCGTCTAGGACCGCTGTGATCTTGTCCATCTGCCATGCAGGATCTATGATCGCGGCTTCGCGACTCACTTCATCGACCAAGATATAACAGTAATTGATGAAGGGGCCGAAGCTGGTCTCGACGGGGATAGTCGTCGTGGTCATCGAAAATCCTCTTTATTAGACACAATCTCGATTAGCTCCTTTGTTGGACTCCAATTCTTAGGGTGGGCGAGTGACATGACCCATCTGTTTGCGAAGATGGTCTCGCACTCGAATTGCGTGAAAGTGCTGAATGTGGACCGCAGGCATTGTGTATGTGTATCCCATGCAGCGTGAGCCAAGGTATAGGCCGTTTCGGGGGCGGTCAGGCCGATCCGGATGGCTTTACCGAGGGCTTCACGCTGGGTCCACAGAGAGAAGAGCGCCATTTCGTATGGCAGTTCAACCCCAAATTCCGTCAGCTGTGCCATTCCGGCTGTGAGTACGCGCTCAAGGGCATTGGACCGTCGGGGATCGAGTACCTCGATATCGAGACCTAACGGACATTCAGCATCACATGCAACGGCTGCAATGTGATTGCCTGTATGACTCAGCGATAGTCCCACCGCTGTGCTTCCATGCACCACCGGTTGTCCGAATACACCGGAGGTGATCGCAACCTCACAGGGTTCAGCAACTATCCCCCATTCGGACAGTGCAGCCTTGGCCACCATGCGTCCAAAAAGGAAACTTCGCTGACGTCGATTTACAGGCAGGTGAGCATAACGATCAAGTTCATAGGGATGCAGCCATGCGCGTGCAATCTCGTTCATAACCTTAGGAGCTATCGCGGGTGCAACCCACGTCGCTAAGTGTGCCTGGAATTGCCTGGCGTCTCTGGAAAAGGCGATAGAATCTATAACTGGACCACCGGTCTCTCCTGGCCATATCGAATCGATCCGATGGACGTCGTCCATCGTTGTTGCACCATCTGTGATCACGACACATAGCCATTCTCAGTTGTGTCCGGAGCCGAGAGGACGACGCTAGCGTTCACACCGAAGAAGGCGAAGGTGTTACACAGTGCGTGGGAAACAACTCCATGACGCACGGTGGACTTAGGCGCCCATGAAAACTCTTCAATTGGTGAAGTCAGACCCGGGGTAGAATGAAGGAATCCATTATTAATTTGCAGAGCAGAAGCGACGATTCCAACCAGTCCAGCAGCGTTGAAGCCATGTCCCAAGAGTGCCTTTGTGGCATTGATAACAGGTGGCATTTGACGCCTTCCGAACAGGTTTCGAAGCGCAGACGCTTCGCAAGAATCGCCCTGGGGCGTACCGGTCGCATGGGCGTTGACATAATCGATGTCCTCGGGCCCGATGCCCGCATCCGCAAGGGCGAGCTTCATCGTGATGATCTCAGCCTCCAGATCCGGTTCGGCGCCAGTGGTCGGGTGCTGGCATCCTCCGACTCCAGACAGGCGGATTCCTCCGCTAGGTTCCATCGCAGGGTTGCTGATCATCACTGCAGCCGCCAAAGGAACGGGGACGGTCCCCGCGTGACTGTTGTCAAAGGGACGGATGGGTCCGGAATCGGTGACTCGAGACAGGATGCCTAGATTCGAACACATAGCCAAGAATGACTCCGATGGCTCGAAAGCCGGTGCAACGACAAGGCAGTAATCCAACAGTCCTGCACGTATCATCGCCACGGCAACAGCCACAGCTGAATTCGATGCTGCAGATTGGGTCCCAATAACCGACCCATAGCCACGGAACCCGAGGGCCCGTGAAAGCAGCCCTAGTATCCAAGGGTCGAGGCGCGATAGACGTCTTCCCGGCGTTACTATTTGAGGACTCACGGCGTCCTGACGGATCAAGGCTTCCAACGTTGAGTCTTGGTGATTATTGGCGGCCACTATGCAGCCGACACGGTCGAGTTTCGTATTCAACTCAACGGTGCCCCATGCTTCTAGGGCGGCCACCAATGTTGCCCTCAAGGGGGTTGACAGGCGCCGACCGGTGCATGCCGCACGTCCTGCAGCTTCTGAGGAAGCACACAGCTTTTCTATGGAATCCCGGAAGCCGGACTCTGCCATGCTGGGTACTGGTTCCTCCGCGTCGACGAGTTGTAAACTCTCACTCTCCTCCAAACGGCGCGCCAATTCGTCGGTTCCAACGATATCAGGGCCAACGAATCCCATTCCGGAGATGATCGGATCGGTGGCTCGATTAGGCACGTTGCGCCGCCAAAATCTCTGAGATCTCGCCGATCGAGCGTGCCTCTTGGAAACTCATCAGATCGCATCTGATGCCCAGGTTATTCATGGCCGTGATTATGATATCGACACGGTCGATCGAATTCGCACCCAAATCCTTGAGAAGAGTGTCGTCATTCGCCAAACTGAGGTCCGTCTCGTAGAGTACATCCTCGACGGCAGTCATCAGAGCCTTGCGTGCTTCATCCATGTAGTTCATTCCTCTTCTATACATCTTATTGGTTTCTTCGACCATGCGCCATGCACGCTGCCACGGTTCATCATCGTCGTGATTATCAGAATTAGATACCAGTGACTCTCGTGAATGACTTGCGGTCATTAAGGGTCATTAGATGCCATTAGGTGAACATCGATCGGGCGCGCCCTAGCGTCCGCATCGAAAGATGCATTAACGACGCGTCGGGCGTTCCTCCGCTGGCGTGCCGTCTTTGCATTTTGATGCATCATGTCGACGATTATCTGATTGATCACGCCTAAGCCTGGCTGGATTGTTGCAAGTAGGGCAAACAATATCATCATCCCGAGCACCACGAAGACCTGACCTGCCCTCACGAACGGGAAAAAGTACTGACCGCCGAACAGAGTGGAGGCCGCCACTCCCACATAGATACCGTTAGTGCTGAAAACCGCTGCGAACAGCAGAGCCAAGATCACCGCTGGTATGAAGGCAAAGATCGTCAGAAAGAATGTTTCGGCGAAGATCATCGCATAGATCTTCGTCTTGGAGAAGCCAATGGCGCGCATGGCACCCAATTCTCCCAGTCGTTGGTGGAGGCTCAGCTTGATGGACGACTGCATACCCAAGGCAATGAGTAAGAGGATGAATCCACTAAACACGGCAAAAGTTATCCGGACCAGCTTGGGGGCGTTGTTATAATAATAATTCGCCTCAAGATAGGACTCGGCGCGGAGCTCCGCACCCGCTTGGGTCAGTTTCGCGTCGAGATCATCGGCAGTTTCCTGCGCTTTGTCCTGATTTGTGAGGAAGATGAGATCCGAATCGAAATGGTCCGCAGGAACCGCGTAGAGATCATGGGCCATATCCCCGTCGACAAATCCATAAAAATTGTCAAAGAAGGCACCGTCAGAGTAGATGCCGCTGATAGAGAGGGATGTCGTCGTAGTTTCGTTACCATCAGTCTTTGTCACGACATCCACGGTGTCACCGACGCTCACGCCCATGCTGTCAGCCTTGGATTTGCAGATTGCCAGCTCGTGGGTACCTGCCTGGGGTAGTTCACCCTCGGCCATGGTGATGGACGCGTTGTCCAGCAGGAATTTATCCTGGCCATGGGCTAAGCCGTAGATGATGAACGAGAGGTCCTGTTTCTCATCCGTCTTCAACGTCGCATTGCGCCGGATGATTGGGAACTCGTGCTCGATGTCTTGTTGGTGCTCATCGATCCAGATACGTGCTGTGCTCAATGCCTTTTCGTTTCGCTCCTCCTCGTCAGTGTGGTAAGTTAATGTCTTGCTGACGTTAATAAACCTTTGAGGGGATGTCTTGTCAGTGCTTGCAAGATCATCCCAGAGCATGAGAACATGACCAGCCTGGATGGTCGTGTAGCTCTTGAGCATCTGTGTCTGGGCGCCATTGAATGAAAAAAATGTGATCAGGAGGATGAGGGTACAGAGGAAAATTGCGCCGGCAAGAAATGCCGAACGTCTGATGTTTTTGCCGAGGTTTCTGAATGCGATCTTCACGAGTACGGGCATCTTGGATTCAACCTCCCTAGTCTTCGTTCAGCGCTTCGGCGGGATTCCTAGAGGATGCTTGAGCTGATGGTATAAGAGATGACAAACCAACGATCATCAGGATAACCAGTGTTCCCGGGAGCCCTGCCAACGGGCTGTAGTGAAGGGTGAAGGTACTTCCTATTACGTCATCCGCTGGCGACCCGACTGCGAACTCGTGAGTTCTCAAGGCTGCACCGATGAGCCAAGCCAAGAGGGCCGCTACTATTGCACCCGCAGCGCCACAAGCGAGAACTTCAATCAAGAATATCATGATGATCCTTGTCTTGTCATACCCAATTGCGCGCAGTGTCGCGATTTCCTTACTTCGTTCCAACGCGACTCCAGCGACCATATTCACGATGAGAATACAGACGATGACCATGAGGATCAGCAAGAAGACGTAGAAGATACCAGTGAACGCCGTGCTGATGCCACTGATGAATCCGCCTTGGGTAGTCCAATCAGTCACCAAGAATTCGTCGCCAAGTGTTTCGTCAACGTTCCCACGAAGGCTCTTTGCGCTAGCAATGCTATTTCCGAAGGCCATGACCTCGGTGGCTTCACCTTGAGCCAGCCCCTTGAGCTGTTGTCCGACATTGAAGGAGATATAAGCGAGGTTGTCTTCAAAGCCGGATAGGGACTGGGCGTCACCAATGCCTACCAAGGTCGCGCGCAAGGTAACCACCGTTCCGTTTATGGCCTCGGCGCTCAGCGTAACGGGATCCCCAGGGGAGACCCCCAGTTTTGAAGCAGTGCTGCTACTGAGCACAACTTCGTCGTTATGACCCGAACCCAGACCAGACCCAGTTTCGAGTTTTAAATTCTGCAGATAGTGGTCGATTTCCCCCCTGAATCCAATAGCAACCACTCCAACTTGTTCCCCTCCGTCACGCACGGTCGTCTCGTTGCTCACCTGCCCGACGAGCATGTTGAGTCGGATAACCGGTGTGGCCTCAACGTTAGTGAGGCGATCAAACACGTCGAGTGCAGTGTCGACCTGGGTAGAGGTGAAGTGATTGGACGTGCCCCAGTCGGCGCTCATGTCGATGATGGGTGCCACATCATCAGTGTTGGGCCTGACTTGGACATGGCCAAGCAGGGAATCAGTGATTGCCTCGCTCGTCTTGTTCTGTGCGGTGGACACGAATGCGTTGAGTAGCAGATAGACTAGGACCGAGACGCCTACGAACATCGCGATCGTGATGGATCTGTTCCTGTTATGCTGCGCATTGCGTAAGGACAGTAGGAAGAATCTCACTTGGTTGTCTCCTAACGAGTGGGGTCAGCCGGTGTATTTGCCCGCCGACTCGATCTTGTCAATGATGGAGACGTCTCTGCCCGCGTTGTCGACGATTTCGATTATTCGGCCATCCTCGAGTCGCACCAGCCGATCAGCACGATTCATAACCTTCGGATCGTGAGTCGAGAAAATGAACGTTGTGTTCTCGTCGCGGCTGATTTGATGCATCAGGTTAATAACCTCGATGCCAGTATGGCTGTCCAGGTTGGCCGTCGGTTCATCGGCAAGAACGATGCCGGGGCGAGTGGCCAGTGCGCGCGCTACTGCAACACGTTGACGTTGCCCTCCAGATAGTTCATGAGCCTTGTTACGGCGGCGGTCAGCGAGCCCGACCTTCTCGATAAAGGTGTTTACTCTCGTACGACGCTCGTCAGCCGACACATCTTTACGGATCAGCAGTGGCAACTCGATGTTCTCGTAGACAGTCAAGGATGATATCAGATTGAACGCTTGGAAGATGAACCCAATATTATTGAGACGAACCGAATTAAGTCTCTTCTCGCTGAGCTGATCTGTGCGTTGTCCATCGATCACGACCGTACCCTTGTCAGGTCTGTCGAGACAACCAATAATGTTGAGCAACGTAGACTTGCCGCTACCCGATGACCCGCCCACTGCCAAGAATTCGCCGGTCCGGACGTCTAGACTGACATTGTCGATAGCCGTGATTACCGTGCTTCCCAGTGCATAGCGCTTGGTCAGGCCGTGTACCGAAATCATGCGGGAACCTTCTTAATATGGTAGGGCGGGAAACGAGATCTGCCTTAGGCAACTCGTCCGGTTGGGCGATCAAGGGTGAAAAAGGTTGAGAGTGTGGGCGGCTCTGTCGAGCAGCATCGTTGCGATTTCCGAGGTGCGGCGTTTGCGCCAATCTTCCAAGGGAGTTCCCTTGATAAAGTTGTTGAATGCACCCATTGCGGGACCGCATTGGACTTGATAGTCCAGACGCCATTCGCGATCTCCCGTTAAGGCAGCAGAAGTCGATTTCATAAAGTACCACTTGAACACAGCGGCCATTTCACTTCTGGGGCTTAGTTCATTTTTTGAACCTTTGTGGGTTAGCACTTCGGCGCGAACGTCGGCAAGAGGCCTCTTGAAGAACTTGTCCTCCAGCTGCTTGATCGTCTCGGCTGGAACCTGGTCGAGGGAATCGTACTGACGATAGATCTCATACAGTTTGTTCGCGCGGGTAGCGAAGAAGGTGCCTTTCCGTACCACTTGTATCTGTGCGCCGAGTTCGAACATGTCACCGCTGACCGCCAACTTGGTGTCTTGAACAGCTACTCTACTCAAGAGATCCTTGACAGCTTCTGACGTGTCCGCCTCCACTGTGCATTGGTTCACTGAACCGGTGACCACATAGTCAGCTCCGAGCAGGAACGCGGCAGCCATGGCTTCAGGTGTACCTATGCCGCCCGCAGCACCTATGAGCATAGACTTCGTGCCGAAGGATTCATATTCAGCATCCTTGACATGACGCCGGATAGTGGGTAGCAGCACAGCCATGGCACCCCCGTCGGTGTGTCCACCAGAATCCGCCTCAATGGTGATCGCATCAGCCATGGGTACACTAGCGACGAGCTCGGCCTGATCCTGAGTTATGCTGCCTTCTGTAACCAGCTGGTTCACTAACCGCTGCGGGGCAGCCGATGCGAACGCCCTTGCCACCTCGGGATGAGAAAGCTTGGCGATAACCCGATGCCCGATGATCGGACGACCGGTCGAGTCCTTGGTCATACCTGTCGCACGGTACCTCACCAACGGCGCTGTCATCGACATGAAGGCGGATGCCTCGACAAGGTCGACATCCTCTTGAAGGAGGACATCAACGAAAGCGTTCTCATGATCGGGCATCTCAGGCGAAGCGATGTAGTTCACCGCGAAGTGTCCTTTGCCGACACGCCGGGTCAATTCGCGCACTGCATCGCGCACAGCGGCAAAGTCCACGCCCCCCGCTCCGTAGACGCCGAGCATTCCCGCCTCAGCCATAGCGACAGCCATGGCGACTGAGGAGATCCCCTTGTACATCCCTCCCGCCATGCAGGCGTAGCGCAGCCCAAATTGCTCTCGAAAAGCAGCAGCTCCTAAGTTATCGGATGACCATGCCCGTGTGCCACGCGTCGGTGGCTTTGTTGTGTTGGGATCGGCGGGTCTCTGTGACCGGTCCTCCACCTCCATCTCCTCAGCAGCAAGCGGGCTGCAGAGTTGCATGATCTTTTTCGTCAAGCCATTGATCGTATTGCCGGGGCCGACTTGGATGAACTCATCAACCCCTCTAGCCATGAGATATCTAATGGAATCCACCCAGTTCACAGGACTCACGATTTGGCGTGATAGCAACTTTGCGGCACGGGAACCCTCGTAGGGGCGAGCCGTGCAGTTCGAGATCACCTCGATGTGACCGTCGCTGAAGCGCACTCTGGCGAGGTCTCGGTCGAAATCTTTCCTTGCATCCTCCATATACCTGGAGTGAAAAGGGCCACTGACGTTCAGCGGGACACAACAACACCCCTCGACCTCCGCGAAACGCTCAGCGGCACAGGACAGGTCAACACGTCGTCCCGATAGAATCGTCTGAACGGGCGTGTTGTAATTCGCGACGTCGATCCCAGTTAGGTCAAATTCGGTCAAGTGGGCGACAATTTTATCACGATCAATACCCATGACGGCAAGCATGCCCCCATCGGTGACACGCGCCATCAGTGCTCCGCGCTGCTTCACTAACCGGAGCGCACTTTCGAAATCGAGGATCCCCGAGGCAACCAAGGCATTGTATTCCCCCAGACTGTGCCCGGCTACGAAGTCTGGCACGGCACCAGATTCCACATAATCAAGGTACATGAGGTGGTTGACCACGAACAGTGCAGGCTGTGTGAAAGCAGTGTTCCCGAGTTCCTTGCGGGGATCTTCTTCACACAGCATCCTGATCGAATACCCCAAGATCCGATCGGCGACTTCCACGAGGTCGGGGTGTCGCAGGAACTGTTGGGTTCCCATGGTGACGAATTGGGACCCTTGGCCAGGGAACAAACATGCTTTCACACCGTTGCCAATCATGAGGAGTACGGTCACTTGACAATCAGCCAATGTCGTCCAACTTGTGTACGCGCTATGGCGATATAACATCTGACCCGTCAATCTTACCCGATGTTAGGGGTGCTCCTGTCAATGGTGGCTGGAGGGGTGGGATCCCTGAATCGTCCCGGAGTGGCAGGCCACTCCGGGACGATTCAGGGATCCCACCCCTCCAATTGGCATCGGCGTCGAAACTAAGCTTGGTGCGAGCTTGGCTCATGCGTCATGATATTGTGCGTTCGACGTGCATATTTAGCGGAACATGTGGTCAGGGTCTCGACGGTATGGTAATCACGTATGATCGAACAATTCAGCTGTGTTCTTCTGCTGTCGGGGACGCGCTCGAATGAGCGTCGAGCCTGGAGGCATGGCCTTGCTGTTTATAGTGTGTGCCTAGGGAATGGAAAGGATAGATGATGCCTGACCGGGTCGGTATCGAATGTCTCAACTTCTATGGCGGTAGTGCCTATGTAGATGTGGAAGAGTTGTTCGAATACCGCGGGCTGGACAAGTCTCGTTTCGGCAACCTCATGCTGTATCGCAAGTCGGTTGGTATGCCTTGGGAGGACCCGGTTTCGAATGCCGTTAATGCTGCAAAACCGATTATCGATTCTCTTTCAGACGAGAAGCGGAACCGGATCGAACTGGTCGTTACGGCAAGCGAGTCCGGACTTGATTTCGGCAAGTCTATGAGTACATATGTTCACGATTTGCTCGGGCTCAGCCGGAACTGCCGTGCATATGAAATCAAACAGGCATGCTTCGGTGGTACCGCCGCGCTGGAGGCGGCCAGCACCTTTGTCGCCTCGGGGATGTGTCAAGGGGCGACGGCATTGGTTTTGGCGACCGATGTGGTCTACTCTACTGCTCGTGGAACCTACGCTGAGCCCTCTCAGGGCGTGGGTGCAATCGCAATGCTTGTGAGTGACAATCCGGTTGTTTTTGACTTGGATTTCCAGGCCTACGGAAGTTTGTGCTACGAGGTCATGGACACATGCCGCCCGGTCGACAATGTCGAAACCGGAGATTCGGATTTATCTCTGCTGTCGTACCTAGACTGTCTGGAGAATTCGTACGCTGATTACGCCGCTAAGGTTCAGGGTGCTGACTTTGCAACCACCTTCGATTACTTCGCTTTCCACACACCATTCGCGGGCATGGTCAAGGGTGGGCATCGCAAGATGATGCGTGATCTCTATGGAATGAAAAGTCGCGACATCGACACTGACTTCCAGAAGCGGGTCGCCCCGTCGCTACGCTTCTGTAGCGATGTTGGCAACGTCTACTCCGCCACAGCCTACCTCGCACTATCGTCGCTGGTTTCCAATGCCCCGCTTCAAGGCGCGAGTCGCGTGGGGATTTTCTCCTATGGGTCTGGGTGTTCTTCGAAATTTTTCAGCGGAATCGTCACCCCAGAATCCCATGCTAGCATCTCACAGATGTGCATACAGGACCGTCTGGATTCGCGATATCGCCTGACAATGGCGGAATACGATGAAGTGATCGATGCTAATGAATCATGGGGATTTGGAATCCAGAACAAGGATTCTGATTTCACGCTTCCTAGGGACATCTATGATGAGCAGTTCCGGGGGACCGGCCGCTTGGTGCTCGATCGGATCAGGGGTTTTCACCGTGAGTATCGGTGGGCTTGACGATGGGCTTAGAAAGCGAATTCACCACCCTTGATCTCGTCGTTGTCGGCGACATCGCTACCGTAACGCTCGACAGGCCAGAGCATCGCAACAGTTTTAATTTTACGCTGCTTTCGGAGGTGCATCGTGCACTCGACCTGATCGAGGCGGACGGGCGCATGCGGGCATTGGTGTTGCGTGGTAACGAATCACACTTCTGCACGGGAATGGATTTTCAAGCCTATTCATTGGCAGGTTCGAACGCGGCAGGTGGTGAGCGGGGCACTCGGGAATACATGAAGTTGCTACGCCGCCTTTCCATGTTTCCAAAGATCGTCGTCAGCGCTGTTGAGGGTTTGACGCTAGCTGGTGGCGTGGGTCTGGTAGCAGCTAGCGACTTGGTGGTGGCTTCGACCCGTGCTTCCTTCGGCTTGCCTGAGGTGATGTGGGGGCTGCTCCCATCGATGGTGCTTCCCCATCTGATCTGGAAGGTCGGGCACCAATCGGCCCGCCGCATGACGATGCTTGGGGGTACCATCTCCGCGCAGGAGGCGGCGGGAATGGGGCTCGTGGATCAATGTGTTACCCCTGAGCGAATCGATTCGGCGCTGTCTTCGCTGATGATCCGTGTGCGACGCATTCATCCACCTGTCGTGGGTGTGATGAAGGAGTATTTCCGAACCCTGTCAGGAATCACTGACAAGGTCGAGGAGGCGGCGGTCTCCATGACCTTCGAATTGGCAAGTAGGGAAGACGTACGTCAGAACATCGATGGTTACCTGCGGTCCGGTAGGTTGCCTTGGTTAGCCAACTGAGTCGTTCGTGACGAGGAGTATGTGAGGAAGATGAGCGGTATAGAGTTCAGGCCTTCCCAGGACATCGCGATCATCGGCATGTCGGCGAGAACCTCGTTGGGATCCGATTGCGATGAGCTGTGGCAGGCACTTGTCGAGCAGCGCAGCGCCGTACGGCCGCTCACTCGCGATCACTTGGAGACGGACGCGATCTATCGTGCTGATCCCGACCAGTTTGGTGGAATTGAAGAATCCTTGTTCAATGCCCCGGTGCCTGAGGCGGACAAGTTCGATGCAGGTTTTTTTCGGATCACTCCACGTGAGGCTCGCACGATGGATCCGCAGCAGAGGCTTCTCCTAGAGGAGACCCAGCACTGCATCGATGACTCAGGTGTGGGGATCGCTGAACTGCGCAGGGGAGACACCTGCGTGTATGTCGGTGCGACGGGTAACGACTACGCCCTGCTGGCCTTCCAGCAGGGCGTAGACACGGATCCCTACGCCCCACTTGGCAATTTCAGTTGCATGCTGGCGAATCGTATTTCGCATACCTTTGGGTTGCAGGGCGAGTCGATGAGCCTTGACACTGCCTGTTCCTCATCCTTGGTTGCGATTGATCTTGCCTGTCGTCAACTGAGGTCTGGTGCAGGAAACTACGGTGTTGCAGCGGGTGTGTGTCTGACTAATCATCCGTGGCGTTTCGTCTCCTTCTCCAGAGCACACATGATGTCGCCGGACGGTGTGTGCCGGGCGTTCGATGCCCAGGCAAATGGTTTCGTCCAAGGCGAGGGAATCGGTGTTCTCCTGTTGGAGCGCCTTGAGGACGCTCAGCGCAAGAAGCATCGGATCCTTGGCGTCATCAAGGGTGGCGCGGTTAGTTTCGGTGCAGGTGTGGCCAGTGTTAGTGCTCCCAATCCGGCCGCACAGCAGCGGGTCGTTGGCGCCGCACTCACCCGTGCGGGCATTGATCCTGCCATGGTTGGGTTCATTGAGGCACACGGGACTGGCACCAGTCTTGGTGATCCAATCGAGATCGAATCGCTGACTCGTGCGTTTCGGAACATTAATCCGGACACGCCGGATCAGATCTGTGGTGTCGGGTCGATCAAAACCAACGTCGGGCATCTAAGTTCGGCAGCCGGGGTAATCGGTGTCATCAAGGTCCTGATGATGATGAGAGAGAGGACCTTGACTCCCAGTAGGAACCTGATCGAGGAGAATCCTCTAATCGGCTTCTCCCACACCCCGTTCTATCCGGTGCGTGAAGTATCCAGTTGGACTCCCGTCACAGGGCAGGAGGTACTTGTCGCCGGCGTCAGCGGATTCGGTTTCGGGGGCGTGAACGGGCATCTCGTGATCACGTCTGCGCCGACAAGACCCCCGTCCACGCCGCCCCGTCGATCGGTGCCGCTGTTAGTCTCCGCTCATACCCCCGGGAGTCTGAAGCGTCTCGAAACTGCATGGGCCGACTTCGCTCGAGCTCCACGCGGACGTGACGCGGACCATGAAGCGGTGGTGCGCTCCGCCATGGTGGGGCGGGAGCCGCAGCCGTTTCGCCGTAGCGCGATGATGGGTCCGGCGGATTCTCTTTCAGACGTTGTTGCCGACTTGACGGGTCCCAGCGAGGAGAACGTCCAGGAACCTCTCGGACTCACGCTCGGCCCGGTCGCCTGGGGATCGCTGGCGCCCGACCCCGGCGAGGGATCGTCCGTGCGCCGCGTGCGTGATATGCTCCGCGAATCACATCTGGACGAGCTCGCTGACGAGGTCGTCGGCGGGTTGTTTGCTGGGATGATTCTCCTGGAGAACGTCGAGGGAATCTCATATGTGGTGTGCGGCCGTGATCAGGGGCTGATCGGACTCATCCTGTGTGGTGCTTTGAGCCCGGCGGATGGGTTCATTGCGTACCGTGATCGGTCAGCCTGGTCCGACCTGCAGGTCAACCGCCCTGATGTTGAGTTGCGTTCGGGGGACGGCCGACCCTGGCTGCGTCCCACCGAGTTGCCTGTGGGATACTTGGCTGATCTCGTATCGGCGGTTCGGGAGGACATCGCGGTGTCCAGCGCTGACACCGATGCCATCCTCCAGATGTTCAACCACCAGTTCACCTACCAGCGTTTCGTGAAGCAGTGGCTGGAATCCCTGCGTGCGGTCGCCTCCGTCGACAGTCCGATCGGCCAGCTTGCCACCGACCACCGTGGCTTGGTGGTTCAGCTTGCGGGAACGGAAGCGGGCAGGCTGGCGCTGGGCGTGATCCATGAGTCCTCTCGGCGCCGCATACAGCGCAAGTGGGCCCTGCACGAGGCTGACTCCGCGACGGCCATCGCCGAGCTCGGCCGACTGGTCGACGGTGGCCATCTTGGCATGGATGCCGTCATGGAACTTCTTCTTGCTGACGTCGATGCGAACGATATTTCCTTGTCAGGTCTGGAATCTCTGACGCCAGCAAGGATCTCCGAGGACTTTCCGATGCTGTACGCTGCCCAACAGGCGCCCGGCTCCCTCGACCAAGTGATGGCGCGCCTCGATGGACACAGCCCGGCAGGTGCGACCGCATTGTGCGTGGGCGACGGACAGCGAATCGTATCCAGCGTTGGTGCATGCGACGATCTCGCGCAGGCGATCACGACGTTGTGGACCGCAGGTGCGCAGGTTCACTGGGACACGCTGTACGAGTTCGTGACGGAACCGGCATCGATACCGATGACCCAATTCGATAGACAACGGTATTGGATTAACCCGGCTGTTATCCCCTCGCCGGGATCCAATCAGCGTACCTTTCCTTTGCTGGGCTCTCCAGCAGAGTCATCCGTTGACAGCGCCTCCGGTGCGTCGGTGGTGGTCACAACGATTAGCGCTGAGCAGTCGGTGGTGCGTGACCATGTGGTCGGCGATGTCGCTATCCTCCCCGGGACAGCGTACGTAGAACTGGCCATGGAGGCTTTCGAGGCTGTGACCGGAGCTAGGGCAGCGGGGGTGCGCAAGGTCTCCTGGCTACGCCCCATGGAGTTTGGCCAGGGAGTCGGGTCACGTAAGGTGAAGGTTTTCTTGGCGCACTCTGATGGGGGCGAGCATCATTTCAGCGTCTCTTCGTACCAGTCGAATGAGTGGACGGAGCACGCCAAGGGAATGGTTCACGGGCACTCGCAGACGCAAGAGGTCAGCCAGACTCCCGCACTGGATGTGACCACGCTCCTGGGACAGGCACACTTTAGCTTCACCAAGCAGCAGGTGTACGGCACCGTGTTCTCCGAGGCAATCGGATTCGACTACGGTCCCGCCTTCCAGATGACCGGTAGTGCCCACGGTCTTGGGGATCGTTCCGTCGAGGTGCTTGACACCGCTGATGCTCTCCTCAAGAGCCCGCAGGGCTACAGGGCTCATCCCGCGGTCCTGGATGCGAGTCTTCGGGCCGTCAACTGGCTGGGATCGCAGGAGGACTGCACCTCCCTGGTGATGCAGGTTCCGTTCTCCATGGAAGAGTTCAGGATCGCTGGCGACCTTGTAGGCGCCAAGTACGTCGTGGCAAGGATGTCGCCGCAGGCGTGCTCGTCGTCGGTTCGCGTACACGACATCGACGTGTTCGCTACTGATGGACGATGCGTCGCCCAGGTCCGTGGCTTCGTGCTGAGGCCCTTGGCTGTCGGGCACCGGGTCGACGGGCTCGAGGTCTTCACCCGCGAACTCTCCCCGGTGGTCGGTGATCGGGCGCGTCCACTGACTTCACCCGACGCGGTGTTCCTAGTGGCCGACGCAGCATGCGACCCGGGTCTTCGTGACGTAGCCGACACCATGGCCCGGCACCGCGCCTCCGCGGGAGCCGATCTGCGCATTGTGACCGATCTTCCGGCGCTGCTGGAGACGGTGGATGTCGGTGCGGGCACGCGGATCGAGGTGATCCAGTGCGCCCCCGGCGCGTCGGAAGCGGCAACCCCCGACACCGCGCCCGTGCTCGACATCAACGACTGGTTCAAGCAGGTTGCTGACCACGAATGGGTGGTCCGACACGTTGTGCTGGCCAGGGATGACATTCCGGTTGACCCGTTCATCGGCTGTCTGGACGTGTTCACCAAGTCTATTCGCTTCGTTTACCCGGAGTTCACGGTCGGCGTGATCGCGGTCGAGGCGGATACTTCGGGCGGATTGGTGCAGTTGAGTCAGGAGACCATGGATGCCGCACTGGCTCGGATAGCCGATGTCGCCTATCAGGTGGTGGGGTCCGAAGGCATTCGCGCCCATCGTTTCGTCCCAGCGGAGGCCAGCCCGATTATCGACGCGCAGGTCATCAGGCCGGGTAGCACCTATCTCGTCTCGGGTGGAGCAGGTGGGATCGCTCTTGAGCTTGTGCGTCACTATCTGTGCGAGGTCGACGCCCATTTCGTGCTCTTGGGGCGTCGCGATCCCGAGCAACTTCCCGATGAGGTCAGGCAGGCGCTCCGAGACCTGGGATCGACCGTCGAATACCGCGCCTGTGACGTCACCGATAGCGCAGCGTTGGACATGGTTGTGGACGACATCATCGCCGGTCCACGCCCCCTTGCGGGAGTGTTCCACCTTGCCGGGGGCATCGTCCCCTTGAATGCACGAGAACTCGGACGTGATGCGCTCCACGACGCACTTGCGGCCAAGGTGATTGGTGCCCACCATCTGGACCGGGCTACCTCACATCTTAAGCTCGACTTCTTCGTGGTCTTCTCATCCCTGTCCGCCGTCGTCGGGGATTCGATGGGATCCGGCTACGCCTTGGCTAACCAAGCGCTCAATACTTTCGCGGAACTGCGTTGTCGTCGTGTCGCTGCAGAACGGGGATCGGGTAGGACTTGCTCGGTGATGTGGCCTGTGTGGGCTTCCGGCGCGCTGCGGCCCACCGATGACCAAGACGTGGTGCTCAAGAAGTACTTTGGACTACGTGAGTTGGAATCGGGTGAGGCGTTCTTGGCCCTCAATAGGATCATCGCCAAGGGAATCACGGTGAGCATGGTCCTAGATGGGGATCCCACTCGTTACGACGCCCTTGTTGAGCGCCCGGATGCCCAGAAATCTGCCCGGCCGGTTGCCGAGTTGGTGACGGATCGAGCTGCAGTGCCTTCCGCAGGCAAGGGCCGCTCGCAGGTAACCGAGTGGATTCGTGGACTGATCTCCGAGGAGTCCGGGATCGATGCATCCGCAATCAGTGACAGTGCAGATCTTGGTTGCTATGGCATCGACTCCATCATGATAATTAACCTCCTCGAGAAGATGGGTGCTCGTTTTGTCGACCTTCCCAGCACGCTGTTCTTCGAGCGCCAGACAATCAAGGAAATCACGGACTATCTTGAACAGCACGACCCGAGCGCATGTGAAGGATTCATGCACGCAGCAGGGGCCGAGGCGCCCGAGCAACCCTGCGTGGTGTCGGACGCGCCGTGCGCCAGCTCTCAATCACCTGTAGCACCCTCGCCGGTTGATGAGCCCATTGCCGTCATCGGACTGGCTGGTGTCTATCCGCAGTCGGATGATCTCGAGGAATTCTGGCGCCACCTCTTGGCAGGTGATGATTGCATCGAAGTCGTCCCAGCGAATCGTTGGGATCATGGTCAGTATTTCTCCGCTGGGGGAGGAACTGATCGTGTCAACGTGCAATGGGGTGGATTCCTGAACGACGTCCGGGGGTTCGACGCGAGATTCTTCGGGATCTCGTACCGCGAGGGTAAGTCGATGGATCCGCAGGAGCGTTTGTTCCTGGAAACCGTCTATCACGCATTCAACGACGCCGGGTATCCGCGTCAACGCATCCAGGGCACCGACACCGCCGTCTACGTCGGGGTCATGAACGGCCTCTACCAGATGATCGAGGCGGAGGAACTGGCCGTGGGACATGTGGTAGAGGCGCGATCCACCTATGCGGCGATCCCCAACAGGGTGTCGTTCGTCTTCGACCTGCGTGGACCGTCGATGGCACTCGACACCATGTGTTCGTCGTCGTTGACTGCCCTGCACTTGGCCTGCGAAGAGTTGCGGCGGGGCTGCAGCCACATGGCGGTGGCCGGTGGTGTGAATCTCATCACGCATCCGGCCAAGTATGTCTTCCTCAGCGAGCAACACTTCGGGTCGACGGAGGGTAAATGTAGAGCCTTCGGTGATGGTGGCGACGGATATGTTCCCGGCGAAGGAGTCGGTGCCGTGATTCTCAAGCCACTGTCGGCAGCCCTCGCTGATGGCGACCGGATCCACGGGGTCATCAGGGCCACCGGACTGAACCATGGCGGGCGTACGAACGGTTTTACCGTCCCCAATCCGCGCGCCCAGAAGACGCTGGTGGCCTCGGTCTTGGATCGAGCGGGCGTCGTCGCCGGCGAACTTGGTTATGTGGAGGCGCACGGTACAGGTACGGTCCTCGGTGATCCGATCGAGGTCACCTCCCTGGTAGGTGCGTTCAGTCAATGTGGGCTCGATTTCGGTGAGCGTGGCGTCCCCATTGGATCGGTCAAGGCCAACATCGGGCACACCGAATCGACTGCCGGCATCGCCTCCCTGACCAAGGTTCTTCTTCAGATGAAGCATCGTCGCATCGTCCCATCAATCCACGCTGATCCGCCGAATCCTCGCCTCAGGCTCGAGGAGACCCCTCTGCGGGTTCTCAGGGATTCGGCACCGTGGGACGTGAACGCACACCCCACCGCGCTTATCTCGTCCTTCGGCGCAGGCGGATCCAACGCCCATGTGGTGCTTAGCGCACTACCCGGGAACCTGGACCATGGAAATCGCATTTCGTCCGACAACGGCCAATTGATCATCCTTTCGGCAGTCTCCCGGGAAGCCCTCGACGAACAGGTCGAGTCCCTGCTCGGCTGGCTACGTGAGCGAAGTGTTGGCGAAGGATACGCGCGGATTCTGTTGGTGGTCGTCGGTGCTGTTGCTGCCGTGCTCGGTGTGACTGACGATGACGTGACCAGTGACCAGTCTCTCCGCGATCTGGGCTTCGTGAGCGACGATTTCGGCCGCTTGTGGAATGAACTCGAGGCTAGGGCCGGGCGGGCGATCCGGTTCTCGCTTGCGGAGGACACGACGGTGGGGGACATCGCACGTCAGCTCAATGAGCAGGGGTCATCGGGATCGGGAAGTGTCGAGTATGCTGCCGACGACTCCGGGGCGATGCTTGCTAGCATCGCACGCACCCTTCAGCAGCATCGTGAACCGCTTGAGGCCCGTGCGGCATTCGTGGCTCGCTCACTGGGTCACCTTGAGGGGCTGCTGCGCGCCTTCCTGGACGGGCGGAGCGATCTGGACGTGTCATTTGGCATGGTTGATCGTTATCGGACGCAGACTCCCATCGCGAATGACCTGTTGTCCGCAGCCGCGGCCAACGGCGCCTGGCATGACGTGGCTCGAGGGTGGGTATCCGGTCAAGATAGCGACTGGTCGATTCTTTACACCGATGACGCCGTGCCATTCCTCGACGATCTGCCGGGCTACCGGTTCCATCACACCCCGCTGTGGATTGACCGCCGAACGGTCACTGGGATCCGTCATGGTGTGGGCTCTGACCTTGCCCCGCTACGCGCCCGGGTGATGGTGCCGGAGGACGGATCGCCGACACGCTTCAGATGGGGTCTTGACCCGCAAGACCCGGTCGTCGCTGACCACGTGATCGGGGGGCACCCTCTCGTGCCTGCGGCGGCTCAGATCATGGCTGTGCGAGGATGTATGCGGATGCTCGGCGAGCAGCAGATGACTACACTCTCAGACATCACCTTTGTGGCACCCATCCAGGTTACATCCCATACCGAAGTGGAGATGTCCCTGCACCGGCAGGGAAGCGCCATCGCGGCAACCGTCGAGACTATCCGACCGGATGGGGAAAGGACGCTGCACAGTCGGATGGTTCTCGGCAGTGGCTGCCTTGATGGGGCCCGATCACCGATCAGTCTTGCTGTTCGGGGTGATCAGCTCAGCAGGAACGACATCTACGCAGCCTTTCAGAATGAAGGCATCGACTACGCGGGGTCCTTCCGCTCGTTGGAGTCTGTGACCCGTGGGGTCGAGGTGGCCACGGCGGTGCTGGACGGCGCTCTAAGTTCGATCCCAGATCCTGAGTTGGCGGCCGTGTGCCGTCTCGATGCAGCGCTGCAGTTGTCCAGTGTCTTCGTCGGCCCGTTAGCGGGAGGCGTGGCCCGTCCGCACGTGCCTGCAGGGCTAGAATCCATCACTTTTATCGACGCCACGGGCATACCGACGACCGCAGTCGTGCAACGTCGTAGCGAGGACGTGTTCGACGCCCGGCTCTGTTCTGCATCCGGTGAAGTCGTCCTCGTGGTTTCGGGCCTGCGAGTCGCGCCTTTGTGCGGGCATGACAGCAGGCCTGATCCGGAATGCTCGCAGCAGGAGGTTCTGGAGGCTGACGGCTTGGATTCGTGGGTCAGGGAAGAGATCCGGGGAGACATCCTGCGCGTGCTCGCTTCGAAGGTCGAGATGCCGCTGGATCAGATCAACCCCGATTGGACGTTCGTCGATCTGGGTGTGGATTCCGTTGTTGGGCTGCAGATCATCGACGAACTCAACGAACTGTTCCAGTGTTCGATCCGATCGACTGCGCTGTTCGATCTCCCTACTGTCGGTCAGCTTGCCGATCACCTGTCACAGGACGAGCATGTCGTTTCTGTTGTGTCACGCCGCGTCCATTCAGGCACGCAGACCCGCGTGCCTGAGTCGACCGATCACGCCCTCGCGACCGTCGTTGTCCCCGACTCAGTAGCAACGCCGAACACCGAGAGGGAACCGATCGCGGTGATCGGGATGTCGGGCAACTTCCCCGGCGCCCGGACACCTGAGGCGTTCTGGGAGTTGCTGAGCGAGGGGCGCTCGAGTGTCAGCGAAGTTCCGGTCGATCGATGGGATGCCGAGAATCTCCATAGGGACGACGTCGGTGACATGGCTGGATGCGTCAGCAAGTGGGGAGGCTTCATCGCTGGGCCCGACCTCATGGACCCCGAGTTCTTCCACCTGACAGGCTACGAGTCGAAGTGGCTGGACCCGGAGCAAAGAATAATGCTCACGCAAGCTTGGCACGCCCTTAACGACGCCGGATACGCCGAGCACAATCCGCATGCGGCCCGCACCGGTGTCTTCGTAGGCTGCTGCCCCGGTGACTACCAAGACTTGGTACTCGAGGCGAAGGTTCCTCTCGAACCGCAGGTCTTCTGGGGCACTTCGCCGTCCGTTGTGGCTGGCCGCATCGCCTACGCCCTCGACCTCCAGGGGCCTTGTGCCTCCTTCGACACGGCCTGCAGCTCGGCGCTCACCGCAGCGTACTTCGCATGCGAAAGCCTGTGGTCCGGAGCATGTGACATGGCACTGGTCGGGGGGGTCTCTCTCATGCTCTCACCGAAGTACCACCTAATGGCCAGTCATGTGGGCATGCTGTCGCCTTCCGCGCGATGCGCGTCTTTCTCGGACGATGCAGATGGTTTCGTGCCGAGCGAAGGGGCAGGGGCCTTCGTCCTCAAGCCATTATCGCGTGCGATGCAAGACAGTGACCAGGTGTTGGGGTTGATCCGGGGCATCGGGATCAACCAGGACGGGCGTACCAACGGGCTTACCGCGCCGAATCCCCGTGCCCAGACTGCACTGATCAAGGGCATCCACGAGAAGTTCTCCATCGATCCGTCGTCGGTCAGTTACATCGAAGCGCATGGAACCGGAACCCCATTGGGGGACGTGGTCGAGGTCCAGGCGTTGACGGAGGTTTTCGGTGCCGGGCCGACCCGGGAGCGTTGCGGGTTGGGCAGCGTAAAGAGCAACATAGGTCATGCCTCGGCGGCTTCCGGTGTGGCCGGGCTCCTGAAGATTCTGCTGTCCATGCGGCATCGAATGCTTCCGGCCTCGCTGAACCTCCATGCAATCAATCCCAAGATCGACATGGATTCCAGCCCCTTCGAGGTCATCACGGAACTGCGTCCGTGGCGCAGCCAAGGGCCGCTGAGAGCTGGTCTCAGTTCGTTTGGTTTCAGCGGAACGAACGTCCATGTCGTCGTCGATGAATCGCCAACGGCAGCCCGTATTGGACACGCCGCCACCGATGGCGGGGACTACCTGTTCCCGATCACTGCCCGCAATGCTGAACTCCTGCGCGTCACGATTCGTGATCTGGTGGATCACCTGGAGAGGCAGCCGGGCGGTTCGATCGTGGACCTGAGTTACACCCTGATCTCACGCAGGACACGCTTCCAGCAGGCTCAGGTGGTTGTGAGCGCCTCTTCCGCCAAGGAGCTCATCCAGTCGCTGAGGCGTGTTATGAACGATCCTGTCTTGGGCACGCGGCCGGCGGATATGCCTGATCCCGATGTCGCACGGGGGGAGCGCTACCGAGGAGCGCGGCTGGTGCACGTGCCGAGCGCTCCGTTGGCAGAACGTCATTTATGGTTCTCAGCCGAATCCGCTGTATCGACCGAGCAGAGGAGTACTGCCATCCCAGACGGCGATCTGCTCGGGGTGTTCACCTCGTTGAGAGATGGGGACGTCTCGCTGGAGGCCGTCGAAGAGTTGCTGAAAGGAATGCCCGATGTCCGCTGAACTCATCCGCGAATGGATACTCAAGGGGATCCGCAGTGGACTTCTCGAGCCGGCTCGGGGCGTTGAACTGATTAATTCCGGAGCCCATCTCAATACCCGTCTGGGACGCCTCGTCCGCGTTCCCGCCCCGCTGTCGGGATCCCACTCGCGATCGGTGGGCCGTCGTCTCGATATCTCGGGATCGCGTGCCAGCACGTGGGACGACGCCCTGCGGGCGGCACGCGAACGTGACGGAGCGTATCCCCAGACTGTGGTGATCCGGGGTATCGATGATGCCGACCGTGCGATGCCGTTGGTCGTATTCGACGCCTTGAGGCGTCTGATCACTCAGTCACTCGAAAACAGTCGCGGCGAACAACTGCGATTGATATGCGCAGTGGACAATGATAGTGCTCTCGCGGAGGGTCTGGCAGCGATGTTTGCCTCAGCCAACAGCGAGGAGAACTTGCTGGCCGCGACCGTGGTGTCAGGCAACTGGACCGAGGACATCCTCACGGCAGCCGCCTGCATGCAAGGTCCGGTCGATGCACATTGGACGGTCGACGCAATGCAGATCTTTGGAGATCGACTGGAGATGCGTCGGCTCGATACCGCTCCACTCGAGGGCATCGTGCGGACCGGGGGAACCTACGTCATCGCCGGTGGGCTCGGGGCACTGGGATTCGCGCTGTCGCGTCACCTCAGCCGCACATACCAGGCCCGGCTGGTGCTCATCGGCACACGCCCGAAAGCTGACGTTGAGACGCGGATGGAGGCGCTCAGGAAACTGGGTGGCGATCCTGAATACATGGTTGTCGATCTCAGTCGCGAAGACGCCACAGGACGCCTTCTGGAAGCGTTGGAAGGTCATAGCGAGGTGCGTGGTGTCGTCCAGTGCGCTGGTGTGACCTCCGATGCCTTGCTCAGGCAGGCACCTGCCGAGTCCGTCGCACAGGTGATCAACACCAAGGTGCGCGGGGTTGCCGCTCTCGACGCGGCTACGGCGGGTTGCCAACTGGACTTCTTCGCCGCCTTCTCGTCGATCAGTGGACTTCTGGGTAACTTCGGGCAGTCTGACTATGCATTCGCTAATGCCTACCAGATGGGCTGGATGCGTGAGCGCGCTGCTCGCGTTGCTGCTGGCGACAGGCACGGCCGAAGCGTTGCCATCGCTTGGCCATTCTGGGAGGACGGCGGTATCAGCGCTCCCCGGCAGGCCGTCAATCGGCTGACACGCGATCTGGGTATCGAACCCTTGCAGACCTGGTTGGGAATGGGCCTGTTCGAGACGGCGCTGACCAGTGATGAGCCGGTGTTCGCGCCGGTCACGGGTTCCGATCTGCGTATCCCGACCGGCATTCCCGCAGAAGCTCCCAAGCAGCCGGTGTCCAGGCAGGAGGCGGCGGATGTCCGATCACGATTTGTGAGCCATCTTGTCCAAGTCTATGCGACAGTTTACGAGGTCCCTGCTGATGAGATTCGCCCCGAGGTGAACCTGCAGTCGTACGGACTCGACTCCGTACTCGTGTCGAAAGTGGCAGCGAGGCTGGTCAGGATCATCCCTAACCTCCCTACCTCGGTCTTCTTCGACTGCTCAACGATCGATGAGATTGCTGATCGCCTTCTGGATAAATTCCCGGAGCAGCTTGCCGATCAGTTCGGGTCAATGGCGTCGATTCCTGCGGAGCAGCCTGTGACCGAGCCTGCACATGACGTGACCTCCGAGGTCCCGGCCGGTTCGCCACTGTGCACCAATGTCATGGCGTCTGACATGGACCTGGTCACAGCACCCGTCGATGATCGTGGCTCCGGGAAGTGCCACCGCACAGTCCATCAGAATCGCAGGGGCATCGCCATTGTGGGCTACGCCGCGCAGATGGCCGGAGCGGACAATGCCGAGGAGATCTGGCAGACCCTGGCCGAGGGATTAGACCGGGTGAGCACGTTCCCGGCTTCCCGACGCACTGATCTGGTTGGGAACAACAGCGTGCCGCTCCAGTTCGAACAGGTCGCCGAGGTTGACTGGCACCAGCCGGGAAGTTTCATTGACGACCCTTGGGGATTCGATGCTCGCTTCTTCGGGGTTTCCGCGAGGGAGGCCCGATGTATGGATCCCCAGGAGCGAGTGGCGCTAGAGAAGACGTGGCAGGCGTTCGAGGACGCCGGTATCACTCCCGAAGCGGCCGCCGAGAGCACGGATGGTGACGTCGGTGTCTTCGCGGCCATGACGAACTTTACCCACTACCTTCTCGGTGCCCATGGGATCGCCTCGGATTCCTACATCCCGCAATCCTCCGGGTGGTCGCTGGCGAATAGGATCTCTTCCGCATTCGATTTCCATGGTCCTAGTCAATGCGTCGATACTGGTTGTTCATCCTCCCTGTACGCGTTAGTGCAGGCATGCCAAGCGCTGACGCAAGGTGATTGCCGCATGGCTGTCGTCACTGCAGCCAATCTCTATCTCCATCCCCTGAAGTTTGCCATGCTCAGGGAGCGTAATATGTTGTCCGACAAGGGGAGATGTTTCACATTTGGTGCGAATGCCGACGGTTTCGTCCCCGCTGAGGGAGCAGCTTCGTTGATCCTGCGTCCGGTAGAAGACGCTGAACGTGATGGCGACGACATCAAGGCAGTCGTGTGGTCTTGGGCTGTGAATCACGGCGGGTCGACGCACGGGTACACCGTTCCGTCGCCGAAGCTGCAGGCATCTGTTATCAGGAAGGCGCTCGAGGCTGGAGACCTGAGCGCGGACCAAGTGAGCCTCATTGAAGCGCACGGCACCGGCACACCATTGGGTGATCCGATCGAGATAGAGGGTCTGACCGATGTTTTCAGCGACGTGGCGAGGGAGACCCCCCTGTTCGTCAGTTCGATCAAATCGAATTTCGGCCATGCGGAATCCATGGCGGGACTGGCATCGGTGATCAAGATCATGAAGCAGATGGAGCATCGTCAGATGGCTGGGTCCCTGCATTCGCAGGACGTGAACCCGCGCATCCAGTTGGCAGGTACCGGGCTGGAAATCGTCCAGTCACTAACGTCATGGACTGCCGAGCCCAAGTTTGCCGGCACCAGTTCATTTGGTGCTGGTGGTTCGAACGCCCACGTTATTCTGCGGGAGCCATTCCCGAGGCTGCTGGCAGCGGACGACCCTGAAGAGTTCGAGGACCGCCATTTGTGGCCCTTCCTGCTCAGCGCAGCCGATGAGAAGGCACTTGGGCAGGTTGTGGACCAGTTTATTAGTTGGGTCCGCGACAACGACCACGATCTACGAACCATCGCTCTCGAACTCGACGCATGTCGAACTGCCTTGGACGAACGTCTGTGCGTGTTCGCGGCGGATCGTCAGGGACTCGTGAGTGCGCTCGAATCCATGCGGTCCGGTGTCGTTGGTGACACCGTGCTCAGGGGTTCGGTGCGGGACATCAATCCGGTGGATGCATCCACGGTGGGTCGTGGCATCCCGGCTGCTGATCTGCGTCGAGGGTTGGACTGGATCCGAGGGGTGGACGTGGACTGGCGCCTTGGGGAACTGCCCCGCCATTCCCGTCTCAATCTGCCGCTGTATCCCTTCCAGCACAAGCAATATCACGTCACCTTGTCCGCTCAACCACCACAGTCTGGAGACCAAGTCGTGACCAGGACGATTCAACGAATTAACTTCCTTCGTGACATCCCCCGTGGTGCATACGGTCACAATGCGGACGGATCCGAGGTACTCGTCCAGGAACGCCCCCACGACGGGGTGACCGTGCTGAGGATGAACAACGTTGCCCAGTCGAACCTGCTCGACTCACCTTTGTATCTCGCACTGTCCGAAGCATTCCACAGGATCAACCAGGATGATACGGTCAAGGTCGTCGTCCTCACAGGAACCGACAGGGTCTTCTGTATGGGAGGCGTTCAGCAGTACCTCGACGAGATCGTGTCGGGTGACGTCACCTGCTCAGAGGCGCGAATGATCTACCTTGGGTTACCTTCGGTGAGGGTGCCCGTGATTGCAGCGGTTTCCGGTCATGCTCATGGGGGTGGACTCACCTTGGGTCTGTCAGCGGACATTCCGGTGCTTGCCGAGGAATCCCTGTACGCGGCTCCGTTCATGAATCTCAACTTAACCCCTGGTGCCGGGTCGACATATTTCTTCGCCAAACGTTTTGGCCAGGAGTTGGCCAACGAGATGTTCTACACCGGTCGGGACTACACCGGCGCCGAGATAAAGCAACTGTGCCCATCGATGAGGGTGATGCCAAAGGCTGCGGTGATGGACGAGGCGATGAGAATCGCCCGCGGAATCTCGAAGAAATCCTTGAAGGCGCTGTTCCTGCTTAAGCGTACACAGAGTGACAAGGTGTTCGAGGAATTGCCCGATCACATCGCCCGTGAAGCTGCGATGCAGCAGGAACTCTTCTCCGCTGAGCAGATTGAGGTGGCGCGTGACAAGATCGCCAAGGCCTTCCGGATACCGGATCGACTAGTCGAGGAGAACGGCCTGCACGCAGCCTGTGGTGCAGCCACCGTTCCAGCGCCCACCGCTGCGGAGGATCGTTTGCCCGGTCAGACCGTGTCGTTGCGTCCGCTGACGGCCGCAGGGGGTCCTGTTCGGATGTCTACCCAGGGCGCGTCCGGCGTTCGTCTGGCTGAACTGCGAGTTGCGAAGGCCGTCGCTGATGAGTCCCAGCAGCCGCGGACCGTCGAGGTACGACACATCGAATCGAATCAGGAAGCTATGGGTCGGATTCTGGCGCAGATACTGCGCGAGGACTTGCGCGCTTTGGACTTGCGTCGCAGCGTGACTGACCTTGGGCTCGATTCTGTAGGGGCGATCGAATTTATCCAACAGGTTAACCAGCGTTTCCACTCGTCCTTCGATACCACTGTTATTTACCAGTACCCGAGGGCCATGGACTTGCTCGAGGGGATCGCCGCCGCCGTGGCAGCAGACGACATCTCACTCGAACATGTCGATGTCGAACTGAACCGTGATGGCGTGCAGTCGATCTCCCCATCAAGGTCCGGTGCATCAGCGAAACTTCAGGAGGACGGCATTCGAAACCATGTTTTGGAGGCGCTGCGCGTGGTGTTGCGTCTTGATGCTGACGAGGCTCTCGACCTTCGGAAGAACTTCCAGGAACTGGGGCTGGACTCGGTGTCGGGCATCGAATTCGTCAGTGCCGTCAACACTAAGCTTGGAACTGCTATGCAGGCGGCCGATCTGTACGGCTACGGCAGTGTCTGGGAGTTCATCACTGACATCACCGTTGCCGTACCGGCCGGTGACGCCCTGACCGCACAGCGTGACGACGAGATCGGTGCAGTGCTTGCGGCCCTCACTGATAATCGGCTCAGTATTGAGGGTGCTATCTCTGCGATGGAGCAAAAATGAACCAGGAATTGGCTAGGTCTATCCTTGAGAAGGTCCGTGATGGCCGACTTGATTCTCAGGTAGCGGCTGAATTATTGAGGGCAACCGCCGTCGCGCCCGAACCAGTTGGGGATCTTGATTCCTCACCGGGAACTGACGAGCCGATCGCCGTGATCGGAATGTCGGGGGTATTCCCGGACTCGCCTGACATCGATTCGTTGTGGGACCACCTCGTGAACCATCGAGACATGGTGCGCGAGGTGGAACCCTGGCGTTGGGACCCGAGTATCCACTATTCGCCCGAGCGTCCCGGTACCAGCGGCCCCGACTGCAAGTGGCAGGGCATGGTGCCTGATGTCGACAGGTTCGATCCGCTGTTCTTCTCGATCTCCCCCAAGGAGGCCGAGGTTATGGATCCCCAACAGCGACTCCTCCTCCAGGAGGCCTGGCGGGCGGTCGAAGATGCGGGGTACACACCCACGCAACTGAGCAGTGGGACGTGTGGGGTGTACATCGGGGCCAATCACGGCGACTACGAGTTCAGGCTGGATCACAGTGCATCCGAGCTGGCCGCACAGACGATGACAGGCTCACTGACATCAATCCTGGCAGCTCGGGTCTCGTACCACATGAACCTTACCGGCCCGAATCTTGCGATCGATACCGCCTGCTCCTCATCACTAGTGGCACTGTGCCTGGCTGCGGAGGCGCTTCGCAAGGGAGAATGCGACACGGCTCTGGCTGGCGGCGTTGCGATCTTTACAACGGAGCGCCTGTTCGTCATGGCTAGTCGAGGAGGCATGCTCTCCCGCACTGGGCACTGCCATGCCTTCGACGATGACGGCGATGGATTCGTCCCCTCGGAGGCCGTGGGCGTCGTGATGCTCAAACGTCTTGGCGATGCGCGCAGGGACGCGGACCATATCTACGGAGTGATTGAGGCCTTTGGGATGAACCATGACGGACGCACCAACGGTCTGACCGCGCCCAGCCCCGTCTCCCAGTTCCGGCTCATCGACGGCATCTACGAGCGGTCAGGGATTGATCCGCAGTCCATCTCCTATGTAGAGTCTCACGGAACCGGTACCAAACTGGGCGACCCGATCGAGGTGAGCGCTCTCACCAAGGCATTCCGACGCCATACACAAGCGACTGGGTTCTGCGGGCTTGGTTCGGTTAAATCCAATCTCGGCCACTCGTTGTGCGCTTCAGGCGTTGTTTCCTTTATCAAGGTGATGTTGTGTCTTCAACATCAACAGCTTGTGGGCAATCTTAACTTCGTGCACCCCAACCAGCAGATTGATTTTGCCTCGAGTCCGTTCACGGTGGTCACTGACACTGTTGATTGGGAACCTGCGCCCGGTCAGCCCCGACGAGCTGGCATCAGCTCCTTCGGATTGAGCGGAACCAATGCCCACATAGTCGTGCGAGAGGCACCGGTCCAAGAGGCATCGGAGCCGGATGTGACCTCCGTGGATGAAGTCATCATGATCAGTGCGAAACATCCTATGTCCCTGCGCGACAATGTTGTGGCGTTGAGGCGCTATCTCAGCGAGCACCCCGACCTGAACTGGCGCGACGTGGCATTCACCCTGGGGCAGGGGCGCATGGCGATGGACTATCGGATCGCTATCATCACCGACGGCATTGATGCATGCCTGGAGGCCTTGGCGCCCTTCGAGGACCAGGACATGGTGGACCGTGAGGCCGTGTGCGTTCAGGCAGGTGTCAAGGGCAGGCTGGGGGAGAACAACGGGCACGCCGGCCTTCTCGCGGAATTGCGCGTTGCACAAGGCGATCGACGTCATGCGCTCTTGGCGCAAGTGCAGCAGTTGGTGCTGGAGGGCCACGACCTGCCTGACTGGGCCCAGATGCACGATGCTGGTGGGCCTCGTCCCCGGAGGATTCCGCTACCCACGTACCGGTTTCTCCAGGAACGTTGCTGGGTTGGACCCCGTTGCCCGGAACACTCCTCAGCGACGCGTGACATCGTTGTCCCGCCTCGGGCGAGCTACCTCGATGATCACAGGTTTGCGGGTGCACCGGTGGTTCCCGGGGCGCGTTGGCTCGACGTGATGGACCAGTTCTCCAGACAGGCCCAGGGCACACGTGGACTGTCTGAAATCCGCTGGGAAGCGCTCGTCGCTCCGGGCGAGACGGTACATCTGACAACGGAGGACGAGTCCTCACACGTTGCGGTGCTCCTTGCGGACGGCACAGCGGTGGCCAAGGCCGCGACGATGAAGGGCGCTGTTGATCCTCATGGCGAGCTCGGAAGGATCCGCCTCCGGGACCGCGTTCCGCTACTCAAAGACAACCGGAGAGTCGACTCCGACGCCATCTATGACCGGTTCCTCGAAATGGGAATGGACTATGGGCCCAGCTTCCGGGCCATCACTTCGCTGGAGGTCGGGGATGACACGGTGGTGGCCTATCTTAACCCAGTCCAAGTCGACGATTTGGAACCGCACAGTGTGCTGCAGCCACAAGTGATCGACGGCGTTTTCCAGGCGGTGTCGGGATTCAGGTTTGTGACCTATGAGGGACACAGTGACTGGTACCTTCCGCATTCGCTGGAAGAGTTCATATTCAACGATGATGTCAATCGGGTCCGCACGGTGATCATCACCTCGTGTGAGCCAAGACCGGAGTTTCCGGGGACCGTCGGTTTCGACATGGAGCTCTTTGATGACCATGGCCTACTGGTAGGCCGCATTCGCGACTACAGGGTTACGAGGATCGAGCGTCATTCTTCAGCTGGCGACGAAGATGAGTCGATCACTTTCATGGCTCCTGCGCCCATCATCCTTGACGACCCGCCCGTGCGGGCGGAGCAGCACCATCGGGTTGCTCTGCGGTGGCCGCCCAAGATCCGAGCTGTCACGGATGCACTGGCCGATGACAACGGGTCGAACGGCCTTGACGTTGTGATTCCGATCCCGAGCGCGGAGGCTTTTGATGAGGATCCATCGGCGATGACTGAAGCTGTAGTCAGGCCGGTCTTCGAACTCGTGCGTGGCATTATCGCCCAGACCACCGAGCAGGACATCCGCGTGGTGTGCGTTATCGAAGGGTCCCGCAGCCAGGCACCTGCCGGACTATCGATGCTCGAGGGGCTCGCGCGTTCTATCCGGCACGAGGAGCCCCGGGTCACCATGACCGTGCTCTATGTTGAGGACCCTGCTCGGAGCTCTGAGGCGCTTGACCAGGAATTGAGTACCTGTGACGGTGCGTTGGTCATCCAGAGAGGCCGTCATCGCGAGGCCATGGGCCTGTACGAGATTGAGGCACCGACCCTCGAAGGTCTTCCTGACTTGGTTGATCCTGACGCAGTGATCCTGATCACTGGCGGTATGGGAGGCATCGGCAGGCTGCTGGCCACAGATCTTCTGGACCGGGGTGTCGCCCATGTGGTGACAGTGGGACGTTCCCGACCAGACGACGCGAAGCTTGACGATCTTCAAAGCCATGCTCGAGCGCACCAGAGCGTCACCTACATGCAGTGTGATATCACCGATGCTACGGCCTGCGCGGACATGATCAGTCGGATCATTGATAATTTCGGTCGCCTAGACGGCATCTTCCATTGTGCAGGGATCATCCGCGACGGATTCCTCCGCTTCAAGTCCTGGGCCGAGGTCCAGCAGGTCCTCGCGCCGAAGACCACCGGCTTGGTCAATCTGGATCGAGCGACACGATCGATCCCGCTGGGTTTCTTCGTCGGTTTCTCGTCGAACGCATCTGTGACGGGCAATGTGGGCCAGTCGGACTACGCAATGGCCAACGCGTTCATGGACTCCCATCTGGCGCGACGCATGACGCTCGTCGAAGCAGGACAGGCGCATGGGCGCAGCCTCTCGGTGAACTGGCCATATTGGTTTGACGGGGACATGCGCCCCGATGACGCCTCATTGTGGGTCATGCGTGACCTGCTCGGACTCGATGGGCTGACGACCCGCAATGCGCTCGGTTGTCTATATCGGCTTATGGAGACTGGGCTCGGCCAGGTCAGTGTGCTGCCGGGAGATCGGACGAAGATTCTCGACAAGGTGCCCCTGCAAGCAACGTTTGTTGCCGCCGAATCATCGAAGCGCAGGAATGACGGCGCGTCAGGTGAGGAAAGCTCCGAATGGGAGAGCAGCGCACGACAATGGCTGCGCGAACTGATCGCCCAAGGGTTGGGGCTCTCGGCTGACCGGTTGGATCCCCACAAGGACTTCGAGCATTACGGCCTCGATTCGGTCATGATCGTGAGCATTAACGCGCTCTTGGATGAGTATTTTCCGAAACTCTCGAAGACCCTCCTCTACGAGTACCAGAACCTCGATGACTTGACTGAGTATTTCTTCACCCACCGTCGTGATGACCTGAACAAACTGATCAGCCTCGAAGGGCATACGTCGGACGAGACCCCGGTGCCCGGTGCGGTAGCGGTCAGAGCTGCCGGAGTTCCGACCCAGCAAGTCATAAAGGTCGGTAATGGCGGTGGCCGAGAGGCTGCCCAGCCCATCGCGATCATCGGTTTGGCAGGGCGTTTTCCTAAGGCGCGCGACGTTGAAGAGTTCTACCAGGTGTTGGCGGCGGGCACCGATTGCATTGAGACGATCCCCGACGACAGGTGGTCCTTCGAGCATGGTCACCATGATCCGACAGGGCAGGCTCCAGGTTCCTACCCCTCCCGTTGGGGCGGGTTCATCGATGGCGTTCGTGATTTCGATCCTCTCATGTTCGGGATGTCTCCTCGTGACGCGGAACGAACCGATCCCCAGGAAAGGCTCTTCCTCCAGACCTGTTGGGAGACTCTGCAGGATGCCGGATACAGCCGTGACGCCGTTCGTGGTAGGCGGGCCGGGGTCTTCGTTGGGGTGATGTACAATCAGTATCAGTCGTTTGGGGTGGAACAGACCCTCGCCGGGAACCCCATGGCCCTCAGTTCGGACAGCTCATCGATCGCCAATCGGGTATCCTACGCCTTCGATCTGTCAGGCCCGTGCATGGCCGTGGACACCATGTGTTCGTCGTCGCTGACCGCCATGCATCTTGCCTGCCAGGCGATCCGCAGCGGGGATTGCGAAATGGCCCTTGCTGGCGGTGTGAATCTCACACTGCATGAGAGTAAGTACCAACTGTTGGGTAGCGGAAATTTCCTGTCGACGGACGGGCGCTGCCGCAGCTACGGGGAGGGTGGCACTGGTTATGTGCCCGGTGAGGGCGTCGGATGCGTGCTCCTCAAGCCGCTCGACAAGGCCATCGATGACGGTGATCACATCCATGCCCTGGTGTACGGAACCGCAGTGAATCATGGTGGCAAGACGAATGGATACACCGTTCCGAATCCGCTCGCGCAGGCCCAGGTCATCAGCGAAGCCATGGAGCGCGCCGGTTGGGGGCTTGACGACATCTCCTACATTGAGGGGCACGGTACCGGGACTCAGCTGGGGGATCCCATCGAGATCACCGGCTTGGTCAGGGCACTGGGATCCACCCGGGCTGATGGTCCCTGCCCGTTGGGATCGGTGAAATCGAACATCGGTCATCTCGAATCGGCAGCGGGTATCGCGTCGCTCGCCAAAGTTCTCATGATGATGCGGCACGGCTCGTACGTGCCCTCGTTGCACAGCACGACATTGAACCCGAATATCGACTTCGACGCTGTGCCCTTCCGCGTGATACAACAGAGTTCGCCTTGGGACGTGGACGGCCCCCGGCGTGCATTGATCACAGGTTTCGGCGCCGGTGGCTCGAACGGTGCTCTTGCCGTAGAGCAGGGTGTATCCCGAATCCTCACCCTGCAGGACGCCGGGCCTGACGAGCCCTTCACGATCATGCTTAGTGCTAGGACAATTTCTTCGCTGGTCGACTACGCGGCCCGGCTGGCCCGAGCCGTGCAGAGAGCAAGGGACGACATACGTGGGCGCAAAGCTGGAGCGGCCGATCTGATGGTAGCCGAGGCCGGATGGATGTCGGCTCTGCAATACACGTTGGCGGTGGGTCGCGATGCTTTCAAGCATCGATTGCTCCTAGAGGCCAACGACATGAACGAGCTCATCGACGCGTTGAACATCGTTGCTGAGACCTCCGCCGAGGATGTTCCTGACTGTTATCGGGAGGTTGCGACGTCTCCGAAGCCGGTGCCGGACGCGGAGCGTGCTTGCATGGCCCGAGAGCTTGCCACAGGTGATCTGCAAAGGCTGGCGGAGCGATGGTTACAGGGACAAGAGATTGATTGGTCGCGTCTTGCGGGTCGGGTGGCCCGTGTTGGTCGACTCCACGGTCTTCCGTGGCCGAGACCGAACAACAAACCCTACTGGTTCTTGACTGGAGCCGATGAAGTACCTGCTCCGCAGACGCCGCGGGACCCCGTTGCAGTGACGCACTCGGCGTCGCCAGAACGAGCTAAACGGATGCGCGAGATGCTGTCCCAGCAGATGGTGAAGCTCGCAGCCGACGGGCTGCGCCCACTGGTGCATCTCGATGTCGAGGAGTCGGGTGTTGCAGTCGTGACGATGGACGACCCGGGCAACAACAACTCGTTCACACCTGCCCTCATCGACGGGCTCATGGTGGCCTTTTGGCAGATCTGGAACAACCCTGAAGTGCGGGCAGTGGTGCTGACTGGAACACCGAGGGTGTTCTCGATGGGAGGTACCAAGGAGCAACTGTTGGGCATCTCCCGCCGGGAACTCTCCTTCACGGATGCTCCTTTCCTTTACACCGGTCTGGCTCTCACGGAGGTTCCCGTCATCTCGGCTGTGCGCGGTCACGCCAGTGGCGGAGGGTTCATGTTCGGATTATTCGCTGACCTGACAGTGATCTCGGACGAGGGGATCTACACCTCTCCATTCACCAAGTACGGGTTCACCCCCGGCATGGGCGCCACATACATTCTGGAGAAGAGGTTGGGGCGCAATCTTGCCCTTGAAATGATGATGACCGCCCGACAGTATTCGGGGGTCGAACTCGCAGCGCGTGGCGCTGGCATCCGTTCGTGCCCCGGGGGTCGCGTGTTCGAGGAGGCCATGTCGATGGCCAGTGCCATCGCATCGCACCCAAGGAGAACATCGGTCGAATTGAAGACCCACATGCTGGGATCGGGCATCGACGATCTCCTCGCGGCGATCGACATGGAGGACGCGATGCACAAGCGAACGTTCCTTCCCGAGGTCGTCAATGATCGCATCGCTGCCTTCTACGTGAGTGACAACAGCCGAGGCGACGAAGTGGACCAGTCCGAATCTGACCCAGGCGATGACGAGTCCTTCTTGGAACAGCTCGTAGCCATGGTCGAGCAGGGAAGCCTGACTCCTGCCGAGGCCGTCCTCCTCGAACGCGCAGAGCAGAAAGGTTAATCGATGGATCGCATGGAGATTTTCGCCCGTCTGGCGGATGGGGTCCTAAGTCGTGAGGAAGCGCTGTCGCTACTTAAGCGTTCGGAAGCGCCCTGTCAGGTGCCGCACCCTGCAACCGGGCCGCGGACTCCTGCTCCCTGCGGTCAGCCATCGCTTGGTGGACGGTCATTGGAGACAATCAGGGGCGCTGTTCGGGATTGTGTTGCCGACAGGCTGCACATTGATCCCGATGAGGTAACCGACGACCTGAGCTTCTCTGAGATGGGTGCCGATTCGATCAGTGGCTTGGAAATTGTCAGAGAACTCAATGTGCGGTATGGACTGAACCTCGAATCCACCATTCTGTACGACTATCCGCACGTGGGTGATCTGGCGGCGCATATCGATTCTCTGACAGGGGACGTTGTCGCTACCGGCGCCACCTTCCTGTCCAGCCCCGAGCAGCACCAAGTGCCCTTGGAACAGGTCAGAACGGGGATCATGGACGCTTTGGCGGGAATCCTGCATCTTGAACCCCAAGACCTCGACGCAGAACTTACCTTCCAGGAGATGGGAGTTGACTCGATCAGCGGACTGGAAGTGGTGCGCGAGTGCAACCTCCGGTTCGGAGTGAATCTCGACTCGGTGGTTCTCTACGACCATCCGGACCTTGATGATCTAGCAAGCTACATCGCAACTCAGATGGATCCCTCCCACGAGCAGGGGAGTGCCCTGCGCGACGGCGATGAAGGTGCCCTGCGATTCGAATCACAGGAAAAACGGGTGTTGTACCACGACACAAGCTTCGTGGACATGCGAGGACAATTTCTTCAAGGGCTAGCACAGTCAGGGGATAACTCCAGTGGTACACGATCGGACGCGCGATCCGGCTCGGCGCCCCTGAAGGCGGTTCCGCTCGCCTCCCTGACGGCGGATCCGACCCCGGCCGCAGGCCCGGTGTTACTGCGGGGCTCCGACCATCCCAGGGGGGGTGCGAGGAAGTTGGCCCCCGGCGTGCGTAGCCAGAAAAGCGAAGCAGCCCCCCCGCTGCACAGCACCGACGGGGATGCGATCGCCGTCATCGGCATGGCTGGGGTGTTCCCTGATGCTGATGACGTGGAGGAGTTCTGGGACAACTTGGTCAACGGGGTGGTCAGCATGCGTCCCGTTCCGAAGCACCGGTGGGGGCGGCGCAACGGATCGCGGACCTATCCGGATACCATTCGGCCCGCCCTGCTGCGCGGTATCGATCTTTTCGATCCGTTGTTCTTCAACGTCTCTCCGATCGACGCAGAGATTATGGATCCACAGCAGCGGGTGTTCCTGCAGGTGGCTTTCCATGCATTCGAGCACGCCGGACTGTCCGAGGATCATCTAGATGGTCGCCGGGTTGGGGTCTGGGTTGGCGCAGGGATGGGTGACTACCAGGACCGCTTAGCCCAGGGAAACATCCCGAACCAGTCACAGGTCTTCGCTGGCAACGCCAGCTCCATCCTGCCGGCTAGGGTCTCTTATTATCTTAACCTGCGTGGCCCCAGCCAGGCGATCGATACCGCATGCTCCTCCTCGCTCGTCGCCATCCACGATGCCTGTCAGGCTTTGCGGTACGGAGACGTCGAGTTGGCACTGGCCGGAGGGATTCGCCTGATGGTCGGTGACTCGCTATACATGCAGGTCCTCGATGCCGGGATGGGCTCACCAACCGGAGAATGCCGGGCTTTCGATGCCCGAGCGGACGGGATTGCGATGGGAGAAGCCGCTGCGGCGGTTGTTCTCAAGCGTCATGCCGACGCGATCGCGGACGGGGATCGCATCCTTGGCGTGATCCTTGGTTCTGGAGTGAATCAGGACGGTCGCACCAATGGGATCACGGCCCCCAGCCCAAGTGCCCAGGCCGAGCTCGAGCTTGAGGTTTACTCTCGCTATGACATCGATGCTCGTGACATCACCTTACTGGAGGCACATGGAACCGGCACCGCGCTTGGCGACCCCATCGAGGTCCGGGCTCTTCAGAAAGCATTTTCGAGGTACACCAGAGACGAGAGCTTCTGTCATCTCGGTTCGGTGAAGAATAATGTGGGGCACACCACGATGGCAGCGGGGATCACGAGCCTGATCAAGGTCCTCAAGGCGATCGAGAAGAAGATAGTGCCGCCGCTCACGAATTTCGAACGGTTAACCGACAAGATCGACCTCGATGGATCGCCGTTTCGCATCAATACGGAGGCCGTGGCGTGGGAGATTCCAGAACATTCAAGACGGGTCGCTGCGTTGAGCTCGTTCGGGTTCAGCGGAACCAATTGTCACATGGTCGTCCGAGAGGCCCTGTAGGAGCGCAAAATGGTTATTTTACGTCCAACCACTTCCTTACAATCCCAGGCTGAACGGGGCGTGTTGTCGAGCCACCGTGACCAAGGGTGTACCCACACTGTGGAGTATCCATTCGTGGTGTCCGCGAAGAGCTCGCAAGCCCTCGAGCGTTCGGCGCGGCGTCTGATCCAATGGGCTGATTCGGGTCCGGAAGGCATCGAACTCGCATGGGCGTCATATACGACGTGCCAGAGGAGATCCCGTTTTGCACACAGGATCGTGGTCTTCGCGAGTTCGTTCAGCGGTCTCGCTGAGGGTCTGCGGTCACGGATGGTGGATGGGGGTGTCCCTCACAGAGTAGAGGAACTGCCCGAGCTGGGGCCCGAGGTGGTCTCGGAACTGCGCAGTGAGGATTCCCGGTTGCGTCTGGAAGCGCAGGCACTCGTGCGAGGACATATCGAGTCAGGTGGAACATTGGACTTGGCTTCGTTTTTTAACGCCCCAGATCGTGTTGTGGTGGCCCTGCCTTCTTACCCGTTCGAGCGCACCAGCCTGTGGGTCGAGCAGTCAGCCGTCGAGCCAGGGGCTACGCCTTCGTCCCTGCCCGGCGTAGAATATCCGCTGCCTGGCTTGCGTGGTGCGACAGAACGTCGTGCGGGACAGGAATGTCGTGTGCGGACCCTCCATGTGGATGACTTCTGGCTGGCCGACCATATTGTTGCTCAGCAACACGTCTTCCCCGGCGTGGGATACATTGAATTCGCCGTGGCGTCCTCGGGTGCTTTTGCCCTTCCCGGTCCCCATGAGCTGAGGGACATCGTCTACCACAGCCCATTGGTGGTCCAGGGTAGCGATGACGAGCCCGAACTGGAACTGCACGGGGTCGCAGCGGGCACCGGATCGTTCCGCGTGTGCACGCGCCGGAGCGGTGAGGAAACAGTTCACTGCACCGGGACGATCCTCGACGGCGTGGCGGATCCGACCGCCTTTCGAGCGCACCCGATGAATCTGGACATCGACAGGATGTTCGGGGAACTGGGTCCTCGTCTTGATCGCGAAGCATGCTACGCCGAGATTCGTGGGACGGGACTCATGTTGGGTCCTTCGTTCAACGCGATCAGGACCATTGCGTTCAACGCCGACCGGGCCATGGCAGAGATAGTAATGCCCGAGAAGTTTGTGACGGACCACGAAGACTTCCTGTTGCACCCCTCTATCTTCGACGGAGCCCTCGAGAGCGTCTACTGGCTGGCACCTGCTGGCGCTACGTCGTTGCCCGTCGGAATCGACAGGGTCGGGTGGTTTTCCCGGCCCCTGCCACGTTGCTTCGCCTACGCTACTCGGTCTGTGGCAGGACGCCCGGGGGAATTCAGCTATGACGTGACAATTTACCAACCTGATGGCACACGCGCCGTGGCAGTGGAGGGCTTTCGTTTCAAGGATCTGTCATCGGGGCCTTCCCACGACAGCGACGTCCACTCCTTCACTTTCGAGCAGGTTCCGGTCGCACTCAGCGAATCCCCGGGGCTGGAGGGCAGCCTTGGCTTGGTGAACGTGACCACCCGGATGTGGGAGGCCCTGGGGCGAACCGGGGAGGTCATTGGTGTTGACACTCCCTCTTGTTCCGCATTGCGGGAGGGAGAACAGCAGGAATGGATGCGCAACGAGGTGCTGCCCTGCCGGGATGTTCGGGCGATAGTCATCGACCTCACCGGCTGTGGGGTTCCTGGGGTCGATGAACCATCTGCAGTCATGGCCATCCATGATCTGCTGGCCAGCCTCGAGAGTCATCTCATCACCCGGGCCCCGACCCTGCCGCAGGTGGTGTTGGTGGAACCAGACGCGCCCGCACGACTTACTCGAGCGCTAAGGGCATTCGCTCTGACAATGACCTTGGAGTCGCCTCAGACCAAGGTCACCGTCCTGGCAGCCGACCCCCGCGATGTACGCTTTGGGTCGCGTGTTCGCCGCGTGCTTCTGGCGGCCCCCCCTGGATTCGTGACCTGGGTTGGTGACCAACTCATGGAACCGCGTGTAGTTCCATGTTCCAGTGCTGGTACCGCGCGTCTGGAGGAGGCCACCGGGCCTGGCGTCTACGTGATCACAGGCGGTATGGGTGCCATCGGTAGTCTGCTTGCTGATCGCTTGGCCTGTCGCGGTACGAACCTCATGCTGTGGGGCAGGACACCTCTGGACGCGGAGCGTCGCGCGCGCATCGACGCCTTGGCGGCGCGTGGCGGCCGTGTCGAGTACCGGGTTGTGGATCTTGGCGACGCCCACTCGGTCGTGGAGTGTCTGGATGAGACCGAGCGGGCGCTGGGACCGATCGACGGTGTCTTCCACTGCGCTGGCACCACCCATGACACCATGCTGTCGGTTCCGCATGTTTCGCAGTCTCGGTCGGTGCTTGAGCCCAAGGTCGCCGGTGCTTGGAATCTGCGCAGGGCGTTGGAAGAGCGGCATGCTCGTTTCCTGGTTCTTGCCTCATCGATGGCGTCCGTGACGGGCAATACGGGACAGTCTGACTATGCGTTCGCTAACGGGTTCATGGATGGACTGGCAGTCGATGGTTCGAACGACAGTCGACTGCACACGGTGGCGCTGGACTGGTCCGTATGGCGCGATGGCGGTATCCACATCGAGCCGAACGTGCTGTCGATGTTCGCTACCGTGTTCGGGATCACACCGTTGACCAATGACCAGGGCTTGGCGTCGATTGCCCGCTCATTGGGCGGTGGCATGCAGCAGGTGATCGTTGTCGCAGGCGACCGGGAGCGGATCAAGGCGCACCTAGGGGTGGCTCCGCAGTCCGTGCCCCCGGTTAGGCGGCAGGTGTCCGGTCCGGGAACAGACCTGCGCGCGTGGGTCGAGCAAGGACTCCGGTCCATCATCATTTCTTCGATCAAACTGTCCGAGGACGATTTCGATCCGTCCCGTACCTTCCAGGAGTACGGCTATACGTCGCTGACGATGGTCGACCTTGCCAACGACATCAATGCCCGGTTCGGCACCTCCATCACGCCAGCGCTATTCTTCAGCGCCACGACCTTTGACAAGCTGGTGGAGCACCTCGTCAGTGCCGAGGAGCCCAGCGTGCTGCGCTCTTTCAAAGCATCGGGGTCCTTCGATGCGCCGACTGCGGTCGCAGCGGCTCTTCCCGGAGATAATAGGTCTGCCGATGATGCCTTCGCGATCGTGGGTCTCGATGTCGTGATGCCAGGATCTCGTGACATTCACCAGTACTGGAAGCATCTCATCGATTGTGACTGCATGACTTCGCAGGTCCCCTCGGACCGCTGGGACTGGCAAGCTCTCGACGCCGATCTGGCGAGGGCCGGGCAGGATCCGGTATCGCATCACGGCGCGTTCATGGCTGAGGTACAAGACTTCGATCGTTCCCTGTTCGGTATCTCGCCGCGCGAGGCGAAGTTCATGGACCCCCAACAGCGGCTGGTACTCGAATCGATCCACAGGACGATCGAAAGCTCGGGCAGACGCGTCAGCGACATGGCTGGTTCTAGGACTGGCATCTTTATCGGGGTCGCCACAGCAGACTACTCGAACGTCCTCCAGGAATCCGCGTTTCCGGTTGATGCCTACACCTCGACGGGAGCCTCGCACAGCGTCTTGGTGAACCGCGCTTCTTTCCACTTCAACTGGACGGGGCCGTCGGAGCCGATTGACACGGCTTGCTCGAGTTCACTAGTGGCCATTCACCGTGCCTGTGAAGCCATCCGCAGCGGTACGTGCGATGCTGCTGTTGCCGGTGGGGTCAACGTGATCGTCAGTCCCCTGCTGCACACCGCTTTCTCCCGCGCTGGCATGCTGTCGCCGTCTGGCAACTGCCATAGCTTTGATGTGGCAGCTGACGGTTATGTGCGCGGTGAGGGCGTCGGTACGCTGCTGATCAAGCCCTTGTCAGCAGCCACGTCCGATGGGGATCCAGTTCTGGCGGTGATCCGGGGAACTGCCGTGAACCACGGCGGGCATGCCAGCTCGTTGACGGCCCCCAATCCCAGAATGCAGGCCGAGGTCATCCGTGACGCATGGCGATCGGGCGATCTCGATTCCTCGGGTATCGGCTACATCGAGGCGCACGGCACCGGGACTAGGTTGGGGGATCCTGTCGAGATCGATGGTCTGCGTCAGGGCTTCCGCAGTCTGTCGCCGACCGGAGAGTTGTGGTCGGACAAGACCTGTTCGATCGGCACGGTCAAGGCCAACATCGGTCACCTCGAAGCAGCGGCCGGTGTGGCGGGAATCGCCAAGGTCGTGATGATGCTGCGTGAAGCGACGATTCCCGGCCATCCGACACTGGGGGAACTGAACCCGTATCTGGCCCTGGAGGACTCTCCGTTCGCCATTCAGAGGGAGACGTCTCCGTGGCCGAACCGCGGTGATGGAGAGTCCCGACGCGCTGGGGTCAGTTCGTTCGGCTTTGGGGGTGCCAACGCCCACATCGCGCTGGAGGAGTTCCGAGCCGAAGGGGTACGACCGTCCGACGGTGCACAGTTCTTGGTTTTCTCCGCGCGGAGCGAACGAGCGCTCGTCGAGCACATGCGCAATCACGCTAAAGCCCTGAGCGGATCGGTGCCGCCGAATCTTGCGGACGTCGCCAACACACTCCGCAATGGGCGGGAGCAGTACTCGCATCGCGCTGTCGTGCTCGTTCAGTCGGGGACTGGCGTAGATCAGGTCCGACGCGCACTGGAGGGGGAGTCCGTAGTGCCTGGTGTCGACGTCCTCATGTCGGCTACGTTCGGCGACGAGGAAGCGGTAGTGGTGCGGAACCATCCTGGCGCCGTGCTTGAAAGTTCTGAACAGGTGGTGGCCTTCCTGCGGGGAGAAACCGTCGAATGGAAGATCGCCCAGGATCAATTGACGCGTCGCGCGTGGCTTCCCCCGACCCCCATGGAACGGGTCCGTTGCTGGGCGACGGACGGGGTTCCGTCGTTCGCTATGACCCTCGGCCTCGGCGTGACAGCGGCAGATAGCTCCGCCGCTCCGCAATCAGTGACGAATTCCCTTCACCCCATGATAGATGAATGCTCGGACACCGAATCAGGAGCGAAGCGGTTCGCCAAGACCCTGCGCGACACGGAGTTCCTCGTTGCGCACCATGTCGTCAACGGTCGCAAGGTGCTGCCTGGCACGGCTTACGTCGAATTGGCCCACGCGGTTGGGCGCCAACTGGGGATGTCGCAGGCTTGTACCGTGTCCGGGCTGGTGTGGGAGCAGATCCTCGAGATGAAGGAACCTGAGATCGAGCTCATCGTTGATGCGACACCGCGTCCTTCACAGCACGGAGCCTTCGACCTCGTCGTGTCCAGCAGGTCCTCAGTGGGAACCGTTCGGCATTGCTGCTGCGTGGTGAGTGATGGCATCCGCTCCGCACCTATGACGATCGACGTGCCGGGGAGGATTCAGGAGGCGGACCGCGAGCTATCTCGTGAGTACTGCTACGGGACCCTGTATCCGCGGATTGGTTTTGACTACGGACCCGGATTTAGGGTCACCAGCGCAATCTGGTCGCAGGCTCACGGGGCGGTGACGGAACTGCGACTCCCGGAGGGTATCGCCGGTGTGGACGATCATCGGTTCAAGGTGCACCCCAGCCTGGTGGACGGTGCCATTCGGTCGATTGCGGCAATCTCGGAACAGCGCCACAGCTCCACTTACGTCCCCTTCTCCGTGGAGCGTGTCGAGGTCTTTGCGGAGTGTCCCGCGCATTGCTTCGCCGTTGTGACCATGGGATCCGGCACTAGCAGCAGGCGGATCCAGAGCATGTTGTTCAATGTCTCGATCCTCGACGAGGATGGGAACGAGTGCGTACGGTTCAACAACCTCATGGTGCGCGGTCTTCCCCGGGACTATACGAATGATGACCGGGAATTCTTCCTTGTCCCCCAATGGGTCGAGGTACCCACCGCTCGCCCAGTGGCTTCGTCGGGTGCAGAACCAGTGCTGCTCATCGGAACGCGCAACGAAGGTTTCGCGTCTTTGTCCCGGGGTCTTGTCGCTGGCCATCCGGGGAGCATGGCCGTGCTGGTCGTCCCGCAGGAGTCGCGGGAGCGACGAGCCGACGATGCTGACAAGGGCATTGTGGAGATCGCGCGGGACGCCAATCTCCTTAATGACGTGGCCAACAGATGCCAAGGGTTGTCCCGTGTTGTCGTTGACCTCAGCGGTGCGGATTCCGCCGAGGATCTGCGCGGCCAGGGAGGACTTGATCTTCTCGCCGGGGTGGTGAGGGCGGCGGTCAGCTCCGCAGGAGCTAGGGTCCAGGTGACAGTCCTTGCACCGAGGCCTGATTCGGTGACCTCGCTGACTCCAATGGCCGCCCTGGGTCTTGCGCGATCAATGCCAGCGGTGGTGCCGAATGTGCACTGGACGATCGCAGAAGTGGATGCATCCGTGTCGGCGGAGGGGGCGCTCCGCCGTTTGGACAGGATGACGAATCTGCCTTCGGGCACTCGGGTGAGGATCATGCGGGATGTCACCCTCATGGAATCGATGCGTGCTCTCGACGACCACGAACTGGTTGCTGAAGGGACAGGGCTCCCCGATGGAGGTGTATGCGTCCTGTCGGGCGGGATGGGGAAGATTGGGCAGGCATTAGCCAGAAAGCTCGCTGCCGATCACCACATGAGGATCGCTATCCTGGGACGCTCTCCACTTGACGACCGTCGTGAGCAACTGCTGGCGGAGCTGCGTGACATGGGGGGCGAGGGGCTCTACATCCCCTGTGACGTGAGCGACCGCCACCGCGTGGCGACGTCTGTGGAGACGATCAGGTCCAGGTGGGGTCAAATAGATGCGGTAATCCATGCCGCAGGTGTGATGAGTTCCCGCATGTTCTTGGATGCCCCGCTGACCGACATTGAACGCGTTCTTGCCGCCAAAATCACTGGCGCGGTGAACCTAGATGCAGAGACGGCACAAGATGACCTGACCCAGTTCATCGTCTTCTCGTCTGTTTCCGCTCTAGTCGGCGACATGGGATCAGGCACCTATGGCGCAGCCAATGCGCTGCTTGATGGTTTCGCGGAGCAGCGCGAGAACGAGGTCAGGAATGGGCGTCGAAGGGGCGCCACGCTGTGCATCGACTGGCCGATGTGGGCGGACGGCGGGATGCCCATCCCCGGCGGGGTCGACTCATTCGCGGAGAACACGGGTATGTCGCTGCTGCGTACCGACTCCGGGATCGACCTGTTCGAATGGATCACGAAACTGGGGCGCACCCGAATCGTTCCCCTGCACGGGCGCCCGACGCCGTTGCGTCGTCTGTTCCGTTTCACCCATGCGACACAGCGATCAGCTGGTATCGCGGCCCCCGTGAGGGCTGCCAAGCAGCAGGACGACCTGATGGAGGTCTGCATCGATCACCTCAAGCGACTCATCGCAGAGGCCAGTGGTTACGCGGTCGATGAGTTCGATGAGGATGATGACTTCGAGGAGTTCGGTATCGACTCTCTGATGATTCTGAGCCTCAATGACAAGCTGGCCGTGGACTTCCCGGGACTGGAACGGACCATCTTCTTCGAGCACAATTCGATCTCGTCACTGGCAGCCCACCTGCTTGAGGAACGCAGAGCAGCGGTTGAGGCGCTTGCCGCACGTCGGGAAGAGCCAATGATGACCTCTGCCCTGCCGTTCGTTGAAGACGCAGCGCTCGAGTCGACATCTGTCGAGGTGCAGGCTTCGGTTATCGCCCAACCACGACGAGCGACGAGCGTGCAGTCTTTCGAAGAGGCAGCGCTGTTCGCGGCAGAGGAACCCATCGCTATTATCGGGATGAACGGAAGATTCCCCGGGGCCGATTCGATCGCCGAGTTCTGGACGAACCTTTGCGACGGGAAGGACTGCGTCACCGAGATTCCTGCCGATCGATGGGATCTGAAGGTATTCGCGGACAAGCATGCTCGAGGGGAATCATGCATCTACTCGAAGTGGGGAGCGTTCTTGGATGACGTGGCTGGATTCGATCCCCTGTTATTCAAGATTCCATTCGTCGATGCCAGGCATATCGATCCGCAGGAGCGACTGTTCCTTGAGAACGTCTTCGGAACCCTTGAAGAGGCCGGTTACTGCGCCTTTCCGAAGGATCCGGTCAACGTTGGTGTCTACGTCGGAGTCATGTATGGGCATTACCAATTGTTGGCTCTGGAGCGCACCCTTGCTGGTAAGGAGACAATCACCAGTTCTACCTTCGCCTCAATTGCGAACCGAACTTCCTATGTCTTCAATTTTACTGGTCCATCGCTGGCAGTTGACACCATGTGTTCATCCTCCTTGACCGCCATCCATCTAGCCTGTGAAGCTCTTCGTCGGGGTGATTGCGATATGGCCGTGGCCGGTGGTGTGAACGTCACGGTGCATCCGGATAAATACCGGTTCCTGAGTTCACAGCACTTTCTCGCGTCCGATGGTCGGTGTCACGCCTTCGGTGAGGGTGGCGACGGATATGTGCCGGGTGAGGGCGTCGCATCTCTGCTCCTCAAGCCGCTATCGAAGGCCGAGCGGGACGGTGACCATATCCATGCGCTAATTCGGGGGACCGCCATCAACCATGGCGGCAAGACAAACGGATACACCGTGACGAATCCAGTGGCCCAGTCGGAGGCGATTCTCTCGGCGCTAGAGAAATCGGGTGTATCCGCGCGCGACATCAGCTACATCGAGGCCCACGGGACAGGCACTGAACTAGGTGACCCTATTGAGATCCGCGGTCTGACGATGGCGTTCTCGCGCAGCACTCATGATCGGGATTTCTGCTGGATCGGTTCGGTCAAGTCCAATATCGGGCATGCCGAGGGTGCGGCCGGCGTCGTTTCGGTCGTGAAGACCGTAGAACAACTTCGGCATCACGCCGTGGTCCCGTCGCTTCACAGCGAGGTGCTGAACCCGCAGATCGCGTTCGCCGAGACACCGTTCCGCGTGCCCCACAAGGTGGAGCCCTGGCAGCCCACTGGTACCATTCATGATGGGGTGCACGGCTCTTTGTTGGCAGGCGTGAGTTCGTTCGGCGCAGGGGGCGCAAATTCCCATCTCGTCCTTGAGGAGTACCTTCCGGCACCCGGTCGGGAAGCTACCCTGCGGGGACCTGGATTAGTCCCGTTCTCCGCACGCAATGACGCGGGGATGCGCAGATTGCTGACGGTCTGGGAGACCTTCCTTACTGGGTCGCAGGCGCGATCCGAACCGGGTTCGAGAATGCTGCCCGCGTTGTGCGGCGCACTGGCCGAGCTGCTCGGCCTGCCCGATGCCGGGGACGTGGATGCGGCACTGGCACTGGACGAGCTGGGCATGGACAGTACCTTGTGGGACGTCCTGGCGAGGCGCATCGAGGAGTTTTCGGGCCACAGGTGCAACTGGTCCGAGATAGCCGACTTGGATTCGGTTGGAGCAATTGCGGGCCACTTGGAGGAAAAGGCGATGATTTCGGCTGCTGAAGGGCTTGGTGTTCGCGAGGATCTGCCATCCTGCGGTGACATCGCCTTCACCATGCAGGTGGGCAGGGTCCACCAGACGGGGGCCAGAGCAGCGGTGATCGCCGATACCCCTGCGGAGCTTCTGGCAGGTATCCGCCTTCTGCTAGCCGGTGAGACCAGCCCAACCGTCTTTGCGTCCGTGGCCGGGAGCCGACGTCGTGACGACAAGGCTGTCATCGCCGAGTGGTGCGCTGCACGTGATCTCCCGAAGATTGCGGAGGCCTATGTGAGTGGGAACTCCGTGGACTGGACGGGTGTGGCCGAAGGGCCCGTGCGCAGAGTCAGTCTTCCGCTGTACCCCTGCGAACGAAATGCCCTGTGGCTGGACCCCGGTCCTTCTTCGCCGGTCGTCGTCCCTCCGGATCCCACGCCGATTGTCGCCAACACCTCGACACTGGAGGCGGTGGGTTTCCGCATCCATCTCGATCCCGCGTGGATGGCTGTGTCCGACCACGTCATCCATGGCAGGGCTCTGCTCCCGGGAGCTGGATACCTGCAGTTCGCGAACCAGGTGGCGTCAGCCGCTGCCGAGCAGCCCGTGACAGTCATCCGCAACGTCGTGTGGCGGGTTCCCGTAGCTGTTCAGGCCGACATGGATCTGGACGTCGAGGTTCGGCGAGAGGGTCGGACCATCGACTTGACGGTCCATGCTGGCAACAAGTCCTCGCCGCGTGCCTTCGAGGCGAGCCTCGAGGTGGGAGACCGACAGGCCGCCGAGCGCCACAGTGATGGGTGGTCGGTCGGCGGTCAGCCTTCCATCGAGCTGGAAGCCCGCGCCATCTATGAGCGATTCGCCCAGGTCGGTATGGCTTACGGGCAGGGCATGCAGACGGTGCTCAGGGCCCGCGTGAGCGAGGCGGAGCTGGTTGCAGATCTCGAACTGCCCGGTGGATGGCAGCCCAGCCACGGGATGGATCTGCATCCCGCGCTACTGGACGGTGCATTCCAGGCCGTGGCGATAACGGGGATGCGGGGGCGGCAGGGGCAGCAGGCCATGATTCCCTTGGGAGCGGACGCTATCACCATCCATGCAGCAATCCCTGACACGTGCACTGTGCACGTCGTTCCCGCCGTAGCGCAGACCTTCGACGAGGAGCGCTCGCGACACTTGGCCAAGTACGACATTGTCGTCATCGACGATTCCGGCCTGATCGTGGTCGAGATCGCCGGCTTCTCGGGAATGACCGTTGAGTCCTCCGGCGGCTCCGTCACGGGACCTGCCCATTCTGGCGGCGAGGACGACGACGTGCCCACCACGTTGGAGTTGCTGCAGCGCCTCGAGCGTGGAGAGATCCCTCAAAAACTTGTGATCAACGCACTGGACCATGGAGTGTTCTGAGATGACTCGACAGGAAATCGTTGCTGCTGTTGCCGCGGGCCGCATGACTGCGGCAGAAGCGTATCGTCTTCTGGGTGAAGAAGCCACCCCCGCTGGGGCTTCCGATGAGCCTCGGGAGGATCTGCTGCATGGGGTTCGTATAGCCCGACGATGCTGGCTGCCCCTCGCCGCTCAACTACCCGCAGCAGACACCGGGGCGACGGTGATTATTACCGATGGCACCGACTCCCAAAGCATGATGCTTAACGAGCTTGTCGCTGGCGAGGTGCTTCTCGAACTTCCGGAGTCGGCTGCTGACCCAGTCTCGAGTGATGCCTTTGATACGTACTGGACGGAACACGTCCAGGATCGTGTCCGGGGCTGCGATCATCTTGTGATCGTCTTCCGCGATCCGACACCGAGCATGGCGAACAGGGACACAGTGTTGCTGTTCCGTGTGTTCCAAGTTCTCGCTCATCTGCGTCGAACGACGAGCCTCGCCATTGATGTCGTTGTGGACCGTCAGGACGAGGAGGCCTTGGCGTGGGCCATGGCATGTGACTCGTTCCTCGCCTGCGTGAGGTTGGAGCGGCCATTGCTGGACACCAGGGTTGTTGTAGTCGAGACGCAAGCCTCGCTGTCGCGAGTTGTGGCCCTTGGCGCGGAGCTGCGTTCGAGGGGGGTCGCTGCGCGTTTGGCGAGGACGGACGCCTCCGGTTCAGCCTTGCTGACTGCACAGGTTACCAAACCGGGTCAGTTCGTCGAGGATGAATTCCTCGAGGAAGTCGATTTCTTGGTCACGGGGGGCACCGGCGGCCTTGCCCGTGTGCTAGCTGGGGGTTTGCTGAAACGTGGTGCGGGGCACGTGACCCTGTGCGGGCGTAGGGGGCCGGAAGACCTGGATGCCGACTTGGTTCAGTTGATCGAGAGGAACAGGGATCGTGTCTGCTATGTCAGATGGGATCCTGCCGACGACGAGGATCTGGTCGGACTGGCCTGTGATGCCGTCCGCGCTAATCACCGTCTTGTCATCCTGCACGCTGCAGGGGTACGCAACGACGCCTTCTTGGTGAAGCAGAATCTCAAGGACTTCTTGACCACGGCGGTGCCGAAGGTGTCCATGACCCGGGTCGTGATGGAGGCAGCGAGGTCGATTCCCAACAGCACTGTTGTGCTCTTCTCTTCGGTGACATCCCTATTCGGTAACATCGGCCAATGCGCGTATGGCTTCGCCAACGGGCACATGGATGGGTGCGCTGTCGCCGCACGGGAGTCATCCGGCGGAGAGTTGCGGGTACTGTCGGTGAACTGGCCGCTATGGGACGAGGGCGGCATGCAACTGGATGAGGGCGCGCGTCGGATGATGAGCGCAACCACGGGCATGGAGCCCCTTCCGACGGCTGTGGGTCTGGAGTTCCTCATTAGGGCGCTGTACGACGGTTGGCAGGGTGACGAGGCGTTGCTGTACGGGGACCTGGACAAGTTGGCTGGCCTGCTGGGGGCGAATGAGGCGCCGCCAGATCGTGCCGTGGCTCGGGAGGCTCATGCGCCCGCAATGGGGGCTCCGGCCGTCCCACCGCGTTCATGCTCGTCGATCTCAGCGCACGAACTACACCGCCGCGCCTGCTCGTTCCTCGTGGAGGTGGTGTCGGGGGTGACCGAGATCCCTCAGAGCGATATCGACATCCATGCCGCCTTCGACCAGTTCGGGCTGGACTCCATCGTGGCCATGCGCATAGGCGACGAACTCGAGGCAAACTTCTCCGGGTTGTCAAAGACGCTACTCTTCGAGTATCAGAACATCACCGACTTGGCCTCTTATTTTGTCGATGCCCACTATGATGAGCTTCTGACGGTCCTCGGGATCGGTGGGAGTTCGCTCGATGACATGGTCGAGCAGCCTCCGGCCGCTCCAACCCCGTCGGTCAAGGCCGATCGACCAGAGGTCCAGCATCCGGCAGTGGCGATCATCGGGATCGCCGGACGCTATCCGGGTGCTACCAGTCTCGACCAGTTCTGGGAGAACTTGGTGCACGGAGTGGATTCCGTCAGGGAGATTCCGGCCGAGCGTTGGGACAACGAACAAATCTATGATACGCGCAAGGGTCAACTGGGGCGTACCAACAGTCGCTGGGGCGGCTTCCTGGATGGTATCGACCAATTCGATCCACGATTGTTCCGGATCAACGCGCGCGAAGCGATGATCATGGATCCCCAAGAGAGGATCTTCCTGGAAACTGCGTGGACTGCCGTCCAAGACGCCGGGTATAAGGTCTCGGACCTGCACGGCTGTCGGGTGGGGGTCTTCGTCGGTGCGATGTACTCCGAATACCAGATGCTTCCGGCTTGTGTCCGGGGCAGGAACCTGCCCCACACGAGTCTGCACTCCTCCATAGCCAATCGTGTGTCGTATTATCTTGATCTGAATGGTCCGAGCGTTGCTATGGATACCATGTGCTCTTCGTCGCTCGTGGCGATCCACTATGGTGCGCGCAGCATTCTCGATGGCGAGGCCACCATGGCCATCGCTGGAGGCGTCAACCTGTCGCTCACTCCCGATAAGTATCTGTTCCTCGCCCAAGGGAACTTTCTGTCGTCGGACGGGCGCTGCCGCGCTTTCGGTGAAGGCGGTGACGGATATGTCCCGGGCGAGGGGGTCGGCGCGGTTCTGCTCAAGTCACTCGAGCATGCACTCGCCGATGGGGACCACATCTACGGGGTTATCCGTGGCTCGGCTGTGAACCATGACGGCAAGACCAGCGGCTACACCGTGCCGAGCCCCCAGGCCCAAGCCGACGTCATCTCGGCCGCTCTGGAACAATCGGGACTCGAACCTGCGCGGGTCTCTTACGTGGAAGCGCACGGCACTGGCACATCGCTAGGCGATCCTATCGAGATCTCCGGATTGAAGTGCGCGTATGGCGGCGCATCCTTAGGGCGAATTCGGGCGATCGGCTCTGTGAAGTCGAACATCGGTCACACCGAGTCCGCTGCCGGTATCGCTTCCCTCACCAAGGTGCTGCTGCAAATGAAGCACCACGAGCTGGTGCCGAGTCTGCACGCGACTCGGCTTAACCCGATGATCGATTTCGATGATGCCGGATTCACCGTTCAGCGGGAGCTCGGGGCCTGGCATTCGGACGGTGCACCGCGGGTGGCAGGTATCTCGTGCTTCGGCGCGGGCGGCACCAACTGCCACATGATCGTGGAGGAACCCGCCGCCACGCCGGTCCGAACCATGGATCCTGAACGTGTCTTTGTGCCTTTCTCGTCCACCTCTGACGAGCAGTTGCGTGCATTACTGGAGAAATACGTGACCTTCCTCGCCTCTGACGATGCCAGGGCCATGACATTGGTGGACATCGCGCACACCATGACGAGCGGGCGTGATCGGATGAATGCTGCCGTGATCATCTTCGCTAGCAGTATTGAAGAGTTGCGCGAGCGGATCATGGGATTCCTGACCACTGGTCATACCGATGCAAACGTGCTTTATCGTCCAAGCGTCGAACAGACCGATGATGTCGGCTTCCTCTTGGAGGGGGAACAAGGCGATGACATGGTTGCCCACCTCATCGAGCAGCGTTCCATGGAGCAACTGGCCCGGGTGTGGTTGCTGGGACGGCCGGTCGACTCGAGGCGTTTGTTCCCAATGGCGCGCAGGGTCTCCCTGCCAACCCACGTCTTCGACCATGACTCATACTGGCTGCCTGGCGACGGCTCCGCGGCGACCGAATCGGCGCTGTGCGGGGTCTTGGACCGTAACGAATCCGACTTCGACGGCATCAGGTTCACCTCGTTCATCGATACTGCATCGGAGGTGAAGAGTGCTTACATTGCCCCCGATGCAATAGTGGACCCGATGGTGGCTCCGCAACTGGCACACGATGGTTTCCAGCAACTAATGGGGGACGAGCCCGATTCGTTCGAGAATCTCCGGTTGATCGTAGCACCCTCAGGACCGGCCCCGTGCTCCTTCACTGTTCGCGCGGACCGTGGCGGTGCCATGACGCTGCTCGAGGTGACTGATGGTGACGGAGCTGTCGTGTTCCAAACGGCGGCCGGTACCACCGCCGAATCCGGCAGCACGGCCACCAGTCGGGGCGGGGAGCCTGTTCTGAGCTGGCCCGGTGACATGCCCGACCCCGGCAGTATTCCGCTCGTTACCGTGCTGCGCGCATGTATGGCTGCGTGCACGACTGACCAGTCAGGACTTCTCGGGGTGGGCGCTGTGCGCATCTTTTCCAGCTTCCCGATCATCGTCGTACGTCAGATGCCTGCCCTGGATGGAGGAGACGGGATCGACCTGGAGTTCGGTAGCGCAACCGGCGACGTGGTCGCTTTGGCGACGAACGTCGTAGTGACTCCCTTCACCTTGCAGGACGCCTCCATGGCTGTCGATGATGGTGGCGGGCAAGAAGCGCCTGTGGATCGTCCCCCAGATGTCAGGGCTTTCATCCTAGAGGTTGCCTCCGAGCTGTTCGGCGTTCCGAGCAGCGGTATCGACGAGGACATGCCCTTCGACGAGTATGGGATTGATTCGGTACTCATCGGCAAATTCGTCGAGGCGATCCGGACCCGTTTCCCCTCGATGCCGGAAACGTCGTTTTTTGACCACACCACCGTGCGTTCCCTGACGACGTATCTTTCCTCGTTGGAGGATACTGAGCCGGTGGTTGCTGCCATCCCTGCGGCCCCCACCGCGGTGACCCGCAGTCGACCATCGGTGCCGATGTTGGCCTCCGTGTTACCGGACGGGGCTGGCGGTAATGACGACGAGCCGATCGCGATCATCGGCATGAGCGGCGTCTTCCCCGAGGCTGCCGATCTGGGGGAGTACTGGGACAACCTGCGTGCGGGACGCGAGAGTATCTCGCTGGTTCCGGCCGATCGTTGGGACTACCGAGCCTGGTTCGATCCAGAGACCGACATTCCTACTCCCGGGAAGATCTACGCGCCGTGGGGCGGATTCATCGATGATCCGTACGGCTTCGATCATGCTTTCTTCAACATCACTCCCGCCGATGCTCGTGTCATCGATCCCCAAGAGAGGATGTTACTGGAGACCATCTGGCACACCCTGGAGGATGCCGGGCGCACCCGCAGTGACCTGATGGCATCCGGAGGCGACGACCTCGCGGAGAATGTCGGAGTCTTCGTCGGGTCGACGAACCATACCTACGAATTCTGGGGTGTGGAGGAATGGGCGCGTGGCAATGCCGTCGCCACCAACTCTTCCCCATGGTCCCTGGCCAACCGACTCAGCTACTTCTTCAATTTCAGTGGCCCCAGCATGCCCGTCGACACAGCATGCTCATCGGGGCTCACCGCGTTGCATCTGGCCGTCGGGGCGTTGAGGCGCAGGGAGTGCACCAGCGCTGTCGTCGCTGGTGTGAACCTCTACCTGCACCCCATGAAGTACGTGGCGATGTGTCAGATGAAGATGCTGTCGCCGACCGGGCATCTGAGCGCCTTCGGGGCCGACGCCGACGGATTCGTGCCGGGCGAGGGAGTCGCCGCAGTGCTTCTCAAGCCTATATCGCGGGCACTGGCCGACGGAGATCGGGTGCGCGCGGTGATTAGGGCCAGCGAACTCAACCATGGTGGGCGCAGCAACGGCTACACGGTGCCCAACGGGGTGGCTCAGACACGGCTTCTGCAACGGGCCTGGCGGCGGTGCGGGGTCTCCCCGTCAACCATCGGGTATCTCGAGATGCACGGCACTGGCACCAGGCTCGGTGATCCCATTGAGGTCGAGGCAGCGACGAGGGCGATGCGTGACGCCACGGATCGCCAAGGATTCTGTGCGATGGGTTCCGTGAAGTCGAACATCGGGCATCTGGAGTCATGCGCTGGTCTCGCCGCCTTGGTCAAGGTGGTGCAGCAGATGGAGCACGGCGTGATCCTTCCCACGATTAACGCCCACTCGGTCAATCCCCGACTGAAACTAGAGCACAGCCCCTTCGTCCTCGCCCACGAGGAAATGACCTGGCAGCCCGACGAACGTTCGGGAGTTCGCAGGGCTGGCATCAACGCCTTCGGTGCTGGCGGCTCCAATGCCCATGTAGTTATCGAATCCTTCGATGAACCCGAATCGGCACGCCCGGCCGCAGGTGACGAACTCATCGTCCTGTCGGCGCGCGAGGCAGAACGTCTGCCGGTCGTTGCTGACGAACTGGCATATGCCCTCGAGCGTGATCCGGACGTCGACCTACAACGGGTTGCCCACACGCTCAGGGTCGGGCGGGAGCCATTGGCCAGCAGGTTGGCTTTCGTTGCGCATGATGCTGACCATGCTGTTGCCGTGCTGAAGGCGATCTCTTCGGGGCGCGCCGTACCCGAAGTGATGACCTCGGAGGATCGCGATCCCACTGCGATGATAGTAGGTCAGGATCGGCTCAGTGCAGCCGCAGCGGCGTGGGTTTGCGGTGATCCGGTGGAATGGCCGGCCTGGGATGGTCGCTTTCCGTGCCGTGTGTCGCTCCCGGGGTACCCGTTCAGGCACGCCTCCTTCGTGCAGGAACGCACCATCGTGCGCCCAGCCTCCGCCGAGGAAGCCCGACGTGCGGAGGTGACCGTCAGGAACCGCCACGAGGACTTCCGCATCGATGAGGAACTGCGGCGCGTCGATGCGGTGAGCGCCAGCTACATGAAGGACTGGGAGCGGGTCACTCCCGAGCTCCAGCAGGCAGGCCGATGGTCGGAGCGACTGGTGGTCGTCTGTGCCCAGGAGTCCCACGACAGAACCGCGATTGCGGAGGCCCTTCGCGACGAAGGCGCCCGAGTCCTGGAAATCCATCCGGACGCGGCTCGGCATGGTGAGAAGGTCCCGGGCGATGTGACGGATGTGATCTGGATGCCCCAGAATGTCAATCCCTGTCACGACGATCCTTGGAGCCGCGAGGAACTGGAGTCGCACGACCGCAGTTTGGTTGACTTCCTCGCACTGCTCAAAACGATCGCCGCACGGGGCTCCGGTGCTCCGGTGTGCAACGTGCACATTGTCACCGATCGTGTGCAAGATCTTGACGGCGGCTGCGTACGAATGTGGGGCGCCGGGTCGAGCGCCATGCTCAGGTGCGTCACCCGTGAGCATGTGAACATCCGTGGCGTCGCCATCGACATGGATCTGTCATCCGGGGTCGAACCCGCGGACCTCGTCACATGGGTCGGGAGTATCCGCTGCACCACCGAGGTGGACGAGCTGATCGTGCGCGACGCACTGTGCCGACGACTCAGACTCTCACGTGTTGAGGTCCCGGCAGCGCGGGGCGATCTTGCAGCACCTGACAGCGTGCACGTCATCTTCGGAGGACTCGGATCGCTCGGGTTCGAACTCGCCTGTCATTTGGTCAAGAACTGCGGCGCACGTGTGTGTCTCGTCGGGCGTTCTCCTATCGATCATGACAGGCGCCAACTGATGGACCGCCTGGGCGGCGAGGGCTCACGGGTGATGTACCGCAGGGCCGATGCCACCGATGAGTCTGCGGTCCGTAGTCTGCTCGACGACGTGATGTCTGCATGGGGCCGGATCGATTGTCTAGTTCACACTGCCATGGTGTTCGGTGAGTCCACCGTAGAGGATCTCACCGACGAAGAGTTGCTTGACATGCTTCGTCCCAAGACGCGTATGGTCCAGGCGATCCTTCGGGCCAGCAGGGATATGGAAATTGAGCGGTTTATCGCCTTCTCCTCGTCGCAGGGCTTCTTGGGGGCGCCTCGCCGGGCTCATTACGCGGCTGCGTGTGCTGGCTTGATGAGTTTCCTCGATTCCATGCGTTCGCAGTTGAATATGACCATTCATCGGATCGACTGGGGTTACTGGGGCGCGGTGCGTGGTCGCCGCATTAGCCGTGAATATGCGGCGTTCCTCGACGCCCATAACATCAGGCCGATCTCTGTGCAGGAGGGAATGGATGTGGTGGCTCGGGTGGTGACCAACGAAATGCCGGCGCTCACCGTCCTTACCGTTGGCGATTTGGTCCGTTCGACGATGTCGATCCTTGATAACGCGCAGCCCCGGGCGTGGAATCGACAGCGGGCAGCCAAGGCCATTCACAACGCCCCCGCACGACCGATGCCCGAGACTGATGAAGAGGCCCATGAAGGCTCGGCCCAGACGTTCGAGGAGGTCCGCTCGGCCCTTATGAGCGACCTGGCCCAGACGATCTCGTCCTCGGCATCCGAGATCGACCCGTCCCAGTCCTTCATGGACATTGGCTTGGACTCGATCTCGGGGCTCAAATTCGTCCGCAATGTCAACTCGCACCGGGGTTATCGCCTCCCGGACACGGTCGTCTTCGAGTACCCGAGCATCGACGCCCTCGCTTGGCACATCATTGAGGCGCCGCCGATCATCGAATCGGTTGGGCCAGCGACCGACGAAACCGTGTGCGAGAAACAGATCCAAACTCCGGACGTCGCGCCACCTGCCAACTCGGCAGCGATGGACGAGGCAGAAGAGGATTTCCTTACCTTGTTGAGGAAACTCGAGTCTAACCAGATCACCCCCGAACAGGCCATCGGCAAGGGAGAAGTCAAGTGAGTACGGATTTTCGTCATGAGCTGATGGACATGGTGTATAGAGGAGAGATCAGCGCTGAACAGGCTGCTGCTATGTTGCCACGGGCCGGGAAACCATTGCCAGCGAGAAGCGGCGAGGACGTCGCGGTCGTCGGGATGTCGGGACGTTTTCCGGGTGCAGACGATGTCGACGAATTCTGGCGGCTGATCGAGCAGCAACGCTCCGCCATCGTGGATGTGCGTTCCCGATGGCCGCAGATCGCGGAACTCCTCGACTCCGCCTCCCGCAGTGGGCACGCCTACAGCCACTGGGGCGCCCTGATGAACAGCATCACCGACTTCGATCCGGCGTTCTTCGATCTGTCGCCTCGGCAGGCGCAGTTGATGGAACCGCGCCAGCGGTTGTTGCTCATGGAGGCCTGGCGTGCGATCGAGGAAGCTGGGTACTCTAGGGCTGAACTCGACGGTCGCAATTGCGGCGTATTCATCGGCTGTGAGGGTAGCTCGGACTATTTCCACGACATGCGGTTCGACCGCATGGACGGAAATGTCGTGCTAGGACACTCGAATTCCGTACTGGCGGCGAGGCTCTCATACTTCATGAATCTCACCGGCCCAACGATGAGCATCGACACGGCATGCTCGTCCTCATTGGTGGCCATCCACTTGGCGTGTCGTTCGCTTCTCGACGGGACATGCGACATGGCCCTCACCGGTGGGGTCACGGTCATGTATTCCATGGCCGATCAACTGCTCCAGTCAGACATGGGCATGCTGTCGCCGACCGGACGATGCGCGACTTTCGACGTGGGCGCGGATGGCTTCGTGCCTGCAGAGGCAGCAGCCGTGCTGGTGCTGAAGAGGTTGTCGGACGCGGTCCGTGACGACGACCACATCCATGGGATCATCCGCGCCACCGCCATCAACCAGGACGGCAAGACGAACGGCATCACAGCCCCCAGCGCACTGTCCCAGGAACGCTTGATCAGGGATGCATGGCGGTCGGGACACGCAGACCTGTCGACAATGAGGTACATCGAGGCACATGGGACGGGAACGCCGCTGGGTGATCCGATCGAAGTCGACGCCTTGGTGCGGACCTATGGAGGACTGAGCGCCTCGGGGCGGATCGGTGTCGGGTCGGTCAAGACGAACGTTGGTCATGCCGGGGCAGCTTCGGGTGTCATGTCCATGGTCAAGGTCCTCATGGCGATGAGGCACGGTGACATCCCCGCGAGCATCAATCTCACAGAGGTCAACCCCCGTATTCGACTGGAAGGCTCCAGTCTGCACATTGTCAGAGACCTGGAGCCCCTGTACCTGGATGATGGGGAGGCTACCGTCGCGGTCAGCTCCTTCGGCTACAGCGGGACGAACGCCCACATCATCGTCGAGTCAGCGAGACATCTTGCCACCCCCGTGAACGGGGGTGGTCTGGAGGCTCCCGATTTGCCGTTGACGTTGTTTCTTTCCGCAGCCTCTGAGCAGGCACTTCTGGACCTGTGCTCCGCGTATGACCGGTGGTTGGCGACGCACGGTGAGGGTTTAGATCTTCTCCAGCTGTGCATCCAGTCCTTGGTCACTAGGACCCAGATGCGGTACCGAGTGGCTGTCGAGTTCACCAACCTCGCCGAGTTGCAGGACGGCCTCCGGTGCGTTGACGGCTCTATGATCACCAGGGCCATGCGACACGTCGACGCCCAGGACCTAGTCATTGTCGACCGACTGATCGCCGCTATGAAGCCGCCGAAGGGGGATCGCCACGGGCTGGCACGCCTGATGAACCGGCTGGTCACGACTTGGTCCCACGGAGTGGATGGTGACTACTTGGTGTTGCGTGCCTACACCGGGCGTCGGCTCAGTCTGCCCACTTACCGGTTCTCGCACGCGACCTATGAGCTCGAATCGGACGACTTGGTCGCGGGAGAGCACGTCCGGGCGCTGCCGACCGGTGCGGACGCGCCTGTCTCCCCCCGGATACGTCGAACAGATGACGGCTCCGGGTTTGAGTTCGAGATGTCCGGTGATGACTTCTACGTGCGTGACCACACACATGTCGTTCCTGCCGCGGTTCACTTGGAGATGATCGTGCAGGGTGCTGCGCATCTGGATCCTGATCGCCCGGTGACATCCATACGTAACGTCATGCTCATGCGTCACGTTGACGTGCCAGCCGGTGAAACTGTCACGGTCAGGTTGGACGTGGCGAGAATTGCCGACGACCGCATCCGGTTGGTCATCGGTTCGGGATACGGGCAGGATTACGGGCCATGCGTATCGGCCGAGGTCGTCTACGGAGACCGTGCCCGGGCCACTCCGCCCGGTGTGGCATCTCACGCCGACGCCTATCCCGAACCCGATGCAATTGCTGTTGGTGCCTACCGAGATTATCTCGACCAGTGCAATGCCAGCGTGGGCCCGACCTTCCGAGGCGTCAGGACGCTCGCACTTGGGCCGGACGATGCGTTAGTGCACATGGACCCGAACGCCAGCGGGAATGATCTGAGTGGATTCATGCTCAATCCGACGCTGTTGGATGCTGGGTTCAGTGGCGCAGCGATCTGGGTGTGGGCAGCGCACCCGGAGGCCCATGGTATCTACGTGCCGTTCTCGCTGGGGAGACTGGATCTGGTCAACCCATCGCTGCACCCGGTAGCCATTCGCATCCACCAAGCACGACCTGCCACCGGTGGTGACGTCCAGACTGTCGGATACAATCTTGATTACCTCTCGGACAGTGGCGACGTAGTCTGGCACATAGAGAATTTCTTCCTTCGCCGACTGGCGTCTCCGACGGTTGATGATCCATCTGATCTTGGCGTGTTGGCGGTGCGGGAGACCTGGCGCCGCAACCCAGGGCGAGCGTCCTGTGCCTCGGCACTGGTGGTGCTGAGTACCCTAGACAGACTGGGGCAGGCCCGTGAGATCGTCTCCGCCAACGGCGGCGCGCATGTCCTGATCAGCGTCGATGGATCCTGGAGCCCGGCCCACGATGATGTGGTCTTCCTTGATGACCTCACCGAGGATGAACTGGCCGAGGCGCTGATTCCCGGCGTCGATTCTGATCTTGCAGTAGTGGCCCTCCCGATGCGTCCTCGGGTTGGTGGGGACCCGGCGCCAGGGCAGCAGACCTCCTGTGTTCTGCGTGTCGTCAGGAATCTCTTGAAGAACCAGCCGAACAGAATCACCGACGTCATCACCACGACCTACGGTGATCCCGCCGAACTTGCCCTGGCAGGCTTCCTACGTACCATGCATGTCGAGAACTCCTGCTATCGTGGCCACGTTCTTCGCGCCGACGCCGACGATCTCGTCACGGCAGTGTGTGACGAGCTGGGGAACGCCAGCGCGTCGAGCGAGGTACAGCGCCGCGACGGTGTGCGGTACGAACTGACCCCGCAGATTGCCCCAGACTTCCATGTTCGTCCGGAGGCCGAGGACCGCATCCGGGGCGGCGCTTTCCTCATCACAGGAGGAACCGGTGCGCTCGGCATGGTCCTCACCCGACATCTGCTCGATCACGGGGCCGATGTGGTGATCGTGAGCGGACGCTCCCATACGGTAGCATCCCGCATCGCCGAACCAGCCATGAACGCCAAGAGTGAATACCTCCAGTGGGATGTGAGCGGTACAGGACTGACAGCCGGAGTGACGGCGGACATCCGCCGAATCCTGTCCAAGCACGGCCACGACGCCTTGACAGGCGTTTTCCATGCAGCGGGGGTCATTCACGATGGCGTGATCGCAGCCAAGGACGATGACGTCTTTCTGGCCACAGTCGCCCCCAAGATGTGGGGCACTGACCATGTCATCGAAGTGGCTCGTGCCTGCGGCGCGGAGTTCGTCCTGCTCTTCTCGTCGACTGCAGCAGCCCTCGGCAACCCCGGCCAGTCTGACTATGCCTACGGAAATCGCTACATGGATGCGGTGGCGGCCAACCAGGACGAGGCATCCCTTCCGAAGATCCAGTCCGTGAACTGGACCATCTGGGCTGGCGACACCGGCATGACTGTCCCGAAGGCGCAGGCGCGGCTGATGGAGGAGCGCTTCGGCATCGTGCCCCTACCGGTGGACCAAGGGTTGTCGGTGCTCAATGCTGTGGTTGCATCAGGCGAGCGACGAGTGACGATCCTCTATGGACATCCCATGCTGATGCAGAAACGGCTGCTGGCAACCACCGAGCCGGAAGCCCTGGTAAGCATGTCCCTCCCCGCGAGGGAGGACACTGACCCCGCACTGGACGCCATGCTCGTGGCGGACTTGCGTGAAATCGTCGGAGTGGCCCTGCGGATATCCCCCTCTGAGATCGATTTCGATGAGGATATGGCGCGCTTCGGATTCGACTCTATCTCTTTTTCTGGCTTGGCGAACACGCTTAACCAAAAATTCTCGCTCGACATGACCCCGGCAGTTTTTTTCAAGTATTCGAGCCTTGGTGAACTCAAGGACGACATGCTGGCGGAGTACCGGCAGGAACTCGAATCCCATTACGCTCAGCAGGAGGCGTCTGACTGGACGCCGTCACAACTCTCTGATCACGGTACAGGAAACGTCGGGCAGCCTGCCCCGGCTTTCGCAGCGGCGAGGCGATCGGCGGGCGTGCAACTCGCCGATGGCGCTCCCCTCCGGCCGCCCGACAACGAACCGATCGCCATCATCGGCATGTCTGCCCGGCTGCCGGGCTCGGATTCGATCGATGAATTTTGGGATCACCTGATGGCCGGAGATGATCTGATCAGCGAGATACCGGCTGACAGATGGGACTGGCGTGCCCACTACGGCGATACCAGCAAGGATAGGACGAAGACGCGATTTCACCACGGTGGTTTCATGAAGCGGATCGACACCTTCGACCCGTACTTCTTCGGCATCGCAGGGGTGGACGCGGAAGTCATGGATCCCCAGGAGCGGATGGTGCTCGAGGAGAGCTGGCATGCTCTCGAAGACGCGGGAATCGTGCCCGCTGCTCTGGCCGGCGGTGAGACGGGCGTGTTCGTGGGGGTCTCTACGGGCGACTACCAGGAACTGCTGATCCGGGACGCATACCCCAACATGCTAACCCAGACCATGATCCCGAACAGGGTCTCGTTCACTCTCAACCTCCACGGTCCCAGCGAAGTGGTGGATACAGCCTGCTCGAGCACATTGGTCGCGTTGCACCGCGCTGCGTCAGCGATTCGATCGGGACGATGCGAGATGGCGCTTGCCGGCGGTGTGAACGTAATCTGCTCTCCCGGCATGTACGTGACCCAGGGGCGTATGAACATGTTGTCGCCGGACGGTCGATGCAAGACCTTTGATGCCGCAGCAGACGGTTACGTCCGGGGTGAGGGCTGCGGCATATTCGTCCTCAAATCTCTCAGCGCGGCCGAGCGTGATCACGATAGGATCCTAGGTGTCATCAGGGGTTCTGCAGTGAACCACGGCGGAGCTGCCACCAATTTGTTTGCCCCCAATGAGGCCGCCCAGGTGCAAGTCATCCGCCGTGCTCACGAAGGGATCGGAATCGCTCCGGACGAGGTTGCCTATATCGAGGCACACGGAACCGGGACGGTGCTGGGCGATCCGATCGAAGTCAACGCCTTGATCGGTGCCTACCGTGAACTCTACGAGGCGGCGGGGCTCCGATTCGACGGAGACGCAGCTGACGTTTACCTTGGCGCCGTGAAGACCAACACGGGGCACTTAGAGGCGGCTGCTGCCGTGCCCGGCCTAGTGAAGATCCTGCGATCCTTCCAGGCGGGGTTCATACCCCGCAACATCCACTTCACATCCATGAACCCGTACCTCCGGTTGGCTGGCACCCCGATCAAGCTGGCTAATGATCCGATCGCCTGGGGCTCGATCACCGCCGATCCCCGAAGGCAGCGGCCGGTGGCGGCCATCAGTTCCTTTGGTATCGGGGGAGTGAACTGTCACCTTGTGCTGGAGGCGCCGCCGCGCGATCCCGACGTGTCACCGGTCCGGGCCGAAGGTCCGTTCGTGCTGCCGGTTTCGGCTCGTACCGAGTCTCAACTGGTGGACTACGTGAACGAAATCCGTGGCTTTGCGCTGGCGCATATGGCCAACGACTCTGGGAAGAACCTATTCGAGCAGGTCAGCGCACGCTGCATGCAACTGCTCGGCGTCACATCCGCCGACGAGTTGGACATGGGTGTCTCACTGATCGACTACGGCGTGAGCCCGACGGATCTGGCTGGGATGGACGATGGCATAGTGGCTCTCGACCCCAGGATGACTCTGGCGGACGTGGCCGCCCTGCCAGCATGTAGCGCGTCGCATTCTCAGGGCAGCGGAGCGGATCTGCTTGCTGACGTGTGCGAGACTTTCCGCGTCGGAAGAACCAGGTTCAACAACAGAGTGGCTTTCGTCGTCAGGGATATTAAGGAACTGGTGGATCAATGCGGCGCCCACTTGGCTGCAGAAGGCACCGCTGGCGTCCTTGAGCCGGACCCGGCGACACCGGTCGAGCGGCAGGCACGCGCGTGGGTCGCTGGCGATGATTCGGCCCTTCAACCGATCCCCGGAGCGAGCCGGATATCTGCTCCCTGCTATCCGTTCGAGGAGCAGCGCTTCTGGTACACGGATTATCAGCTTGATTCCGGGTCGGCGCAGGGCCGCGCGACCGATGCCGAGGACGTCTGTCCAACCGCGGGGGCGCAGGCTGTCACCTCGTCGGTGTCGATGAGCGAGGGTGGCCTCGGGATCAGAAGCAGGGTCTTGGCAAGCCTGTGCCACGTACTAAAGATCCCCGCCGAGCAGGTGGCAGATGACGAGCCGTTTGCATCCTACGGACTCGACTCGATCAAGCTGATCCAGTTCGCAGATGAGCTGGCGCGCCAACTCAACCACGATGTAGATCCGGTTGTCCTCCTCGACTATCCAAGTCTGGGAACCCTTGCCCAGTATTTCGAGGCGCTAGAGGTTGTCTACTCGGATGCCCCACACGGCCAGGAAATCGTGGCCACGTCGGGACAGACCGAGATGATGCCGCCACCTCTCGGTCACGGAGTCATCCTCAGGCTGCCGGAACTGATCGTTCTCCACGCTGCCAAGGAGTTCGACCGACAAATGATGGTTTCGTTCTGGCGCGAACTGGCCGATGGGGAGATCGGGCACATTGACATGGTTCCGTGCGGCCCGGACGGTCTCGAGGGAATGCGTCGTAAAGGGCTCTGTTATGTTCACTGCCTCACCAGAGACGCTAAAGGTAGGCTGGCCGAGGCTTGGGTCGGCGGGCAGGGAGAGGAAACACTGCTGATCATCAATGGGATCGGCGTCGCCCCTTCCTTCGCGTCCCCGCAGATTGCGGGGTTTGCTGGTGGGCGACGCATCGTGTGTCTATCGATGCCGGGAGTCGGTTTGACTCCGATGATCGACGATCTCTCATTGGCTAGCCTGGCAGAATGGGTGCTGTCGAGCCTTGACGCGCTGCAAATCGAGCGATTCGACGTGCTCGGGGTCTCTTGGGGCTCCCTGCTGGCCACGACACTCGCGTGGACAGCGCCAAAACGAGTCCAGCGACTCGTCCTGGAGTCGCCGAACGCTGACATGGGCGAGGTGGAGAACGCGACGAACTATGTCGAGGATCTCGCCACGGTCATGAACGCGGACTTTGCGATGGCGACCGGATCCCACGACGAGGCCGCCAGACTGTTCACCGATGCCAAGTGCTTCGAGCTGAGAGCCTTCCTGCGATGGAGCGACTACTTCGCGGTGAACAGCCCGTCGCGTCACGAAGTGCTCTCGCTGTTACCTGAGATTCACCAGCCCGTGCTCGTGATCACCGGGGACCGGGACACGATCACTCCAGCGCGGGAGTCTGACCTTGTCGCCCTCTATCTGAAGAACGCGCGGGTTCACACGGTCTACGGGGCATCGCATCTTCCATCCGCCACGCACCCGAATGAGTTCAACACGGTGGTCACCGCTTTCTTGTGCGATCCCGACGCCATGCTTGGGTTCGCATCTGGTGACCAAGTTCACGAATAGGAGACGCACTGATATGGTGAACGCATCGACGAGGGTCCGGCTGCTGTGCGCGGTAAACGGTGATTTCTATTCCCACGTCGCCAGGGTCCTGGCCATCGCTTTGAGATTGCGGGAATATCCTCAATTTGACATCGCATTCTCCGGCAGTGGACGTTTCATGTCCCTCGTCGAGGACCAGGGGTTTGAGGTTCTGGTGACAGACCATCTCACCGTCGAGGAGGTGGTAGAGAAGTCGGATGAGCGTGGAATTCATTGGTACGACGACCCGGTCCGCCTTGACGCGCTGTTCGCTGCCGAACAGGAGGTGTTCGACCGTTGGCGACCTGATGTGTGCCTGAGAGACAACTTCCGCGATCCGGCCAGCGTAGTTGCTCATATGCGCGGGGTCTTGGATATCATGATTATCCAGGCTAGCCAGACCGACGCCTACCGGTTCGATTTCATTCCCATCAACTATGATCTGACCGGAGGGGAGGATCAGAAGGAGGCGATGCCAGGCCTGGTTAGGCTGGCACGCCGAAACGTCTATGCCCCGCTTTACGCAAAAGCCCGAGAGATGGGATTGTCCCCCGAATGCTGTCAGGATTTTGGCGCGGCGGCGGACTTGTATCTAGTTGCTGACAGCTATTGCCTCTTCCCGATTAAGCCGAGTTCTGGTCACTACGAGCACGTCGGGCCCTTGTGGTACATCAATGCCCAGGCCAGGCCAGTCTGGCTCGAGGAATTCAGTAACTCGCCTCTGGACCGTTTTCTTATTGCGACCGGATCCACAGGAACTACCAGTTTCGATGAGTTCTTCCGTCAAGTTGATCCCCAACACGACACATACGCGCTGGCTTTCACTGATGAGGTTCCCCCGCCTTTCTTCGGGGGGTCACCGTCGATCACGAGCACCGTTCTTCCGCATTGTGATCTGATCGTAAGCGACGGGGGACTTGGTGCCACCTATATGGCCCTCTATGCGGCTAAGCCTACAGTCGCGATCTTCGACCGGTTCGAACAACAAGCCAATAGTAGAGCCTTGGAACGGCTTGGCGTGGGGATCGGTTTCGGGATCGGCACGTTGGGCCCCGATGACTTGGTGTGTGCAACGCAGACTCTCTTGCGGAACCCCGTGGTTGCCTCACAGCTACGGAAAGCTCAACAACGACTGCTCGACGAGCCGGAAGGTGCTCGCTTTGCGGCCATGCTGGTGGCGCGTGAGTGCGCCCGGCACGCGTCATGGGCTTCGGAGTTCTTGGCTCCCGTGATAGCGGATCTCGAAGAAGAATCCCGGAGCCATCGTCTGGGCGATGAACCATGGGTTGCGGCATTAGTTGCAGATTCCTGCTGGTCGGCCGACGGGCGAGGTGACGCAGCGCTCCAGTTCTCCAGCTACCGTGCAGCGCCCAAAGCACCGGTACTCGACTTCAGGCTCGATGTCGGCCATGTGATAGCGATTGTCGCACAATCGACGGAGGTGGCTGATCGAATCGTAACGGGGCTCGAGGGACGGGGCGCGGCTGAGGAGGGAAGCGTGACCTTGTTTGGCACGCCGGTGCATGTTGGCGAAACCACGGTGGTGGAACTCGAGTCTCCGACATCGGGGGCACGCGTGGTCCAGCTCGGTTCCCAACCACTATTCCGGGATGGCCTGCTCACCGGGGCCGACACCGCTGATCGGCTTCTGCTGGTGGTGACCGACGATGACGTTCATGATGAAAGGACACTCGCGGAGATCGCCCAGCAGATGGCTCAGTTGCGTGACGATGACACAGCGGTGCTGCTGGTCACAACATCTCCACGTCTCGCGGAAATGTCCGCCGACGAGGTGGTGCTGGTCGCCCCTGACCATGCTCTCGGACCGGCAGAATCCCGGCGCATCGTGGCTAGATACTGTCCAGGTAGCATCGTGTCCTGGCATCCGTCCGGGCCGATGCAGGTCGTCGTCCGACACGCGCTCGAGGGGCGTCCTGAGTTCATCGACACGTCCGGGAAGTCGGCCTGCATCACCGACGACGTCGCCGGATTCATCAAGCAGCTCGAGATGGCTGGTGCGCGTCAAGGACTTGCATTGGACGAACTGACCATTCGTGCAGCGCATCTCGATGACGTCTACGCCCTTCTGTTCCCGCCCACGCAGGCAGGTGACCGATGACGACTATAGTTTCTTTGCCATCTGTTTCAAAGAAACCGTCGGCGTTTTTTGCCAACTCGTTCGGGAAAGGCCATCCCGATGAGCATCGTTGATCTTCTGAGGAAGAACGCCCGTGAAATCGGCGAACAGTGTGCTCTCGTTGAATTGGACGTAGATGTCAGGACCCAGTGGGTCCCGGAGGAGCCATCGGGCTGGCGTCATAACCTGGCGGCTTGGTGTGTCCGTCGTGAACTGAGCTGGTCAGAGTTCAACCAGCTTTCCAACCAATGGGCTGGTTTCCTCATGACTCGCGGAATCAGCACGGGTGACCGCGTCGGGATCCTTATGCTCAACGGGATCGAGTGGCTACCCGTCTACTTCGGAGTTCTCAAGGCAGGGGCGGTTGTCGTCCCGCTGAACTTCCGTTATGAATCAGCGGAGATCGACTACTGCCTCGAACTCGCAGAAGTCAAGGCTCTCGTGTTTGGCTCGGAATTCACTGCCAGACTCGCTGAGACCCAATCGGCCCGTGAAGGGCGGTGCGCGATGCTCATGGTGGGCGGTCCGTGTCCGGAGTTCGCAGAGCCATTCGTTGGGGATCCGTCCGCCGTTGACCCCTGCATTCTCACCGATCCTTCCGACGATGCAGCCATCTATTTCTCAAGCGGCACGACGGGTTTCCCTAAAGCGATCCTTCATTGCCATTCAGCCCTGATTCACGCTGCGCGGGCCGAGCAGAATCACCACTCCCAGACAGGCGACGACGTCTTCCTGTGTATTCCACCTCTGTACCACGCCGGCGCGAAGATGCATTGGTTCGGGAGTCTGCTCACAGGCGGACGGTGTGTGTTGCTGCGTGGAGTGACCCCATGGTCGATCCTAGCAGCGGTCAGCGCTGAGAAATGCACCATCGTGTGGCTGCTGGTTCCATGGGCGCAGGACATCCTGCTGGCCATCGAACGGGGAGAACTCGATCCTGCAGCGCATGAACTGGACCAGTGGCGGCTTATGCATATCGGTGCTCAACCGGTTCCAGAGAACCTCATCTGGAGATGGCAGGAGACTTTCCCAAATCAACGCTATGACACGAACTACGGTTTGACCGAGGCTACAGGTCCCGGGTGTGTCCATCTCGGCGTCGACAACGTCGACCACGCGGGAGCTATAGGGCGCGCAGGATATGGATGGCGGACCAAGGTGGTCGATGATTGCGGTCGCGATGTGGTGCGGGGGCAGCGTGGCGAACTCGCAGTCCGTGGCCCCGGGGTTATGAAGGGCTACTTCAAGGATGAGACCGCCACACGGGCGGTTCTCGATTCCGACGGGTGGCTCCTGACCGGAGATATCGTTGAGGAAGATCCCGATGGTTTCCTGTGGCTCGTAGATAGGAAGAAGGATGTGATCATCAGCGGGGGTGAGAACATCTACCCTGGGCAGATCGAGCGATTCTTAGCGGGGGACCCGCGGGTCAAAGATGTCGCACTGATAGGTCTTCCCGATGAGCGCCTCGGAGAGGTTGCGGCTGCAGTCGTGGAGGTGAAGCCTGATGTTGTGCTCACTTCAACAGACGTATTCGCCTTGTGTGAGGAATTGCCGCGCTACAAGCGTCCGCGGCACATCATCTTTGCCCCAGTCATCAGGAACGGAACGGGAAAGATTGATAAACCTGCCTTGAGAGCCATGTACGCCCATTCAGATGGTTTCTGATTATGGTGGTCCCGAGTAAAATGAGGCTCCATCGTGTCGGTGGAGCGATTAGGTCATCGTCAAGGCCTTGTCGATCTGGATGTGGATCTTAGCCTTGAAATCCAGCGGGTTAAAGCGTTCGATCTGATTCGTACCAGTTGAAAGATGATGACCGACCATGGGATTCTCCAATCCGTGGGCCGGATCGGTAGCTGCTTCGACAATGCCGCTGCCGAGTCCTTCAATGCGATCCTGAAGAACGAACTCGTGAACCGTAAGGTCTACCCGACCCGTCAGTACGCAGCCCAGGACGTGACAGCCTGGATCGAGTACGACTCGATCGCAAACGCCTCCACTCGGCCATCGATTACCAGACTCCCAACCAAGTCGATACCGAATGGAGGCAACACCAGCAGACAGCAGCCTAAACCAACCATTAACCACTGTCCGAAAAACCTATATCACTCCAGAGTTTTGCATAACCCTCCTGGTTCTTCATTGCTGAACGTCAAGCTATCCACCGCAGCACCTTCACCTCGGTGGCAAGGGCCGCAGTTCATCACTGGCTGGGACAAACGCAAACATCCATTCGTATGGACAAAACCCTCGACAGAATCAACTGGAAAGGTAAGTATGCCTCAACTACAGGATACACTTGGATCGTGTTCGCCTGCTCGCCTATGCTCTCTTGCGACGACCGATCCCGTCCGGCCCACGACGTCCGGAACGGTTCCAGCACGTCAAGGAGACTCAGATGACCTCTCGCCGAATCCCTCTTCTCGCCCGGCTCGGCCTGCCCGCCATCGCCCTGGCCCTTGTCACCGGCTGCGCACCCAGCGCCAGTACCGCGATGGTCATTGACGACGTGACGGTCTCCGAGAACCACCTCGACGCCCTCACCGAGGGGTGCTCCGAGGCCCTCGACATAGCCGGTCTCGGCGGCCAGTACCCAGACGGTGAGGTGCGCCGGAACGTCGCCTCCTGGGTCGCGCAGGGCCTCATGGCCGACGCCCTCATCGAGCGCGCCAACATCACCGTCTCCGACAGTGAGCTCCAGGAGGCCCGTGCCGGGCTGAGGAACTCCGAGCTGTTCACCACCACCGCCAACTGCACCGACGCCTTCATGGGCATCGTCAAGCTCACCGCCTACGTCTCCATGGAGGGTGAGGCCACCGCTCTCGCCCAGGCCGCCGACGTCGAGGTCGAGATCAACCCCAGGTACGGCACCTGGGATCTCGACGAACTCACCATCGAGGGCACCGGTTCGCTGTCCTCACGCAGTGAGAGCTGATGGTCGCTGAGGACCCCGAACCCAGGGGCGCCCAGTTCGAGCGCCTCGTGCAGGTGATGGACCGGCTGCGGGTCGACTGCCCGTGGGATGCCGCGCAGACGCACCGCAGCCTCGTCAAGCACCTCATCGAGGAGTCCGCCGAACTGGTCGACGCCATCGAGACCGGCAGCGACGAGGACCTGCGCGAGGAACTCGGGGACGTCCTCATGCAGGTGGTCTTCCACGCCAGGCTCGCCGAGGAGGACGGGCTCTTCACCATCGACGACGTCGCCGCCGCCATCGCCGACAAGCTGGTGCGGCGCCATCCCCACGTCTTCGCCGGCGAGGACACCCCGGACGACCTGGACACCCTCTGGGAGGTGCGCAAGCGCGCCGCCAAGCGCCGGGACTCCTGCCTGGACGGCATCGCCGAGTCCCTGCCGACCCTGGCCCGTGCGGCGAAGACGGCCCAGCGCCTGGACAACGGGGGACCGGACCAGGTGCCGTTCGCCGACGAACCGATCACCGCCGAGGAGGCCGGTACACAAGTCCTTTTGCTGGTGCAAAGAGCCCAGGCGAGCGGCGTCGACATCGACCAAGCCGTTCGTGACGCCACCCGAGCCTGGGAGGACACTATCAGGGACGCTGAGAAATCCTAGGCGGGCCCGAGCCGGCGCACCGTCCGGTGCGCGGACGCAGCCTTGACATTGTGTGAATTTGCTGATTTCGTTTAGTTATTCGCATATGCAAATGAAAGGAGGCTGCCATGGCTCGCATCCCGGCCCTCATCCTCGGTCTCGGCGTGTCCACTCTGCTTCTCGTCAGCGCCTGCCTCGGCCCCACCGACAACGACTCCCAGACCGGTGCGGACGCATCCACGGCCGCCCGGTCCGCCTCCTCCGCGTTCGTCTCGCCCGCCGGCTCCAGCGGTACCGCCTCGCCGAGCCGTTCGGCGTCGAGCCCGGTCTCGTCCACGGCGTCCTCCAGCGCCTCGGGCGGCGCCGTGAGCGACGAGTACGAGGGCAAGCGCACCAACGACTTCCAACGCATCGCGGCCGACGAACTCGGCGGACTGCCCCAGCGCCGTCTCAAGAGCGACCCGCCCAACCACGAGATGACCGTCCAGTACGTCACGGGCGACTCCAGCCGCCAGATCTTCCTGCGCGCCTACTTCGCCGGCCAGAACGGTGAACTCGGCCCGGTCGCATCGGTCGACGATCCCTACTTCGACACCGTCGTCACCAGCGCACGCGACGCCTTCGTCGACGAGGGCGCCCCGGACGTCGTCATCCGTACCACCACGGTGCAGGGCCTGGAGTGGAGCTGCGCCGAGGGCATCAACCCGACCAAGAACATCCACCGCGGGCTGTGCGCCACCGTCAAGTACGGCCGCGTCATCGAGATCCAGCCCACGCAGGTCGGCCCCGACGCCGACGGAGCCACGAGCCGGGCCTGGGACGACCAGATCATGAACGAGGTCAGCGCACTCGTCAACGCGCTGTGAACCGCCGCCCTCATCGTCGGCCGCCCTCCGTCTCGCCTGATGAGCGCCCCAGGAACCATGGCTCGGGCCGGTGGTGAACCGATAGGATTGGCGCGCGAGAGTGAGAGCCCGCAGTTCCGCAGGTTCACCGACACACTGAAAGGTCAACACCCGTGGCAGTTATCGAATTCCTTGAGGCTCGCGAGATCCTCGATTCGCGCGGCAACCCGACCGTCGAGGTTGAGGTCGTCCTTGATGACGGTTCCTCCGCCCGCGCGGCAGTTCCGTCGGGTGCGTCCACCGGCGCCTTCGAGGCAGTCGAGCTCCGTGACGGCGACAAGAGCCGTTACGGCGGCAAGGGCGTCCAGAAGGCCGTCAGCAACGTCGTCGAGGCCATCGGCGAAGAGGTCCTCGGCATGGAGGCCAGCAACCAGCGCGAACTGGATGCCGCCATGATCGAGCTCGACGGCACGGACAACAAGGGCAAGCTCGGGGCGAACGCCATCCTCGGCGTCTCCCTGGCGGCCGCCAAGGCCTCGGCCGACTCGGCCGAGCTGCCGCTGTACAAGTACCTCGGTGGCCCCACCGCCAATCAGCTGCCCGTCCCGATGATGAACATCCTCAACGGCGGCGCGCACGCCGACTCCAACGTCGACATCCAGGAATTCATGATCGCCCCGATCGGCGCCTCCAGCTTCGCCGAGGCCTTCCGCGTCGGCGCAGAGGTTTACCACGCCCTCAAGGCGGTCCTCAAGGACAAGGGTCTCAACACCGGCCTGGGCGACGAGGGCGGTTTCGCTCCCAACCTGGAGTCCAATGCCGCCGCTCTCGACCTGATCGAGGAGGCCATCAAGAAGGCCGGTTACAAGCCGGGCAAGGACGTCGCCCTGGCCCTCGACTGCGCGGCGAGCGAGTTCTACGACGGTGGCAAGTACACCTTCGAGGGCAAGGAGCGCAGCTCCGCCGAGATGATCAAGTACTACGAGGAACTCGTGGACAAGTACCCGCTGGTCTCCATCGAGGACCCGCTGAACGAGGAGGACTGGGAGGGCTGGGCCACCCTCACCGAGCGCATCGGTGACAAGGTCCAGCTCGTCGGTGACGACCTGTTCGTCACCAACGTCAAGCGCCTCAAGTGGGGTATCGACACCAAGTCGGCCAACGCCCTGCTCGTCAAGGTGAACCAGATCGGCTCGCTCACCGAGACCATCGACGCGGTCAACCTGGCACACCGCAACGGCTTCCATTCGATGATGAGCCACCGCTCCGGTGAGACCGAGGACACGACGATCGCCGATCTCGCCGTTGCGCTCGGCTGCGGCCAGATCAAGTCCGGCGCCCCGGCCCGTGGCGAGCGCATCGCCAAGTACAACCAGCTCATCCGCATCGAGGAGGACCTCGACGAGACGGCCGAGTACGCAGGTGCAGGAGCCTTCCCGCGCTTCGACGCCGACAAGTGGTGAATGTCCTGGACGGCCAGGTGCACTGACCTGACCGGCCCCTGATCCGGAGGGCGGCGCCCCACGGTGCCGCCCTCCGACCATGCCCTGGACCGGTGCCCTGACTCGTGCCCCGGGCCACCCCGGAAGAACCGTGCGAACCCATGACAGGCGAGGCCGCCACCAAGGGGACGGGCCGGCCGCGGGCCTACAATGTCGGACATGACTTCCCCACGGTCCGGCCGGCCCGCCGGGGCGCGTCCCCCGGCCGGCGACACGCCGTCGCGTCGCACGGCGCAGCGCGCGTCCTCCCGGCACAGCTCACGCGACAGGAACCGCGTGCAGGTGCAGGCTGGCCCGGAGGCGACTTCCAGCGACGGGGAGGCCGCCGAGCAGCTCCCGGCCGATCGCGGCGGGATCCACCTGACGAAACGTCTGGTCGCCGTCCTGCTCGTCGGGGCCATGCTCATCTTCTCGATCATCTCGAACCTGACCGTCTACCTGAACCAGAGACGGCAGATGGCCGAGGCGCGCGCGCAGATCATCGCGAGCAACGAGCACATCGCCGACCTGCTCACGGAACAGGAACGCTGGTCGGACCCCAACTACGTGCGGGCCCAGGCCCGTGCCCGGCTCGGCTGGGTGCAGGCCGGTGAGGTCGGCTACCAGGTGATCGACGAGGACGGTCAGCCCTACGGCGGCGGCTCGGGCATCGACCACACGGGGGCCTCGACCAGCGAGGATCAGTCCTGGTGGGAACGCATCTGGAGCTCGGTCGGCGAGGCCGACGCCCCGACGAGCGCGCCGCCCAGCGTCGATGACGAACGGGTCGTCACCGAGGGCGGCGCCACCCCCACCCCTGGTGGCTGAGCCCACCCCCGGCGCGTGCCGGTCCTTCGCTCGCGCCGTGGAAGAATTGAACCGTGCGTCAGCTCGAACCTCTGAACGATGAAGATCTGAGGATCATTGCCGGGCAGCTGGGCCGGGCTCCCCGTGGGCTCGTCGGTGTGGCGTGGCGCAGCCCGTGCGGTTGCCCCGGAGTCATCGCGACCGAGCCCCGGTTGCCCAGCGGTTCGCCCTTCCCCACGTTCTACTACCTCACCGAGCCCCGCGCCGTCACCGAGTGCTCACGCCTGGAGTCCAGTGGCCTCATGGCCGAGATGACGGCTCGTCTCGAGCGCGACACGGAGCTGGCGGCGGCCTACCGGCGCGCCCACGAGGCCTACCTCGCCGATCGCGCCGCGCACGGCGAGGTCCCCGAGATCAGGAACGTCAGCGCCGGCGGGATGCCCGGGCGCGTCAAGTGCCTGCACGCCCTCGTCGGTCATGCGCTGGCCGCCGGGCGGGGCGTCAACCCGATCGGGGACGAGGCGCTCGACCTCATGGGGCCGTTCTGGGACAAGCCCTGTCCCTACCATGACGCGCCGCTGGGCGCGGGCCGGAAGGACGTCCTGTCATGAGAGTTGCGGCCATCGACTGTGGAACCAACACCCTGCGCCTGTTCGTGGCCGCCCTCGACTCCGACGGCTCCCTCAGGGAGCTCGACCGTCGCCTGACCTTCGTCGGGCTGGGGGAGGGGGTGGACGCCACCGGGCGTTTCACCCCCGATGCCCTGCAACGGGCCTTCAGGGCCTGCGAGCAGTACGCCGAGATCATCGCCGACCTGGACTGTGCCAGGGCGCGTTTCGTCGCCACCTCGGCCACCCGGGACGCCGCCAACCGTGAGGTGCTCTTCGAGGGCGTGCGTGAGCGCATGGCCATCGAACCCGAGGTGATCAGCGGCGTCGAGGAGTCCCGGCTGAGTTTCGCCGGTGCCGTCAGCGGTATCCGGTGCCCGAGGAACCCGGTGCTGGTCATGGACAGCGGCGGCGGCTCCACCGAGCTCGTGCGGGGTACGGCGGGCTGCTGTACGAACGGCGCCACCGCTGTGACGAAGGGCGTCAGCCTCGACATCGGGTCACGGCGGCTCCGCGAGCGCATGCTGCATGGCGACCCGCCCACGCCGGCCGAGATCGCCGGGGCCCGCGAATTCGTCCGGCACGAGCTGGACGACGCCGGCCTCGACCTGACCGGCATCGGCTCGTTCATCGGTGTCGCCGGCACGGTGACCTCGATGACGGCGCTCGCCCTCAGGCTGCACCGCTACGATCGGGCCAGGGTGCACGGGGCCGCCATGAGCGCCGAGGCCGTGCACGCGGTCACCGACCGGCTGCTGACCAGTACGATCGCGGAGATCACCTGCTGGGGCCCCGTTCAGCCGCAGCGCGCCGAGGTGCTCTGCGCCGGCGCCCTCATCGTCGACGAGATCGTCCGGCGCGTCGGAGCGGCCGAACTCATCGCCTCCGAGGCGGACATCCTCGACGGCGTGGCCCTGGGGCTGCTCACCGGCGGCCCAGGCCGGGAGCCGGCTGGGCGCTGAGCCCGCTCAGACCGGACAGTGGGCTGCCGCCCGTCGTGGCCGATAGTCTTGGACGCGGCCCCCGTAGCCCAATGGCAGAGGCAGGCGGCTTAAACCCGCTCAAGTGCGAGTTCGACTCTCGCCGGGGGCACATCGGACGGCGCCGGTCTCAGACCGTGATCTCGACCCGGTTCCCGTCGGGGTCGAGCACGACACTCTCGTAGTAGCCGTCACCCGTCGTCCGCGGGCCATCGGCGATGACGAAGCCGGCGGCGGCGAGCCGAGCGGTGAGTTCATCAACCGCTCGCTCCGAGCCCACCGAGAAAGCCACATGACTCCAGCCCAGCGCGTCGGGGCCCGGCTGCGGGCCCGTGCCAGGTCGGGTCATGAGCTCCAGCCGCGCACCCCCTGGGAAGGTGAGGAAGTAGGTCCGCAGCCCTGTCCTCGGGTTGTGGTAGAGCCGACCGGCCTCGGCCTCGAAGTACTCCTCGTAGAAGGCACGGGAGCGGTCCAGATCGGTCACGAGGACGGCGACGTGGTTGACCGACACGGACATGGTGGCCTCCTGATGTGACGTGCTGCTGGTGCGACAGCACCACGATACGTTCCCGTCGGGTGCTCGTGCGCGGAGGCAACTGTGCCCGGAGCCGGATCCCCGGCGCATCGGATCTCATCCGCGCGTCGTACGGCCCTTCCGGGGGCGCTGCGGGTGAACGATCCTTCGGCTGCGCAACGCGTTCCGGTAGCCTGGATCAAAGGCCGGATGAGGCCCTTCGATCGATAGGAGCACCGTGCGAAGCACGAATCCCGTTCTCAGCAGGAGTGACGCCTTCACTCCTGGATATCAGCAGGCCAGCTACCAGAACCTCGGCTACCAGCAGCAGTACGCCCAGCCCGGTTACGGTCAGCCGCTGCAGGGTCAGCAGGCCTACGGCTACGCGCCGCAGGCGCGGCCCGGCGACGTCATGACGATCAATGACGTGCTCGCCAAGACCGGCACGCTGTTCGTCGTCCTGCTCGCCGCGGCCGCCGTCACATGGTTCTTCCTGCCCGTCACGATGCTCTACCCGGTGGCCATCGTCTCGTCACTGGTCGCGCTCGTGACCGCCTTCATCATCACGCCCCGCCACGTGGTCTCGGTTCCCGGCATCATGGTCTACACCGTCGCCGAGGGCTTCATGCTCGGTGCTTGGAGCCGCGTCTTCGAGTACCTGTACCCGGGCATCGTCTCCCAGGCCGTGCTCGGCACACTTGCTGCCTCAGCCGTCGTCTTCGCCGCGTACCGCTACCTCAACGTGCGCGTCAGCGGTCGGCTGCGCCGCATCGTCGCCCTGTCGGTCATCGCCTACGCGGTCGTGGCGCTCATCAACTTCGTCGTCGTCATCGCCGGCGGCAGCCTCGGCCTGACCAACATCGGGGCCAGCGCGGGACCCCTGAGCTGGCTCTTCGCCGGGGTCGGCGTCGTCCTGGCCGTCTTCTGCCTGCTCACCGACCTTGAGGAGTGCGAGCGCGGCGTGCGCATGGGCGCCCCGGCGAAGGAGTCCTGGCGCGCCGGTTTCGGCCTGATGGTCACCCTGGTGTGGCTCTACACGAACATTCTGCGCATCCTCAGCTTCGTCCGCGGCAACTGAGCCCGAGGCGGACAGCACGGATCAGGCGAGGGGCCTCGCACCCAGGGGTGCGGGGCCCCTCGTCATGCCGGCCTCACCGGCGGTCATCACTCAGGTGATTGCCGGGAATCGTGCCCAGGTGCTTGTCGAGAGCCGACCGCGCGCCGGACGTCCATGGCAGTGAGCGCCAGTGGTGATCCGGGATCCAACGCGCCGACTCGGTGGTGCCGCCGACGTCGAGCACCCGGGGAACCGTCGGATCCGAGCAGATGGCCGTGTAGATGATGCGCAGCGCCTGGAAGTCCTCGAGCACCCCGGCGGGGGAGGTCCCGATCCAGTGGTCCGACTGGAGGTCGACCACGCGCAGGATCCTCACGTGCTGGCCGGTCTCCTCGAGGACCTCGCGGATGACGGCCTGGCTGGGTGTCTCGCCCGGCTCGACGCCACCGCCCGGCAGCTGCCAGCGCCCGGGAACAGCGGTGCGCCGGCTGCAGATCGTGCCGAGCACGCCCATGGCCGACCTGACGATCGCGTAGGCGGCCACCCGTTGGTGAGGCACGGGCTCGACGTCGGCCCTGACCGGTTCGGCGTGGACGCGGTGCGCGTGCCGACGGGGCATGCGACTGCCCGCGTAGCGCTGGGCCACCCGGGCCGTCATGACGATCCCGTCGTCGCTGCCCGAGGCCGACATCCAGTCACTGATCGTCCAGCCCTTGCTCCACAGGAGCAGGCGGGGATCCTGTCCGTGCCCGACTGTCACATCGACGACAGGTCCCTCGACCAGATGATGAACCCCAACGATGCGCACCACTCAATTCTTCCACGTCGTAGCCGCGGCGGGGATGCGCGCCGTCGGCGGCCGGCTGTTCGCCGGCAGGGTCATTTCTTCAGGGTCGTGCCATTCATGTCCGTCACGACCTCGGTGCTGCCGGTCTGGAAACTCATGCGCGGATCGGTGTCGCCGGTGTCGACGCCGATCCGCACCGTCACGTCGGAGGCGGAGGCGTTTCCGGCCCGGTTGGCGGTTTGCGCGATGAGCCGGGCGATGACCTCGGGATTGATGGTGGCGGGATCGAACGAGGGGTCCTTGTCGCTGTTCTTGATCGTCGAGACGATCGTCGGCAGGCTCGCGCGACGTGTCCGCTCCTCGACGGTCGACTCGCTGGTGCGTACCCGGACGGTCAGGGCGTCCCGCTCGATCGTCACCGAGAGGATCTGGGGCGAGTCCTGGACGGTGTCGGCCAGCGCCTCGGCGATGTCAGCGGCCCGGGTCAGGTTGAGCTTGTTGATGACCGAACCGTCGGAGCGGAAGAAGACCGTGCTCGATTCGGGGGTCGTCGTGACCGTCATGAGCACATTGCCGTGGTCGTACTCGTTGATCTGCAGGTCCTGGTCCTGGTCGGAGCCGGAGATCCTGGCCGCCGTCTCGAACAGGGCCGCCACGTCGTCGAAGGCGAAGTCGTCGGGGTCGAACTGGGCCTGGTCGATGTACTCGATGGTGGCGTCCAGGTGCGCGATCGAGCCGTTGGCGTAGCCGATCGTCTCGGCCTCCTCGTCCTCGCTCAGATAGGTGAGGTTCGCCGATTCCGCGGTGATCTCGATGCGCAGCACCGGTCGGTCGCCGCTGGCGCTGCGCAGGAAGTCGATGACCTGTCTCGCCCTGCCGGGCTGGGCCAGGTCATACGCGGGCGTTGGGCTGGCGCCGGAACTGGACGCGGAGGCGCTCCTCGACGGCGAGGGGGAGACGCTGGGATCGGTCGTGTCCGAGCCCCGTGCACAGCCGGCGAGGACGAGGGCCCCGGCGATGAGGGCGCACAGGGCCGCGCGGGCGCGGGCGGTACCGATGTGCATGAGCCCACGCTACGTCCGGTGGGCCAACGGGAGTGGGCCGGCACGCGGTGAGGCGAGGCGGACCGGCACGAACGAGGCGCCTGGACGCCGGCTGCGGCTGCCACGAGGGGCACCCCTGGTGCACACTGGGGCCGTGATCGATCTGAGCGGACGTGCCGACGAGATCGCCCCCGGACTGCTCGGGGCGGTCATCCGGCGTGGTGAGGTCGCGGTGCGACTGACCGAGGTCGAGGCCTATCTGGGCACCGACGACCCTGCCTCGCACGCCTACCGCGGGGAGCGGGGAAGGGCCGCTGTCATGTTCGGCGCCCCCGGCACCGTCTACGTCTACGTCAGCTACGGCATCCACCGCGCCGGCAACATCGTCTGCTCACCCGCCGGGCAGGCCTCGGCCGTCCTCATGCGCGCCGGAGAGGTCGTCGCCGGCGCGGACCGCGCCAGGGAGCGCAGACGGCTGGCCCCGGACAGGCCCGACACGCAGCTGGCCAGGGGGCCCGGCAACCTGGGCAGGGCGCTCGGCCTCGACCTGGCCGACAACGGCCTGCCGTTGGGAGGCCGTGACGATCTGTTCGAACTCATCGAGCCCGGGCCCGGCCGCGGTCGGGTCCTCGTGGGGCCGCGCATCGGCATCACGCGGGCGGCCGATGCGCCACTGCGGTTCTGGCTCGCCGATGAACCCACCGTGTCGGCCCGTCGGCGCGGCACGCCATGGCGCCCATGACCTCGCGGACGGCGGCGGCATGGTCCGCGACGCAGAACAGGCCCCCACCTGTTCCCACCGGGGTGCCCAGCAGACTAGGGTTTGGGTACGTCGAGTCGCAGCGCTGCGGACGATCCGAGTGCCGGCCCGACCCACATGAAGAAACCGTCGGATGAATCGAGGTTCCCATGTCGGAACAGTCAAGGAATGAGACGCCCGAACCCTCGCCCGAAGGCGTCGTCGTGACGCGGACCATCGCCCAGCCGCTGAAGAAGGTATGGGGGGTGCTCATGACGAAGAAGGGCTCCGAGGCGCTGCTGGGCCGAGGCGCCATGCTCGGCGAGAAGGGCCAGGCCTGGAAGGCCGCGGACGGCCGCTCGGGCGTGATCAGAAGCTTCCACCCGCTCGAACAGGTCAGGTTCTGGTGGCGCAAGGACGACGACGCCCCCGCCTCACTGGTCGACCTGAAGGTGACGGCCCCCGATGACGACCACACCGAACTCACCGTGACCCACACAAGACTCGCCGAGGGCGTCGACCCGGCCTATCTTCAGGGCCGCTGGGAGGTCGCGCTCGAACGCATCGAGAGCGACTGCTTCTGAACCGAGGAATCTCACACGATCACCCCGTGGCGGCGCGCCCCTCCGGAACCGACAGGCCGGAGGGGCGCGCCGCATCCGGCTCCCCGGCGGCCGGCCGTAGCTGCCATGAGAACCGGCGGGGTGGCAACCATGGCGCGCCCGCGGGGGAGGGGTCCCTAAACTCGTCCGGGTGGGAACGGCACGACGATCAGCGGGCAGGCTCGGGCGCAGCCTCATCGTGCTGAGGCCCGAGCCCGGGCGGAGCATCCGCGCGGTCCGCTGGTGCGCGGCCGTCGCCACCGGCCTCATCGCATCCTGCCTCGTCTTCGGGCCCTCGCTGGGGGCGATGGGTCTCATCGGCGCACAGGCCGCGCACACCGGCCGCGAGGCGCCGATGCGCAACCGCATCACGGCGCTGCTCAGCGTCGGCCTCGCGACTCTGGCGATGGAGTGCATCGGTGCACTCGTCAGCCCGTACAGATGGCTGATGCCGCCCCTGTTCTGCCTGCTCACCCTCGTCGTCGTGTGGACCTGGCATGCCCTGCTCGTCGGTCCGCCGGGCCCCATCAACACGCTCTTCGCGGCGGCCTTCTCGGCCTACATGACGGCCAACGGCTACGCCCTGACCACGCTGCTCCGGGTCACCGGTTTCTCGTGGCTCACCGCCTCACTGGCCTCGGTGCTCATCCTGACCACCGACCTGCTGGCTCCCGAACGCGAAGCCGTGGACGAGGCCGACGAGGCGGTCAGCGCCTACCGCGATCGTCCGGACGACTGTGCGGCTCGGCACGCGAACCGGATGCGTTCGAGAGCCGTCTTCGCGGTGAACAACGCCTGGCACGTCCTGCGCACCGGCCGCCGCCGCATGACGGGCCGTACCGCGGCCCGCCGCGACGTCGAGGAACGGCTCATGGGCATTCACCTGAACCTCATCGACGTCCTGCGCTCCGAATCATTCCCCACCTCCAGCCTCGACATCGGCGAGAACTTCCGCCGCGTCCCGCTGGGCCGTCCACCGGTGCGGTACCTGCTGGCCACCGCGCTGGACCGCGGCTCCAGGCCCTGGCTGGTCGCCGGCCGGGCCGCGCTGGCCGTCTTTCTCGGGTCGACGATGATGATCGCCTCGCCGGTGGGTCACGCGTACTGGGCGATCCTGTCGAGCCTCATCGTCCTGCACATGGGTGCCTCCCGCGCCGACCTGACGATCCGAGCCGCCCACCGCGTCATCGGCACCGGCGCCGGAGTGTTCTGCTACTTCGGCATCATCGCCCTGCAGCCGGCCCCGTGGGTCCGCGTCGGCATCATCGTCGTCATGATCTACGCGCTGGAGGTCATCGTCACCCGCAACTACGCGCTGGCCGTGGTGTTCATCACGGTCTTCTCGCTCATGATGACGCCGGTCGCCTCCCGCGCCGACATCACCGCGCTCATGCGGGATCGTTTCGTCGAGACCCTCATCGGGGTCACGGCGGCCACCCTGATGATCTGGCTCGTCGGACGCAGCGCCCCCGTGCTGCTCGTGCGGAGCCAGTACCGCCGCACGCTGCGGCGCATCGAGCAGGTGCTGGCCGATCTCGCCGACGGCAGGCTCCTCACCCGCGCATCACGCGAGGACCGCCGCACCATGGTCTTCGAACTCGGCCGCGCCTCCCAGGTCCTCTCATCGCAGCGGCCGGACGATCCGGAGGCGCTCGCGCGGTGGCAGAGCGTGCAGGAGGAGGTCAACCTCTTCGGGTTCGACGTGATGGCCTCGTGCTGGCGGCGGCTGCCCGGCGGCGACCCGGCGGCGGCGCAGGCGCGCCGTGAGCTGTCCAGGCTGCTCGACTCGCTGCCGCGGATCTCCCCCAGGACCATCGAGACGCAGGCCTTCACCACCCAGGTGCGAACGATCCACCGGCACTACATGAGCGAGAACTCCAAGAGGACCAGGGCAGGCGGCTGACGGACCGGCCCCTGCCGCGAGCCCGGACGCAGGCCCCGGGCACCGGTGCCTCTGCCCCATCGGGCACCGCGTTCACCGGGCCCGACGCGGACGGCCGACGGCCACCGGCAGACACGGCGGACCTCGCGGCGGGAGACGACCGGAGCCGGAAGCGGCCGGTGATCGGACGGCTTCTTGCCCGCCCCCCATCCGTGACCTATGGTGGTGCGTCATGGCGGCCCGTCGGGACCGCCCGCCGCTCATGGCGGCGTTGTAGGGTCGGGCTGTTCCCAGCCCCTGAGGAGTACGCACATGGCTCAGCGCACCATCTGCCGGCCGGCGGCCCGCCGAATCCAGGCGCCCGCGGTCGACTGTTGCGTCCGCGCAGCCCAGTGTCTGTGAGCCCTTCCCGCATCCCCTGACACGTACCGGGGGAGTGGCCGGTCCGGCCGGCCCGTTCCCGTGAGCCCTCAGGACAGCAGGCGCTCACCCGGTTTCTCCAGACACACCATCACCAGGAACCCATGGGGCCGGTGCGCCCTCAACCGCGCCCGCCCGACATGGGCCCCTGCCAGACCCCAGGAAAACAGCCAAGACGAGGACAAGAGAAGAAGCAGATGTCTGACACGAACAACCCCACCGACGGCTCGGGCGAGACCGGAAGGGTCCTGCCCTCGGGCGCGGTCGTCCAGGAGACCGGAACCACCCAGCAGGCCAGGGACGAGAAGAGACTGTCCCGCCGCGGCCTGCTCGGCGGCGTCGCGGCCGGCGCAGCAGGCGGCCTCGTCGTCGGCGGCATCGCCGGCGGCCTGATCGGCAACAGCCGCGGCAGGTCGGCCGCCGCAGCGGACGCATCGGCCTCGGCCGAGGCCCGCAAACTGACCATCATCTACGGGGGCGACGTCTGTGACGCCCCGGCCATCGTCGCCCTCGAGAAGGGCTTCTTCGCCGACCACGGCCTGGACGTGACCCTGCGGAAGACCGTCGGCGACGAGGACATCAAGGCCGCCGTGGGATCGGGCACCTACGACGCGTCGAGCGGCATCTTCTACAGCTGGCTCAAACCCGTCGAGCAGGGCCAGAACGTCAAGTTCGTCGCCGGTCTGCACAGCGGCTGCCTGCGCCTGCTCGTGCGCAACGACTCCGACATCAAGCAGGTCTCCGACCTGCGCGGGCGCACCATCGGCGTCCCCAGCCTGTCCAGCTCGGCGACCATGTTCTTCTCCCTCGACCTGGTCGACGCCGGCATCAACCCGGCGGCCGACGCCGGCGAGGTGCAGTGGAAGGTCTACGAACCCTCCCTCGTCGCCGACGCCCTGAAGAACAACGAGGTCGACGCCATCGCCGCCAGCGACCCCATCGCCTACCGGCCGATCCAGGAGGGCTACGGGTGGGAACTGGCCAGCAACATGACCGGGCCCAACGCGCAGGACTACTGCTGCTGCACCGCGCTCAACGGCGACCTCGTCAAGAACAACCCGGACGTGGCCCGCGCACTCGTCGAGGCCTGGGCCGAGGGCTCGCGCTACGTGCCGGGCAATGAGAACGAGGTCGCGCACCTCGAGGTCGACAACGGCTACATCGCAGGCGACATCGACCTCGTCGAGACCCTGCTCACCGAGTACGGCTGGGATCCCTCGGTCACGAAGCTGCGCGCCGCGCTGATGCCGGGCATCGAGAAGTTCAAGCAGACCGGCTACCTCGAGGACGACGTCGACACGGAGCAGCTCGCCGACAGGGCCTTCGACACCCTCGGACTGGACTGGTGAGCATGAAGACGATCCTGTCGGAACAACCGGCCGCCGCCGACCGCGCCGTGCCGGACCAGGGCGTCGTGCCGTCGGCGCAGGACCGTGACGCGGCACTGGGGAATGATTCCCAGATCGCCGCCGAACTGGTCCGCCGCCACCGGCCCCACGCCGTCAACCACCTGCAGACCGGTGTCGCCTTCGCCCTGTGGGTTCTCACCGCGCTGGTCATCGCCCTCGTCCCACCAACCGACGCCTACCTCGTCAAGGGCGAGGCCCAGGCGCTCGGGCTGGCCGTGATCCTCGCGGCCCTGCTCGGTGCCCTGTGGCTCGCCTCCCGCGTCTGGGACACGGCCTCGCGCTGGCTCGGCGCCTGGTCGCCGTGGTGGATCGCCACGGCCGTCGTCACCCTGGCCTGGGAGACACTCACCGCGAAGACCGGGGTCCTGTCCCCGCCCTACGTGCCGAGCCCCGGCCAGATCATCGCCGAGGGCTGGGCCGACCGGACCCTGCTGGCCCGCTCCGTCGGCAACTCGCTGCTGCTGCTGGCGGTCGGCATCGTGATCGGCGGCCTCGCCGGCCTCGGCACCGGCCTGTGGATGGGCTGGTCGAAACGGGCGGGTTACTGGCTCGACCCGATCGTCAAGTACATCGGCCCCGTCCCGACCCTGGCCTGGATCCCCATCGTCTTCATCGCCTTCCCCAACTCGTTCAGCGCCGCCGTCTTCCTGGTCGCCCTGACCGTCTGGTTCCCGATGGCGGTGACGACGAGCGCGGGCATCCGAGGGGTCTCCCGCGAGTACTTCGACGTGTGCCAGACCCTCGGCGCCTCCAGCCGGTTCCTCATCTTCAAGGTGTCGCTGCCGGCAGCCCTGCCGAACATCTTCACCGGTGTCTTCATGGCCCTGCCAACCGCCTTCGTCACGCTGACGATCGCGGAGACCCTGGGCGTGAACTCGGGGCTCGGCTGGTACATCAACTGGAAGAAGGGCTGGAGCGCCTACCCGTCCATGTACGCGGCGATCGCCCTCATGGTGATCATCTGCGGCTCCCTGCTGACCGCCGAACTGGCAGTGCGCAACCGCGTCCTGTCCTGGCAGAAGGACCTGACACGATGGTGAACACGATCACAGGGCAGAACCCGGCAGGACGGGGCGGGGCCACGGTCGGCGGCAGCGCCGTCGACGCGCTGCACGTGGTGCACGCCTTCGTCTCCCACCGCAAACCCCTGCCCGTTCTCGACGACGTGTCCGTGTCGGTCGAGCCCGGCCAGTTCGTCTCGCTCATCGGCCCCTCGGGCTGCGGCAAGTCGACCCTGCTGCGCCTCATCGCGGGTCTCGACACGCCGATCCGCGGCGAGATCTACGCCGACGGCCACCGCGTCGACGGCCCCGACCCGTCGCGCGGCGTCGTCTTCCAGGACCCGACCCTGCTGCCCTGGCTGACCGTCGAGCAGAACATCGGGCTCGGGCCGCAGGTCCGTGGTGCAGCCGACCGGAAGGACGAGCAGGAGCGCGTCGAGGAGATGATCGAGATGGTCGGCCTCGGCGGCTTCCGCACCGCCTACCCCTCGGAGCTGTCCGGCGGCATGGCCCAGCGCGCCGCGCTCGCCCGGGCCCTGGCCAACCGCCCGCGCATCCTCCTCCTCGACGAGCCGCTCGGCAAGCTCGATGCGCTGACCCGCTCGGTCCTGCAGCGAGAGATAGCCGACCTGTGGCAGGCCCAGGGGTTCACGGGCATCATGGTCACCCACGATGTCGAGGAGGCACTCCTCCTGTCCGATCGGGTCGTCATCTTCTCCCCCCGGCCGGCGCGGGTGATCGCCGACCTGCCCGTCGAACTCGACCGCCCCCGTGCCCAGGACGACCCCGCGTTCCGTGACCTGCGCCGCCGGATTCTCGACCTGCTCGGCCAGTGACGGAGCCGGCGCGAGCGGGGGAGATGCTTTGTGCCCGGCCCGGGCACATGAGAGCCGTCGGCCAGTGATGGGGCCGATGGAATGGCCGCCGAAGAGCCGGGGTTGCTCCTCCGGCGGCCTCACAGGGGGGCGGGCACCCGGCCGGGGCCGGGTGCCCGCTTCGCATGCCACGGCCACGTGGGCCATGCCGCGGGAGCCCGGTTGTTAGAGTCATGTCAGCGACGAACGTGGGGAGGGCGCATGGAGCACAGGATTCATCGGTACCGCGAGCGGGAACATCATGATCGCGGGGAGCTGTACGAGCTGCTCGACGGTGAACAGTTCGCCGTCCTGTCGACCGTCAGCGACGAGGGCGAGCCCTGGGCCGTCCCGATCAGCTACGGCCGGCTGGGCGACCGGATCGTCCTGCACGGCTCCACCGGCGCTGGCCTGCTGCGCGCCGCCGCGGCGGGCGCACCCGTCGTGCTCACCGTCGTCCACGTCGACGCCCTGGTCGTCGGTGACAGGGGGAACGGCACGTCCTCGAACTACCGGTCGGCGACGATCCGCGGCAGGCTGCAGCGTCTGGAGGGCCCTGAGAAGGTCGAGGCCCTCAACGCCCTGCTCGACTCCTATCTGCCCGGCCGTTCCGGCGAGGTGCCGCAGCACACGAACAAGGAGCTGGCCGCGACGATGGTCTGCACGCTGGACATCGGGGAGGACAACTGGCTCTACAAGACGCGCACCGGCATGCCCAGCGCACCGGACGGCGAGGCCGCAGGCTGGGCCGGCGTCATCCCGCTCGAGACGCGGTTCGGGGAACCGGTCCCGGCCCCCTGGGCCAAGGGGGACATGCCCGCGTCCGTCCGGGCCGTCCGGCCCCAGGACGGCGGGGACGAGGGCTGACCCTCGTCTTGAGTGCCGCGCACCGGGCCGGGCCCGCTGGGGCTGAGGCCTTCCCGGCGGACCGTCACTGCTTCTCGTGGGCGATCGACCAGTGGCTGCCCGGAGCGACCGCCTGCTCGGTGGGCACGAGCAGGCGGGTGGTGAAGGTCCCCGCCGGGCAGACGATGAGTGCCGCCTTCTGCCCGCGACGGCGCAGCACCCAGTGACCCCCGGGGGTGGGCGGCAGATAGTGGTTCTGCTCGATCCAGGCCACCAGCTCCCCGAGCGTGGGCACCTGGTCGGCGTCGATGCCGCGGCGCCGGTCCGCCTCGTCCTCGCCCGGGAGTGACGAGCGGTCCAGATGGACCAGTTCCGTGTCCTCCTGTCGGTCGCGGTCCTCGCCGTCCGGGGCGTCCCGGGGCCGCCGGCCGAGGATGACCGTCACGGTCCCGCAGATCAGCAGGGTGATGGCGAGGACCGCGTGAAGCGGGTCGTGCCGTTGACTCCAGCTGAACCCGAGTGCCACACCCATGGCGAGTTCGATGACACCAGTCGCCAGGAGGACAGCTGCACGTGGCGGCGGCAGATGTCTCATGGCCGCCAGTATGCCCCGGTGCCTCCTGCGGCATCCGGTCGGCCGTGGGCCGTCCGGCTCCCTGGACGTATGCCGAGGGAGAAACCGACACCCACACGTTGTAATTCATTTTTCAATGAAATATGTTTCGTCGGGTCGTTGTGCCCAGTGGTCCCGGCCAACGCATGAGCAGCGGGAGGAAGACCCATGAAGATCGGTGTCGTGAGCGGCAGCATCCGCGAGGGCCGCGTGGGCGAGTCCATCTCCCGGTGGGTGCTTGCCGGGGCGAGGGCCCATGGCGGAGCCGACTTCGAGCTCATCGACCTGAGGTTCTTCGACCTTCCGCTCTTCACCGATGCACGTATGCCGATGGCCGCGGGGAAGAGATACGACAACCCCGTCGTCCAGGCCTGGAGCAACGCCATCGACAGGTGCCACGGTTTCATCATTGTGACACCCGAGTACAACCACTCCGTGCCGGGCGCCCTGAAGAACGCCGTCGATCACCTGGCGAACGAGTGGGTGGGCAAGCCGGTTGCCTTCATCGGCTATGGCCCCGATGGGGCCGTGCATGCGATCGAGCACTGGCGTCAGATCTTCAGCACCTTCGAGGCCAGGAGCGTCAGTGCTCAGTTGTCAATCAATTCCCCCGCGGGGACGGGCGGCGGGAACGGATTCGCCCCGGATGAGCACCATGTCGGTGAACTGAACGACCTGCTGGACGTGCTCATCGACAGTGCCGCCGAGATCCCAGCCGGACACCGGCAATGGCGCATCGGGAACAGGTACGGTCCGTGCCCGCCCGTTGCCTGGTCCACGACCGCCGCGCAGGAGATGCCAGAACCCGCGCGTCGTCTCACGGGGTGCCGCACTTGACACCGGTTGCGTGAACCGGGCAGTAGCCGTACGGGTTCGCCTCGAGGTACTGCTGGTGGTAGTCCTCTGCGTAGTACCAGTCACCGGCAGGGACGATGTCGGTGACGAGCCTGCCGTAACCCGCTCGGGTCAGTGCCGCCTGGTAGTCCTCGCAGAGCGCCGCCGCAGTGGCCTCCTGTTCGGGACCGGTGTAGAAGATCGACGAGCGGTACTGGGTGCCGACATCGGCGCCCTGTCTGTTGAGTTGGGTGGGGTCGTGGTTCTCGAGGAAGATCCTCACGAGCTCGGCGAACGAGGTCACAGCAGGGTCGAAGACGACACGCACGGTCTCGGCGTGCCCGGTCTGGCCGGTGCAGACCTCCTCGTACGTCGGGTTCGGCGTGAAGCCGCCCATGTAGCCGACGGCGGTGCTCAGCACCCCGGGCCGGCTCCAGTAGAGCTTCTCAACGCCCCAGAAGCAACCGGCCGCCAGGTAGGCGGTCTGCGATCCGGGGAACTCACGATCGAGCCGGTCCCCCGTGACACGGTGGAAGAACGGCATGGTCAGGACGGGTTTGCTGCGCCCGGTCAAGGCGTTCTCGGCGTCAACCATGGTGGTTTTCTCGAAACGCAACATTGCATCAGCCTAACGCGGCGCTGAAGGCCCCACCCGGGTCCGCGGTCCGGCCCTCAGGCGCGCTCGTTCAGGTCCCAGTCGATCGGCTGCGCCCCGGCGGCGGTCAGGAACTGGTTGGCCCGGCTGAACGGGCGGGAACCGAAGAAGCCCGAACGGGCGGACAGCGGGCTCGGGTGAGCCGATTCGATCACCGGGATGCCGCCCGCGGTGAGTGCCGGGGCCAGCGACCGGGCGTCGCGGCCCCACAGGATCGCCACGAGCGGACCGCCGCGGGCGATGAGGGCGTCGATGGCGGCGCCGGTTACCTGCTCCCAGCCCTTGCCGCGGTGGGCGGCGGGCTTGCCGGGCTGGACCGTCAGGCACCTGTTGAGCAGCAGGACCCCTTGTTCGAACCAGCCGGTCAGGTCGCCGTGCGGGGCCGGCGTGACATCCAGGTCGTCCTGAAGCTCCTTGTAGATGTTGCCAAGACTCTTCGGCAGCGGCCGCACGGCACGGTCCACCGCGAAACTCAGGCCGATCGGATGACCGGGCGTCGGGTAGGGGTCCTGGCCGACGATGAGGACGCGCACATCGGCGAGCGGACGGCTGAAGGCGCGCAGCACCTTGTCCCCGGCGGGCAGGTAGCCGCGGCCCGCGGCGATCTCGGAACGCAGGAACTCGCCCATGGCGTGGACCTGGTCCTCCTGGTCGGCCAGCGCCTGCGCCCAGTCCGGCGCCATGAGTTCACTGATCGGGTGAACCGTCATGATCGAAAGTCTCCTTGCGCGCCCTCGGTACTTCTCCATCCACAGGTTAGCGGCAGCGCGGCACGTCCCGAGACCATGCTGGGAGCACGGCCACGGCATGGGTGAGTTCCCCGACCCGGCGCTCAGGGTCCCCATTTCCCGCCTGAACCGCATGGCACACTGGCCGACATGGCAGCTTCGACCAGCGACACCAGTCCTCACCGCCGCAGGAGCGCGTTCTCGGGCCTCACCATCGGCCGGCGCATCCCGCGCCGGCCCGGCACCCAAGGCGAACGTCAGGAGCAGCCAGATGCCCAGGCCCCCGACGCGATCACGCTCACCGCAGAGCAGCTCACCGCCCTGCGCGGCGCCAGCGTCGAGAGTTTCGTGCCCCGCCCGCTGCGCATCTTCGCCGCCTGGAGCTGGCGGCTCCTCCTCGTGGCGGCCTTCATCGCCCTGCTGTGGTGGCTCGGTTCCCGGCTGTCCGAAGTCGTCATCCCGCTGGCCGTCGCCCTGCTCCTCACCGCCGCCCTGCACCCGCTCAACGCGCGCCTGGTCCGGCACCACTGGCCCAGATGGCTCGCCGCGCTGAGCTGCCTGCTGCTCGTCGTCGTCATCGTGCTCGGCCTGCTCAGTCTCGTCGGTGCCCAGATCGCCACCCAGTGGTCACAGCTCGTCGACCAGGCCATCGCCGGGGCGCGCGGTTTCGTGACGTGGCTCGACAGCAGCTTCCTGCACATCAATGCGGAACAGGTCAATTCGCTCATCTCGCAGGCCACCGAGTGGGTGCAGAATTCGCGGGAGAGCATCGCCTCGGCCGCCGCCACCGCCGGTTCCGGCGTCGGAAAATTCCTCGCCGGCGCCGCGATGGCCCTGTTCGCCACCTTCTTCTTCCTCAAGGACGGCCAGCGCTTCGTCGACGCGGGCGTGAACCTCATGCCGCGGGCGAGCCGTCTCACCGTGATGCCCGCCGTCGTCTCGGGGTGGGCCTCACTGTCCAACTACGTGCGCGCCGCCATCGCCGTTGCAGCGGTTGACGGCATCGGCGCCGGCATCGGCGCAGCCGTCCTCGGCTCGAACCTGTGGCTGGCCATCACGGCCCTCACCTTCGTCTGCGCCTTCGTGCCGCTCATCGGCGCCATCGCCTCGGGCGTCGTCGCCGTCGCCGTCACCCTCGTGACCCTCGGCTTCTGGAAGGCCGTCATCATGCTGGCCATCTTCGTCGCCGTCATGCAGCTCGAATCCCATCTGCTGCAGCCGCTGCTGCTCGGCAGGGCGGTCTCGATCCATCCGCTGACCGTGCTGGTCGGCATAGCAGTGGGCATCACGGTGGCCGGGATCGTCGGCGGTGTCTTCGCCATCCCGATCGTCGCCTTCGTGACCGGCGTGCTGCGCAGCGGGCATGCCGGCCGGGAGGCCGACGAGGATGGCGTGACGTGCGACGAGTCGCCCGATGCCGGCGAGCAGCTCACCGACACGGACGAGGGCCTTGAGGGGCGGGTGGGCGTCGCACTCGGCGACGGTCCCGAGGTAGTGCCGGCGGATCAGCCCGCCGGCCCTGATGACGGCGGCGAACCGGCCCGGGGGAACGAGCCGTCCCCCGACGTGCCCTGAGCGGTGTTCCGTATGCGTGGCGCAACGGTCGGGAACCTGCGGTGACCCCATATATTGACGTCATGAGCGATTCCCCGAAGCTTGACGCGATCCTGTCGGAACTCGCCGGTGGGGTCATTGACACCGCTGAGGCCTCGCGGCGGATCGCTGCGCTGAGGCAGGGCGGCGACGAGCCGGCGGCCCTGCCCGCCACGGAGGGGCTCGAACCCATCCCGGAGCTGACCGGTAGCGGCGGTATGAGGTCGGTCACCATCACCGCCACCGGGCAGCGGGTGCGTGTCATCGGGGACGAGGCGGTCACCACTGTCACCATCAGCGGCCCCCACACCGTCCGCCGCACCGCCGACGGACTCGCCATCACAGCCACCGGCCGTCTCGGACCGAGCGTGAAGGGTTTCTCCCCGGTCCACCCGCCCAGGACCGCGAGCGACCTCAAACAACTCGGCCTCGGTCCGGCCCTCGAGGTGCGGGTCAACCCGCACATCCAGGTCAACGCCCAGCTGTCGGGCGGTTCCCTGCGGAGCCAGGACGTTCCGCACTGGGGGCGTGTGCGCGTCAGCGCCGGCGCCACCCGCCTGCGTGGTGTTGCCCAACTCAACGACGGTCTGTTCCAGGCCGGTTCGGCGACCGTCAACGGCCCCGTCAGTCTGGGGCTGAACACCATCCGCGTCGAGTCGGGCAGCCTGATCGTCGAACTCACCGAGCGTGCGGACGTCTCACTCAGCGCCACGAACCAGCTCGGTGTCGTGCGCTGGCCCGGCGAGAAGGGCGGGCACTTCGACGAATACGTCGTCGGCCACGGTCTGGCCCGTCTGGAACTGTCGGGCGTCATGAGCCGCATCGCCATACGCGACCTGGTCGCCTTCCCCGAGGAGGCCGACCGGCCCACCGCCAGTGAACGCGTGCGTGACGGGGCCCGTGTCGTCGTCACGAAGATTCGCGACGCCCAGGCCGCGCACACGGACGGCGGACAGGACGCTGCCGGGGCCGAGGAGGAATAGCGCCTTCCCGCCCCGGCGGCGTGGCTCGTCGCCTCAGCCCTTCTTGCGCGCCCGCTTGCCCTTCTGGGGGCCGAGGGCGACCCCCAGAAGACCTCCGGCCAGGGCCACGTTGGTGATGAAGGAACTCCTGGTCGAGGCCTTCTTCTCGGCCGGGGCGGACCAGAAGGGGTGCCCCGCCAGGGTCGTCGGCACGAGCTGGGCGGCCAGCACGCCCGAGGCGAGCCTGGGCAGCACGCCCAGCGCGAGCGCCGACCCGGCGCCCACCATCGTCCAGCCGTTGACGCGGATCAGGTCGGCCGCCCTCACCTGGTCGGGAAGCATTCCGGTGACCCGGTGAGGCAGCTTCTCGAGGAAGCGGTCGACCGTCGGGACCAGGGCCTCGGCGTTCTTGGCTGCGTTGTACCCGCCGGTGACGAATGCCGAGGCGAGCATCGAACGCGATGCGAAGCGGGCGAGTGACATGTCAGAGCCCCTTTCTGCCACCCCAAGTGGCGTTCATCGGAGGAACTTCTGGTGGTCCTGGGCGGGGTGCTCGGCGCCGGTCAGGCGCGCGATTCGATCTTGACGATCGTGACGTGGATTCTCTTGCCGTTGGGAGTCTCGTAGGAGACGTCGTCGCCGACCCCATGACCGAGCACCGCGGCGCCGAGCGGGGACTGGGGGCTGTAGACCTGGGTGTCCAGCGAGTCGTCCACGCCGAGCATCTCACGGCTGCCCAGCAGGAAGACATCCGTGTCATCGGGGTCGCCGTCGTAGGCGACCGTGACGGTGGCGCCGGCGACGACCTCCTCGGGAGCCTCGTGCGCGACACCGACCTCGGCGTTCTGCAGCATCTGCTCGAGCTGACGGATGCGGGCCTCCATCTGACCCTGCTCCTCGCGGGCGGCGTGGTAGCCGCCGTTCTCGGACAGGTCACCCTCGGCCTTCGCAGCGCCGATCTTCCCCGCGATCTCCGTGCGACCCTCGTCCTTCAGATGGTCGAGTTCATCAGTGAGCTTGTCGTACGCGTCCTGCGTTATCCAGATCGTCTGCTTGTCAGTCATTTCTTCATTTTACCGAGTGCGTGTCAGCGACCCCGGAGACGCTTCGACTCGTTGCGCGGGGCGTGCAGAATGAAAGACATGTCAGTGCCGGTCGCTCAATCGAGAGCGGGCGAGAACCTCCGCCTGCTGAACGTGCACGCCCACCCCGACGACGAGTCGAGCAAGGGCGCTGCGACAACGTTGAAGTACGTCGCCCAGGGGGCGCGGGTCATGGTCGCGACCTGTACCGGCGGCGAACGCGGCAGCGTGCTCAACCCCAAGATGGACCGTCCTGAGATCTGGGAGAACCTCACCGAGGTGCGCCGCCACGAGATGGAGACCGCCCGGGAGATTCTGGGAGTGGAACACCGCTCGCTCGGCTACGTCGATTCCGGCCTGCCCGAGGACCCCACCGAGCAGTTGCCCGACGGGTGCTTCGGCCTGACCGATCCGGTCGAGGCAGCCGCGCCACTCGTGCGGATCATCCGCTCCTTCCGCCCACAGGTGATGACCACGTACGACGAGAACGGCGGCTACCCTCACCCCGACCACATCCAGTGCCACCGCGTGTCAGTGGCCGCCTTCCGCATGGCCGCCGATCCCACGGCGCTCCCCGACGCCGGTCCCGCCTGGCAGGTCAGCAAGCTCTACTACCAGGTGGGTTTCCACCGGGCCCGGTTCGCGGCGCTCGACGACGCGATGGATGAGGCCGGTCTGGGACGCCCGTACGCCGAACGGCTGGCCGGCTGGGACAACCACGACTACGAGTTGCGTGTCACGACGCGCGTACCGTGCGGCGAGTACTTCGAACGCAGCGACGACGCCCTGCGGGCACACGCCTCGCAAATCGATCCCGACGGATTCTGGTTCGAAGTGCCGATCGAGATACGCCGTCGGGCCTGGCCGACCGAGGACTACCAGCTGGTCTACTCGGCCGTGCCGACCCGCATGCCCGAGAGGGACCTGTTCGCAGGTCTGCGGGTCGGCGAGAAGGCCCCCGACCCGGCGGATACCTGGATCATCTGAGATCCCTGCGGGATCGGATCATCTGAGATCCCTGCGGGATCGGATCATCTGAGATCCCTGCCCGCAGGACCATCCGAGACCCCGCGGGGAAGGACCGTCCGCGTCATAGACACCGTGCGGTTCGGGCGGGCCGAACCGCCGACAGCCCGGGCCCAGTGGCCGGCCCTCACTTGCCGAAACGTCGTTCACGCTGCTGGTAGGAACGCAGGGCCCGGAAGAAGTCGATCTTGCGGAAGTCGGGCCACAGGGCCTCGCAGAAGTACAGCTCGGAGTGGGCGCTCTGCCAGGGCAGGAAACCGCTGAGACGCTGCTCACCTGAGGTCCTGATGAGCAGGTCCGGGTCGGGCTGGCCGCGGGTGTAGAGGTGCTCCGAGATCTGGTCGACCTCAAGGGTCTTGGCCAAGTCCCCGAGCGTCGTGCCCCGTTCGGCCTCGGCGGCCAGGAGCGAGCGGACCGCGTCGCGCAGCTCATGCCTGCCCCCATAGGCCACGGCCATGTTCACCTGGGTTCCGCAGTGACCGGTGCTGGCCTTCTCGGCGGCGTGCAGGCGCTCGGTGATGGGGCGGGGGAGCAGCGCAAGATCGCCGACGATCATGACACGGTGCCCCGAGTCCGCGGCAAGATCGTCCGTGAGCCGGGTGATGACGTCCATGAGGGGATTCAGTTCGTCCTCGGCCGAGCGTTGCAGGTTCTCCGTGGACAGCACCCACAACGTGACCGTGCCGATGCCGATCTCATCGCACCAGCCGACGAAGTCACGCAGCTTGTCGGCGCCGGCCCGATAGCCGACCTCGAGGGGGCGTCCGGGTGCGTTGAGGCGGGCCCAGCGGCGGTTGCCGTCGGCTAGGACCGCGACATGGCGGGGGAGCGAGCGCGGGTCGAGGCCGTCCCGCAGGCGGTTCTGGTAGACCGTGTAGATGAGGCCATCAGGGCTGAGGCGGTCCATCACCCTGTTCACCATGTTCAGGCGCGCCATGGGCCAAGACTACAAGCCGGGCCGGTTCCCGGAGCGCCCGAGGAAGGAGTGCCCGGTGGCGGGAGGATTCCCAAACCCATGAACCTATGTTACGGTAGGTTAAATGACGTCCCATGGCGAGCAGAGAGTCCCGCTCCGTGGCCCGGGCCATGACGATGCCGGACACGGTGTGCCCGTTTCGCGCGAGACCAAACCGCGGCTGCGCGGCTGGCTCCACGCCGTCACAGCGCCGCTGCTGCTGCTGGCCGGCCTCACCCTCATCGTCCTGACGCATTCGATGGCCGGCCGCGTCGGGGAGGCGATCTACCTGCTCACCGGGCTCATGCTCTTCGGCAACTCCGCCGTGTACCACCGCGGGCGCTGGCCGGCGAGGGTCGACGCCGTGCTGCGCCGGTTCGATCACTCGAACATCGCGATCTTCATCGCAGGCACCTATACGCCCCTGGCCGTCATGCTGCTGCAAGGCGGTTCACGGGTGACGCTGCTGTCGATCATCTGGGGGTGCGCGGTTCTTGAGGTCGCCTGCCGCAACATGTGGATGGGCGCCCCCCGCATGCTGTACACGGTGCTGTACGTCGTCATGGGTTGGACGGCCCTGTTCTGGCTGGCGCAGTTCTGGCGGACAGGCGGACCGGCCATCGTCTGGCTCCTGCTGGCCGGTGGCCTGTGCTACACGGCGGGCGCCGTCTGTTACGCCCTCAAGAGGCCCAACCCATGGCCCGAATGGTTCGGCTTCCACGAGTTCTTCCACGCGGGCACGGTGCTCGGCGCCATGTGCCATCTCGTGGCGATCTGGATGGCTGCGAACGTCTGATCGGCTGTCCTTGCCCGGTGCGTTTCATGTCTGCTGGCTGCGAATCGGGCAGAGGATTTCCCCCGCGCCGCCACACGCCCGGCCACTCGGGCTAATGTGAATGTGTCCGATGAAATGTGCCCCGGGCAGGAGGGGGCCTCGCGGACAGGACCAGTGAGGGGACGATGTCCACCAACGGCGATGAGCCACGCAACACGACCACTGACACGAAGGATGAGGACGAGGCCGTCGACTGGCGGCATCCGACACCCGAGCAGGGCGCGGAGAAGGTGCCGAACGGGCTCATCTGGAACAATCCCGGATTCATTCCGCAGACGCGCCGTCCCGTGCCAACGCACAAGCTCGACGAGGACCTGGAGCGCCACCTCTCAGACGACTCCGCTCAGCAGGACGACTTGGACGACGAGATCACCGAGCGCATCTGCCTCGATGAGACGCGGTGGGCAGACCCCGCCGACGAGGTGGAACCCGACGAGGACATCCTCGACTAGGCGAGCGGCTCCGCGCTCGGCTGCCCGAGATCTGCGGGCGGCTCGCCGCCGGTCTGCGACTGCTGGCGCGCCTCGTCGATGAGCTGGCGTGCGCCGTCGAGTTCCTCCTGGCAGCGGGCCGCCAGTTCCTCCCCGCGCTTCCACAGCTGCATCGACTCGGCCAGCGGCACACCGCCCGACTCGAGTTTCGCGACGATCTCGGCGAGTTCGGCGCGGGCCTGCTCGTAGCTGGGTTTCTCATCCGCCATGGTGGTGGCTCCTTCCGTCTGATTCCAGGTTGACCGGCCCACTCGGCCCAGCCGTGCTGGCGACCCCGGGCGTCGGCTGCGTGGCGCGGGCGTCATGGCCGGTCATCGGTTCCTCCGGCGCTGGGTATCGCGTCGTCGACCTCGACGACCAGGCGGCCGTCGGACAGGAAAACCATGAGCTGCTCGCCGGGCTCGGTGTCGGCGACCGAGGTGACCGAGGTGTTGTCGGAGTCGGCGAGGATCGCGTACCCGCGCTCCAGGGTCGCCTTCGGCGACATGGCCCGTACCCGGTCGAGTGCGTGGGCGATCGTCTGCTCCTCGTCGGAGACGATGCGGTCGATCGTGCTGCGCAGCCGGTAGCGTGCCATCTGCAGCTGCTGCACGTGACCCTCGAGCGCCGAGACCGGGTCGCGCAGCACCGGGTGTGAGGTGAGGCGGCCGAGCTCGTAGTACTCGGACTTCACGCGCGCGGTGATGGCCGTGCGCGCCCGGCCCAGCAGCTCGGCGAGATACTGCTGCTCGGCCGCGGCATCCGGGACGATGCGCTTGGCCGCGTCGGTGGGGGTGGAGGCGCGAAGATCGGCGACCAGGTCGAGGATCGGGGTGTCCGGCTCGTGGCCGATCGCGCTGACCACGGGAGTGCGCGCCGCCGCCACCGCCCGGACCAGGTCCTCGTCGCTGAACGGCAGGAGGTCCTCGAGTGAGCCGCCGCCGCGGGCGATGACGATGAGGTCGACCCGCGGGTCCACGTCCAGCTCGGCCAGCGCAGCGGCGACCTCGGCGGCGCTGCGCGGCCCCTGCATGAGGGCGTGGCGCACCTCGAACCGAGCCGACGGCCAGCGGTGCAGCGTGTTGGTGAGCACATCGCGCTCGGCCGCCGAGTCGGCCCCGGTGATCAGGCCGATGCAGGCCGGGACGAACGGCAGCGGTTTCTTGCGTGCCGGGTCGAACAGGCCCTCCGCCTGCAGGGCGCGTTTGCGCTGCTCCAGCTCGGCGAGCAGGCGTCCCTCCCCGGCGATCTGGATGACGGAGCACTCGAAGGACAGTCGGGCCGTCTTGTTCCACACGCGGGGACGCAGGCAGGCCAGGACGGTGGTGCCCTCGGTGATCGGTCCGGCGGCGTCGAGCACGGCGCTGGTCGCGGTGGCCTGCGCCGAGACCTCCTGGGAGGTGTCACGCAGCGTCAGGAACTGGACGGCGTAGTTCGCCCGGCGACGGAGCTCGATGACCTGGGCCTCGACCCAGATCCAGCCGCAGCGCTCGACCCAGCCCTTGAGCATGCCGACGACCTGCCCCAGGGGCTGGGCGGTCTCGGGGCTGTTGCGCGGGCCCTGCGCGGTCTGTGTTCCAGGCATGCCCTCCACGGTAGCCGGGCCCGCCGACGATTCCGGCCTGCCAGGGGGAGGGCGGCTCAGATCAGCCGGGCGGCGAGCTCGGCATACATGCCGAGCTTCGCCTCGACGTCGGGCAGGTAGCTGATGAGCATGATCTCGTCGCAGCCGTGCGCATCGGCGAAGGTGCGCACACGGGTCGCCACCTCGTCGTAGGTCCCGATGATCGGTGCGTGGTCATGGGCGAGGAAGGTGCGCGCATTGGCCAGTTGCTCGGGTGTCATCTGTTCTGGCGTCGCGAACCCCAGCGGCAGCCCCAGGCGCTGCGCCATGCGGAAACCCTCGCCGGCCAGGGCGCGGCGCTCGGCCTTCTCGGCCGTGCCGGCCGCCGAGACGAGCAGGGCGGACAGGGTACGGCCACTGGTGTGCCCATCGGGCAGGTGCCGGCGGTAGTGGTCCATGACCTCCGGGTCCTGGTGGCCGGAGAAGAACTGGGCGTAGGCGTAGTTGAGATCGTTGACGCCGGCCCAGGCGGCGCTCTGGCCGCTCGACCCGAGCAGCCAGGCCTGCGGCAGCACCTCGGCCCGGGGCGAGACCGTGAGGCCCGCGTAGCGGTGGTCCTCGGGCAGCGTGCCGCGCAGCAGCCCCACTGCTTCGAGGATGAGCCGGTTGATGTCGTCGGGGGCGAGGACCCGGCCCTGGTTGAGGGCGGCGCTGGCGACCACGTCCCCGCCCGGCGCGCGGCCCAGGCCCATGTCGATGCGGTCGCCGTACAGGGCGGCCATCGTGGCGAAGCGTTCGGCGATCTGCAGGGAGCCGTAGTGCATGGCCATGACGCCGCCGCTGCCGATGCGGATGCGCGAGGTCGCGCCCAGCAGGTGGGTCATGACGATGTCGGGTGCGCTCGACAGGAAGTGCGGGGAGTTGTGGTGCTCGGCGACCCAGAAACGGTCGAAACCCAGCTCCTCCACGCCACGGGCCAGTCGGGCGGCGTCGTGAAGGGTGTCCGTCTCGGTGTGCTCCTGGAAGAGGGGGAGCTGCTCGAGTGCGCTGAGTCTCATGGTGGCCTCCTTGCCGGCTCGATGGATGGCGCAGCCGGTCAGTGCCAGCACAGCGTGCGCCGTGCGCGAAAGCAAGGGGGACGGGTTCAGCTCATAGACTGGTGGCCATGAGTGATGCGACCGATCCCGGAGCCGCCAAACGTGTCGTCGTGGCGGCTCCCCGCGGTTACTGCGCGGGCGTCGACCGTGCCGTCGTCACCGTGCAGAAGGCGCTGGCCGCCTACGGCGCGCCCGTCTACGTGCGCAAGCAGATCGTCCACAACAGGCACGTCGTGGAGACCCTCGAGCAGGAGGGCGCCGTCTTCGTCGACGAGCTCGCCGAGGTGCCGTCCGGTTCGCTGGTGATCTTCTCGGCCCATGGCGTCTCCCCGGCGGTGCGCGCCGAGGCCAGGGAACGCGGCCTGCGAACCATCGACGCGACCTGCCCACTGGTGACCAAGGTGCACCACGAGGCGAAGCGCTTCGCGAAGCAGGGCGTGCCGATCATCCTCATCGGCCACGCCGGTCACGAGGAGGTCGAGGGCACCACGGGCGAGGCTCCCGACGCCATCACGCTCGTGCAGACCCCCGATGACGTCGACGGGCTCGACATCGACCCGAACACGCCGCTGGCCTGGCTCACCCAGACGACCCTGAGCGTGGACGAGACACGCGAAACCGTCGAGCGGCTCCACCAGCGCTTCCCGAACCTGATCGACCCGCCGAGCGACGACATCTGCTACGCCACCCAGAACCGTCAGGGCGCGGTCAAGCAGATCGCCCAGCACTCCGACCTCGTCATCGTCGTCGGCTCGCGTAACTCGTCGAATTCGGTGCGTCTGGTCGAGGTGGCGCTCGAGAACGGCGCCCGCCGAGCCGAGCGCGTCGACAATGCCGGCGAGATCGACCCGGCCTGGCTCGAGGGCGTGACGACGGTCGGCATCACCTCGGGCGCCTCGGTGCCCGAACGCCTGGTGGACGGCGTGCTCGACCGGCTCGCCGAGCTCGGCTACCCGAGGGCCGGTGAGGAGCGCCTGGTCGAGGAGTCGCTGAGCTTCGCCCTGCCCCCCGAGCTGCGGTCGCGCCGCGCCGGCAAACCTGTCCGCAAGCCCGGCACCCCGCTGGAGCCCGAGGAGACCGGGGCCCCCGCCGCCGTCCGCTCCTGAGCTCAGGAGCCCTCGCCGAGGCCGGGGGTACTCGTCACCGCCCCGGCCGTGCCCGGTGCGTCATCTGCACCGGGCGGTTCGTCTGAGACCAGCTCCGGCGCCGTCATGACGCGCGGGCTGGCCCGGACCGCGCGGGGGGTTTCGAGGGAACCCTCGGCCAGCTGCAGTTCGTTGATCCTGCGGGCGCTGACGAGGACACGCTGCTCCAGCGAACCCACCGTCTTGTTGTAGGCCTCGACGGCTCCCGACAGCGACCTGCCCAGCTTGTCCACGTGCCCGCTCATCGTCGCCAGCCGCTGGTACAGCTCGCTGCCGAGGGCGGCGACCTCCTGCGCCGACTGCGTGAACGCCGCCTGCTTCCACCCGTGCTGCACGGCGCGCAGCATCGGGATGAGGATCGACGGGCTGGCCAGGAAGATCGAGTGGTTCGCCGCGTACTCGTGCAGATCGGGGCGCTGGTCGAGCGCCACCTGCAGCAGCGCGTCCGAGGGCAGGAAGAGCACCACCATCTCGGGACTGCCGGCATCCAGCCGCCAGTAGTTCTTGGCGCCCAGCTGGTTGATGTGCACCGTGACGTTCTTGACGTACTGGCCGAGCAGGGCGGTGCGCCGGTCGGGGTCGTCGGTGGCGAAGGCGTCGATGAAATTGCCGAGCGGGGTCTTGGCGTCGACGAAGATCACCTTGCCGTCGGCCATGTTCACCCGCATGTCGGGGCGCAACCCGCCGTCCTCGGTGGCGACGGCCACCTGCGTGTCGAAGTCGCAGCGCTCCACCAGGCCGGCGATCTCGACGACACGCTTCAGCTGGGTCTCGCCCCAGGCGCCCCGCACCTGCGGCTGGCGCAGCGCCGTGACGAGGGCCGCGGTCTCCTTGCGCAGCGACTCGCTGCTCGAGGCCACGGCAGCCACCTGGCGGCGCAGGTCGGCGGCGCCCTGGGCGCGGTCGCGCTCGACCTGGAGCAGCCGGTCGTTCATCGCCTGAAGGCTCCGGCTGATGGGTTCGAGCAGCACCCGCGTCTGGTCGAACCGGGCCTTGGCCGTGCGGTCGACCGTGGCGGCCTGCTGCTCGGCGGCCGTCGCCGACAGCCGCTGGAACTCGTGGGCCATCGAGGTGCGATCGTTCGTGAGGGCCTCGAGCCGGGCGAGAGAGGCGTCACGCTCGGCCTTGGCGCGGGCGAGCTCGGCCTGCTGGCCCCCGGCCTGCGACCGCGCCTGGGAGCGGCCCAGCAGGAAACCGATCACCAGGCCGGCGGCGACCAGCACGAGGGCCAGGATGAGTGTGGTGGCGTCCATGACGGCAAGTCTTGCGTCCGCCACCGACGTTTTCCGGCGGAACGGGCGCGACACGCCGGGCCGGCGGCCCGCGGGACGGCCCGGTCCGCCGGCTCCGTCACCTGTTGCAGGGCCTGGCCGCAGAACCGAACGGGCCGGCCCGGGGGAGGGCAACTCCGCGCCGTCTCAGCCCCAGTGATCGCTGACTGGCATGTGTCGGTTCGGTCCTCGCCGCCGGGGCGGACTGCTTGAATGGGGCCATGGCGGATCCAACGCAGTTCATGCCGGGTTTCGCCGAGTTCATCTCGGCGAGCCCCACCAGCTATCACGCCGCGGCAACCATGGCCGAGGGCCTTGCCCAGGCCGGGTTCGAACGCCTCGACGAGCGCAGGCGGTGGGGGAACGTCGCCGGCAGGAGGTTCTTCGTGCGCGGCGGGGCACTGGTCGCCTGGGTCGGGCCCGAGCAGCCGGCGCCCGACGCCGGGGTGCGCATCGTCGGCACCCACACCGACTCCCCGGCCCTCAAGCTCAAACCCAATCCGTCCTTCACCCGGGCCGGCTGGCGGCAGGCCAACGTCGAGATCTACGGCGGGCCGCTCATCAACTCCTGGCTCGACCGCGAACTCGGGCTGGCCGGCCGCCTCGTCACCCTCGACGGCACCGAGCACCTCGTACACACCGGTCCGGTCCTGCGCATCAGCCAGATAGCGCCCCACTTCGACCGCAGCGTCAACGAGCGTCTCACCATCGACCGGCAGTACGAGCTGATGCCCAGCTACGGCCTCGGCGAGGGCCCCGACATCGCCGAGTGGGTGTGCGAGCAGGCGGGCCTCCCGGCCGGTGAGGTCGCCTTCGGCGACATCCACGCCTACCCGACGCAGGCCCCGGCCGTCTTCGGCATCGACGGCGAGTTCTTCGCCTCCAGCAGGCTCGACAACCTCTCGTCCACCTACCCCGCCTACCGGGCCCTCCTGGGCGCCCGGCCCGGCCGCGACATCGCCCTGTTCGTCGCCTTCGACCACGAGGAGGTCGGCTCGGGCACCAGCAGCGGCGCGGCAGGGCCCCTGCTGTCCGATGCGCTGGTGCGCATCGCCGACGGCTACGGCCTGCACGGCGACGCCTACCAGGCGCTGCTGGCGCGCAGTTCGTGCGTCTCGGCCGACGCGTCGCACGCGGTGAACCCGAACCACGTGGGCAAGTACGATCCCGTCGTCCAGCCGGCGATGAACCAGGGCCCGGCCCTCAAGGTGAACGCCCAGCAGCGCTACGCGAGCGACGCCGTCTCGGCCGCGCAGTGGGAGCGGGCCTGCCGTGCCGCCGGGGTGCCGCACCAGGCGTTCGTCTCGAACAACGACGTCGCCTGCGGCACGACGATCGGCCCGCTCACCGCGCAGCGGCTGGGCATCGCCACCGTCGACGTCGGCGTGCCGATCCTGTCGATGCACTCCACCCGAGAGATGTGCGGCACGAGCGACCCCGGCTACCTGTGCGCGGCCCTGGCCGCATACTGGGCCGGTGCCTGACCAGGGTTGTTGTCAGCCCGCCACGGCGTACTGGGCGGTCGCTGTACTTTCCGCCAGGTGACCGGGAGCTGTCCGCGACGGGGCGGGCGGCGATACAGTGACGTCAGTCGTCAACGCGAAAGGCGGGCCGCATGTCGCGCATCAGGGTTGGCAGTGGCGGCATGTTCGGTTATTCCTTCGCCCAGGCGGTCGCCGCCTCGAAGAGGGGCGATGAGCTCGTCCTCGCCGAGGGCGTGTACACCCTCGGCGAGAGCATCGAGCTGCGGGATCTGCGTCTGACAGGAACAGGTGACCCGTCCCGGACGGTGATCGACTCCCGCGTCGACGTCACCGGCAGAGCAGTGCTCACCAATCTGACCATCAGGGCGGCTGCCTTCAACAATGCCCTCAAGGTGATGCCGGGCTGCCGCGTCGAGATGCGCGGGGTGATGCTGATCGGGGATCCTGCGGAGAAGTACCCGGCGCTCTATGTCGACGCCGGTGAGGTCATCTTGGCGGGGTGCCGCATGGTGCAGGGCCCGACCTGGGTGTCCTCGGTGTTCACCGCCGACTCGCGTCTCGTGGCGCAGTCCAGTGAGCTCGGCTGGTTGGAGTTGACCGGCACCCGGGCTGAGTTCCACGGGTGCGCTGTTGCCACGGTGCAGGTCCTCAAACGGTCGGCTGTGCGCTCCACCGGGTGGCTGATCTGCACCCCGGCGCCTGGCAAACGCCTGCTCGCCGTCGGGGGCGAGTCGGTGGTACAGATCGATGGCCTTGCGCTGCGAGGAGCCGCCGACCCCTTGGAGATTTCCTGCGAGGAGAGCCTGCTCGGCATCGGTGCCGTCGACCTCGACGAAGGCCAGCGTCCCTACATCCTGCGCAAGGGCGCAGGGCGTGTTCAGGTGCCCGACGGCGTGTTCGAGGTCGTCGACGAGGACGAGCAGAAGGAGGCCGCACCGCCCGCCCTGCTCATGGAACTGCACTGGTCTGTCTCCGACGCCCATCGCTTCACGGACGTCATCCTTCCCAGGGCTGCGAGTGGGGCCACCATCACCATGGACGCCGGCGAGTACTTCCTCGATGGTCTCAAGGAGGAGACCGCGTGCTTCGACTGCACACTCGTCGGGGTCTCCCCGGAACGGACGGTCATCCACGGCACGCTGACCCCGAACGGCTCGGGCGAGTTGAGGCTGCGTGACCTCACCGTCCGGACGGCCACGGGTCGCAACTGCGTTGTCGCCAAGTCTGGCAGCGTCGCGCTGAGCAACGTCGTCCTCGAGCAGCTCGGCGAACCGATGAGCTATCCCGCGCTCTCGGCCACGGACGTCGTCGTCACGATGGAGGACTCACGAGTGGCCGCTGCACCCGGGTCGACCATCGAGGGGATTGTCGAGCTGTGCGGGACTGCCCGGCTGGAGGCCAGCCGCAGTGATCTGGGCTGGTTCTACGCCAACGACCAGTCGGTGCTGGTCGCAGACGACTGTTCCGCGTACGGGCTCTTCCTCTCCGGTTCCCCCACGATCCGGTCGACCGGTGTGTTCGCCATTCGCGGCAACACCTGCCAGACTCGGGGACTGGTGCTCAACCCCGGGACGCGTGCCAGTTTCGAGAAGATCCAGATCGGCGGGGGAGCCCATGAGGGCTACGCCGAGGACGCGGTCCTCGAAGTGAGGGAGTTGCGCCACGGTGAGGGCGGCAGCTTCTCGCTCTGCGTCGCAGGTGAGAACACCCTCTCCGTGCCCGGCGAGCCCTGGTACGTCATCGAGACGGCCCGTGCCGGAGCCTCGACCGGGGAACAGCGCGAACCCGAAGCAGCCCCCGGGCCGGACGATCGTGCCGCCGACGAGGCGCCGAGGGCCGACGAGGAGGCACCCGAATCGGGTGTTGACGACCCGATGGCCGAGATCATGCTGCTCACCGGCCTGGAGGGGGTCAAGGAGCAGATCGCCTCATTCCTGAACGTCGTGAAGTTCAACGAGCTGCGCCGTCGTCAGGGGCTCAAGACCTCGGGCACGACGATGCACAGCCTGTTCCTCGGCAATCCCGGCACCGGGAAAACCACTGTCGCGAGGCTGCTGGGCAAGGCCCTGTACCAGGCCGGCGCCGTCGCGAAGGACGTCTTCGTCGAAGTGGGGCGCAGGGATCTCGTGAGCGAGAACATCGGCGGGTCGGCCATCCGTACGGGCAAGGTGCTCGAACGGGCCCGTGGCGGCGTGCTCTTCATCGACGAGGCCTACTCGCTGTACCAGAAGGAGCACAACCAGTTCGCCCAGGAGGCGGTGGACACGATCCTGTCCTTCATGGAGAACGAACGCGACGAGATCGTCGTCATCTTCGCCGGATACGACGAACCGATGCAGGACTTCCTCCGCATGAACCCGGGTCTGGCCTCGCGCGTGCCGAACACCTTCACCTTCGAGGACTACACGCCGGACGAGATCGCCACGATCGGTGTCGAGGCGCTCCACGGCGACGACTACCGCATCGCCGATGAGGACCTCTACCGGCGCATCGCGAGCCAGCAGTACGAACGCTCGATCTCCGGCGGCAACGGGCGGTGGGTGCGCAACTTCAACGAGGCCCTCATCATGAAGACCGCAGAGCGCGTGCTGAGGGAGGCCGAGCAGGGGCGGGTCGACGGGGCCGATCCCGGTCTCATCACCACCGACGACCTCTACGAGTTGGCCGGTGGCGACGAGGACCAGCGCCAGGACGCCGTCAACACGCTGCTGTCGCAGCTCGACGACCTGGTGGGGCTCGCCCCGGTGAAGGCATGGGTGCACGAGCTCATCGACGAGGCCAGGGCCAACAAGCTGCTCGCCGAGCAGGGACTGGCGGTCGAACACCCGACCTACCACATGGTGTTCGCGGGGCGTCCGGGTACGGGCAAGACGACGGTCGCCTCAATCATCGCGCAGCTCTTCCACAATCTTGGCCTGCTGGAACGCCCGACGGTCCACGAGGTCGACCGCTCCGATCTCGTCGGAGCATATTTCGGTCACACCGAGGAGAAGACCACGCGTGCCGTGGACAACGCCATGGGTGGTGTGCTGTTCATCGACGAGGCGTACCAGTTGTACGGCGCCTCGGAGAACGACTTCGGTCGGATGGCCATCGAGACGCTCATCACCCGGTTGGAGAACGACCGGGACAAGTTCGTGGTGATCTTCGCCGGTTACACCAAGGAGATGGAGCGCTTCCTCGACGCCAACGAGGGCCTGCGTTCCCGTGTTCCCCGGATGATCGAGTTCCCCGACTACAGCCCCGACGAGATCGGTGACATGGTCGTGGCGCGGCTGTCGCGGTCGTGGACGATCGACCGGGCGGCTGTCCACGACATCGCGGCCAGGTCATACGCGGGCCTGCCGGCCCAGGACCGCTCCAACGGCCGGTGGGCGCGCACCTTCGCAGACGCCGTCGTCACACGGCACAAGAGATGGATCGTGAAGAACCAGCCGACGGGCGAGGCGGTGCTGGCCATCGACACCGAGATGGTGAGATCACTCGCCCAGGAGATGGGAGCAGATCCGCGCTGAGGGCGGTGCCGCCCGGTTGGGTCCCCCTCCGCGTTCGGCCGCAGGTGCCCGGCGGCGCCGGCTGGGGTGCGGGGGCCGGCGAACGGTAATCTGGGTGGACGTGGCACTCACCATCGGAATCGTCGGCCTGCCCAACGCCGGAAAATCGACCCTGTTCAACGCGCTGACCCGCAACGACGTGCTCGCGGCGAACTACCCGTTCGCGACGATCGAACCCAACGTCGGCGTGGTCGGGGTGCCCGAGCCCCGCCTCGAGGTGCTGGGGAGGATGTTCAACTCCCAGCGCCTCGTGCCCGCCACGGTGAGCTTCGTCGACATCGCCGGCATCGTCAAGGGCGCCAGCCAGGGTGAGGGCATGGGCAACGCCTTCCTCGCCAACATCCGCGAGGCCGACGCCATCTGCCAGGTCACCCGCATGTTCAACGACGCCGACGTCTCGCACGTCGCGGGTTCGATCGACCCGGCATCCGATCTGGAGACGATCACCACCGAGCTGGTGCTCGCCGACCTGCAGACCCTGGAGAAGGCGCTGCCCAAGGTCGAGAAGGAGGCGGCGATCAAGAAGGAGGCGCGCCCCCGGGCGGCCGCCTACCGCGAGGCCTACGAGACGCTCAGCAAGGGCGTCGGCGTCTTCCAGGCCGGCCTGGATCCCGAGCCGCTGCGCGACCTGTGGCTGCTCACCGCCAAACCGTACATCTACGTCTTCAACTGCGACCAGGACGAGCTGGCCGACGAGGAGCTGAAGGCCCGCACCCGCGAACTCGTTGCCCCGGCCGAGGCCATCTTCCTCGACGCCAAGTTCGAGGCCGAGCTGGTCGAGATGGAGCCGGACGAGGCCCGCGAGTTCCTCACCGAGATGGGCGTCGACGAGCCCGGCCTCGACAAGCTGGCCCGGGTGGGCTACGACACCCTCGGCCTGCAGAGCTTCCTCACCGCCGGCGAGAAGGAGGCCCGCGCCTGGACGATCCGCAAGGGCTGGACCGCCCCGCAGGCCGCCGGCGTCATCCACACCGATTTCGAGAAGGGCTTCATCAAGGCCGAGGTCGTCTCCTACGACGACCTGGTCGAGTACGGCTCGAAGAAGGAGTGCCAGGCGGCCGGGAAGGTGCGGCTCGAGGGCAAGGACTACGTCATGGCCGACGGGGACGTCGTCGAATTCCGGTTCAACGTGTGACGTCATTGACGCCTTCGGCATCACGCGGCACGAACTCGCCGTGTCCCCCCGGCCATGGCCGCGGGTCGCGGCGGGAGGACTGGCGGAGTCACGCTACCTCCCACGGGCTGACGACCGCTATGCCCAGCGCCGCGAAGTCCTTGGTGTTGCGCGTGACCACGGTCAGGCCGTTGACCGCCGCGGTGGCTGCGATGAGTGCGTCGCGCTCTGGCCGCGGGTCCGGGACGTGCTGACGTGCGGCCCGGCGGGCCGCGGCGAGATCGATGGGGAGGATCCGGCCGGTGAAGGCGTCGAGGAGCTGCCCGTCCAACCATGACTGGAGCCGCTGCGCCTGGGCGTGATCCCGCCTGTCCAGCCTGGCTATGCCCAGTTCCACCTCAAGGATTGTGATCACCGACAGGTACATGTCCGACGGCCTTCGTGAAGCCACCCATGAGCGCACTCGGGGGTCGGCTCTGCGCACGGGCTTGCGGAGCTCGCTGACCACATTGGTGTCCAGGAGAAAGCTCATAACTCTGGAACCCTCAGGCCGATGGATGCCGGCTCGAACTCGACATCGACGTCGTCATCCATGCTCAGCCTGTCGACCAGTGAGGCGCCCGTCTCCCCGAGCCTGCGGTAGTCGTCAATGGTCAGCAGGACGTACGCCGGTTCGCCGCGGTCGGTGATGATGACCGGCCCGTCATTGGCCGCCCGTTTGGCGGCACTGACGTCGTGGTTGAAGTCGCGGGCGGTGATCGAGGTCATGCCGACACCTCCTGTGTAGGTACATGCCTACGGTATCTTCGGTACATGTGGCGGACAAGGGGTGGGCGCGCTGCACCCGCCGGGCCATGGAGTGGGGCATAGGATGTTGCTGCGGCGCGTGGCAGCATCGATACCTGAGGCTGCTGAAGCTCGATGCCGCTGTGTCGCTCAACTCGCTTCGAGTCCAGCCCGGGAATCATTTGGAAGCATTGAAGGGTGACCGGAAGGGTCAGCACAGTATCCGGATCAATGACCAGTGGCGGATCTGCTTCGTGTGGACCGATGCCGGCCCCGAGAACGTGATCATTGAGGACTACCACTGAGGTGCACCATGGCAGAAAAGCTCTACGCGCCGATCCATCCGGGCGAGGTCCTGATGGAGGACTTCATCAATGCCTTCGGCATCACGCAACACAAGCTCGCAGTGTCGATCGGCGTGCCCCCGCGTCGGATCAATGAGATCGTGCACGGCAAGCGGGCGATCACTGCTGACACGGCGCTGCGCCTGGGGCGTTACTTCGACGTCGAGCCGCAGTTCTGGCTCAATCTGCAGTCACGGTACGAGCTGGAGCTGGCGGAAGATCGCGCTGCCGGTGAGTTCGACGCCATCAAGCCCATCCACGCCTCATGACGGCGGGGCCGAGCATCGACGTGGTGATCGCGGCGATGTCTACGCCGGGGTGGGTGATTGCCACCTCGCAGCTGGCTGGAGTGTCGAGGTGGTCGTGTTCGGCATGACGGCGAGGCGTTGGCGCGACGGCCTCATCGAGCACGGCTCGACGAAGGAGTGCCAGGCCGCCGGGAAGGTGCGGCTCCGAGGGCAAGGACTACGTGATGGCCGACGGGGACGTGGTGGAGTTCCGGTTCAGTGTGCGATGCCCGGGTGGACGCGGACAAGAAGTAGCGTATCGGCCCTCCAAAAAGTATCGTATTGAATCTCCAAAAGGTAGCGTAGAGATCAGCTAAAAAGTAGTCTTCATGCATGGAATACCTTGTCAGGACACTTGACCGCGAGTTGGATGCTCTTCTGGCCGATGCCCCTGCCGTCGCGATCGACGGACCCAAGGGTGTGGGGAAGACCGACACCGCGGCTCGCAGAGCGGGGCAGGCCTGGTTCCTCGATGACCCGGCCCAGCGAGAACTGCTTCGTGCCGACTTCGCACTTGACGCCATCGCCCCGCAGGGGGCGGTGCTGCTCGATGAGTGGCAGCAGCTGCCTCAGGTGTGGGATTCTGTGCGGCGCGCAGTGGACAGAGGGGCTGCTCCGGGAAGATTCCTTCTCACCGGGTCGGCCACGCCTGCTTCGGCATCGGGCACGCACAGCGGAGCGGGTCGCATCCTGTCGCTCCGGATGCGCCCGATGGGTCTGCACGAGCGAGGTGTGACCCGTCCAGCGGTCTCACTGGCAGCGCTTCTCACCGGTACCGCAGGAGAACTCGGGTCAACGACTGAGTTCGGCCTACGCGATTATGTCGGAGCGATCGTGTCAAGCGGCTTCCCCGGCACGCTCGGCATGTCGCCCCGAATGCGTCGTGGCTTCCTGGACTCCTACCTCTCCCGCGTCATCGATCGTGATCTCCCGGATCAGGGCTACGAGGTTCGCCGCCCCGAGACGCTGAGACGCTGGCTCGCCGCCTACGCGGCGGCGTCATCGACGACGACCGCCTATTCACGACTCCTTGACGCCACAACCGGTGGCGACGGGGCGCAGCCGGCGAAGACAACGACCATCGCGTATCGGGATCACCTCAGCAGGCTGTGGCTGCTGGACCCCGTCCCCGCCTGGATGCCAGCGAGCAGTCCCTTCACCGCGTTGCGGCAGGCTCCCAAGCATCAGCTGGCCGATCCGGCGCTGGCGGCCCGCCTGCTGCGATTGACAGAGTCAACACTGCTTGCCCCTGAGGGCTCGGTGATGCTCGGCCACCTCTTCGAATCCCTGGTCACCCTTGGGATCCGCATCATGGCACAGGCCGCTGAGGCCACTGTCGGCCATCTGCGTACCAAGGCCGGTGAGCACGAAGTCGATCTCATCGTGGAGTCAGTGGACGGGGGAGTGCTCGGTATCGAGGTCAAACTCGCGCCGGGGGTCCAGGACCCGGACGTGCGTCATCTCCTCTGGTTGCACGATCAGATTCCGGATCGGGTCGTGGACCTCGCCGTCATCACCACGGGTCCAGCCGCGTACCGACGCCCCGACGGGGTCGCAGTGATCCCGCTCGCCCTGCTCGGTGCGTGACCGAGTTTCGTTCGACATCTCCACAGACCGGCTTGACGAGGCTGTCGGGAGATTTCCCAATCTGCAAGTCATCGCTGAGGGCAGCGTCAAACGTCCTGATGTGCAACCGACCGTTGTTCCGCCGACGATGGCCCAGTTGCTGCGCGTCCCCCCGAACAGCGCTCTGGGAGACATGTCATCGTCGCAACCGAGTGTCTGCCCACCCAAGGGCTCCGGCCCGGCTGGAGACGGTGAGTGGGGACGGCTCCGTTGAGCAGTTCTTTCTCATGCCGAGATCCCCGACCTGTGACGTCCTCACCTCGGCCGTGGTTGAGTCCCGTAGTGGCTCATGCCGTATTCGACCGGGCACATTGCTCGTGCTCCGCTCGTCCGGGCCCCTTCTGGACTTCCATCCGCCACACTGCTGCAACACGGTGCGATCGTCTTCTGCCCCGAGGCCATGACGACGATCCGCACTGGCCTCACAACTGTCGCGCTACCGCCCCAGCAGTCGGCTCGCCCGGGAAATGTCAGTGGCGGGCTGCAAGATGGTTCATGGCCGGCGACACGGGCAGCGATCATGTCCCGAAGAAGGAGGGGGAGTGCACGACACCTGGAACCCCTGGCACGGCTGCCGCCGCGTCTCAGAGGGCTGTGACAACTGCTTCATGATGCACCGCGACGCCTCGTGGGGCGTCGACGGCGAGGTCATCCGCCGTGTCGCGCCCGCCGGTTTCACCTACCCGCTCAGCGTGGACCGCAACGGGGCCTACAAGGTGCGCGCCGGCGAGATGCTGCGCGTGTGCATGACCAGTGACTTCTTCCTGCGCCAGGCCGATCCCTGGCGCGAGGAGGCCTGGGACGTCATCCGGGCTCGCCCCGACGTGAAGTTCTTCCTGCTCACCAAGCGCCCGCACCGGGTCGCCCGCTGCCTGCCCGGCGACTGGGGCGACGGCTGGGACAACGTCATGCTCTCGGTCTCCGTCGAGAACCAGCGGCGCGCCGACCAGCGCATGCCCGTCCTGCTCGACCTGCCCTTCGCCCACAAGGGCGCCATGGCCGCGCCCCTCATCGGTCCCCTCGACGTGGCCCCGTACCTCGCCGACGGGCAGGTCGAGCAGATCCTCGTCGGCGGTGAGAACTACGGCGGCACCAGGCCGCTCGACATCGACTGGGTCCGCTCCCTGCGCGCCCAGTGCGAGGCCGCCGACGTGTCCATGACCTTCATCGAGACCGGCTCGGTCCTCGTCAAGGACGGCCGCACCTACCGGATGGGCTCCAAACGCCACCAGTCCGTGCAGGCCCACCGCTCCGGACTGTCCTACCAGGCCCGCGCCCGCCGGCCATGGCACCTGCGCGCACCGCTCGGCTGGGAGATCCCCGCCGGTGAACTACACGTTCCCGAGTTCTCCGGCGACTGCCTCACCTGCGGCTCCCGGCCCATCTGCAATGGCCTCTACCAGGGGCGCTGCGCCTGACCAGGAACCATCCGCTCAGCCCGGCGTCACCGGCCGTTCTTCACTGCGACAACACCTGAGTTCCGGTCGGCCACACGATGATCCGCGTCAACGGCCCTGGACCGGAGGGGTCACTGGGGCCGGCCGTATGACGACTCGGCCGGCCCCAGCGGATGGTCGTCCATGCGCTCAACCGCAGGTGGCGGTCATCTCGAAGCTCCGCAGCGGGACGGAGGGGTCCGTCGCGACCTCGGCGGGCGCTTCGCCGGTGACGGTGTAGGTCGAGCCGTCGACCGTCGCCTCGGCATGGCCAATGCCACCGACGTCTATGAAGGAGAGCACCGATTCGCCCTCCCGGCCGGCATTGATCATGGCCACCTGGCCATTCTCGTCGAGAGTCACTGTGAAGGAGCTGGCCGTTGTCGTTGTCGACGCGGCGTGGACAGTGGTCATGCCATCCTCCGTGCCGCACGCCACGATCGGCTGGTCGATGGTGAAGGGTTCACCGTCGATTGTCGCCGAGAAGTCGCCGCCGGTGGTCGCCTCGGGTGCGCTGCTCGTCGTGGCGGCCTCGGCGGGAGAGGAACTCTCGGTGGTGTTCGACTGGCCGCTGCACGCGCCCAGGCTCAGCGCCAGGGCAGGGGCCAGAATCAGGGTCATGACGGTCTTGGTGGTGGGGTTCTTCATGGTGCGTCCTCACTTCGTACGCGGTCGTGATCGAGGGGTGCCGATCCTGCGCCGAGGCGGGACCGGTGACCGACGACGGGCATCAGCCCTCATCAGTATAGGAATCGTCGTCCCCATCCCGGAAACCGGTCGAAGACCTCATCGGTGATCCGGGCCCGGGCGGGGCCAAGGTTCCGCAAGGCCTGGGCCTGCGCAGGCTCGTTGCCGTGCCGGATCGTGCCGGACGATTCGTCCAACGCGGCCACTCGGGCTTCAGTGTCGCCTCCTGTCGGATGCTCACGGCACCTCGTGCCCGGCGGCCCGGACGAGCCCGTACCACTCACCGCGGGTGAGCGGGGTGTCGGAGCCGGCCGCGGCCTCTGTCACCCGCTGGGGCGTCGTCGTGCCGAGGACGACCTGGATTCTGGCCGGGTGGCGGGTGATCCAGGCGACCGCGATCGCTGTCGGGGTGACGCCGTACTTGGCGGCGAGCCGGTCGAGCTCGGCGTTCAGCTTCGGATGGTCCGCCGCGCCGAGGAAGACCCCGTCGCGGGTGGTCTTCTGGAACGGGCTCCACGCCTGAAGGGTGATCCGGTTGATGCGCGCGTACTCGACGATGCCGCCGCCGTCGCGGGTGATCGCGTCATCGGTGGTGGTCATGTTCGCAGCCAGACCCTGGGTGATGATCGATGCGTGCGCGACCGACAGCTGCATCTGGTTGACGCTGATCGGCTGGGTCACAGCCGTGCGCAGCAGGTCGATCTGGCGCGGGGTGTGGTTGGACACCCCGAATGCGCGGACCTTCCCGCTGGACTCCAGGTGGTCGAAGGCCCGGGCCACTTCCTCCGGCTCGACGAGCGCGTCCGGGCGGTGCAGCAGCAGGACGTCGAGGTAGTCGGTGCCCAGTGCCCTCAGCGACTCCTCGACGGAGCCGACGATGTGCTCGTAGGACTGGTCGTAGCCCCACGGGTCGGCGACGATGCCGGTCTTGGTCTGCAGGATGATCTGCTCGCGTTCGGACGGGCTGAGGTGCAGCGCCTGCGCGAACCGTCGTTCGCACAGGTGAATGCCGTTCGGGCGGTCGAAGCCGTACAGGTCGGCATGGTCGAAGAAGTCGATGCCCGCCTCACGCGCCGCCGTGTACAGGGCGCGGATCTGCTCATCGGTGTCGTCCGCGATGCGCATCATGCCCGAGATGATGTTGGACGAAGTGGTGCCGGTGGTTCCGATGGGGATGGTCTTCATGGGAGGTCTCCTTGGGGCCCGGAGGGCCGACGAGTTCGTTCCGGCTCGATCCTAGGGCGACACGGCCCTGACCTGGTGGTCCTCGGCGGACAAGCCGGTCCGACGGGTGTCGTGCGGCCCGTTCCGAACCGGCTCGTCGAGCCGGGGTCAGCCCGGCCGGCCCACCGCCCAGCCGCAGCGGAGCAGCCGCAGCAGGTCGTCGCCGGTCCTGCCGTCGGGAGGCTCTGTGCCGGGAGAGGACGCGGTGGACGCCCAGGCGGTACCGAGTGCGCCGAGGAAGAGGTCGAGCCCCTGGACGTCCGGGCGTGCCGCCCCCGCCCGCTGAGCGGCACCGAGGAAGTGATCGGTCACGGCGATCACCGTCTCGCACGTCATCCCCAGTGGCGTCGAGCGGGCGTCGACCGCCGCGCGCAGGGACCCGGGCAGGCCGTTGTACGCCCGCATCCATGACACGAGGACGGCCAGCCACCGGTCCAGGGCCGCGTCCGGTTCGAGGCGCTCGGCCTCGATGCCCGCGCGCTCGCGGTCGAGGTCCGGCTGACGGCCCTCGAGGACGGCCGCGACGAGATCCTCGCGGGTGGGGAAATGGCGGTACAGGGTGCCGGCCCCCACCCCGGCTCGCTTCGCCACCGAGTCCAACGGGACGTCCAGTCCTTCGGCGGCGAAGGCCTGCTCGGCCACGTCGATGATGCGCGCCCGGTTTCGTTGCGCGTCGCGCCGGGGCGCCCTCGTCCGTGCCGCGGACATGTTCACCCCCTTGTTATCCGGAGACTCCCTCCGTATCATGCGGAGGCAGTGGCTTGGTCAGATGGTACGGCAGCCAGGGCCGGGCGCTGTCAGGACCAGCCGGGCATCCGGCGGCACGAGCAAGGAGCGGGAAATGCGCATTGGAATCATCGGGGTCGGCAACATCGGCAGGTCGCTGGCTCGCAATCTCGGCCGGAGCGGCCACGACGTCAAGGTGGCGAACTCACGTGGGCCGCAGACCATCCCGGCGGACGTGCTCACCGAGGGGGTGCGCGCCGTGACGGTCGCCGAGGCCGCGGCCGACGTCGATGCGCTCATCCTGTCCATTCCCCTGAGCTCGATCCCGAGGATCGCTCCCGCAGTGGCGGGTCTTCCCTCGTCGGTGACCGTCATCGACACATCGAACTACTACCCGCTCCGTGACGGCGAGGACCTTCTGCAGCCTGGCCGGGTGGAGAGCGAGTGGGTCATCGGCCAGCTGGGGCGCCCGGTCGCCAAGGCCTGGAACTCGATCGGTTCGGCCTCGCTGGCCGAGAAGGGCCGCCCGAGCGGGGCGGCGGATCGCGTCGCACTGCCGGTGGCGGCCGATCGGCCCCAGGATCGGGAACTCGCCATGGCCCTGGTCGACGACAGCGGGTTCGACGCCTACGACGCGGGTCCGATCGCGCAGTCATGGCGCCAGCAGCCCGGAACCCCCTGCTACGGCACCGATCTCACGCTCGACGAGCTCCCCGGCGCCCTTGCAGCCGCCGACCCCGAGCGAGCCCCCAGGCGCCGGGACCTGATCGTCGCCGCAATCCAGGAGAAGGTGGGGGACAGCACGACCAACCCCAGCAGCGACTGGAGCGTCGCACTCGCCCGGCTCATCAACATGTAAGCGGACGCGTCCCCGGCCAGGGGTTACGTTCTGCCGGGGACGCACCCCGCCTCGTGGGCGATGATCACCAGCTGGGGCCGGTCACGGGCATCCAGCTTGGTGAGCAGGTGCGCGATGTGGGTCTTCAGCGTGCTGCGCGAGATGAACAGCTCACGCTCGATCTCGGCGTTGTTGAGCCCCTGCCCGATGAGCCCGAGCACCTCACGTTCGCGGGCCGTGATCTGCGGCAGCTCACGCACCGGATGCTGCGCGGTCAACGACTGCTCGATGACGCGCCTGAGAACCGACGGCGCGAGGATCTGCTCCCCGCGCGCCAGTCTGCGGACCGCATCGGCCACGACCTCGGGTTCGGCGTCCTTGAGCAGGAAGCCCGAGGCCCCGGCGCGCAGCGCGCCGAAGACGTACTCGTCCAGTTCGAACATGGTCAGGACGCAGACCCTCGTGCGCTCCAGTGCCGGCTCGGCGAGGATGCGCCGGGTGGCCTCCAAACCGTCGACCTCGGGCATCCGCAGATCCATGAGGACGACATCGGGCCGGCTCGACCGGGCGAGCGCGACCGCCTGTTCGCCGTCGGACGCCTCCGCGACCACGTCGATGTCGGGCTCGTCGCCGATGAGGCTGGCCAGGCTGCGGCGCACGAGCGCCTGATCGTCGACGACGAGGACGCGGATCATGCTGCCGGCCCCTCGTCGGGGATGCTCGCCGCCACCACGAATCCGTTCCCCGAGGGGCCATGGGTCAGCGTGCCGCCCGCAAGGCGGACACGCTGCTCGAGCAGGCCGAGGCCATGGCCGGCGCCGGGAACGGAGACGGCCTGGTCGTGCGGCCCCTCGTCCTCGACGCGCACGGTGACGTGATCCCCGCGTCGCGCGATGGTGCACTCGGCGCCGGTGGGGCCGACGTGGCGCATGATGTTCCGCAGCGCCTCACGGACGACGTGGTGCACGACGAGCCCGGTCGCGCTGCTGCACCGGGTGTCCAGCCCGCTGACCCGCAGCGCCACCCCGGAGGCCCGGGCCTGCTCGATGACATCGGCCAGCTCGGTGATCCCGGCGGTCGGGGACAGGGGAGCGGCGGCGCCGGGCTCGCGCAGCACCGTGAGCACCTGGCGCAGCTCGGCCGTCGCCTGCCGGCTGAGCCCGATGACATCGTCGAGTGCCGCGTGCGCCTCGGCCGGCTCGCTGCTGCGCGCGCCGACCCGCGCCCGCAGCGTGATCGTCCCCAGCCCGTGGCTGATGATGTCGTGAAGCTGGCCGGCAAGAACCAGCCGGTCCTTCAGAACGGCCTCGGCCGCGGCGGCCGCGATCATCTGGCGGCGGTGCGACCGCTGCTCGGCCAGAGCCATCACGGCCAGCCAGCAGCCCAGCGCGGCGACGGCCGCCACGACGAGCAGGGTCATGGTGCCACCTGACCCGTTCTCCGGAGCGCGGCCGGTCACCGTGAAGGACAGCGCGCCGAAGGCGACTGCCCCCAGGGTGAGGGCCCAGCGGTGCCAGGACCGTTCCCGCTTCTCCATGCGGCAATCCTAGGGGCCTGCCCGGGGCCGCGCATCGGCCCTGGGGCCGAGCCCGGCGGGCCGATGCGCGCTCAGCCGGAACACCCGACCATGGGGCCATGATCACCTTCGACCACGTGGTGAAGCGCCGTGGCGCGGCCACGATCCTCGACGACGTCGGTTTCGAGGCCAGGGCTGGCAGGGTCACCGGTTTCGTCGGGCGCAACGGCGCCGGCAAGTCCTCGGCACTGCGCATCCTCCTGGGACTCGACCGCGCCACCGCAGGCGCCGCGACGATCGGTGGCGCGCCCTACGCGTCACTGAGACGCCCCCTCACGAGGGTCGGGGTGAGCCTGGGCGGCGCCGGCGCCCATCCCGGGCGCACCGCTGCCGGCCACCTGGGTTGGCTCGCGTCGAGCAACGGCATATCCCGCTCGCGGGTGGGGCGGGTGCTCGACGAGCTCGGGCTCGCCGCCGCGGGGCGGCGCAGGGTCGGCACGTTCAGCCTCGGCATGGCCCAGCGTCTTGGTCTCGCTGCCGCCCTGCTCGGCGAGCCGGAGGTCCTCGTCCTCGACGAGCCGGTCAACGGGCTCGACCCGGACGGCATCCGCTGGCTGCGAGGACTCGTCCGTCGCCACGCGGCAGACGGCGGCACCGTCCTCATGTCCAGCCACCTCATCACCGAGCTGGCCGAGGTCGCCGACGACGTCGTCATCATCGACGGCGGACGAATCCGTGCCTCCGCCCCGGTGGAGCACCTCGTCGCGGCCCACGGGGGCCTCGAGACCGCCTTCTTCGCCGTGGCGGGGGAGGGCTCGGCATGAGGGTTTTCGTGACGGAGACCCGCAAACTCCTCGGGCTGCGTCCCGCCGTCGGTGCGGTCGTCGCCGCGCTGGTGCTCACCCCGCTCCTGACATGGGTGAACGCGCGCAGCGTCCGCGCCGCGATCGAAGGAGTCCGGGCCGACGTGGACGCCGACCCGGCCGGGCTCGGGGTGAGCGAGGCGCTGCTGTCGGTCGCCGCGTCCGCCGCGCTCGGGGTCTTGGTGGTCTGGCAGGAGTACCGGCCGATGCCCGAGGAACTCGGCGGCGGACACCAGGCCGCCATGAGCGAGCTGGCGGTGCCCGCACGCATCAGAAGATGCCTCGCCAAGTACGTGCTGGCGGCCCTGGCCGGCGGGCTCGTGACGAGCCTGGCCCTGGCCGAGGGCACCATCACCGCCCGCCGCGTCCTCGGTCCGCACGCCCCGGCCATGACCACCGCCCAGTGGCAGCAGGACGGCCGGGTGGTGCTCTACGCGGTCTTCCTCTCGCTGTTCGCAGCCGGGGCGACGCTGGTCCTGCGCAACGGGCTGGTGCCCATGGTCTACCTCGTCGCGAGCTCGACGGTCGTCTCGGTGGGCTTCCTCCTCGCCATGCGCTGGTCGTGGGCCTGGTACCTGCTGCCGGACGCCCTCGGCCCGGCGCTGATCCGCGCCGGCGAGGAGCCCGGGATGCCGTCGATCCCGGCCGCGGCGGCCGCAATGGCCGGCTGGGTGCTCCTCGGATGTGGCGCGGGAGCCGTGTTCGACCGGTACCGGGACGTCTGATGGGCGTCATGGTCGCCGAGTTCGGCAAGATCGGCGGGCTGCGCAGGAGCTGGGTGTTGCTCGCCGTGTCCGTCGGCTGGGCCGTGGTCCTGGGGCTCGCGGTCCGCAGCGCGAACGGGGCCGGCGGCGCATCCCTGGCCACGGTCATGCCCCTTGTCCTGGCCGGCAGCGTCGTGTGCGGGGCGGGTCTCGCCGGCCAGGAGTACGTCCGTCAGCACCGCAGCACCCTGCTCGCAATGCCCGCTCGCCTGCGGTGGGCAGGTGCCCGCGTGGTCGTCCTCGAGGCCGCGGTGCTGGTCGTCTCGGTACTCACGGGAACGGCCCTGGTGGCTGCCCTGGGCCGCGCCGATCCGCGGCACTGCCTCGGCGCGATCGCCCATCTGCTCCTCGTCTCGACACTGGCCTGGCTCGCCGCCGAGACGACCAGGTCGACGGCCCGGGGCACCGTCCTCACCCTGGTGATCGTCTGGGCCGCTCCGGCCCTCGTCCGGACCGCCGCGCCGCGCCTGGCCGGTTGGCTGCCCACCGGGGCGGCGGCCGGGCTCCTCGACGGGAACCTGGTCTCGGCGCGGGACCTGCTCGTCCTGGCCAGCTGGCTCACCTGCCTGGCAGCCGGGGCCCTCGTCTCGTGGCGGCGGGACGCCTGAGCCGTAGGCGGGCGGCACCAACTGCGTGCTGGCAGCGGCCCTGACCTGGCGCAGCGGCGGCATCGAGCTCGCCGTCGCCCTGCACGCGGCCAACAACCTCACGCTGACCCTCATCGCGCCGCTCGCCCCGCAAACCCTGGAGCAGGGCGAGGTCTCGCCGGTCACCTTCGTGTTCTCCGCCGTGCCAGATCTCATCTGTGTCCCGCTGCTCTGGTGGTGGATCGGACGACGCGAGGGGCTGCGTCCTCTCGAACCCCTGCGCGGCACGGGGCAGGTGCAGCGGCCGGTGCTCGTCCATGGCGCCGGACTGGACGCGATGGCGCGAGCCCGCTCTCTGCCGACCCGATGAGCTTCTCACCCGCGCTGAATGCCTTGGATGCCTATGAAGGGTTGCCTAAACTCGCCGCATGCCTCACAACCGTGCTCTGCCCTCGGGTCCCTCGGACGTCGCCGCCGCTGCGGAATGGGATGAGCGCTACAGCAGGTCCGAGCACATCTGGAGCGGCGAGCCCAATGCCGCGCTCGTCGACGAGGCCGCGGAGTTGACGCCCGGCCGTGCCCTCGATGTCGGGTGCGGGGAGGGCGCCGACGCCATCTGGCTGGCCGGGCGGGGCTGGCAGGTGACGGCTCTGGACGTCTCGATCGTCGCTCTCGACCGTGCTCTGGAAGCAGCTACTCGGGCAGGGGTCGAGATCGAGTGGCTTCATGCCGGATTGCTCGACGCCGACCTGGAGCCGGCGACCTTCGACCTCGTCTCCGCCCAGTACCCGGCGCTGCGGCGCACCCCGGAGCATGACGCCGAACGTGTGCTCATGAGCCTCGTCGCGCCGGGCGGGACGCTGCTGTTCGTCCACCACGACCTCGCCGAGGTTCCCGACCCGGGGCACTTCGCCGACCATGTCATGCCCGAGCAGGTGCTCGCGGCGATCGGTCCGGGCTGGGTGCTCGAACGGCACAGGGGACGCGAGCGCCGTGTCAGCGGGGGAGCCGGCAGTCACCACGATCGCGACATCGTCGTGCGCGCCCGCAGGATGCGCTGATCAACTCGGTCACCCTGCGTTCCTCGTGCAATGACACACGCAGAACGCAGGGCGACCGATTGCGTGGGGTGGGGCAGACGGCTCAGGACTGCTTGACGGCCTCGATCTCGAGGGTGATCTGGACCTTGTCGCCCACGAGGACGCCGCCGGCCTCGAGGGCCGAGTTCCAGGTGAGGCCGAAGTCCTTGCGCGAGATCGAGGTGCTGGCCTCGAAGCCCAGGCGCTCGGCGCCGAAGGGGTCGGTCGCGGCGCCGAGGAACTCGACGTCCAGGTCGACCGGGCGGGTGACGCCATGGATCGTCAGGTCGCCGGACAGGACGAATGCGTCGTTGTTGCCGCTCACCCCGGTGGAGACGAAGGTCCACGCCGGGTGATTCCTGGTGTCGAAGAAGTCTGCGGAGCGCAGGTGCTCGTCCCGCTGCTGGTTGGAGGTGTCGATGGAGTCGGCCTTGATCATGGCCGAGACGGTCGACCCGGCCGGGGTGGCCAGGTCGGCGACCTCGATCGTGCCGGCGAAATCGTTGAAGCGGCCGTGGGTCTTGCCGATACCGGCGTGCCGGACGGTGAAGGCGAGCGTCGAATGGCTCACATCGATCGTGTAGGTGCTCATGGGTTGCTCCTGTGGTGGTCGTGGCCTGTGTCGTCGGCGAGGGTGGTGCCGGCGTGCGGGTCCCACCCTAGACGGCTTTATTGAATAATCAATTATTTGGTGGTGCTGGTTTCCACGGCGGAATGATCCGGCCCGGTGGGGTGTTGGAGCGGGGGACACCGCCTGCTCGCGGTGCACACGAGAGGACCTGTTTCATGCTCATTGCCGGATCGATCATCGCCGCGCTTGCGGCGCTGCTGCACGTCGTCATCTTCGTGATGGAGTCGCTGGCGTGGACGAGCGAACGTTCCCGTGCAACCTTTGGCATGAGCCTTGAGGAGGCGGAGCGCACCCGCGAGATGGCCTTCAACCAGGGCTTCTACAACCTGTTCCTGGCCGGCATCGCCGCGGCCGGCGTAGTGCTGACCGGGTGTGGGATCAGTGGCGCCGGAATCGCCCTCATGCTCGCCGGGGCCGGCTCCATGCTCGCAGCGGCCGTCGTGCTGTTCACCGGTTCACCCGACAAACGTGCCGCGGCACTCAAGCAGGGCTCGTTGCCGTTGCTCGCCATCGCGTTCATCGTTCTAGCGGTCGTCTGAGGGGCCGGGCGCTGGCTGCCGGGCCGGCAGGGGGTGCCGCTCATGGTGTGGTATCCGGGCGGTCCCGGCCGTTGCCGCCGCAGCGGCCCCTCGTCATGGCCGGCGCCGACCTGATTCCGATGCCCTAGCGGGAGCCGGTGTCCCGTGCCACCTCGATCAGCGTCTCGGAGACCGGCCCGCCCGGCGTGCCGGGTTCCTCGTCCTCGAGGTAGTACCACCAGAAGGGCGCGCCCCAGCATCCCGGACGGCCCAACGCTGCGCTGGTGAGGTGCCGCGCGGTGGCGTTGCGGGCTGCGGCCGCGTCGTGCTCATCGCCGAACCACCAGGGGCCCGGGTCGAGGTCGTCGCCGCCGTATCCCAGCTCGGTCAGGGCCACGCGCTGGTCGGGGAAGGCGGTGGCGAGTGCCGTGAGTACCCGGTCGGCCCCCGCGCCGAGCGGGTGCCACTGGGGGTAGACGGACAGTCCCAGCACATCGGTCAGGTCGAGCAGTTCGGGTGTCAGATTGTCCCGGGCCCAGCTCAACGTGGAGTTCTCCGCCGAGTCTTGGCCGAGTTGGTAGTAGAGGGTCAGGACGGTGGTGGCGTCGGCGGTGGCCTGGTTGGCGCGCACGGCGTGCGCCGCCTGCAGGGTCCGTTCGACGGCGTCGGCGCCGAGCCAGGAACCGCCCAGTTCGTTGCCGATCTCCCACGCGTCGGCCTCGGACAGGCCCCGTACGAGCGCCGAGACGCGCCGGTCCCATTCCCCCTGGTCGAGCTCGGCCATCAACTGCGAGTCGCAGACCTGCACCATGGCGAGGGAACCGGCGGCGTGCAGGGCGGTGATGGTCTGCCGCCAGGAGTCCAGCTCTGCCGGGTCGGTGTCGTCCTCGACGACGATCCTGGCGGCCACCGGTCGGTGTCCTGCGCCGATGCCGGCCGCCCGGCTGAGTCGACCGGGATCGGGCGGCCGGGTGAAGGTGACGCCGATGAACGCGTCTCCGGGGGCCAGCGCCAGGCAGGCCTCGTCGAGCATCAACTGGGCGGCGGTGGCCGCTTCGAGGGCCTCGGCCCCGTGGGCCGCGCGCTCGGCCGGCCCGGCGGCCCCCGTACACGCGTCGAGTGCCGCCGAGGCCTCCTGCCTGAGGTTCTCCACGGCGGTTCGCGCCTGCGAGGCTGGCAGGGTGTCGAGGCGGGGCTGCTGGCGCTCGTGCAGGCCGCGGGCGGCGAGCTCGGCAAGGCTGTGGCGGCCGGGGCCGGGGATGTCCGCGAACAGCGCCGAGTAGCCGTGACTCGTGGGCCACGACAGGGACAGGGTTGCCCCGCCCTCGGGCAGGTCGACGGCGGCGCTGGACTCGGTGTCCTCGTAGAGGGGCGCGTGGGTGATGACCTCGAGGCTCTCGGGATGCAGCAGCTGGTCGTCCCAGGCGTCCTCGCCGACGCCGTTGGACTGGATGCGGCGCAGACCCGCGAAGTCGAGCAGGCGCCCGTCGGGGTCGGTGACGTCGAGCCGGGCGATGCCCGCCTCTGCTGGCGTGGCGGAGGACGGGTCGCTGGGGGAGCAGGTGGCCGCCGTGAGCGCGAGCGCCGCGCTCCCGGTGCCGGCCAGGAGAGTTCGCCGGCTCAGCCGGACCGGGGCATGGGCGTTCATGAGGGCATCCTCACCAGTTCGGGGCGGGTGGGGTGGCCGGCGCCGGATTCGTGATCTGCGGCACGTGGGACATGTCCATCATCATGGTTGCTCCTGTTCGGGTCCGTCGTTCGCGGCCTTTCCGGGTTCGGCTCCCCTCGGCTCGAACCTGACGTCCCCGCCCAGTCTGCCGCGCATCACGGCGATGGCCTCGGGGTTCTCGTCGATGAGCAGGAAGCGCCTGCCCAGGGCAGCGGCGGCGGCACCCGTCGTGCCCGAGCCGGCGAAGAAGTCCAGCACCCAGTCACCGGGCCTGGAGCTCGCGGCGATGATGCGCCGCAGCACGCCCTCCGGCTTCTGGGTGGGGTAGCCGGTCTTCTCCCTGCCGGTCGGCGAGACGATCGTGTGCCACCACACGTCGGTGGGCAGTTTGCCGCGCTCAGCCTTCTCCGGTGTGACGAGCGAGGGCGCCATGTAGGGCTCGCGGTCGACCTCGGCCGAGTCGAACCAGTAGGCCTTGGGGTCCTTCACGTAGACGAGGATCGTGTCGTGCTTCGACGGCCAGCGCCGCCTGGTACGGGCCCCGTAGTCGTAGGCCCAGATGATCTCGTTGAGGAAGCAGTCACGGCCGAACAGGGCGTCGAGCAGCACCTTCGCGTAGTGCGCCTCGCGGTAGTCCAGGTGCAGGTACAGGGTGCCGGTGCGCGTCAGCAGCCGCCAGGCCTCCTCGAGACGGGGCTCCAGGAAGTCCCAGTAGTCCTCGAAGGCGTCGTCGTAGCCGAGCACCGTGCCGCGGACCGTCTCGTAACTGCGCCCTCGGAAGCCCAGCCGCGACCCGTTCTCACTCGCCACCGCAGACACGGTGCGACGCCGTTGCGTCACGCCGGTGTTGAAGGGCGGATCGATGTAGATCACCTGGAACGACTCGCCCGGCAGCCCGCGCAGAACCGGCAGGTTGTCGCCCTCGATGACCATGTCGGGGCCGTCAGCGCTCCACTGCGCCCTGGTGCTCACGGTCCCAACGGTAAACGACACCGGCCGTGACTTCCGCCCGGCCCCGGGAAACGACGGGTCGGGCGGCCAGGCCGTTGACCCCGCGGGGCGTGATGCCCCCTCAGGCGGAATACCACAGGTAGCAGGCCAGGATGATGCCGGCGATGCCGATGATCCAGCGCAGCACCCGGTCGGGGATGCGCTGGGCGATGACCGGGCCGAACCACCCGCCGATCATCGAGCCGACCAGAAGCGCGATGGCCGCCCACCAGGCGACCCTTCCGGCGCAGATGAACCAGACCGACGAGCTCAGGTTCGCCGCGGCGATGACGAGCGTCTTGAGGTAGACGGTCGTGCTCAGTTCGGCGCTGGTGGCGATCATCGTGACCGTCAGGTACATGAGCGCCGAGCCCGCGCCGAAGTACCCGCCGTAGACGAACACCAGCATGATCACCAGGCCGTAGAGCCAGCGCGGCCACTCCTCGCCGTGCTGCAGGTCACGCAGCCGCGGACTCGCCAGGATCATGAGCGCCGAGGCCAGGACGAGCCAGGGCACGACGACAGCGAAGGTGCCGTCCCCGCCCACCAGCAGCAGGCAGGCCCCGATGAGCCCGCCGATGGCGCCGGCGATCGACTGGACGATGACGCTGCGCCTGTTGCTCCTGGGCAGAAAGGTGGGCGCGCCCTTCACCGCGGACCCCAGGGCCGACCCGAGGAGCCCGACCGTGTTCGTCGCATTGGCCGTGACCGGGGGCACGCCCAGCATGACCAGCGCCGGGTAGCTGACCAGCGAGGCCATCCCGGTGAGGTAGCCGACGATGCCCGCGGCGACACCGGCCAGGACGACAGTTGACAAGGCGAACACGGTCACGGCGCAACGCTACGCGGTGCCGTTGCCGGTGCACGCCCGGAACCACGATCCGGTTGATCTGCCCGCCAGTGCGTGCCGCCGCCTCGGGGCGGCCCTCACGCCGAGAACCACAGGTAGCAGGCCAGCCCGATGCCCCCGACACCGATCGCCCACCGCAGCACCCTCTCGGGGATGAACCGCTGGACCATCGGCCCCAACCAGCCACCGGTGAAGAAACCGACCGCCAGGGCCAGCGCTACGGGCCAGTTCACCTCGCCGCTGAAGACGAAGTAGAACCCGGCCGCCAGGTTGCTGACCGACATGAGCGTCGTCTTGAACCACACCGCCTGGTTGAAGCTCAACGAGGTGGCCAGCGTCGTCAGGGCCATGAAGATGACACCCGAGCCGGCGCCGAAGTACCCGCCGTAGATGCACACGAGATAGAGCAGTGCGTCGTACAGCCAGACGGGCCAGGTGCCGTCGGACTGGATGCTCTTGATGCGCGGGCCGGCCAGCAGCAGGACAGCGGCCAGCAGCACGAGGTAGGGGACGATGTGCTCGAAGACCCCGTCGCCGCTGACCAGCAGCAGGAATCCTCCGGTGAGCCCGCCGAGACCGGCGATGAGCCCCTGGACGATGACCTGGCGGCGGCCCATGTCGGGCATGTACGAGCCGGCACCCCTGATCGTCGAGCCGAGGCCGACCGAGACCATGCCGATCGTATTCGTCACATTGGCCGAGACCGGCGGCAGCCCGACGGCCAGCAGCATCGGGTAGCTGACGAGTGAGGCCAGGCCGGTCAGATAGCCGATGAGCCCGGCCACCACGGAGGCGGCGAGGACGACGAGCAGGCTCATGGCGGTCACATGGTGCGACCTTAGCCGCGCCCCGGCGTGCCGGGGCCGCGCGGTCAGCACGCGGTCGTCCGCCGGGGCGCCGTCGTGATCGGCGATCCGCCGGTCATCGCCACGGCAGCCGGCCCGTTTCCGCGGACCCGCCCTGGCCCCGGCGACTCGGCGGTCCTCATCGGGCAGCCGGCACCAGGCCTACCCTGGGGTGCATGACGAACGATCCGACCGCCGCCCCCGGAAGCGATCCGAGCGAGGAGAACCCCTGGGCGATGCAGCTCGTCGTCCTGCGCGACAAGCACGCCCTCGCCCGCGAGGTCGACGTCTGCGAGGCCGCGGCACGGGCCGTCGTGGGGCTACTCGACGACGAACGTGCCGCGCCCGGCGGTCCCTGGAACCAGGCCATCCACGCCTGGGCCGACGGCGGCCGCATCCGCAAGCTCGTGCGTCGCGCCGACGGCAAGCGCTGGGACGACGTGCAGGAGCTGCCCGGCGTGCTCGTCACCCAGGCCGGGCCCGAGGGATTCGGACCCGCCGGGGTTCGGGCCTTTCCGCCCTGCCCGGAGCACCCGCTGCCCAAGACTCTCAGCAAGCTGCAGATGGGCGGCACCGTTTTCCCGTCCGAGCACGCCAGCGCGCACACCGCGGCGCAGGTCCTCATCGAGGTGACCCCGCTCGAGCAGATCACCAGCGGCAAGCTCGCGGCCCAGTGCGCCCACGCCGCGCAGCTGCTCTACGCGGCCCTGGACGAACCCCGCCGCGCCCAGTGGCGGGCCGACGGCTTCCGGGTCGAGGTGCGCTGGCCGGACAGGGGCGAGTGGGCGGCGAATCCGCGGCCGGTGAGCGTCGTCGATGCCGGGTTCACCGAACTCGACGGGCCCACCGAGACGGCCCGCGCCGTGTGGCGCGCCGATCTGGAATCCTGATCCACGCGGGCGGGCCTGCCCGGCACATGGGTGAAGCGGCACGGGGAATGGTCTCAGCCGGGCTCGGAGCCCGAGCTCGACGGCGGCCGGCCCCGCCTCGGGATCGGCCTGATGTCCGAGGGAAGCCGCCCGGCGCGTCGCAGCGCCTCACGCAGGATCACCTCGACCTGGGCGTTCACCGAACGCATCTCGTCGCCGGCCCAGCGCTGCAACGCGTCGTGCACCGCCGGGTCGAGACGCAGCAGCACCTGCTTGCGTTCGTGCCTGTGCTCGCGTTCAGCCATCGGTCAGGCGTACAGAGTGCCCGTGTTCACCACGGGGGTGGCCCTGGAATCGGAGCACAGCACGACGAGCAGGTTCGAGACCATGGCCGCCTTGCGCTCGTCGTCGAGTGCGACGATGTCCTGGCCCTCGAGGCGGTCGAGGGCGTTGCTAACCATCGACACGGCGCCCTCGACGATCTTCTCGCGGGCCGCGATGACGGCGGCCGCCTGCTGACGCTGCAGCATCGCCTGGGCGATCTCGGGGGCATAGGCCAGTGAACTGATCCGCGTCTCGATGACGGTCAGACCGGCGATGGTGATGCGGGCGGCGACCTCGGCCGCCAGCTCGGCGGCGATCGACTCGGTCGAGCCCCTCAGGGTCTCCTGGCCGGGCGCGGCGTTGTCGTACGGGTGGGCGCCGGCGACGTGGCGCAGCGCCGACTCCGACTGTACGTCGACGAACTCCTCCGCGTCCTCGACCGCGAAGACGGCCTTGGCCGTGTCCGCCACCTGCCAGACGACGATGGCGGCGATGTTCACCGGATTGCCGTCGGCGTCGTTGACCTTCAGCTCGCTCGTCTCGAAGTTGTGCACCTTCACCGAGACCTTCTTCGTGGTCGTCAGCGGCACGGTCATGACCAGCCCGGTGCGCCGGATGGTGCCGACGTAGCGGCCGAAGAACTGCACGACCTTCGTGTCCCCGGGGTTCACGATGGTGAGCCCGCTGGCCAGGAGCGAGCCGACGATGACCAGGGCGATCAGGGGCGCGGGATGGCGCGTGGTCGGGTCGGGGAGGACGGTCAGGACGCCCGCGCCGAAGCAGGCCAGGACGACGAGCAGCCCGATCCCGCCGTTGATCGCCGGTGCCTTCCGTTCCTCGACGTCGATACCGCGGACCAGTTCGCTGAACGTGGCCTCTGGCTGGGGCATGGTGCGTTCTTCGTCGCTCATGGACGCTCTCCTCTCAAAAGTGATAGCAGATTTATATCACTTTTCCTGGTTTCTGGGGAGAGCCGGAACAGGGCCTGGTGCGGGTTCGTGTCCCGGAGCCATGCGCCGGGGAGTGGGCATCCATGCGCGGCGAGGGCGCCCGGGGATCCCGGGCGCCCTCGTGCGGATCGAGTGGTCGTGGACGATCACAGCTCCACGTCGTGCACCTCGAGCTCGGGGAACTGGCCGAGTGCGGTGGACAGGTAGCGGTCGCCGGAATCGGGCAGGACGGCGACGATGAGCTTGCCCTTGTTCTCGGGCCGGGCGGCCACCTGCAGGGCGCCGGCGAGGGCCGTGCCCGAGCTGATGCCGGTGAAAATGCCCTCCGAGGTGCCCAGGCGGCGCGCCTGCTCGATGGAGTCCTCGTCGGTGATGTCGAGAACCTCGTCGTAGATGGAGGTGTCAAGGGTGTTCGGGACGAACCCGGTGCCGATGCCCTGCAGGCCGTGCGGGCCGGCGGGCTTGCCGTTGAGGATGGCGCTCTTGGCGGGCTCGAGGCCGATCACCTTGATGTTCGGGTTCTGCTCCTTGAGGTACTTGCCGGCGCCCGACAGGGTGCCGCCGGTGCCGATGCCGGCGACGAGGATGTCGATGGCGCCATCGGTGTCGGCCCAGATCTCAGGGCCGGTCGTCCGGTAGTGGATGGCCGGGTTCGCGGGATTGTCGAACTGGCCCAGCAGCACCGAGTTGGGATCGGCCTCGTGCAGCTGGTTGGCGTAGGCGATGGCCCCCTTGATGGCCAGCGGGCCGGGGGTCAGGATGACCTCACCGCCATAGGCCTGGATGAGCGCGCGGCGCTCCACGGACAGGCTGGCCGGCAGCACGACCTTGACCTTGTACCCACGGGCGGTACCGATGGCGGCCAGGCCGATACCGGTGTTGCCGCTGGAGGGCTCGATGATGGTGCCGCCGGGCTTCAACAGGCCCTTCTCCTCGGCATCCGTGATCATGGCCAGGGCAATACGGTCCTTGACCGAGCCGGCGGGATTGAAGTATTCGAGCTTGAAAGCGATGTTCGCGTCCTCGGCATTGTTCGCGGCGAGGAAGTGGGGGGCGCGGACGAGGGGTGTACCGCCGATGACGTCGGTGATGGAGGAATGAATTCCGGGCATGACTGATTCCTTTTCAGGATGAAAGAACAGGGAGATTCCGAATCGAAGGACTCGGGTGAATTTCGCCGATCGACCGTGCCTTGTCCAGTCAGGATCCACGAGTGCAAGCAGGGGACTGAGTGGGGCGGGGTTGACCGGGTGGCCCCGCCAGGCGCGCGATGGCGGCTACGACGACAGGACCGTGATCAGCGGGAACAGGTGCAACACATCATCGCGGAGACGACACGCATCATGTCGATGTGGCGTCGGGCAACGAGGTAGACCATGCGAGCAACGGTAGCGTATGAATTCGCAGAGGACAAAATCTGGCGCCGAACCGATGCCAACTCACGGGAACCGGCAAACCCGGGCACAGGCAATTCCGGTCAGTCCCATTCACGGATCAGTCCCATTTCCGGATGATCTCGGCCGTGAAACGAAGCCAGTCGTGCATGGCGGCGTCGTCCAGACCCGCGATCGGACGGGTGTCGAGGGCGAGGACGTCGCCGGGCCACAGAGCGGCATCGACGGCTCCCGGCCGGGTCCAGTCCATGGGGGAGAAAATGCCGTGGGCGGCCAGTTCGGCGTCGATCGCCGGCGCCCTGGTCGTGCGGAGCAGCAGCGGGCCCGGGACGCCCGGGTTGATCATCCTGGCGCCGGACCCGGACAGCGCGCCGGCCAGGACGTGAGCATTCTGGGCCGTCCGCCTGGCCAGGGCGTCCCCATCGAGGTCCCCCAACACCCGGCGCGTGACGGTGCTGGGCGCGGTGGGGGAGAGCGACTCGTCGAAGTGGGCCTCGGCCCGCGCCAGGGCGTCCAGGTAGCGCCCGGCGCCCGACGGGAAGGGCCGCTGCGGCTCGCCGCGGGCCAGGACGGGCAGGTCACCGCGGAGCGCGAGGACCTCGCCCGGAGGGTTCTGGCCGGGGACCGCCAGGTCCGACTCGAGCCCGATACCATCCCGTACGTGCACCAGCGCCCCGTCGGCGACGGGCAGCAGCTTGCGCAGGCTCGCCAGGGACGCGTCACACCAGCTGGGCCGGGCGCCCGAGGCCGTGTCGGCGAGGATCGCATGGGTGGCGTCGTCGATGACCAGGCCGCCGTCGCGTCGCGTCGCGGCCAGCTCGGCACGAAGTCGTGGCGAGGGCCCCGAACCGCCGGTACGAGCCACCAGCACCGCGACGGGCCCGTCATGACCGGCCCGGGCCGTGCGCAACGAGTCAGCGTCCATGACGAGCCGCTCGTCCACGGCAACGAAACGCACCGACATCCCCTCGAGCCAGAAGGGCGTGATCATCGTGGTGCAGCAGAAGGCCGGCGCCAGCACGGTGCTGATGCCCGTGCTGCGGCACCAGCGGGCCAGCAGGCCCAGGCCCTGCCTGCCCGAGCCGACGGCCAGGGCCGAACCCGGCCGGCCCCACCCCGACACCGCCCAGTCGATCGTCATGCCCCCACGCTAAGCCGCACGCCGTACCCGGTGCCCGCCCCGTCGGCTGACACGCCGGACCGGCGGCCGCGCATCGTGCGAGCATGGAGGCATGAGCACGCAGCAGAACGTTTCAGCCGCACCCGACTTCCGCGCCATGGGGGCCGGTCTCACCGATCAGCTCGGTGCCCTGCGCCGAGAGCTCCACCAGATCCCCGAACTCGGCTTCGACCTTCCGCGGACGAAGTCCCGCCTGCTGCAGGAGTTCACCGGCATGCCCGTCGAGATCCGCGAGTTCGACGGCTGGTCGGCCTTCGTCGTCATCGTCCGCGGCGACAGGCCCGGCCCCGTGGTCCTCGTGCGCGGCGACATGGACGCCCTGCCCGTGCGCGAGGACTCCGGCGAGGACTTCGCCTCCACCGGCGACTCCATGCACGCCTGCGGCCACGACATGCACATGGCCGCCCTCGTCGGGGCCGTGAAGATGATCGCCTACCATCGCGCCGCCCTGGCCGGCTCGGTCATGTTCATGTTCCAGCCCGCCGAGGAGACCGCCGGCGGGGCCAGGCGCATGCTCGACGAAGGCCTGCTCGATCTCGCCGGTGAGCGTCCCGTCGCGGCCTGGGGCGTTCACGAGATGCCCTATCCAGCCGGCACCGTGCACGTCCGGGTCGGCGCCCAGATGGCCTCGAACTGTCAGCTCGTCGCCACCTTCCACGGCAGGGGCGGTCACGGTTCGGCGCCGCACACCGCCATCGACCCGGTGCCGGCCGTCCTCGACTTCGGACAGCAGCTGCAGACGCTCGTCACCCGCGAGTTCAGCGTCTTCGACCCGGTCGTGTGCACCGTCACCCAGCTCGGTGCCGGGAAGATGTACAACGTCATCCACGACCAGGCCAGTCTCGGCGCGACGATCCGCGCCGTCTCGAAGGACACCACCGACCGCTTCGGGGAGCGGGCCAGGCAGATCGCCGAGCTCGTCGGCCGGATCCACCGCTGCGAGGTGGACGCGTCGTTCCGGGTCAACTGCCCGGCCACGGTGAATGATCCCCGCGCCGCGCGGGTCGCCCTGGACACCGCACGCCGCCTCTTCGGGCCGGACCGGGTCGTCGAGATGAGCCAGCCGGTCATGGCCAGTGAGGACTTCAGCTACGTGCTGGACGAGGTGCCCGGCGCCTTCCTCTTCGTGGGCGCCCTGCCCGACGGTGTCGACCCGGTGGGAGCCCCCCAGCTGCACTCACCGCAGGCCAGGTACAACTCGAGGATCCTCGGCGACCAGGCGGCCCTCCTGTCGGCCCTGGCGTGGACCGGCGAACTGCCGCCGGCCTGACACGCGACCTGCAGGCGTGCCGGCACAGCCGGCCCAAGGGTGGTCCGGGGCGGTCAGGATCGTCTGGTGACCGGGCCGTCCGCCGACCAGGGGAAGGCGATCCAGCGGTCGGTGTTCCGCCACGAGTAGTCGGGCTGGATGACGGTGGTGGGCTTGGTGTAGAGCACCGCGGAGCGCACGTCGGCGCCATAGCCCTTGAGCAGGTCGATGACGAGTTCCATCGTGCGTCCCGAGTCGACGACGTCGTCGACGACCAGGAGCCTCTTGTCCTTGATCGACTCGGTGTCGAGCAGTGGGGCGAGCAGGATCGGGTCGGGCAGGGTCTTGGCGATGTCGGTGTAGAACTCCACGTTGATGGCATCGGTGAGTTTCACCCCGATCGCGTAGGTCAGTGCGCCGCCGGGGATCATGCCACCGCGGGCCACGGCAATGACGATCTCGGGTACGAAGCCGGAATCCACGATGGTCTGGGCCAGTTCACGGGTCGCCGCACCGAAACCCTCCCAGGTGAGGATCTCCTTCTCGGCCGCATCGTCATTCGCCATGGGCCGCATCCTAGCGGCTCACCATGGGGTCAGGTCACCGGGCGGTTGGCGGGTCGTCGAGAAGCCTCACGAGCATGGCGACATCGAGCCAGCGCCCGAACTTGCGACCCACCTGGGGCAGCACCCCGTGGTTCGTGAAACCGAGCCGCTCGTGGAAGGCCAGGGAGGCCCTGTTGCCGGCGTCGACCACCCCCACCATCGCATGCAGGCCCGCCCGACGCGCCTGGTCGATCAGCTCGGTCATGAGCATCAGGCCGATGCCCTCGTGCTCGTGCCCGGGTGCGACGTAGACGCTGTGCTCCACCGTCAGGTCGTAGCCGGGCAGCTCCCGGAATCGGTCATAGGCGGCGAAACCGACCACCTGATCGTCCTCGTCGATCGCGACGAGGACCGGGAAGCCCTCGCGCCGGTGCCGGGCCAGCCATTCCGCGCGTTGGGCGACCGTGCCGGGCCGCAGCTCGTAGCTGGCGGTGGTCGCCACGCCCTGGGCGTTGTGGATCGCGCTGAGTGCGGCGGCGTCGGAGCCCGCTGCGGGCCGGAGCCGGATCGTGCCGGGCATGCCGGTCACGGTAACACCTGCCGCGGAATGGATGCGGATCAGATGCGGATCAGACACGGAATGGACGAATAGACTGAGCAGTGACCATTCGACACCTATTCGACATCGTCGACGAATCAACGAAGGGCGCCATCTGTGACTGCACTCACTTGGACTGACCAGGACCGCAAGGCGGTCGACATCGCTCGCATCCTGGCGGCTGATGCCGTCCAGAGCACGGGAAACGGGCACCCCGGCACGCCGGTGTCGCTGGCCCCGGTCGCCTACCTGCTCTACCAGAAGGTCATGAACACCGATCCGGGGGACGACAAGTGGATCGGCCGCGACCGCTTCATCCTGTCCGCGGGGCACGCCTCGATGCTCCAGTACGCGCAGTTCTACCTCAACGGCCTGGGCCTGGAACTCGACGACATGAAGCAGCTGCGCAAGCAGAACTCGCTGACCCCGGGCCACCCCGAGTACGGCCACACGAAGTTCATCGAGTGCACCACCGGCCCGCTGGGCGCCGGCATCTCGATGGCCGTCGGCATGGCGATGGCCGCCCGGTACGAGCGCGGCCTGTACGATCCCGAGGCGGCGGCCGGCGAGTCGGTCTTCGACCACTTCGTCTACACCATCGCCGGCGACGGCTGCATGCAGGAGGGCGTCCAGTCCGAGGCGGCCTCGCTCGCCGGCGCCCAGGACCTCGGCAACCTCATCGTCATCTACGACGCGAACCGCATCACCATCGAGGGCGACCCGGTGATCGCCTTCGACGAGGACGTGCTGGCCCGCTACGCCTCCTACGGCTGGGACGTCGCCGAGGTCGACTGGACCAACGGCGGCGACCACTACGAGGAGAACATCCAGGCGCTCCACGAGGCCATCGAGGCCGCCAAGAAGGTCACCGACAAGCCCTCCATCATCAAGCTCGACACCATCATCGGCTGGCCCCTGCCCACCAAGCAGGGCACCGAGGGCATCCATGGCGCGGCCATCGGCGAGGACGAGATCAACGCTATGAAGACGCTCCTCGGCCTGCCCACCGAGCCCTTCACCTTCGACGAGACCATCGTCGAGCGCGCCCGCGCCGCCATGGCCGAGCGCGCAGCGGCCACCCGGTCGGCCTGGGACGAGCGCTTCGAGGCGTGGCGTGCCGCCAACCCGGAACGCGCCGCCCTGCTCGACCGGGTCCGCTCCGGAGCGCTGCCCGCCGACCTCGAACTGCCCGTCTTCGCCGAGGGCAAGCTCAGCACCCGCAAGGCCTCCGGCAAGGTGCTGTCCGCGCTCGGCCCGCAGCTGCCCGAGCTGTGGGGCGGCTCGGCCGACCTCGCCGGGTCGAACAACACCACCATGGACGGCCAGGAGTCCTTCCTGCCCACCAGCCGCGCCACCTCCGCATGGCCGGGCAACCCCTACGGCCGCGTGCTGCACTTCGGTGTCCGCGAGCACGCCATGGGTGGTGTCCTCAACGGCATCAACGCGGGCGGTCTGTCCCGCGCCTACGGCGGCACGTTCTTCGTGTTCGCCGACTACATGCGTCCGGCGGTCCGGTTGGCCGCCCTCATGGGCGTGCCGTCGGTCTTCGTCTGGTCGCACGACTCGATCGGCGTCGGCGAGGACGGCCCCACCCACCAGCCGGTCGAGCACCTGGCCGCCTACCGCGCCATCCCGGGCCTGGACATCGTCCGCCCGGCCGACGCCAACGAGACCGCCGCGGCCTGGGCGCAGATCCTGGCGAACACCGACCGCCCGGCGGGCATCATCCTGAGCCGCCAGGACCTGCGCACGGTCGACCGCGGCAGCGGCGAGTTCGCTCCGGCCGCCGAAGCCGCCAAGGGGGCCTACGTCCTGCGCGACGCCAGGAACGGCGCCCCCCAGCTCATCCTCATCGCCACCGGCTCCGAGGTGCAGCTGGCCCTCGACGCCCAGGACCGGCTCGAGGACGAGGGCGTCGCCACCCGCGTCGTCTCCATGCCCTGCCAGGAGTGGTTCGACGCCCAGCCCGAGGAGTACCAGAACCAGGTGCTGCCCGCGGACGTCACCGCCCGCGTCTCGATCGAGGCCGGCCTGTCGCTTGGCTGGAGCCGCTACGTCGGCGCCAAGGGCGCCTGCGTGAGCATCGAGCACTTCGGTGCCTCCGCAAGCGGCAACCTGCTGATGGCCGAGTACGGGTTCACCCCGGAGAACGTCGTCAAGGTCGCCAAGGGCGTCCTCTGACCCGCAGGTCGCCAGGGGCCGTCCGCCTGACCGGGCGGTCTCACGACACCGGGCGCCCGGCGGGCGCCGACCGATGATGCTTGACGGGGTCGGGGAGGTATCCCCGGCCCCGTCCGCATGCCCGGGAGCAGTCGACGTGAGGGCCTGCCTCGGCGACCTAAGCTGGGATCGTGGGGGTGGCCGGCGGACTCAGACGGTTCGGGGCCCGTACCTTCGCCTCGTTCGCCGTCGTGAACTATCGCAGATACTTCGCCGGTGCTCTCGTCTCGAACATCGGCACCTGGATGCAGCGCACGTGCCAGGACTGGCTCGTGCTCGTCGACCTGACCGATCACTCCTCCACGGCGCTCGGGCAGGTCACCGCACTGCAGTTCGTGGCCATGCCCTTCCTCGCGCCATGGGCGGGGGCCGTCGTCGACCGGTTCAGCAAGAGATCGGTGCTGCGCGTCACGCAGGGGTTGCTCGGTCTCAATGCGCTGTGGCTGTGGGCGCTCGTGGCCACCCACGCGGTGGCGCTGTGGCAGGTCTACCTGTTCGCCCTGACCCAGGGCGTCATCATCAGCTTCGACACCCCGGCACGGCAGGCCTTCGTCTCGGAGATGGTCCACGACGACCTGATCGCCAACGCGGTCGGCATGAACTCGATGAGCTTCAACGCGGCCCGCATCATCGGGCCTGGCCTGGCAGGCCTGCTCATCGCCGCCTTCGGCGTCGGTCCGGGCATGCTCGTCAACGCCTTGAGTTTCGCCGCCATGCTCGCAGCCCTGTCGGCGATGGACACCACCCAGCTGCACCCGCCCAGGCCGCGCAGGGGCCGGGGCGCCACCCGCGAGGGCCTGTCCTACGTGTGGCACCACCGGGAGATCGGCATCATCTTCATCATCGTGTTCATGGTGGGCACCTTCGGCATGAACTTCCAGATCACCAATGCGACGATGGCCACCAAGGTCTTCGGGCGCGGCGCCGCCCAGTACGGGGCGCTCGGCACGATCATGGCCATCGGCACCCTCGGGGCCGCGATCATCGCGGCCAGGCGCCGCCATCCCCGGGTGCGCACCCTGATGATCGGGCTGGCCGGGTTCACCGTCTTCGACACCGTCCTGGCGCTGGCCCCGAACTACTACGTCTACGCGTTCTTCCTCATCCCCACCGGCCTGTGCGCACTGACCGTGCTGACCTGCGCGAACTCGGCGGTTCAGCTCGCCTCGGCGCCACAGCTGCGGGGCCGCGTGCTCGCGCTGTATTCGGCCCTGGTGATGGGCGGGACGCTGATCGGCGCACCGATCGTCGGCCGGGTCGGCGACGTGCTGGGTCCGCGCTACTCGCTGCTCGTCGGTTCGGTCGCGACGGGCCTGACCGTTGCCGGCGTCCTCATCCACCAGGCGACCCGTGAAGGGCTCCGGTTCGACCCGCACGAGGCCCCCGTGCCGCCCGAGGAGGTGGAGCACCCGGAGTGAGAAGATCCGGGAACATGGCGATGGTGCCCGCCGGGATCGGCGGGCACCATCGCGTGGGTGGCTTCATACCGGGGGTCACACCGGTCCGGTCGGGCTCAGGGGTCGGCCGGCCAGCGCCCCACGGTGCCGGCCGCCGTTTCGAGGGTGGCCTGCGCCAGCGCGGTCAGCGAGGAGATCTGGATGCCGGGCTCCAGGCCCGAGGCGTCGAAGGCCAGCGGCAGTTCGGTGCACGCCGTCATGAGCGGCAGCTCGTGGCTGCCGCGCAGGCGGCTGGCGAGCCGCCGGTACGCCTCGCCCGCCTCGCGCAGCCGGCCCGCCTTCACCTGCCCGATGATCCGCATCATCGCGTCCTTCTCCTCCTGCGACGGCACCTCGAGCCGGTAGCCGCGTTCGGCGGCCGCCCGCTGGTAGAGGCCGGTGTCCACCGTCCCGGCGGTCGCCGTGAGCCAGGCCCCCTCGGGGCTGACCCGCTGAGCGGCCGTCAGGGTCGCATCGACGATGTGGACGAGCGGGACCGGCAACTCGTCGGCGAAGGCGTTGATGAAGTGGTGGGCCGTGTTGCACGGCACCGCCAGCACCGACGCCCCCAGTTCGGCGGCCCGCAGCAGGTCGGCTCGCAGCATCGACATCGGCGTGTCATCGCCCGTCGCGATACTGGCCGTACGGTCCGGCACCTTCGTGTCCGACAGGACGATCACCCTCGGGTGGTCCTGGTCGTGCTCGGCCGGCAGCGCCGCGGCCAGTTCGACGAGGAACTGGCCGGTGGCGGCCGGCCCCATGCCCCCGACGACGCCGATCACGGCGTCGTCGAAGGCATGCGGGGCGAAGCTCCTGCTCATCGCGTCACACTGGGCTCAGGAGAAGACGAGCGGGCAGATGAGGAAGCCCAGGGCGACGGCGACGGCCACCGCGGTGACGCCCGGCAGGATGAACGGGTGGTTGAACACGTACTTGCCGATACGTGTCGAGCCCGTGTCGTCCATCTCGATGGCGGCGACGGTGGTCGGGTAGGTGGGCAGCAGGTACAGGCCGGTGACGGCCGGGAACGAGGCCACCATGACGGCCCCGCTGACGCCCATCGCCGCGGCGACGGGCATGAAGGCCGCGGTCGTCGCGCCCTGCGAGTAGAGCAGGGCGGAGGCGAAGAACAACACCACTGCCAGCAGCCACGGGTTCCCCTGGATGACCGACTCGCCCGCACCCTTGATGAGATCCATGTTGGACTGCACGAAGGTGTTGCCGAGCCAGGCGACGCCGAGGATACACAGGGCCGCGCTCATGCCGCCTTTGAAGGTGGCCTGGTCCGTGACCTTGCCGAGTTCCATCTTGCAGGTGAGTTTCATGATGAGCGCCGCGGCCATCATGAAGGTCATGATCGCCGAGTTGCGGTCCAGCGGCAGCTCGAAGGCCGACGTCATGGCGGCATAGACCATGACGATGAGCAGGGTGACGCCGAAGATGACCAGCGAGCGGCGGGCGTACGGCTTGATGTCGTAGCTGCCCTCACCGCGCATCTTCACCAGTCCGGCCGCCATGCGCTCCTGGTAGACCGGATCGTCCTCGAGTTCGCTGCCCAGGCGGGAGGCGACCAGCGCGCCGACCATGCAGCCGGTGAAGCAGATGACGATCGCGATGCCGACCAACGGCAGGTAGTCGACGCCGAACGGCTCGACCACGCCGGCCATGGCGACCATGGCGGCCGAGATCGGGGAGGCGGCGATGGCGACCTGCGAGGCCACGACGGCGATCGACAGGGGCCGGGACGGGCGGATCTTCTGCTCCTTGGCCACCTCGGCGATGACCGGCAGCGTGGCGAAGGCGACGTGCCCGGTGCCGCAGAAGACGGTCATGAAGAAGGTGACGACCGGGGCGAGGAAGGTGATGCGCTTGGGATTGCGGCGCAGCATCCGCTCACTGATCTTGACCAGCAGGTCAAGGCCGCCGCAGGTCTGCAGACCAGCGATGCAGGAGATGACGGCGAGGATGATGCCGAGGACATCCCAGGGGATGCCGGTCGTGGGATCCACCTCGCAGCCGAGCAGTCCGAGGACGACGACACCGGCGGCGCCGGCGTAGGCGATACCGATACCGCCGAGCCGGGCGCCGATGAAGATGAAGATCAGAACCACGGCCAACTGGGCCCAGAACATGATGTGCTCCTTGTGTTGAGTGACGAATCAGCGGTGGGGGCGTGACCTACTTGGCCGGAGGGGTCAGCCCGTCGGGCAGGCCCTTCTCGTCGGGTCCGTAGATCTTGCCGGAGTAGGTGGGCTTGAGGAAGTTCTCCGTGGAGAGGATCGCGTCGATCTCGGCCTCGCTGAGCAGTCCCATCTCCAGGGTGACCTCGCGGACGGACTTGCCCGTGCGAGCGCACTCCTTGCCGATGAGGTCGCCGTTGTGGTGGCCGATCACGTCGTTGAGGTAGGTGACGATGCCGATCGAGTTCATGACGAAGTCACGGCAGATCTCCTCGTTGGCCGTGATGCCGTCGACGCAGAGCGTACGCAGCGTGTCGAGGGCGTTCGTGAGCAGGTGCAGCGACTCGAACATCGCCTGCGCCGTCGCCGGCTCCATGACGTTCAGCTCGAGCTGGCCGGCCTCGGCGGCGAAGCCGACCGTGACGTCGTTGCCGAAGACCTTGAAGCAGACCTGGTTGACGACCTCCGGGATGACCGGGTTCACCTTGGCCGGCATGATCGAGCTGCCGGCCTGCATCTCGGGCAGGTTGATCTCCTTGAGGCCGGCGCGCGGGCCGCTGGAGAGCAGACGCAGGTCGTTGCAGATCTTGGAGACCTTGGCCGCGAGACGCTTCACCGCCGCGTGCAGGGCGATGTAGTCGCCGTTGTCGTAGCTGGACTCCACCAGGTCGGGGGCCGAGACGATGTCGTAACCGGTGACCTCGGCGAGCTTGCGGGCCGCGACCTGCGGGAAATTCGGCGGCGTGTTGAGGCCGGTGCCGATCGCCGTGCCGCCCAGGTTCATTCCGAGCATCAGTTTCGCGGCGGAGCGCAGCTGCTCGATGTCCTCGGACACGTTGGTGGCGAAACCGTGGAACTCGTCGCCGAGCGTCATGGGCACGGCGTCCTGCAGCTGGGTGCGGCCCATCTTGAGGACCTGGCTGAACTCGTCGCCCTTCTTGTGCAGGCTCGCGACCAGCTCCTCGACCGCGCGCAGCAGGTCCTGCGCGACCGTGTAGAGGGCCAGGCGCAGGCCGGTGGGGTAGGCGTCATTCGTCGACTGGGACTTGTTGACGTGGTCGTTCGGGTTGATCACGTCGTAGCGGCCCTTGGGCAGGCCGATCAGTTCGAGCGCCAGGTTCGCGACGACCTCGTTCGTGTTCATGTTGACCGAGGTCCCGGCGCCGCCCTGGAAGGAGTCGGTGGGGAACTGGTCCATGCAGCGGCCGTTGACGAGGATCTCGTCGCATGCCGCGCAGATCGTGTCGGCGATGTCGGCCTGGATCGACTGCAGCTCCTTGTTCGCCAGCGCCGTGGCCTTCTTCACCTGGACCATGCCCCGGATGAACTCGGGTTCGTCGTTCATGCATCCGGCGGAGATGTTGAAGTTCTCCAGCGCTCGAACCGTGTGGATGCCGTAGTAGTTCTCGTCCGGTACCTCTCGCTGACCCAGTAGATCCTCTTCGATGCGGGTGGTCATGATCGTCTCTCCTTGATGTGCAGGACACGGAACAACGCGGATGGCCGAAGACCCCGACATCAGCGTCGGGATACCAGTGGTCTGTCCGGTATGACCATATAAACCAAGTCGCGTTCCCATGTCAAATCGAGATGTTGATGAGACACGAAGCAGGCTTCTCAGTGCGGGTTCTTGTTTTATCAGAATCGACTCGGTCAAATTTTGATCGGTTGTTGTCAACAATTCGATCGTCGGTGCTGGGGCTGGAAGAATGGGGGCATGTCCGTTCTCAATGGCGCACCGCTCCGCAAATCAGAGATGCTCGTCCGTGTCTTCGTCGATCGCATCCGGTCGGGGGAGTGGAAGCCGGGTGTGCGGCTGCCCTCCGAACGGGAGCTGGCCCGCCAGTTCCAGGTGAGCCGGACGGCGGTGCGTGAGGCGCTCAAGGCGCTCCAGCTCGCCGGCGAGATCGAGACGCGCCTGGGGGAGGGCAGTTACGTGCTCGAGAACCAGCGCAGTGTCGCCGACGAGGACGCGCTGGTGGGGGCGGGGCAGAGCATCGTGAGCAGGCTGCAGGCCCGGCAGGCCCTCGAGATCGCCTCCGGCGTGCTGGCCATCAGGAACGCGAGCGAGTCCGACCGCATCAAGTTGAAGGCCGTGCGGGTCGAGCTCTCCGAGGCACTCGAGATCGAGGACTACCAGTGGTACCTGGTCGTCACCTTCGACCTGCACGAACTCATCGCCCGGATCTCGCACAACAGCTATCTCGAGGAGGCCACGCGCGAGGTCGTCGAGCCCATGCGCAACGACGAGTGGGCGCTGACCGCGAGCTATGACGCCGAGATGGCCCGCTACTCCATCGGGGTGCATCACGCGATGATCGACGCCCTCCTGGCCAACGACGTCGACGCCTTCGTGGAGAGCGTGTCGAGGCACTACGAGGACTACCCGGCGCTGCGCCACCCGGAGCTGAAACGGCTCCGCGCGCTGTCCGAGGCGGGCTGACCGACCCTCGGCGACGATCTGTTCAACGAGGGGTGGGGCTCGGGGAACCATGGTTCCCCGAGCCCCACCCCTCGGAACTGGTGCCGGTCAGCCCTCGTCGGCGGCGGACGGATGGGTCATGTCCATCGGGACGACCCACTTGCCGAACTCCTCCTCGGTGACGAAGCCGAGTTCGAGTGCGGATTCCTTGAGGCTGATGCCCTTGTGGTGGGCATTCTTGGCGATCTTCGACGCCTTGTCGTAGCCGATGTGCCGGTTGAGTGCGGTGACCTGCATCAGGTTGATGTCGAGATCGTGGGCGATCTTCTCGCGGTTGGGCTCGATGCCGTAGGCGCAGTTGTCGTTGAAGCTCACGCAGGTGTCGCCCAGCAGCTGGATCGACTCGAGAACGCACCAGGCCATGACCGGCTTGAAGACGTTGAGCTGGAAATTGCCCTGCGAGCCGGCGAAGCCGACGGTGGCGTCATTGCCGAACACCTTGGTGGCGACCATCGTCATCGCCTCGCACTGGGTCGGGTTCACCTTCCCGGGCATGATCGAGCTGCCGGGCTCGTTCTCCGGGATGAGCAACTCACCCAGACCGTTGCGCGGACCCGAGGCGTACCAGCGGACGTCATTGGCGATCTTCATGAGGGCGTCGGCGAGGACCCGCAGCGACCCGGAGACCTGGACCAGGGCGTCGTGGGCGCTCAGGGCGGCGAAGAGATTGTCGGCCTGCTTGAACTCGATGCCGGTCTCCTCGGAGATCTTCTGCGCGGCGAGCGCCCCGAACCTCGGATGGGCGTTGAGGCCGGTGCCGACGGCCGTGCCACCGATGGCCAGCTCACGGGCACGTGACTCGGCGTAGCGGATGCCGTCGAGCGCGAAGTCGATCTGGGCGACCCAGCTGGAGATGACCTGGCCGAGCAGGATCGGTGTGGCGTCCTGCAGGTGGGTGCGCCCGGGCATGACGATGTCCATGTACTCCTTGGCCTTGGCGTCCAGGGTGTCGCGCAGCTTCTGCACGCGCGGGAACATGTCATTCAGCTCGCACACCACGGCGATGTGCATGGCGGTCGGGAAGGTGTCGTTCGAGGACTGGCCGCGGTTGACGTGGTCATTGGGGTGGACGGGGGTCTTGCTGCCCCGCTCGCCGCCGGCGATCTCGATGGCGCGGTTGGAGATGACCTCGTTGGAGTTCATGTTGGACTGCGTGCCGGAACCGGTCTGGAAGACGACCAGCGGGAACTCGGCGTCGAGCTTGCCCGCGATGACGTCATCGGCTGCCTGCACGATGAGCTCGGAGATGTCCTTCGGCAGCTCGCCCAGTTCGCCATTGGCCTGCGCGGCCGCCTTCTTGAGGGTGCCGAGGGCCTTGATCATCGGGCGGCCCCACACGAAGGTTTCACGGCCGATGTCGAAGTTGTGGAGGCTGCGCTCGGTCTGAGCGCCCCAGTAGTGGTCAGCGGGCACCTCGATCGTGCCCATGGAGTCGGTTTCCGTGCGCGTCTGTGCGCTCGTGTTATCAGCCATGGGCCCAGCCTAGCGGTGCGGGGCGGCGCCGTCGGCGGCCCCACCGGATTCCCGGGGCCGATGGGGAGGACGTCATCCCCGGAGACGTTCTCACCTGTCCCGGCGCGGGCGAGCGGGCCGGATCACCGCGTCACACGGCGCTGGGTGCCGGGCGGCCGGCGAGCACCGCCAGCACGTTCTCGACGGCGAGATCGCCCATCGCCGTGCGGGTCTCGATGGTCGCCGAACCCAGGTGGGGCAGCAGGACGACGTTCTCCAGGCCCAACAGCGCCGGATGGACCTGTGGTTCGTTCTCGTAGACGTCCAGGCCGGCGCCTCCCAGGTGGCCGCTGGCCAGGGCCGCGGCGAGCGCCTCCTCGTCGATGCAGGCGCCGCGAGCCGTGTTGATGACATAGCTGCCGGGCCGCATGGCCGCGATGCGCTCGGCGTTGAGGATGTGACGGGTCTCCTCGGTGAGTGGGCAGTGCAGGCTGATGACGTCGCAGCCGGCGACGAGCTCGTCGAGCGGCATGCCGGTGGCCGCCAGTTCGCCGGCCGCGGGCTCGCGCATGGGGTGCTCGTCCGCGTAGGCGATGGTCATGCCGAAGGCCTTGCAGCGGCGGGCCATGGCGGTGCCTATCTGGCCCGCCCCGATCAGGCCGATGGTCTTCCCCTCGATCGAGTGGCCGAGCATGAAGGTGGTGCGGTAGCGCCAGGGCCGCCCGGCGCGGATGAGGCGTTCCCCCTCGCCGAGTCGGCGGGTGACCATCAGGAGCAGGCCGAAGGCGATGTCGGCGGTGGCGTCGAAGAGCACACCAGGGGTGTTCGTCACGACGACACCGCGGGCCCGGCAGGCGGCCAGGTCGATGTTGTTGTACCCGGCGGCCACGTTGGCGACGATCCTCAGCTGGGGGCCGGCCGCATCGAGGAATTCCTCGTCGACCCCGTCGGACAACACGGTCAGCACGGCGTCGGCACCGGCGACCAGGTCGAGCAGTTCACTGCGGCCCGGGGGCAGGTCGCCGTCCCAGACCGCGACCTCGTGCCCAGCCGCGCGCAGCGTGGTGACGGCGGCCTCGGGGATCGCGTCGGTGATGCAGATTCGCGCCATTGGAGCCCCCATCGGTGGTTGGTCCTGCCGGCATGCTACTAGAGGTCCCAGGGGCGAGAAAATGAGGTTAGGCTCATCCTCACGGCGCCAGAAAACGTTCCGAGAGGGCTGCTCACCGCTGATTTTCGCGGCCCGGGAATCACCCGCGGGCACGGTAGAGTTGGCGGCGACGACCGCCGGTGTGGCGGCGTCCTCATCATTGTTGACCGTTTCAGGAGCCGTCATGACTTACGTCATCTCCTTGCCCTGCGTGGACGTCAAGGACAAGGCCTGCGTCGAGGAGTGCCCCGTGGACTGCATCTACGAGGGTGACCGCACGCTGTACATCAACCCTGAGGAATGCGTCGACTGCGGTGCGTGCGAGCCGGTGTGTCCCACCGAGGCGATCTACTACGAGGATGACCTGCCCGACGACATGACCGAGTGGCTCGACATCAACGCGAACTTCTTCGCCGAACTCGGCTCCCCCGGAGGCGCCGCGCGCCTCGGCAAGCAGGATTTCGACGAACCGACGGTGGCCGCGCTGCCGCCCCAGGCCTGATGAGCCTCTCGCAGACGCTGCCCGCATTCCCGTGGGACTCGTTGGCCAAGGCGAAGGCCTTGGCCAACTCCCATGAGGGGGGCATCGTCGACGTGTCCGTCGGCACGCCAGTCGACCCGACGCCGCGGATCGTCCGGGAGGCCCTCGAGTCCGCGTCACAGGCCCCCGGGTATCCCACGGTGTGGGGCACACCGTCGCTGCGCGCGGCCATCATCTCCTACTTCCAGGACCGCTGGTCCAGCACCGCGCTGGATGAGCACAACGTGACGACCGCCGTCGGCACGAAGGAGTTCGTCGCCTGGCTGCCCACGCTCCTGGCCTTCGGCCCCGGCGACACGGTCGTCCTGCCCCGGGTCGCGTACCCCACCTACGAGGTGGGGGCTCTCATGGCCGGTGCCGCGGTCCAGCGCTGCGACGATCCGGACCAGGTCGAGGGCTCCCCGCGACTCATCTGGGTCAACTCCCCGGCCAACCCGCACGGCGCCATCGCCTCGCTCGACCTGCTGCGCCGGTGGGTCCGGTTCGCCCGGGAGCACGACGCGGTCCTGGCGGCCGACGAGTGCTACGCCGAGTTCGCCTACGACGCACCCGCCCACTCGGTGCTCAGCCCTGCGGTGAACGACGGTGACATCACGGGGCTGCTCGCGGTGCACTCGCTGTCGAAACGCTCCAACATGGCCGGCTACCGGGCGGGTTTCGTCGGCGGCGACGCCGCCCTCGTCGACGAGCTCACCGCCGTGCGCAAGCACCTGGGCATGATGGTCCCCTCTCCCGTCCAAGCGGCCATGGTGGCGGCTCTCGGCGATCAGCGGCACGTCGATGAGCAGCGAGCCCGCTATGCCGCCCGCCGCGCCAGGATGCGTGCCGCGCTCGAGCAGGCGGGCTTCCGCATCGACCACTCGGAGGGCTCGCTCTACCTGTGGGCCACCCAGGACCGGCCCGGCCGGGAGAGCATCGACTGGCTGGCCGAACGCGGCATCCTGGCCGCACCCGGGGATTTCTACGGGCCCCACGCCACCGACCACGTGCGCATCTCGATGACCGCGACCGACGAGCGTATCGCCGCCGCGGTGGAGCGCCTGACCCGCTGACCGCCCGTCCCGGTGGGTCCCTCCGCCGCGTGTCGTGTCCCCGGCGCGGCGTGCCGGCCGCCTTCTCCAGCCGCCTGGGCACGGCCGGCCGGGGGTGTTCGCGGCTCAGGTGCGCAGCGTGGCGACGACCTGCGTCGCATCGGATGCGGTGTCGCCCTGCCAGCCGGCCCGTTCGGTGCTGCTGTTCGTCCACGTGGCCTGCCCCGCCTGAAGGCCCGTCAGGCCGGCGGCCGAGCCGCGGCACATGAGGAGCTGGGCGAGACTCCAGCCCTGGCGGGAGTCGGGCGCCGTGAAGGTGAGCGTGGTGCCCTCCCTGGCGGCGCCGACCGCAGAGCCCCAGACGGTGTCGACGAACTCCATGAGCGAGTCCGCGTCGGTGCCGGCCTCGGCGCGGTCGACGAGGGTGACGGCGGCCTCGTCATAGCCGTACAGGGCACTGGCCCAGATGCGGCCGGCGTCCTCGTGCTGGGCGTAGCCATCGGGCACACCGGAGCGCTGCACGCTCTGGGCCACGTCGTTGATGTCGCCGCTGTCCCAGCCCTCGACCTGCACGAGGGCGTCGTAGAAGGCTCCGGAGGAGTACCACGGATCCATGATCTGCTCCTCGGAGCCCCAGCCCTGGCTGGCGCGCTGCTGGAACAGGCCCAGCGAGTCCCGGTCGCCGTAGTCGATGTTGTAGAGCCTCGATTCCTGGAGCGCCGTGGCGAGGGCGATCGTGGCGGCCCGGGCCCTGAGACCCCGGCGGATCGCCTCACCGACGATGATCGCCGCGTTGGCGGCCTGGTCGAGGTCGAGCAGATCGGTGAGCCCACCGGCGCTCGCCTGGGCCCCCTGTTCCGGCAGGATCGTCTCGGAGCCTCCGGAACAGGCCGCCAGCGTCAACCCGAGCGCCCCGGCACCGAGACCGGCGAACAGCCCCCGGCGGGTCAGGGTCGTCATCGACGTCAGTTCTCGTGGAGGGCCGCGTTGAGCTCGATCTGCTGCCCGGCGCGGGCGACGACGCGCACCGCGCCGGAGACCGAGTCGCGGATGAACAGCATGTTGGAGCCGCCGGACAGTTCGCGGGCCTTGACCTGCGTCCCGTCGGGCATCGACACCTTGGTGCCGGCGGTGATGTACAGGCCGGCCTCGATGACGCAGTTGTCGCCCAGCGCGATGCCGCACCCGGACTCGGCGCCCAGCAGGCACCCCTTGCCGATACGCACCCGTTCGGTGCCGCCCCCCGACAGCGTGCCCATCGTCGAGGCGCCGCCCCCGATGTCCGAACCGGCGTCGACGACGACGCCCTGCGAGATACGCCCCTCGATCATCGAGTCGCCCAGGGTGCCGGCGTTGAAGTTCACGAAACCCTCGTGCATGACCGTGGTGCCCTCGGCCAGGTGGGCGCCCAACCGGATGCGGTCGGCGTCGCCGATACGCACCCCCGAGGGGATGACGTAGTCGACCATGCGCGGGAACTTGTCGACGCTCGTGACGACCAGTGAGCCGCGATCGGCCAGCAGGGCACGGCGGATCTGGTCGAAGTCCGTCGGCGAGCAGGGGCCGGCACTGGTCCACACCACGTTCGGCAGGACCGCGAAGATGCCGTCGAGGTTGATGCTGTTGGGAACGGCCAGACGGCTGCTCAGCAGGTGCAGACGCAGATAGGCGTCACTCACGTCGGCCGGTGCAGCGTCGAGGTCGATGACGCAGCGACGTACCCGGCAGCTCACGTGGCGCAGCTCGTCGCGGGTCTCGACGAGGTGATCCGGGGCCGGTTCGTCGGAGGGTTCGCCGAGGGCGGGCGAGGGGAACCAGGTGTCGAGCGTCTGGCCGGAGTCGTGCACGGTGGCCAGACCCCAGCCCCAGGCGGTACGAGTTGCGTCAGTCATGGCGACAAGACTACTGGTGGGCGGCGCGATACCCCGGCATGACAGGTGGCCCGGGTGATGTGAGGATTGAGCGGCCCGGCCGGGATTCGGCGCCGCCGTGATGATCACCGGGCGCATCGGGGGCGATCATGGCTAGGCTTCAGCTCATGACCGCGTACAAGGAGGAGCTCGCCCTCACTGACCTTCATGCCCTGTTCCGCCAGATCGTCGACGTCGAATCCGTCAGCGGCCGGGAGCACCACCTGGCCGATCTGGTCGAGCAGGCCCTGAGCGGCTGCCCGCACCTCGAGGTGCTGCGCCAGGGAAACACCATCGTGGCCCGCACCGACCTGGGCCGCAGTCAGCGCGTCATCATCGCCGGACACCTCGACACCGTTCCGGTGGCCGGTAACCTGCCCAGCCGCCTGGAGGAGCGCGACGGGCGGGCATTCCTCGTCGGACGCGGCACCGCCGACATGAAGGGTGGTGTCGCCGTGGCCCTGCACCTGGCGCACGCCCTCACGACCCCGGTGCACGATGTCACCTGGGTCTTCTACGAGTGCGAGGAGATCGAGGCCACGGCGAATGGTCTGGGCCGAGTCGCCCAGACCCACCCGGACTGGCTCGCCGGGGACTTCGCCGTCCTCATGGAACCAACCGGCGCCCGTATCGAGGGCGGCTGCCAGGGCACCACCCGGTTCAGGCTGACCACCCACGGCACCGCCGCCCACTCGGCCCGAAGCTGGCTCGGCCACAACGCCATTCACGAGCTCACCGATCTGCTGGAGACCATCCGTGCATACCCGGTGCGCGAGGCCGTCGAGGTCGAGGGCCTCGTCTTCAGGGAGGGCCTGAACGCCACGATCGTCAGCGGAGGCGTCGCCGGCAATGTCATCCCCGACACCGCCGAGCTGTACGTCAACTACCGCTTCGCGCCCGACCTGGCGGCCGACGACGCCATAGCGGCCATGCGCCGGGCCTTCGAACGTCCCGGCGTCGACTTCGAGGTGCTCGACCTGTCGCCCGGGGCACGCCCGGGCCTCGACCGCCCAGCGGCTCGGGAGTTCTGCGCGGCCGTCGGCGGCGAGCCCCGACCCAAGTACGGCTGGACCGATGTGGCCCGTTTCTCGGCCCTCGGCGTGCCGGCCGTCAACTACGGCCCGGCCGACGCCGGCAAGGCCCACGCCGACGATGAGTGCTGCCCGCTCGACGACCTCGACGCCACGAGGGACGCCCTCATCACCTGGCTCACCCCCGAGGAGCGCTCATGACAAACCAGCCCCACCCGTCGTCCCCGCAGATGACGTCCGGCCCAGTCATCCGCCGCGGTGGCCAGGCCATGGGACCCACCACCGACCAGCGCCTGCTCGACACCCGGCATGGCCAGAAGAACGACGATCCCTGGCGGGTGCTGCGCATCCAGGCCGAGTTCGTCGAGGGTTTCGGTGCGCTCGACGAACTCGGCCCGGCCGTCTCGATGTTCGGTTCGGCCCGCGCCGGCGAGGACACCCCCGAGTACGCGCAGGCGGAGTACATGGCCAGGGAGCTCGTGAGCAGGGGGCTGGCCGTCATCACGGGCGGCGGTCCCGGCATCATGGAGGCCGCCAACAGGGGGGCCCACGAGGCCGGCGGGTGCTCGGTCGGTCTGGGTATCGAACTGCCCTTCGAACAGGCCATGAACCAGTACGTGAACCTGGGGGTCAACTTCCGGTACTTCTTCGCCCGAAAGGTGATGTTCCTCAAGTACGCGCAGGGATTCATCGCCATGCCCGGAGGTTTCGGCACCTTCGACGAACTGTTCGAGGCACTCACCCTCATCCAGACCCGCAAGGTGACGAACTTCCCGGTCGTCCTGTTCGGCTCCGCGTACTGGGAGGGCCTGGTCACCTGGCTGCGGACCAACGTCATCGACGGCGGCTACATCAGCCCGGTAGACGTCGACATCTTCCACGTCACCGACGACCCGGATGAGGCGGTACGCGTCGTCACGGCACAGATCTGAGTGCCCGCCGCGCAGCCCGCCCGGCCCGCCGTGGCCCTCCCGCGGGCCCGGCCGTGCCGGTTGCGCGCCGTCCCTAGGATGGGCGCATGGTCTGGGCTCTGGGAATCCTCGTCGTCGTCATCATCGTGCTCGGGCTGTGGTCCTCGCGCGGCCGTCTCGGTCAGCTCGGACCGCAGCTGCCGGACCGCCCCGGCCCCGACCTGCCCGACGGTCCGGTACGTGCCGAGGACCTCGACGCCGTGAGGTTCGCCGTTGTCACGCGCGGGTACGACATGGAGCAGGTCGATGCCGTGCTCGCCCGTCTCGTCGAGCAGCTGGCTGCCACCGGGGACACCGCTGCGCCCTCGACCCAGTGGCCTGTACCCGACGCCCCGCGGACAACAGGTTCGATTTCCACCCGATCCATGGGGGATAATGGGGGCACGAGCACGGCTGGTGGCGTGCAGGACAACCCAGAAGCGAGGAACCAATGGCAGCAATGAAGCCACGTACTGGCGATGGCCCGATGGAGGTCACGAAAGAGGGCCGCGGCATCGTGATGCGCGTTCCGGTTGACGGTGGTGGCCGCTTGGTCGTCGAACTCAACGCGGAGGAAGCAGCCGAACTCCTCGGATGCCTCAAGGGCGTCGTCAGCTGACGTCCGGGAACAGGACACACGAAGAAGAACAAGCCAGAAATCGGGCCCGGCACAACGATGGTGCCGGGCCCGATTCGTGGGCAGCGATCGCGGGGTCAGTGGGCGCGGTGCGCGTCGTGGTATTCTGCGGCGGCCTTGTAGACGTCAACGGTCTGGGCGGCGATGGCCTCCCAGCTGAAATGGTCGATGCAGCGTTGGCGGCCGGCCTTGCCGAAGACCTCGACCTTGTCGGGATTGCCGACCATGTCATTCATAGCGACGGCGAAGCGGTGCTCGAAATCGGCCACGTACTCCGCGTCCTTCGCCTGGTCGGGGTCGTAGGAGACCAGTGTCCCGGTCGTGTCGTCGTCGACGACCTCGGGAATACCGCCGACCGCCGATGCCACGACGGCCGCCTCGCAGGCCATGGCCTCCAGGTTGACGATGCCCAGCGGCTCGTAGATCGAGGGGCAGGCGAAGAGCGTCGCATGCGAGTAGACCTGGCGGACTCCCTCACGCGGGGCCATCTCCTGCACCCAGATGACGTCATCGCCGTGCACCTTCTTGAGCGCGTCGAGGCTCTCGCCGAACTCGGCGGCGATCTCGGGCGTGTCGGGCGAGCTGGCCAGCAGGACGATCTGCGTGCCGGGGGTGAGTTCGCGGGCCGCGCGCACCAGGTGCACGAGCCCCTTCTGGCGCGTGATGCGTCCCACGAAGACCACCGATGGGCGGGACACGTCCATGCCGATCCGGTCGCAGAAGTCGTGGTCGTCGGTGGGGTAGAACTCCGTGACGTCGACACCGTTGCGCACGACGTGCACCTTGTCGGGATCGAGTTCCGGGTAGCACCGCAGGATGTCGCCGGCCATGGCGGTGCTCACCCCGATGATCGCCGAGGCGCCCTCGTAGGCGGTCCGCTCCGCCCAGCTGGACAGTTCGTAGCCGCCACCGAGCTGCTCCCGCTTCCAGGGGCGCAGGGGCTCCAGGGAGTGGGCGGTGACGACGTGGGGTATCGACTTGAACAGCCCACCCAGGTGGCCGGCCATGTTGGCGTACCAGGTGTGCGAGTGAACCAGGTCGGTCTCCTCGGGCAGTGCCGATACCATCGACAGGTCCGCGCCGAGCACTCGCAGGGCCGCGTTGGCCTCGGGCGGGAAGTCCTCGGCATGGGCGACCGCGCCGTCGCGGGGCTCGCCCATGCACTGCACATCGACGTTGATGAGGTCGCGCAGGCGCGGCACCAGCTGGGCCACGTGGACGCCCGCGCCGCCGTAGACGGACGGGGGGTATTCGCGAGTAAGGATGGATGCATGCATGACCCGATCGTTTCACAGCTCGGCGTCGCCGGCCCAGGCGGTCGGTGAGTTTTCGCTTCCCAACTCTCGACCACTGCACGCAAGATCGGGTGCCCGCCTTGTCGCAGAACCGTTCCGGGCCGTAGGTTGAGGTCATGGCTACACCCAGCGTTCTCTCCCTCGTGCTGGCGGGCGGCGAGGGCAAGCGGCTCATGCCCCTCACTGCTGACAGGGCAAAACCCGCCGTTCCCTTCGCCGGCTCGTACCGTCTCATCGATCTCGTCCTGTCCAACCTGGCGAACTCCAACCTGCTGAAGATCGCCGTCCTGACCCAGTACAAGTCGCACTCGCTCGACCGTCACATCTCGGTCAAGTGGCGCATGTCGACGATGCTCGGTAACTACGTCACGCCAGTGCCGGCTCAGCAGCGCCGCGGCCCCCACTGGTACCAGGGGAGCGCTGACGCGATCTACCAGTCGATGAACCTCATCAACGACGCCGACCCCGACTACATCGTCGTCTTCGGGGCCGACAACATCTACCGCATGGACGTCATGCAGATGCTCGAGGCCCACATCGACTCCGGCCTGGCCGCCACGGTGGCCGGAATTCGGGTGCCGCGTTCGGAGGCCTCGTCCTTCGGCGTCATCGACTCAGACAGCGACCACCGGATCAAGGGCTTCCTCGAGAAGCCCAAGGACCCGCCCGGCCTGCCCGACTCGCCCGACGAGGTCCTGGCCTCGATGGGCAACTACATCTTCAGCCGTAAGGCGTTCGTCGAGATGCTCGAGGCCGACGGCGTCAACTCCGATTCCAAGCACGACATGGGCGGCGACATCGTCCCCGCCTTCGTCGACGCCGGTGAGTGCGGGGTCTACGACTTCAAGGACAACGTCGTGCCAGGTGCCACCGAGCAGGACAAGGACTACTGGCGCGACGTCGGCACCATCGACGCCTTCCACGCCGCGCACATGGACCTCGTCTCGGTCGTGCCGCAGTTCAACCTGTACAACGAGCAGTGGCCCATCTGGGCGGACTCGATCCAGGCGCCGGGCGCCAAGTTCACCCTGCACGGCACGGCCGAGTCCTCGCTGGTGTCCGCGGGCTGCGTCATCTCCGGCGGTGACGTCGATCATTCGGTGCTCTGCCCGAAGGTCCGTGTCGAGAAGGGCGCCTCGCTGGACCGCTGCGTCCTCATGGACGGGGTCCAGGTGGGGGAGCAGTGCATCGTGCGCAACACGATCCTCGACAAGGGGGCCATCCTGCCGCCCGGGACGCATGTCGGGCTGGACCGGGAGGATGACGAGGCCCGTGGCCTGACGGTCTCGGCGGGAGGCGTCACCGTCGTGCCCAAGGGATTCACCGTGACCAAGGAGACGGCCTTCCGCGCCGACTCCTGAGCACCGGCCAGAACCGTGACAGGAGGAGGGCCCGGGGATCACCCCGGGCCCTCCTCTCCCTTGTAAGGTGGCTCCGCCTCCGGCGCCGCGGTCTCAGCGGGTCTTGATCCCCACGAGCAGGCCCTCGCCCACGGGCAGCATCGCGCTGGTGAGGGTCTCGCTCTCGAGGACGGCCGCGAGCGTCTCGCGGATGATGAGGGCCTCGTCCTCCTCGTTGGAGGGGTCGGCGACCTTGTTCTGCCAGAGCACCTCATTGAGGATGACCATGCCGCCGGGCCGGAGCAGGCGCAGGGCCTGGTCGAGGTACTCGGCGTACTCGAGCTTGTCGCCGTTGACGAAGACGATGTCGTAGGCGCCGTCGCGCAGGTTGTTCAGCACGTCCAGCGGGCTGCCGGGGATGAGACGGAAACGGCGCGTGGGGATCTTCTCGGCCGTGAAGGCACGGCGGGCCTCCACCTGCCACTGGGTCTGCACGTCGATCGAGGTGAGGACACCGTGCTCGTTCATGCCGGCGAAGAAGGCCAGCCCCGATGCGCCGGTGCTCGTGCCGATCTCGACGACGGCCTGCGCGTCGACCGCCTTGGCCAGCATCGTCAGGGTGGCACACGTCCCGCTGCTGAGTGCCGGTGCGCCCTCCAGGACAGCCTGCTCGCGGGCGGTGCGAACCGACTCGACGGCGGGGATGAAATCATCGGCGTAGGACAGGGAACGGGGGTTCAGCCCGTCCTGGGTGGGATTCTTGCTGCTCGAAGAGGTTGACACGTGCACAGCCTAGCCGCCCGGGTCTCTACCATGGGTTGAGGCATATCGCACGGATGAAAGGCGACAACGATGAGCGAACCGATTTTCGGGCGACTGTTGACAGCGATGGTCACACCCTTCGACGGCGAGAGGAAGCTCGACCTTGACAAGGCCAAGGTGCTCGCGGCTCATCTTGTCGACGACATGAGCAACGACGCCCTGGTCATCTCCGGCACAACCGGCGAGGCCCCCACGACCACCGCCCAGGAGAAGTTCGACCTGCTCGCGGCGGTCAAGGCGGAGGTCGGTGACCGCGCCAAACTGGTCGCCGGGGTCGGCACGAACGACACGGCCGTGAGCGTCGAGCTCGCCCGTCAGGCCGAGCAGGCCGGCGCCGATGGCCTGCTGGCCGTCACGCCCTACTACTCCCTGCCCCCGCAGGAGATGATCATCGACCACTTCGTGGCCATCGCCGACGCCACGAGCCTGCCGGTCATCCTCTACGACATCCCGCACCGGACCGGGCGTCCGATCGAGACCGAGTCACTGCTCACGCTGGCGAAGCACCCGAGGATCCGCGCCGTCAAGGACGCGAAGAAGAATCTCGACGCCTCGTCCCGTGTCATGGCCGAGACCGACCTGACCTACTACTCGGGTGACGACGCCATCACCCTGCCCCTCATGGCGATCGGCGGCGCAGGGGTGATCGGTACGAGCACCCACTTCACCGGGCGGCGCACCCATGAGATGATCGACGCCTTCTGCCGAGGCGACGTGGCCGAGGCGCTGCGCCTGCACCGCGCGCTGCTGCCCATCTTCACCGGCGTCTTCGCCACCCAGGGCTGCATGATGGTCAAGGCCGGCCTGGCCCACCAGGGCCTCGACGTCGGCGCCTGCCGGCCACCGCTGCAGAGCGCCCCGGCCGAACTGGCCGAGGTCTTCTTCGGGCTCCTCGACGCGGCCGATCTGTGAGCCGTCGGCCCGGGTGAGGGGCGGGCGCAGTCCCGCTTCCCGCCCGGGCCCCGTGTTTCTCCGGGGCGGCTAACCTTGGGGCGTGGTCCCCATGAGTTTCCTCGGCATCAATGCCAGCGAGTTCCTCATCCTCGTTGTGCTCGCCGTGATCTTCTTCGGGCCCGAGCGCATCCCCGAGTTCAGCCGCAAGGCGGCGCGGGTGGTCTTCTACGTGCGGAACATCGCCAACGGCGCCACCCAGCAGCTCAAGGACGAGCTCGGCCCCGAGTACCAGGACTTGACGCTTGACGACCTGAACCCCAAGAACTTCGTCCAGAAGCACCTGCTCGACGACATCCAGGCCGACCTCGACGGCGTCAAGAACGACCTCAACGACGTCAAACGCGAGATGACCTCGGCGACGAGTGCCGCGGCCGGCGCGACGAGCACCGTGAACCAGGCCGTCCGCGACGCGGCCCCCAAGAAACCGAGCGCCGGCCAGGCGCGGGCCGCCCACGGTGCACGGGACGGGTCCTCACCGGCCCGGCCGCAGGCCGCCTCGCCGGTGACGAGTGCGGCAGCCGGTCAGGCGACGGCGACGGCACTGGATGCCGCGGTGAACGCCATGAAGGCGCGCTACGGCCTCTGCTTCGACCTCGACGCGACCTGAGGGATCGCCCGCCCGGGGCGGGTCCTCAACTCACCGAGAGGTTCAGCGCCTTGCCCTTGAGGCCCTTGCGGTGCGAGGTGACGATGGCCGCCAACGTCTGGATGGCCTGCGTCGTCGGGCTGTTCTCGTCGGTGAGGACGATCGGGCTGCCCGTCTCGCCGCCTGCGCTGACCCGCGGGTCGACCGGGATCTGCACCAGCAGGTTGATCTTGCGGTTGCAGCGCTCGGACAGTGCGTCGGCGGTGGCCTGGCCCCCGCCGGCCCCGAAGAGCTCAACCTTGTGGTGCTCGTGGCAGTGCGGGCACTCGACGTCGTAGTAGCTCATGTTCTCGACGACGCCGAGCACGTGCTGGTGCAGCATCTCGGCCATCGTGCCGGCCCGCTCGGAGACCTCGGAGACGTTCGACTGGGGAGTGGTCACCACGAGCACGTCGGAGTTCGGGATCTTCTGGCCGACCGCCAGCGCGACGTCACCCGTGCCCGGGGGCAGGTCGATGAGCAGATAGTCCAGGTCGCCCCAGAAGACGTCGGACAGCAGCTGGGTGATGGCGCGGTCGAGGATGGGGCCGCGCCAGGCGATGACCTGGTCGCGGGACTGCTTGAGCATGCCCATCGAGATCACGTTGATGCCAGAGACCGGGACGGGCAGGATCATCTCGTCCACGACGGTGGGCCGGGCCTCACCGATGCCGAGCAGATCGGGAATCGAGTGGCCGTAGATGTCGGCGTCCAGCAGCCCCACCTTCAGCCCGCGCTGGGCGAGGGCCAGGGCCAGGTTGACCGTGACGGAGCTCTTCCCGACGCCGCCCTTGCCGGAGGCGACGGCCACGACCCGGGTGAGATTGCCGGGCTGGGAGAAGGGTATGACGTTCTCCGCCTTGCCGCCCTGCAGGGACTTGCGCATCGCCGCGCGCTGCTCGTCGTTCATGACGCCCATCTCCACCTCGACGCCGGTGACGCCTCGAACGGCGGACAAGACCCTCGTGACGTCCTGCCGGATGGTCGCGTGCAGCGGACAGCCCGGTACGGTCAGCAGCACCTTCACGGTGACGACACCATCGTCACCGATGATGACGTCCTCGACCATGCCGAGGTCGTCGATCGGGCGGCGGATCTCTGGATCCTGCACGTTGTGGAGAGCCGCCCGGATCTGGGACAGCATGGGGTTCGGCGCTTCGCTCATAGGCATGTGTCTACGTCACTTCCATGGTTTGTTTCAAATGCGGTGGAAGAATTCCCCGTCCGGGGGCGGTTCCGGAGGGCGGTCCCGCCCAGGCCGGTACTTAGGCGGGGCCTACGGGCCGCTCTCGGTGGCCGGCCCCTCGGTGTCCTCCTCGGAGTTGTTGCCGTGCTCCAGCTCGAACAACAGCTCGCGCAGCTGATCGCGCAGCTCCGAGCGGACGAAATCCCTGGTCGCCATGTCGCCGACGTTGGAGCGCAGCGTGGCGATCTCGCGCGCCAGGTAGTCCATGTCCGCTCGTGACTGGGCATTGACGCGCCTGTCGTCGTCGAGGGAGGCCTTGTCACGGGCCTCCTGGCGGTTCTGGGCCAACAGGATCAGCGGGGCCGAGTACGAGGCCTGCGTGCTGAAGGCCAGGTTGAGCAGGATGAAGGGGTAGGGGTCCCAGTGGCGCCACCGGCCGATCAGGTTGAGGACGACCCAGCTGATGACGAAGATGGTCATCCACAGCAGGAACCGCGGGCTGCCCATGAATCGAGCGATCCACTCGGCGAACTGGCCGAAGGTCTCCTCGTTGAACCGGAGGCGACGCCGGCGGTGGAAACCCGTGCGGTCCCCGGGCGTGTTGAGGCGGTCCTCGGGGCGCTGGCTGTCGGCCATCAACTCACCTCCCGGTCATTGGGCAGTTCATCCGGTTCGATCCCGTCCATCTGGTCGCCGCGCCAGTCGTCCGGCAGCATGTGGTCGAGCACGTCGTCCACGGTGACGGCGCCGATGAGCTGGTGTTCGGTGTTGACGACGGGCGCGATGACCAGGTTGTAGGTGGCGAAGTAGCGGGAGACCTTGTTCAGGTCGGCGTCGGGCGTCAACGGCTGCAGTGCGTCGTCGATCACCGTCGAGGCCATCAGGCTCGGCGGCTCGCGCAGCAGGCGCTGGACGTGGGCGGCGCCCAGGTAGCGGCCCGACGGGGTGTCCGTCGGCGGTCGGGTGATGAAGACCATCGAGGCCGCGGCGGGCGTCACCTCGGGGTTGCGCAGCTGCGCCAGAGCCTGGGCGATCGTTGCGTCGGGGGCGACGATCACCGGTTCGGGCGTCATCATGCCGCCGGCCGTGAGTTCCTCGTACTGCATGAGGTTGCGCACGTCGGCGGCCTCCTCCGGCTCCATGCGGGCCAGCAGGTCCTCGGCGAACTCCTCGGGCAGGTCGTTGATGAGGTCGGTGGCGTCGTCGGGATCCATCTCCTCGAGGACGTCCGCCGCCCGCTCGACCTCCAGGGCGCTCAGCAGGGCGACCTGCTCGTCCTCCGGCAGCTCCTGGAAGGCATCGGCCAGCTGCTCGTCGGCCAGCGCGCGGGCCACGTCGGTGCGCTGGGCAGGGGACATGTCGTGCAGCTCGCGGGCCACGTCGGCCGGACGCATGTCGGCCAGCTGGGCGACCTTGCGGTCGGTCGCCTCGTCGTCGGCGGCCAGTGATGGCGCGATCTCGTCCCACGGCACCTGGAAGAGGGTGCCCTTGCGGGATGTGAAGCTGAATCGTCTGGTCGTGGTCTCACGCAACGCCGCCTGAGTGATCTCCCACTGCCGGTTGCGCATCTCCTGCATGGCGACATCGAAGATCAGCGCCTTCTTACCGTCGGTGGTCACCACCGTGCGGTCGAAGAGGTCGTCGAAGACCAGGGTCTCGCCCTCTCTCTGGTGGAAACGACGGGCGTCGATCACGCCGGACAATGACAGGCGTTCGGCGTCGATCGATTGGACGCGGGCCATCGGCACGAAGATGCGGCGTGCGGCGAGCAGTTCGATGACCAGCCCCTTGACCCTGGGAAGACGCCCGAGGGCACGGAACTGGGTGACGAAGTCACGGACCTTGCCCACCTGATCACCCGAGGCATCCAGCACCGGCAGGCCCTGCAGGCGTGACAGGAAGATCGAGGAGACGACAGGACTCACGGGTGAAGATTACCCGCTGACGACCCGAAATCAGCCGGGTCCGCTCGGCGATCGCCGAACGGACCCGGCTTGTCGCTTCAGGGATCGGAGCCTTCGCGGCGGCCTCAGCGATACCTCGCCGCCTCCGCCTCGACCGTGGTCGGTTCGGAGTGGCCCGAGTACAGCACCGTGTCCGGTGGCAGCGTGAAGATCTTCTGCGCGATGGTGCTCAGCAGCTGGTCGGCGTTCCCGCCCGGGTATCCGGGGTTGCCGAGGCTCCCCTTGAAGATCGTGTCACCGACGAAGCAGGCCCGGTCGGCGCCGCTCAGGAACAGCGTCGAGTCCTCGGTGTGCCCCGGGGCGCCGATGACGTCCAGGAAGAACCCCGGGTTGGCCTGGAGCCGGATCCGGTCACCGTCGTGGAGCGGCCTGTGGCCGGGCACCACGACGTTCCTGTCGCAGTACGCGGAAAGGTTCATGTGGGTGTCGGTCAGGTACTTCTCGGCGCCCTGGTAGGCCAGAACCGGTATGGGCATCTCGGCCAGGAGTGCTTCGATCCCGCCGGTGTGGTCGAAGTGCCCGTGTGTCAGTACCACGTACTCGATCGTCCAGTCGTTCCGGCGGATCGTCTCGGCGAGGCGACGCCCCTCCGCGCCGGGATCGACCAGGAAGCCGTGCCCGGTGGCCGGGTCGATGCTGACGTAGCAGTTGGTCGTGAAGACGTCCGTGACGAAAATGGTCCTGATCATCGGATCCGGCACCCGTCGGGGCCGCAGGATGCTCCCTCGGGCGCGTCCGGCCCGGCCTGCTCCTCCTCCAGCGCCTTGCTGAGGACGGACTCCAGCTGCTCGGCGGGGACCGCTCCGGGCACGCCGTACCGGCCGATCACGAAGAATGGCACGGCGTGGACCCCGTACCGGGCCGCCTCCCTCTCGTCGAGTCGGACCTCGTCCTCGTAGCGGCTGGAGGAGAGGAATGCGGCGGTCTCCTGCCTGTCGAGCCCTGCGGCCTGCGCCACGTCGAGGAGGACCTCGTGGTCGGCGAGCTCGAGGTTCTTCGAGAAGTAGGCCTCGAAGAGGGCCTCCGAGAGTCGTTCGGCCACGTCGGCGCCCTTGGTCGTGGCGTACTTCGTCAACCGGTGGGCGTCCATGGTGTTCGTGAACAGGGTCGTCGCGTAGTTGAACTCGAGTCCCTCCTGCCTGCCCAACTCCGAGATGTCCTCGATCCTCGCCGCGGCCTCCTCGGTGCTGAGCCCGTACTTGGCGGCGAAGCGGTCCAGGGTGCTTCCCGCGGAGCGCTGCGGCGCTGCGGGGTCGAGCTGGAAGGACTTCATCTCGAGCTCGATGCTGGTGCCCGCCGGGAGTTCGGCGATCGCCTTCTTCAGCCGTGTCTCGCCGATGTAGCAGTAGGGGCAGGCGTAGTCGGACCAGTACGTGATGTTCATCCGGTGCTCCTTGTCTCGCGTCGGATCAATATTAGAACATGTTCTATTATTACAACAGTGCGGGCCTGCGATCGAGGGTGTGAGCAACGTGGTGCCGTCCGGGTGCTTGCGAGGACAGTCCGCCGGGGCGCCGTGAAGCCATTGCGAGGGTGGATCGGTGGACCCGGCGGTGAGGGTGGCCGGACGGGAGTGCGTCGAAGGGCTGGTAGCGTGAGGGCGCTGAGAGCCGGGACGAACGTGAGTTCAGCGGTCGGCGGGCTCGTCGGCACGGGTTTCTCCGGGCCGTGCCCGCTCGGTGCCGACGTGATGCGTGCGGAGGATGGAAGACATGGCCGGTCCACCGGGAAGACCGAGAAGGGGCGAGACGAGGGACAGCCGACAGGTGATCCTGGACGCGACGGTCGCGATCATCAAGGAGCGCGGCGCCGGTGCGGTGCGCGTGAGGGATGTGTGCGAGCGGGCCGGCGTGTCCACGGGAACCTTCTACCATCACTTCGAGAACAAGGACGATCTCCTCATGTTCTTCGTGCGGGACGGCTTCTTCCCCGCAACGGACCTGCGGACGCCGCGGGACGACCCGGCGGGACGGATCGTCGAGCTCTACTCGTCCCTCATGTCCGCCTACGTGGCCATGGGCGAGGACTTCATGAAGAGCTTCTACACCACGGACAACGCGGCACTGTCGGCCTCCTTCGGCCAGACGGACGGCAGATTCCCGCCCGGATCGGTCATGGCGGTGAGCGAGGAGGAGATCACGGTCGCGGTCTCGTCGGGTCTTCTCCCGGGCGTCCGGGACGTTCACCAGGCTGCCGCCGACATCTGCACCCTCGTGAAGGGGTGCGTGTTCGAGTGGTGCCTCAGCGGCGCCGACCTCGATCTGGGCGAGATGATCGACCGGCTCATCCGGGACCATCTGCGCGCGTGGGGCCTGCGCGACCGCACCCGGTAGCGGGGCCTGAGCCCGGTGGCGGCACGACGATGCCTGCGCGGGGCTTGGTGGCCAAGGCCACGGCCGGGTCGGGCATCCGGGGCGCCGGGGCGTTAGCGTTGTGCCATGAGCTACCGACCTCGCCGCTCCGTGCTGTACATGCCGGCGTCCAACGCCCGTGCCCTGGCCAAGGCCAGGACGATCGACTGCGACGCGGTCATCCTGGACCTCGAAGACGCCGTCGCGCCAGACGCCAAGCCGGCGGCACGCGAGGCGGCCTGCGAGGCCGTGCGGAGCGGCCAGTACGGTCACCGCGAGCTGGTCGTGCGCGTGAACTCGCCGGGTACCCGCTGGCACGAGGACGACCTGGCGGCCGTCTGCGCCGCCGCCCCCGACGCCATCGCCGTGCCGAAGGTGGACTCCGCCGAGCAGGTTCGATCACTGATCGCAGCCATGGACCGGCTCGGCGCGCCCGGGAGCACCGGCCTGTGGGCGATGATCGAGACGCCGCGGGCCGTCCTGGACGCCGACGAGATTCTCGGCTCCTCCGAACGCCTCGAGGTGGCCGTACTCGGTACGAACGACCTCGTCAACGAGCTGAGGGCGGCGTGGGTTCCCGGGCGCGCGCCGCTGGTCCACGCGCTGCAGACCGTCGTGGCCGCGGCCCGCGCCCATGGCAGGGTCGTGCTCGACGGCGTCTACAACGACGTGCGCGACGAGCGGGGCTTCGAGGCCGAGTGCAGGCAGGGCCTGGAGTTCGGGTTCGACGGCAAGACGCTCATCCACCCCGGCCAGGTCGCCATCGCCAACGACGTCTGGGCGCCGGATGAGGCCGCCGTCGCCGAGGCCCGCGAGCTGATCGCCGCCTTCGACGAGGCACTCGCTGCCGGCTCCGGAGTCGTCACCTTCCGTGGGCGCATGATAGAGAACCTGCACGTGGCGGCTGCGCGCCGCATCGTCGACGCCTACGAGGCGATCGCGAGTCGCTGAGCCGTTCGCCGCGCAGCACGGGAAGGCCTCCGACTCGGATGCTGCACACAAGCGGTTCACAGTCGGCGCAATGCTTCGTCCAGGCATGCCGACTAGACTTGAGTCAATCAGGCTTAGGTTTCGCTCTCACGTGGAAGAGCGGGGCTGGACCACGGTGATACGAGGAGAACCCATGACCTTGACGGGCGGCACGGCTTCTGTCCCCGGTCGCGGCAATACGCGCCTTCAGCTGCGTTCCCCCGCGTCCATCGCGATCTACGACTCCTACGATGACGCCCAGCACGCCGTCGACTATCTGGCCGACCGCAACTTCCCGGTGCAGTTCCTGTCGATCGTCGGCACCGATCTGAAGAGCGTCGAACGCATCACGGGGGGCCTCAACTGGGGCCGGGTGCTCGCCAGTGCCGCAATGAATGGGCTCGTCTGGGGCGCCATGGCGGCCCTGCTGTTCTACTTCTTCATTCCCGATGTGAGTCTCGGGCTGATCTTCCTGGGCGCCATCGTCGTCTTCGTCCTGGCCAACGTCATCACCTCGGCGATCAGCTATGCGATGACCGGCGGGCGGCGCGACTTCACCTCGGCCTCCCAGATCGTCGCCACCCGCTACGAGGTCCTCGGCGAGAGCCAGGTGGCGGGCCAGGCCCGCCAGCTCCTGGCCGGCGGCCAGCCGGTGCGCACGGTGCGCAACGATCCCCCCGCCCAGCCCGCAGGGGCCCCCGCCGCCCCCACCGATCCCGTCGGCGGCCAGCAGCCACCCGCGTACGGCCCGCCAGTGCATGGCCAGCCACAGCCCTACGATCAGGGCGGGGCACAGGGTGACCTGTCTGACCTGCCGGTCCCCGGGTATCCGGCGGCGGCCGGGCCCTCCGGCGTCCCGAACCAGACGCCTCCCCAGGCGACCGGTCGTGGCGGTGAGGTCGGCGACGCAGAGGCCTTCGACCCCACTGATCGCGGCCAGGGCTGATAAACCGTTCGGCGTGGATCCAGGGTAGCCTTAGGCCTGTTCGGCTCGGCGAGGAATGTGGTACTTCCCGAAAAACACCGAGCACTCCCATGGCCAAGGCGCGGGTCGATGCTGTTGTGTCCAGCGTCGTAGTAGACGGCAGGTTTGATCGGTCCTGCTTGTGAGGGGAATGAGGTGGTGCCTGTGGTTGCGAAGTGGACGTTGTCGTTCAGGATGCGTCGTCCGGGGCAGGAGGAGCGCATGGAGGAGGAGGCTGCGCGGTCCTGGGAGCTGATCCAGCAGTTGCGGGGCCTGCACCCCACCCTGGACCCCTGGCGGCAAACCAATAGGATCAAGGCGAAGGCCGCGGCGAACCCCGAGATCACCACCCTGGAGGAGTTCCTCGCCGTCATGCACGCCAACATCAAACCCGACCTGTCCGGCGTCAGGTTCTCACTGTTCTCCGGTGATGTGGACCGCGCCGATGGCGCCTCCATCATGGTGAGGATTGGCGGGTGGCAGCCCGACACCGGCGGCGTAAGGCTTGAGTTCCATAGTAGTGAGTTCGCTGATCTGCTCGTCGGTGATGAGTCGCTGGCTGATCGCCTAGTCGCCATGGGCGCGGACATCCTGGATCCCGAGATCGGGGGCCTGTCCCGTGAAGATCACCCTGTCAAGGATCATCCTGAGCCGTATGACTATACGCAGGGGTGGAAGATGTTCTTCCCGGCCTCCTCACCCCACTGGGCGCAGGCGGGTGCCCTGGCCACGGCCTCCTACCCGACCGCTAACGGTGCGGTGTTCACCTACGGTACTCCCGACACCTACCCCACCATCCTGGACACCTGGCCCAAGAACTCCTGAACCCTTCAAACCCGCTCGCCCCGAACAACGTCACCCGCACCGGGTGCTCACATCCCGGGTGCGAGCTGACGTGCTGCGCTGTGCACGGCGCCGCAATCAACGGCAGACACACCCCGGCATGTCCGGCATCCCAGCCGGGCCATCCGGGGACAGCAGCAGGGGTGGTATCAGACGGCTTTACCACGAAGCCTCGAGCCGGCTATCAGGGGGCGCAGGAGCCAAAAAGGTCTGCACTGACCCAAGGAGCGCCTGGGTCTTTCACTCGAGCGGTACCGTCACTGAATCATGATGACCAAGAGTGCTGCGGAATGACCTGTCGCTCACAAACACTCTCGCTCAAGGAAGGGGAACTCCCATGATTGACATGGATGCTGTCGGCCGGGAGATTGCTGCTGGTAAGAACGAGCTCTCCTCCAGTGACAAAGCGATCCTCTCCCTTGGTGCGCGCAGGCGCATCTGGATGGCGATGCAGGATCCCGACGACAATGAGATCACCTACCGACACCGCGTTGAATTGGAAATTCAATGTGTCGAACACGTTCAACATCTCTGGGACAGGGCATTCCCTGGTGATGCTGGCATCAATGAGATGATTGCACTCGCACGAGAGCTCATCGAGCGACGAGCGGATCCTGAGCAGGCAGAGCGACGCGCGAGTAGCTTTTTGATCGATACCTTGGACAGGGTTTCTGTGTTCGATTCTGTCGTTGAGCCCGCTACCTTCGTCGCCGATGCCGCCTCGCACACGGTGATATCCGCCTGTTATCGTAATCCTGGTTTTGATATCGAGGATCCGGAGCTTGACGACGACGAGCTACTCCCTGATGCGCTCGAGGCAAGCTACAGCTGCGCCATTGCGATGGCGAATGCTGCGAACTGGCAGCCGATTGAGGAGACCGACGTGGCGGCACGCCGGGAGTTCTGGGCCTGGTACCTGGATGAGGCCATCCCCCAAGTCCTCGCGAGATAACTCCCCAACGGCCCTTTCCCCTACATTTTCGGTACGATCCATTCCGCATCGACGCACCCCCAAAACAGGCATAGAACGCCAGTTCGTAAGAGTTGTCTCAGCCCGCGGCCATAATTCAGAAGGCGGGTCATGGGTGGGTGCGGAGGTCGAGTCCTACAGCGTACACTATGGGGCGACAGGAACCGTTCGATGATCTGGTCTCACCTGATAACCCGGCCCGGGTCGCGCTGCCGGACTGAGACGCCATCGAGAACACCGAGGTTGAAGTGCATTCCGTGTCCGGCCGGTACTGGTCATATGCACCAACGACGGAAGGAGGCAATCATGAGACGTTTCATCACGTGGGTTGTTGACGCTCAGTCGGGTCATCTGGAACAGTTCAAGGCCCATCAGACCCCTGAGGTGATTGCCGACGACATCGCCCGTCAGCTGACTTCCCCGACCTTCCTCACTGGGGGGCCGCGCTTTGCCTCGGGACTCTGGATGCTGTCTGACAGGAAGGACACCCGTGCCGAAGGCGCCTATTTTGCTCTGGGGGTTCAGCCCCTTCCCGAGGGGGTGAGATCTCCCGATGAGTTGCCAGATGATGATCCTGAGCAGATGCGGTACATGCAGGCGGCCGGGTCTAATCGGGCCATGACGATCGAGGCCCGGGTCCCCGACGCGGACGGGGGCTACACCCACTACGTGCTGGCGCGTGAGCCTGGCGCGGATCCGAACCGGTGGGTGCCCCTGGCCTGGGACAACGGCTCGGCCAAGCCGTACAAGATCCGGCTGCACCCGGAGGAGGTGTTCACCGGCGAGCAGGCGGCATCCGTCTTCCGCGACTACATCGTCAACGACCAACTCCCCGGCCCCGAGCTACTGCGCCCCATCGACGTCTGACCCGCTGCCGCAGTCCCTCCCGGTCGGCACGGGGCGCCTCCTCAGACGCGGGGGACCGATCCCATCCACGCCTCGACCCCGGCGCTGTCCCTCGGCAGCTGGTCGCTGAGGATCGAGCAGCCGTCGGCGGTGATGACGATGTCGTCCTCGATGCGCACCCCGATGCCGCGCAGCGGCTCGGGGACGAGCAGGTCGGTGGACTTGAAGTAGATCCCCGGTTCGACGGTGATGACCATGCCCTCGGCCAGGGTTCCCTGGCGGTACTGCTCGGCACGGGCGTGCGCGCAGTCGTGCACGTCGAGACCCAGGTGGTGGCTCGTGCCGTGCACCATCCAGCGGCGCCACTGGCCGCCGTCGGTCGACAGCGCCTCGTCCACCGAGACCGGCAGGATGCCCCAGTCGTGGAAGGCCTGCGCGAGCACCTGGACCGCCGCCCGGTGCACGTCGAGGAACCCCGCCCCGGGCCGCGCCGCATCCATACCGGCCTGCTGCGCGGCACGGACCGTGTCGTGGACCTGGCGCTGGGCGTCGGTGAAGGAACCGGTGACCGGCATCGTGCGGGTGATGTCGGCGGTGTAAAGAGAGTCGAGCTCGATGCCGGCGTCCATGAGGACGAGGTCGCCGGGTCGCACCGGGCCGTCGTTGTGCACCCAGTGCAGGGTGTTGGCGTGGTCGCCGGCCGCGACGATCGAGTCGTAGCCGACGGCATTGCCCTCGGTGCGCGCGTGCATGCCGAAGACCCCCTCGAGCAGCCGTTCCCCGCGGCGGTGGGCGACGGCCCGGTCCATGTGGGCGACGACGTCGGTGAAGGCCTCGGCGCTGACCCGGCAGGCCTCGCGCAGCTGGCCGAGTTCCCAGTCGTCCTTGACCAGGCGCAGCTCGTCGGCGGCGGTGTGCAGCTCCCCGTCGGCCGCAGCACGCATGCCGCGGGCCCTGTCGACCAGCTCGGTGACGCCCCGGTCCGCCTCGCGGATGACGCGTAGCGGGGCGCCGCCGCCCTCGATGAGCGCCGGCAGCCGGCCGATGTCGGCGGTCCGCATGCCGCACATCGCCGACATCTCCTCGAGCGACTCGCGGGCGCCGACCCACATCTCGCCATAGCGGGCATCGGAGTAGAACTCCGGGTCGGTGCGCGGGGCACGCGGGTGGAAGTGCAGGACACCCTCGCCGTCGGGCTCGATGACGAGGACGGCGTCGGGTTCGCGGTCGGTACCCAGTCCGCTGAGATGCGCGAAGGCCGAGTGCGGGCGGTAGGGGAAGTCGCAGTCGTTGTTGCGCCGCCGGTACCCGCCGGCAGGGATGATCAGACGCTCGCCGGGGAACAGGGCGGCGAGGGCTGCGCGGTGGGCCGCTGCGCTGGGGGCCGCCGGCAGCCGGGGCGGGGGCTCGGTGGGGTAGGGCGCCCAATCAGAGGTGATGAAGTCCTTGAACGCGTCCGAGTAGCGCGGCCCGCTGCGGGGCTGCTGTGGTTCCTGCTCGCTCATGGGCGCCTCCCATCCGGCTCGTGTCGATACTAGGCCGGGCGGGCGGTTCCGGGGTCTCGGCCTCCGAAGACGCTCCATCCCCGCGGCCAGCCGACGGGCTCGTCGTCGAGCACCGCCAGCGCCGCGACCGCGTCGGGAAGGGGCCGCCAGTGCGCCAGCTGCACGCCGGGCCACTGCAGGGTGTCGTTCTCGGGCCGGCGCGGGTCGGACAGGAAGCCGGTGCCGCGGGCCTTCAGCAGCGCCTCCTTCGCGGTCCACAGGCGCAGCGCGTCCGCATCGCGGGGGTGGGCGGCCAGCCATGCGCGTTCGGTGGCGGTGAACACGGAGTCCAGTTCGCGGATGGTTCCGGCGCTGCCCAGACCCTGCGTGTCGACGCCTACCGTGGCCTGGGAGAGTACGACGACCACGGTGTTGTCGTGACTGATCGAGACCTGCCAGCCGGGCAGGTCGGGCACGGGGCGGCCGGTGCCGTGGTCCGACCCGCTTGTGAGGAGCCGGACCGTGGTTCCCGGCGGGGCCAGGCCGAGATCGGCGGCGATGAGTCCGGCACGGTGCAGCAGGGCCCTGGCGGTGGCGTACCGGGAACGGTCCTGCTCGCGGCGTAGCCGCCCCAGGCGCTGGTGATCGGCTGCGGTGAGCAGGTCCGGCGGGATGTCGCGGCGCCAGTGGGCCAGGGGCCGCGACCAGGTGAGGACGGCCAGCGGCCGGGCCAAGGTGAGCGCGCCGAACGAGTCGTCCGGCCACTGTCCGACGTCAGACATGATCGCTCCCCGCTGCTTCGCCCTGGTCGACGTTCGGCCAGCCTATCGTTCGTACCGATGGACCAAGACGCTTCGGCGCGAGTGATGGTGGTGCGGAAGTCCACGCAGGCGGCCCTATCCGGTCGATCGCCGGCGCCCCCGACTAGGCTTGGCCCATGCTCGCTGATCCAGCCGCGCAGCGTCGCCTGCTCGACGTCGCCGCCCTCGACATGAAGCTCATGCGCCTTCGCCATCAGGCGGCGAACCTTCCCGAGAACGAGGAACTCAAGGCGCTGCAGGCCGAACGGGCCACGCTGACCGGGCAGATCACCGAGGCGGAGACCCGACGCAGCGACGCCCAGGCCGAACTCGACCGGATCGACCGTGACCTCGACGCCGCCAAGGCGCGCCAGGACCGCAACCAGAGGCGCGCCGACTCCGGCGAGGTCGCCGACCAGCGGGCACTGCAGTCCCTGCTGGCCGAGATCGAGCACCTCGGTGGCCGCATCAACGACCTCGAGGACACCGAACTCGAGGCCATGCAGGCCGTCGAGGACGCCACGACGGCGCACACCGAACTGACCGCCCAGCGCACCGAGATCGAGAACCGGATGCGTGCGCTGCTGGCCAGCCGCGAGAAGAAGAAGACCGAGATCACCGAGCAGGGCAGGCAGCTCATGGACGAACTGGCCCTCACCCGCAAGCCGCTGCCCGATGATCTGCTGGGACTGTACGACAAGGTCGCCAAGCGCACCGGCTCCAGCGGTGCCGCCGAGCTGCGTGCCAAGCGCTGCGGAGGCTGCGGCCTCGAGCTGGACGCCGCCGAACTGCACGCCATCGCCGCGGCCCAACCGAACACGGTCGTGCGGTGTGAGGAATGCGGCCGCATCCTCGTGCGCACCGACGAGTCGGGCCTGTGACAACCGGCGACCGACCCCCGCCCTCCGCGCATCGTGGGCGCCGGCGAGGCGCGCTACGCTGTCCACGGACGAGTCGGCCGGACGGTCGCGGCGTCTCGGCGTCGAGGAAAGTCCGGGCTCCACAGGGCAGGGTGGTGGACAACATCCACCCGGGGCGACCCGCGGGACAGTGCCACAGAAAACAAACCGCCCGAGTGATCGGGTAAGGGTGAAACGGTGGTGCAAGAGACCACCGCGTCGCAGGTGACTGCGATGGCAGGGCAAACCCCACCCGGAGCAAGACCAAGAAGGATGCCTCGGCATCCGCGCAGGTGTTCGAGGGCTGCCCGCCCGAGCCTGCGGGTAGGTCGCGCGCCCGTTGCGGAAGCGGCGGGCGGAGGGCGCCGGCAACGGCGTTCACAGATGGATGACCGTCGGCTGTTCGCAGTCACAGAACCCGGCTTACAGGCCGGCTCGTCCTCTCGTGTGGCAGAGTTGGCCGTGCTGGTGCACATGGAGTAGTCCTCGCCAGTCCCGAATGGGTGCGTGAAAGGACCGCTGATGAAGAGATTCCAGACCGCAACCCTGGCCATGGCGGTGATCACCTGTGCGGTGTGGATCGACGACACGGCGTGGTGGACGCGTGCCATCACCACCGCAGCACTCGTGGTGTGCCTCGTGGCCGACATACGTGGTGCGCGCAGGCAGGTGAGTACGAGGTGAGTGTTCAGGCTGTACAGGAAGCCGCCGGTCGGGTCGCAGAGGCGAAGGCCGTTCATGATGAACGGGTCAGAGAGCTGCGGGCACAGATGCGGGCGGCCGCGGAGGCGGGCGTTCCGGTCGCTGCCGTGGCGCGAGCCGCCGGGGTGTCGCGGCAGACGGCGATCAACTGGCTCAAGAACGAGCACTAAGGCCCCAAGGTCGGGCCGTGCAGGGCGTGTTGTCTTTGACAGGACGGGCGGCCAGGCAGCCTGCCAGCAGGTGAGGACGGTCAGCTTGACTGCTGGGCCTGCCAGACGTCCTTGTGCCGTTCAACGAGAAGAGATGGTTGTGATGAGTCGCAGCAGATTCACGGTCACTGTTGAGCGCGGTCATGGTTCATGGTGGGTGATCGAGTGCGCAGAGCTCGGTGCCGTCTCCCAGGTGCGTCGCATCGATCAGGCAGCCGACGACATCCGGGAGGCGGTCGCCCATTTGTCCGGATTGCCCGAGGACGGGTTCGACATCGAGGTCGTCCAAGCGCTGCCGACGAGCTCCGAGCGAAAGTGAGAAACCTCAGGATGCCGCAGGGCTGAACCACGGACTCCCGCACGATGCGGGTGTTCCGCCTGCTCGGTACCTGCACTGTCACTGCCCACCCCGGTGGCACCATGGAGGGCATGGCGGATGCGGATTCGAGCGGCACGGACGGGCTGAGGCCCGGCTATCTCGTCTCGTTGGCCGTCAAGACCTTCCTCCTGGTGGGGGTCGTTCTCGTCGTCGTGTGCTTCTTCACGCTGATCTCCTCCTCGCTCGGCTACCAGGAGGGGAGCCCCGCTGGGGGCGTCAGCGACTGGAGTGGGTGGATTCTTCAGCGTGCCTTCTTCGACGGTCTCGACCCGCGTCTGTCGGCAGGGGAGTTGTTCGGTGCAGCCCTGTGGACCGGTATGCGCACCTTCGGTCTCTTCCCCCTGACCCTGGCCCTGATGGCCAGGCATGTCTCCCGCCAGATCTGGGAGGAACCGAAGCGCCATGTCTTCAGACTCATCGGCCTGGGCATGTTCGTGCTGGCCCTGCTCAACCCGGACGATCTCATGCGCTCGGGCCTGCCCTACGGCCTGAACATCTACGCCGTGACCCTGGGCCCCGCCCTGACCGTGGTCGGCGGATGCATCGACCGGCAACTCTTCGGTGCCGAGAAACCCATCTGGCAGCGCGACTGGGATCCTGCTGCGCAGGGCCTTCCCCAGCCCGTCTGGTCATCAGTGGCGGGGCCCAGCGGTACACAGGAGCCGCCGCTGCCAAGCAGCCAGAACCCGTACTGACCGATGACCCGCCCAGCAGCCGGGCCGCAGCCCGCGCGGCCCGGCCTGGCGTCAGGCGACGGACTGCTCGATGGCCGACAGATCGATGGCGCCCGGGTCACCGCCGAGGATCGGTTCGCCGCTGCTGGGCAGGGTGAGGACCTCGGCGCCCTGCTCGGTGATCACCAGGGTCTGTTCGAACTGGGCGCACCGTGAGCCGTCCTGGGTCAGGACGGTCCAGCCGTCGTCCCACTGCGTGGTGCGGGCGCTGCCGATGGTCAGCATCGGCTCGATCGTCAACGTCATGCCCGGCGCCATCGTGCGGTCGTAACGCGGTTCGTCGTAGTGGAAGATGATCAAGCCGGAGTGGAAGGCCGTGTGCACGCCGTGCCCGGTGTACTCGCGCACCACGTCGTAGCCGAAACGCCTGGCGTACTTCTCGATGACGCGGCCGATGACCGACACCGAACGGCCGGGCTTGCAGGCCTTGATCGCGCGATACATCGCCTCCCTGGTGACCTCGGAGAGACGCTTGGACTCCTCGTCCACCTCACCCACGTAGAAGGTGGCGCAGTTGTCGCCGTGCACGCCCTCGGCATAGGCGGTCACGTCGATCTTGACGATGTCGCCGTCCTCGAGGGGCCGCGTGTCGGGGATGCCGTGACAGATGACCTCGTTGACGCTCGTGCAGATGCTCTTGGGGAAGCCCCGGTAGTCCAGGCTCGCCGGCCACGCATGATGGTCGCACATGAACTCATGGGCCACGGCGTCGAGATGATCGGTCGTGACGCCGGGTGCGATCTGGCTGGCCGCCACGAGGATGGCGTCGGCGGCGATCCGGCCCGCGACGCGCATCCTCTCGACGATCTCGTCGCTCTGGATGTCGGAGCCCTCATAGTTCTCAGGCCCCATCTTCCCCACATAGGGGGGGCGGGCGATGCCGGCGGGGACGGAACGTTTCGGGCTCTGAGGGTAAGGCTTCATGGCAGTCACGGGCACAGTCTAGGACCCGGCCCGCGCCCCGCCCATCAGAATTGCGAGTGGTTCTCGAAAATGCTCAGGGGACCACCTTCATCTGGTCCATGCACTCCTGCGCCTTGGCCATCCGGTCGGCATCGCCCAGGTTGATGCTGGAGATGAAGACGCCGAGGTGGTCGTTCGAGCCGACGTCGACGACGTAGATGTCGACGACGTCGCCCCTGACCTGGGGCAGGGAACTCATCGACACGTAGACCTCTGACTGGATGTGCCAGGCCTGGTGCCCGTCGACGGTGGTCTCCTCGTCGACGAGGTCCTTCTGTCCCGTGTATCCGTCGTAGTAGCCGCTGGAGGCGTAGCACTCGAGGGTCTGGCGGGCCGAGGTGCTCAGATCGGTGAAACCGTCCTCGAACAGCAGGGCGCCGACGGCGATGTCCGCCACCCAGCCAACGTAGATCTGATCATCGATGGCGTGGAAGTCGGCGACCCAGTCGAGACCCTTGTAACTCTTGTCCCAGCCCTCGATCGTGGGGACCCGCAGGTTGCCACCGGTCAGTGAGCCATCCACCTGATCGGTCGTCGTCCCGCCTGTCGTGACGGGGCAGCGTTGGCTGGATTGGTTGGAGGTGTCTTCGGGGGTGGGGGTGCTGGTTTCGTCCCAGACGGGTTCGGTGGGTGCTGCGGTGTTGGTGTCCTCGGGGACGTCGCCGTGTCGGTTGAGTCCGCCTCGGGTCAGGGCGATGGCTGTGATGATGGCGNTGCTTGTTGTGGCGGGTGTGGTTGTTGGTGGTGGTGTTGTGGCGGGGTCGGTTGTTGTGGCGTCGGACCAGGTGTGTCCGTCCCAGTAGCGGTAGCTGCCGGGTGTGCCTGCTGGGTCGGGGTACCAACCGGGGACGGGCATGCGCACTCCTCAACGACGGTGGGTGAAGACGGCTCTAGGAGGTGACCTCGACCCCGGAGATGCAGTCGCGCACCTTCTTGTCACGGCCGGAGTCGCCGATCGTGACGCTGGAGATGAGGACGCCGAGGTGGTCGTTCGAGCCGACGTCGACGACGTAGATGTCGACGACGTCGCCCCTGACCTGGGGCAGGGAACTCATCGACACGTAGACCTCGGACTGGATGTGCCAGGCCTGGTGCCCGTCGACGGTGGTCTCCTCCTCGACGAGGTCCTTGCGGCCGGTGTACCCGGAGTAGTAGCCGCTGGAGGCGTAGCACTCGAGGGTCTGGCGGGCCGAGGTGCTCAGATCGGTGAAACCGTCCTCGAAGTTCAGGGCCCCGACCGAGACGTTCGACATCCAGCCCGTGTACACCGTGTCCATGAGCGTGTGCGTGTCCGAGACCCAGTCCAGGTAGAAACTCGACGAGGTCCGCCAGCCCGAGATGTCCGGGGCCTTCAGGCCGCCCCCGGCGATGCCCTTGGCGGGCTGGCTCGACTCGGCCGATGCGGTGGTGACGGGGCAGCGTTGGCTGGATTGGTTGGAGGTGTCTTCGGGGGTGGGGGTGCTGGTTTCGTCCCAGACGGGTTCGGTGGGTGCTGCGGTGTTGGTGTCCTCGGGGACGTCGCCGTGTCGGTTGAGTCCGCCTCGGGTCAGGGCGATGGCTGTGATGNTTGTGGCGGGTGTGGTTGCTGGTGGTGGTGTTGTGGCGGGGTCGGTTGTTGTGGCGTCGGACCAGGTGTGTCCGTCCCAGTAGCGGTAGCTGCCGGGTGTGCCTGCTGGGTCGGGGTACCAACCGGGGACGGGCATGCGCACTCCTCAACGACGGTGAACCGGGCGAACCCCTGTCCGCGCGGCGGCCTGTCATGGCCGAGACGGTGGCTCACAGTGGAGTTTATCGCCTCGGCCCCCCGGTCGCGTCGGCGTTGGGCGGTGCGCGCTGGCACACTTGGGGGCATGGATCGTCAAACCGAGTTCGTCCTGCGCACTGTCGAGGAACGCAATGTGAAGTTCATTCGGCTCTGGTTCTCCGACGTGCAGGGCTTCCTGAAGTCGGTGGCCATGGCCCCGGCCGAACTCGAGAGCGCCTTCGACGAGGGCACCGGTTTCGACGGCTCGTCCATCGAGGGCTACGCCCGCGTGTACGAGTCCGACATGATCGCGCACCCCGATCCGTCCACCTTCCAACTGCTGCCGTGGCGCACCCACGCCAACACGGCACGCATGTTCTGCGACATCACCATGCCCGACGGCTCGCCGGCGATGGCCGACCCGCGGCAGGTGCTCAAACGGGCCCTGGGCAAGGCCGCCGACATGGGGTTCACCTTCTACTGCCACCCCGAGATCGAGTTCTTCCTGCTCGAGAAACTGCGCCAGGGCGACTTCGAGCCCAAACCGCTCGACAACGCCGGCTACTTCGACCACACCACGATGGACGACGGCACCGATTTCCGCCGCGACGCCGTGATGATGCTCGAACAGATGGGCATCTCGGTCGAGTTCAGCCACCACGAGAGCGCGCCGGGCCAGCACGAGATCGACCTGCGCTACGCCGACGCCCTGTCGATGGCCGACAACATCATGACCTTCCGGGTCGTCGTGCGTGAGATCGCAGCCGCCCAGGGCATCCAGGCGTCCTTCCTGCCCAAGCCGTTCACCGACGCCGCCGGCTCGGGCATGCACACCCACATGAGCCTGTTCGAGGGCGACCGCAACGTCTTCTTCGACGCCGCCGACGAGGTGCGCCTGTCGAGGACCGGCAGGCGTTTCGTGGCCGGCCTGCTGGCCCACGCCCGCGAGATCACCGCCGTCACCAACCAGTTCGTCAACTCGTACAAGCGCCTGTGGGGCGGCGGCGAGGCGCCCGCCTACATCTGCTGGGGCCGCAACAACCGGTCGGCGCTGGTACGGGTGCCGCTGTTCAAGCCCAACAAGCAGTCCAGCGCCCGCATCGAGTACCGGGCCATCGACTCGGCCTGCAACCCCTACCTCACCTACGCCCTTCTCCTCAACGCCGGGCTGGACGGCATCGAACGCGAACTGCCGCTGCCCGACGAGGCCGAGGACGACGTGTGGGCCCTGACCCACAAGGAGCGCCACGCCCTCGGCATCGCCCCGCTGCCGCGCAGCCTCGACGAGGCGATCGAGGCCATGGAGTCCAGCGAGCTCGTCGCCGAGACCCTCGGCGAGCACGTCTTCGACTACTTCCTGCGCAACAAGCGCGCCGAGTACTTCGAGTACGCCCAGCAGGTCACCCCGTGGGAACTCAAGCGGGGCATCGGCCGGATCTGAACCAGCGAAGCGGAGGAGGCCTGCCATGATGTTCGTCTGCTCGTCATGCGGGGCCCGCGAGCCGGCCACCACCCGGGCGTCTGGGTGCGCCTGCGGCGGCCTGTGGGACCTGGAACACGAGCACCCGCCGTTCGGCCTCGACGCCGTTGACCGCGGCGAGTGGAGCATGTTCCGCTACCGGGCCTTCATGGGGCTCGACGACGATACCGCCTGGCGGTCCGTCACCATGGGCGAGGGCATGACCCCGATCATCGACTTCGACGACGACCTGGCGCTGAAGATGGACTACTTCATGCCGACCCTGTCGTTCAAGGACCGCGGGGCCGCGGTGCTCGTCGCGCACTGCGTCTCGATCGGGGTCGAGAACGTCGCGCAGGACTCCAGCGGCAACGCCGGCCACGCCGTGGCCGCCTACTGCGCCCGCGCCGGGATCGGCTGCGAGATCTTCGTGCCCGAGGGCACCTCACCGAAGAAGATCGACCTGATCAGGGCCTGCGGCGCCACGGTCAACGTCGTGCCGGGCAACCGCGACCACTGCGCGGAGGTCTGCCGCGCCAAGGTCGCCGACGAGGGCGTCTACTACGCCAATCACGTCTACAACCCGGTCTTCTACGAGGGCACGAAGACCTTCGCCTACGAGATCTACGAGCAGCTGGGGCGCGTCCCGGCGAACATCCTCGTGCCGGTCGGCAACGGCACACTGTTCCTCGGCCTGATGAAGGGCCTGGAGGACCTGCTGCACGCGGGACTCATCGAGACGATGCCGCAGATCATCGCCGTCCAGGCGCAGGGCTGCGACCCGCTGCTGCGGGCTGCCGAGGCCGGCGCCTCGCAGCCGGTGACGGTCACGCCGGAACCCACCCTCGCTGAGGGCATCGCCATCGGAGCGCCGATGCGCGGAGCGCAGATCCTCGCCCACGCCCGCAGGTACGGCGTGCGTTTCGTCCACGCCCCCGAGGACGAGATCCTGCGGGCCCGCGCGGCGCTCGCCGCCAGGGGCGTCTACTGCGAGCACACGACGGCCGCGAACCTGGCCGCCTACTGGCAGTACTGCCGGCAGTGGGGACCCACCCCCGACTGCCTCACGGCCATGTGCGGGGCCGGCCTCAAGTCGGACCACTGAGCCCGGGCCGGGGCATCACTCCGGCGCTCGGGTGCCGGCCGCCCCGTGCCGGTACCCGACTCTTCCCAGACCCGCCCGGGGGGCCTGCGCGACCGGGCGCCGCCTCGCATGTTTCGCGTTCCTCCCCGATCCGCCGGGGGGCGGACCAGCCCGGATCAGCGCGGGGCGATGACCGGCAGCATCTGCCGCACCTCGGCGGCGTGCACGCCCGAGACGCGCAGCAGGTGCCGTTCTCGCGCGGCGGTCCAGTCCAGCATGCCGGTGCACAGGGCCCAGAAGGTGTCCGGGTCGGTCTCGACGACGTTCGGCGGGGTGCCGCGGTGGTGCGTCGGGCCGCCGGTGAGCGCTCCGAGCTGCACGGCCGTCACCGGGGGCACCCGCAGTTCGATGCTCTGGCCCGGGTGGCGTTCGCTCAGCGCCTGCGCGCAGGCCCGCAGCGCCTCGGCCGTGCCCGCCCGGTCGAGTCCGGCCCCGCACCGCTCGGCCAACAGGCGGGCCTCGATCGTCGCGGCCCGGATGACGTCGGGCAGCCTGACGGGCCCCTGGTCGGTCTCGACGACACCCGTACCGGCCCCGTCCAGCGCCCGCCCGCACGCGGCTAGGGCCTCGTCCGCGTGGGCGGCCAGCTGCTCCGGCGACTCGTCGGCGGCGAGACGGTCGACCCGATCGTCGCGGGCCGGGCGGTCCTGCTCCAGGGCGGTCAGGTAGTCGGCCAGCGACATCGGGGTTGCGCGCAGCGGGGCAGTGGCCGCCCGCTCGACGACCTCTGTCTGCCAGATGAGCTCGGCCAGGGCGCGGGCTCCGTGGGCTTCCGCGGGGTCTCTCAGCGCCCTCAGCCGGGTGAGATGGGCGCCTGCCGATCTGCGTGCTGCCGCTTCGGCGCGGGTTGCCATGCGATCCCTCCCGCCTCGTTGGTCCTCATCGTCGCCCACCTGACGCGTGGACGGCAGGTCAGCGCGCTGCGAGACTACCCGCTCATCGGCTGTCGAGGCGCGGAGCTCGGGACTGAAGACCCCACGTCCCGCGGTGGCCACGGCCCGGCGGGATCACGAGGCATCCGCATTGCACCAGCAATCACTGAGCAGAGCAGTGTTTCTGCGCAGATCTATGATGCGGCACGAACTGGCCGAGGTTCGAGTAGGCTCCTGACGAGGGCAGTGGGGTTGGTCTCGAGACCGGCCCAGCATGTGGCGTGCTGTTCTGCGCGTCCGGCTCGGGCGGAAGCCGCCGAGAGCCCGATGACGTGCGCTCTGAAGAGGCGCTGTCGGCTGCGCGAGGGTCTCCAGGAGGCGGGTGTGAGTGACGAAGAGGACGAAGGCGCCGGCGCGGCTGACTTCTGGGCCATGACGCCTCCGCCGGAGCCTGATGACCCGGTGGAGCAGGATGCGTTGACCGATGAGTTGATTGACCGTGATCTGCTCGATCCGGTGACGGGGGCCGGACTTGCGCCGATGGGCGTAGCGACCCCGGTGCCGGAGGAATACTTCGAGCGGTTCGCGCAGATCTTCCCCCGGTCGATTCTGCGGGTGTGGCGGCGGTTCGGGTTCGAGGGCTTCGGTGACGGCCTGTTCTGGATCACCGACCCGCTGGAGTGGGCGCCGGTGGTGCAGATGTGGCTGGAGCCGGTGAGGGATCGGCTTCCGTTCACGGATACCTGGTACTGCCTTGCCCGTGACGCCATGGGGAACCTGTTCCTGTGGGGTGAGAAAACCGGCCGCAGTCTGGAGGTCGACCCCACTCGTGTCGAGGTGATCATCGACCAGCTCGCCTTACTGTCCTTCGACGATCCGGCGGTCCGTGAACGAGCCGGACGTGTCCGGTTCATCGGTCCCGCTGGCCGGATCGTTGAGGATCCTGAGGACGACGAGGATGACATGGAACCGCTGTTGGCGCCGCAGGCCCTTGAACGACTGGGCCCGGTCGACTCGGGGCAGGTGTACGGTTTCGTACTGCCACCGGCGCTGGGCGGGCAGCTCAGCGTCGACAATCTGCGGATCGTTGACGCGCAGACCTACCTGACCCTGCAGGCGCAGCAGGACGAGATCACTGTGAGCGATCCGGTCGGCGCCAACTGGGGGCAGGTCTCCACGCTCATCGGTGCCGATCCAGTGGCTCCCCCGGTTGAGCAGATGGGTGAGGAGAACGGCGGGGCGGCCGGTGCCGGGCAGGGCGATGCCGGCTCGGCGATCCCGTGGCACATGGTTCCTGAGCCGTCCGATCCGGCCGCGCAGGATGCGCTGACCGATGAGGTGATCGACCACGATCTACTGGGGCCCGGGGGCGCGAACCTCAAGCCGATGGGTGTGGCCGTACCGGTGCCCGAGGAGTACTTCGAACGGATGGCAGTTTTTGTCCCGCGGTCGGTGCTGAGGGTGTGGCGGCGGTTCGGGTTCGAGGGTTTCGGCGATGGCCTGTTCTGGATCACCAATCCGTTTCAATGGATGACGGTGGTGAAGATGTGGCTGGACCTGGTCTGGGACCAGCTGCCGTTCGCGGACACGTGGTTCTGTGTGGCTCGCAGCGCCATGGGGGATCTGTTCCTGTGGGGGGAGGACAGCGGCAGAAGCCTGACGATCAATCCCGCCTACGGAGAGGTGATCATCGATTGGCCCGCCATATTGTCCTCCAGCGATCCTGATCCCGCGGCGCGACAGCGGGACGGTCGCGCAGTTTTCACTTCTGCGGCGGAATGGAGTGTGACGGAGCCTGCGGATGATCTGGAGCGACCGCTGGCGCCGCAGGCACTCAAGCGGCTGGGTCCGGTCAATTCAGGGCAGATGTACGGGTTCGTCGTGCCGCCGACGCTGGGCGGGCCACTCAGCGTGGAGAATCTGCACATCGTCGACGCCATCACCTACCTGACCGCGCGGGTATGGCAAGGTGGGATCAGGGTGGATGATCCGATGAGTGACTACGACAACAGCTGATATGACTAGGGGTTTTGTCACGTGGGAAGGACGAGGAGCCGCCGGACGGGGTGCCTGGCGGCGCCTGTCTCGTGTTGGCCCGGGGTGGTGCCGGCGAGGTCCCGGCGGTCGCGGATCGTCTTACCGGGAACGTAGCGGTGCTGGTGGTGCCGGGCCCGCATCAGATCCGAACGGCAGTCCTCACACGCCCTGAAGATCTCTCCGGTCCACACATCCACCGCATGCGCCACCACACAGCGGGCGTGCACATCCTGACCATCACTCGTACGCCCGCGTGAACAACCGGGGCCTCCCACACATGACCGCGTGAGGCCGGACAAGCCCGCCCTGCCCGGCAGCCCACGCATCGTTACGCGGCAAGCCACCGGCCCACCAGAACCTCACCACAACCCGGGGCCACCCACATACCGTCTAGGCTCGTGTGCAGCGGACCGCGACACGGGTGTGCGGTGAGGAGGGGCCATGGCAGCACGCAGGACGACACTGGCGGGCATCCTGGCGCGGCGCGGGTTCACCGGCGCCGCCCACGCCGCCGAGGTGCTCGAGTCGCTGCCGGTCGACCCGGCCGGGCTCATCGACGAGCTGGCCGCCACGGCCGACCCGGACCTCGCCCTCACCGCCTTCGCCGAACTCCTCGACAAGGACCCCGAGCTCATCAACGAGGTCATGGGCGACGGCGACTGGCGCCGCCGCCTGGTCACCGTCATCGGCTTCAGCCAGGCCCTCGGCCGCCACCTGGGCGCCCACCCGCAGGATGTGCGCGTCCTCGCCGACGAGCCGCAACGGTGGACCGCCGCACGCATCCGCGCCGACCTGCTCACCGCCATCGGGCTGGGCGAACTCGTCGACGCCCGACCCGACGAGCTGGCCTGGGCCGTCGCCACCGAACCCGATGCCGCCGACCGGCTGCGCCTGGCCAACAAGCGCCACCTGCTGCGGATCGCCGGGCGTGACCTGTCGGCCGACGACCCCCCGGAGATCGTGAGCTCGGTCGCCTCCGAACTCGCCGACCTCGCGGACGCCATCATGGGCTGCGCACTCGCGATCGCCCGCGGGCAGGTCACCGAGCAGGCAAAGGCCAGGCTGGGGGTCATCGCGCTCGGGAAGTGCGGAGCCCAGGAGCTCAACTACCTGTCCGACATCGACGTGCTCTTCGTCGCCGAACCCGCCGACGAGTCGGTCCCCTCCTCGGAGGCCACCGCGGTGGGCAATCTCATCGCCGCCGCCATGACCCGCATCTGCTCGGCCCACTCCGCCAGCGGCACCATCTGGCAGGTCGACGCGGCACTGCGCCCCGAGGGCAAGAAGGGCCCGCTCACCCGCACCCTGTCCGGGCACCGGGCCTACTACGAGCGCTGGGCCAGGAACTGGGAGTTCCAGGCCATGCTCAAGGCCCGCCCCATGGCCGGCCACCCCGAGCTGACGGCCGGTTTCTGCCGGATCGTCGAACCCCTTGTCTGGCAGGCCGGCGGCCGCGACGACTTCATGAGCGAGGCGCAGGCCATGCGCCGCCGGGTCGTCGACCTCATCCCGGCCAAGGACACCGAGACCGAGATCAAGCTCGGCGCCGGCGGCCTGCGCGACATCGAGTTCAGCGTGCAGCTGCTCCAGCTCGTCCACGGCCGTGTCGATGAGCGGCTGCGCCTGCGCGGCACCCTGCCCGCCCTGCGGGCACTGGCCCAGCACGGCTACATCGGCCGCGGTGACGCCTCCGAGCTCGACCGGGCCTACCGGTTCGAGCGTGTCGTCGAGCACCGCATCCAGCTGTTCAACCTGCGCCGCAGTCACCTGATGCCGCTGTGCGACGACGACCGACGCCGCATCGCCCGCTCCCTGGGCATGCACGAAGGTGAGGAACTGTGGCACGCCTGGCGCAGCACGGCCCGTGACGTCGAGCACCGGCAGCGCCGCATCTTCTACTCGCCGCTGCTGGAAGCCGTCTCGCAGCTGTCCGACGAGGAGCTGCGGCTGTCCCCGCAGGCAGCCCAGGACCGCCTCAAGGCCCTCGGCTTCGCCGACCCGCGCTCGGCGCTGGCCCACATCGAGGCGCTCACCAAGGGGGCCAGTCGCACAGCTGAGATCCAGCGCCAGCTCATGCCCGCCATGCTCGGCTGGTTCGCCGAGGGCCCCAACCCCGACCTCGGCCTGCTCAGCTTCCGTCAGCTGTCCGAGGCGATGGGCGGCACCAGCTGGTACATGCGCGCCCTCCGGGACGAGGGGCAGATGGCCGAGTCCCTGGCGACGATCCTGTCGAGCAGCCGCTACGTCATCAAGATGATCGGCTACGTGCCCGGCGCGGTGCAGATGCTCGCCGACAGCTCCCAGCTCGCCCCGCGCAGCCGCGAGAGCCTCTCCGAGACGATGAGCGCCGCAGCCCGCCGCCACGACGACACCGAGGAGGCGATCGAGGCGCTGCGCACCATACGGTGCCGCGAACTCACCCGCCTGGCCCTCGGCGACGCCCTCGGCCTGGTCACCACCCAGAACGTGGGCGCCGGACTGTCGTCGGTCATGGCCGCGACCATCGAGGTCGCCCTGGCCATCATCGGGCGCGAGCAGATCGACCCGGTGCCGCCGATCGGGGTCGTCGCGATGGGACGCTGGGGCGGCGCCGAACTCAGCTACGGTTCGGACGCCGACGCCATGTTCATCGTCCCCGACGGCACGAGCAGCGAGCAGCTGGCCGTCGCCACCCGCGTCGTGGCCCGCCTGCGCGCCCTGCTCAACGCGCCGGGACGCGGCCCCGCCCTGCGGGTCGACGCCGACCTGAGGCCCGAGGGCAAGGAGGGTCCGATGGTGCGTACCCTGTCCGGCTACCTGACCTACTACGAGCGGTGGTCGAGCACCTGGGAGCACCAGGCCCTCGTGCGGGCCGACTACGGCGCCGGCGACCGCGGACTCGTCGACGCCCTGCTGGACGGCATCGCGCCGCTGCGCTACCCGCCCGGCGGTCTCAGGGCCGAGCAGGTGACCGAGATCCGCAGGCTCAAGGGGCGGATGGAACGCGAACGCATCCGGCGCGGCACCGACCCGCACCGCAACCTCAAACTCGGCCCCGGCGGCCTGTCCGACGTCGAGTGGACCGTCCAGCTGCTGCAGATGCAGCACGCCGGCGACCTCGAACAGCTGCGCACCCCGACGACGATGACCGCGCTGGCCGCCCTGCGTGAGACCGGTCTCGTGGGCGAGCACGACGCCCAGGTGCTCGGGCGGGCGTGGCGGCTGGCCAGCGCGCTGCGCGACCACACGATGCTCGTCAGCGGCCGCTCCAGCGACCTGCTGCCCTCGGACCCGCGCGACCTGGCGGCCATCGCCCTGCAGATGCGCCGGGACATGAAGAACGCCTCCGAGCTCATCGAGGACTGGGAACGCACCTCGCGGCGCGCCTCGAACGTCGTCGACCGCATCTTCTGGGAGCGTGACGCATGAGGCGCCCGAGATTCCCGCAGGGCACCGGCCGGAACCCCGGTGCCGGGCGACCGGAGCCGGGCCGGGGCGCCGACCGCGATGACGGCGCCCTGGTCGTCTTCGGCGGGACGAGCGACATCGGCCTTGCCATCGCGGCGGAGCTGCTGGCGAGCGCGCCCCGACCCGTCGTCCTCGTGTGCCGGGCGGGCGCGCCCCGGCTGCCCGCGGCCCGCCGGGCGATGCTCGACGCGGGCGCGACCCGCGTGCGGGTCATCGACCTCGACGTCACCGACCTGGGGGCCCACGAGAGGGCCGTCGACGAGGCCTTCGCCGACCCGGTCGGCCGTGTCATCGTGGCCTTCGGGGTGCTCGGCGACCAGGAGCGGGCCTGGCAGGACGCGGACGCCGCCGTCAACGTCTTCACCGTCAACACGACGGCCGCGGTGAGCATCGGCGTGCTCGTCGCCCAGCGGCTCCGCGGGCAGGTGTGGGCGACCGGGCGGCGCGGCCGCATCATCGCGATCAGTTCGGTGGCGGCCGAACGGGTGCGGCGCTCCAACTTCGTCTACGGCGCCTCCAAGGCCGGTATGGACGGCTTCTTCACCGGCCTGCGGGAGGCCCTGCGCCCCGACGGCATCGGCGTGCTCCTCGTCCGCCCGGGCTTCGTGCGCAGCGCGATGACGGCGGGGCGTCGCGTCGCGCTCGCGGTCGACCCTGAGCAGGTCGGCCGGGCCGTGGCCAGGGCCGACGAGGCCGGCCGCGAGCTGGTGCGCGTGCCGGCCGTCTTCGGGCCGCTCATGGCGGTCTTCACCGTGCTGCCGTCGTCGCTGGCACGCCGACTGCCCTGGTGATGATCTGCTGAACGGCGGTGGTTCTCAGCCGGCCCCGGCGGCGATGCCGTCCAGGAGCAGCTGGACGCCGGCGCGGAAGTCCGTCTCGCCGTCCTCGGCCGCGAGGGCCGCGCCCCCGTCCGCGCCGGCCAGCGGGGACAGTTGGGCGCGCTGCTGCTCCTCGTTGACGTGGCCGATGACCAGATGGACGAGTGTGCGGGCGCCCAGACCGGCCCGCGCCTGGTCGAATCCCGCCGCGATGAGCGCCGCCGCGGGCCCCTCGGCCAGGTCGGTGGCCGCCATGTTGATGGCTCGCATGCTGGCGAGCAGATCGGCTGAGTCGCGGTGGGCCAGCAGGCGGGCCCGCAACTCGTCGGCCCACGCGGCCAGGGACTGGCGCCACGGCCCGGCGGGGACCTCGAGGCCGTCGAGAATGGTCGCGACGAGTCTGGCGAGCAGGGTCTGCTTGTTGGCGACGTGCCAGTAGAGCGCCCCTGCCTTCACGTCGAGGGTCCCGGCCAAGCGGCGCATCGTCAGATCGGCCAGGCCGTACTCGTCGAGAATGCTCAGGGCCGCGTCGATGACGTCCTTCTCGGTCAGTGCCATGCTGCGATCAGCCCAGCGCGTCGTAGAGGTCGTTCGTGAAGGCGCCGAGCTCTTCGGCGGTCGAGCCGGTCGCGGTGACCTGGATCAGCCCGCCGGTCAGCTCGCGGGTGCAGGTGGTGGCGTCCGGTACGTCCTGGGGCGTGCCGCAGTGGGAGGCGCCGACCGTCGTCGAGCCGGTCGTCCTCCTGCGCTGCGACTCCAGGTAGCCCTTGTCCCGGGTCGCGATGAGGGTCACGAGACGGGTGCCGGTGCCGTCGGTGTAGAGGCCGGTCTGCAGGACGGCCGACGAGTTGTCGATGGTCGTCGGCGCCGGGGTGGGGGACTCCCGGGTGCTCCAGCCCGCGATCTGTGCGGGAAGGACGAGTCCCTCGGCGGCCAGGGGCGACGGGCTGCCCGATGCGCTCGAAGCCGGGCTGGAGGGGCTCGCTGCGGTGGAGCTCGCCGAGGGCTCCGGTGCCGGCGGATCCGCGCACCCGGCAAGCGCCAGCACGGCCAGTGCCGTGCCGCCGATCGCGAGTGAGTGCTTCAGGAAGCCCATGAGGCCAAGTATGGCAGTCCCGATGGGCTGAGAAACGAGCGTCTAGAACTTGCAGATACAAGTGAAAGCTCTTACTGTTACAGATGATGTCGAGGACTTCTCGCGAGGGCTCTCGCATCAACTCGGCAGGGTGTTCAAGGGAGGAAGCCGATGGCCATCGTGACCGACGCCGAACATGTCCTGACAACTGCCGAGGATGCGCGGGCAGCCGAAACCGTGGCCGAGGAGATGCGTCGTCCCAAGGCCGTTCTGCACATTGAGAACCTGCCGCTGCGAACCGTGGAGCTCATTCTCCGGGTACTCGACGTGACGGCAAGGGGAGGGACTCTCAGTGTCACCGCTCTGCCCGAAGAGCTGACGACGTCCACCGCGGCCAAGATCCTCGGCATCTCGCGCCCCACCCTGATGAAGATGATCCGTGAAGGCCGGATCCCGGCCCACGAGGTGGGGACGCACCACAGGCTGAGGACCGAGGACGTCTTCACGGAGCTGCATGAGCGCCGTGAACGCCAACGCGCAGCCTTCGCCGAACTCCTCGAACTGGAAGGTGATGAACTGTGACCCTCGTCCTGCCGCTCTGCGTGGAAGGACGTTCTTCTCGTGAACAGCATGCCGAAGGATGTGCTGTTACGCTTGGCGAGTGATGACCCTTGGGGGAACCTCGATCTTCCCTGACGCCAACTTCTGGATGTCCAGGACACTTCGGGACTGGCTGATCCAGATTTATTTGGTGCCAGAGCATGCCCCTTTCATGGTCTACTGGACTGAGGATGTTTACGCTGAAACCGCTTATCACCTGCGACGGAAACACCCTGAGTGGGATGGCAAGAATGTCGCAAAGTTTCGGGAAAAGTTTGAGGTCGTGTTCCCGGCGGGACGGCTGGATGATTTCGATGGGCGGCCTGACAACGTTGTTCTTGCAGATGAGAACGATCAACACATTCATGCGGCAGCGGTTGCTTGCCGGGCTGATTACGTGGTGACCAGTGACAAGGGTTTTCACGCTGTGAACCGGGATGAGCTTCCTTACGAGGTCTATACCCCAGACGAGTTCTTCACGCTTGTCGACGAGTCGATGCCATCTGTCGTACGGGCGGCGGCTCTACTTCAGTTCAGATACTGGGAGGGTAATACCGACGAACCTGATATCGCGGCTCACCTGAGGAAAGCAGGGTGTCCAGAGTTTGCGTCACGTGTCGGTCGGCACTTGTACTTAGCGTTGAGCGGCTCGAGCCATGGCCATGCCCCTATCTGACGCTGAGAGGTTAATTTAGCCCAGATCAGTACGGAAGTGACCGGGGGTGGGCAAGGGTCCTTCGAACGGGCTTCTGGATGGCTTAAAGTGCCTTCGGGCCCGCCTCGGTTGAGACGGACCCGAAGACGTGGATTCGAGGCGGCGGATCAGATCTGGTAGTACAGGTCGAACTCGTAGGGGTGCGGGCGCTGCTGCAGCTCGGCGATCTCCTCGCGCTTCATGTCGATCCAGGTGTCGATCAGGTCGGGCGTGAAGACGTCACCGGCGAGCAGGTACTCGTTGTCCTCCTCGAGGGCGTTGAGCACCTCGGCCAGGGAACTGGGGACCTGGTCGACCTCGTCGTACTCTTCGGGCGGCAGCTCGTAGAGGTCCTTGTCGATGGGCGCCGGGGGCTCGATCTTGTTCTGGATGCCGTCGATGCCGGCCATCAGCTGGGCGGCGAAGGCCAGGTACGGGTTGGAGCTCGGGTCGGGGCAGCGGAACTCGATGCGCTTGGCCTTCGGGTTCGGGCCCGTGACGGGGATGCGGATGCAGGCCGACCGGTTCCCGTTCGAGTAGACCAGGTTGACCGGGGCCTCGAAGCCCGGCACCAGCCTGTGGTAGCTGTTCACCGTCGGGTTGGTGAAGGCCAGCAGGCTGGGGGCGTGCTTGAGCAGGCCCCCGATGTAGAAGCGGGCCATGTCGGACAGCTGGGCGTAGCCGTTCTCGTCGAAGAACAGGGGCTCGCCGTTCTCCCAGATGGACTGGTGGCAGTGCATGCCCGAGCCGTTGTCGCCCGCGACGGGTTTCGGCATGAAGGTGGCGCTCTTGCCGTGCCGGTAGGCCGTGTTCTTCACGATGTACTTGAACTTCATCGTGTCATCGGCGCTGGCGAGCAGCTCGTCGAAACGCCAGTTGATCTCGGCCTGGCCGGCCGAGCCGACCTCGTGGTGGGCGCGTTCGATGTCGAGGCCGGCCTTGAGGCAGTACGTGACCATCTCGTCGCGCAGGTCGACGTAGTGGTCGGTGGGGGCGACGGGGAAGTAGCCGCCCTTGACGCGGACTTTGTAGCCCTGGTTGCCGCGTTCCTCCTCGCGTCCGCTGTTCCAGGCGGCCGCCTCGGCGTCGACCGAGTAGAAGGACTGGTGGCCGTTGGTCTCGTAGCGCACGTCGTCGAAGACGTAGAACTCGGCCTCGGGGGCGAAGTAGGCGGTGTCCCCGATGCCCGTGGTGCTGAGGTAGGCCTGGGCCTTGCGGGCGATGTTGCGGGGGTCGCGGCTGTAGGGCTCCTTCGTGATGGGGTTGTGCACGAAGAAGTTGACGATGAGAGTCTTGTGATCGCGGAAGGGGTCGAGCCAGGCGCTGGACGGGTCTGGCATGAGGGCCATGTCGGACTCGTTGATGGTGGCGAAGCCCTTGACCGAGGAACCGTCGAAGGCGAGGCCCTCGGTGAAGGCCTCGGGGCCGAAACCACTGGCCGGGACGACGAAGTGCTGCATGACGCCGGGCAGGTCGCAGAAGCGTACGTCGATGAACTCGACGTGCTCGTCCTCGATGAACTTCAGCAGGTCGTCGGCGCCTTTGAACATGATGTCCCTCCGGGAGAGTCGAGCGCGGCCCGGTGCCGTGCTCGTGCGGTGTCGGGGATCACGCTACTAGCAGTTGAGTCTCCCCGTGTTGCACGCGTGTTTCACCAAGGTATCGGTTCGGTCCGGGCGGCCTTGACGAGACCCCGGTCAATGCCGGGAGGGCTGCCGCGGTGGGGGCGGTGCGGGCCCGGTGGTCTCCTCGGCCGTGCCGGCATGCTCATGGGCCCGACCGGGCAGGGTTGTGCTCGCCGGTATTTCTTTAGGAAAGCCTTCCCAATATATGTGCTTGAATGTTAGCCTCAGTGCGCCTGAGGCCTCGGGTCATGCTGCGGCTCGGACCCCACACGGGAGCGGCACCGGGATTCGAGGCCGATGGTCCAGCTCGGGTCGGATCCTGCTGTGTTCGGGACGACGAGGCCCGCGGCGCATCATGCATCAGGCCCATAGCGAGAACCGGGGAAGGTCATGGCCGACAACGAACCGACAGGGCAGCCGGGGCAGGAGACGCGGAACGGTTCGGCCCCGTCTCCTGGCGCCATTGCCGTACTGACACGCTTCATGCGCCCCGTGAGACGCACCATCGCCCTGGGCGTGCTCCTGACGGCACTGTCCTCGGCGTGCACCTTCGTCCCGTACCTCGTCATCACCCGCATCGCACAGCAGGCGCTCTCCGGCCGGATCCCCTCGCCGGGGGCACTCGCCGGCCCGCTGGCCGCAGCCGCCGTCGCCGCGTTCCTGGGCCGGGCGCTCTTCGGCATGGGAACAGGCATCTGCCACTACGCCGACGCGGACTTCCGAGTCGGCGTACGAGAGGAACTCATCCGGCACCTGTCCCGGGTGCCCCTGGGGTGGTTCCTCGACAACCCCTCCGGCCAGGTGAAGCAGGCCGCCTCCGACGACGTGCTGTCCATGCACCAGGCGGTCGGACACGCCCCGGCGGACATCACCGCGGCGCTCCTGTCCCCGCTGATCCCGCTGGTCTACCTGTTCACCGTCGACTGGCGGTTCGCGCTCATCCTGCTGCTGTACGTCCTGGTTGGCCTCGGCGTTTCGCTCATCCCGATGAGCAAGGACCACGATCGCCTGAACCGCGAGTACAACAACGCCATCGTCGAGCTGTCCGCCGCCTCGGTCGAGATGATCGACGGCGTCGAGGTGGTGAAGACCTACGGCACCTCGGCCCGCGCCAACCGGCGTTTCACGCAGGCCGTCGATCGCTTGGCCGACATCGCCTATCGCTGGGGCATCAGCACCGCGGGGCCGTTCAGCACGGTCGCGGCCCTGTTCTCGCCGGCCGTCATGCTCATCCTGCTCTGTGCACTCACCATCTTGTTCGTCACACGGGGCTGGCTGGGGCTCGTCGACTGCGTCCCCTTCCTCATCCTCGGCGTCGGCATCCCCAGCGCCCTGTTGAACATGGCCACATCCCTCGGCTTCCTGCGTCTGGCCCTGCAGAGCAGCGGGCACTTGGGCACCGTCCTGGCCGCAGAGCCCCTGACCGAGCCCGACGAACCCGGCGAGTTCCCCGACGGCGAGCTGAGCGTGCAGATGGAAGGGGTGAGCTTCGCCTACGGCACGCAGTCGGCGCCGGTGCTCACCGACGTCGACATCACGCTGCGCCCGGGCACGGTGACGGCACTGGTCGGGGACTCGGGCAGCGGCAAGACGACCCTTGCGCGCCTCATCCCGCGCTTCTGGGACCCGACGTCGGGGGTCGTCAGGATCGGGGGAGTGGACCTCCGCGACGTGACGACCACGCAGGTGCTGTCGAGGACTGCCGTGGTGCTGCAGGACAGCATGCTGCTGCGTCAGAGCATCCGCGACAACATCCGCCTCGCGCGGCCCGACGCGGACGACGACGAGGTCGTCGCGGCGGCCCAGAACGCCCAGATCCACGACCGCATCATGGAACTGCCCCACGGCTACGACACCATCATCGGCTCCGACGACGGCGAGCTCTCCGGCGGCGAGGCCCAGCGCGTGGCCATCGCCCGCGCCATCATGCAGGACGCGCCGATCCTCATCCTCGACGAGGCCACCGCTCACGCCGACCCCGAGAACGAGGTGGCCATTCAGGACGCGCTCGCGCACCTGGCCCGGGGCCGTACGACCGTCGTCATCGCGCACCGACTCAACACCATCACCCACGCCGACCAGATCCTCGTCGTCGAGCGCGGGCGCATCGTCGAACGCGGCACCCACGACGAACTGCTCGCCGGAGGCGGACGGTACGCGGCGCTGTGGGACAAGCAGCAGGTCAAGGATGAGGAGGGACTGGCGCGATGATCATCGACCAGATGGACCGGCTCGCCGCCGGCCGCACCGGTGTCCTGCCGCAAGCCGGGGTCTACGTCGGCACCGGCCTGCTCGAGGCCGCCATTTTCGCGCTGCTGTTGCCGCTGTTGCGCGCCCTCGTCGGCGGCGACGTCGCCCGGGCGCTCGTCCTGCTCGCCGCGGGGGCCGGGGTGGCCCTCGTCTACGGCGTCGTGCTGTACTGGGCTGACAACCGCGGCTATCTCATCGGCATCAAGCACGTGCTCCGGCCGATCCAGCACCGGCTGGGCGACCACCTGGTTCAGCTGCCCCTCGGCTGGTTCACCAAGGAACGCAGCGGCCAGATGTCGACCCTGCTCACCCACGACCTGCAGATGGTCATGAACATGCCCAGCATCTTCATGCGCCAGCTCATCTTCTCGGTACTGACCCCGGTGACGGTCGCCGTCCTGTTCTTCGTCGTGGACTGGCGGGTGGGGCTCTCGTTCCTCGTCCTCACACCCGTGCTGTACGCCAGCTCCCGCTGGATGGCCAGGGCCGTGGGCGACGGGCACTTCGAGGAGGAACGGGCCGGCGCGGAGCTGTCGTCCCGCATCCTGGAGTTCGCTCAGGCGCAGCCGGCCCTTCGCTCGGCGAACCGGAACGAGTCGGCCTGGGGAGCCCTGGGTGAGGCCATCGGGACCGACCGGCACGCCACAGTCCGCACCCTGCGCATGACGGGCCTGCCCATGTGGACGCACACCCTGCTCGTGCAGAGCATCTTCGCCCTGGTGCTCGTCACGGCGGCACTCGTCCTGGCCACCGGCGGCATCGGCGTCGCCGACTTCGTCTTCGTCGCCGTGCTGGCGCTGCGCGCCGTCGACGCCCTCAACAGCATCGGGCAGCAGGGCATGAGCATCCGCGTCACGCAGAACGCCCTCGACGCCGTGCAGCGCGTCCTGGACGAGGAGCCCCTTCCCCAGCCCGAAACGCCGAACCGGGCCGACGGTTCGGGCATCACGTTCGACCACGTGAGTTTCTCCTATGACGGCGAGCGCACAGTGCTGGACGACGTGAGCCTTGACATCCCTGAGCGCACGCTCACGGCGCTGGTGGGCCCCAGCGGTTCGGGCAAGACGACACTCACCCGTCTCATTGCGCGCTTCTGGGACGCGACGGGCGGCAGCGTGCGCATCGGCGGCACCGATGTGAGGGAGCTGAGCACCGAGGAGCTCATGAGTCGCATGGCCCTCGTGTTCCAGGACGTCTACCTGTTCGACGGCACCATCGAGGAGAACATCCGTCTCGGCCGGCCCGACGCCGACGATGAGCAGGTGCGCCATGCCGCCCGCCTGGCCCGGCTGGACGAAGTGGCCGAGCGGCTGGAGGACGGCTGGGACACCCGCGTCGGCGAGGGCGGCAACCGTCTGTCGGGCGGCGAACGCCAGCGCGTGTCCATCGCCCGGGCGCTCCTCAAGGACGCACCCATCCTGCTCTTCGACGAGGCGACCGCCGCGCTCGACGCCGAGAACGAGGCGGCCGTCGTCGAGGCCATGCACGAGCTGGCACGCGACCGCACCGTCGTGGTCATCGCGCACCGCATGTCCACCATCGCCGCAGCCGACCAGATCGCCGTCCTCGAGGACGGGCGCATCACCCAGCTCGGAACCCACGAGGAACTCGTCGGTCTGCCCGGCCGCTACGCAAGCTTCTGGGAGGAACGCCTGAAGGCGCAGGGCTGGCACATCACCAACGACTGACCTGCGCTCGTCCTGCGGTTGTCGTGGGAAGACGCACAACAACCGCAGGGCGATGCTGGTCCTGCGGTTGGGGTGCTGCTCGTTCTGCTGTGTGGATGATCCTGCGGTCTGCGTTCGGGCTGCGGTCGTCGTGAAAAGACGCACGAGAACCGCAGGGTGAGACTGGCCCTGCGGTTGGGCGGAGGTTCACCCTGCGGTTCTCGGCGGACGTCGGCGCGTCGTCACGAGGTGGTGCGGGGGAAGCGCTGCGCGAAGTCGAGGGCGACGTCCTTCATGTAGGCGAACTCGACCCCGTCGGCCTCACGCATGTGCGCGATGAGCCTTTCCAGCATGAGCAGGTTCTGCGGGTGGCCCGACACGTCGGGGTGGATCGTGATGGGGAACACCGCGTAGTCCATCTCCCGCTGCACCCAGTCGAACTGGTCGGTCCACAGCTGCTCGATGTCCCGCGGCGACACGAAGCCGTGGCTGGTGAAGCTCGACTTGATGAACATCATCGGCGGCAGGTCATCCAGGTACCACGACGCCGGCAGCTCGATGAGGTCGGTCTCCTCGCCCCGGACGAGCGGTTTCATCCACTCGTAGGCCGACTCGGCCTCGTAGTCGATCTTCGTCCAGGTGTCACCCACCCTGACGTAGTAGGGGGTGTGGTCGTTGTGCATGAGCGAGTGGTCGTAGAGGAAGCCCCGCTCCACGAGCAGTTCGTTGGTGATGGGGGAGAACTCCCACCACGGCGCCACGTACCCGACCGGGCGGGTGCCCGACCGCTTCTCGATCAGGTCGGTGCAGTAGTCCAGGATCTCGGTCTCCTGGCGGCGGGTCATCGCGATCGGGTTCTCGTGCGAGTAGCCGTGCACGCCGATCTCGTGGCCGGAGGCGACAACCTGGTCGAACTGCTCCGGGAAGGTCTCGATCGAGTGCCCCGGCCAGTACCAGGTGACGGGCAGTTCCTGCTGCTCGAACAGTTTCAGGAGCCGTGGCACGCCGACCTCGCCGGCGAACATGCCGCGCGAGATGTCGCCGGGGGAGTCCTGGCCTCCGTAGGACCCCAGCCAGCCGCCGACCGCGTCGATGTCGATGCCGAACGACACGTAGATCTTCTTCGACATGGTGATCACTCCTTGTCCACTCGTGGTGTCAGACGTAGCAGTAGAACTGCTCGCGGAAACCGTCGGCCGATGCCCCGTTCGCGACGAGCAGGGCCGACAGGATCCGGGCCTGGTATGCGTTGAGGTCGCCGGAGGGGACCGCGCCGGCGTCCACCAGGTCGACCCCGCCCCCGTTGCCGTAGACCGGCACCGTGGGACCTGATGCCACCCGGGTGGACAGGACGACGGGGATCTGGGCCCTGGTGGCGCGTTCAACCTGCTCACCGAAGCCGATACCGGCGTTGCCGATGCCGGTGCCGGCGAGCACGATCGCGTCGGCGCCCTCGTCGATCACGTGGGAGAGCACGCCCGGCGTCGCGCCGAGGTAGCAGGGCACGACCTCGACCCTGGTCCGGTCGAAACGTTCACCCGGAGCGGGCAGCGGCGGGAACCTGCGGGGGACGGCGACCTGGTGCAGCTGCTGGTCGCGGACGGTGGCCACCACGGTGCCGCCGTCGAACGCCGACAGCGACCAGGTGCGGGCCTTCCGGGTGCCGCGGGCGGAGCGGACCTCGCCGGCGAAGCAGATCAGTACGCCGCAGCCGCGCATCGCCGGGGAGGCCGCAACGGTGATCGCGTCGTTGAGATTGCCCGGCCCGTCCGGGGCGGGGGAGTCCGCGGTGCGCTGGGCGCCGGTGAGCACCACGGGCTTGGGACTGTCGTGCACCAGGTCGAGCAGGAACGCCGACTCCTCCATCGTGTCGGTGCCATGGGTGATGACGACACCTGCGCAGTCCTCGTCGGCGAGGGCCTCGGCGACGGCCCGTTGCAGCACCCGCAGATCTGCGAACGTCAGCAGATAGCTGCCGGTCTTGAGCACGTCGGTGGCGCACACCTCGATCCGGCCGCCTGCCTCGCCCACGAGCAGGGCGGCGTCATCGCTGGCCGTCGCGCCACGGTACTCCTCGCCGGATCGCGACGAGATCGTCCCGCCCGTGCCGAGAACCCGCACATGAGACACCTCGTGCTCCTTCCTCCGGAAGTGCGCACCGCGGTCACCATTGACCGCGACATGACGGACCCGTAGGGGGCGAGGCGCCGCCGGCCCGGCCGACGCCGGATGGCCGGGGCCTGCCCGGCGGTGGTCCCGATGACCGGCCGCGCGGCCGCCTCAGCAGCCCGCCCTGGAGGTTCGTTGCAACTCACGATACGGTCCTGCCGGCCCCGAAGTCCATGGATCCGGTGGCCCAGTTGCGTCCCGGCCGCTCCGGCCCCGACCGGCACCGCGTCTCAGCCCAGCTGCTCGGCCAGTTCCAGCCAGCGTTCCTCGAGTTCGGCCATCTCGGCGTCCATCGCGTGCAGCTGCCCGGTGAGTTGCGTCAGCGCCTCGTAATCGGACGGTTCGACGCCCGCCATCTGCTCCTGCAGCTCCTGACGCGCCAGGGTGAGCTTGTCGATGCGCCGCTCGATGGCCCTCGACCGTTTCTGCATGGCTCGAAGCTCCGCGCCCGAAACCCCGGAGGAGCCGGCGGCTGCCGGCGTGGCCCCGGCGCTGGCGGCCGCGGCGGCCTTCTCCTCCGCGCGCAGCCGAAGGTACTCGTCGACGCCGCCGGGCACATGACGCAGCCGCCCGTCCAGCAGCGCGTACTGCTGGTCGGTGACCCTCTCGACGAGGTAACGATCATGCGAGACGACGATGAGGGTGCCCGGCCAGGAGTCGAGGAGATCCTCCAAGGCCGCGAGCATGTCGGCGTCCACGTCGTTGGTCGGCTCGTCAAGGATCATGACGTTCGGTTCGTCCAGCAGCAGGAGCAGGATCTGCAGGCGCCGCTTCTGGCCGCCGCTCAGCTCGCCGACACGGGTGGCGAGGTGCTCGTGGGCGAACCCGAGACGCTCCAGCAGCTGGGCGGGGGTCAGGTCGTGTCCCTCGACGCGGAAAGTCGTCCGGGTCCGGGCCAGCACCTCACGGACGCGGTCGCCGGCGATCTCGGCGAGCCGGCGGAACTGCTGGTCGAGGATGCCGATTCTGACGGTCTTCCCCCGCCGGACGCGGCCGCTCGTCGGTTCCAGCGAGCCGCTCACCAGGCCCAGCAGCGTGGACTTACCGGCGCCGTTCACGCCGAGCACACCGGCGCGTTCGCCGGGGCCGATGCGCCAGGTGATCTCGTGCAGCACCTCGTGCCCGTCGAAGCTGACACTCGCGTCCTCCAGGTCGACGACGTCCTTGCCCAGCCGTGCGACGGCCAGCCGCTGCAGTTCCAGCGGGTTGCGCACGGGCGGCACGTCCGCGATGAGCGCATTGGCCGCCTCGATGCGGAACTTCGGCTTGGACGTGCGGGCCGGTGCGCCACGGCGCAGCCAGGCGAGTTCCTTGCGCATGAGGTTCTGCCGTTTGGCCTCGGTGGCCGCCGCGATGCGGTCGCGCTCGACGCGGGCCAGGACGTAGGCCGCGTAGCCGCCCTCGAAGGGCTCGACGATGCCGTCGTGCACCTCCCAGGTGGCGGTGCAGACCTCGTCGAGGAACCAGCGGTCATGGGTGACGACGAGCAGGCCACCGGCGTTCGGCGGCCAGCGGTGCGTGACGTGCCCGGCCAGCCAGGTGATCGCCTCGACGTCGAGGTGGTTGGTGGGTTCGTCGAGGATCAGCAGGTCCCACTCGCCCACGAGCAGCGCCGCGAGTTCGACGCGGCGGCGCTGGCCCCCGCTGAGGTCGCCGATCGGCGCGTGCCAGTCGAGGTCGGACACCAGCCCGGCGATGACGTCGCGGATGCGGGCCTGCCCGGCCCACTCGTACTCGGCGCGGTCGCCGACGATGGCGTGGCCGACGCTCTCGGCGGGGTTCAGCCCGTCGGACTGGGACAGCATGCCCACGCGCAGGCCGTTGCGGTGGGTGACCTGGCCGTCCTGGGGCGTGATGGTGCCGGCGAGCAGTCCCAGCAGGCTGGACTTGCCGTCGCCGTTGCGACCGACGATGCCGATGCGGTCGCCCTCGTTGACCCCGAGCGTCACCTGGTCGAGGACGACCCGGGTGGGGTACTCCAGGTGCAGGTCCTCCGCGCCCAGCAGGTGCGCGCCCATCAGCGCCGGCCCCCGGCTGGGGACACGGCAGCGGCCGCTCGGCGGCTCATCCGCGCATGGCGCGGCGCGACACCTTCATGTTGCCGCTGGTGGGGAGGGGGCCCTTGGGCAGCGGGACGCGCGAGTGCATCCGGTCGAGGCCCTTGAGCCGGTAGGCGATCTCCTCGATCTGCTCCTTGTTGAGGGTCTTGGGGAGCTTCTTGATGTGAGCGGTGAGGTCCTCGAGCGGCACCTGGCCCTTCTTGTCGCCGATCATGATGGTCTGCACCTCGACGCCGTAGAGCACCTGCTTGTAACGCTTCGCCTCGGCGCCGAGCAGATTGTGGGCGCCCTTGCCGTCGCCGATGAGGATGAGACCGCCGGGGCCGACGGCGCGGTGCACGCAGTTCATCTGACGGTCGACCGCGACGGCGGCGGTGTAGTGCCACTTCTTCTTGTCGAGCATGCTCAGGGCCATCTCGCCGCCGCCGGGCTGGTCGACGGCGCGGGCGAACGCGGCCTTCTTGACGACGCGCTGCATCACGTACATGGCCAGCGTGAGGCCGCCGAAGAAACCGACGATGATCCACATCACCATCGGGTCGAGCAGCAGCCCGAGTACCACGCCGACGGCGGTGCAGCCGAGCACGCAGGCCAGCAGGATCCACGGGGTCGACGACTTGTACTGGGCGGCGAGCTTGTAACTCTCGCGCAGCTGCCGGACGGTGCCCCAGTCGGAGGGATTGTCGGAGTGCTTCTTGGCTTCCTTGAGGGCCTTGGCCTCGGCCTTCTGCTTCCGGGCCAGCTCCTTCGCCCGCTCACTCGCCATGTCCGTCTCCTCGCCCTCGTCCCGGGTGATGCCGCGCCCCTCGCTGCCAGCGGTGCAGCGTGAACGGTTGTGCCGGGCACATTTTAGTCCAGGGCACGGTCGCCCCGAAGACATCTCGCTCGGGGCCGCCCCGGAGACCCCCGTGCGTCGCCGAGGAGACATCGGCCCGACACGCCGTGACCGAGGGGACCGCCGGGATCGTCGCGCCGGCCGTGCCGCTGACCCCGCGGCCTCCGGCCGTCGTCGGCCCGTCCGGCATCATCCCTGGTCGCGCCGCACACGCCGTTGACTCCCCGCAGGACCGCTCCCTAAGCTGACAGCTGAACCGCGCGCGGCGCGGTCGGCTTCCGGCGGCATGTCAACGACGACAGGCAGGAGACACATCATGAGCAGGATTCTGGCCTCTCCCGGCAGCTACATCCAGGGTCCCGGCGAGATGGCCCATCTCGCCGAGTACTGCCGGCACATCGGCGCCACGAGCGCCTACCTCATCGTCGGCCCCTTCGTGAACACCACGTACAACACCCGGATCACCGCCTCCTTCGAGCCGGCCGGCATGTCCTGCACCCTCGCGGTGTTCGGCGGGGAGTGCTCGCGGGAGGAGTTCGCCCGCCACGCCGAACCGGTCCGCCAGTGTGATGTCGTCGTCGGCATCGGCGGCGGCAAGACGCTGGACACCGCGAAGGCCGTGGCCCACTACGCGGGTCTTCCCGTCATCATCGCGCCGACGACGGCGTCCACCGACGCCCCCTGCTCTCGTCTCAGCGTGGTCTACACCCCGGGCGGGGCGTTCGAGTCCTACCTGTTCCTGCCCTCCAACCCGGTGATGGTCGTCATGGATCTCGACATCATCGTGCAGGCACCGGCTCACTTCCTCGTGGCGGGCATGGGGGACGCCCTCGCCACCTTCTACGAGGCCGACGCCTGCCGCCGGGCCGATGCCCGGACGATGGCGGGCGGACGCTCCACCAATGCGGCGCATGCACTCAGCAGGCTGTGTCTGGACACCCTGCTCGACCAGGGCGACGAGGCGCGGATCGCGGCTGAGCAGGGCGTCATCACCAAGGCCTTCGAGGCCGTGGTGGAGGCCAACACGCTGCTGTCCGGGATCGGTTTCGAGTCCTCCGGGCTGGCTGCCGCCCACGCCATCCACAACGGACTCACGGTGCTGGAGCAGACCCACCAGCAGCTCCACGGCGAGAAGGTGGCCTTCGGCACCCTCACCCAGCTCATCCTCGAGAACGCGCCCCGCGAGGAGTTCGAACGGATCGTGCGGTTCTGCCGCACCGTCGGCCTGCCCACCCGTCTGGCGGATCTCGGTCTGGACGGAGTGGGCGACGACGACCTCATGACGGTCGCCGAGGCGGCGTGCTCGCCAGCGGACACCATGGCCAACATGCCCTTCGCAGTCAGCCCGTACGACGTGTTCGCGGCTCTCCGCGCCGTCGATGCGCTCAGCGCCGCCGTGAAGTAGGGCGCTGCTCCTCCAGCTCCGGCCCTCTGCCGGGGACGGCCGAGCCCCGGTTGCACCAACGACGATGCGGGGCGGTGAGACGATCTCACCGCCCCGCATCGGGGGTTCACCGCGTGCCCTGCTAGCAGGGGGACTACTGCGCCTGGCCGAACTCCCCGCCGAAGTCACCGGCCTCGAGACGAGCCTTGACGGCCGACAGGAAGCGGCTGGCGTCGGCGCCATCGACGAGACGGTGGTCATAGGTGAGCGACAGGTACATCATCGGACGGATCGCGATGGTGTCGTTGCCGAAGCCGTCGGTGACGACGACCGGACGCTTGACCATCGCGCCGGTGCCCAGGATCGCCACATTGGGCTGGTTGATGATCGGGGTGTCGAACAGGGTGCCGGTGGAGCCGTAGTTCGTGATCGTGAACGTGGCGCCGCTCAGCTCGTCGGGGCCGATCTTGTTGTCGCGGGCGCGGGCGGCCACGTCCCCGATCTTCTTCGCGATTCCACCGACGTTGAGGTCCCCGGCCCCCCTGATGACGGGCACCAGGAGGCCCCGGGGGGTGTCGACGGCGATGCCGATGTCCTCCGACTCGTGGTAGGTGATCGTGCCGGCCTCCGAGTCGATGCTGGCATTCACCTTCGGGAAGTCACGCAGCGCCTCGGTGGCTGCTTTCGTGATGAAGGCCAGGTAGGTCAGGCCCACGCCCTCGCGCTTGCGGAACTCGTCCTTGGCCTTGGCACGCACCCGGGTGACGGCGGACAGGTCGACCTCGACGGTTGCGGTGAGCTGAGCCGAGACCTGCAGCGACTCGCGCATGCGGGTGGCGACGATCGAACGCAGCTTCGTCATCTTCTCGGTCGTGCCCTTCTTGGCGGCCTCGGGGGACGGGGCCTTCTCGGCAGCAGGTGCCGGGGCCGCTGCGGCGGCCTGCTGAGCTGCCGCGGCGGCCTTCTGCGCCTCGATCGCGTCCTCGACGTCCTGCTTGCGGATACGGCCGCCGACTCCCGTGCCCGTGACGGTGGCAAGGTCGATGCCGTTGTCGCGGGCGAGCTTGCGGACAAGCGGGGTGACGTAGCCCTCGAACTCGGGCAGCGTGGCCCGCGGCGCGGCGGGTGCGGGGGTCGTGCCGGCGGCGGGCGCGGCGGCTGCTGGTGCCGGTGCTGGCGGTGCGGGTGTTTCGGCCGGGGCGGCTGGTGCTGGTGCGGCGGGTGTGGCCGGTGCCGGGGTGGCTTC
>NZ_OMOH01000018.1 GCF_900289195.1 Propionibacterium ruminifibrarum
TGTCGGCCTTCAACGGTCAATGGTGCGTTAGCGTGAGTACTCAAGGGCAGGCTCCTTGGTCGGACGGGTAGTTCAGCGACTTCCATCCTGTCGAGGGCCTGCCCCCTACGTCACCTCCACACCGTCAACAACCTCATGCGCCACAACAACTAGTGTTTTCGGACAGTGGGTGAAATGATCGTGAGGTAGAATTAGATCATGTCGGCACCGAAATACACAGAGGGTTATGCCAAACTCTTTGTTTTGATGGGCCCGTTGCTGTCTTGTCGGAGTGTCAGAACACAAGGAGGGCCTGCCACAGAGATAATTGGGTTACCAAATACTCGACAATCTCAGGACAGGCTCTCGCGTGTATCATACAACAGGTTTCTCCCCGGCCGCAATGGCAGCCCTCCACCAGATCCTGACCCGCAATTATCCTCGCCTCCAGAAGAAAACAGGTCGGCCCCGAGCCCTGACACCCGAACAAGAAATCAGGGCCACCCTCGTCTACCACCGCCGCAACCGCGCCCAGACAGAACTCGCCGAGTCCTTCGGCGTGTGCCAGTCCTCCATCTCCCGGGCCATCAGCCGGTGGACACCCCGCCTCGCCGAAGCCCTCGAGGACTTCATCCCCACCGCGGAAGACTTGGACCCATGCCAGACCCTGATCGTGGACGGCACCCTCGTGCCCTGCTGGAACTAGAAGAACCAGCCCGGCCTGTACTCCGGTAAACACCACCACACCGGCCTGAACCTCCAAGTCGCCTGCGACCTGACCGGACACTTGGCCTGGGTGGCCGACCCGGCCCCGGGCTCAACCCATGACGCGAAAGCCATCCGGCTCACCGGCCTGCTCGAACACTTCCCCAACACCCCGCCAGTGGCCGACAAGGGCTACACCGGACTGGGCATGATCACCCCAGAACGAAAACCAGCCCACGGCGAGCTGACAGAAAACCAGAAACAGTACAACAAAACCATGAGGGTTATTCAAAACTGTTTTTGTATAATTCTAGTGCGATGACTGCTGTGATGGTTTGTGGGAAGGTGTCAAGGGGCCTGCGGTAACCGGTGTGCAGGATCCTCTAGGTTTTCAGGTGGGTGATTGCTCGTTCGACCGGGGCGCGTAACGAATTGATGGCGTGGTTGTATTGTTTCTGCCAGTCCGTGAGCCCGCCCCTTGGTGGTTTGCGTATCGGGGTTGTCATGCCCAGCCCGGTGTAGCCCTTGTCACCCAATGGCGGGGTGTCTGGGAAGTTTTCAAGAAAACCCGTGGACTGGATGGCTTTCACGTCATGGGTCGACCCCGAGGCCGGGTCGGACACCCAGACCAAGCGTCCTGTCAGGGTGCAGGCCACCTGGAGGTTCAGCCCAGTCCGGTGGTGCTTGCCCGAGTACAGACCCGGCTCGTGTTTCCAGTCCCAGCACTGCACGAGGGTGCCGTCCACGATCAGGGTCTGGGTCTGGTCCAGGTCGTCTGCGGTGGGCACGAGCTCTGCGAGGACCTCGGCGATACGAGCCGTCCACAGGGCGATGGCTCGGCTGATCGAGGCCTGGCTGACCCCGAAAGACTCGGCCAGCTCGGATTGGGCCCGGTTGCGTCGCAGGTAGGCCAGGGTTGCCCTGATTTCTTCTGCCTGACTCAATGCGGGCGGGCGCCCGGTGGCCTGCGGGGTGCGGGGGTAATTGTGGACGAGGGTCTGGTAGCAGATTGTGATTGCTTCGGCCGGCAGGCCTGTTGTATGGTACACGCGAGGACCTGTTCTGAGAATACGGGATTATCGACAACCCAATTTTCTCAGTGGCAGGTCCTCACCTTTCACCCAGACACGCCCACACCGGCAGAACAGATTCCAAGACCCTCCTCAAAACAAGGGTTTTGAATAACCCTCCATCAACAAGCTACGCGCCCCGTCGAACGAGCAATCGCCAACCTCAAAACATGGCGAATACTCCACACAGGCTACCGCAAACCCATCCGCACCTTCCCACAAACCATCACAACAGTCATCGCACTAGAATTCTTCAAAAACAGTTTCGCATAACCCTCACAGACAGTGCGAGTTCAAGAAACAAGCCGTTCTCGAGGTCGTCCAGAAGTCCAGGCCGATAGCCGAGGTCGCCAGGTCGTACGGGCTTGTGGCGCAGACGGTCGGCAACTGGGTCGCGAAATGGCGGAAAGAACACCCCGACCCCGGTACTGATGACATCACTGCGGAAGAACACGCCGAGATCAGGCGCCTGAAAGCCGAGCCCTGGAAGGCTCGCATGGAGACCGAGCACCTAGAGGAAAGCGGCGGCCTTCTTCGCCCAGGAGTCCGGGTGAGTGTGAGGTACCGCTGCATTCACCGCGAAGAAGGCAACTACCCTGTCCGGTCCATGTGCCGGTGGGCGAAAGTATCCAAGTCCGGCTATTACGCGTGGCGGAACTGGTCTAAATCCTCGATTGCCGAGCGGAGGGAAGACTTGACAGCCATCATTGTCAAGTTCTTCGACGAGTCCGAGCAGACCTATGGATATCGCCCCTATGGATATCGCCGGATCCACGCCGAGCTCACCCGAAGCGGGATCAAGGCCTCGCGCGACATGGTCCGTAAGATCATGGCAGCTGAGGGCCTTGTCGCCTGACCAGCACCGGAAACGGGCCAGGATGGCCATGCCTGCCCCCGACCTTCCAGGCCGGCCCGACCGGCTAGTAAGGGACTTCACCGCCACCGCTCCCGAAATGAAATGGGTGGGCGACATCACGTACATCCCGACCTGGCAGGGATTCGCCTACTAGCATTCACCATGGACTGTTTCTCGAAGAAGGTCATCGGACACGCGATCGCCGGTCACATGCGCACCAAACTCGTCACCGAGGCTATTAGTCAGGGCTCGCAGGGTCTGCCCGCCCACTCGCGGCATCACGGTCCCTCCCCTCGAACCTAGGCTCCCAATACGCGTTGACCAAATACACGAAAACATGACCGATCACAGAATTATCCCATCCGCAGGGCGGACCGGTAGCTGCTACAACAATACTACGCAGAGTCCTTCAACTAACGCCATCTAGACGAATAACACGTGAACGGCAAGCTTACCCAACCCGCAACCACGCAGCCCGGGACGTGACATCTTGGATCGAGTTAGGGTACAATCATAATCAAATCCACTCAGCCATCGACTACCAGACCCCGACCAAATCGATACCGAGCAGCAAAAACTCCGCACGACAGCAGTCAAAAGCAACTACTTACCACACTCAAATACCTATATCGCTCCAGTCCCCTTGAGGCTTATCCACAGAAATGAGGTTGAATGCAGTTTGCAATTCAAGTTATTATCACTAGTGTCTAGTACTATTAGCCTCAGAGATTTTTTCAATTAAACACCATCATTTTCGATTATTCTTCTAGCTTAAGCACTCTCAACATCGATTGGAATTAGATGTCCCCGAAACAACTCAACCGCGTCACAGCTCAAATTGAACAAGCGCGCAACGCCGCCATGAATCCCGCAAACACTGTCTTCATGGCTACGTATTCAAGTCTATTTACATTTCAATTCACAGGACCTCAAATTGCATCATTGATTGCTGGCATCGAAGGGGTAGGATGGAAATTCACTGCTTGGAATTGGCGAGACATACCCAATACGAATCAGCTTCAAGTTAATATTTTGTTTCATCGTAGCGGATCTCACACCACAAGCAATAACACCCCACTGAGAGGAAGTACTACACCCATAGCGAGGGAAGACACAGCTTCTCCTTCCGGATATCCGGGCTATTCACAGCAATGGAATCCGCCTACAGGAGGCGTAGTGTTTCCCGGATAAGCCCCACCCAAACAGAACCCAGTCATCTCAATACCATCTACCCAAAATTAATAACTGGTGACCCACTCCTGACTGGCACCGTTTTGTTTCAACCTTGGAAGGGAGGGTATGACTGTCATGATATAAGATCAGCTGTGGGTTTTGGGATGTCTCGAAATCGTAGTCGAAGACACAGCTGGTGATGTGTGAAACGAATGCCCTGAAAGTTTGGTCGTGGTTTCGCGCTGAATGTTTGGCTGTTGTTTATAGCGGTACCCCAGACGTGTTTGACCGGATTTCAGTCGGGCACATACGACAGCGGAAAATCGAGGTGATGCGCTCCAGTAGCAGCCAGGCGCGTAGAGACTGGCTGGTGCTTTGACATGGTGAAACCGAGCATTAAATTTTATTCATAGGGTTTGTTCGGATAGTTTTGGATAATCCCGTACGAGGAGGGTTATTCAAAACTGTTTTTGTATAATTCTAGTGCGATGACTGCTGTGATGTTTTGTGGGAAGCTGTCAAGGGGCCTGCGGTAACCGATGTGCAAGATCCTCCTAGTTTTCAGATGGGCGATTGCTCGTTCGGCCGAGGCCCGTAACGAATTGATGGCGTGGTTGTATTGTTTCTGCCAGCCTGTGAGCCCGCCCCCTGGTGGTTTGCGTATCGGGGTCGTCATGCCCAACCCGGTGTAGCCCTTGTCACCCAGTGGCGGGGTGTCCGGGAAGTTTTCAAGGAAACCCGTGGACTGGATGGCTTTCGCGTCGTGGGTCGATCCGGGGGCCGGGTCGGACACCCAGACCAAGCGTCCTGTCAGGGTGCAGGCCACCTGAAGGTTCAACCCAGTCCGGAGATGCTTGCCCGAGTGCAGACCCTGCTGGTCCTTCCAGCCCCAGCAGGGCACGAGGGTGCCGTCCACGATCAGAGTCTGGTCTTGGTCCAGATCGTCTGCGGTGGGCACGAGGTCTGCGAAAACCTCGACGATACGAGCCGCCCACCGGCTGATGACCCGGCAGATCGAGGCCTGGCTGACCCCGAACGACTCGGCCAGCTCACCCGTGGGCCCGGTTGCGTCGCAGATAGGCCAGTGTGGCCCTGATTTCTTCTGCCTGACTCAATGCGAACGGGCGCCCGGTGGCCTGCGGGGTGCGGGGGTAATTGTGGACAAGGGCCTAGTAACAGACTGCGATTGCTTCGGCCAGCAGGCCTGTTGTATCGTACACACGAGGACCTGTTCTGAGAAAACGGGATTAACGACAACCCAATTCTCTCAGTGACGGGTCCTCACCTTTCACCGTGACACGCCCACACTGGCGAGATAACCTCCAAGACCACCCCCCTTAAATCAAGAGTTTTGAATAACCCTCCAAGTGTGTCGCTGAGACGAAATGGTGACCTGTTCCGAGATGATTAATACGTGATAAAGCAATCAAGGAATAGGCTGCAGATCACATGCCCTCACATAACTTATCAGAACCCAGATCAAGGCCTGCGTCAGATGATTCACACGGTAGTCAATGGTGACCTATTGGCGTCCGGATCACGTCGGTTCGTCCTCGCCAGCCTGCGCCACAACTTCGAACAAGAATCCTCACCGAACTGTTCGCAATTGCCCAGCCCACCGTACTGCCGAGTCCTGACCGCCTACACATCCCCGATCGCCGCCACCTTGACCGAGAAAGTCACCACCTCCGACGGCCTCGACCCGGACACCCAGTTGGTCATCGACGACGCCTTCATACCCTGCTGGGCATGGCGTGACAAGCCCGAACTCAACTCCGCCAAACACCCCGCCACCGGAGTCAACCTCCAAGTGTCCAGACTACCCTAAACAGAAACCGACAAGGACTTAAACTGGGCCATCGACCAGAAAAGATAATCAACCGAAAAACCGTCACCGACCTCAAAACCTGACACACCAGTTGAGTCCTTCATAGTGGTGTGACCGTGGTGACTGGCTCTGGATGACAGGGCGGTCACCACGTGATCCTCGAGTTCATCTGTCACAACCGTCTCGAGAAGGACCATCACGATGACCGCTCCTCATATTGTCGACCCTGCTGCCGTTCTTGGCGAACTACTCACCGAGGCATCACCGGACATGATGCGCAGCCTGCTACAGACCATGCTCAACGCCCTGCTGCCCCGCGGACACGGACACCGTGGCGGGGGCCGAGTACGCCCGGCCACCCCTGGCCGACTGGCCCAGCGCAACAGCTACCGCCACCGCCCCCTCGACACCAGGGTCGGCACGCTCGATACCGCGGTCCCGAAGCTGCGCACCGGCTCTTACTTCCCTGAGTGGCTGCTGGAACGCCGCAAGCGGGCCGAGTCCGCGCTGATCACCGTCGTCACCGACTGCTACCTCGCCGGGGTCTCCACGCGCCGCATGGACAAACTCGTCAAAACCTCGGGCATCGACCACCTGTCGAAATCACAGGTCAGCCGCATGGCCACCGACCTCGACGAACACGTCGAACAGTTCCGCCACCACCCCCTGGACGAGGCCAGCCCGTTCACCTTCATCTCCGCCGACACCCTGACCATGAAGGTCCGCGAGGGCGGGCGCGTGACCAATGCTGTCGTGATGCTCGCGGTCGGGGTCAACAACGACGGACACCGCGAAGTTCTCGGCATGCGGGTCGCCACCGCCGAGACCGGCCCGGCCTGGAACGAGTTCTTCGCCGATCTGGCCGCCCGCGGCCTGACCGGAGTCCGCCTGGTCACCTCCGACGCCCACCCGGGCCTGGTCGAAGCCATCACCGCGAACCTGCCCGGAGCCTGCTGGCAACGCTGCCGCACCCACTACAGCGCGAACCTGATGGCCATCACTCCCAAGAACCTGTGGCCAGCCGTGAAAGCCATGCTCCACTCGGTCTACGACCAGCCCGACGCCGCTGCCGTTCATGCCCAGTTCGACCGGCTCCTGGACTACACCAGCGACAAACTCCCCGACGTCACCGACCACCTCGACCAAGCACGAGCCGACATCCTCGCGTTCACCAGCTTCCCCACACAGGTCTGGCACCAGATCTGGTCGAACAACCCCACCGAACGCCTCAACCGAGAGATCCGACGCCGCACCGACAGCGTCGGCATCTTCCCCAACCGGACAGCCATCATCCGCCTCGTCGGCGCCGTCCTAGCCGAACAAACCGACGAATGGACCGAAGGACGCCGCTACCCCGGCCTCGAGGCCCTCACCAAAAGCCGCCTCAACCCCATCACCAACAACCACGAACAACAAGACAACACCATGCCCGCACTCGCCAGCTAACTGTAGTTGGTCATGACGTTGTCGACGTGGGTGTGGAGGCGTGTGGCCGGGGGCTGGTCGCCGCAGGCGGTGTGGGGTCGATGGTAGTTGTAGTGGTGGGTCCATGTGTTGATGGCGTCACGGCGTTGGGTCTCGGATGTGAAGGGGCGGGCGTAGAGGAGTTCTTCTGCGAGGATCTGAACCGTCCTGGGTTTGTTGCCGCCCCGTTTTGGGGTTGAGCAGGAAGGATGGGTTCATGGCCTGGAAGATTGATCCGGTGGTGCGTGAGCGTGCTGTGAGGCTTGTGCCGGGGGCCTCGTGGTGAATATCCATCGACGTCGAGAGCGATCGCTGTGGTCGCCCGCCAGGAGGGCGTGGGGGCTGAGAGCCTGCGCCGGTGGGTGGTGCAGGCTGAGATCGACGCGGGACAGCGTGAGGGGACCACGAGTGAAGAACTCGCGGAGATCCGTCGGTTGAAGGCGGAGAACCGGAGGTTGCGTGAGGGGCGTGGCGATCTTGAAAGCGGCGACGTCTTTCTTCGTGGGGGAGCTCGACCCCCGCAACCGGTCCTAGTGGGGTTCATTGACATGATGCGTGGTGAGGGGTGGGCAGACGGGGTCGGTCTGTCGGGTCCTGCGGGAGCAGGGCGTGGCGGTCGCTGCGCGTACTTACCGGTCCAGGTGAGCAGGGCCGCGTGTCGGCCAGGAGTTTCACTGATGCCTTGGTTCTTGACGCGGTGCGGGAGGCCGCGTGGCGGTCTGTGAGCGGGGCTGATGAGAGACCGCGTAAGCGGTTGACTCCGGAGGGCATGTACGGGCGTAAGAAGATGACCGCGTTCATCCGTCGTACCGCGGTCCCGGATGCGTCTCGGGGCTCGGTTGACCGTGCGATGCGTGCTCTGGGGCTGGTAGGAGTCACCCGGGAGAAGACTGTGCGGACCACTGTCCGGGCCAAGGACGGTGCGCGCGCTGGTGACCTGGTGAACCGTGATTTCACTGCTCCCAGGCCTGATCACACGTGGGTGACGGGGCTTCACGTATGTGCGTTCATGGGCGGGCTGGGTGTATGTCTCGTTCATCGCTGACGTGTCCTCTGCCAGCGAATCGTGGCCTGGCATGCTCAGACCACCAAGCACGTCGAACTGGTGATGACTCCCCTGCGGATGGCGTTGTGGGAACGGGACCGGCAGGGCCACCCTGTCGGACGTGACCAGTTGATCGCTCATTCGGACGCGGGGAGTCAGTACACGCCCGCTGGCATGGACCGAGAAACTCGCCTTGGACGGGATCGCTCCGTCGATCGGCACGGTCGCGGACGCCTACGACAACGCGTTGATGGAGACCATCAACGGGCCGTACAAGGCCGAGTGCATCCGTACCACGGTCTTCCACGAAGGCCCGTACAAGACCATCACTGACGTGGAATACGCCACAGGCAGCTGGGTCGACTGGTACAACAACCGTCGACTACACGGTAGCCTCGCGATGACCACCCCCGACGAGTACGAAACCAACTACTACGCGACCCTCAACCGAGAGTCGCTCCCCATATAAAACCGGCACCAAACCCTGGACGGTTCAATCCGGTTGTAGCGTTCGATCTTGCCGTTGTGTCTGGGGGTGTAGGGGCGGATGTACTGGTGGGTGGAGACGTGTGAGGCGATGGACCGGTTGAAGGCGTGGGACGTGTA
>NZ_OMOH01000006.1:0-148307 GCF_900289195.1 Propionibacterium ruminifibrarum
CGACCCGCAACCGGGCGCGCGGGGTCAGGGCTGCGTTAGCGTGAGACACAAGAGGGCCTTTCTGACAGTGGACGACTTCGCAATCCCCACTCAACCAGCAAGGCCCTCCCTTGCGTTCACACCCCTGGATCACAGTCCTTCAACCAACCAGCCCGATCAGTACAGCTAGCCGTGCGCCCGTCCGTGCCGCCTGAACCGGCCCGAGGACCATCTGCTCGCCGCAGCAGCCCCTCAACGAGCGGGCACCCGCCGAACACGGCGGCCGCGCCGAGCGCACAGGCCACGAGAACCCGAAGAAGATCAGCGAGAACCTCATTCATGGTGCCACCGTAGAGGGGGCCACCGACACGCCCATCGCCTCGGCGAGCCGGGCCGTGGCGAGTTCCAGCCCCGCCGCCACCTCGCGGTGGTGGGCGGCCCGCAGGCGCTGGCCGACGGCTTGGGGGCTGATACCCAGGCGCCGGGCGGCCTGTGTCTGGGAGAGACCGGCCTCGACGAGGTCGATGACCTGCCAGCCGGCCGCGCTGCGCCGGTGGATCAGCGCCGCGACGAGGGCGAGCACCGTCTGCGCCTCGTCCAGCGCTCGGAGATTCCGCGTCCCCGCACCACCGACGAACCGTGGCGCGGCCGCAGCAGGGCGCCCAATGGCCTGCCGGGCCGCGAGGTAGGCCGGGCCGCGGGCGGCGCGGGTGGAGTCCGGCAGGGGAAGCTCGACCTCGCCCACGCCGACGCCGACATGCCAGTCCCCCAGCCGCCAGAGCACGGTGACGGCGCGCACGACGGCGGCGGGATCGGCGCTGAGCGCCTGGACCTCGTCTCCTGCCGTGCGTTCGAAACCCAGCCTGAAACCCTCGGCGAGGGGCGCCAGCGCCCGGAGGGCCTCGGGTACCCGGTCCGGCCCGCGCCGGCTCACGCGCTGATCGGCGATCACCACGGCCCAGCACCGGGCTTCGCCTTCAACCATGACCGAGATTCAACCCCTCAAACTTGATTCAAACAACTAAAGCCTCTGTCCTTGATGCCGAATCGGGTTCGTGTCATGCGTCGTGGGCGCAGCGGGCGGCCGCGGCCCCGGGGCGGTCTCAGCGGCAGCGCGCCACGCCGGGGACGACCACCTCATCCCACAGCCGGTCCACCTGGGCGCGCGTCGACTGCGGGGAACCGGCATTGTCGATGACGGTGTCGGCCACGGCCAGGCGCTCGTCGCGGGAGGCCTGCGCCGCTATGCGGCTTCTCGCCTGCTCGGCGCTCATGGCGTTGCGTGCCATCAGGCGCGTCATCTGCACCTCGACCGGCACGTCGACGACCACCAGGTGGTTGAAGTCGTGGGCCCTGCCGGTCTCGACGAGCAGCGGGATGTCGTGCACCACCACCGCTGCGTCGGGTGCGGCGTCCTGCAGTTCGGCGGCGGCGGCGTTGACGAGCGGGTGCGTGATCTCATCCAGCCGGCCCCGTGCGACGCGGTCGGTGAAGACGAGACCGGCGAGCCTTCCCCGGTCGAGCGCGCCCTGTGGGGTGAGGACCGACGGGCCGAACTCCTCGGCGAGGGCCTGCAGGCCCGCGCTCCCCGGCGCGACGACCTGCCGGGCCAGCTGATCGTAGTCGATGTGCACCGCCCCGTGCTCGACGAGAAGGGCGGCGACGGCGCTCTTGCCCGAGGCGATGCCCCCGGTGAGGCCGAGCGTGAAGACCCGGCCCACCGGCGGGCCCGTCACCGTGGGATGCGTGGTCGGCATGGCACGGTCAGCAGGTGAGCCGGCTCAACGCGTCGAGGGCGATCTCGAGGGCCACGCCGCGTGAGCCCCGCCCCCAGTCGCGGTCGTCGTGGCCGTTCTCCAGATCGGCCAGCGTGTCGGCGGTGTAGAAGAGCTGGGCGAACTGTGCCCCTCGGAGCGCGGCGGAGGCCGCCATGGCCGAGCACTCCATGTCGACGATGGCGCAGCCCTCGGCGCGGCGGTGGTTCAGCATGGCCCTGGTCTCCCGGTAGAAGGCGTCGTTCGTCCACACGGGCGCGTCATTGACCCGGTAGCCGGCGGCCTCGACGGCCTGGCCGATGACGGCGCGCATCGCGGGGTCGATGTCGATCCAGCGGCTGGCCGGCACGTACTGGAAGCTCGTTCCCTCGCCTCGCAGCGCCCTGGCCGGGACGACCAGCTCCCCGACCTCCAACGGTTCGAGGGCGCCGCACGAGCCGACGGCGATGGCCTTGCGGACACCGTGCCGGAAGAGCATGTCGGTGTTCATGACGGCCGCCGGGGCGCCCAGCGGCATCATGAGGATCGCGAAATCCCCCTGCGCGTCATGGCCGCGGTAGACCGGGTAGGTGTTGCCTATCTGCTCCAGCGTCTCGATGACGGGCAGGTTCTCGGCGCGGGCGTACTCGTCGACGACCTCGCCGAGGAAGGCGAGGATGGCCCGGCTCGGGTAGCGGTCGGCGGGTATGGACGCGTCCTCGCTCTCGCCGATGAGATCAATGGAGTCATCATCGCGTTCGAGGATGGGCAGGTCGTGGGTGTGAAGCATGAGGTCGGTTCCTGGCTCCGGCCGGCTCAACGCGCGGCCTCGGGCGGGTACGGGGTTCAGCGGACCGGTGGGCTGGGCCCTGCCGGACGCGATGAAGGCCCCAGCCCTTTTCAGGGCCGAGGCCTTCATCCTTTGTGACGTCCGCGTCATGCGACGAGGACGCCGACAGGCTCAGTGGCTGCCCGACAGCTTGTCGCGCAGCGCCTGAAGGGCCTCGTCGGAGGCCAGCGAGCCCTCGTCCCCGGCCGGGGCGGCCGAGTAGCTCGTGCCGGCCTCGGCGGCGGCCTGCTGGTCGGCCTCCTCGGCCTCGGAGGCCTGCTTCTTCAGGGCCAGCCAGCGGGCCTGGGCCTCGGCGTACTGGGCCTCCCAGGCGGCCTGCTGCTCCTCGTAGCCCGGCTTCCACTCGTTGGTCTCCGGGTCGAAGCCCTCGGGGTAGATGTAGTTGCCGTTCTCGTCGTAGCTGGCGGTCATGCCGTACAGCGAGGGGTCGAAGTCGTCGGCTGCGATGTCGACGCCCTCGTTGGCCTGCTTCAGGGACAGGCTGATGCGGCGACGCTCCAGGTCGATGTCGATGATCTTGACCAGGACCTCGGTGTTGACCGAGACGACCTGCTCGGGGATCTCGACGTGACGTTCGGCCAGCTCGGACACGTGCACCAGACCCTCGATGCCCTCCTCGACGCGGACGAAGGCGCCGAACGGGACGAGCTTGGTGACCTTGCCGGGCACGATCTCACCGATCTGGTGGGTGCGGGCGAAGACCTGCCACGGATCCTCCTGCGTGGCCTTGAGCGACAGGGAGACGCGCTCGCGCTCCATGTCGACGTCCAGGACCTCGACGGTGACCGGCTGGCCGACCTCGACGACCTCGCTCGGATGGTCGATGTGCTTCCAGGACAGCTCGGAGACGTGCACCAGACCGTCGACGCCGCCGAGGTCGACGAAGGCGCCGAAGTTGACGATGGAGGAGACGACGCCCTTGCGGATCTGCCCCTTCTGGAGCTGCTCCAGGAAGTTGTGCCGGGTCTCGGACTGGGTCTGCTCGAGCCAGGCGCGGCGCGACAGGACGACGTTGTTGCGGTTCTTGTCGAGCTCGATGATCTTCGCCTCGAGCTCCTGCCCCACGTAGGGCTGCAGATCGCGGACCCGGCGCATCTCGACGAGCGAGGCGGGCAGGAAGCCGCGCAGGCCGATGTCGACGATGAGACCGCCCTTGACGACCTCGATGACGGTGCCGGTGACGACGCCGTCCTCGTCCTTGATCTTCTCGATCGCACCCCAGGCACGCTCGTACTGGGCGCGTTTCTTGGAGAGGATCAGGCGGCCGTCCTTGTCCTCCTTCTGCTGGACGAGGGCCTCGATCTCGTCGCCGACGCTGACGACGTCGAAGGGATCGACATCATGCTTGATGGAGAGTTCCTTGGACGGGATGACGCCTTCGGTCTTGTAGCCGATGTCGAGGAGTACCTCGTCACGATCAACCTTGACGACAGTGCCGGTGACGATGTCGCCGTCGTTGAAGTACTTGATGGTGGCGTCGACTGCGGCTTCGAAGGCCTCAGCGGTGCCGATGTCGTCGATTGCGACGGCCTCAATGGAGGAGGTCATGTAGTAGGGCTCCGATGGTGGATGGTTATTGACTCAGTGCGCCGTGCCTGCTGGCGCGCACGACGGCGACGACGAAATCCGCGAAGAGCCCGCAACCACCGCTGTGAGCACCCGCCCGCGAACCGGGGACGTTGACCACGAACCGGCCCGCCGGCGACGACGCCGCACCCTCTGTCCGGCACGGCGCACACAGCGCAGCGACAAGTTTAGGCGGCCCCGGCGGCCCCGGGCAACCTTCGGATCCGCCGTCGGCCCCTGACCGGGCCCCCGCCCCGGCGACGCCCCGGCCGGGCCCGGCGGCAGGCTCAGCGCCAGGGGTCGGGCAGTGCGACGTACACGGTCTCGAGGTACTCCTCGATCCCCTCGAAGGAGCCCTCACGGCCGATGCCGGACTCCTTGACGCCGCCGAACGGCGCCGCCGCGTTGGAGAACAGGCCCGTGTTGGCGCCGATCATGCCGGTCTCCAGCACGTCCGAGAACCGTTGGATGCGATCGAGGTCCCGGGTGAAGACGTAGCCGGCCAGTCCGACGGGCACCGAGTTGGCGATGGTCAGGGCCTGTTCCTCGGTCGTGAAGGTGGTGATCGGGGCGACGGGCCCGAAGATCTCGGTGGTCATGATCTCGGCGTCGGGGGCCACTCCGGTCAGGACGGTGGGCTGGTAGTAACTGCCGGGCAGGTCGGGGATGCGGGCACCGCAGGTGGCCCTGGCCCCGGCCGCGATGGCACGATCGACCAGACCGGAGAGGGCGTCGCGGTCCGCGGCGGTGATCAACGGCCCCACCTGGGTGCCGGGTTCGGTGCCGGGCCCGCACACGAGCCCGGACAGCCGAGCGGTGAGCTTCTCGGTGAACTCGGGCGCGCACGCCTCGTGGACGATGAACCGGTTGGCCGCGATGCAGGCCTGGCCCATGTTGCGCATCTTCGCGGCGACGGCGCCGTCAACGGCCGCGTCGACGTCGGCGTCATCGAAGACGACGAATGGTGCGTTGCCGCCCAGTTCCATCGAGACGCGCAGGCTGTGCCGGGCTGCCGCTGCCGCGAGCGACTGACCCACCGGTGAGGAGCCGGTGAACGAGAGCTTGCGCAGGCGCGGGTCATCGATGATCGCATCGGTGACGTCGTGGGAACGGCAGGTGATGACATTGACGACACCGTCGGGCAGGCCGACGTCGGCGAGGACCTTCGCGAACAGCAGGGTGGTCAGTGGTGTCGCGCTGGCCGGGCGGATGACGGCGGTGCAGCCGGCGGCCAGGGCCGGCGCGATCTTCCGAGTGGCCATGGCCAGCGGGAAGTTCCACGGGGTGATGAACAGGCAGGGCCCGACCGGGCGCCGGGTGATGAGCTGGCGGAGGTTCCCCTCGGGGGTACCCGCATAGCGGCCGGTGATGCGCGGGGCCTGCTCGGCGAACCAGCGCACGAACTCGGCGCCGTAGGTGACCTCGCCATGGCTCTCGGCCAGTGGTTTGCCCATCTCGAGGGTCATGAGCAGCGCGAAGTCGTCCCTGCGCCGGATGATCTCCTCGAAGGCTGCGCGCAGTAGTTCCGCACGCTCACGAGGAGCGGTGCGGCGCCAGGCCTCCTGCGCCCCGACGGCGGCGTCGAGACCGGCCAGCCCCTGCGTCGCATCGGCGTCGGCGATGGCGGCCAGGATGCTGCCGTCGGCCGGATTCGTCACGTCGAAGGAGCCGGCTGCACCGGGCACCGCCTCGCCACCGATGATCAGCGTCCGGGGGGTGTCTGCTGGAATCGTGTACGAGGCCATGCGCTCACGATAACGCCCGGCCGCCGCCGGGGACGGGCGAGGGCGGCGGCCGGATCGCGGACCGGGACCGGCCTTCCGTCCCCGCTGTTAGGCTGGACGCGTCGTCGTCACCAACCCCGGACGGCCCGACGAAAGGTTCCCGTGAAAAGGTCAACGAAGCGCATCCTCGGCTGGAGCATCCCGCTGCTCGTCGTGGTGATCATCGCCGCCTACTTCGGCTGGCGCTGGCTCAAGACGCGTCCCTCCCAGTACGAGCAGGAGATCCCCGTCTACCCCATCACCCCCACCTCAACTGCCGGCGAGAGCGCTTCCGACGTGCCCGAGGGCTGCTCCCCCAATCCGTCGGAGATCGTGGGCACCCACATCCAGTTCGACGGGCACACCGATGAGTTGACCCTGCTCTCCCTCGGCCTCGACGCCGAGGGCCTGCCCGGCACGCCCCCCGGGGACGAGGGCTACACCCTGGCCTGGTGGAACGGCGGCCCGTCGGTCGGCTCCGGGCAGGGCAAGGTCGTCCTCACCTCGCACACCTTCCGCTACGGCGGCGCGCTCGGCAATGACCTCAACGAGGGGCTGCTCTCCGAGAACGACGTCATCCGGATCAGCGACGACGCCGGGAAGACGGTCTGCTACCGCTTCACCAATGCGCTCAAGATCTTCGTCGACGACTACGATCCCAACTCCAACGTCCTCTACGACGACTACGGCGACCCGATGATCGTCATCGTCGTCTGCTCGGACTACCCGGCCAACGGCGGCGACCCGGCCGCCCGGGTTCTCTACTACGCGGAGCTGGTGCGCGCGGCCTGACCAACGCGGCGGCCTCCTCGCCGGCCCGCCCTGAAGGACCCCGGTCATCGCGTCGGCAGGTCTGCGGTGGCTCGGGCGTAGGCGGCTGCCAGCCGGACGGGATCGGCGCGGTGCACGGCCAGCGCACAGCCGTCACCGCGAGCGTTGAGCCCGATGCCCTCATCGGCCCAGTGCTCCAGCGCCCTGCGCCAGGGCCCGAGCGTCCCCCTGGCATTGACGATGCGCCACCACGGCACGGGCGAGCCGTCGGTCGCCATGATGCGCCCCACCTGGCGCGGACCGGTCCCCACCAGTGCGGCGATGTCGCCGTAGGTGGCCACCTGCCCCGGCGGAACGCACTCGACGGCGCGCAGCACGTACTCGGTGAGCAGGTCGTCGGCCGGGGGCACGGCTGTCCTCAGTGCGCGGCGTCGTTCCAGCTGCGGCCGTAGCCGAAGGAGACCGACAGCGGCACCTTCAGCTCGACGGCATGGGTCATCGCATCGGCGACGATGTCCTGAACCTGCTCGCGTTCGCCGGGAGCGACCTCGAGGACGAGTTCGTCGTGGATCTGCAGCAGCATGCGGCTGGACAGCCCGGCCCGGGCCAGGGCCTGCTCCACCGCGAGCATGGCCACCTTGATGATGTCGGCGGCCGTGCCCTGGATGGGCGCGTTGAGGGCCATCCGCTCGGCCATCTCGCGGCGCTGGCGGTTGGCCGAGTTGAGGTCGGGCAGGTAGCGGCGGCGCCCCATCATCGTCTGCGTGTACCCCTGCTTGCGGGCCTGGACGACGATGTCGGCCAGGTAGTCGCGCACGGCTCCGAAGGTCTTGAAGTACTCCTCCATGAGCTCCCTGGCCGTGGGCACGGGGACACCGAGACGGCTCGACAGTCCGTAGGCCGACAGCCCGTAGGCCAGGCCGTAGTTCATCTGCTTGACGCTGGAGCGCTGGTCGGGGGTGATCGACTCGACCGGAACGCCGAAGACGTGGGAGGCGGTGACCGTGTGGAAGTCGATGCCCGAGGCGAAGGCCTCGATGAGCGCCTCGTCCCCCGAGGCGTCGGCCATGACGCGCATCTCGATCTGGGAGTAGTCGGCGCTCATCAGCCCCTCGTAGCCCTTGGCCGCGACGAACCCGTCGCGGATGCGCCGGCCCTCGGGGGTGCGGATCGGGATGTTCTGCAGGTTCGGCTCGGTGCTCGACAGCCGGCCGGTGCCGGCGACCGTCTGCAGGTAGGTGGTGTGGATGCGGCCGTCGTCACCGACCGACTTCGCCAGGGCGTCGACGATCTGGCGCAGCTTGATGGAGTCGCGGTGGGCCAGCAGGTGCTTGAGGAAGGGGTGCCCGGTCTTGAGGTACAGGCTCTCGAGCGCGGCGGCGTCGGTCGTGTAGCCGCTCTTGGTGCGCTTGGTCCTGGGCATGTTGAGCTGGTCGAAGAGGACGCCCTGCAGCTGTTTCGGTGATCCCAGGTTGATCTCACGGCCGATGACCTCGAAGGCCGCCGCCTGGGCGGCCTGCACCGTGGCGTCGAACTCGTCGTGCAGGTCGGCGAAGACGCCCTCGTCGACCCCGATGCCGCGCCGCTCCATGGCGGCCAGTACCTTCTGGAGCGGCATCTCGAGCTCACGCAGCAGGCCGAGCTGATCGGTCTCCTCGAGTGCCTTGTCGAGGGCGGGTGCGAGCTGCCCGACGGCCCGGGCCCGCACCATGGCCGCCGTCCCGGCCCGCTCGTCGGGGTCGTCCCCGAAGTCAAGGGTCTCCTGGGCCTGTTCCGGCGCCCCGTCACCGGTGTCGAGGGTGAGCCCGAGGTGGCGTCCCACGAGTTCTTCGAGTTCGTAGCGCCGCTGGTCCGGACGCAGGAGATAGGCGGCGAGCTGGGTGTCGCTGACGAGTCCGGCCAGTTCGAGTCCGCGCGCGCTCATGGCCTGCATCGGCCCCTTCGCGTCATGCATGACCTTGGTCGCGCTCGGATCGGCCAGCCACGCCGCCAGCGCGTTGTCGTCGTCGGCGCTCAGCGAGCCGAGGTCGAGCCGGGCGGCCTCGCCGTCGGACGCCGCGAGGGCCAGGTGACTCACGTCACCGGTGCCCGCGCCCCAGTGGCCGGAGGCCTCGACGCCGGTACCGACCCGGGCGTGCTCGGCGAGCCAGCCGCCGAGCGCACCGGGCTCGGGCGTCACGGGTGTGATCGTGACCGAATCGGCGTCGGCCGGGGCGTCCGGCTCATCGGTGGCGAACACCCGGTCGCGCAGCCCCCTGAACTCGAGGGCGTCGAACAGTTCGTTGACGGCTTCGCGGTCGATCGGTCTCCTGGCCAGCCCCTCGGCGGCGGTCTCGAGGGGGAGGTCACGGACCAGGCCGTTGAGGCGCCGGTTGCGCCGCACGTCGTCGAGGTGCTCGCGGAAACTCTGGCCCGCCTTGCCCTTGATCTGCTCGGCGTTGCCGATGAGTTCGTCGAGCCCGCCGTAGGCGCTCAGCCACTTCGCCGCCGTCTTGGGGCCGACACCGGGGACGCCGGGCAGGTTGTCGCTCGTCTCACCGACCAGGGCGGCCAGTTCGGGATACCGCTGCGGCGGCACACCGTACTTGGCCTCGATGGCGGCCGCGTCCATGCGCACCAGGTCGGAGACGCCCTTGCGGGGGTAGAGCACCGTCGTGTTGGAGTCGACGAGCTGGAAGGCGTCGCGGTCGCCCGAGACCACCAGCGACTCCCAGCCGAGTTCGTCGCCCTGCTGCGTCCAGGTGGCCAGGATGTCGTCGCCCTCGTAGCCGGTGAGGCTGGCGTGGACGATGCCCATGGCGTCGAGCACCTGTTCGATCAGCTGGATCTGGCCCGCGAACTCGGGCGGGGTGGCCGATCGGGTCGCCTTGTACTCGGGGTAGGCCTCGGAGCGGAAGGTGCCGCCGGACAGGTCGAAGGTGACGCCCACATGCGTGGGCCTCTCGTCCCGCAGCAGGTTGACGAGCATCGACGTGAAGCCGTACACGGCGTTGGTGTGCTGGCCGGTGGACGTCGAGAAGTTCTCGGCCGGGAGGGCGTAGAAGGCGCGGAAGGCCATGGAGTGGCCGTCGATGAGCAGCAGTCGTGGACGATCGTTCACGCCCACGAGCCTAGGCGCTCCGACCGGCGGTTTCATCCGGACCGGCCCAGAGCCGGCTGTGGAGGGGCCTCGGCGCGGCCCCGCCATTGGTCCTGGTCAGTTCTTCTTGGCCTTGTTGTGGTCGACGACGCCCTCCGCGACCTCGCGCATCGACTTGCGCAGGTCCATGGCGGTCTTCTGGATCCAGCGGAAGGCCTCCGGTTCGCTCATGCCGAGGCTCTCCTGCAGGATGCCCTTCGCCTGGTCGATGATCTTGCGGGAGGCGAGCCGGTCCTCGAGCGAGGAGACCTCCTCGTCGAGGGCGACGATCTCGGCGAACCGCGCGAGGGCGATCTCGATGGCGGGGACGACGTCTGAGGCGTCGAAGGGCTTGACGACGTAGGCCATCGCACCGGCCTCGCGGGCCTTCTCGATCAGCTCGCGCTGACTGAAGGCGGTGAGCATGACGCAGGCGGCGATGCGGTCGCCGGCGATCTGCTCGGCAGCGGTGATGCCGTCCATGACGGGCATGTTGACGTCGAGCACGACGACATCGGGTTTGAGTTCACGAGCCTGGTCGACCGCAGCCTGCCCGTCACCGACCTGGCCGACGACCTCGTAACCCTGTTCGGTGAGGAGTTCGACCAGATCGAGCCGGATGAGCGCCTCATCCTCCGCGACGAGGACGCGAGGCTTCGCGTCGGTTGCTGTACTGTCGGTCTTCTTTGCCACTATCTCTGCTCCTGTCCTGGCTCGTGATTCCTGCCCCAGCAGCGGAAACGGACAGAGCTGTCAGGGACGACACTGCCCACGCCGACCTGAGCATAGCGCTGTGAGACCTGTTGCGGGGTGTTGCATGAAATTGTTCTCAACCACCCGATGTGCTCGTGCACTAGGCGTGTGACACAATGGTCGGCGCCTGCCCGAGTGGCGGAATGGTAGACGCGGCGCACTCAAAATGCGCTGCCCGCGAGGGCGTAGGGGTTCAAGTCCCCTCTCGGGTACCAGCAGGCGAGTGTCGACTGCCCGCCGCTTCGCTGTCGCCTCGGCCATCACCGGTTCACCGTGTTCGCGTGCCGGACCCTCCCGGGACCGGCGAGGGGGCGGGAATCGATTCCCGCCCCCTCGCCCCTGGTGGACCATTCACCGAAGGTGCAGCCGGTTTCACACGGCGTTCTCCATGTACGGCGGCAGCTCGACGGGCTCGACCCAGTTGATGTCCTTGAGACGGTGGACACGCATCGTGTTCGTCTTGCCCTTGATACCCATGGGGGCGCCGCAGACCAGGACGACGACGTCGCCCTCCTCGGCCAGCTTCAGCTCCTGGAGCAGGCGGTTCACCGCGGTGACCATCTCCTCATTGGAGCCGTAGCTCGGGGTCTGGATGACGCGGGCGCCCCAGCAGAGAGTCAGCCAGCGCGCCGTCTTCTCGTCGGGGGTGAAGGCGAGCAGCGGGATGTCCGAGCGCAACCGTGACATGCGGCTCGCGGTGTCACCCGATTGGGTGAAGGCGATGAGATACTTCGCGCCGAGCTGACGGCCCGACGTGGCGGCCGCCATCGCGATGACGCCACCCGTGGTGTGCGGGTCCCATTCGATCTTCGCGATGCTCTCGAAACCCTGCTTCTCGGTGTTCTCGACGATGTTGGCCATCGTCTGGACGGTGATGACCGGGAAGGCGCCCACCGAGGTCTCGCCGGAGAGCATGACGGCGTCTGCGCCGTCGAGGACGGCGTTGGCGACGTCGGAGGCCTCCGCGCGGGTCGGGCGCGGATTCGAGATCATCGAGTCGAGCATCTGGGTGGCGACGATGACCGGCTTGGCCCACATGCGCGCCTTCTGGATGATCGTCTTCTGCACCAGCGGGACCTGCTCGAGCGGCATCTCGACGCCGAGATCACCGCGGGCGACCATGAAGCCGTCGAAGGCGTCGATGATCTCGTCGAGGTTCTCGATGGCCTGCGGCTTCTCGAGTTTGGCGATGACGGGTACGTGCACGCCCTCCTCGTCCATGATCTCGTGAACGCGGTTGACGTCGGCCGCGCGGCGCACGAACGACAGGGCGATCATGTCGAAGTCGTTGCGCAGCGCCCAGCGCAGGTCCTGCTCGTCCTTCTCGGACATGGCCGGCACGTTGACGGCGACGCCGGGCAGGTTGATGCCCTTGTGGTTCGAGACGGGGCCGGCGACGGTCACCCTGGTGACGACGTCGTTGCCCTTGACCTCGATGGCCTCGAGACCGATGTTCCCGTCATCGATGAGAATGCGGTCCCCGGGCTTCACGTCACCGGGCAGACCCTTGTAGGTGGTGGAGGCGCGGTTGGCGTCCCCGAGGACGTCATCGGTGGTGATGGTGAAGGTCTGTCCGTGAGTCAGTTCGACCTTGCCCTCGGCGAAGACGCCGAGACGGATCTTGGGGCCCTGCAGGTCGGCGAGCAGGCCGACGGTCTTGCCGACGGCCTCGGACGCGGCACGGGTCTCGGCCAGCCGACGAGCATGTTCGTCATGGTCGCCGTGGCTCATGTTGAAGCGGGCGACGTCGAGGCCCGCACGGATGATCTCTTCCATTCGCTCCTGGGTCGACGTCGCCGGCCCGAGGGTACAGACAATCTTCGCTCTTCGCACGGCCTCCAGCCTAGCTGAAGCCCCCGGCTCCGGCGCCTGGATGCATCGTCGAGTACCCCGGTTGCACCGATGTGTCACCGCCGACCGCGCGACCCGGTCAACCGCTCAGTCCCGCAGCAGCTCGAGAGCGCGGGTCAAGTCGGGCGGCGGCTCCGACTCGAAGTGCACGTACTCCCCCGATCCGGGGTGGACGAAACCGAGCTCTGCGGCGTGCAGCCACTGACGATCGAGACCGAGCCGGGCCGCCAGCTTCGGGTCCGAGCCGTACAACGGGTCGCCGACGCAGGGATGGTGCAGGGCGGCGAAGTGCACGCGGATCTGGTGGGTCCGCCCCGTCTCGAGGTGGACGCGGACCAGGCAGGCCGACCTCATCATCTCGATCACCTCGTAGTGCGTGATCGAGGGCCGCCCGTCGGCGGTGACCGCGAACTTCCACTCCGAACCGGGATGCCGGCCGATCGGGGCGTCGATGGTCCCCTCGAGGGGGTCGAGGTGGCCCTGGACGAGCGCGAGGTAGACCTTGTCGACGGTGCGGTCGCGGAAGGCGCGTTTGAGCATCGTGTAGGCGTGCTCGGACTTGGCGACGACCATGAGGCCGCTCGTGCCGACATCGAGACGATGGACGATGCCCTGGCGCTCGGGGGCGCCCGACGTGGTGATCCGGAAACCCGCCCCGGCAAGGCCGCTGACGACGTCGGGTCCGTCCCAGCCGAGTGAGGGATGGGCGGCCACGGCGGCCGGTTTGTCGACGACGACGATGTCCGGGTCGTCGTACACGATCGACATGTCGTCGATGCGCACGGGCCTGACGCCGGACCGGCGCTCGGCCAGGTCGATGTCGAACACCTGTCCGGGGCTCACGCGTTGGGAGGCCTTCGTCACGAGGGCACCGTCGAGCAGCACCTTGCCCTCGGCGATGAGCGCGGCCAGACGCGAACGGGTGAGTCCGGTCATCCGGGCTGCGGCGACATCGGCACGTTCACCGGCCAGGCCGTCGGGAACGAGCAGGACGCTCACGAGCCCTCCTCCGCCGTGCCGGAGGCCCCGCCGGTACGGGCGAGGTCCACCGCGTCGGCCCTCTTGACGGCCCTCTCCACGGCGCGGTCGGAGCGCACGGCCCACCAGATGAAGAGGATCGCGGCGCTGGTGATGCACACATCGGCGACGTTGAACACCGCGAAGTAGCGCACGGCGATGAAGTCGACGACGGTGCCGCGCATCGGCCCGGGCTCGCGGAGGAGGCGATCGAGCAGGTTGCCGGCAATGCCGGCCGCGATGAGTCCGGAGGCCAAGCTGGTCAGCCGGCCGCGGGCGCGCGGGAAGACCCAGACGAGCACGAAGGCGAGTGCGATGATCGACAGGCAGCTGAGGCCGATCGTGAACGAGGTGCCCATCGAGAAGGCGGCGCCCGAGTTGTAGACCACGTGCAGGCTCAGCCAGCCGGGGATGATCTGGTGGTCGTGCGAGGACAGGGCGTGCAGCGCCCAGTGCTTCGTCACCCGGTCGAGAACGAGGCCGAGGACGGCGACGGTGACCATGACCGCGCGCGTCGCTCTCAGCCGCGGATGCGCGCGGCGGGACATCACAGGGTCAGCGCCTCTCGGCGCGCTGCTTGCACGAGACACACATGGTGGCCTTGGGGAACACCTCCATGCGCGCCTTGCCGATCGGGTTGCCGCAGTTCTCGCAGACGCCGAACTGGCCGGCCTCGAGACGGCGCAGCGCTGCCTCGTTCTGCTCCAGCAGGGTGCGGGTGTTCGCGTTCATGCTGAGTTCCTGGTCGCGCTCGAAGTTCGTGGAGCTGACGTCCCCCGGATCCTTGCCCGAGGTGTCGCTGCTCTCGCCCATCAGCTGTTCGAGTTCGGCGTCCGAGGCCTCGACGGCCCGGCGCATGCGTTCGATCTCGGCGATGAGATCTGCACGCACCTCGATCACTTCTTCCGCGGTCCACGCCTCCTCGCCGTCCAGGACGGGCAGTGCGACAGCGATCTGCTGCGCCGCTGCCACGGACAAACCATTAGTCGTCATCGTTCAACTTCCTCCAGACGGTGACCACCTCGTAGAGGGACCATACACCAGCGGCCGATGATGGCCCATACCATCATCGGCCGCGGTGGCAGTCTGATCGTGCTGCTCAGCCCTGTCTCAGTCCTCCTGATTGCCCAGGAGAGCGTCGAGGCGAGGGGTCTGGCCGCCTGCGGTGGGCCGCAGGGAGAGGCTGCGCAGGCTTTCGAGGTGGCGCTGGATCTGCCCCTCGATGTTGCTGCGGTACTCCGACTCGAAGCCGCGCAGCTGGCTCACCGAGGCGGTGAGATTGTCCCGCTCCGCCTCGAGGGCGCTCAACAGCTCCGTACGCTTGCTGGCGACCTCGCCGTCCAGGGCGTCGGCGCGCTGCTGGGCCTCGTCCGTGACCCTCTTGGCGTTCTCCTGCGCTTCGGCGGTGACACGGTCGGCGGTGTTCCGGGCCTCGTAGTCGAGCCGGGCCGCCTTCTGGGTGGCCTCCTCGACGAGCTGGTCGGCCTGGACCCGGGCATCGGATCGGATCCTCTCGGCCTCGCTCTCGGCGCTGGACTGCACCTCGGCGGCCTTCCGGTTGGCCTCCTCGACGAGCTGGTCGGCCTCGCGGGTGCTCATCTCGAGCAGCCGGGCGGCCCACGGGCCGGCCTCCTCGGCGGTGGTGACGACGATGTGCTGCGGTTCGCCGCTGACAGCGGGCTGAACGCTCGTCGCGGTCGCCGCGTTCTGGGCGTCCTGCAGCTGGGACTGCAACTCGGCGATCCGCGCGCGCAGCTGCTCGTTCTCGCCGGAGAGCTGCGCAGCCGCGGCGGAGCCCTGGTCCGAGGACGAGCGCAGATCGTTCAGCTGGGCGCGCAGCTGCTCGTTCTCCTGACCGAGGCTGGCGACCTGGCTGTTGAGCTGTTCGACCTGCTGGCCGAGCTTGGCGTTCTCCTCGCCGGAGCCGGCATTCGCCTTGAGCTTCTCGTTCTCGTTGACCAGATCTGCATAGCTGATCTCGAGTTCGTCCATGAACTTGTCGACAGAGCTGGCGCGGTAGCCGTCCTCATTGGGCTTGCGGGCCATGGGGAAACGGATACTGCGAACCTCGTCAAGGGACAGCGTCATCTGTGCGCTCCAAACCTCGATATTGATTCCAAATCCTGCCCGCAACTGCGGGGACAGCCCCGAGGCTACCCTGCTTGCCCCAAACAGGTGCAGTCGGACACTCAAAACTCAACTTCGGGTTGAGACTCTCACACGAGCCACCACACCATCCTCTGAAGCATGACGACGGCGAGAAAGACGACCATGAAGGCGACGTCCAGACCGATGGTCCCGATCCTGATGGGCTTGATGTAGCGCCGCACGAACTTGATCGGAGGATCGGTCACCGTGTAGATCGCCTCGAATACCGCGGCCGCCGCGCCCCGGGGCCGGAAGTCGGGCACGAGCAGCGGGATCCAGCTGATGACCATGCGTGCGATGAGCACCCACAGGTAGATGCTGCACAGCATCGAGAGGAGACGGACGAGCAAGAACACGGGCACTCAGCTCTGGTTGAAGAAGCTGGGGCTGGCGAGCCGCTGCTTGTCCTCGGCAGTGACGTGGACGTTGCGCGGGCTGAGCAGGAAGACCTTGCTCGTGACGCGTTCGATGGAGCCTCGCAGGCCGAAGATGAGCCCGGCCGCGAAGTCGACCAGCCGTTTGGCGTCCGCGTCATCCATGTCGGTGAGGTTCATGATGACGGGGGTCCCCTCCCGGAAGCTCTCGCCGATGGTGCGCGCCTCGTTGTAGGTGCGGGGGCGGACCGAGATGATGCGGGCGAGATCGGCGGGCTGCGATTCCTCGGCCTCGTCGTCGATGTCGTGGGAGGCACGATGCTCGTGCGAGCCGGGTGAGGCCGCCTGCTTGGGACGCCGGTCGGGCAGCCGGGTGACGGTGGAGACCTGGACGGATTCCTCGGCCACCGCGTCGGTGTAGACCGAATCGGTGTAGTCGCCCCGCTCGGCAGGCTCCTCAGCGAAGCGGTCATCACTGACCAGACCCAGCCACACTGCGGCCTTCCTCATCGCTCCCGGCATGCCGTCCCCCTCTGATCAGCCGCGGTTGTCCATGAATGACACGACTGGAATTAGGGTACCTGTTCAGCCCCTGCTATCGGAACGATCACCTCGCTCGGCGCGCCAGATCAGGCCGATCTGCCGGCCGGTGACGCCGCGGTCCCGCCGGTGGCTGAACAGCTGAGGCGTCGTGCGGGTGCACGGGTCGTGGTGCTCGACGCCGACGCCGTCGCGTTCCAGCACGGCGTGCACCCCGGCCCCCAGGTCGAGGGAGGGCGTGCCCCAGCTCGTCGTGGCGCCCAGCTCGGGGATGATCGCGCAGGATTCGGCCTGCATCTCGGGCGGCACCTCGTAGCAGTCGCCGCAGATGTGCGGGCCGACCCACGCGTGGATGCTCGTCGCACCGAGTTCACGCATCCGGCGGACCGTGGCCGCCAGAACCCCGGCCAGCAGGCCTCGGCGGCCGGCATGGGCGGCGCCGATGACGCCGGCCCGGGCGTCGGCGAGCAGGACCGGAACGCAGTCGGCCACTCGGATGGCCAGTGGTGCTCCGGGCAGGGCGGTGACCAGGGCGTCGGCCTCTGCCAGCGGGCGCCGGCTGGGTCCGCTGGCCCCCAGCCAGTCGTCCGGGCCGGGCAGGTCGGCTCGGGTGATGGTCTTGACGGTGGTGCCGTGCACCTGGTGGACGACGCTGATCGGCGCCAAGGCGAGCCTGGCGCGCAGGGCCGTCATGTTGGCGCTCAACGCGGCCGGGTCGTCCTCGCCAGCTCGTCCGAGGTTCAGTGCGGCGAAGGCGCCTTCGGAGGCCCCGCCCTCGCGGTCGGTGAAGGCCACGCCGACGCCGTCGGCGCCCGGCTCGCTGAGGAAGGCGAACACCGGCCCGTCACTTCATGAAGTCGGGAATGTCCAGGTCATCGTCGTCCTCGGCCGGCCCGGCGCCCTGTTCGGCCCCGACCCCGGTACGGCGTGTCGGCTCCTCCTCGTTCTCGGCGGGGGCCTGCGACACGAACGACGTGCGGCCGGCAGAGCGCGCCGGCTGATTCTGCTCGGGACGTTCCTGGGCCGGGCGTTGCCCGGCGGGGCGGGTCTGCGGGCGGTCGGCCACCGCGGGACGACGGACCGGGACCGACTGTGAACTCTGGTCGCTGTCGAACCCGGCGGCGATGACGGTGACCCGCACCTCGTCGCCCAGCGCGTCATCGATGACGGTGCCGAAGATGATGTTGGCGTCCTCGGCGGCGGCCTCCTCGATGAGATCCGCGGCCTCGGAGACCTCGAACAGGCCGAGGTCGGAGCCGCCCGCGATCGAGAGGAGAACACCCTTGGCCCCGTCGATGGTGGCCTCGAGGAGGGGACTGTTGATGGCCTGCTCGGCGGCCGAACGGGCCCGGTCCTCGCCGCGCGCCGAGCCGATGCCCATGAGCGCGGATCCGGCGTCCTTCATGACCGATTTCACATCGGCGAAGTCGAGGTTGATCAGGCCCGGCGTGGTGATGAGGTCGGTGATGCCCGAGACGCCCTGCATGAGCACCTGGTCGGCCTGCTTGAAGGAGTCGAGGATCGACATCTGACGGTCTGTCATCTCGAGCAGTTTCTCGTTCGGGATGACGATCAGCGTGTCGACTTCCTCGGACAGGCTCCCGATGCCCTCATCGGCCTGCCGGGCGCGACGCTTGCCCTCGAAACGGAACGGGCGGGTGACGACGCCGATGGTCAGGGCGCCCAGCGACCGGGCGATCTTCGCGACGACGGGGGCCCCGCCGGTTCCCGTGCCGCCGCCCTCCCCGGCGGTGACGAACACCATGTCGGCGCCCTTGAGGGTCTCCTCGATCTCGTCGGCGTGGTCCTCGGCCGCCTGCCGTCCGGTCTCGGGGTTGGCGCCCGCACCAAGACCCCTGGTCAGTTCACGGCCGATGTCGAGTTTGACATCGGCATCGCTCATGAGCAGCGCCTGCGCGTCGGTGTTGACGGCGATGAACTCGACCCCCTTGAGACCATCTTCGATCATGCGGTTGACGGCGTTGACACCACCACCACCGACGCCCACGACCTTGATGACCGCCAGGTAGTTCTGGGACGCAGTTGCCACGAGAGTCCGCCTCATTCCTCGGGAGCCGCCGGGACCGCCCCCACCATACCGACTTGCTGGATCGAGTGCGTCCTGGCAGCGAGCCGCCAAGACTGATGCTCAGGCTAGGGAAGGCGGGGGTCTTAGTCCAACAGCCTCGGCGTGTTCAGCTCAGAATCTAAACCTGTGGTCGAGACATTGAGTGCCGAACCGTGACGGCACCTGCCAGGGCCCGAGCCGGGCATGATCGGCGGCCCGGTCAGGAGGCAGCGGGCCTGGAGGGCGCCGAGACGTCGTAACTGGTGTAGTCCCCGCCCTGGGCCAGCAGGACATCGATGACGGAGGCCTTCTCGGCGGACTGCTCGGCGCTGCCCCAGAAGATGGTGACGTTCCCGTCATCGATCCGGAAACTGATGGAGTCGGGAGAGTCGGCACCGACCTCGGTGAGCCGGTCGCGCACGGCCTGGGGCAGGGCGTTCGTCGCGGTGGCGACGTCGGCACGCAGATCCTGGTCGTCGGCGTCGGCGAGAGTGGCGATCGGTGCGGCGCCCCGGTCGGTGCTCGTGGCGAAGACGACGCCCTCGGCGTCAACCTGGCCGAAGCCGGCGCCCTGGGCGATCTGGTAGACGGCGGTGCGCTCGGTGACCTCGATGCGCACGGTACGCGGCCAGGCGCGCACCATTTCCGCGTCGGCAACGGTTGTCAGCTGCTTGACCCGGCCGGTGACCTCGTCGGCGTCGAGCCGGGCGAGCGGGGTGCCGGCTGGGACGGCCGCGGCGGCCACGACGTCCTCGTCCGACGTCAGCGTCGTGCCGGTGACCTCGACGTCGCCGACCACGAGCAGCGGGGAGAACCCGACCAGCCAGACGAGCCCGGCCAGTACGAGCGCGATGATCGCGCCGAAGGCGATTCTCCTGTTGCGCCTGCGGGCCCTGGCCCGCTGCCGCACCCTCAGCGCCTGATCCAGGTCGGAGCTCATGGCCGGTGCCCCGCGAGCCGGTCGAGCAGCGCCGGACCGGCCCGGGTGATGTCACCGGCTCCGATCGTCATGACGAGATCGCCGCCGCGCACGAGCGCGGCCAGCTCGCCGGGGAGGGCGGTCTTGTCCTGCACGTACCGCACGCGCGCGCCTGCCGCCCGCGCCGCGTCGGCGACGAGTTCACCGGTGACCCCGGGGATGGGTTCCTCACGAGCCGGGTAGACGTCGGTCACGACGACGAGGTCCGCCCGGGCCAGTGCCTGGCCGAAGGCGTCGGCGAAGTCGAGCGTCCGGCTGAACAGGTGGGGTTGGAAGCAGGCCACCAGCCGCCCCTGCCCGGCCACCCGGCGGCCTGCCGACAGGGCCGCGGCGATCTCGGTGGGATGGTGAGCATAGTCGTCGACGACGGTGACGGTTCCGCCGTCGAGTTCGGCGGTGCCCAGAAGCTGGAACCGGCGGTGGGTACCGGCGAATGACGTCGCACCGGCGCCCAGCGCGTCCTCGTCGAGGCCCAGCAGTTTCCCGACGACGAAGGCGGCGGCGGCGTTCTGCACGTTGTGGCGGCCGGGCACCGACAGGTTGAGGACGTGGTCGCTGCCGTCGTGGCTGAGTACCGCACGCCCGGTCATGCCGGAGAAGCCGATGTCGGTCAGGCGCGCGTCGGCGTCGTCCGCCTCGCCGTAGGTGATGACCCGGGCCGTCGTCGAGGGGTCGTGGCGCAGCCGTTCGGCCAGGGCCCGCGCTCCCGGGTCGTCGGCATTGACGACGACCTGCTCGACCGGTTCGGCCGTGGCGAACCGGTCGAAGCCGGCCGCGTAGTTCTCGGGGCTGCCCCAGTTGTCCAGGTGGTCGGCCTCGACGTTGGTGATCACGGCGATGTTCGTCGGGTACTGCAAGAAGGAGCCGTCGGACTCGTCGGCCTCGACGATGAAGCAGTCGCCGTGGCCGATGTGGGCGGACTGGCCCGTCGTGGCCAGCGGGGAACCGATGACGTAGCTCGGGTCGGCCCCGGCGGCCGCGACCATGGTGGCGATCATCGCGCTGGTCGTCGTCTTGCCGTGGGTGCCCGCCACTGCGACGGTGCGGTGGCCGAGCATGAGCGCGGCCAGCGCCGTGCTGCGGTGCCAGACTCGCAGCCCGGCCCGGCGGGCGGCCACGAGTTCGGGATTGTCCGCCTTGATGGCGCTTGAGACGACGACGGTGCTGACCCCATCGAGCTGGGCCGGGTCGTGGCCGACGTGGGCGGGGATGCCCATCGCCGCCAGGTGCCTCAGGGTCGGCGAGTCGGCCTGGTCGCAGCCGCTGACCGGGATGCCCAGCTCGTGGTAGCCGATGGCGATGCCGCTCATGCCGGTGCCGCCCATGGCGATGAAGTGCAGGGCGCCCAGCTGATCGGGGGGCACGAGGTCGACGGGTTCACGAAGCGGCACGGCCCGCCTCCTCGAGGATGGTCTCGGCGACCCGCCGGGCGGCCCCGGGCGGCATGACCTCCTGGGCGGCGGCACCCATCCGCTCCAGTCGCGCCCGGTCCCCCATGAGGGGAACGAGTTCGCCGACGAGCCGGTCACCGTCGAGTTCGGCATCGGGCACGAGCAGGGCGGCGCCCGCCTCGACGAGCGGTGCGGCATTGCGGGCCTGCTCGCCGTTGCCGATCGGCAGCGGCACCATGAGCGCGGGCAGGCCGACGGTGGCCGTCTCGACGACGGTGCCGGCGCCGGAGCGGCCCAGCATGAAGTCGGCGGCTGCGTAGGCGTTGTCCATGTCATGAACGTAGGCCAGCGGGTGGTAGCCGGCACCGGTCGACTCGTCGACGACGGCCTGGTCGTCGTGGAAGTTCTTCATGCCGAGCACGTGCAGCACCTGGATGCCGGCGGCCAGCAACGCGTCCCTCGCATCGGTGACGGCCCTGTTGATCGAGCGGGCCCCCGAGGAGCCGCCCGAGACGAGCAGGACGGGCAGGTCGTCACGCAGGCCGTAGCGGGCGCGGGCGGCCGCGCGGCGCGAGGCCCTGCCCTGCTCGGCCAGTTCGGCGATGGCCGAGCGCACCGGAAGACCCACCTGCCGGGCCCCCGGGAGCGGTGTGCCGGGGAAGGAGGTCAGGACCGCCGCCGCGAAGCGGGCGGCGACGCGGTTGGCCAGCCCGGGCAGGGCGTTCTGCTCATGGATGATCACGGGGATGCGCCTGCGGCGAGCCGCCAGGTAGGCGGGCATCGAGACGTAGCCGCCGAAACCGACGAGCGCCTCGGCGCGGGCGTCGTCGAGGATCCGGCCTGCCTGACGGACGGCCTCGCGGAGCCTGAAGGGCACCTTGAACAGGTCGCCGGTGACCCTGCGGGGCATCGGCACCGGCGGGATGAGACGCAGTTCGAGCCCGGCCTCGGGGATGACGCGGGTCTCGAGCCCCTTGGGGGTGCCGATGCACAGCACCGTACCGTGCGGGTCGAGTTGCTTCAGCTGCTCGGCGGTGGCGATGAGCGGCGAGGTGTGACCAGCCGTCCCACCCCCCGCCAGCACGACATTGACCATCATCGTCCCTTTCCATCGACCACTGAGGTGACGCGCACCGTCCGCTCCCGGGTGGGCGTGCCGCGGCGCGCAAAGGCGGCCATCGCCTCCGGCTCGTGACGTGCCGCCGCCAGCAGCACCCCGACCGCCATGAGGTTGGCGATGAGTGAGGAACCGCCATAGCTGATGAATGGCAGCGGCACGCCCATGACGGGGATCATCCGCATGGCGACGGCGATGTTGCAGATGGCCTGGATGAGCAGCCAGGCGGTCACCGAGGCGGCGGACATGCGCCAGAAGACGCGCGTACTGCGGGCGGCGATGCGCATGCCGATCAGGCCGAGCCCGAGGAACAGCCCGATCACGACGATCGTGCCGAACAACCCCAGCTCCTCGCCGAGCACCGCGAAGACGTAGTCGTTCAGTGCGCCGTCGTACAGGCCGCCCCACTTGGCCCTGCTGCGTCCCAGGCCGACGCCCCACCAGCCGCCGGTGGCCAGGGCGTAGACGGCGTTGAGCGGCTGCTCCGAGGTCCCGACGGTGTCCGAACCCGAGACGAGGGCCTGGATGCGCTGCACGCGCCCCGGGCTGGTCACGACCATCCCCGCGACGAGCAGCACGGCGGCCGTGATGACGGCGGCGAGCAGGTACCAGGGGGTGCCGATGAACCAGAACATCGCGAGCATGATCGCCAGCAGGATGACGCCCGTCCCGAGGTCGTGCCCGCCGATGACGACCAGACCGATGATCGCGACGAAACCGAGGGCCGCCGGGATGAAGAGGGTGGCGGGCCTGGTCAGCTGCTTGTGCTTGACCGCGAAGATGCCCGCCGCCCACAGGATGAGGCCGAGCTTGGCGAATTCCGAGGGCTGCAGGCTGAGCGGCCCCATGTGGAGCCAGTTCCGGTTGCCCTTGTTCGACGCGCCGTCGGCCGCCTCCCCGAGGGGCGTGAAGACGACCAGGAGTTCGGCAAGGATCATCGCGATGACGAGCAGCCAGCCGACCATGCTGAGCGTCTGCTCGCTGCGCCGCGAGATCCACCAGGCCAGCGGCACGCCGAGAGCCAGGTAGATCATGTGGCGACCGAAGAAGTAGTACGCGTTGCCCAGGTTCTCTGCGGCGTAGACGGACGACGAGCTGAGCACCATGAGCACGCCGAGACCGACGAGCAGCCCGGCGCAGGACATCACGAGGTAGTAGTCGGCGGCGGGGCGCATGAGCGCCTCGTGGAAGAGATCCGTGCCCCGGCCCGATCCCCGCGGCCGCTCACCGGACGCAGCCATGTCAGGAGCCCTGACCGGTCATGGCCCGGACCGCCGCGGCGAAGTCGTCGCCGCGCTGGGCGTAGCCGGGCCACATGTCCTTCGAGGCGCACCCCGGGGCCAGCAGCACGGTGTCGCCGGGGACCGCCAGCTGGGCCGCGCGGCGCACGGCCTCGGCCATGAGAGACGTGTCGGCCCCGTCGAGGACGACGACCGGCACCTCGGGGGCGTGGGCGGCCAGCGCCTCGGCGACGAGCCGACGGTCTGCGCCCAGCAGGACGGCGCCGCGCAGCCGTTCGCGGTGCGCGGCGACCAGTTCGTCGAACGAGGTGCCCTTGGCCTGGCCGCCGGCGATCCACACGATGTGGTCGAAGGCCCGCATGGACGAGTTCGCGGCGTGCGGGTTGGTGGCCTTGGAGTCGTCGACCCACCGCACGCCATCGGCCTCGGCGATCGTCTCGATGTGGTGGCCGCTCAGCCGCACGTCGCGCAGCCCCTGGGCGACGGCGCCGGCCGGGACGCCGGAGCTGCGGGCCAGGGCGGCGGCGGCCAGGGCGTTCTCGACGTTGTGCGGGGCGTACGGCTGGACGTCACTCAGCGAGGCGAGCGGCAGGGCCGAGGTCTGGCGCTGCCGGATGAAGGCCCGGTCGACGATCTGATCGTCCACGACACCCAGCTGCGCGACCGACGGAATCCCCAGGGTGAAGCCGATGGCGCGGGCGCCCTCGACGACGTCGGCGTCGGCGACCATCCGGCGCGTGGCGGGTTCGGCGACGTTGTACACGCACGCGTGGTGCACCTGGTTGAAGATGCGGGCCTTGTCCGCCCCGTAGGCGGCCATCGCGGCGTCGGCGTCGCCGGCGTAGTCGTACCACTCGAGGTGGTCGGCGTGCAGGTTGAGGACGGCGGCCGAGTGCAGGGCCAGGGAGGGCGACCAGTGCAGCTGGAAACTCGACAGCTCGACGGCGAAGACCTCGTAGCCGGCCGGGTCGTTGATGGCCTCGATGATCGGGCGGCCGATGTTGCCGACGGCCGCCGACCTGAGGCCGGCCGCGCGCAGCATGGCGTCGAGCATCTGCGTGGTCGTCGTCTTGCCGTTGGTGCCGGTGACGCCCAGCCAGGTGATCCGGCGGTCCGCGGGCATGAGACGCCAGGCCAGCTCCGGTTCGCCCCAGATCGGCAGTCCGGCCCCGGCGGCCTGGGCGAGCAATGGCCAGTCGGGACGCCAGCCCGGTGACGTGATGACCAGATCGGTCCCCTCGGGCAGGCGGGCGCTGGAACCGGGGCCGAGGCGGACCTCGGCCCCGAGGGTCTGCAGGATCCGGCCGTGCTCGTGGAGGGAGGGGCTCTCGGCGTCATCGAGCACGGTGACGGCGGCACCCAGCTCGAGCATCGCATCCGCCGCCGCGTATCCCGAGGTGCCCAGTCCTGCGACGACGACATGGGCCTGCTCCCACGGCGAGGTCCTGTCGGCAGTCGGCATCCAGTCCTTCACGGTCTCACCAACCCCAGATCCAGCCGCCGTAGAACAGCGCGAGAGCCACCGCCACGCACACCCCGCAGATGATCCAGAAGCGGATCACCACCGTGACCTCATCCCAACCGACCATCTCGAAGTGGTGGTGGAGCGGGGCCATCTTGAACACGCGCTTGCCGTGCGAGAGCTTGAAGTAGCTCACCTGGATCATCACCGAGGCCGTCTCGATGACGAACAGCATGCCGAGCACGATGAGCAGCAGCTCGGTGCGGGTGTAGATCGCCAGGGCAGCCATCGCCGCGCCGAGCGCCAGCGATCCGGTGTCGCCGAGGAAGATCTTGGCCGGTTTGGCGTTCCACCACAAGAAGCCGAAGCAGGCCCCGGCCAGGGCGATGGACACCACGGCCAGGTCATTCGGGTCGCGCACGGTGAAGCACCGTGGACCGTGATTGCCCCCGGTGATGCACCACTGGTTGGTCTGGAAGATGCTGATGAGGGCGTAGGCCGCGAAGACCATCGTCGAGGCCCCGGTCGCCAAGCCGTCGAGCCCGTCGGTGAGGTTGACGGCGTTCGAGCTCGCCGTGATGAGCAGGGTCATCCAGATGATCGCCACGACGACGGGCAGCCGCAGCCAGTTGATGTCGTGGACCAGGGAGATCGCGACGGTGGCCGGCCGCGCCCCCACGTTCTTGGCGACCTCGGGGTCTGCTGCGGCCGGGAACATGAGCGAGGCGACACCGAACAGGACGCCGATGAGGCCCTGCCCGATCACCTTGCCGCGCGGCGTCAGACCGAGCGATCTCTGCTTGGAGATCTTCGTCCAGTCGTCGATGAAACCCACGAGACCCGTCGCGACGAACACGGCGAGCACGAGCAGCCCGGAGATCGTGACCGAGGAGCGGGAGATCAGGTGCGCCAGGAGGTAGGCCAGGACGACGGCGCCGATGACGATCACGCCGCCCATGGTGGGCGTGCCCCGCTTGGTGCGGTGACCGGTGGGGCCGTCGTCGCGGATGAACTGGCCGTACCCGCGGTGCGCCAGGAAGACGATGAAGAAGCGGGTGCCCACGAGCGCGACGGCCATGGCGATGATGGCCGCCGTGAGAATCGTGATCATCGCGCAGTCCCTTCCTCGTCATGGCCGATGAGCCGTGCGGTGACGTCCTCGAGCGCCAGGACACGGCTGGCCTTGACGAGCACGACATCACCCGGGCCCAACTCTAGTGACTCGGCGGCGTCCTCCTTGCCAGCAACCCTGGCATTGGCCCCTGCCGTCGATCCGGTTCCCGGGGGCCCGCCCGCTGCGCGGGCGCCGTCGACGATGGATCGTGCGTACTCGCCGATGGCGATGATCTCGTCGTAGCCGAGCGAGGCGGCCAGCGCACCGGCCGCCTCGTGCAGCCCGGTGGCGTCCTGGCCCAGTTCGGCCATGTCCCCGATGATGGCGACCAGCCGGGCCCCGGGGATCTCGGCCCTTCGGGCCCGGCCCATGGCGGCGACGGTGCGCAGCGCGACGGCCATGGAGTCGGGGTTGGCGTTGTAGCAGTCGTTGATGATCGCGGCGCCGCCGGGACCCTCGACCAGTTCCATGCGCAGCGGTGAGCGGACGCGGGCCCCGGAGAGTGCCTCGCCCACGCCGGTGAGGGGGAGCCCGGCCGCCAACGCCATGGTGGCGGCCGCGACGGCATTGGGGACCTGGTGGGCGCCGATGAGGCCGAGACTCACTCCCACCCGTCCGTGCACCCCCTGACGCACTGCGTGCAGCCCGAACGAGCCGCGTTGGAGGGCGTCCAGGCTGATGTCCTCCGCCCAGACCGCCAGTTCGGCGTCACGGGTCGGCTGACCGGTGACCGACCAACGGGCGACGCGGGCGACCGTGCGCCCGCCCATGTCGGCGACCTGTTCGTCGTCGTCGTTGAGGACGGCCCACCCGTCGGCGGGCAGGGCCTCGAGGATCTCGCCCTTGGCCCGGGCGATGGCGTCCTGGCTGCCGAACTCGCCCAGGTGCGCGGTACCGACGTTGAGCACCGCGGCGACACGCGGCGGCACCACCTCGCACAGCTGCCGAATGTGCCCGATGCCACGGGCCCCCATCTCGGCGACGAGGAAACGGGTGTTCTCGTCGACGCGGCAGGCGGTCAGCGGAACGCCGATCTCGTTGTTGTGGTTGCCGGTCGGGCTGACGGTGGGGCCGGCCTGCTCGAGCACCTGGGCGAGCAGGTCCTTGGTGGAGGTCTTGCCGCTGGACCCGGTGATGGCGAAGGTCGTCATGCCGCGCCCGATCTCCTCATCGACGAGGGCCCGGGCGAGTCGGGCCAGCGCCGCTGCGGCATCGGGCACGAGGATGCGGGTCAGGGGGGCCTGGGTGTCGTGGCCGAGGATGGCGGCCGCGGCGCCCCGTTCCGCGGCGTCCCCGGCGAGATCGGCGCCGTCGACGCGCTCACCGGGCAGGCCGATGAACAGGGAGCCCCGGCTGGCCAGCCTGGTGTCGATGACGACATCGGGCCCCACCCGGACCTGGCCGTCACCGATGACGGACGCCTGGGCGCCTGCGCCGGTCACGAGCTGCGCGATGTGCTGTGCACTGCTGACTCGCACGTCAGTTCCCCTCTGGCACGCCACGATGGCGTTCACCGTCGCCGGCCGCACCCTCATGCAGCCGGGCCCACTCCTGCTCGATCACCGCGGTGTCGTCGAAGGTGTGGAGCACTCCCCCGATGTCCTGTGTCGTCTCGTGTCCCTTGCCCAGCACGGCCACCGCGTCGCCGGGCTCGGCCAGGGACAGGGCCAGGGCGATCGCGTGACGACGCTCTCCCCCGTCGATGGCCTCGGCCCGGCCGGCACTCCGCGCGCCGGCGAGCACCGCGGCACGAATGCTTGCCGGGTCCTCGGTGCGGGGATTGTCGTCCGTGACGACGACGACGTCCGCGTTCTGCGCCGCGATCCGGCCCATCGGCTCACGCTTCGCCCTGTCACGATCGCCCCCGGCACCGACGACGACGATCGTCCGGCCGTGTACCGCGCTGAGGGCGGAGGCCACTGCCTGGGGGGTGTGGGCGAAGTCGACGTAGACGCGCGGGGCGTCGCCCGGCAGATGGATCCGCTGCATGCGCCCCGGCACCTGGGCGGTCGCGAGGCCCGGGAGGGCGGAGTCCAGGTCGACGCCGCAGCGGTCCAGCATGGCCACGCAGGTGGCGGCGTTGGCGGCGTTGTAGCGTCCCGGCAGGGCGATGTCGAAGCTCAGGCGCCGTCCGGCGGCGTCGAGCTCGACGTGCTCGCCGCCCGTCCCGCTGTCGCCGAAGGCCAGGACCCGGTAGTCGGCCGCGGGGCCGAACCCGAAGGTCGTCAGCTCGACGTCCCCGGTGGCCCGGACCCGCTCGGCGAGGACCCGCCCCCACTCGTCGTCCGCGTTGATGACGGCCCGGCGGGTCATGCCGGAAGTGAAGAGCCTGGCCTTCGCCTCGAAGTAGTCCTCCTGCGTCCGGTGGAAGTCCAGGTGGTCCCGCCCCAGGTTGGTGAACGCCGCGACGTCGAAGCGCACGCCCTCGACCCGGTCGAAGGCCAGCGCGTGCGAGCTGACCTCCATCGCCACGGCGTCGGCGCCTCGCTCGGCCATGACGGCCAGCAGCGCCTGCAGATCGCACGACTCGGGAGTGGTCACCGTGCCCCGGGTACTGCGCAGGGGCCGCCCCTCCAGCCGGAAGCCGATGGTTCCGATGGTGCCGACCCGGTGCCCCGTGGCACGCAGGGCCGACTCGAGCAGGAAGGCGGTCGTCGTCTTGCCGTTGGTGCCGGTGATCCCGGCCATGAACAGACCGTGCGAGGGTTCGCCGAACAGGCGTGAGGCGATGTGCGCCATCGCATGGCGCGGGGAATCGGCTACGACGAGGGGGACGCCGGCGTCAGCGGCCATGGCCGCGCCCGCGGCGTCGGTGAGGATGGCCGCCGCGCCGGCGCGAACGGCCTGGGCGGCGAAATGCGCGCCGTGGGTGCGGGTTCCCGGTAGGGCGACGTACAGGCAGCCGGGGGCCACCTGACGGGAGTCCAGCGTGATGTCGCGCACCATCACCGTCCCCGCGTCCCCGAGCATCCGCAGGCCGAGGTCCGCGACCATCGTGGCGAGGGGCTGGGGGTCGACGACGGTAGGGCGCAGCGCGCGCTTGCTGCTGGCGGGCACAGGTGCACTCATCACGGCTCGTACTCCAGGGGTTCGGTGTCGATCGGGACCTCAGCGCTCGGTAGAACACCGTAGCGCGGAAGGGCCATGGACATGAGCATGCGGGAGGTCGGCATGGCAACCGTGCCGCCGTACTGGTCCTGCACCTCGAGGACCGTGTAGACGAGGATCTGCGGGTCCTCGATCGGGGCGACGGTCACATAGGACGACATGTACCGGTGCGCATCGTACTGGCCCGTCTCCTGGTCGATCATCTGGGCGGTACCGGACTTGCCGCCCATGCGGTACCCGGAGATCATCCTGTTCTCCTGACCGGTGCCGCCCGCCGTGACCGCCTCCATGATGTCGCGCACCTCGGCGCTGGCCTGCTCGGAGATGACGCGGCGGGAGGTGCGCTCCGGCAGGGACACCGCGGCCCCCGTGGCATCGGTGGCGGAGGCGACGACCGTCGGCCGGTGATAGACGCCGCCGTTGGTGACGGAGGCGAGGGCCGCGGCCATCTGGACGACGTTGGTCGAGAAGCCCTGGCCGAAGGCCATGTTGTCCTGCGTGTAGTCCGCCATCGTCGCGTCGGGCAGGTAGCCCTCGGCCTCACCTGGCAGTTCGATGCCGCTGGCGGAGCCGAAGCCGAAATCGGTCATGTACTGCTGGTACGTGGCGGTGTCCATCTGGCGCAGCAGCAGGGCCGAGCCGATGTTCGAGGAGTGGTAGAAGACGCCGCGCGCCGTGTAGTACTTCGTGTCGGCGTGCCTGTTGGAGTCCCGGATCTGGCCATCGCCGGAGGCTATCGAGGCCGGGACCTCGACCTTGGTGTCCGGGTCGGCCAGGCCCTGGTCGAAGAGGGCCGCGTTGGTGAAGACCTTGGCGACCGAGCCCGGCTCGTAGGCCTCGCTGATCGCCCTGTTGCCCAGATCGTCGGGATCGGCCGCGCCCGGGTCGTTCGCGTCGTAACCGGGGGTGGTCGCCAGGGTCAGGATCTCACCGGTCTTGACGTTCATGATGACCGTCGAGGCGCTCAGCGCGTTGTACTTGGCGGCCTCCGAGGCGATGAGCTGCTGGGCGGAGTACTGCAGTTCGGAGTCGATCGTCAGCGTGTAGGTGGTGCCGTCGGTGGCGTCCTTGAGGGTGTTGTCCGCCAGCGGGATGCGCCCGTACTGGCCCGACTCGTACTGCTCGTAGCCGTCGGTGCCGGCGAGCTGTTCGTCGGCGTAGTACTCGAAGCCACCGGCCCCGGTGCCCTCGGAGTTCACGAAACCGACGATGTTCGAGGCGAGCGTGCCCGAGGGGTACACCCGGATCGGATCGTCCTCGCTGGTGATGCCGTACAGGCCCTTGTTGCCCAGGACGTCGGTGACCTCGTCGAGCGCCTGGCGGAGCTGCTCGTAGGTGTCGGCGACGACGTCCTCCTTGAGCACCTCGTACTGGTTGACCGAACCGTCGCCGGTGGTGGTCCGCTTGAGGGCCGGCAGGTAGTCGGTGGTCGCGCCGCCGAGGAAGTTGACGAGCACCTCGGCGATCTGGTGGGGGGTGCGATCGGCCAGGTCGGCGGCCTGCTGGTCGGTCAGATTGTCGGCGTTGTACCCGTTGACGCTGATCGAGGCGGGATCGGCTATCACCTTCACTGCGGGCTGGGTGGTCGCCAGCACCTCGCCGTTGCGGTCGAGAATCGATCCCCGGGTGGCCTTGATGGTGCGCGTGTGCGTCATCTTCTCCGCCGCCGCCTGGGCGTTGGCCGCCGAGTCGAGGCCCTGCAGCTGAAAGGCCCGTCCGGCCAGCAGGCACAGGATCAGGACGAGGACGATCATGCTGGCGCGCAGCCGGAAGGTGGTCGAGCCCAGCCTCATGTGGAAATCGGCCGGGGCGGGGCTGTGCCCCGACCCGCGTGAGGGGCCCCGTCCGCTGTGGGAGCGCGATGAGGTCGTTCGGCGCGGGCCGGGCTGGGCACCCCGTGAGGAGGAGCGGGGGCGAGGACGATCGGGGGACGCCATCAGCCACCGGCCTGACTGCTCTGGACGGCCCCGGGGTCCGTCCCCTGTGCCTCGTCATCCCCCTGGCCCGCCTGATCCTGCTCGTCGGGCAGGGGCGGCTCGGCGGCCTCGGCCGGCTGGCCGGCCGACGAGGAATTCGCCGACGGGTTGGCCGCAGCGCTCTCGGCGGGGACGACGCCCGGCATCTCGGTGCCGTCCATGGCGGCGGGCGTGCCGTGACTCGTGCCATCGGGCATCTGGATGATGAGCGGGTTCGTGTTGGGCACCATGCCGAGCGCCGCGGCCATCCTCGCCAGCGAGTTCGTGGTGCTGAGCTCGTTCACCTCGCCCTGCAGCGCCGCCTCGTGGTAGGAGGCCTGCTCGGCCTGGTCCTGCAGTTCCTCGAGCTCGGCCTGCTGCTGCTGGATCTGGGTGCTCAGTACGAGGACCAGCCCGAGGCCGATACCGAGCAGGCCGATGAGCAGCAGGACGAAGGCGCCGTTGGTCAGGCGACGGCCGCCGTGCCCGTCGGGGGTGAAGACGCGCAGGCGGACGCGACGGGATCGGTGCTGTGCCATCAGCGCGCCTCCCCGGTCGAGGGCCTGACACGTTCGATGACACGCAGCCGCGCCGAGGCGGCACGGGGGTTCTTGGCGATCTCCTCGGCGGTGGGGCGCTGGGCGCCGCGGGTGAGCAGGGTGAACCGGGCGAGCAGGTGCTCGGGGACGACGGGCAGGCCGGCCGGTGCCAGGTCGCTGGCCGCCTCGGCGAAGGCACGTTTGACGATACGGTCCTCCAGCGAGTGGTAGGCCAGAACGGCCGCGCGCGCATGCTGGTTCATGCGTTCCAGCATGACAGGTAGGACCCCTGCCAAGGCGTCCAGCTCGCCGTTGACCTCGATCCGGAGCGCCTGGAAGACACGGCGGGCGGGATGGCCGCTCTGTCTGCCACGGACGGCGGCGGGCAGGGCACTGATGATGGTCTGCACGAGACGGGCCGAGGTGGTGAAGGGAGCGTGGCCGCGCTCGGCGACGATCGCCCGCACTATGCGCTGGGCCTGACGCTCCTCGCCGTACTCGCGCAGGATGCGGACGAGTTCGGCGGGCGGGTAGGTGTTCAGGACATCGGCGGCCGTCAGGGTGCCGCGGGTGTCCATGCGCATGTCGAGCGGGGCATCGACCCGGTAGGCGAAGCCACGGGCTGCGCGATCGATCTGCAGGCTCGACAGGCCGAGGTCGAGGAGCATGGCGTCGAGGTGTGTGACGCCCGCGTCGTCCAGGATCCGCCCGAGGTCGTCGAACCGGGCCTGCACCAGCCGAACGCGGCTTCCGAAGCGGGCCAGTCGCCGCCCCGCCACGTCCAGCGCCTCGGCGTCCTGGTCGATGCCGACCAGGACCGCCTGCGGACAGCGATCGAGGATGAGACATGCGTGCCCCGCCATGCCCAGGGTGCCGTCGACGTAGACGGCGTCGGGGCGATCGAGCGCCGGCGCGAGGCGTTCGGCGACGGCACCGGCCATCACCGGGACATGGAGGACGGTGGGGTCATCCTCAGGACCCTGTTCGACCATGTTCTCCTCCCCCGCTCCCGACAGCGGAACTGCGGCATCCGGTTTCAACCCGAGCCAGGTTCACCTGGCGCCGGGGAAGGTGCGCCAGGGGATCAGCCCGGGCCGAAGCCGCATGCCGCAGTCAGCGGTCAACATCAGCTGCGAGGATCTCGCCGTTCATGTCGGCGAAGACATCCTCCTGGGCAGCGGAGTAGTTCTCCCAGGTGGCGCAGTCCCAGATCTCGACCCTGTTGATGGCGCCGACCACGACGATCTCCTTGTCGAGCCCCGCGTAGGAACGCAGCGCCGGGGGGATCGTCACCCGCCCCTGCTTGTCCGGCACCTCATCGCTCGCCCCGGCCGCCAGCATGCGCTGGAAGTCGCGGACCTGCTTCAGCGTCGCCGGAGCGGTGCTGACCGACTGGGTCATGGCGACGAACGTGTCCATCGGGTAGATGGCCAGACAACGATCCTGGGATCGCGTGATGACCAGACCCTCGGCCAGTTCGTCCCGGAACTTCGCCGGGAGGAAGAAACGACCCTTGTCGTCGAGCTTCGGGGTGTGGGTACCCAGGAACATTGGGCCTCCCCCTTCGCTCACCGATGACGGGTTTTCACTCCACTGGCCCCCACATTACTCCATTTCGCTCCATTTCATTACACACCGCCCCCCTGCACCCCCACCCATATCGCCGATGACCGTAGACGACTCGTGCCGGTGAACGCACAAGAGCCCCCGGGCCACGTGGCCCGGGGGCTCTTGGGATTCCCCGGTGGGAACCCTGATTCCTCAGTCGCGGCGCTGCTCGCCGCCGAGCTGCACCACCGGTTCGACTCGGCTGCGGATCACAGGCGCCCCTCGTCCTGACGGCGGCGCCAGCGATCCTCCATCCTCGTCGTGAAGGGATCGGACGAGATGGGCTTGCCCTGGACCGGCTTGCGCCGGGAGTCCGTCCTCGTCCTGGCGGAGGATCCGCTCCAGGCGTTGAGGGCGAGTACGGCCGAACTGAACATGGCGACGAAGCCGACCACGCTGACGACCCAGACCGTCTGCATGCCGATGAGCAGAAGGGCCAGACCCATGACGAACCCGAGTCCGGCGAGACCTGCCTTGCGGCGCGAACGGGTAGGAGGACGGCGCTTGGCCGGCGTGCCCATCGTACGAGCCAGCCGGGGGTCTTCGGCTCTCAGCGATGCTTCGAGTTCATCGAGCATCTTCTGCTCTTCGTTCGAGAGGGGCATCACACGCCTCCTTAAGTCAGGCGTCCAGTCCATCGATGGACTGACTGTGCCTCCAGTCTATGACCCGCCCTGTCTCTGGGAAACGCCGATCTCGGATCAATTCCGGGCCGTCATCGTGTGGCGCATCGGCGCCACCACACCGCCGCGACGCAGGGCCGGCACCGGACCACATGCCCACGTGGGCGGTGGCCCGGCACCGGCGATCGTCGTCGCTCGTCAGCGGCTCATCACCGACGACGCCTGCGCAGGAGCGGCACAGCGGCCACCACGCAGACCAGTGCCGCTGTGAGTCCTGCCGCACCAGCACCGGTCCTGGGCAGGCCGGACGGGCTCGTCGAGTGTCTCCTGGGTGACTCACCGGTGGAGGGCTCGGGAGCCGGAGTGGAGGATTCCGGGGTCTCGTCAGGGGTCGACGGGGTCGGCTCCGGGACCGGCGTGTAGACGTTCTCGAACTCGACCGGGACGACCTGGTCACGCTCGGAGACGGTCACCGTCCGGTCCTGCGGAGCGTCCAGCGTGTACCCGTCGATCTGCGCCGCATCCGCGTCCTCGGAGATGGTGCACTCGGTACCCAGCGGGAAGGACGTGTCCGCCGTGACCGCCGTGCCGTCGCCCGGGACGGTGAGCGAACCGGTCTGACCGTCGGTGCAGTCATAGGTGAAGGTGAACTCCTTGTCACCAGCCGAGGCGCCGGACACCGACTTCGCCACGGAGAACGTGCCGCGGTGCAGGGTGTACGTGTTCGTCGCGGCGATCGCGATCTCGGCGCCATTGACCACATCGAAACTCGCGCTCGGACCCGAGGCCTCCTGACCATCAAGGGTCAGGATCGCCGCCAGGTCGGTGCCGGCGGCCTCGGCGTCGCGCTCGGTCACGGTGCAGCGGCCGACCGGCACGTTCGTGACGCTAGCAGTCGCTCCGGCCCCGACCGTCAGCTCGCCGGACACGGTGCTCTCCCCGGCCTCATCGGTGCAGTCGTAGTCGAAGGTGAATGACGTGGGAGCCAGTGAGGCGCCGTCGCCGTCAACGGTCTTCGCGACGGTGAAGCCGCCGACCAGCCGCGTGTAGTCGTTCGTCACGGTCAGGACGGGATTCTCGCCCTTGGCGATGGTCACCGTCGTGTCCGAGTACCGTGTCGCCACCGCGAAACCGGCGCGTTCAGCGCTGCCGGCGTCCTCGGTGATCGTGCACGAGGTCCCGGTCGGCAGCCTCGGACCGGACACCTCGCTGCCATCGCCGGGCACCACCAGCGAACCCGTCGCGTCATTGTCACAGCTGTAGTTCACGGTGAACGCATCCGAGGGCGAGGCCTGGTAGTCACCGGTCACCTGCTTGGCCACCGAGAAGGTGGCCTCGTCGCGGGTGTAGGCGTTCTCGAAGTCGACCGGAACGACCTGATCCTTCTCGGTGATCGTCACCGTCCGGTCCTGCGGAACATCCAGCGTGTACCCGTCGATCTGCGCCGCATCGGCGTCCTCCGAGACCGTGCACCAGGTGCCCAGCGGGAAGGACGCGTCGGCCGTGACCGCCCTGCCATCGCCCTTGGCCGTCAGAGAACCGGTCTGACCATCAGAGCAGTCATAGGTGAAGGTGAACTCCTTGTCACCGGCCGAGACACCCGACACCGACTTCGCCACGGAGAACGTGCCGCGGTGCAGGGTGTACGTGTTGGTCGCGGCAACCGCGATCTCGGCGCCATCGGTCACATCGAAGCTCACGCTCGGACCAGAGGCCTCCTGGCCATCCACGGTCAGACGCGTCTCCTGGTCAGCAACGATCACCTCGGCGTTACGTTCGGTCACGGTGCACCGGCCGACCGGCACATCGGTGACGCTGGCAGCAGTACCGGCCTCGACCGCCACGGATCCGGACCGCGTCGGCTCACCGGCCTCATCGACGCAGTCGTAGTCGAAGGCGAACGCCCGAGGCGCGAGTGAGGCCCCGTCGCCGTCAACGCTCTTCGCGATGGTGAACCCGCCGACCAGCCGGGTGTAGTCATTCGTCACCGTCAGCAGGAGCGCAGCACTTCCTGAGATGACCACGGATGTGTCCGAGTAACTCGTCGCCACCACGTAGCCATCGCGCTCTGCGCTGTGGGCGTCCTCGGTGATCGTGCATACGATACCGGCCGGCAGTCTCGGGCTGAGTACCTCGGAGCCGTCACCTGGCACATCAAGCGAACCCTCCGACCCATCGTCACAGCGGTAATTGACGGTGAACATCTCAGCGGACGAGGCCTGGTAATCACCGGTGACCAGCTTCCTCACAAGGAGTGCACCCTCATTACGGGTGTAGTTATTTGTGAACGAGACCGGTATCGGCGTCATCGCGTCCGATATCGTCACTGTCTGGTCCTGCGGCACGTCCAGTGCGTGGTTTGGCACCTCCGCAGACGAGGTGTCCTCCGAGATCGTGCACTCAGTACCGAGCGGGAAGGATCTGTCGGCCGTGACCGCCGCGCCGTCGCCTTTGACCGTCAACGAACCGGTCTGACCATCAGAGCAGTCATAGGTGAAGGTGAACTCCTTGTCACCGGCCGAGACACCCGACACCGACTTCGTCACCGAGAACGTGCCCAGGGCGGTCACCTGGTTGCTCAGGTTGACGGCGACGGAGGTCTGGTCGCCGATCGTCAGGGTGTTGGTGGTGCGGTTGCCGATGGTGAAGACGGGATCGCCCCACGCGTAGCCGTCGGGGGCCGGCGAGGCCGTTGACGTGTCCTCCTCCAGGGTGATCCGGGTACCGGCGGGGAAGGTGCTCGGGTACGGGGTCTTCTGGCCGACTCGCACCGTCATCGTCGTGGTGCCGGTTCTGCGGTCGGCGTTGAGCGTGCCGGGAGCCGTCCAGCCCTCGTAGGCCGAGGCCGCAGCGGGCAGCTCGTAGTTCACGGCGACCGTCAGGCTCGTTCCGTCGGGCACGCTGCTCGCGCCGTTGCCGCGCAACAGTTTGGTGACGTCGAAGCCGCCGAAACCGGCCGCCATCTCGACAGAGATCGAGAAGGAGTCGACGTAATAGCGTTCCGCGCTGCGTGTCTGGTTCAGGCCCTGGAGGGTGACGCTGTTCTGGTACTGGAAGCCCTTGACGACGCTGCCACCCGGGAAATCAGCGTTGTAGACGATGAAGTAGTTGGTCTCGGGCGCGAAGGGACCGGTCACCGTGATGGTGGCGGTGCTCCCCTCGGTGGTCATCGTCATGTCGAAATCGCCGTAGGCGCTGCTCAGGTCCTCACCGGCGGCGTTGACGATCGGGTCGCCCGCCTCGCGGGCCGGGTCGGTGGCGCTGTTGCGCAGTAGGAGCCGTGCCGTGGTCAGGTCGGTGGAGAAGGTCATGCCGTCGCCGAGGGTGTCGGTGAAGGTGAGGGTCTGGTTCGTCGAGCCGTCGAAGACCATCCCGGTGTCCTGGGTCAGGCTGGTGGTGTTGAAGTTGATGCCCCACTGCACGCTGGTGGCGTTCTCGGCGATGGCGCCGCCCCACTTGGACAGCGAGCCCCATCGGCCGTAGTCGGGTCCGGGGATGCCGCCGCCCGCGGGCAGTTGGACGGCCGTGACGACACCGTTCGCCGTGATGTTCGCGGTCTGGCTCGTCGTGCTCGTCGTGGCGACGAGCAGGGCCTGCCCCGTGCCACTGAAGCTGGTGAAGCCCGAGTTGCGGAGCTCGTCGACCGTGCCGTCGAAGGTGCACACGACACGGGTCCTCGTCAGTTCGCAGCTGCCGATCTGTTTCTCGGCGCCGTCGTAGAGGATGGACATCGGGGTGGTCTTGGGGAAATCGAGGTTCCTGAAGTTGGCGCCGAGGTCGATCGAGAAGGAGTCGCCGCTCTTCACGTTGGCCCTGGTGGCGTCCCAGGTGAAGGACAGCTTCGCGTAGCCGCCGACCTCGATCTTGCCGTCCTGGTTCTCGCCGCCGACGGTGGACCGCACCAGGCTCAGACCCGAGACGGTGATGGCCGAGTTCTCCTCGGCCCGGGCGGGAAGGGTCGTGTTGAAGATGGTGAGCATCAGGGTGAGTGCGAGGAATACGGCACCCAGCGGGCGCCGCACCGAGCGGGTGCGCGACATGGCAATGAACCTTCCGGTGGTCATCGGCGGCGGGGGTGCGCAGCAGCATGAAGCTGCGACATGATACGCCGGTGAGTCGGTGTCCTGTCAACTCATGGCAAGCGGTTGGCAGTGGACCGTGGCATCAGCCCGTCATTCCGGAGTGGCCCGGAGCGGTGATCGGCCCAGGGTGATGGCGGGTGAGCCGGTCCGGGCACCGGGATCACTCGAGGCCTCGCGACCCTGGTGAGGCCCGGCCGTCCGCCACCACAGCGCACCGAGACGAGCCACGTGCAACGGCGCCGGGCCGCTGACGAAGCAGTCAGTGGCCCGGCGCCGAGGACGGAACGCGCAACCTCTTTCAGGGTGCCGTCACCGGCGGCGCCTGCGCAGCAGCGGCAGGGCGGCCAGCGCGCCGGCCGCAGCGACGGCCGTGAGCCCGGCGGCACCGGAACCGGTCCTGGGCAGACCGGACGGGCTCGTCGAGCTCCGCCTGGCCGACTCACTGGGTGAGGAACTCGTGACAGGCGCAGAGGATTCAGGGGTCTCCACCGGCGCCGAAGGAGTCTGGGTCGGGGCCGGCGCGGAGGGCTCCGGGGACTCGCCAGGGGTCGTCGGATCCGGCGCGGAGGGCTCCGGGGACGAAGGGCTCTCCTCCGGGGCCGACGGGGTCGGCTCCGGGACCGGCGTGTAGACGTTCTCGAACTCGACCGGGACGACCTGGTCACGCTCGGAGACGGTCACCGTCCGGTCCTGCGGAACGTCCAGCGTGTACCCGTCGATCTGCGCCGCATCCGCGTCCTCCGAGACCGTGCACTCGGTACCCAGCGGGAAGGACGCGCCGGCAACCACCGCCACACCATCACCCCTGGCCGTCAGCGAACCGGTCTGTCCGTCGGTGCAGTCATAGGTGAAGGTGAACTCCTTGTCACCGGCGGAGGCACCCGTCACCGACTTCGCCACCGAGAAACCGCCCTCATCACGGGTATAGGCATTGGTGAACGAGAGCCGCTGCGAGGTCTCATTCCGGATCTTCACCGTCTGGGTCTGTGGGACTTCCACCGAGTAGCCAGGCACCTGCGCAGAGGAGGGATCCTCAGCCACGGTGCACTCGGTACCATTCGGGAAGGTCGTGCCGGCCTCGACCGACGTGCCGTCGCCCGGGACGGTGAGGCTGCCCGACTGACCATCAGTGCAGGTGTAGGTGAAGACGTAGGGCCCCACAGACTGGTCCCCGATACCTTCAATCACCTTGCTTACCTCGAAAGTACCGTGCCGGCTGTAGACATTCCACACGGTGATCCTCGTGTCCCTTCCCCCAGTCACATCGAACTCGGCCCCGGCAATATCTTCCCAGATCACATCCTGGTTGCTCACAACCGTGGTCGACCCCAGGTCGGCGCCGGGCACCGAGGCGTCTCGCTGATACGCATCGCACTGCCCGATCGGCACATCGGTGATGGTGACACCACTGCCGACCTCAACCGTCAGCACACCGGACACGGTGGGCTCACCGGCAGTGTTCGAGCACTCGTAGTCGAAGGTGAAAGACTTGGGAGTCAACTCGCCCGCATTGCCGATTGCTGGGTCTACGAAGATGGTGAAGCTGCCGACATCATCGGCGTGCGCGGGGACAGTCGCGTTGAAGAGTGTGATCATCAGGGTGAGAATGAGGAACACGGCACCCAGCGGGCGCCGTCTTGAGTGACTGCGCAACATGAGGACGACCTTTCCCAGGAGCATCGCGGATCGGGGGGTGCGCAGACAATTGAAAGCAGAACCATGCTAGGCGGGGCACTCCCGGCAGTGTCAAATCACCCCGCGAGCAGTCGGCCCCGGCCACAGCAGCGGCTTTTCATCGTGGAGTAAACTTGGTCGGTCCCCGGCAGAGGAAGAATGCAGTTGAGCGAATCCGAACACCAGGATCTCACCGAGCCCCTGGCCTCTGAGCTGGCCGTCGAGCAGCAGCACGTCGACCGGGTCTACGAGGCCCTTCGCCGGGCGGAGGCGCAGGCCCGCAGCGTCGAGGCCGAGTCCCGCGCCCGCTTCACCTCGGACCGCGCCGACTGGCTGCGTGAGGAGAACAGCACGGCACTGTTCGAGCGCGACGCCTTCGCCTACCAGGCGGCCAGGCGCCTGGCGATTCTCGACGAGGAGCACGAGGGCCTGGTCTTCGGCCGCCTCGACCTGCGCGAGGACGACGAGAGCCGCTACATCGGCCGCATCGGGGTGCGCGACGCCGACTACGAGCCCCTCGTCATCGACTGGCGCGCTCCGGCGGCCTCAGCGTTCTACCGCGCGACCCCGACGAACCCGATGGGCGTGATCCGCCGCCGTGTCCTGCGGTGCCGCGACGACAAGGTCATCGGCATCGAGGACGACCTGCTCGACACCGAGGCGCAGTCCGATCTGGTGATCATCGGTGAGGGCGCGCTCATGGCGGCCCTGTCACGGGCCCGCGGCGCGCACATGCGCAGCATCGTGGCGACCATCCAGGCCGAGCAGGACGAGGCGATCCGCGCCCCCCACCAGGGTGTCACGATGATCGCCGGGGGCCCGGGCACCGGCAAGACCGTCGTCGCCCTGCACCGCGCCGCCTACCTGCTGTACACGCACCGCAAACGCCTGGAGCGCGGCGGTGTGCTCGTCGTCGGCCCCTCCGACGTCTTCATGCGCTACATCGAACGGGTCCTGCCCGGCCTGGGCGAGGACGCCGTGGCGCTGCGCAGCATCGGCCGGGTCGCGCAGGACGTGCTGGGCACGGGCACCGATCGCCAGGACGACGCCGAGACCGCGATCCTCAAGGGCTCGCTCGTCATGGCCAAGCTGATGCGCCGCATCTGCAACGAGCCCCTGGCCGCCGAGGCAGCGCGCAGCCTCAAGGTCAGCGTCAAGGGCGAGTTCCTCAGGGCCGATGCCCGCACCCTGTCGGGCATCCGTTCCCAGGTGCTCGGACAGCGCACGATGAACCAGGCCCGCCCCGCCGCCGAGAAGGCGTTGCTCGATGCCCTCTACGCGGGTCGTCCCGCCGAGATCGAGGACATGCCCCGCGAGGAGTTCGACGATCGTGTCACCGGGCAGGCCGCCTGGCGGATGTTCATGAACGCCTGGTGGCCGCTCGTCGGCCCCGAACAGACACTCGCCCGCCTCGCCGAGCCGTCGGTGCTCGCCAAGGTCGCGCGAGGCCTGCTCGACCCCGACGAGCAGGCCGTGCTGTCACAGTCCCTGGCCCACGCCCGCGGCTACCTGCCCGGCTCGGGCCAGCCCAGGCCGGCCTGGACGGTCTCCGACATCCCGCTGCTCGACGAGTTGCACGCCATCCTCGGGCCGGTGCCGCTCGCCGAGGACGCCGAGCCCGAGCTGTTCGTCGACTCCGACGTGCCCGAACTCGTGACGGTGGCCGATCTGCTCACCGACCGCCGTGAGGACGACGAACCCCTCGAGAACTACTCGCACATCCTCGTGGACGAGGCACAGGACATCACGCCGATGCAGTGGCGCATGATCAGGCGGCGCGGCCCGCAGGCCAGCTGGACGATCGTCGGCGACCCGGCGCAGAGCTCCTACCCGGACGCCGGCCAGAGCGAACGCGCCCTGCGCGACCTCATCGGGCGCGCGCCCCACCGCACCTTCCGTCTGGCGACGAACTACCGGTCCCCCGCCGAGGTCATGGACCTGGCCGGCGCCTACATCCGCCGTCTCATCGACGACGCCGACCTGCCGAACGCGGTGCGCAGCACCGGCGAGCACCCGCGGCTGCTCAGCTGCACACCGGACCGCGCCGCCGAGGAGATCCGCACCCAGGTGGCCGCCCTGGCCGCCCGGGTCGAGGGCACCGTCGGCGTCATCGTGCCGCCGTCGCGCTACGCCGAGATCGCCGAGCTCGACCTCGGGGACTCGGATGAACGCGTCTTCGTCGTGACGGCCCTCGAGGCGAAGGGCCTGGAGTACGACGCGGCGCTGGTCGTCGCGCCCGACGAGATCGTCGACCAGGCCCCGGGCGGCCCGCGGGTGCTCTACGTGGCGCTGACCCGCCCCACCCAGCTGCTCACCACGCTCGACATCACCCCCGGCGCCTTTCCCGGCTCCTGGCGCACCGGGCTCGATTCCTGAGCCCGGACACGCGGCCATGAGCCGCATGCCTCGGCCCGGATCCGGGTCAGTCCGCTACCGGCGCCCCTCCTCCAGCATGGCGAGGATCCGGCGCGTCGCCGCCGAGCGGTTCTGAGTGAAGAACTGGATGCCGGGTGCCCCATCGGCGAGGAGCTCGCGGGCCAGTTCGGCGCAGATCTGCGCGCCGGTGAGACGCACCTGCTCGGGGTCGTCCGCGACGGACTGCAGACGGGCCACCATCTCCTCGGGCAGTGGCGCCCCGGACAGCTCGGCGAACTTGTCCACCTGCCTGATGGTGGTGACCGGCATCATGCCCGCGATGACGGGCATCCGGCAGCCGGCGGCGCGCAGCCGCTCGACCAGCAGGCGGTAGTTGGCCGGGCGGAAGAACAGCTGTGTGATGGCGAACTCGGCGCCGGCTGCCTGCTTGTCGCACAGCACCCGCACGTCGTTCTCGGCGGTCGACCCCTGGTGCACGTCGGGGAAGGCGCCGACGCCGACGCAGAACTCGCCGCGGCTCTTGATGAGTTCCACCAGCTCCGTGGCGTTGGACAGCCCCTGCGGGTGCCGCTGCCAGGGCACGAGCGGGCCGCCCGGCATGTCGCCGCGAACCGCGAGAATGTGGCGCACACCCATTTCGCCGTAGCCGTCGATGACGGCCTTCAGCTCGTCGACGCTCTGGCCGGTGCAGGTCAGGTGACCCATGACGCGCAGCCGCGTGCTGGCGAGGATGTCACGGACGGCGTCCAGGGTGCGTTCACGGCTGGAGCCGTTCGCACCGTAGGTGACCGAGACGAAGTCGGGGTGCAACGGCTCGAGCTGCTCGATGGAGCGGTGCAGCACGGCCTGCCCCTCGTCGTCGCGGGGCGGGAAGAACTCGGCGCTGATGGTTGGGCGATCGGTTCGGGCGAGCAGCTGCGCGATGGTCTCGTCGGGACGGAAATCCAGACGATCCTGCGGCGTCACTGCATCGGGACGGTACTCGTGCTGCACGCCTCTCAGCCTACCGGTACCGGTTAGGCTGCTGGGCGTGTCCATGCCCATGTTCAATCCAGCAGACCCGGCCGGCCCGTCCTTCCGCGGCGCCATCGGTGAGCGTCTGAGCGGCTTCCTCGACGGCGCCTGCGCGCGCCTGGCACGGATCTCACCGGCACTCACCCCCCTGGGCGAACTGGCCCGCGTCTTCACCGCCGGCGGCAAGCGGCTGCGCCCGGCCTTCTGCTACTGGGGGCACGCGGCCGTTGCCGGTCAGCCGACCGACCCGTCCCCGCTCGTCGCCGCCGCCGCGAGCCTCGACATGATGCACGTCGCGATCCTCATGCACGACGACGTCATCGACGACTCCAGCACCCGGCGGGGTCTGGCGGCCGTTCACCGCCAGATCGAGGCGATGCACGCCGAGCAGGCGGGCAGTGGGGACCCGGCTGCCTTCGGACGCGCCGGGGCGATCCTGCTCGGTGACCTGCTCGCGGCCTGGTCCGATGAGCTGATCTGGGAATCGGGGTTCCCCCCCGCCATGCTGACCACCGCGCACCCCGTGCTGGACGACATGCGCACCGAGGTCAACGCAGGCCAGTTCCTCGACATGGCCGCGGAGGCCGGCCTGACCACCGGGACGGATCCGATCGCCGTCGCCGAACGCGTCGTCGAGTTCAAGACGGCCAAGTACACGGTCACCCGTCCCCTGCAGTACGGCGCGGCCCTGGCCGGAGCCGACCAGGCGACGCTCGACGCCCTCGCCGAACTCGGCTCCCCCCTGGGACGCGCCTTCCAGCTGCGCGACGACCTGCTGGGCGTCTTCGGCGACGAGTCGCTCACGGGCAAACCCGCCGGTGACGACCTGCGGGAGGGCAAGCGCACAGTACTCATCGCCGAGGCGCAGACGGCGGCGCCGCAGATCCTCGGCCTTCTCGGGCGTCCTCTCGACGAGGCCGAACTGTCCCGGGCCCGGGCGCTGCTCGTCGACTGCGGGGCCCGGGCCCGGGTCGAGGCGCGTATCGCCGCCGATGGTGCGCTGGCCCGGGCCGCACTGGACCGGCTCGCGATCACCGACGAGGGACGCACCGCCCTGGCAGCCCTCATCGAGGCGTGTCTCGTGCGCGACTTCTGACCCGGCGTCCCGACCCGTGCCGGGCGTTGGCCCCGCCGTCTGCACCGGGGATCATCCCGGTGCATCCCCCGCCGGACCTGGACGCACCCACCCGGCGAATCATCTTTCTCAGGTGTTTCGTTGGGCCTGGCCCGCCCCGACGTCTTACACTGGCTCACAGGCTTACACGGCCTTCCTTCCCCGACCGTGTTTGGAGCAGACACCGTGACCAGAAATGGCACTGCTGACCCCTTGGTGGGTCATGTGCTGGATGACCGCTACGAGATCCTGCAGAAGCTGGCTCGTGGCGGCATGGCCACCGTCTACCGTGCCCAGGATCTGCGGCTCGGCCGCATCGTCGCGGTCAAGGTGATGCACGATGACCTCGACGAGGCGCAGGGAACCGACTTCGCCCGCAAGTTCGACCGCGAGGCGCGGGCCGCGGCAGCGCTGACCGATTCACACGTCGTCGGTGTCTTCGACCAGGGGATCGACGACGGCCGCCCCTACATCGTCATGGAGTTCATCGAGGGCTGCACGCTGCGCAACCTCATCACGCGCGAGGCGCCGTTCGACCCCGAACGCGCGCTCGGCCTCATCGAACCCATCGCGGCCGCCCTGGCGGCCGCCCACGAATCCGGTCTGGTGCACCGCGACGTCAAACCCGAGAACGTCCTCATCGGCAGCAAGGGCCAGATCAAGGTCGCCGACTTCGGGCTGGCCCGCGCCGCCAGCGCGAAGACGATCACCGTGGCCAAGGGCAACGTCATCGGCACGGTCAGCTACCTGCCGCCCGAGATCGTCGCGCAGACGCACGCGGACGCCCGCTCCGACATCTACTCGACCGGGATCGTGCTCTACGAGCTGCTGACCGGTGAGAAGCCCTACACGGGCGAGAACCTGCAGGTCGCCTATGCGCACGTCAACAAGTCGGTTCCCGCACCGTCGCAGACGCTGCGCCGCAACGGCCACGCCCCCGTACCCGATTACGTGGACGCACTGGTCATCGCGTGCACACGCCGCGATCCCGATCGCCGCCCGGCCGACGGGCACGACCTGCTCACCAAGGTGCGCCGCGCCCGCGCCGCCGTGGCGGCGGGTGTCACCAAGGACGACTCGTTGTCCATGGTCATGTACCCCGCCGGGTGGCGCGAAGGACGCACCTGGTCGGGGGCGAACGTCCGCGTCGGCAGTGTGCACATCGACACCGAACCGATCCGGCTCTCGTCGAGGGCCCGGGGCCGGGAACGCGCCGTGTCCTCGGCCGCCCCCCGCACGACCCGCGTCCGGTCCGCCGCCGGCCAGACTGTGACGAGCCTGTCGGCCGCCGGGGCGAATCCCCGGCAGGGACGTCACCGCCACGACGAGCCGGCGCGCCCGCCCTCGGACGGCTGGCACCCGGTCGACTCGCCCTCGCGCCCGGCCGCGCCGGTCAGCCCGGTCGATTACCGCGATCACCTGTCCCAGACCGGCTCGCATCCGCTGCCGCGGCATCAGCGCAGCCCGCTCCCGCGCAGCCAGCGCACGCCGTTGTTCCCGGAGATCGCCAACGACCCGGTGCACCGCCGCCGTCGCGGCGTCGTCGCGACCCTGCTCGTCCTGGTCCTGGCCACCGTCATCGGCGTGAGTTCCTGGTGGGTCACCTCCGGGCGCTTCATCGAGACACCGGACATGGTCGGCATGAGCCAGGACTCCGCGATCAGCGCCGCCCAGCAGGCCGGGCTGACGGTCAGCTTCGAGCAGGCCTACAGCGACGACGTCGAGGCCGGCCTGGTCATCTCGACCGATCCGACGGCGGGCACGAGGATCGAGCGCAAGTCGCAGATCGACGCCGTCATCTCGGCCGGGCCGCAGACCTACACGATGCCGAACGTGGCGGGTCTGACCCAGGAGGCCGCTGTGCAGGCCCTCCTCGACGCCCACCTGGCCGTCGGAACCGTGACGCAGGAGTACTCCGACACCGTTGAGGCCGGCTCAGTCATCTCGGCCGGCGCGGAGGCGGGCACCCAGGTCGTCCACGACACGGCCGTCGACCTCGTCGTCTCGATGGGCCCCTCGCCGATCCAGGTGACCGACTACACCGGCAAACCGGCCGATGAGGCCAAGAGCGCCCTGGAGAAGGCCGGTTTCACGGTCACCACCGAGGAGCAGTCCTCCTCGACGGTCGAGGTCGGTCATGTCATCTCGCAGGACCCCGCCGGCGGTCAGCTGCAGGCCGGCAGCGAGATCCACCTGGTGGTCTCCAGCGGCGCCGAGGAGGTCTCGGTGCCCGACGTCCGCGCCCGCACCATCGACGACGCCCGGTCGATCCTCGAGGCCGCCGGGTTCACCGTCGAGGAGAAGTACGTCGACGAGAACGCCTCTGTGCGCCTGAACCGGGTGCAGAAGACCGATCCGGTGCGCAACACGAAGCTCGCGAAGGGCTCAACCGTGACGATCTACATCATCTGACCGGGTGCCGCCGTGGGGCTGGAGGCACCCCGGATCGATCCCGACCGGGCCGGCCGGTGCCCCGGAACCGGCCTCAGCCGAGCAGCCACATCACGAGGAGCAGCGCGGCGGCCAGGGCGCAGAGCAGGACGCCGGTCAGGGCCCAGCGCCCGGGCGTGCCGCGCACCGCGGGCCGTTCCCCCGCCGTCGCAGCGGGCCGGGCGGGATCCGCGGCCTCAGGGGTTCTCACGACGTGAACGAGGTGTTCGCTGACCCGTGCCGGGAGAGGCCCGTTCGTCCCCCATTCCGGGGGCAGGTCCGGTGTGGCGTCCTCGACGATGAAGGGCTCGGCGAAGCGGGCCCGCTGGCCGCTCGCGGGCTCCTGCGCGGTCGGCGCGGCGCGGACGGCTGTCAGCTCCGTGCGGGCGGCGGACGCGCTGGCGGTGCGGGCAGGGGCCGTGGCCAGCAGGTGCCCGAGGAAATCACCGACAGGGGTGCCCCGGTACTGCGCGGGCACCTCTGCCCCGCCACGGGCCACCGCGCCGGCCGAGGGCCGGCGGCCGGTGAGCATCTGCACCAGGAGGGCGCCCACCGAGTAGAGGTCCTGGACGGGATCCGGCGCGGCCCCGGAGAAGGCCTCGAAGGACATGTACCCCGGTGTCCCCACGGCGGCGCCGAGCCCCCGGGTGTCCCGCGTGCCGTCAGCGGTTTCGGCAACACCGCCGAGCCCGCCGAGGATCACGCGGGGACGCCGCCCGGCGCACAGCAGCACGACGTGGTCGGCGATGCCGCGATGCACGAGCCCCGCGCCGTGCAGCACGGTCAGGGCGGCCAGCAGCTGGTCGGTGATCTCGAGTGCGTTGTCGACGTCGATGGGTTCGTGGGCGGCCAGCCGGTCGCCGAGCACCTGGCCGCCCACCAGGGGGCTGAGGACGAGCGCCGGTCCCCCGGCCGCGCCGCCCACGACGACGGGTACCGCCAGGTGGGCCGCGGTAGTGGGGATTCGGGCGAGCAGCCCGCTCAGGGGTCCCGGGGCGTCGTCGACGAACTCGCAGGCCAGGTAGACCTTCTGCTCGTCGTCCCACACCCTCCAACGATTCCCCGCGAGGGCATCGACACGTTCGTAGCGTCCGCCGAAGACATCACCCATGGTGCGCAAGCATGCCATCAAAGACCCGGCGGCGCACGGTGACCTGCCGGCATGACCCGCCCGAGGGCGGGCACAGGGCGCCGGCGGACAGCAGAGGAGGGCGGCCCCGTGGGGCCGCCCTCCTCTGCCATTGTCGCGTCGGCTCAGCGCTCGGTGACGCTGCCGCCGGCCTTCTCGATCTTCTCCCTGGCGGAGGCGCTGAACTTGTCGGCGGTGACGTCGAGCTTGACGCTCAGCTCGCCGTCGCCCAGCACCTTGACCGGCCTACCGGCACGAACCAGTCCCGCGTCGACGAGGTCGTCGACGCCGACGGCGCCGCCCGCCGGGAAGTGCTCGGCGATCCGCGCCACGTTCACCGGCTGGTACTCGACCCTGAAGGGATTCTGGAAGCCGCGCAGCTTCGGCATCCGCATGTGCATCGGCATCTGGCCGCCCTCGAAGCTCTCGGGCACGTTCTTGCGTGCGCCGGTGCCCTTGGTGCCGCGGCCGGCGGTCTTGCCGCCCTTGCCAGCCTCGCCACGGCCGACGCGCTTCCTGGTGTGCTTCGCGCCGGGCGCCGGGCGCAGGTGATGAACCTTGATCGGCATGCTCACTTCACCTCTTCCACGGTGACCAGGTGACGCGCAGCGCGGATCATGCCGCGGATCTCCGGGCGATCGGGCTGCGTGACGGTGTCACCAATTCGCTTCAGACCGAGGGACCTGACGCTCGCGCGGACGGCGGGCTTCTGGGCCACGGTCGACTTGATCTGGGTGATCTTCAGGTCTGCCATCAGGCCGACACCTCCGATTCCTTGCGGGCACGCAGCAGGGCGGCGGGGGCGACGTCCTCGACGGACTTGCCACGGCGCTTGGCGACCTGCTCGGGCTCCTCGAGCATCTGAAGGGCCTCAACGGTGGCATGCACCACGTTGATGGCGTTGGGCGAGCCGAGCGACTTGGCCAGCACGTCCTGGACGCCCGCGCACTCGAGGACGGCGCGGACCGATCCGCCGGCGATCACGCCGGTACCGGGCGAGGCCGGACGCAGCATGACGACACCGGCCGCCTTCTCCCCCTGCACGGGGTGCGGGATGGTGCGCTGGACCAGCGGCACCTTGAAGAAGTGCTTCTTGGCCTCCTCGACGCCCTTGGCGATCGCCGCGGGCACCTCCTTGGCCTTGCCGTAGCCGACGCCGACCGTGCCCTCACCGTCACCCACGACGACGAGCGCGGTGAAGCTGAAACGGCGGCCGCCCTGGACCACCTTGGACACGCGGTTGATGGCGACGACGCGCTCCAGGTACTCGTCCTTGCGCTCGCTCTGCTTGTCGCGGCTCCGACGGTCGTCACGGCCGCGACGGTCACCGCCCTGGCGGCCGGTGGCGCCGCGCTGGGATGTATTCATCGCTTTTCCTAATCCTTCCGTCAGAGACTCAGCCCCGCCTTGCGGGCGCCGTCGGCGACCGCTGCGACACGGCCGTGGTACTGGTTGCCCGCACGGTCGAAGACGACCTGCTCGATACCGGCGTCCTTGGCGCGCTGGCCGACGAGCTCACCGACCCGGGCGGCCTTGGCCGTCTTGTCCCCGTCGAGCGCTCGCACGTCCTGCTCCATGGTGGAGGCGGACACGAGGGTGACACCGGCGACGTCGTCGATGACCTGCGCCACCATGTGGCGGGCGCTGCGCGTGACGACGAGGCGGGGACGCTCGGGGTAGCCGAAGATCTTCTTGCGGCCGCGCTTCTGGCGGCGCAGCTGGGAGGACCTGCGGGCGGCGAGATGCTTCTGATGCTTGATGTTGACCGCCATGATCACTTACCAGCCTTCCCGACCTTGCGGCGGATGTGCTCACCGGCGTATCGCACGCCCTTGCCCTTGTAGGGCTCGGGCTTGCGGATCTTGCGAATGTTCGCAGCGACCTCGCCGACGACCTGCTTGTCGATGCCGTGCACCTTGAAACTCGTCTGCGTGATGACCTCGAAGGTGATGCCCTCGGGGGCGTCGACGACGACCGGATGCGAGAAACCCAGCGCGAACTCGAGCTGGGTCGGGCTCTTCGCGACGACCCGGTAGCCGACGCCGACGATCTCGAGGTGCTTCTCGTAGCCATCGGTGACGCCGATGACCATGTTGTTGACCAGTGTCCGGCTGAGGCCGTGCAGCGACTTGCTGACGCGCTCGTCGTCGGGACGTTCGACGACCAGCTGGCCCTCGTCGTTCCTGGACACGGTGATGGGTTCCGGGATGGTCCGCGAGAGTTCGCCCTTCGGCCCCTTCACGGTCACGTCCTGCCCGGCCAGAGTCACCTCAACACCGGACGGAACGGTGATGGGGAGCCTGCCAATTCGTGACATTCCTGTTCTCCTTACCTGTTCTCGTTCGGTTCACCAGACATAGGCGAGCACTTCGCCGCCCACTGATTTCTCATGGGCCTGCCTGTCGGTCATCAGGCCCTGCGAGGTCGAGATGATCGCGATGCCCATGCCGCCCAGGACCTTGGGCAGCTGGTTCGACTTCGCGTAGACGCGCAGGCCGGGTTTGCTGATGCGGCGCAGGCCCGCGATGGAGCGTTTGCGGTCATCGCCGTACTTGAGCTTGAGGGTGAGCGTCTTGCCCACCTCACCGGCCTGGGGCTCGGCGACCGCGAAGTCCAGGATGTAACCCTCCTGCTTCAGGATCGAGGCGATGCCCACCTTGATCTTGGAGCTGGGCATGCTCGCCTCGTCGTGGTACGCCTGGTTGGCGTTGCGCAGACGGGTGAGCATGTCTGCGATCGGGTCGGTCATAGTCATGGCTTGTCAGCCTCTTTCTCACAACGGTTTCCGGGTCGGGCCCGGACCTGTTGTGGTCGAGTGTGGAGCCCGCCTGCCTCGGCGCAGTGCCGAGCGGCGGCCGGCGGCTCGCGCCGCCACTGGGTCGTTGGGTGAGCCCTGGGACTCACCAGGACGACTTGGTCACGCCCGGCAGGTCGCCCGAGTGGGCGAGCTCGCGCAGGCAGATGCGGCACAGGCCGAACTTGCGGTAGACGGCCTTCGGCCGGCCACAGCGCTGGCAGCGGGTGTAGGCGCGCACGGCGAACTTGGGCTTGCGGGCCTGCTTGGCTTTCAGAGCGGTCTTAGCCATGAGCTGTCTCACTTCCTCCTGCGGCCACGCTGCGGACCGCTGCTCTTCTTCTTGACCTTCGGGTCGTCAACGGCCTTGAACGGGAAGCCGAGGGCCCTGAGCAGGGCCTTGCCCTCCTCGTTGGTCCTGGCGGTCGTCACGAAGGTGATGTCCATGCCACGGACGCGGTCGATCTTGTCCTGGTCGATCTCGTGGAACATGACCTGCTCGGTCAGGCCGAAGGTGTAGTTGCCGTTGCCGTCGAACTGGTTGCTGTTCAGGCCGCGGAAGTCGCGGATCCTGGGCAGCGCGAGCGTCAGCAGGCGATCGGCGAACTCCCACATGCGGTCGCCGCGGAGCGTGACATAGGCACCGATGGCCTGGCCCTCGCGCAGGTGGAACTGGGCGATCGACTTGCGGGCCTTGACGACCATGGGCTTCTGGCCCGTGATGGCCGTGAGGTCCTTGATCGCCCCGTCGAGCACCTTGGAGTCGTGCGCCGCCTCGCCGACACCCATGTTCACGACGATCTTGGACAGACCGGGGATGAGCATCGGGTTGGTGTAGCCGAACTCGTCCTGGAGCTTCGCGCGGATCTCGTCGCGGTAGCGGGCCTTCAGACGCGGTGTCTGGGGCGCGGTGGCAACGGCCACGTCGGCGACCTTGAGAGCGTTGTCCTTGGTGCGGGCCATCAGATCTCCTCCCCCGTCTTGCGGGCGACGCGGACACCACGGGTGCCCTCGTACTCAGAGCCGTCGGGGCGGCGCTTGGTCACGGTCACGCGCTTGGACCCGACGCGCGTCACGACGTCCTTGCCGCCGTCCTTGACGAGCAGCTGGACGTTGGAGGCGTGGATCGGGGCCTCCCGCGAGATGATCCCGCCCTTGACCTGACGGCCCGTGTTGGGATCGGCGGTGTCGCCCTGGTGGCGTTTGACGATGTTGACGCCCTGGACCGTCACGCGGTTGTCCTCGGGGAAGACGGCGAGGATCTCACCGACCGCGCCCTTGTCCTTGCCGGCGATGACCTTGACACGGTCACCCTTCTTCAGCTTCATCTTCGCCATGTCAGATCACCTCGGGAGCCAGCGAGACGATGCGCATGAAGCGCTTGTCACGCAGTTCGCGGGCCACCGGCCCGAAGATACGGGTACCGCGGGGCTCACCCGTGTTACCGCCGAGAACGACGGCCGCGTTCTCGTCGAACTTGATGTAGGAGCCATCGGGACGACGGTGCGGCTTGACGGTGCGCACGACGACGGCCTTGACGACCTCGCCCTTCTTCACATTGCCACCGGGAATGGCGTCCTTGACGGTGCACACGATGGTGTCACCGAGCCCGGCGTAGCGACGCTTCGAGCCGCCGAGGACACGGATGCACAAGAGCTCCTTGGCACCAGTGTTGTCGGCGACCTTCAGTCGCGTCTCCTGCTGGATCATTTCTTCTCCTCTGCCCGACCGGTTCCCCGGGTCTCCCCGAGGCCTGGCCGGACTCGTAGTTGTCCTCTGGGTTCTGCCAGAGGGAGCAGCGGCGTCACCGGCACGATGACCGCCGGGTCTCGGTTACTTGGCCTTCTCGATGATGGTGACGAGACGCCAGCGCTTGGTGGCCGACAGCGGGCGCGTCTCCATGATGCGCACGCGGTCCCCGATCCCGGCCTCATTGTTCTCGTCGTGGGCCTTGAAACGGACGGTCTTGGTCATGACCTTGCCGTACAGGGGGTGCTTCACGCGGTCCTCCACGGCGACGACCACCGTCTTGTCCATCTTGTCGGAAACAACCAGGCCCTCACGGACCTTGCGGGTGTTGCGCTCGACCGACTCGCTCATTCCGCGACCTCCCCTTCACGATCAGGATCCTCGATGATGCCGAGGTTGCGTTCCTGCAGCACCGTGTAGATGCGGGCGATGTCCTTGCGGACCTCGCGCAGACGTGCGGTGTTCTCAAGCTGGCCGGTGGCTGCCTGGAAGCGCAGGGCGAACAGCTCCTCCTTCAGCTCGACGACCTTGGCGTTGAGGTCGACGCGGGACAGCCCGCGCAGCTCGGCGGCGGTGTTGCTCCGGTTCTTCGCCATGTCAGTTCTCACCTGCTTCGCGCTTGATGATGCGTGCCTTGAAGGGCAGCTTGTGGATGGCCAGCCGGAGGGCCTCGGAGGCGACTTCCTCCGACACGCCGGACAGCTCGAAGAGCACCCGGCCCGGTTTGACGTTGACGACCCAGAACTCGGGGGTACCCTTGCCCGAACCCATGCGGGACTCGGCGGGGTGCTTGGTCAGCGGACGGTCCGGGTAGACGTTGATCCAGACCTTGCCGCCTCGCCTGATGTAACGGGTCATGGCGATACGCGCGGCCTCGATCTGGCGGTTCGTCATGTAGGCCGGTTCGAGGGCCTGGATGCCGAACTCGCCGAAGGCCAACTGCGTGCCGCCCTTGGCCATGCCACGGCGCTTCGGGTGGTGCTGCTTGCGGTACTTGACGCGCTTGGGAATCAACATGGTCAGGCTCCTGCGTTCTGGGTTTCGGGTGCCTCGGCCGGGGCAGCGGCGGCACTGCTGCGCGGGGCCTGCTCGCGTGCGGCATCGGCGCGGCGACGACCGGAACGCTCACCGCGGCCCGGGCGGCGGCTGCTGCGCTGACGCCCAGGAGCGGCCTGGCGGGCCGCCTTCTGGGCCGCACGCTCGGCGCGGGTGCCGGTGACGTCGCCCTTGTAGATCCACACCTTGACGCCGATGCGCCCGTACGTCGTCCTGGCCTCGTAGAAGCCGTAGTCGATGTCGGCGCGCAGGGTGTGCAGCGGCACGCGGCCCTCCCGGTAGCCCTCCGAGCGGCTCATCTCGGCGCCGCCGAGACGGCCGGAGCACTTGATGCGGATGCCCTGGGCGCCCATTCGGATGGCGGTCTGCTGGGCCTTGCGCATCGCGCGGCGGAAGGCCACGCGGGCGCCGAGCTGCTCGGCGATGCCCTGGGCGACGAGCTGGGCGTCGGTCTCGGGGTTCTTGACCTCGAGGATGTTCAGCTGGATCTGCTTGCCCGTGAGTTTCTCGAGCTCGCCGCGCACACGCTCCGCCTCGGCGCCGTTGCGCCCGATGACGATGCCCGGGCGTGCGGCGTAGAGGAAGATCGTCAGGCGGTCCGACCGGCGCTCGATCTCCACGGACGAGACGCCGGCGCGCTCGAGGTTCTTCCTGATCCAGGTGCGAACCTTGTCGTCCTCGCCCACGAGCTCGGCGTACTGCTTCTCGGCGTACCAACGCGACTTGTGGTCGGTCGTCACACCCAGGCGGAAGCCGTTCGGGTTGATCTTCTGTCCCATGCTCAGGCCTCCTTCTTGTCGCCCGAGTGGGGCTCGACGACCGCGGTGATATGGCTGGCACGCTTGAGGATCCGGCTGGCGGAACCCTTCGCGCGGGCGCGGATGCGGCGCATGGTGACACCCTCATCCACGAAAATCTGGCTCACGTAGAGATCGTCGGCGCGAAGCCCCTCGGCCGACTCGGCATTGGCGACCGCGCTCTCGATCACCTTGCGGACCGGCTCGGCCGCGGCCTGCGGGGCGAAGCGGAGAGTGGCGATGGCCCGGTTGACGTCCATCCCGCGCACCGTGTCGACGACGCGGCGCACCTTGCGGGGGCTCATCCGGACGTGACGCGCAATGGCGTACGAGCCAGGGCGATCCCCGAGCAGGGCAAGACGACGGCTGGGCCGTTCGTTGTTATTGCTCATCGAATTCATTCCTTCTGGTCCGCGCCTCAGCGCCGGCGGGCCTTCTTGTCGTCCTTCACATGGCCGCGGAAAGTACGCGTCGGGGCGAACTCACCGAGCTTGTGTCCGATCATCGACTCGGTGATGAACACCGGGACGTGCTTGCGTCCGTCGTGCACGGCGATGGTGTGGCCGAGCATGTCCGGGGTGACCATGGAGCGGCGCGACCAGGTCTTGATGACGTTCTTGGTGCCGTTCTCGTTCTGCAGGTCGATCTTCTTCTGCAGGTGCTCGTCGACGAACGGACCCTTCTTCAAGCTGCGAGGCATTGTCTACTGCTCCTGAATCAGCGCTTCTTGCCGGACTTGCGGCGACGGACGATCAGCTTGCTGCTGGCCTTGTTCTTGTTGCGGGTGCGGCCCTCGGGCTTGCCCCACGGGCTCACCGGGTGGCGGCCACCGGAGGTGCGGCCCTCACCACCACCGTGCGGGTGGTCGATCGGGTTCATCACGACACCGCGAACGGTCGGGCGGATGCCGCGCCAGCGGTTGCGGCCGGCCTTGCCCCAGTTGATGTTGGAGTACTCGGCGTTGCCGACCGAGCCGACCGTGGCCCGGCAGCGGACGTCGACCATGCGCATCTCGCCCGAGGGCATGCGCAAGGTGGCGTACTTGCCCTCGCGGGCGACCAGCTGGATCACGGCGCCCGCGCTGCGGCCGAGCTTGGCGCCGCCGCCGGGACGCAGCTCCACGGCGTGCACCTGGGTGCCGACCGGGATGTTGCGCAGCGGCAGGTTGTTGCCGGGCTTGATGTCGGCGTCGGGTCCGGAGACCACGGTCATGCCCTGGGCCAGGTTCAGCGGGGCGATGATGTAACGCTTCTCGCCGTCGGCGTAGTGCAGCAGCGCGATGCGAGCGGTGCGGTTGGGGTCGTACTCGATGTGAGCGACCTTGGCGGGCACGCCGTCCTTGTCATACCGCTTGAAGTCGACCAGCCGGTAGGCCTGCTTGTGCCCGCCGCCGATGTGCCGGGTGGTGATGCGACCGGAGTTGTTGCGACCACCGGTCTTCGGCTTCGGGGCCACCAGGGACTTCTCCGGCCGCGAGCGGGTCAGTTCACTGAAGTCGGACGCGCTGGCGCCACGACGGCCCGGCGTGGTCGGCTTGTACTTACGAATAGCCATGAGGTTTCTTCGTTCCTTGTCTACGCGTCAGCTCCCGGTCACTCGGCCGGAGCGTTCCCGAAAATGTCGATGTGGTCGTCGGCCGCCAGGGTCACGATCGCTCGCTTGCTGCTGGCGGTCCGGCCGATGCCGTAGCGCGTGCGACGACGCTTGCCGGCCCGGTTCTGGGTGTTGACCGACTTGACCTTGACACCGAAGATGGCCTCGATGGCCTCACGGATCTCGATCTTGTTGGCCTTGGGGCTGACCTCGAAGGTGTAGGTGTTCTGGTCGATCAGCCCGTAGGTCTTCTCGCTCACCACCGGGGCGAGGATGACGTCGTGCGGATCGTGGATCTTGAAGTCGCTCACTTGGCGTCCTCCTCATCCTCGGCCACGGCGCCGGCGGCGGCCCTGGCGGACGTGTTCTTTGCGATGAAGGCCTGAAGAGCCGACTCGGTGAACACCACGGCGTCGGCGACGAGCACGTCATAGGCGTTCAGCTGGTCCCAGCTGATGACGTGCACGCCGACGAGGTTGCGCAGTGAGAGCCAGTTGGTCTCGTCGGTGCGCTCGAGCACGGCCAGAACGCGGCCGTGGTCGCCGAGTGAGGCGAGGAGGGCGGCGGCGCTCTTGGTGCTGGGACGCTCGCCGGAGACGAACGAGTCCACCACGTACAGGAGGCCCTCGCGGGCGCGGTCGGAGAGGGCGCCGCGCAGGGCGGCGGCGATCATCTTCTTGGGCGTGCGCTGCGCGTAGGAGCGCGGCACCGGACCGTGGACGATACCGCCCCCGGTCCACTGGGGGGCGCGGGTCGAACCCTGACGGGCGCGACCGGTGCCCTTCTGGCGCCACGGCTTGCGGCCGCCGCCGGAGACCTCGGCGCGGGTCTTCGTCGAGTGGGTGCCCTGGCGGGCCGCGGCGAGCTGGGCGGTGACGACCTGGTGCATCAGCGCGATGTTGGCCTGGACGTCGAAGAGCTCACCGGGAAGCTCGGCGGAACCGGTCTTCGTACCGCTGGCGTCGAGGACGTCGACTGTGCTGTTCTCGTTCACTTGGCATCACCCTTCTTGGCGGCGCTGCGCACGACGACGAGACCACCCTTGTTGCCGGGGACGGCGCCGCGCACGAGGATCAGCCCCTTGTCGGCGTCGACCGCGACGACGGGGAGGTTCTGGATGGTCTTGCGCTCGTTGCCCATGCGGCCGGCCATGCGCAGACCCTTGAACACGTGACCAGGGGTGGAGCAGGCGCCGATGCCGCCGGGCGAGCGGTGCTTGCGGTGGACGCCGTGGCTGGCACGCAGACCGGCGAAGCCGTGACGCTTGACGACACCGGCGGTGCCCTTGCCCTTGGTCACGCCGACGACGTCGACGATCTCGTCGGCGGCGAAGACGTCCGCGCCGAGTTCCTGACCCAGCGTGTACTCGGCGGCATCGCTGGTGCGGATCTCCGCGAGATAGCGGCGAGGGGTCACGCCGGCTGCGGCGAACTGGCCGGCGGCGGGCTTGTTGACCGACTTGGCCTTGACAGCGCCGTAGCCGAGCTGAACGGCCGAGTAGCCGTCCTTGTCAGGCGTGCGGACCTGCGTGACGACGCAGGGGCCGGCCTGGATGACGGTCACCGGCACGAGCCGGTTGTTCTCGTCCCACAACTGGGTCATGCCGAGCTTGGTGCCCAGCACGCCCTTCACTTTGCGATCGATGGTCATGTTCTGCGGCCTCACGGAAGCTTGATTTCGATGTCAACGCCGGCGGGAAGATCGAGACGCATGAGCGAGTCGACGGTCTTCGGAGTCGGGTCGAGGATGTCGATGAGCCGCTTGTGGGTGCGCATCTCGAAATGCTCGCGGCTGTCCTTGTACTTGTGGGGCGAACGAATGACGCACCACACGTTCTTCTCGGTCGGCAACGGCACTGGGCCGGCGACCTGGGCACCCGTCCGGGTGACGGTGTCGACGATCTTGCGCGCCGACGAGTCGATGACCTCGTGGTCATAGGCACGGAGCCTGATGCGGATCTTCTGTCCCGCCACGGTTGTTCCTCTTCTCGTCCCTGCTGAGCCGGTGCACCCGGCCTGGCCTGGTTGTGACCAGGGCGAATCCACCTCGAAAACTCTCCGTTTTCACCGCTATTCGCCCTTGTCAATGTCATGTCGCCTGGCACCCGAGGTCGGGCGTGTCGGCCAGCATTTTTTGAGCGCACGCCATGCGTGCGCTCGATCGGCTGCCCGGACAGGGCCTCGCCGAGGCCCGTACCGCTGCCTGGGTTCCCCGCAGCGCGGCGCCTCGGAACGACGTCCGACGCAGTCCCACCGCAGGGAGCAACTTGTCCATGTTCCCATGAATCGATGGCCCAGGCAAATCACTGGTGCAGATTTCTTGCCGGCCGGCCCGCGCGCGGCGGGGCCGGGGCCGAGTTCACAGGCGCCTGCGCAGACCTTCGATGCGGGCCAGGGTGGATTCCCGGCCGAGGATCTGGCAGGTCTCGAACAGCGGCGGGCTGACCTTGCGACCACTGGTGGCCACCCGCAGCGGCGCGAAACCGGCGCGGGCCTTGAGGCCCATGGCGTCGACGAGCCGGGCACGCAGGGCGGCCTGGATCGTGTCCGCGTCGAAGGGCTCGACCGCGCCGAGGACCTCGGCCGTGGCGTCGAGGATCTCGGCGGCGTCGTCCTTGAGCTGGGCGCGCGCGGTGTCCTCGACACGGATCGAGTCGTCGGGAACCGTCAGGAAGGCGATCTGGTCCCAGGCGTCCGACAGCTTGACCAGGCGCGGTTTGATCATGCCTGCCGCCGCCCGGACGATGCCCGCCCAGGCCGGATCGGGGTCCGGACCCCACTGCTCGTTCTCACTGATGTACTCCACCAGACGATCACCCAGCTCGTCGTCCGAGAGCTCCCGGATGTAGTGACCGTTGAGCCAGTCGAGCTTCTTGGTGTCGAAGATCGGGCCGACGGTGTTGACCTTGCCCCAGTCGAAGCCCTCGACGAACTGCTCGAAGGTGCTGATCTCCTCGTCGCCGCCCGCCGGCGGGTAGGCCAGCAGCTGGAGGAAGTTGCGCAGGGCCTCGGGCAGGTAGCCCTGCTCCTTGAACCACATGAGGCGCGCGGCCGGGTTCTTCCGCTTGGAGATCTTGGAGTGATCGGCGTTGCGCAGCAGCGGCATGTGCGCGAACTGGGGCGGTTCCCAGCCGAGCCAGCGGTAGAGCAGGATGTGCTTGGGGGTCGAACTGATCCACTCCTCCCCCCGCACGACCGTCGTGATGTCCATCTCGTGGTCGTCGACGACGACGGCCAGGTGATAGGTGGGGAACCCGTCGGTCTTCATGATGATCTGGTCGTCGGGGAACGGCGCCTTGACATCGCCCCGGATCACGTCGTGGAAGACGGTCGGTGCGTCATCGGGGATGAGCATGCGCACGGTGGGGGTCTCGGTGAAGCCGGGCAGTTCGGCGCGCTCCTGCTTCGTCATCCGGTAGCACAGCCGGTCGTAGCGCGTGTCCTCCTTCCGGGCGGCCTTCTCCTCACGCATCCGGGCCAGCCGCTCGGGGGAGCACCAGCAGTGGTACGCATGGCCCTCCGCGATGAGCCTGTCGACGATCGGCTGGTAGCGGTCCAGCCGCTCGGACTGCTTGTACGGGGCGTAGGGCCCCCCGAGGACCGGCGACTCGTCGGGGCTCAGGCCCAGCCAGTCGAGGGTGTCGATGATCTGCTGCTCGGAGCCGGCGACCAGGCGGGCGCGGTCGGTGTCCTCGATGCGCAGCACGAACCGGCCGCCGGTCTTCACCGCCCACGCCTTGTCGAAGAGGGCCATGTACGCGGTGCCGACGTGCGGATCACCGGTGGGGGAAGGAGCAACACGAGTGCGAGCAGGAGTCGTCATAGTGGCGCCAAGTCTAGTGGCTGTCACCCGCGGCCTATTATCGAACTCATGTACGAAGTACGAGTGCTGTGTCAGGTGGCGCAGCTGACACCCGCGGCACCGGTCCCCCTGGCCGTCGAGACCGTGCCGGCGGGTTTCCCCTCGCCCGCGCAGGACTACTGGGAGCGCGACATCGACCTCAATGAGCACTTGATCCGCAACCGGCCCGCCACATTCGTCGTCCGGGTCGCCGGGGACTCGATGGAGGGGGCGGGGATCTTCGACGGGGACGAACTGATCGTGGACCGTTCCCTCCAGGCCGGTGAGGGGGACGTGGTGATCGCCGTCATCGAGGACGAGCTGACCGTCAAACGCCTCCACCTGACCCCTGACGGCCCTCAGCTTCAGCCGGCCAACGACGCCTACCCGGTGCTGAGACCCCGCGAGCTGAGGATCTGGGGGGTGGTGACGACATGCCTGCATCATCTGCACCGCTGACCCGGTATGCGCTGGTGGACGTCGACGCGTGCTACTGCGCGTGCGAGAGGATCTTCCACCCCGAACTGGAGGGCGTCCCGGTGGTGGTACTGTCCAACAACGACGGCTGCGTGATATCCCGCAGCAGCGAGGCCACGGCCCTCGGGGTGGAGATGGGCGCCCCGTGGCTCCGGATCAGGAACTGGGCCGCCCGCCGGGGCGTGGTCGCCCGGTCGTCGAACTACGAGCTGTACGGGTCGATCTCCAGGCGGCTCATGGATCTCCTCCACGACGTGTCCCCCGCCGTCGAGGCGTACTCGATCGACGAGGCCTTCATCCGCGTGCAGGCCACCGACCCGGACGGCCTGGCCGCCCTCGGCCACCGGATACGCGCCACGGTGCGGCGGGACCTGGGGATACCGGTGTCCGTGGGGATCGGCCCGACGAAGACCCTCGCGAAGCTCGCCTCCCATGGCGCGAAGCACTCCCGGGCCCTCTGCGGGGTCGCCGTGTGGGACCAGTGCACCGAGTCCGCCCGGGCACGGATCCTCCAGGCGACACCGGCCGCCGGCGTGTGGGGGGTGGGGCGTCGCACGGCCCGGCGGCTGGCCGCGCGAGGCATCGACACGGCCGGGCAGCTGCACGGGCAGGACCCCGGCGCCCTCCGGCAGCAGTTCGGCGTGAACCTGGCCCGCACGGTCCTGGAGCTGCGCGGGACACCGTGCATCGAGACCGCGGACCATGACGCCGACCGGAGCGGCCGGCTGGTGTTCTCCCGGTCGTTCTCCACCCCCGTCACCACGGCGGACCAGATGCACCAGGTGCTGAGCCTGTACGCGCAGCAGCTCACCTCCCGGCTGCGCCGCCAGGGCTCCGTGGCGGGAGCGGTGTGGGCCTTCGCCGCCACGAGCCCGTGCCGGGAACCCTTCCACCAGGTGTCGGCCGCGGCCGAGCTGCCCGAGCGCACCGACGATCCCCTGGCGGTACTGCGGAGCGTGTCCGGGCTGCTGGAGCCGCGGATGGCCGAGGGGGCGCGATACGTGCGGGCGGGGATCTGCCTGTCCGAGCTGGCCCCCGCAGGCCGCCAGGAGCCCCTGCCCGTGTTCGCCGCGGATCCCCGCGGGCGGCGCATCGGCGCCGTGATCGACGAGGTCAACACCCGGGTCGGCCACGGCGCGGTCGGGCTCGGGCTGGCCGGGCTGGCCTGCCCGCCCGACTGGCAGATGCGCCGCGGGATGCTCTCCAACCGGGGTACCACCTGCTGGGCGGAGCTGACGACCGTCCGGGCCTGAGCGGGCGGGGCGCGCAGGCGCGCCACTGACATCCACGGCCCGGACCCATGCCGGGCACCGTTGGACGTGGGCTGCCGCGAGTAGGGTGGGGCCGTTTCTGGCGGGAGCCGCGGTTCGCCGGCCCGCCCCGGTCTCGACTCGCAGGACTGATCATGACCACACGCACCACCCGGACGGGTCCGGCCACGGACTCCGCGTCCGCCGAGGGGCTGCGTCGTTCGCTACGCGGCCGGCACCTGACGATGATCTCCATCGGGGGCGCGATCGGCACCGGCCTGTTCGTCGCCTCGGGCAGCACGATCTCCCAGGCCGGGCCGGGCGGCGCGCTGGTGGCCTACGCGGCGATCGGCGTGATGGTCTGGCTCATCATGCAGTCGCTCGGCGAGATGGCGGCATGTCTTCCGGTGGCCGGCTCATTCGGCGAGTACGGGACGCGTTTCGTCTCGCCGTCCTTCGGGTTCGCCATCGGCTGGAACTACTGGTTCAACTGGGCGGTCACGGTGGCGGCCGAGCTGGTGGCGGCCGCCCTGGTGATGAAGTTCTGGCTGCCCGACGTGCCCTCGATCGTGTGGTCCGGCCTGTTCCTGCTCATCCTGTTCGGCATCAACGCGCTGTCCACCCGCGCCTACGGTGAGAGCGAGTTCTGGTTCGCGACCATCAAGGTGGCCGCCGTGGTCGTCTTCCTCGTCCTGGGCGTGGCCATGATCGCCGGAATCCTGGGGGATTCCCCGGGCGCCGCCAACTGGACGCGGGGCGAGGCCCCCTTCGTCGGCGGCGGCAAGGGGATCCTGCTGGTCCTGCTGGTGGCCGGCTACTCCTTCCAGGGCACCGAGCTCATCGGTACCGCGGCCGGTGAGGCCGCGCACCCGGAGCGGACGATCCCGCGGGCCATCCGCACGATCTTCTGGCGCATCCTGCTGTTCTACGTCGGGGCGATCATCGTCATCGGTTTCCTCATCCCCTACACCGACCCGAACCTGCTCAACACCTCGGAGGAGAACGTCTCGATCAGCCCGTTCACGCTCGTCTTCCAGCGCGTGGGCGTCCTGGGGGCGGCCAGCCTCATGAACGCCGTCATCCTCACCTCGGTGCTCTCGGCCGGCACCTCGGGCCTGTATTCCTCCACGCGCATGCTCTTCGCGCTGGCCGAGCGGGGCCACGCGCCGCGTTTCCTCAAGCGGCTGAGCCGCCACCAGGTGCCGCTCAACGCCCTGCTGGCGACCACGCTCGTCGGCCTGACCGGCTTCCTGACCTCGCTGATCGGCGACGGGCGTGCCTACGAACTGCTGCTGACGGTCTCGGCCCTGGCCGGCTTCATCACCTGGGCGGGGATCTCGTGGTGCCACTGGAAGTTCCGCGCGGCCCTGAAGGCGCAGAACCACGACCTGGGCGAGTTGCCCTACCGGGCCCGGTTCTTCCCGGCCGGCACCATCGCCGCCCTGCTGGCCTGCGTGGCGATCATCGCGGGTCAGGCCTACGAACCCGTCGTCTCGGGGGCGTCCCTGTCGGACATCCTCATGTCCTACGTGGGCATACCGTTCTTCTTCGCCCTGTGGTGGGGCCACAAGCTGGTGACCCGGGCCCCGAGGGTCGACCCGGCGACGGCCGACCTCGGGCTGGACTGATGCCCGGCCGGGTCTCGGCGCTGCCGGCTCGTCCGGGGAGCGGCAGAGGGGTCACGGCCGGGGCCGTTCCGCGGCCCGGCCGACGTGCCGCAGCCTCAGCTGGGGGCCGGGTGAACGCACCGGGGTGAAGCCGCAGCGTTCCAGGACGGCGATCGAGGGGGCGTTGTCGGGATCCACGTCGGCGAGCACCGTCGCGCACCCGTTGGCGTGCGCCCAGTCCAGCAGGGCGGTCAGCGCCTCGCTCATGTAGCCCCGGTGCTGGGCGCTCGCCGCGAGGCCGTAGCCGATCTCGGCCGCCCCCCGCAGATCCGGCGGGGCGTGGAAGCCGATGTCGCCGACGACCAGCCCGTCGCGCCGACGCACGATCATGTACATGCCGTAGCCGGGCACCCAGTTGTCGAACTCGATGGCGGCCCTGGCCAGGCGGGCCGCGCTGCTCGTGTCGGCGTGCGGATAACCGGGGGCGCACGGCAGGGGGCACACCCCCTCGGCGAGCGCCTGGGCCTGGGCCGGGTCGACGCCGACCAGGTCCAGTCGTCGTGTGCGCAGCACGATCGGCTGCCAGGGCTGGGCGGTCATGACCCCATCCTGACCCATCCCGGCCGGTGGCCGGGGCCCGGCTGCCAAGCCGTCGGCGGAATCGACCGCTCGCGGGGCGCATCGGACGTGCAACCGGCTTGCCGCCCACCCCCGGCAGGAGCGGCAACTCCATAAAATGAGTGGGCCGGGCCGCCGTGACGACCCGGCCCCCGAGTAGACCAACGGAACCGCATGTCCAACACCGAGCAGAACCCGTCCACCACCTCCGCGTCCCTGAGCCCGGGACTGCTGTGCGTCCTGGCCCTCCTGTCGGCGGCTCCCCCGCTGGGCACCGACATGTACCTGTCGACCTTCGTCCAGATGGCCGCCGACCTGAACACCTCGGCCTCGGCGGTGCAGCTGACACTGACCAGTTTCATGGTGGGCATGGGCGCCGGCCAGCTCATCGCCGGGCCCGTCTCCGACGCCACGGGCCGGCGCCCGGTCCTGCTCCTCGGCACCGGCCTGCTGTTCGCCGCCTCGGCCCTGACCATCGTCGCACCCGGCATCGGCCTGCTCATCGCGCTGCGCCTGCTCACGGGGCTCGGCGGCGGGGCCGCCGTGGCGCTGGCCCGCACGGTCGTGGCCGACAGGGCGCACGGGATCGCGGCGGCGAAGGCCTTCTCGATGCTCATGATGATCCAGGGCATCGCCCCGGTCGCGGCCCCCGTCGTCGGCGGGCTGCTCGCCACCCACGGCGGCTGGCGGGGCATCTTCGCCGTCATCACCGCCTGCAATCTGGCCGCCTTCGTCCTGACGGCCACCAGCATCCAGGAGACGCTGCCCCCTGAACGGCGCAACCACGACGGCCCCCGCGCCTTCTTCGCAGTGGCCGGCAGGGTCGTGTCGAACCGCCGGTTCATGGGCTTCACCCTCGTCACCGCGTTCGGTTTCGGCGTCATGTTCGCCTACATCTCGGGCTCCCCCTTCGTCCTGCAGGAGACCTATGGGCTGAACCAGCTCACCTACGCGCTGCTCTTCGGCAGCGGGGCCCTGTGGATGACGATCGTCTCGGGGGCCAACGCCCGGCTCGTCGACCGGTTCCCCGTGCGCTCGGTGCTCGGCACGGGCCTGGTGATCATGACGTGCGCGGCGCTGGCCTTCCTGGCCGCCGGTCTCGTCCGTGCCCCGCTGTGGTGCATCGTCGGCTGCATGCTCACCACCGTCACCGGCGTGGCCCTGGTCCTCGGCAACGCCACCGCGCTGGCCACCGACGCGCTCGGCGGGCACGCGACCGGCACCGGCTCCGGCCTGCTCGGCGCCATCCAGTTCCTCATCGCCGGGTGCATCTCCCCGCTGGTCGGTCTGGCCTCCGACCCCACGACCGGGATGGCGATCGTCATGCTGGTGTGCCTGGCCGTCGTCCTGGGGGCCGGCCTCCCGCTGGCGCGCGCCGGTTCGGCCGCCGCGCCCGATGGTGCCTAGACTGGGCCGGTGACCGACGAAGCAGCGCATCACGGCCAGTCCCGCAGGGCACGGGCACGTGCCTGGACGGACAGCCACTGCACCGGGCTGCTGGCACTCATGTGCCTCCTCGCGTTGGCCGCCTATCTGACCGTCAGCCTGCTCAAGTACGCCCGTCTCGGCGACGGCATGGACCTGACGATCTTCGACCAGGCCATCCGCTCCCTGGCGCGGGGCGAACCCGGGTACACGGCGATGAAGTCGCCGGGCATGTCGATCTTCGGCGACCACTGGCACCCGATCATCGCGGTGCTGGTGCCGTGCTACTGGCTCTGGGACGACCCCCGCGTGCTGCTCATCGCGCAGGCGGTCTGCGTGGTGTGGGCCGGCTGGGTGCTCGGCCGCCTCGCCCAGCGGCGCATCGGCGCCGGGCCGGCGCTGGCCATCACCGCCGCCTGGCTGTGCGCGCTCGGCACGCAGTCGGCGATCATCTTCGACTTCCACGAGGTCGCGCTCGGCCTGCCACTGCTCGCCTACGCGCTGAGCGCCTTCTGCCGGCTGCGATGGGGCCTGTTCTGGGCCCTGGCGGCCTCGCTCATGCTCGTCAAGGAGGACATGTGCTTCCTGGTGGGCGGCCTGGCGATCGCGCTGCTGGTACGCCGCCGGATCAGGGCCGGCCTGGGCCTCGGGGTCTTCGCCGTGGCCTGGACGGCCGCCGCAGTCTTCGTGGTCATCCCCCGCATCAACCCGGAGCACGTGTACGCCTACCTGGGCTCGCTGGGCACCGTCACCGTCGAGGGCGTCCAGGAGGCCGGGCACCCGGCCTGGTACGGTCCGCTGTCGACGCTCGGCACCGCCGCCGTCCTCCTCGCCGCGACCGGGTTCGTCGCCGCCCGGTCGGCGCTGATCTGGGGATTCATCGGGTCCTTCGCCGTACGCGCCCTGTCGAAGAACCCGCAGCACTGGACGACTGGTTTCCACTACAACCTGATGCCGATGCTCGTCGCCTGCTTCGCCTTCGTCGACGCCTGGCCGCGTCTGGCGTCCAGGGCCGAGGCCCTGGGGCGGACCGGGTCCCGGGGCCTTCGGGCCCGGGTGGTCCGGGCCTGGCGGGCGCTGGCCCTGCCCGTCGTCGTCGCCGTCGCCCTGGTGTCGATCCCGGCCGGCGCCGTGCTCCACGACCTGACCGGCAAGGCCTGCGGGGCGGCCTGCGTGGAACTGGACGAGGCGACGGCGATGATTCCCGCCGGTTCGTGGGTGGGGGCCGACGTCTACCTGACGAACCACCTGGCGGACCGTTTCGAGGTGAGCCAGTGGCGCCCCACCGACGGCTACCTCGACGACCTGGGCAAACCGGTCGACCCGGAATGGCTCGTCCTGAACCTGGAGACGATCAGCTACGAGAACGAGACCAGTTCGTGGGTGCAGGAGTTCCTGGACGACCCCGTCGTGCGCGGCGCCCGCTACGAGGTCCGGTGGGCCGGGGAGGCGATCGTCGTCCTGCAGCGGGAGGGCTGAGCCGCCTGGGCCGGGCCCTGCTCAGACGATGACGTAGCGGACGAGGACCATGCCGGCCAGGACGAGCAGGAAGGCGATGGTGATGATCCAGTCGTTGCCGCTCGCGATGAACCAGCGCAGGCGCGCGCTGCCCGGCAGCACGTGGTCGCGGATGTTCAGCCGTGTCAGGCCGGCCCACACCAGTGTCGTGGTGACCGTGATGAGCAGGCACCACGGGCACAGCGCGTGGATGACGAAGTAGGACTGGCTGAACAGCCACAGGGCGAAGAGCAGCGCCACCGTGTAGAGCGCCTCGGCGCACCGCATGTACCAGCGCGGAAAGCGCACCCCGGCGACGGTGGCCACCGAGATGGCCAGCACGACGCCCTCGAACAGGATGCCGAGGAAGGCGTTCGGGAAACCGAGCAGGGTGGCCTGCCAGGTGCTGGCGACGGTGACGCAGCTGATGCGCTCGTTGATGTCGCAGGCCAGGTCGAGCCCGGGGTCGCCGGCCAGCTCCCAGGCCTCGATGGACAGCTTGAACGAGACGAACAGGCCCACCAGGCCGGAGACGATCATCTCAGTGGCGGTGCGGGCCCGCCACCGCTGGGGTGCCGGGCCGGCCAGCTCAGGATCGAGCTCGACCGTCCCGGAGGATTCGAGATCTGCTGCCACGCTTTGCTCCTCGTGCATCTGCTCGGCTCTGGATCGCGCCCCCGCCGGGCGCCCAGTCGAGCATACCTGCACCGAACCCGGCGCCGATCACGGCGAACGCACCGGGCGGCCCCGGTCCGGGGAGGTCGGCTGCGCTGCCGCAGTCACACTGACGGCGTCGTCACGGTGACGGCAAAGGGCCCGCTCCCCACGGAAGGGGAGCGGGCCCTGCGCCTGATGCTCGGGAATCAGCTCACTTGTCGATCTTGGTCACACGACCGGCGCCGACGGTGTGGCCGCCCTCACGAATGGCGAACTTCAGGCCGACCTCCATGGCGATCGGCTTCTGCAGGTGCACGACCATGTCGGTGTTGTCACCGGGCATGCACATCTCGACGCCCTCGGGAAGGGTCACGGTGCCCGTCACGTCCGTGGTACGGAAGTAGAACTGGGGGCTGTAGTTGGTGAAGAACGGCTTGTGGCGGCCACCCTCCTCCTTCGTCAGGACGTAGACGCTGCCCTCGAAGTCGGTGTGGGGGGTGGTGCTGCCGGGCTTGGTCACGACCATGCCGCGCTCCACGTCCTCCTTCTTGGTGCCGCGCAGGAGCAGACCGACGTTGTCGCCGGCCTGGCCCTCGTCGAGGATCTTGCGGAACATCTCGACGCCGGTGACCGTGGTGGTCTGGGTGTCGCCGAGGCCGACGATCTCGACCTGCTCGCCGGTCTTGATGATGCCGGACTCGACACGACCGGTGACGACGGTGCCGCGGCCGGTGATGGTGAAGACGTCCTCAACGGGCATGAGGAACGGCTTGTCGGTGTCGCGAGTGGGCTGCGGCACGTACTCGTCGACGGCGTTCATGAGCTCCATGATGGACTCTTCCCACTTCTCATCGCCCTGGAGGGCCTGGTAAGCGGAAACGCGGACGACGGGGCAGTTGTCGCCGTCGAACTCCTGGCTGGTGAGCAGCTCGCGGGTCTCCATCTCGACGAGCTCGATGAGCTCGTCGTCATCGACCATGTCGCACTTGTTGAGGGCCACGACGATGGCGGGGACGCCGACCTGGCGGGCGAGCAGGACGTGCTCGTGGGTCTGCGGCATCGGGCCGTCGGTGGCGGCCACGACGAGGATCGCACCATCCATCTGGGCGGCGCCGGTGATCATGTTCTTGACGTAGTCGGCGTGGCCGGGGCAGTCGACGTGTGCGTAGTGACGGTTCTCGGTCTGGTACTCGACGTGGGCGATCGAGATCGTGATGCCGCGCTGGCGCTCCTCAGGGGCCTTGTCGATCTGCTCGAAGGCCTCGAACGAGTTCCATTCGGGGTACTTCTTCGAGAGAACCTTGGTGATCGCCGCAGTCAGGGTGGTCTTGCCATGGTCGATGTGACCGATCGTGCCAATGTTGCAGTGCGGCTTCGTACGCTCGAAATGGGCCTTTGCCACTGGGGCTCCTTCATGATGTCGCGTCACGCTGGCTTGCGGGACGCCCGTGTTGACTACTGCGGGGATTCCCCCGCAGTTCTGGTTGTATCAGTTCCCGGTACCGGCCGGTGAAATACCGGGCACGATAACGCATGGGCACGCGCCCACGAACTTTTGCAATTTTGGTCCTTCCCCGCGGCATAGTCAAACGCCCCGGGAGGGACCGGGTCCGCCCGCCGCACGCGCGGCGGGCGGACGTGGTGGTCGGTTCACTCCGCGGTGCCGCGGGCCTTCGCGACGATCTCGTCGGCGATCGACTTGGGCACCTCGCCGTAGGAGTCGAACTCCATGGTGTAGGAGGCCTGGCCGGAGGTCTTGGACCGCAGGTCGCCCACGTAGCCGAACATCTCCGACAGCGGGACGAGCGCGCGGACGACCTTGTTGCCGTGTTCCTCGACCATCTCGCGGATGTGACCGCGACGGCCGTTGATGTCGCCGATCACGGTGCCGAGGAAGTCCTCGGGCGTGGTGACCTCGACGGCCATCATCGGTTCGAGGAGAGCCGGGTCGGCGCGACGCGCGGCCTCCTTGAAGACCATCGAGCCGGCGATCTTGAAGGCCAGCTCCGAGGAGTCGACGTCGTGGTAGGCGCCATCGGTCAGGGTGACCTTGATGTCCTCGACCGGGTAGCCGGCGAGGACGCCGAACTGCATGGCCTCCTGGATACCGGCGTCGACCGCGGGGATGTACTCCTTGGGCACGCGACCGCCGGTGACGGCGTTGACGAACTCGTAGCCGCTGCCGGGCTCGGTGGGCTCCAGGTCGATGATGACCTTGCCGTACTGGCCGGAACCGCCGGACTGCTTCTTGTGGGTGTAGTCCACGTTCTTCACCGGGCGGCGCAGGGTCTCGCGGTAGGCGACCTGCGGCTGGCCGATGTTGGCCTCCACGTGGAACTCGCGCTTCATGCGGTCGATCAGGATGTCGAGGTGGAGCTCACCCATGCCGGCGATGATCGTCTGGCCGGTCTCCTCGTCGGTGTGGACCTGGAAGGTGGGGTCCTCCTCGGCGAGACGCTGAATGGCGACCGACAGCTTCTCCTGGTCCGCCTTCGACTTGGGCTCGATGGCCTGCTCGATGACGGGGGCGGGGAAGGTCATGGACTCGAGCACGACCGGACCGGAGGCGTCGCACAGGGTGTCGCCGGTGCCGGTGTCCTTCAGGCCCATGACGGCGCAGATCATGCCCGCGGGCATCTCCTCGACCTCTTGGCGCTTGTTGGCGTGCATCTGGTAGATCTTGCCGATGCGCTCCTTCTTGCCCTTGGTCGAGTTGAGCACCTGCGAGCCGGTCTTGAGGACGCCGGAGTACACGCGGACGAAGGTCAGCTTGCCCAGGTGCGGGTCGGCCGCGATCTTGAACGCCAGGGCGCTCAGCGGCTCGTCCTTGCTGGGGTGGCGGTCGATCTCGACGGACTCGTCGCCCGGCTTGAAGCCGCGGATGGCAGGCACGTCGAGCGGGCTCGGCAGGTAGTCGACGATCGCGTCGAGCAGGGGCTGGACGCCCTTGTTCTTGAAGGAGGTGCCGCACACGACGGCCGTGAAGGCACCGGCCAGGACGCCACGACGGATGGCCGCCTTGAGGTCCTCCTTGGTCCAGTCCTCGCCGCCGAGGTACATCTCCATGAACTGCTCGTCGTTCTCGGCGACGGTCTCGACCATCTCGGCGCGGGCCGCCTCAACGGCCTCGGCCATGTCGGCCGGGATCTCCTCGACCTCGTAGTGGGCGCCGAGCTCGGTCTCGCCACGCCACGTCTTGGCGTGCATCTCGACCAGGTCGACGACGCCGATGAAATTGGCCTCGGCGCCGATCGGCAGCTGCAGCAGCACCGGGGTCGCGTTGAGGCGCTCCCTGATGGTCTTGATGCACCAGTCGAAGGAGGCCCCCGTGCGGTCGAGCTTGTTGACGTAGCAGATGCGCGGGACGTTGTACTTGCTGGCCTGACGCCACACGGTCATCGACTGGGGCTCGACCCCGGCGACACCGTCGAACACCGCGACGGCACCGTCGAGGACGCGCAGGGCGCGCTCCACCTCGACGGTGAAGTCCACGTGACCGGGGGTGTCGATGATGTTGATCTGGTAGTTGTTCCAGAAGCAGGTCGTGGCGGCCGACGTGATCGTGATGCCGCGCTCCTGCTCCTGCTCCATCCAGTCCATGGTGGCCGCACCGTCGTGCACCTCACCGATCTTGTGGTTCACACCGGTGTAGTACAGGATGCGTTCGGTCGTGGTGGTCTTACCAGCGTCAATGTGGGCCATGATGCCGATGTTGCGCACCTTGGCCAGGTTCGTCTGCAGGTCCAGGGCCACTGGATCAAACCTCTATTTCTTGGTCTTGGTTGAACGATCCGCCCCGGAGCAGGGCGGCGCCCCCGCCACTGCGAGCGGGGGCCTTTGCTGCGATTACCAGCGGTAATGGGCGAAGGCCCGGTTGGCCTCCGCCATGCGGTGGGTGTCCTCGCGCCTCTTGACCGAGGCGCCCAGGCCATTGCTGGCGTCCAGGATCTCGTTCATGAGACGCTCGGCCATGGTCTTCTCGCGACGCGCGCGGGCGAAGCTCACGAGCCAGCGCATGGCCAGCGTGTTCGACCGCGCGGGCTTGACCTCGACGGGCACCTGATAGGTGGCGCCGCCAACCCGGCGGGAGCGGACCTCGACCGAGGGCTTGACGTTGTCAAGGGCCTTCTTGAGGGTCTGCACCGGGTCGACGCCGGTCTTCTCACGGGTGCCCTCGAGGGCGGTGTAGACGATGCGCTGGGCGGTGGTCTTCTTGCCGTCGAGCAGGATCTTGCTCACGAGCTGGGAGACCAGCGGGGAGCTGTACACCGGGTCGATGATGACGGGGCGCTTGGGCGCGGGTCCCTTGCGAGGCATTACTTCTCCTTCTTCGCGCCGTAGCGGCTGCGGGCCTGCTTGCGGCCCTTGACACCCTGGGTGTCGAGGGCGCCGCGGATGATCTTGTAACGGACGCCAGGCAGATCCTTCACGCGGCCGCCGCGCACGAGCACCATCGAGTGCTCCTGCAGGTTGTGGCCGATGCCGGGAATGTAGGCGGTGACCTCGACTCCGGAGCTGAGACGGACGCGGGCGACCTTGCGAAGCGCCGAGTTCGGCTTCTTCGGGGTCGTCGTGTAGACACGCGTGCACACGCCACGGCGCTGGGGCGATCCCTTGAGCGCCGGCGTCTTGGCCTTGCTGACCTTGTCGGTGCGGCCCTTTCGGACCAGCTGCTGAATAGTGGGCACCTGCTGGTATCTCTTTCGTTGTTAGAGGGATTCTCCTGATGGTGCAACTCCCCCAGCAACCCGACCGCCGCACCCAGCAACCGATGCGCGTTCGAAGGACGATGGGTCGTTGCCGCACACACCCGGGCACCACCAGGCCGCCTCGCAACGTTCAGGAACCGGGCCGTGAGGGCATGTGCTTCATCCGGGCAAACCGAACCAAGTCACAAGTTTACGCGGCGCGGCGCCGGTTGGCAAAAACATGGCGCACCGCCCGGCCGGGCGCGCGATCGGCCGGGCACCAGTGAGATCTGTCATACGAACCCGGTGACAGATCGTACTGCCGCCGGGGAGCCCGGCGGCGAAATCCTTGAGCCATGAACAACATGGCCTCCACGACAGCACCAGAACCGGCCGTCCGGATCAGCGGCCTGACCAAGTCGTTCGGCCCGCTCGTCGCGGTCGACCGGCTCGACCTCACCGTCGCCAGGGGCGAGGTGGTCGCCTTTCTCGGCCCCAACGGTGCCGGCAAGTCCACCACCCTCGACGTCGTCCTCGGGTTCTCCCGGGCCGACGCCGGCACCGTCACCGTGCTGGGCGACGCACCGGCCCGGGCCGTCCGCGACGGGCGGGTCGGCGCCGTCCTCCAGGCCGGCGGCCTGCTGCCCGACCTCACCGTGCGCCAGACCCTCGACGTGGTCGCCTCCCTGCAGTGCAGTACCCCCGACGTCGAGGCCGTCATCGCCCAGACCCGCCTGTCGGGCCTGCTGCGCCGCAAGGTGGGCAAGTGCTCCGGCGGGGAGGTCCAGCGCATCCGTCTCGCGCTGGCCCTGCTGCCCCGCCCCGAGTTGCTCGTCCTCGACGAACCCACCACTGGCATGGACGTCACCGCCCGCGCCGACTTCTGGGAGACCATGCGCGAGGCCACGGCGCAGGGCCGGGCCATCCTGTTCGCGACCCACTACCTGACCGAGGCCGCCGACTTCGCCGATCGCATCGTCATCATCGACCGCGGCCGGCTCGTCGCCGACGGCTCGGTTGACGAGATCCGGGCGCTCGGCGAGGGCACCACCGTCACCGCGAGCTGGCCGGGGCTGAGCGGCGAGCCCGAGCTGCGCGAGGCGCTCGCCCCCGTGGCCGGCTCCCTGCTCACGGTGAGCGTCCACGGCGAGCACGTGGAGCTGCGGACCACCGCCGCCGACGACGTGGCCCGGCTCCTGCTCACCGCGACCCCGGCCGTGCACCTGGGCATCAGCGCGCTGAGCCTCGACGACGTCTTCACCGAGCTCGTCGCCCAGGAGCCCGACGCCGCACCGGCCCCCTGAGCGGCGCTCCGCGCCGCAGACCAGTACCGCGGCCCGGCCGCCCACCACGGAGCGGCCCGGCCCGCCAGAAGAACTCACGAAGGATTCATCGACCATGACGACACTCACCACGACCAGCGGGCGGCCCCGGCTGGGCACCTACACGCGGATCGACGCGCTGACCACCCTGAAGCGGGCCGACATGATCGTCTTCACCCTGCTACTGCCGTTGGGCATGTACCTGTTCTGGGGCGCCATGCAGGACTACTCCGGCCTGGACGTCGGACGCGGCAACATCGCCGCCTCGACCATGGTCAACATGGCGGTCTTCTCCGTCGCGGTCGCGGCGACCTGCACGGCGGCCGGCGCCGCGGTGGAGCTGGCCGGCGGCTGGGGCCGCCAGATGGCCCTCACCCCGGCCGGCACCCGCGGCTACGTCCTCGTCAAGCTGCTCTGCGCCGTCATCGTCTCGGCCGCGCCCGTCACGATCATCTTCATCGCGGGGCTGTTCACCGGCGCCGAGATGGACGCCTTCTGGGTGTGGGCCGCGAGCTATCTACTCGCGCTGGCGCCGACGGCCCTGCTCTTCGGCTGCTACGGCCTGGCGGTGGGGCTGTGGTTCCCGGCGCAGGGGGCCGTCGGCATCGCGGGCACCTCGATCGCCCTGTTCGGCTTCCTCGGCAATCTGTTCATGCCGCTCGACGGCACCCTGTTCGCCCTGGGCCGCTTCACCCCCATCTACGGGGCGGGAGCCCTGGCCACCCGGCCCATCCAGGGCGACACCGTCGCCCTGATGAGCGACGTCGTCGACGAGGCGCTGTGGGTGCCGCTCACTAACATGATCGCGTGGACCCTGCTCTTCGCCCTCGTGGGCCTGGCGGCGCGCCGCCGGACGACCCGGCGCCGGTGAGCACGATGACCGGGCGTGCGGCGAGTCCGGCCGGTGGGCGGAAGGGATTCTGGCACCGGGTCAACTGGATGGCGAGCATCTGGGTGGTCTTCCTCCTCATCCCGCTCGTCATACTCGCTCGCTCCACCACGGCCTGGCCGGCCAAGGCCAGCGGGCTGGTGGGCACCTGCGGGTTCATCGTCGCCTACCTCGTCATGGTGAACTCCTCGTCCGAGACGTTCGCGTGGGAGCGGCTGCCGGCGGGGACCACGATGGCCGAACAGCTGCGGGTACCGCTGCGCGCGAGCTGCGTCCTGCTCCCCCTCGTGGCGCTGACCGTGCCGGGCCTGGGCTGGTGGGCGTTCTACTTCCTGCCGTTCTTCACCGCGCTGCTGCTCTACACGACGCGGCTGGGCACGGGGCTGCTGGCCGTTGCCCTGCTGAACGCGGGGGCGGCGATCTGCGCGGTGCTGTTCATTCCCGACCCCGAGATGAGGTGGAACGGCGTACTGGGGCCGTGCTTCTCGGTGTTCATCATCGCGCTGTCGCGCATCGGCGTGGACGCCGAGGAGCGCCGCCAGGTCAAGGAGCGCGAGCTCGCCGCGGCGTCCGAGCGCGAGGAGATCAGCCGGGACGTCCACGACCTGCTGGGCCACTCCCTCACCGTCCTCACCCTCAAGGCCGAGGTCGCGCAGCGTCTCGTACGCCGCGACCCCGACGCCGCCGAGCGCGAACTCGGCGAGATCGTCGGGCTGGCCCGCACGGCCCTGGCGGACGTGCGCGCCACCGTCACCCGGCTGCGCGTACCGGACCTCGCCGGCCAGCTGGAGGCCTCCCGCACGGCCTTCGCCGCCGGCGGCCTCGAGGCGGCCTTCTCGGGACGGCCCGACGCGGTGCCGGCTCCCCAGCGGGAGCTGCTCGCCTGGGCGCTGCGCGAGGCGACGACGAATGTGCTGCGCCACGCCGGGGCGCGCAGCGTGAGCGTCGAACTCGCCCCGGGACTGGTGCGGGTCACCGACGACGGCGCCGGCGCCGCGGGGCACGAGCTGGGCAACGGGCTGCGGGGGCTGTCCGAACGTGTCCGGGCCGCCGGGGGCACCCTCACGCTGACCAGCCCGGCGCCCGGGGGCGGCACGGGCACCGGCCCGGGAACCCTTCTGGAGGTGAGACTGTGAACCCCTCCCCCATCAGGGTGCTCATCGCCGACGACCAGGGGCTCGTCCGCGGGGCGCTCGCCACCCTGCTCGGGCTCGAACCCGACATCGAGGTGGTCGCCCAGGCCGGCACGGGCCAGGAGGCGATCGACGCGGTGCGCGCACAGCCGATCGACGTGGCCCTGCTCGACATCGACATGCCGGACATGGACGGGCTCGCAGCCGCCGCGGCGATCACCGCCCTGGGTCCGGGCTGCCGCAGCCTCATCGTCACGACCTTCGGGCGCCCGGGCTATCTCTCGCGGGCCCTCGAGGCTGGGGCGAGCGGCTTCCTCGTCAAGGACACCCCGCCGGCCGAACTGGCCGAGGCGATTCGAAAGATCGCCCGGGGCCTGCGCGTCATCGACCCGACGCTGGCCCAGGAGTCGGTGCTGCTGGGGCCGAACCCGCTGACCGAGCGCGAGAAGGACGTCCTGCGGCTGGCGGCCGAGGGGGCCGACGCGCAGGGCATCGCCGGGACGCTGGCGCTCGGCGAGGGCACGGTGCGCAACTACCTGTCGAGCGCCATCGCCAAGACGCACGCCCGCAACCGCACCGAGGCGGCCCGGACGGCGGAGCGGAACGGCTGGCTGTAGTGAAACGGCCTCGGGGCGCCGCTGCGGGGACGATCAGCCGGCCTCGACGGGCAGCCAGGGCAGGCCGGGGCTCGTCCGGGCGTCCTCGTCGGTGACCGTCAGGTATTCGACGCCGTCGAGCAGCCCGGGCAGTCGCCCGGCGGGACGCATCATGAGGGCCGTCGCCGCGACCTCGGCCCGCATCCCGTCGGCGCACACCGCGCTGGCCTGGCGCACCCCGGAATCCGACGGCCGCCCGGTGGCCGGGTCGACGACGTGGTGCACGACCTGCCCGTCGACCAGGCGCGGCAGCTGCTGCAGGTAGTCCCCTGAGGTGGCCAGGTCGGCGCCATCGGCCAGCTCGACGGAGCCGAGGATGGCGTCACCGGCCACGGTGTTCACCCCGACCCGCCAGGGCAGTCCGTCCGGCCTGGTGCCGGCAGCCGCGATCGACGAGGCCCCGACCGAGACGAGAGCGGATTCGACCCCCCGGTCGAGACAGAGCCCGCGGACGGCGTCGGCGACGAATCCCTTCGCGATGGCCCCCAGGTCGAGCCGTGCCCCGCCGTGCAGGCGGTAGGCGCGTTCGTCCACCTTCTCGAGCAGTTCGGGCGCGCAACGCCGCCTCGCCGCCTCGATCGCCTCCCGGCCGGGTGGGCGCACGGGCCGGCCGGACGCGAGGGCGGCCAGCCAGTCCTTGACGTTCCACATCCGGCTGAGTGCGCCGATGCAGGGCGTGAAGGCCCCGTCGCTGAGTGCGGCGAGCGTCAGGGCGGCGTCGAGCACCGCGGCCGTCGGGGCGGCGACCTCGACGACGGTCCCGCCGGAGCGGTTGAGCGCGGACACGTCCGAGTCCGGCTGGAAGCGCGACAGCAGCGACTCGTGGCGGATCAGCAGGTCGGCGGTCTCCTCGACCAGGTCACCCAGCCGCCCCGTCACGACGGTCACCTCGACGATGGTCGCCATCGCGGGCAGGACGAAGCGCTGCGCCCCAGGTGCCGCCCTGATGCGCGCGGGCCGGCCGCCCGGTCCGGCCGGGCGGTGCGGGACCAGCGGGTCAGTAATCCTCGTCCTCCAGACCCAGGCCGGGCATGTTGATCGTGTCGGCACGTCCGTCGTCCTCGACCCCCTGCGCCTGGTAGACGGCGCGCAGCGAGGCCTGCAGGAACTGGCTGTGCGCCACGGTGGCGCCCGAGATCGTGTCGACCGCGGTCGGGTCCTGGACCTCGACGAGGCTCGCGGAGTACTGCTCGTAGGAGGCGACGGCGGCCTGGGCGCGCTGGTAGTACTCGGCGTTGGCGATCTCGCCCGAGCTGTCCTTGCCGTAGTTCTCGTCCTTGACGGTGCCGTCGGACTCGACCGTCTCGTACGTGGCCTCGGTGATCCGGCCGCCCTGGACGGTGATGGTGACGGTGCCCACCGAACCCTGGTCGTCCTCGTTGGACTGGCCGGTGTAGGTGCCGTCACTCATCGGAATGCTCATGTCGACGAGTTCGTCGTCGCCGGCGCAGGCGGTCAGCATCATGGCGCCGACCGCGCCGAGCCCGGCGAAGGCCGCGAAGCGTCGGGTGAGGCTGCGGTTCCGGTTGCTCATGCTCACTCCCCCTGATCCGTACCGCCGGTCATGACCACGTTCGACTGGGCGGGCTCGTCACCGCCGGCACCGGCATCGTCGTGAACGGTCGTCTCGACGATCCTGCCGTGGTCGAGACGAACCTCGCGCTGGCCCTTCGATGCGACCCAGGCGTCGTGGGTGACGACGATGAGCGTGGTGCCCTCGGCGTGCAGCTGCCCGAAGATGTCGAGCACGATGCGTTCGTTCTTCTCGTCCAGGTTGCCGGTGGGTTCGTCGGCCAGGACGATCTTCGGCGAGTTGATGAGGGCGCGGGCGACGCACACGCGCTGCTGCTCGCCGCCGGACAGCTGGCTCGGCAGGTGGGTGGCCCGTTCGGCCAGGCCCACCCGGTCGAGGGCGGCGAGGGCCTCGGTCTCGTCGGGCATCGAGTGGTAGTACTGGGCGACCATGACGTTCTCGAGGGCCGTCAGGTGCGGGATGAGGTGGAACTGCTGGAAGATCAGGCCGATCGTCTCCCGGCGCACCTGGGTGAGGTCGAAGCCGGAGAACTTCGAGATGTCCCGGCCGTCGAGCATGACGGTGCCCTCGGTGGGCTGGTCCATGCACCCGATGATGTTCATCATCGTCGTCTTGCCGGAACCGGACGGGCCGACGATCGAGACCCACTCGCCGCGCCGGACGGTGAGGTCGACGTGGTCGAGGGCGTGCAGGTCGCCGTAGATCTTCGAGACGTCGGTGAGCCGCAGCAGATCGGACGTGGTGTTGGTCATGATGGTTCCTATTCTCCGCGCAGCACCAGGGCTGGGTCGATGTCGACGGCTCGGCGCACCGGGATGAGGCTCGCCAGGGTGGACACGCCGATGGCGGCCACGACCGTGCCGATGAGGATGAGCGCGTGGGCCTCGACGGTGCGGTGGAAGACGTTGAGCGAGATCACCTGCGCCAGACCGAATCCGGCGATGGCGCCGATGACGCCGCCGATCAGGCCGAGGACGACGCCCTCACCGAGGAACTCCACGATGATCGACCGGTCGTCGGCGCCGAGGGCCTTGCGCAGGCCGATCTCGTTGCGACGCTCCGTGACGATGGCCATCATCGTCGTCGAGACACCGATCATGATGAGGGCCAGCACGATGACCGAGATGATCACCATGAGCGAGCGGAGCATGCCCAGCACGTCCGCGTCGGACTGGGCGAGGCGTGCCACCGGATCGGCGCTCACCTCGGGGTGGTCGGCGTCGATCCGGTCGGCCAGCTGCTGGAGGGCGTCGCCCTCGACCGAGATCGAGAACTCGGCGACGGTGAAGACCGGTGGCTCGCCGGTCAGCTCGGTCATGTCTTCCATGGACAGGTAGACGAAGCCGTCCTCGTTGCCGCCGGTCTCCAGGATCCCCGAGACCGTCACCGCGGTCTCGGCGCTCGTGGCCGCCTCGGCCTGGCTCACGTCCTGGTTCGAGATCTCCTTGCCGTTCTCCCCCGTCGCCCCCGTTCCCGGGGTCTGGCTCCCGCTGTCGCCCGAGTCGTCCTTGGCGAGCATCGACAGGGTGACCGAGTCGCCCACATGGGCGTCGACGGCCTGCGCGACGTCCTGGCCGATGAGCACCTGGCCGGTGCCGGCGGGCCAGTCGCCCTCCACGTACCAGTACGGGTTCAGCCGGTGGGCGGCATCGAGATCGGCGCCGGCCGCCACGTACGGCAGGTCGTTGACGAGGACCGACTCGTAGTCGATGCCAACCGCTCCGACGAGCCCGTCGGGGCCGACCTCGTCGGCGATCTCCTCGACGACCGAGACGTCGAAACCGGTCGCATCACCGGCCGGTGTCAGCAGCATGTTGGCGCCGGCGGAACGCATCTCGCGGGCCATCTGTCGCGGCACGTCGACCGAGATCGTGGCCAGCGCCGAGAGTGTGGTGGCGCCCACCGCGACGGCCAGCATCGCGACGATGACGCGGGAGTGCCGCCGCAGGATCGACGACATGACCATGCGGATGAACAGTCTGCGCTTGGGGTTCATCGTGTCACCTCCCGTGCAGCACTTCGGCCGGGCGCAGCCTCAGCAGGAATCTGACGGCCGGAATGGAGCCGGCCAGGACGACGAGCAGGACCAGGGCCGCGACGATGCCGGCGACCGAGGGCAGGATCGATATGGCCGAGCCGAACACGAGGTGCCCGATGACCTGGGCCAGGCCGATCCCGACGCCGAACCCGAGCAGGCCCCCCACCAGGCCGATGATGAGGATCTCGGTGAGGATCAGGCCGACCACCGCCGCGTCGCGGGCCCCGATGGCCTTCATCAGACCGATCTGGGCTGCGCGCTCCATGACGTTGGCGGTGACCAGGTTGGCGATGGCGAGCGCGGCGCCGGCCATCGACAGGACCGTGACGAGCACCATGAGCAGCTGCGTCTTCTCGAGGATGGTGCCCTCCGACTCGGAGACCTGGCGTACCGCACGGGCCGTGGAGTCGGGGATGACCTCCTCGATCTGGTAGGCGATCGAGGAGACGTAGGCGGTGCAGTACCAGGTCTCGCGCTCGGCCACCGACAGGCTGGCGGGATTCTTCGCGGCCTTCCTGGCCAGGTCGTTGTCCGGCGTGGTGAGGGCCGAGACCTCGACCTCGCCGACCGCGTCGGGTACGGCGATGAGATCCTGGGTCGCGGCGATGTTGGTGAGCACCTGGTTGTCCACGTCCTCACCCGTGGTGACGATGCCCGACACCGTCATCTGCTCGGTGACACCGTCCCGGGTGAGCGTGAAGGGGTCGCCGATCCCGAGCCCGTTGTCCTGGGCGAAGGTTACGCCCACCACGGCCTGGTCCGTGGCCTCCTGGTCGGGCCACGCGCCGTCGATCGTCCACCAGCCGCGCATGTTCACCAGGCCGGTGTCGACCGATTCACCGTCGGCCAGGTCGAGGTGCCGGTTGAACCAGGTGCCGACGACGGTCACGTCCTCGGTGGTGCCGCCCGCCGTCGACACGTCACCCTGCGCGGTGAGCAGGGGCGCGAAGTCGACGATGTTGTAGGTCCAGAAGATCGTCTTGATCCTGGGCACGTCCGCCTCGTCCAGGTAGGACTGCTGGATGTCGTCGCCGCCGTCGACGTCGTAGATGTCCTGGACGACCGCGGCCCCCTGGGGGCGGACGACGATGTTGGCCCCGTAGGCCTTCAGCTCCTGGTTGATCTTGTCGCCCACGGAGAACATGACCGAGAGCATTGAGGTGGCGACCGAGGCACCGAGGGCCACTGTCGCGATGATCATGAGACGCCGGGAACGCTGCCTGAGCAGTGCCCCGCGCAACATGCGAAGAAACATGATGACTACCTCGTTCGGGTTCAGGCGAAGACGTCGGCGCTGGATTCCAGGACGTGGATCGGTACGCTCAGCTCGCCATTGGCGATGGTGTAGTCGATCGGGATGGGATTGCATCCGCCCTTGAAACCGATGGTGGCGATGTTCATGGCCACCCCGCACAGCTTGCAGATGACCTGGCCGTCCTCCTCGTAGTAGCCGCTGGGACCACAGATCTCGCAGGCGTCGAGGCCGACGCCGAAGGACGTTCCGGCCTTCTGGATCGCGATGAAACGCACCGTGGTGCCCGCGGACGTCTGGTACTCGAAACGGTGCAGGTGCGCATCGCTGATCGCGTCGAGGCCGACCACGACGTTGTCGCCCTTGACGTCGAAGGGCTCGGGGGCCGACAGCTCGACCTCCTGTGTCGCATAGCGCTCACCGATGGTCAGGACACCGGCTGTGGCAGCCAGGGCGCCGAGGCTGAGGACCGAACGACGACTCATCGAGCGGACGCCGGCCCTCTTCAGCCGCTGCTCGGACGCCGCGTCCGCCCCGGTGGGCGTGCGGCGCGCCTGGACCAGCAGGATCATGGCGGCGACGGCTGTGGCGGCCATGGCGACGAAGGAGAACAGGTTGAGGTGATTGACCAGCCAGGACATCGCCGTGGCGGTCTGTTTCGAGACGCGGATGACCCGCAGGGAGTACAGCAGCCGGATGATGAGGAAGACGTGGGTCGCGGTGAGGACCAGACCGGTGATGGTGAACAGGACCGGGGCGTAGAACGGGCGCCGCGTGCACATCATCGAGACGCTCGCCCCGGCGACGACCGCGAGTCCGACACCGGTCAGGAAACCCAGCGCGTTGAGGAAGGTGGTGCTGGAGAACAGCGTCGAACTGGACGGCACCCACTCCCAGATCTGGAGGTAGACGCTCTGGCTGGCCCGGAAGACGACGGCCAGGGCCCAGAGGAAACCGGCGGCCGAGGCCACGACGCGCCACGGCGCGGGGATCGGGTTCGCGACGCCGGCGCTGGCCAGCGAGTTGCCCTGCGCCCCGCGCAGGAGCCCCAGGGTCCGCCGACCGAGGAACCAGACGAGGGCCAGGAGCACCACGAAGAGCCCGACGGTGGGTTCGAGGGTGGTGAGGGTGAGCCGCTGACGGTCGAAACGGATGATCGAGAACTGGTGGACGATGATGAACGCCAAACCGATGACCGCACCGGTCAGCGCACCCCAGACCACCGGGCGGGGGCCCGGACGAGCCGGGTCCCCGCCGCAGGCCAGGCGCACACTGGGAGCCAGCGCTCCGATCGTCAGGGCGACGAGGATGAGCGAACCGAGCGCGTCAACGAGCTGTGCGAGCACTGTCTCTCCCGAATGACTGAGGTTTGGTATACCAAAGCTCGATCATAGGCACCGGATCAGCTGATCGGTAGCCGAGGGGCCGGTCACCACCACACGGCCTCGGGGTCCCAGTGCCAGTCGGGGAAGGTCGCGACGATCGGTTCGGTCCAGAAGCGCCCCTCGACGCCGGTCTCGTCGTCGGTGTGCAGCATCCAGCCGTTCTCCTCCGGGGAGTGGATGGTGATCTCGAGCGTGTAGTCGCCGGCGGCCAGCTCGGGCAGGTTGAGGCCGTAGTGCGGGCCGTCCGAGGCGTTCATGGTCATGAAGGTGCCGCTCTGCACCTCGTTGTCGGAGGCGTCCTTGATGGCGTACTCGACGGTCAGGCCGGGGACGAAGTCGCCGGCGCCGTAGCCGAGCTGGTTGTCCTCGACGGCCGTGATGTCGGCCTCGAGGTGCATGGCGGCCTGGGAGGCGTCGACACCCATCTTCGGGGTCATCTCGACGGGCTGGAAGTAGACCGCTGCGATCTTGAGGGGGCCGGAGAAGACCTCATCGCCGACGGGTTCCTCCTGGAAACCGGCGTCGCCACTGTCATCGGCGGTCTCGGCGGCCGAGGCATCGGCGGTGCTCGTGTCGGCCGCCGAACTGGAGTCGGAACTCGAACTGCCGGAGCAGCCGGTCATGAAGCCGGCCAGCGCCAGTGCGGCGATGAGGCTTCCTACCTTCTTGAATGACATGGACATGAAATGTCTCCTGTGTAGAGAGGATTCGGTGCTATTCAGTTGTCTGACCCGCTGTCCGCTCGCCCCGGTCACCGGGCGCCCCGCCGCGACGGCGTTGACGCCGGGATCCGATGACGTAGAGAGCAACGATGATGACGAGAACCACGGCCTGGCCGGTCAGGTTCTCAACCCGCGGGTAGATCCCCAGCAGGTCGATCGTGGGCAGCCCGTCGATCGCCGTCGACGGCAGGACGTCGGCCTCCTGCAGCTCCTTGATGCCGGAGCCGGTGAAGACGACGGCCATGGCCGCCAGGAAGATCGACGTGATGATGAAGAAGGGCCGCAGCGGGATGCGCAGGCTGAAGAACCGGATCGCCACGTAGACGAGGACGAGGCAGACCGCACCGACGGCCAGGCCGAGCCACACGAGGTGGGTGTCGTCGCCCGCCATCGCCAGGATCGGCTGGTAGAAGAGGATCGTCTCGGCGCCCTCGCGCAGCACGGCGACGAAGGTGACCAGCACGAGGGAGAACAGTGAGGCGCGGCTGATGCCGTTCTCGGTCGACCCCGGCAGGTACTTCTTCCACGAGGCGTGGTCGGAGTTCTCGATCATCCAGTTCGACACCCAGATGAGCATGGCCACGGCGACCAGCGCCGTGACGCCCTCGAGCAGTTCCTGGTTGGAGCCGGCCGCCGCGGTCACGAAGTGGAACAGGAGCGCCAGGGCGCCCGAGATGAGCACGGCGAGGGCCACGCCCGCCCAGATGGCGCGCGACTCGCGCCGCAGGCCGGCCTTGATCATGAAGGCCATCACGGCGGCGACCACGAGGATGGCCTCCAGGCCCTCGCGCAGGATCACGAGGAAGGCGGAGAGGAACAGGGTGAGGCCGCCCCCCTCGCTCGTCGCCCCGGTGCTCGGGTCGTACCCGTCGAGCGTGTTGGCGTCCTGGATGAGCATGACCTCGAGCTCGGCGACTCGCGTCGCGACCGAGTCGTTGTCCTGGTCCGTCATGTCCCGTTTGATGTTGGCGAACTCCAGCTCGATGGTGGACACGCGGGCGCCGGAGACGCGACTCATGGTGACCTTCTCGAAACCGGTCGTCTCGTAGTTCCCGTAGTAGGCCTCGTTGACGAGTTCCTTGCCCCGGTCCGGGTCGCCGGCCGCCGAGGCGTCCCTGCCCTGATTGAGCAGGTCGATCATGGTCGAGGCGACCTGACCCCACTTGCCGGGACTGATCGGCATGTCCTCGGCCCGTTGGGAGTTGCCGTCGAGGGTCTGCGCCGCATCCGTCACGAGTCTCTTGAGCTCGTCGACCCTGCTGTCGACCTCGGTGCCGTTGTTGTCCTTGATCGCCTGGATGAGCAGGGCGAAGTCCATGTCGGCGTCCTTGACGTCGGCGCCCGACTTCGCCCCGAGCGCCTCCTCGAAGCCAGAGCCCACGTACGTCTTGTAGCGGGTGTCCCTGACCTGGTTCTTCGCGCCGTCCTGGTCGCCGTCGTGGAAGGTGGCGGCCGCCGCATCGAGCTCGTCACTGATCTGCTGGGCCACTGTCGTCCACTGCCCCGCGGGTTCGGCGACGGCCGTCGCCGGACGGCTGAGCGGCAGCAGCACCGCGAGGAGCAGGATCACGCCGATGGCGACGGGCAGGCGGTGCAGGCCGGCCGGCCTGTCCACCATCGCTGTCAGCTGCGCGGAATGCACTGGCGAACACCCCATTCCTCGAGAAGGACTCGGTTCTTCACAGGTCCTCGACAGAACCCACAGGGAGTTAGCCTAGGCTAACAGTCTCAGGGTTCGCCAGTCGACTCGGCGATCGTTTCGTTCTTGCTGGTCAGACGGCCTTGCACTCCTCGCCTCGGGAGGCGACAGCCTGTCACAGGATCAGGGGCTGGGTACGACCACAGGCCCTCTGCCCTCTGGACGACCCCGGCGAAGGCCGCGTCGTGCGCCGCCACGAGCGGGTCCACAACGCAGCGAGGGCGCCCCGCGTGTGTGCGGGGCGCCCTCGGTGTTGATGGGCCGGTCAGCGAAGATCGCCGAAGTCCAGGTCGTCGAGCGGGACAGCGGCACCGGAGCCGGAGCCGAAGTCGTAGTCGAACGGGTCGTAGCTCATCTGGAAGGAGTTGGCCTTGGCCTCGGCCGTCGGCTCCACCCGGATGTTGCGGTAGCGCTCCAGTCCGGTACCGGTCGGGATGAGCTTGCCGAGGATGACGTTCTCCTTCAGGCCGGCCAGGTGATCCGACTTGCCCTGGATGGACGCATCGGTGAGCACCTTGGTGGTCTCCTGGAAGGAGGCCGCGCTCAGCCAGGAGTCGGTCGCCAGGGAGGCCTTCGTGATGCCCATGAGCACCGGGCGTCCCTCCGCCGGACGGCCGCCCTCGGCCACCGCCGTGCGGTTGGCCGCCTCGTAGGTCTGCCGGTCGACGAGCTCACCCGGCATCATCGGGGTGTCGCCCGATTCGATGACGGTCACGCGACGCAGCATCTGGCGGATGACGATCTCGATGTGCTTGTCGTGGATCGGCGAGCCCTGGGAGGCGTAGACCTTCTGGACCTCCTCCACCAGGTGCTCCTGCACCCGGCGGACGCCACGGACGCGGAGCACGTCCTGGGGGTCGACCGTGCCGCCGGTGAGCTGCTCACCCACGCTGACGTGCACGCCGTCGGCGATCACGTGGCGCACCCGGTTCGAGTCCTCGAACTCGAGGCGGGCGCGACGCGGCAGGGTGTACTCGACATCGGCCCCGCCGTCGTCGCGGACGATCGTCAGCTTGCGACCGCGGTCGGTCTCCTCGATCCTGATGCGGCCGTCGGCCTCGGCGATCGGGGCCTTGCCCTTCGGGGTGCGGGCCTCGAAGAGCTCGACCACGCGCGGCAGGCCCTGCGTGATGTCGTCGCCGGCCACACCACCGGTGTGGAAGGTGCGCATCGTCAGCTGCGTGCCGGGCTCACCGATGGACTGGGCGGCCTGGATGCCGACCGCCTCGCCGACCTCGACGAGACGGTTGGTGGCCAGTGACGTGCCGTAGCACATCGCGCAGGCACCGGTGTGGGCCTCGCAGGTCAGCACCGAGCGGACCTTGACGGAGGTGATACCGGCATCGATGGCGGCGCGGACATTGGCCGCCTCGAACAGCGTGCCGGCACCGATGACGACGTCACCGGAATCGGTCACGACGTCCACGGCCGCGACACGGCCGTAGACGGAGGTGTCGAGCATCCTGGCCGGAACCAGCGCGCCGTCCTCGGTCGCCGTCGCGATGACCTTGTTCAGGCCGCGTTCGGTGCCGCAGTCCTCCTCGCGGATGACGACGTCCTGGGAGACGTCGACCAGGCGGCGGGTGAGGTAGCCCGAATCGGCGGTGCGCAGAGCGGTGTCCGCCTGACCCTTCCGGCCGCCGTGGGTGGAGATGAAGTACTCCAGAACCGTCAGGCCCTCGCGGAAGTTCGACTTGATGGGCCGCTCGATGATGTCGCCCTTCGGGTTGGCCACGAGGCCTCGCATCGCGGCGATCTGACGCATCTGGGTCAGGTTGCCGCGGGCACCGGAGTTCACCATCATGTAGATCGGGTTCGTCCTGGTGAAGTTCTTCTCCATCGCGCTGGTCAGCTCGGCCGTCGCGTCGTTCCAGATCTGGACGAGTTCGCCGCGGCGCTCCTCCTCGGTCACGGCACCGCGATCGTAGAGCTTGTCGATCTTGGCGGCCTTGGCCTCGTAGGTGGCCATGATCTCGGGCTTGTCCGGTGGCGTCTGCACGTCGCCGATCGAGACCGTCACGCCGGAGCGGGTGCCCCACTCGAAGCCGAGGTCCTTGAGGTTGTCGAGGGTCTCGACGACCACGGGCCTCGGGAACTTCACGGCGAGATCGTTGATCAGGGCCGAGAGCTGCTTCTTGCCCACGTGGTAGTCCACGAACGGGTAGTCGTCGGGCAGCGCGTGGTTGAAGATCACCGAGCCGAGGGTCGTGTCGAGGATGATCGAGCCGTCCTCTCGCATCGCCCCCGCCTGGGCGGGCGGCGGGACGATCCCGGTCAGCTTGATCTTGCACTTGGCGCGCAGGTCCAGCTGGCCGAGGTCGTTGGCCATGATGGCCTCGGCCTCGGAGCTGAAGGCACGGCCCTCACCGGGCAGGCCGTCGAGGTCCTGGGTGAGGTAGTACATGCCGATGATCATCTCGTGGCTGGGCAGGGCGATCGGCTTGCCGTCGGCGGGCTTCAGGATGTTGTTCGAGCTGAGCATGAGGATGCGGGCCTCGGCCTGCGCCTCCGCGCTCAGCGGCAGGTGAACGGCCATCTGGTCGCCGTCGAAGTCGGCGTTGAAGGCCGCGCAGACGAGCGGGTGCAGCTGAATGGCCTTGCCCTCGATCAGCTGGGGCTCGAACGCCTGGATGCCGAGTCGGTGCAGCGTCGGTGCACGGTTGAGCAGCACCGGGTGCTCCTTGATGACCTCGTCGAGAACATCGAAGACCTGCGGGCGCTGACGCTCGACCATGCGCTTGGCGCTCTTGATGTTCGGCGCATAGTTCAGGTCGTCCAGACGCTTCATGACGAAGGGCTTGAACAGCTCCAGCGCCATCTGCTTGGGCAGACCGCACTGGTGCATCTTGAGCTGCGGGCCGACGACGATGACCGAGCGGCCCGAGTAGTCGACGCGCTTGCCGAGCAGGTTCTGGCGGAAGCGCCCCTGCTTGCCCTTGAGCATGTCGGACAGCGACTTGAGCGGACGGTTGCCCGGGCCGGTGACCGGACGACCACGGCGCCCGTTGTCGAACAGCGAGTCGACCGCCTCCTGGAGCATGCGCTTCTCGTTGTTCACGATGATCTCGGGCGCGCCGAGGTCGAGCAGACGACCAAGGCGGTTGTTGCGGTTGATCACGCGACGGTAGAGGTCGTTGAGGTCGCTGGTGGCGAAGCGGCCACCGTCCAGCTGCACCATCGGGCGCAGGTCGGGGGGGATGATCGGGACGGCGTCGAGCACCATGCCCATGGGCGAGTTGCCGTTCTCGAGGAAGGCGTTGACCACCTTGAGACGCTTCAGGGCGCGCGTCTTGCGCTGGCCCCGGCCGGTCTTGATGATCTCGCGCAGCTTCTCGGCCTCACCCTCCAGGTCGAAGGTCTCGAGGCGGCGCTTGACCGCCTCGGCACCCATGAACCCCTCGAAGTACTTGCCGAAGCGGTTCTTCATCTCGCGGTAGAGCACCTCGTCGCCCTCGAGGTCCTGCACCTTCAGGCCCTTGAAGCGCTCCCACACCGCGTCGAGGCGGTCGATCTCGCGGCCGGCGCGGTCGCGGATGGTCTTGAGCTCCTTCTCGGCGGCGTCCCTGACCTTCTTCGTGACGTCGGCCGCCGCACCCTCGCTCTCGAGGGTTGCGAGGTCCTCCTCGAGCTTGGCCATGCGCTTGGCCAGGTCGGCCTCGCGGCGCTGCTCGATCTGGCCCCGCTCGGTGGCGACCTTGGCCTCGAGGGAGGGCAGGTCGCGGTGGCGGGCCTCCTCGTCGACGCTGGTGACCATGTACGCGGCGAAGTAGATGACCTTCTCGAGGTCCTTCGGTGCGATGTCGAGCAGATAGCCCAGGCGCGAGGGAACGCCCTTGAAGTACCAGATGTGGGTGACGGGGGCGCGCAGCTCGATGTGGCCCATGCGTTCGCGACGCACGTTGGAGCGGGTGACCTCCACACCGCACCGCTCGCAGACGATGCCCTTGAAGCGCACACGCTTGTACTTGCCGCAGTAGCACTCCCAGTCGCGGGTGGGCCCGAAGATCTTCTCGCAGAACAGGCCGTCGCGCTCGGGTTTGAGCGTGCGGTAGTTGATCGTCTCGGGCTTCTTCACCTCGCCGTGGGACCACTCACGAATCTGGTCGGCCGTGGCCAGGCCGATCTGAAGCGTGTCGTAGGTGTTGACGTCCAGCACGTTGGTTCTCTTTCCCCTGCCTCCGGCAGGCGGTCAAAACTGTGGATCCAGTGGTCGTGGGACGGGCCGGAGCCCGACGCCGGAAGGCGTCAGGCCTCGGACTCCAGCTTGTACGAGTCGGCGCCGGGCCGGCGGGAGAGGTCGATGCCCAGGTCGTCGGCGGAGCGGAAGTCGTCCTCCGTGTCGCGCAGGTCGATGACCTGGCCGTCGACGCCGAGGACCTCGACGTTCAGGCACAGCGACTGCATCTCCTTGACGAGGACCTTGAAGCCCTCGGGGATGCCGGGCTCCGGGATGTTCTCGCCCTTGACGATGGCCTCGTAGACCTTGACGCGGCCGGCGACGTCGTCGGACTTGATGGTGAGCATCTCCTGAAGGGCCCAGGCGGCGCCATAGGCCTCGAGGGCCCACACCTCCATCTCGCCGAACCGCTGGCCGCCGAACTGGGCCTTGCCGCCCAGGGGCTGCTGCGTGATCATCGAGTACGGGCCGGTGGAGCGGGCATGGATCTTGTCGTCGACCAGGTGATGCAGCTTCAGCATGTACATGTACCCGACGCCCACCTTCTCGGGGAAGGGCTCGCCGGAACGCCCGTCGAAGAGGGTCGCCTTGCCGTCGCTGTCGACGACCATGTCGCCGTCGCGGTTGGGCAGGCCGTTGGCCAGCAGCCCCGAGATCTCGGCCTCGTTGGCGCCGTCGAACACCGGGGTGGCCAGGCGGGCATTGCCGGCGACGTGCTCGAGTCCGACCTCGCGCAGCCGCTGGGCCCAGGGATCGTCGCAGTCGCCGATGTCCCAGCCCGAGTGGGCCACCCAGCCGAGGTGCATCTCGAGCACCTGGCCGAGGTTCATGCGGGAGGGCACGCCGAGCGGGTTCAGGATGATGTCGACCGGGGTGCCATCGGCCATGAAGGGCATGTCCTCGACCGGGAGGATCTTGGAGATGACGCCCTTGTTGCCGTGCCGGCCGGCGAGCTTGTCACCCACCTGCACCTTGCGCTTCTGCGCGACGTAGACGCGGACCATCTGGTTGACGCCGGGCGGCAACTCGTCGGAGTCCTCGCGGTCGAAGATGCGCACACCGATGACGGTGCCCTCCTCGCCGTGCGGGACCTTCATCGAGGTGTCGCGGACCTCGCGGGCCTTCTCGCCGAAGATGGCGCGCAGCAGACGCTCCTCGGGGGTCAGCTCGGTCTCGCCCTTGGGGGTGACCTTGCCGACGAGGATGTCCCCGGTCCGGACCTCGGCGCCGATGCGGATGATGCCGCGCTCGTCGAGGTTGGCGACCATGTCGTCGGACACGTTCGGGATGTCGCGGGTGATCTCCTCGGGCCCGAGCTTGGTGTCGCGGGCGTCGACCTCGTGCTCCTCGATGTGGATCGAGGTGAGGATGTCCTCGGACACGACCCGTTCGGACAGGATGATGGCGTCCTCGTAATTCAGGCCGTTCCACGGCATGAAGGCGGCCAGCAGGTTGCGCCCCAGGGCGAGCTCGCCCTGGTCGGTGCAGGGACCGTCGGCCAGGGGCGTGCCCTTCTCGACGTGCTGCCCGGGCACGACGACCGGACGCTGGTTGACGCAGGTGCCGGCGTTGGAGCGCTGGAACTTCTCGAGCTTGAACGTCTGGTAGGTGCCGTCGTCGCAGGCGATGTCGATGAGGTCGCCGGTGACGGAGGTCACCGTGCCGGGCTTTGAGGCGCAGGTGACCTCGCCGACGTCGATGGCCGTGCGGTACTCCATGCCGGTGCCGACGAAGGGGGCCTCGTTGCGCACCAGCGGAACGGCCTGGCGCTGCATGTTGGCGCCCATGAGGGCCCGGGAGGAGTCGTCGTGCTCGAGGAACGGGATGAGGGCCGAGCCGACCGACACCATCTGGCGCGGGGAGACGTCCATGTAGTCGACCTCGTCGCGCGGGAGCAGGTCGACCTCGCCGTGGCGCTTGCGCACCAGGACGCGGTCCTCGACGAAGCGGCCGTCCGCATCGACCCCGGCATTGGCCTGGGCGATGATGTGCCGGTCCTCCTCGTCCGCGGTCAGGTAGTCGACGTCGTCGGTGACCACGCCGTCGACGACCTTGCGGTACGGCGTCTCGATGAAGCCGAAGGCGTTGACCCTGGCGAACGAGGCCAGCGAGCCGATGAGGCCGATGTTCGGCCCCTCAGGGGTCTCGATCGGGCACATCCGGCCGTAGTGGCTCGGGTGGACGTCGCGGACCTCCATGCCGGCGCGGTCGCGGGAGAGGCCGCCGGGGCCGAGGGCCGACAGGCGGCGCTTGTGCGTCATCTCGGCCAGCGGGTTGTTCTGGTCCATGAACTGCGAGAGCTGGCTGGTGCCGAAGAACTCCTTGAGCGCGGCGGTGACCGGGCGCACGTTGATCAGGGTCTGGGGCGTGATGGCCTCGATGTCCTGCGTGGTCATGCGGTCACGCACGACGCGCTCCATCCTGCCCAGGCCGGTGCGGAGCTGGTTCTGGATGAGCTCGCCCACGGTGCGCAGGCGGCGATTGCCGAAGTGGTCGATGTCGTCCGCCTCGACGAGGAGACCGCCGTCGAGCTCGGTGCGGCCCTCGTGCAGGGCGCAGATGTAGTGGATCGCGGCCTTGATGTCGTCGATCGTCAGCACCTGCTGGTCGAAGGGCAGGTTCAGGCCGAGCTTCTTGTTGATCTTGTAGCGGCCCACCTTCGCGGTGTCGTAACGCTTGGGGTTGAAGTAGAAGTTCTCCAGCAGCGTCTGGGCGGCGTCGCGGCTCGGCGGCTCGCCGGGGCGGAGCTTGCGGTAGATGTCGAGGAGCGCCTCGCCCTGGGTGGTGACGTGGTCCTTCTCCATCGTCATCCGGATGGACTCGTGCTCGCCGAACTCCTCGAGGATCTGCTCCTCGGTCCAGCCCAGCGCCTTGAGCAGGACGGTGACGTTCTGCTTGCGCTTGCGGTCGAGACGGACGCCGACGGTGTCGCGCTTGTCGATCTCGAACTCGAGCCACGCACCGCGGGAGGGGATCACCTTGCAGGTGAAGATGTCCTTGTCGCTGGTCTTGTCAGGGGTCTGCTCGAAGTAGACGCCCGGGGAGCGCACGAGCTGGGAGACGACGACGCGCTCAGTCCCGGTGATGATGAAGGTACCCTTGTCGGTCATCAGGGGGAAGTCGCCGATGAACACGGTCTGGCTCTTGATCTCGCCCGTGTCGTTGTTCATGAACTCGGCGGTGACGAACAGCGGCGCGGCGTAGGTGGCGTCACGGTCCTTGCACTCGTCGATGGTGTACTTGGGCTCCTCGAAACGATGGTCACGGAAGCTCAGCGACATCGTCTGGGAGAAGTCCTCGATCGGGGAGATCTCCTCGAAGATCTCCTCGAGTCCGGACTTGGTGTTGACACTGGTGCGCCCGGCAGCCAGGGCTTCATCCACCTCACGCTGCCAGACGTCGTTGCCGACGAGCCAGTTAAACGATTTCACCTGCAGATCGAGCAGGTTGGGGACCTCCAGGGGCTCCTGAATCTTCGCGAAGGAGATTCGTCCGCTGCTGGAGACGACATCAGTATTCTTCAACGCATTGCGCGAGGCGGCCAAGGTGTGGTCCTTCCAAGAACTCGCTAGGTTCTTTGCATGCAAAACGGCCCGCGTCGAAACGGGTCGTCCATATGGCGATAAGCAACTACGAACTATAGACCAGATCCGTCAGAAGGGCAAGCTCACGCCAGAGGTCATCACACCGATCGCCCTGTCGGTCTCGCCGCAGAGACCGACCGAACCGGACCACACCCCAGATCATACGCACGTGCCCCGTACGGGCAAGCCGCGGCGCGCCGCCGCGTGGGCCGGTCACCGCATCGCGTTGAGCCGGTCGAGGTGAACGATGTCATCGCACAACCGCTTCGCCAGCGGCGGACTGTGGGTGATGACGAGCAGCCCGATTCCCCGGTCGCGGGTGAGCCGGACGTCCCCTGTTGAGGACGAGGAAGCGGTCGGCCGCCGCACTGGCAGGTCTTCGGGCTCATGGGCGTTCCGGACGACGCCGGGTTCCTCCGCCGCCGCTTACCAGGCGACCGTGCCCAGTGCGCTCGATGCGGCATCGTTCCCACTGACCGCTGCGGGACAGCTCCGGACTCACACCGGATTCCCTCTTACGACGATTCACCCATGGCGAACCGCACCAGTGACCTCACCATATTGAGAACCGGCTGGAAGTAGAACCCCACTGAGAGACTCATCCGCGCCGTCCCGCGACCGCGGCACCCGTCCGAACGTCGAGACGGGCCGGGGCGATCGCCTGTCTCGCCCCGGCCCGCCCATGGCGACGAGACCGCTCATGACACTAGCATAAATAAAAATGATTCTCAATATAGAGTCGCTGCGGTCACCTTCGCTGCAGCTGGGCGGGTGAACAGGCCGCGTCTCGGTTGGCGCCCTCCGCGAGGTTCGAGTAGTGCTGGTCGCACCATTGCTGGGCGTCCTCGACCGAACCAAAATCATCGAGGACGAGGGCGACGAAGATGAACTGGTCGTCGGTGACCGCCGGGCCGTATGCGGACCTGCGAACGAGGAGCACCTGGGTGCCGCCGAAGGCGAACCGATCACTGAGTGCCTCGTACTCGGCCAGGACGATCGGGGCCGAGTCGACGGTCGCCTTGCCGCTGGGGCGTGCGGCCGGCTGGTTCGGCGACAGCACGACATGGCTCCCCACCTGAACAGCCCACTGGCCCTGCACCGGCTGGATGCTCGCCCAGCCGGCGTCGGCGTGGCTGGACAGCCGACTGTAGGCCTGGGCATCGGTTGACATGGACGAGCCGGAGGTCGTCGCAGCCGGCGTGGAGACCGCACGGACCGATTCTGAGCCGGCACCGATGGCCAGGCCCTCGGGCTGCTCGTCGTCCTGTGAGAGGCCCACGCCGAGCGTGAACAGCACGGCGACGAGGAGCACCGCCACACCGATGGCAGCCCAGCGGACGATCTCGCTGCGGCTGCGGGGGCCCCGTGCTGGGTTCACCGCCGGTCCTCCTCACTGCTCCTGACTCGTCCAGAACTCTTACACCGTACCGGCCCGTTCGCGCCAGGAACACTCCTGAGCGAAAGCCGGTCGACACAGGGCCTCTGGCGGCCCGAAAACGAAGCGGGCACCGGCCCCCTTGAGGGGCGGTGCCCGCTTCGGGTCACTGACGCTCAGTGAGCCACCAGGACCATGCGGTGTCTCACTTGAAGGAGACGGTGGCGCCGGCGGCCTCGAGCTTCTCCTTGGCCTGGTCGGCGGCATCCTTGGCGACCTTCTCGAGGAGCACCTTCGGGGCCGCCTCGACGAGGTCCTTGGCATCCTTGAGGCCGAGGTTCGTCAGTGCGCGGACCTCCTTGATGACCTGGATCTTCTTGTCGCCGGCGGCCTCGAGGACGACGTCAACCTCGGCGGCGCTGTCGTCGGCGGCGGCCTCACCGGCATCGGCACCGGCGGCACCGGCCGCCGGGGCTGCTGCGACGGCCACGGGGGCGGCCGCCTTGACGTCGAAGGCCTCCTCGAAGGCCTTCACGAAATCGGACAGTTCGATGAGAGTCATGTCCTTGAACTGCTCAAGGAGCTCCTCAGTGCTGAGCTTCGCCATAATGGGCGTCCTTCCTTACTCGTTCGATGCAGCGTCAGCCGCGTCTGTGGTGGCCGCAGCGTCTGCTGCGTCGGGTGCCGAGTCCTCGGCAGTGTTGTCGTGCTCCTGGTCTGCGGCGGGACCTCCCGCCCCGCCGATGACGGTGGGATCCTGGGCCGCCTTCTCCTGAAGGGCGCCCACGGTCCGGGCGGCCTGCGTGAGCGGGGCGGTGAACAGGGCAGCGGCCTTGCTCATGGAGGCCTTCATGCCGCCGGCCAGCTTGGCGAGCAGCACCTCCCGCGACTCCAGGTCGGCGAGCCTCCTGACCGTGTCGGCGTCGAGGACCTTTCCGTCCATGACGCCGCCCTTGATGACCAGAAGCGGGTTGTCCTTCGCGAAGTCACGCAGACCCTTCGCCACGTTGGCGACATCACCGGAGATGAAGGCGATGGCCGTCGGGCCAGAAAGCTGGTCGTCGAGTCCGTCGACGCCGGCCTTGGCAGCAGCGAGCTTGGTCAGGGTGTTCTTCGCAACGGCGTAGGTGGCGTCCTCACCAAGGGACCTGCGCAAATCCTTGAGGTCCTTGACGGTGAGTCCGCGATACTCGGTCAGCACGGCAGCGTTGCTCTCCGCGAACTGCGCGGAGAGGCGCTCGACCGTGGCCGCCTTGTCTGGCCTCGCCATTGGGTCTCCTTCCCACTTCGTCGTTCGTGTCGAAGCCCCTGGCGGCCCGGGCAACAAAAAAGCCCCGGTACGCACGTACTGGGGCACGGCATCGACGATGTCGTGAGCAGCACCTGCGCGGGCGCCTTCTCGACGAGAAGGCATTGTGGAGATCCACCAGCGGTCTTCGGCCCGGTTGATCATACTCGCCGAATCCCGATGGTCCAAACCCGCGCCCGGCCCTGGATGCAGGATGGGGCCGACCCCGCGGGGTCGGCCCCATCCTGCACCGGACAGCCGGGGGCTTGCTCACTCGGCGGGGCGAGCGGCGGCCGGGTCGATCTGGACGCCGGGGCCCATCGTGGTCGAGAACGTGACCTTGCGCACGTAGCGACCCTTGGCGGTGCTCGGCTTGAGGCGGTAGACCTCATCCGCGGCAGCCTTGTAGTTGGCCAGCAGGGCCTCCTTGTCGAAGCTCAACTTGCCGATGACGAACTGCAGGTTCGCATGCCGGTCGACGCGGAACTCGATCTTGCCTCCCTTGATGTCGGAGACCGCCTTGGTGACGTCCATGGTCACGGTGCCGGTCTTCGGGTTCGGCATGAGGCCACGCGGGCCGAGCACTCGACCGAGACGGCCGACCTTGCCCATGAGGTCCGGCGTCGCGACGACGGCGTCGAAGTCGAGGTAGCCATCGGCGACCCGGGCGATGAGCTCGTCCGCACCGACCTCGTCGGCGCCGGCGGCAATGGCCTCGTCGGCCTTGGCACCCTGGGCGAAGACGAGGACCCTCGCCGTCTTGCCCGTGCCATGCGGCAGGTTGACCGTGCCGCGGACCATCTGATCGGCCTTGCGGGGGTCGACCCCGAGGCGCATGGAGACCTCAACGGTCTCATCGAAGTTGCCGGGCTTGTACTGCTTGATGATGGCCAGGGCCTCATCGGGCGAGTACAGCTGGTTGCCGTCGCGCAGCTGAGCGTCGGCGGCGTAACGCTTTGAGTGCTTCATGCTGGTTCCTTTCCGTCAGCCTCGTGAGCTGATCCACCAGTTCTGGTGAGGGGAGCACACCCCTTCCAGGTGTTCAAGAGGTGACGTCCACCGACGTCACGGGGAGTCACTGAACGACGACGCCCATGGAACGAGCGGTTCCGGCGACGATGTTCATGGCGGCCTCGATGTCATTGGCATTGAGGTCGGGCATCTTGGTCTGGGCGATCTCGCGCACCTGGTCGGACGTGATGGTGCCGACCTTCTCCGTGTCGGGCTTGCCCGAACCCTTCTGGACGCCGGCGGCCTTCTTGATGAGTTCGGCGGCCGGCGGGGTCTTCGTGATGAAGGTGAAGGTGCGATCCTCGTAGATCGTGATCTCGGCGGGGACGATGGTTCCGCGCATGGCCTCCGTCTTGGCGTTGTACGCCTTGACGAACTCCATGATGTTGACGCCGTGCGGGCCGAGGGCGGTGCCGACGGGAGGCGCGGGGGTCGCTGAACCAGCCTGAATGGCGATCTTGACGATCGCCGCTACCTTCTTCTTGGGAGGCATGTCGTGGGTCCTTCTCTGCTGGTTTGCCGCGCACAGCGCAAGGGACTGCGCACGCGTGTGTGTACTGGGCGCCCTGCCGCCCCGGCCCGCGGTGGGCCGTGCAGGTCCTCAGCCCATGGCCTTCTGGATCTGCGGGAAGGTCAAGTCTACTGGCGTCTCACGGCCGAGGATCTCGACGTTGGCCTTCAAGCGCTGATTGTGCGTGTTGATCTCGGTGATCGTGGCGTGGACCCCGGCGAAGGGGCCGTCGATGACCATGACCTGGTCGCCCACGGCGTAGTCGACGACCTCGACCTTGGCGCGGGAGCCACGGGGCGTGGCCCGGTTCTCGGCGTTCAACCTGGCGACGACCGAGGGCGTCAACATGTTCTCGACCTCGGACAGGCTCAGAGGTGTGGGTTCCTGCGCGTTGCCGACGAAACCGGTCACCGATGGGGTGTGCCGCACGGTGCCCCAGCTCTCGTCGGTCATCTCCATGCGCACGAGCACGTACCCGGGCATGTAGGTACGGGTGACGTTCTTCTTCTGACCGTTGCGCATCTCGACCGCGTCCTCGGTGGGAACGATGGTCTCGTAGATGAAGTCCTCCATGTTGAGCGACTTCACGCGGTTGTCGATGTTCTGCTTGACCCGGTTCTCCATGCCCGAGTAGGTGTGCACGACGAACCAGTCGCCGGGCTTGACCACGAGCTCGTCATGGAGTTCCTCGAGGGCCTTGGCGAGAGCCTCGTCGACGTCGCCGCTCTCGGCGACGGGCTCGCCCGCCTCGTCGTCCTCGGTGGCCTGGTCGGGCTGCTCGGCCTCGTCGTCCACGGCGTCGAGGTCGATCTGGACGTCGTCGGGGGCCTCGGACGAGAAGTCGTCGAAATCGAGGTTGATCTCGGAAGCGCTGGACTCCTCGGACTCCTCGAGGGAGCCGAGATCGATCTGGATGTCGTCGGCGGGTGCAGTGAAATCGTCCTCGGGAACGTCAGTCACGTGTGTCTCCTCCTGGTCCTCAGCCGAACAGCTTCAGCAGTAGTTTCGTGAAACCGAAATCGAGGCCCGCGACGATCGCCATGATGAACACGACGAACACGAGCACGACGACGAAGTACTGGCTGACCTCCTGGCCACTGGGCCAGATGACCTTCTTCAGCTCGCCGACGGACTGCTTCGCGAAGGCCCACGGGGTGGTGCGGCCACGCTTGGCGGCCTCCGTCGGCTTCTTCTTCGCCGTTCCGGTACGCCGCGTCGGCGCCGTCGTGTGCTTGCGCTCGATGGTCTTCACGGGGGCCGCGTCCTCGTCCTGCGCGAGATGGCGCCTCGGTTTCCCGGAACGCTTTCCCCTCGCCGGGGCGTCCTTCCGTGTCTCGGCGTCACGGGTCGTCGCGAGCTCATCCTGGGACGCGCGCTCGTCGGCGTCGGCGGCCTCGTCCGCGCGCTTGGTCTCTTCGGCCACGTACTGCCCCTGTTCGAGTCTTTCCCGGGAGCACCGGCAGGCGCTCTCGCTGGTACCGGGACGTGGACGCCCCTGCGTTGTCTGCGAGCCTGCAGGCCCACCGACCATGGAGGGCACGTACCGCACCGCATGGCCCGATCGAACCCATCGCACGGAACGCGCCCTTGCAGGGCACGAGGGACTTGAACCCCCAACCTGCGGTTTTGGAGACCGCTGCTCTGCCAATTGAGCTAGTGCCCTTCGGACCCAGCCCGCCCCCGGGCGACCGCCCGGGGACACACTGCGCCACCAAGAGAAGAAGTTTAGCGGCAAATCCTTCATGAACGAAACCCGAGCCCCCGGATCACCCGCCACGAGACACCGGGCCGAGACCGGACCGAGGGCGGCCGGGGACGCGGGACGCCCGCCAAGCCGTCAGACGGGCACAGGGGGGCGCGGACGCGAGTGGGGGACGCACCGGACCGCGCCCCCCTGGCAGGATCAGGGGAACCCTGAGACATGACCAGGGTCGATCCGATGAGGGATTCACAGTTTTCACAGCACTCATCCGCGCTCGTCACCGACCCATACCAGCCTTCAAGAGGTCGGCCGAGGCAATTCATGGCAACATGACCCACAGCTTGCCCCCAGGTTGAGCACAGCCGAGAGCGAACAAAACCCTGATTGACAAGCACCGTTGATGATCCGCTCACAGCGAGCACCCCCCTAGGGGCATGAAGCTGCTTGCCGGGACGCTGTTGGTCGGGCGTGCTCGCATGGTTTTTCCTCACAGGAGGCGATAATCTTCTCCTCGAAGCCGACCTCGACACCCCCGACCACAGCTTGACAGCTGAAGACCCACCTCACCGCACGAATCATCACCGCACCTGAGCAAACCCCTCGGCGATGGCGTGACGCCCATCATGGTTCGGACTCGGCGCCGGCTTCCGCATGGACCCATACACCCCCTCACCGAAAGCTGGTGATTCCGTCCGCGGACTTCTGCCATGTCACTCATCACCAAGGATCAATCCCTCGCTGACTTCGACGAGAAGAACTTCGATGAGTTGTTCTCGAACGTCGGCGCAGAGTCTGCCCCCCGAGTCGAGTGGCGCACCAGCGTCGAGCCCCGGGACCAGGTTCGCCGGCGCAGCACCAGGATCGTCTGGGGCATGGCCGGCTGCGATCTGGCTGTCATGGCGATCACGACACTCCTCGCGGCCAGGTACCGCGACGCCATCGACTGGTTCGTCGCGGGCGGCACGGTCGGCCCCGCCGCGGTCCTCATGGTGCTGGTCTGGCTGGTCTGCCTCGCGCGGTGCGGGGCCTACCGGATCCGGAACATCGGCGTGGGGGTCATCGACTACCGCACCATCCTGCATGGCTCGCTGATCGCCATGGGGCTGACCGGCGCCGGCGCCTATCTGCTCGACGCGTCGATCTCCCGCGGGTTCTTCCTCCTCACCTACGCGATCGGCGTTCCGGCGCTGCTGGTCGACCGGTGGATTCACCGGCGCATCCTCTTCGTCCTGCACCGTCGCCGCAGGATCAGGCGCTCGGTCATCGTGGCCGGCGACGCGACACACGTGGCAGACGTCATCCAGGTCTTCAAGCGCGAGCGGTGGCTGGGGTACGACGTGGTCGGTGTGCTGACCCCGAACATGATGCCCTGCCTGCAGTACCCGAACATCCCGGCCGTCGGCATGCTGGAGAACGTTCTCGACGTGGCGCGCAGCAGCGATGTCGGCACCATCGTCTTCGCCGAGGGTTCCTTCTCGCGCTCCCACATGTTCGACCGGCTGGCCGCGAAACTCGAGGCCGAGAACATCGAGCTGATCGTCGTCCCGGCGCTGAGTGACATCGCGCCCCAGCGCATGACCATGCGGCCGGTGGCCGGTATGCCGCTGATGTACATCGACAAGCCGTCGACGCACAGTTACAGCCAGGTCGCCAAGCGCATCTGCGACATCGTGTTCTCCTCGCTGCTGATCCTGCTCAGCCTGCCGGTCATCGCCGTCACGGCCCTCGCCATCAAGATCGAGGACGGCGGCCCGATCATCTTCAAGCAGCAGCGCATCGGCATCGGCGGCAAGCCCTTCGAGTGCTACAAGATCCGCTCCATGGTCACCAATGCGGCCGAGATCAAGGAGCGGCTCATCGCCCAGCACCAGAACGAGTCCGAGGGCGACGTGCTGTTCAAGATGAAGAAGGACCCGCGCATCACGAAGGTCGGCGGGTTCATCCGCCGGTTCTCGGTCGACGAGCTCCCGCAATTCTTCAACGTCCTCAAGGGCGACATGTCCCTCGTCGGGCCCCGCCCCGCGCTCAAATCAGAGGTCGACAAGTACGAACAGCACGTCCGTCGTCGCCTCGACGTGCGGCCGGGCATCACCGGGCTGTGGCAGGTCTCGGGCCGCTCGGACCTGTCCTGGGCCGACACGGTCCGCCTGGACCTTTACTACGTGAACAACTGGTCCCTGGTGCAGGACCTCAGCATCCTGCTCAAGACCTTCAAAGCGGTGTTCAGCTCCTCCGGGGCCTACTGACCCCCACATCGAGAACCACCCCGCTGCCACCCAGCGGGGTGGTTTCCTCTCTCCTCGCGGGTAGCGGCGCCGTCCCGTCCCGCTACATGCCCACGCCGACCAGCACGGGTTCTGGCACGAGCCCTACCCCGTAGGCCGCCTGGACCCCGTCCCGGATGGTCCTGGCCAGGGCGATGACGTCCTCGGCGGTGGCGTCGCCGCGGTTGGTCAGGGCGAGCGCGTGCTTCGTCGACAGCCGTGCCGGACCGTCGCCGAAGCCCTTGTGAAAACCGGCGTGGTCGATGAGCCAGGCCGCCGAGGACTTCACGCGCCCATCCGGCTGGGGGAACCGAGGCGCCTCGTCCGGTAGCCGGGCCGCCTGCTCGGGGTTCAGGATCGGGTTGGTGAAGAATGAGCCGGCGGACCAGGTGTCGTGGTCCTGCGGATCGATGACCATGCCCTTGCCCGCCCGGAGGGCCAGCACGCTCTCGCGCACCTGCGCTGACGGGGCCCGGCTCCCGGGTTCGACGCCCAGCCGCCCGGCCAGCTCCGCGTAGGCGATCGGCATGGACTGGTCGCCCAGCAGGAACTGGAAGACGACCTCGAGAATGACGTAGCGGCCGGTCGCAGCCCCGGGCTCGCGGGTCTGCTTGAAGACCGAGTCCCGGTAGGCGAACCCGCATTCGGCGTTGGCGAAGGTCCGGTAGCTCCTGGTCTCGCGGTCCCAGGTGCGCACCCGGTAGACGTACTGGCCCACGTCGGTGCCATAGGCGCCGACGTTCTGCACGACGGTGGAACCGACCAGACCCGGGATGCCCGACAGGGCCTCGGGGCCGCGCCACTGGTTCTGCACGGCGAATGCGACGAAGTCGTCCCAGACCTCACCGGCGGCGACTCCGACGACCGCTCCCCCGCAGGCCGAGACCTCGGCCTGGATGCCGTGGGTGTCGACCCGCACGACGGTGCCGTCGAAGCCGGTGTCGCTGATGAGCACGTTGGAACCGCCCGAGAGCACCAGGAGGGGCTCTCCGGCCTCGTCGGCCTCGGTGACGGCGTCGATGAGTTCGCGTTCGGTCCGGGCGATGACGAAGTGCTTGGCGGGGCCGCCGATGTGGAAGCTGGTGTGCTCGCTCAGCTGCGGCGAGGCGGGGACCGTGCGGGGCTCGAGGAAGCCGTCGGCGCGGTCGATGCGGCAGTCCTCGCCCGCGGCCGGGAACTGCTCGACGTCCTCCTCCCACTCGATACTCATGCGTGCTCCCCTATGAAGACATGGGCCCGGGCCGCGCCGAGCACCTTGGTGTCCTTCTCGCCCTCGGCGGCCGCCGGGATGCGTGCGTCGATCATGATGGTGGCGGTCTCGTCGACTATCTCGGTGACCCGGGCGGTGACCCGCACGTGGGTGCCCTCGTCGTCATCGGGCAGCCGGACGGGGCTGGTGAAGCGCACCGCGTAGTCGATGAGGCGTGCCGGGTCCGTGCACCAGTTGGTGACGACGCGCAGTGCCGAACCCATCGTCCACATGCCGTGAATGATGACGCCGTCCAGGCCCAGTTCGCGGGCCGAACGGTCGCTCCAGTGGATGGGGTTGAAATCGGTCGAGGCGCCGGCGTAGCGAACGGCCGCGGCACGGGTGGCGTAAAGGTCCAGGGCGGGAAGTTCGTCGCCCACGGCGACGGAGGCGGGGTCGAAGCCGTTCATGCCGCATCCTCCTGACGGGTGTGGACGAGGGTCGAGACGGCGGTACAGCAGGGCTCGCCCTCGATGGTGTCGAGCTGGACCGAGATGGTGACCATGTCGGCGGGGCCGCGACGGCGCACCTTCGTGATGGTCAGTGTCGAGACGATCCGGTCCCCGACACGCAGCGGGCGAGTGATCTCGAAGCGCTGGTCGGCGTGGATCGTGCGGTGCAGAGCCAGGCCGAGGTCGGGGTCCTCGAAGATCGCGCCCCAGGCCCGGGCGGCGATGACCGCCGCGAAGGTGGGCGGTGCGATGACGGACTCGTCGTCCCCGGTGTACGCGGGATTCGTGTCGCCGAGCGCTCCGGCGAATTCCTCGATCTTGGCGCGGCTCACCGTGTAGGGCCGCGGAGAGGGGTAGGTCCGTCCCTCGTGTTCTGTGCCGATGCTCACCCCTCAATCTTAGGGTGACCGGCCTGCCCACCGTTTCCTCCACGGCCCGGGGCCGGCCGGCTCACTGCTGGTCGGCGTCTGGGGCCCCATCGGCGGGTTCGGCTGGGCCCGGCGACGGATGGGGCGTCTCCTCGTCGTCGCCCACGGCCCCCAGGCCGGGCGGGGTCCAGCCGGCGGCTGCTCCCCCGCCGGGCTGCCAGCTGTTGGGCCGCCAGGCCGTGCTGGGCCGCCATGGGCCGTCCTGGCTACCCGTCAGACCGCTCGCCGGTTCCCAGCCACTCGTCAGACCGCTCGTCGGCTCCCAGTCGCTCGTCAGACTGCTCGCCGGTTCCCAGTCGATCGCGGACCGCCAGGTCGTGCCGGGCGAGAGCACCTCGCTGGAAGGGGTCCACGTGGTCATGGGCGTGAACCAGTCGTCGCCGCGGTCCGGCGCGGGCTCGGGCCGGGCAGCGGGCGGAGGCATCGTCTCGGACGGGGGCCCGGCGACGGGTTCGGGCACCGGCTCCGCCGGCTGCACGGTGGCCACCGGCCCGGTGGGCTGCACCGTGGAGACCGGGGCGACCTGTTCGGTCTGAGGTTGGGCGTGGTCTGCGGTTCTGGCGGCCTGGCGGGGCGGCGTCACGGGCCTGCGCAGCGAGGCCGGGAGCACCGCGGGCCCGGCCCGGAGCAGGTCGGCGGGCACCCCCGAGGCGCTGTGGGCAGGCTGGGGCCGGCCGTCGTGGGCGCGTTGACCGAGCAGGCCGTCGAGCGCGTGCGGGTCGCGGCCGGGTGCCGGCTCGCCCGGGGCGTGGACGCCGAGGTAGGAGTCGAGGAGAGGGTCGTAGACCTCGAAGGCCTCGGGGGCGAGGTTCCAGAACAGTTCGGGCGCGATGAGGGTGCGGCCGTCGGCGCGCGGCGGCAGTTGCGCCGCGTCGGGGTGGAGCGACAGGTTCGCCGTCCAGGCGCGTCCGGCGCCGTCGCGCAGGCCGATGGCGTGGCTGGGGTCGAGTGAGCCGAAGACGTAGACGAGCTGGCGCTGGGCCGGCGTGGGCAGGATCGGGTTCGCCTCGGCCCCGTTGTTCGTCCGGGATCGTGGCAGCGGCCGGTTGACGGCCTTGGGGTCGTGGAGATAGGCCATGGGCCGTGTCGACCCCGGCTGGACGAGCAGGACCTCCTTGCCGGACTGCTGCCACTCCAGCAGGTGCACGTCGGTCTGCTGGGTGAACAGGCGCCTGCGGTCGCGCCGGCTCGCGGCACGAACCCACCAGCCCGCGATGGTCAGGCCCATGACAAGCGTGCAGCAGAAGGGCAGGGGGTTGCCCGGCGTGGCGCGCCCAGCACGGAAACCGGTCAGCGCCCAGAAGCAGAAGAGGCCGATCACCAGGCAGGTGCCGATCGTTCTTCCGGCGCTGGTCTTCTCGATGGTGGCCATGGCGCGACGATCGCGTCGCTCGGTCTCGGTGAGCAGGAAACCGACCGCGCCCCGGGCCGCCTGGGTGTAGCGGCGTTTGTCGAGCATGTGCAGCAGCGGGACGAGCGCGTAGCAGACGCTCATCGCGATGGCGGGGGCGAGCATGACCCTGCTCGATCCCGCCGGGCCGAAGAGGAGACCGACGGTCATCAGTAGGCTGCCCGCGCAGCCCACCCAGCAGCTCGTCAGCGGGACGAAGAGCACGATGAAGGAGGCCATGACGACCAGGCGCGCGCCGAGGAGCATGAGGACCTGCTCGAAGGGTCCGGATCCGAGGACGCCGAGTACCCACCAGTCGCCGAGCGCAGCGACGATCGCGCCGCCCACGCGGACCAGCACGGTGCCGGCCACCGAGTGCCACAGCTCGTCTGGGGTTTGCAGGGCGGGCGGGTAACGGTCCGGGGACAGGCGGGGACGGGCCGAGGGGGTCTTCATGGTCAGGACTCTATAGCGATCCCGTTCCTACTGTCTTCGCGTTCCGACATGGCCGAACGGCTTGAGGCCGCCGGGCGGCGCCCGGCGGCCTCAAGGAAGGAACCAGATTCGCTCAGCGGGTCTCGCGGTGAGCGGTGTGCTTGCCGCAGCGCGGGCAGAACTTGCTCAGCTCAAGACGATCCGGCGTATTGCGGCGGTTCTTCTTGGTGATGTAGTTGCGCTCCTTGCACTCGGTGCAGGCAAGCGTGATCTTGGGGCGGACATCCCCGGTCTTCTTGGCCATGATCGAACCTCTGTCGTGCCGGTGCTCCACGGAGCACGTCTCGTCGTTCCCGCAGAGCCCGTGGGCCCTGCGGCTCTCATGAGAAAGCCATGACGCACGAGGCGCCACGGCCCTGGTAGCGGGAGCGGGATTCGAACCCGCGACACAGCGATTATGAGCCGCTTGCTCTGCCGCCTGAGCTATCCCGCCTCTTGCCGGCCTCGCGGCCCGCAAGCAGCTGCCTTGATGACCGGGTCGCGCGGTGTACGGCCCTGCCGCAGCGGAGCCCCCATGCGGAATCGAACCGCAGACCTTCTCCTTACCATGGAGACGCTCTACCGGCTGAGCTATAGGGGCCAGCCGGGGAAGAATGTTACCGGACCCCTGCCCCGGTTCTCAAATCGTCTCGGTGCGGCGGGGCGAGCCCGCCACGGAACGGATCGCCTGGGACGGGATCACCGAGCACCGGTCAGGGTCGGGCTCTCCGGCCGCGGGACGGATCGTGCCAGGACATCGCCTGCAGGGCCAGCCGAGCCCGCCCTGACGCAACGGGCACGTCAGGGACTGTGTGACCCGGAGCAGGGCCGGTTGACAGGCAGTGCCCTAGGCTGGGTCGCAGCCCCGACCTCGGAGAGAACATGCCCGCACCACAAGGACCGGCCACCCGGCGCCGCATCCCGAGCACGATGTCGCTCGCCGCCATCCTCACCCTCGCCGTGCTCGTCGCGGCAACAACGATCCGCTGGGCCGCAGGGCAGCAGGAGCGGGAGCGCTGCGGCGGTCAGCCCTGCCCGCAGGCCTCGCCGAGCACGTCGGCTCCGAGCAGCTCAGGGCAGGACGGCACGACAGGAACGGGTGGAAGCCGCCACGGGTCCATCACCGATCCCGAGTTCATCGCCTGGGCAGTGGCCGACACCGAGGACAACACGGACGGTTTCACGCCCACCAAACTCCGGGTTGGGGTTTTAGCGGAAACGATGACCATCAGCGGCTATGACGCCTCAAGTGCCTACGTAATCCGCCGGTACTCCACGAACGGTTTCGAGTCGGAGAGCAGATCCGATGCAGCCGAAGACCAGGGCCCTGCCAGCACGAGCATGGAGGCTCCCTTGCCGACCGGGGCCGAGTTCTACGAACGCCTCGTGATCCATCTGGAGGACGTCGATGCCGAGTGTCCGGGCCGCCTGGAGGTCAGCGCCACGAGCACTTGGTCGCAGCAGGCCGTCTACTCGCAGTTCTGTTCCTACAGATTGACCCGGGCTTGGGTGAACGAAACGCAAATACCCCTGCCCGACAGTTTCAGCGATGCCACAGCGATCTCCGAGGTCCTGGATCAGCCATTCGCCGTCGCCGCGCCCGATCGTCCCGTCACCGGCGTCGTACTCCGCTACGGCAACAGTCGGGAGGGCTGGGACGGTTGCCTGGTTTACCAGGACAATGCTGAGGGTTTCCTGGTGACGACCAGTCACCTGACCGGGGGATCCGACGATGCCATCACCACGCGGTGGATGTCGAGTAGGACAAGGAGCTGGGAGACCGGCCACGAGCTGAATCGCGACGAGATCGATCCCACCGTCATCGAAACCATCATGAACAGCACCATTGATGAGCATGGTCTGCTGACCATCATCTGGAGCACCGGGTTCGAGCAATTCACGATCCAGGCCCGCTCCGGCGCCGAGTACGCGCTCGACGGGACCCGGCTGAACTGACCCCTCACACCGACCCACTACCGCTGGTCCACTGGTTAGGATCGGGGGCGACCCCCAGGAACAAGGAGCCCCATGCGACTGCGTCACAGCCCCTTCGCCAATCCATCGTCGTTGCTCAGGAGACGGCTGATGAGGATGCTCGTCACCGCCCTGGCCGTCCTCATCGCCCTGCTCGTCGTCCTCGCCGTCACCGTCACCGGCGCCATCGCCGGGCTCTTCTCGCCGGCGAAGGACGAACCGAGCGAGATCCACCCCATCGGGCCGAGCCTGCCGCAGGACGATGACGTCGCCGACCCCGAGTTCGTGGGCTGGGCGATCGACCAGTCGCTCGCCGCCGACTCCGCCTTCGAACCGACCCGCATCGTCATGACCAGTGACAGCCTCACGATCGCCGGCGCGAGCGGCTCCGACGGCGTCCGCTACCGCTACCTGCTCCCCGGGCGGGATCAGACGAGCTCCACCGACACCAGCAGCGCGAACCTGGCCGCCCTGGACCGGGATGCGCTCGACCTCGACCGGTTGCGGTCGACCTGGACGGGCGCCGACTGCGAGCACGGCTCTCCGCAGGTCCAGGTCACGGCGGCTCGCGGCGGCGAGATCGCCTACTCAGTGCTGTGCCCCACCGACTCGGGGGACGGCTACGCGCTGACCGAAGCATGGCTCGGGGACGAGGAGATGACGCTGCCTGAGGGCTTCTCATCGCCCGAGTCCATCACGCGGGCGCTCGACGAGACACTGCCCGCCCTGACCGGTGACGCCCCGCTGTCGCAGGTCATCGTCCGGCAGGACCAGAACGACCCGAGCAAGGAACTGGTCCAGGCCACCCAGCCGGCGGACGAGTCGGGCCTGACCCTGTCCACCACCTACCTGCAGGCCCGCGGCGCCGAGAACCCGGCCGTGCTCACCGTCGAAGAGGAGACCGAGGAGCCATCGACGACCACAGGGCGGTTCTCCTGGGACGAGATCGACGCGCAGACGCTCACCGGGATCACCGACGCGTGCCGCGAGGACCCTGCGGTGAACCTCTACCAGGGCTTCCAGGTGCACTGGTCCGACGACTACTGGCAGTTCGTCGTCACGACGAACTCGAACCCGGCGCGTACCTACACGCTCGACGGGATCCTCCTGGCGTGAGGGTGTTCCTGTCCGGCCCAGCTCACCGCACGGGCGACGTCAGCCGGGCCGGACGGGCGGATCAGGACCGGCCGCGGACCAGCCAGTCCCAGGCCGACAGGCCGGCGGTGGCGCCGGCGCCCGAGGCGATGACGATCTGCTTGTAGGGCGTGTTGGTGCAGTCGCCCGCGGCGAAGACGCCGGGCATGCTGGTGGTGCCGCGGGCGTCGATGATGATCTGGCCGCGCCCATCACGGTCGACCTCGTCCGGCAGCCAGCCGGTGCTCGGTACCAGCCCGATCTGGACGAAGACGCCATCGAGCTCGGCGGTGGTCTCCTCGCCACTGGCGCGGTCCTGGTAGCGGATCGCCGTCACCCGGTCGCCGTTGCCGAGCACCTCCTGGACGGCGGCGTTCGTGACGACCTCGATGCTCGGGGTCTCGCCCATGCGCCGCAGCAGCACCTCGTCGGCCTTGCACTCGGGCATGAACTCGATGACGGTGACGCTGCGGGCGACACCGGCCAGGTCGAGTGCCGCCTCGGCGCCGGAGTTGCCGCCGCCGATGACGGCCACGTCCTTGCCCTTGAAGAGCGGGCCGTCGCAGTGGGGACAGTAGGTGACGCCCTTGTTGCGGTACTCCTGCTCACCGGGCACCCCCATCTGGCGCCAGCCGGCGCCGGTCGCCAGGACGACCGCCCCGGCACGCAGGGCGGCGTCCGGCCCCACCTGGACGGTGATGGTGCCGTCGTCGGCGCGGCTGAGGCCGGTCGCGGTGACCCCGTCGATGATGTCGATGTCGTCGTACTCGCTCGCGTGGGCGCGCAGATCGCCGGCCAGTTTCGGACCCTCGGTGTGGGGCACGGAGATGAGGTTCTCGATGGCCAGGGTGTCGTTGACCTGGCCGCCGAAGCGATCGCCGATGATGCCGGTGCGGATGCCCTTGCGCGCCAGGTAGATGGCCGCCGAGACACCGGCCGGCCCCTGTCCGACGACGAGCACCTGGTAGGGGGCCCGGTCGTTGAGCCCGGCGCTGGCGGCGGCACCGGCCTCGGGGTCGAGTGCGGCGATGATCTGGGCGGCCTCCATGCGCCCCTGGCCGAAGAGCTCCCCGTTCAGGTACATGGTCGGGGTGGCCAGGATGTTCCGTGCCTCGACCTCGTCCCGGAACAGGGAGCCGTCGACGATCGTGTGCCGGATCCTGGGGTTGATGACCGCCATGGCATTGATGGCCTGGACGACGGTCGGGCAGTTCTGGCAGGTCAGCGAGATGTAGGTGATGAACTCCTGGTCGGACTGGACCGCCTTGACTGCTTCGATGGTCGCCTCGTCCAGTTTGACGGGGTTGCCGCCGACCTGGAGCAGGGCCAGGGCGAAGGAGGTGAACTCGTGCCCCAGCGGCAGCGCCGAGAAGGTGATCGAGATCCCGGTGCCCGGCGAGGTGAGCGAGAAGGACGGTCTGCGATCGTGGGCGGTGTCGTCGCGCCGGACGCTGATGCGTTCGGACAGGGCGGCGACCTGCCCGAGCATCTCGTCGATCCGGTGCGACTGCTCGCGGTCGTCGAGGCTGACGACGCATTCGACGGGCCTGGTGATGCGGTCCATCAGCGGGCGCAGCTGGGCGATGAGTTTCTCGTCGAGTACTGCCATGGTCGTGTCTCCTGGTCGGCGGCCGGCGGTCAGATCTTGCCGACGAGGTCGAGGCCCGGGGTCAGGGTGTCGCCGGTCTCGTCCCAGTGCGCGGGGCAGACCTGGTCGGGGTGCTGGCGGATGTACTGGGCGGCTCGGACCTTGCGCAGCAGCTCGGTGGCGTCACGGGCGATGCCGTCGGCGCTGACCTCCATGAGCTGGATGACGCCATCGGGGTCGATGAGGAAGGTGCCGCGGTCGGCCAGGCCCTCGCCCTCACGGAGCACCTGGAAGTTGGTTGCCAGCTGGGCCGAGGGATCGCCGAGCATGTAGTACTGCACCTTCTGGACCTGGTCGGAGTCGGTGTGCCAGGCGGCATGGACGAAATGGGTGTCCGTGGAGGCGGAGTAGATCTCGACGCCGAGGGCGGTGAACTCGTCGTAGTGATCGGCCAGATCGCCGAGTTCGGTGGGGCAGACGAAGGAGAAGTCGGCCGGGTAGAAGAAGACGACGGCCCACTTTCCTCGCAGGGTCTCGTCGGTGACCTCGACGAAGTCCCCCTGGTGGAAGGCGGTGGTCTTGAAGGGAAGGAGCTGGGTTCCTACGAGCGACACTGCGGGTACCTCCTGGTCCTGGTCGATGGATGTGTCACCGGTGCAACCCGGGGAGCGAACGGTCTTGTTCCCCTACCCGCGGTCATTTCGCCATCTGCTCGCGGTCCATCACCCCTCCTGTGCGAATCCCCTTGTCGGAAGCCATTTCCGCTCGTCAGCCGAGGGCGAACAGCACCAGGTGGGGTCGTGCTGCGGGCAGCCGGGAGGAAACCGTGGGGCTCCTCCGCGAGGTGTCGGCTCAGGCGTCGCGCAGATCCAGTGCGACCCGCCGGTCGGACCGGTGGAAGATCCTGACTCGTCGATCGACGCGCTGCTGCACCTCACCGTCGTCGACCCATCCGGTCGAGCGCAACGCCCGATGCACCCCGGTGTTGCCCGCATCGGGTTCGACGACGACCAGGTGGCATCGCGGGTCTGCGTCGATGAGGGCATCAGCCATGATGGGCAGCAGCGGCGAGAACACTCCCCTGCCGGTCATCGCGGGTTCTCCTATCGCGATGTGGAAGCCCAGGTCATGGGGCCTCGCCGCATAGCATCGGCCGATCTCGTCACGTGCGGGGCGGTAGACCTCCACGTACCCGGCCGCGATACCCCGGTACAGCAGGATCAACGGCACCGAGTAGGTCCCCGCCAGCCGCTCCCGCCAGTCATCGGCCCATCGCCGCGCGGGCCACGCCTGGTCCCACGTGGCGACCAGGTGGGGCCGGGCCATCCATGCGGCGACCATCTCGGCGTCCTCCTCGGGATCGGCGACCCGCAGTTCGACATCGGCATGCCCCAGGCGGTCCCTGGTGAACCGGGCCAGATCCGGAACCGGTGGCCCGTCGGCGAGCACCCAGTCCCGTGGCACATCCGTGCGGAGGCGGGCCAGTACCCGCCGGGTGGCCTCCTGACCATTCCCGCCGGTCGGCTGCTCTCCTCTGCTCATGATTCTCCTTCCCGACGCCCCAGCCGCGGTCCTGGGCGATTCATCGCGGACCGCACCACCGACCCGTTCCAGGTGCAGCGCGGGGCTCATGACTCTCCGACACTTCGCGGCGGCAACACGATCCACGGTCGTCACCGACACGGCTCGGCGGTCACCACGACTGCAGCGTAGGCGCCTCGGATGTGATCGGGCGTGAATTCTTCACAGCATGCCGGTGATTCCAAGGACGCGAACGAAATCAACGGCCAGTTCATCGCGCAGTTGTTCACCGGGCGCGATTCATCGATCGGAGGGACCCGCCATCAGTCGTTCGGCGCATCCGGCCATGCCGCCCGCCCCTACCGTCGAGAACCCCATACGTGCTTGTCACATCGGACTCCAGGTGGCCGACCCCGCAGAACACGCCACCGCCGGAGCACTCATCCCTCAGGTGATGTCACGCCCGGCCGGCACATTTCGGACCAGAAATCCCTGCACGGCATTCAGGATTCGCCCCGGCATTTCCCTGCCGACCCCGGAGCACGCCACTTCACCAGTGTGTTCCACTCACGGTCGGAGCCCACTGGGAATCACCCCAGATGATTCTGTGAATGAGTCCGGCGGCATTCCAGAATTATTTTCGTGAATAGGCTTCATGTGTTGCACGAGCAGGGTTTGGCGACCGCTGTTCACCCGTTTTCGAAGGAGTTGATCCGCTGTGACCTCACTCGTCATCATCGGCGCAGGACCCAAGGCCGTCGCCGTTCAGGCCAAGGCTCATGTCCTCCGCGGGCTGGGGATGACGCTTCCGGAGATCCAGGTCGTGGACCCTGTCGGTGTCGGCGGCAACTGGCTTCCCGAGGGCGGGTGGACCAACGGGCGGCATGTCCTGGGCACCTCGCCCTTCAAGGATGTCGGCTTCCCCTACCGCACGCGCATTGCCGACGCCCTGCCGCCCGACCCTGATGCCGACGGCATGACTGGATCGCTGAGCCGAGTCGTCGACCGCGAGCTGCTCGCCCTGAGCTGGGTACGGTTCCTCATCGAGACCGGCCGCTACGCCTCGTGGATCGACCGCGGCCAGCCCCGGCCGCAGCACCGGCTGTGGGCGGAGTACCTGCGCTGGGTCGCCGCCCGCACCGGCCTGGATCCGATCCGGGGTCGGGTCACCGGTCTGCATGCCGATGCCGCCGGCTGGTCGTTGTCGGTCGACATGATCGATGGCTGGGGCCGGACCGTCACCGGTGACGCCCTGCTCGTCACGGGCCCGGGGCCCAGCACGCGTCGTATCGCGGAGATCCCCCGGGTGTACTCCCTGGCCGGCTTCTGGCGGATCATCGCCGACCACGAACTGCCCGAGGCCGCCAGGATCGCGGTCATCGGCGGCGGCGAGAGCTCAGCGAGCGTCATCAGCGAGATGATCAGGCACGATGTCGACGAGATCAGTCTCGTCTGCCCCGCCGCGACGCTCTTCTCCCGGGGTGAGGGCCAGTTCGAGAACGCGATGTACTCCGACCCGCACAAATGGGCGGACCTCGATGACGAGGCCAGACGGGACTTCATCTCGCGCACGGACAGGGGGGTGATCTCCGTCGCGATGCACGAGTGCCTGAGTTCTGATGACCGCATCGCCCATCTGCGCGGCACGGTGCGCGATGCCCGCGAAGCCGGCTCAGGGGTGGAACTCACCGTGACGGACCCGGTGCAAGGATCCCACACCGCCTTCTTCGACCTGGTGGTCGATGCCCGCGGCGGCAGCCCCGTGTGGTTCACCGAGCTGATGGACCAGCAGACCCGGTCGCTGGTGGCCGCGGCCTGTGGCGGCGACCTCACCGCCGGTTCTCTCGAGAGTCGCATGACTCCGGCACTCGCCGTGGACGGCCTTTCCCCGCTGCTGTTCGTCCCGTCGCTGTCGGGGTTCCGCCATGGGCCGGGATTGGCGAATCTGAGCTGTCTCGGGGAACTCTCCGACAGGATTCTTGCGGGTATCGGCGTGGGCCATCTGCCGGGGAGCAGTCCCACTGCGGTCACCTGACGCCGTCACCCGGGCGCGAAAAATCCCCGTACCCATCCGGCACGGGGATTTTCGCACCGCGGGGCCGTGGCCCCGCGCGGTGGCAGGTGAAGGATTCGAACCTTCGTAGGCATCGCCGACGGTTTTACAGACCGCTCCCATTGGCCGCTCGGGCAACCTGCCATGCGACGACAGACTCTACCAGTCTCTTCCCCGCAGGGGAAATTGGATGGAGTCCCGCAGGGGAAATTGGACGGAGCCCCGAGGGTACTCGGGATGGACCCCCGAGGGTACTCGGAGCGCAGCCCCGAGGGGGTACTCGTTGATGGCCCAGAGGGGGCCGCCGGCCGCGTCCGGTCAGCTCCTGGCACCCCTGCGACGGTGCTCCCTGGCCGTGCCCACGGGTCTCGGCCTGGCCAGGACGAAGACGCAGCCCACGACGGTGAGAACAATACTGATGACCGCCCAGCTCCAGACGAGGAAGGAGTCGCGGAGGGCGTCGACCATCAGGGTCGAGTTCCCCGCCCACCCGTAGACGAGCTGTACCAGCCCGTCGATGACGAGCAGCAGGGCACCGATCCTGGGGGTGCCATGGCTTCGGACGAGTCCGATGACGGCCAGCACGAACAGGACGGCCCCGATCAGGACGGCGGCGAGGGCGAGCAGGAGGATGCCCGCGTTGGCGGCCTCGGATGTGGCCCCCCTCGTCAGGCGCAGCACGGGGGGGACGATCACGAGGGCGAGCAGGAGGACGGCCGCACCGATGGCGGCGGCGAGGGCGGCGCGGCTGCGCCGCGGTTCGACGTCGAGCCGGACCGCACCGGCTGCGGACCGCGCCCGCGGGGTCGTCGGGCGGCGAGGACTCATTCGGCTCCGGCCCGCTCGGCTGCCCCGGCATCACCCCCGTTGTCCTCCGCCCGGTCCGCGCCGCGCTGCGGGGGGACGGCGGGGTACTGCGGTTCGACGGCGCGGGGGGTGTCCGTGTCGGCGGTCCGGCGGCAGACGAAGAAGATGCCCAGAACGATCGCCGCGTACATGACGACAACGGCGGCGAGCACGGCTGCGCTCACGGGCCGCAGGGTGTGCGCGGTCAGCTGGACGACGATGGCGTCGGCGATCGCGGCGACGATGAAGAAGACGTCTCCGATGCGCACCGTGCTGCCGTCGCGGAACAGGCCGATGACGGCCAGAACCGCCAGGATGACCGAGGCGATCACCGAGGGGAAGGCGAGGAAGGGCGCATTGACCGGGGAGAGCAGGCCCCATCCCAGGCCGAGACCGATCACGATGGCCAGGGCCGCGGCCAGCAAGGTGGTGCCCGAGCAGAAGGTCGCGGGTTTCCTCGCCGCCTTGGCACCGGGGGAAGAAGTACTCGTCATGGCCCCTAGTGTGTCAGCTCGGGGACGGGGCGGGCACAGCACACCCCGTTGGCGGGCCGATCGGGCTGGTCGGCCGGGCGCCTCCGCCCGTGAAGCACTACGCTGCCTCACGCGCCACTTCATCCGCATCATCGTTGAGAACAGCACCCGACCCGCCACGGCTTCACGGCAGCCGCTTGACACAGGAGAACTCATGTTGACCCTCGCCACCTACAACGTCAATGGGATCCGCGCCGCGCAGCGCCGCGGTTTCGGCGGCTGGGTGAGGCGCCGGTGCCCCGACGTGATCTGCCTGCAGGAGGTGCGCTGCCCCGCCGACAAGGTGCCGCTCGACGTCTTCGACGGCTACCACGTGGTCTACTGTCCGGGAACGCTGGCGGGCCGCAACGGGGTCGCGGTCATGACCCGGACACCGGTCGCCGCGGTGCGCACCTGGGGCGGACAGGTCTTCTCGATCGCCGGCGGGCAGTTGTCCCCCGTCGCCCCCGAGCTGGTGGGCATGGCCGGCGGCACCCTGGCCCGGCCCCTGGCGGAGTTCGTCGACGAGGGCCGCTACATCGAGGTCGACCTGGCCGACGAGCCGGTCACGGTCGGCTGTCTCTATCTGCCCAAGGGCGACTCGCTGCTCGCCCCCAGCGTCCGCACGAGGACACCGACCCCGGAGCAGCTGGAGGGCGTGCGAGGCCGTTACGAACGCAAGATGCGTTTCTTCGAGGGCTTCGGACCCCAGCTCGCCAGGTCCCGCAGGGCCGCGCTGCGGGCCGGCCGCCAGTTCGTCCTCGTCGGCGATTTCAACGTCGCCCGCGACACGGCGGACGTGAAGAACTGGCGCCCGGCGCAGAAGGCCTCCGGCTTCCTGCCCGAGGAGCGCGCCTGGCTGGCCGAGCAGCTGGGTCCGCGAACGCTCGTCGACGTGGTGCGCTCACTGCACCCGGACGAGAACGGCCCCTACTCGTGGTGGAGCTGGATGGGCCAGGCCTTCGCCCGGGACACCGGCTGGCGCATCGACTACCACCTGGCCACACCACGACTCGCGCGAACGGCCGTCAGCGGCACGACCGAGCGGGACGAGGATCCCTCGGCCCGGGTGAGTGATCACTGCCCCGTCGTCGTGGAGTACGACACGGCGCAGCTGTGACGCCCCGCAACGGGCGGATCACGGGCCCGGCCCGTCAGGCGCCCCGGCTCGTCATGTCGGGGCTGCTCTGGATCACCAGATGGGCCGCCGTCTCGGGTCTGCGCCCGGGCACCGTGACCGACGAGAGATGCGACCAGGTCATGAACAGGAAGGCGATGACGGCGGCGATCGAGATCGCCAGTCCGTTGTTGCGCAGGCTCATGTCGATGGCGTCGTAGCCGAGCAGCGCGAAGTTCACCCAGATGGCGATAGAGATCTGGCGTGAGCTGGGGCGCGCCAGCGGCAATGTCAGGCCGCCCCAGAGCATGTACCAGGAGTGCAGGGCGGGGCTGGCCATCGCGGCGATGAGATAACCCCACGAGACGAAGGTGGCCGGCCGACGGCGGGCCACCGTCAGGGCCGTGACGGCGAGCAGCACGATGCCGATGCCCAGGAACACCGTGTGGCTGATGTCGACCGCGGTGCGGCTCGACGGATCGCCGCCGGCAAGACGCAGGCAGAGCTGGACGAGCTGGCCGACGATCGTCGAGGGCGCCGGCGAGTTCGAGCTGCCGGGCACGCTGACGGCGTTGTACCAGCCGAAGTCCAGCCCCGTCCACAGGCTGATGCCGGCGAACGTGCCGATCGCCACGACCATCGAGACGGCGACCCGGGAGACCGAGATGAGGCCCTCACGCAGCCCCGGGCCCGACCAGCGGCGGGCCAGCATGGGCACGACGTAGGCGGCGAGCAGGGCCGGCTGCTTGATGGCAGCGCCCACGCCGCAGGCCACCGCCCCGAGCAGCCACCACCACCCGCCGTCGGACCAGCCGCGGCGGCGGGTCTGCGGGGTGCGGCGGGCGGGCGGGATGGTGGCGAACCACAGACCGAGGACGACCAGACCCATCATGAGCGCATCGTTGTGGCAGCCGCCCACGAAGTCGATGATGAGCAGCGGGTTGAGGGTACCGAACCAGGCGGTGAAGGCCGGGTCGATGTGCAGGCGGGCCGCGATGCGCGGCAGGCAGACGCCGATGAGGACGACGCCGATCAGCGCCGGGATGCGCTGGGCGACGGCCGACCAGTACGGGTCGAAGCCGAAGACGTGCAGCAGCAGGTGCGAGATCTGCATCGACAGCGGCCCGTACGGGCTGGGCGTGTCGCGCCAGACCCAGGAGACCTGGTCGGCGAAGGCGCCCGGAAGCACCCCGGGCCCCGAGTAGTAGGGGTTGATGCCGTTGTGCACGAGCCAGCCCTGCGCCGCGTACGAATAGGCGTCGTGGCTGAAGATGGGCGGGGCCAGCAGGAAGGGGGCCGACCAGATCGCCAGTACCGCCCAGTGCTTGACGTGCCGGTACACCTGGGGGCCGCGGCTGCGCGAACCGGCCTGGGACGAGCGCAGCGGACGCAACGCGAACCAGGCGCTCATCACCAGCAGCAGACCGGCCATCGTGACGACGGTGCCGGTGATCTTCGACAGCGAGCCCTCCATCCGCAGGGAGGCGAGCATCCGCCACCACGGGGAGCTGCGCGGCAGATAGGCCGGGCTCAACGCGCCGATGGCGATGAGTGCGGTGCCGCAGAAGCCCCGCCGGACGACGCCCACCCGGGCCGCCGTCACGAGATCGGTCCCGAGACGTCGCAAGACGCCGAACGCACCCAGGGCCACCGAAGACATGCTCACAGCGTAGCGGCCGGTGCCCCTGGAACCTGGGAACAGCGCTTGCGACGCGGCTACCGTGAGGAGTGATGCGGCGGGACCGCTGATATGGGGAGTCGTGGCCGGTGGGGCCAGGAACAGTGACGTGTCCCGTCGGCGAGGATCAGATTGTGAGCACCGACCAGACCAGCGCTCAGACCCGGCAGGTCGATCGGGTCGTCATCCGGTTCGCGGGCGACTCGGGCACCGGCATGCAACTGGCAGGTGGCCGTTTCGGCTCGGAGTCGGCGGGTTTCGGCAACGACACCACCACCTTCCCGAGCTACCCGGCCGAGATCAGGGCGCCGCAGGGCACGATCGCCGGTGTCAGCAGCTTCCAGGTCCAGTTCGCGAGCCACGAGGTCACCACTGTCGGCGAGCGTCTCGACGTACTCGTCGCCATGGGCCCGGCCCCGCTGAGGGCACATGCCGGTGACGTGCGGCGCGGCGGCCTCATCATCGTCGACGACCACGGTTTCACCCCGCGCGCCCTCAAGAGGGCCGGCTACGAGCACAACCCGCTCGAGGACGACTCGCTGGGGGCCTACCAGGTCGTCCACCTGGACATGACCGCGCTGACCAGCACCGTCGTCGAGGCCCTCGGTCTGGGCCGCAAACAGGCCGAACGCTGCCGCAACATGTTCGCGCTGGGACTGGTCAGCTGGCTGTACTCCCACCCCATCGAGGAGACCATCGACTGGATCGACCGCAGATTCGCGTCCCAACCGGACGTCCGCGACGCCAACATCGCCGCCCTCAAGGCGGGCGTGAACTACGGCGAGACCGCCGAGCTGTTCACCGTGCGCTACGAGGTACGCCCCGCACCGATGCCGAAGGGCCGCTACCGGCAGATCACGGGCAACACCGCCACCGCGTACGGTCTCATGGTCGGCGCCCACCGCGCCGGACTGCAGCTGTTCGTCGGCTCCTACCCCATCACCCCGGCGTCCGATCTGCTGCACGAGCTGAGCAGGAGAGCCGGTTACGGGGTCATCACATTCCAGGCCGAGGACGAGATCGCCGGCATCGGCGCGGCCCTCGGCGCGAGCTTCGGCGGCTCGCTGGGCGTCACCACCACCTCGGGTCCCGGCTTCGCGCTGAAGCAGGAGATGATCAATCTCGCCGTCATGAGTGAACTGCCGCTGGTCATCGTCGACGTGCAGCGAGCGGGCCCGTCGACCGGGATGCCCACCAAACCCGAGCAGGGTGATCTCCTGCAGGCCCTGTGGGGCCGTAACGGCGAGTCACCGCTGCCCGTCCTGGCCCCCACCTCCCCCGCCGACTGCTTCGACACCGCCGTGCGGGCCTGCCGGACGGCCATCGAGTACCGCACGCCGGTCGTCATGCTCACCGACGCCTTCCTGGGCAACGGCGCAGAACCGTGGCGTCTTCCCGACCTGGCGGCGATCGCCCCGATCGACCCGAAGCTGGCCGCAGGCCCCATCGGCGTCGACGAGCAGGGCAATCCCGTCCACCTGCCGTACCGGCGGGATCCCCGGACGCTGGCCCGCGACTGGGCGGTGCCCGGCACGCCGGGCGCCGAACACCGGCTCGGCGGGCTGGAGAAGTCGGTCGAGGCCGGCACCGTCACCTACTCCCCGCTCAATCACGAGGAGATGGTGCTGACCAGGGCCAGGCGCATCGCCGGCATCCCGGTGCCCGACGTCGAGGTGGACGACCCGAGCGGGCGGGCCGATGTCCTCGTCGTGGGGTGGGGTTCCGCGTGCGGTCCGGTCTCGGCGGCGGTCCAGCGCCTGCGCGGGACGGGAGCCCGCATCGCCCAGGCGCCGGTGCGGACCCTGAACCCCCTGCCCGCCAACCTCGGGCGGGTGCTGCGCGGCTACGCGCGGGTCATCGTTCCCGAGATGAACCTCGGCCAGTTCGCGACGCTCCTGCGCGCCCGCTACCTGGTCGATGTCCGGGGTTACAACAAGGTGCGCGGTTTCCCGCTCAACGTGGACGAGCTGACCGCCCACCTGGCCGGGCAACTCGACGAGGTGTCCGACAGCAGGACCGCACAGACCACGGAGGAATCCCGATGAGCACCGAGGCGCAGGACCGCACCGGCGGCCGCAACGGACTGGCGGGGGTCCCCCTGGCACAGATCCCGACCACGCGCAAGGATTTCGTCTCCGACCAGGAGGTCCGCTGGTGTCCCGGGTGCGGTGACTACGCGATCCTGTCGGCCCTGCAGTCCGTGCTCCCCCGGCTGGGGATCAGGCGGGAGAACACGGTCGTGATCTCGGGCATCGGATGCTCGAGCCGGCTGCCCTACTACGTGAACAGCTACGGCATGCACTCGGTTCACGGCCGCGCCCTGACCCTGGCGACGGGCCTGGCCATGACGCGTGACGACCTGGCCGTCTTCGTGGTGACCGGTGACGGCGATGCCCTGTCGATCGGTGCGAACCATCTGGTGCATGCCCTGCGACGCAATGTCAACTTGACGATCCTGCTCTTCAACAACCGCATCTACGGCCTGACGAAGGGCCAGTACTCCCCCACCTCACCGGCCGGCGCCGTGACGAAGTCGAGCCCTGCGGGGGCGTTCGACACCCCGCTCAACCCGATGAGCCTGGCCCTCGGCGCCGAGGCGACCTTCGTGGCGCGGACCCTGGACGCCGACCAGGAGGCCCTGGAGGAGACGATCGATGCGGCGGCGAGGCACCGGGGCGCCTCCTTCGTGGAGATCTACCAGAACTGCGTGGTCTTCAACGACGGTGCCTACGAGGCGCTGCGCGGCCCCGGCCGGGAGGAGTCGATCATCCGGCTGCGGGCCGGCGAGCCGATCGTCTTCGGCCGTGACGGCCACCTGGGCGTGGTGGCCGATCCCGGCGGCGGGGTCCGCGTCGTGGAGGTCGCCGAGGTCGGGCTCGAGAGCGTGCTGGTTCACGACCCGACCATCGACGATCCGAGCCGCGCCTTCGCCTTGAGCCGGCTCACCTCGACCGGCGCCATGGCGCAGGCGCCGATGGGCGTCTTCCGCGACGTGGACCGCCCCGTCTACGACGACCTGGTGCGCGACCACGTCCGCCGGGAGCAGGAGGCCCTGGGCCAGGACCCCAGCTCGGACGCGGCGCTGGCCGCCCTCATCGCCGGCACCGACACCTGGCAGACCTGAGGTCCGGCGGCACCGCCACGGCCGGGAGCGGTGCCGTGCGCCGGCGGGCCGAGGCCGCCGCGACGTGGTGCGGCGCGCCCGGCGCACCGGCCGGGTAACCTTGCTGTCCGTGACCGAACCGGCATTTCATTTCGAGGACTTCGATCTCGGCGTGCCAGCCACGCAGGACCTGTTCCGCCATGTCAACGGGACATGGCTGAGCACCGCGGAGATTCCCGCGGATCGCGGTTCCTGGGGCGCCTTCGACAAGCTCCGTGAGGACTCCGAACGGGCCGTCCGCGAGATCATCGAGGCCCAGTCGCTCGACGCGGACCCCGCCTCCGACGAGGCGAGAATCGCCGGTCTGTACGCCTCGTTCATGGCCGAGGACGCCGTCGAGGCGGCCGGCATGGCCCCCCTGACGCCGATCCTCGAACGCATCGACGCCATCGGCAGCATCGAGGACCTGGCCCGGTTCTGGGGCTGGAGCGCCCGCCACGGCATCGACGTGCCGCTCGACATGGACAACGACTCCGACCCCGGAGACCCGGACCGCTATCTCATGTTCGTCGGCCAGTCGGGCATCGGACTGCCCGACGAGGAGTACTACCGGCTCGACGAGCATGCCGCGCTCCGCGAGGCGTACCGGGCCCACATCGCGAGGAGCCTCGAGCTGGCCGGCGTGCCCCATGCCGCCGAGCAGGCCGAGGCCGCCTACGGGCTGGAACGCGACATCGCGGCCTGCCACTGGGACAAGGTCCGCACCCGCGACATGGTCGAGATGTACCACCTGCAGACCTGGGAGCAGTTCTGCGCCGAGAGCCCGGCCCTGTGCTGGGACGCCTTCCTCGACGGCGCGCAGCTGCCCGCCGCGGCGGTCGCCGAGGTCGTCAACTGCAACCGCACCGTCCCGGCCGCCATCGCCGAACTGGTCCGGCCCGACAGGCTCGACGACTGGCGCAGCTGGGCGCGCTGGCAGGTCGTCAACGCCCTCACCCCGTACCTGACGCGCGAACTGGTGACTGCCGGTTTCGAGTTCTACTCCAAGACCCTGCACGGGATACCAACCCAGCGGCCGCGCTGGAAGCGGGGCGTCGCACTGACCGAGGGAGTTCTCGGCGAGGCGATCGGCCGGCTCTACGTCGCGCGGTACTTCCCGCCCGAGACGAAGGCGGCCGCCGACCGGCTCGTCGCCAATCTTCTTCAGGCCTACCGGGACTCGATCAGCGGGCTCGACTGGATGACCGATACGACCCGCGCCGAGGCCCTCGACAAGCTGGACAAGTTCCGCACCAAGATCGGCTACCCGTCCCGCTGGCGCGACTACTCGGCCCTCGAGATCCGCACCGACGACCTGGTCGGCAACGTGCTGCGCGCCGAGTCCTTCGAGTTCGACCACACCATCGACCAGCTCTCCGGCCCGGTCGACCGCGAGGAGTGGTTCATGTACCCGCAGACGGTGAACGCCTACTACCACCCGCTGCGCAACGAGATCGTCTTCCCGGCCGCCATCCTGCAGCCCCCGTTCTTCAACCCGGCGGCCGACGACGCCGTGAACTACGGCGGGATCGGCGCGGTGATCGGCCATGAGATCGGCCACGGCTTCGACGACCAGGGGGCCACGTGTGACGGCGACGGCCGCCTGCGCAACTGGTGGACCGATGAGGACCGCGCCGCGTTCAAGGACCGCACCGGCGCGCTCGTCGCGCAGTACGACGCGCTGTCGCCCACCGGCATCGACGACGCCCACGTCAACGGCGAGCTGACGATCGGCGAGAACATCGGCGATCTGGGTGGCCTGTCCATCGCCTACCGGGCCTGGCGGATCTCCACCGGCGGCACCGAGCCCGAACCGATCGACGATCTCACTGGCGCCCAGCGCCTCTTCCTCGGCTGGGCCCAGGTCTGGCAGGACCTCTCGCGCCCCGAGCAGCTCCGTCAGCGCCTGGCGACCGACCCGCACGCCCCCGACGAGATCCGCTGCAACCAGGTGGCGAGGAACGTCGACGCCTTCCACGAGGCCTTCGGCACCGAGCCGGGCGACGGCATGTGGCTCGACCCCGCTGAGCGCGTGCACATCTGGTGACACCGGCCGATCGGGCGCCGGCAGCCCCGCTGTCCGTACCGGTCGGTGGCGATGACGATTCTGGACATCCCTGGATCGTGTCGTCATGTCATGTCATACTGCGGAGTCAGCCCCGAAAAACGTTCAGGAGTGATCCATGACCTTCACCGAAGCAGTGAAGACCTGCTACACGAAGAAATACGCGGAATTCAACGGACGCGCCAGCCGCAGCGAGTTCTGGTGGTTCTTCGCCTTTTACGCCCTCGTCAACGTCGTCGGCTACATGATCTTCGCGATCGCCACCGCGGTCGCCGCCGCGAACGACCCGTATGCCGACGCCCCAGTCCTCGCCGTGATCGTGATGATCGCCCTGGTGCTCTTCGACCTGGCCACCATCGTCCCGTACATCGCCGTGGCGGTCCGCAGGCTGCACGACACCGGCAAGGCGGGCACCTTCTACCTGCTCGTCCTCGTCCCCTGGGTCGGCGGACTCATCGTGCTCATCCTCTGCGCGCTGGAGCCCAACCGCGGCCCGAACATGTATGGACCCGACCCGCTCGACCCGAGCGGCCAGTCCCTCGGCCTGACGAACCCCTACGCCCAGCCCTACGGCCAGCCGGCCGGCCAGCCCTACGCCGGCCCGACGGCGGGCCAGCCCTACGGCTCGGCCCAGCCCTACTCCGGACCGACGGCCAATCCGTACACTGCCGGCACCGGCCAGCCCCAGCCCTACGGCACCACCGCGCCGACCGGCCAGCCCGCCGCCTCGCCGTACAGCCAGCCCTCGGCTCCCCAGCAGCCCTCTGATACCCCGTTCGCGACACCGACCGGCCAGCCCCCGGCCGCCGGAAGCCAGCCCTCGGCACCCCAGCCGACTCAGGACAACGGCCAGCAGCCCTACGGCTTCGACTTCAGCAAGCCCGAGGGCTACGGCTCCGGAAACAACAACTGACACACCGATTCTCTCGGTGCGGGCGCAGCCCGCACCACGGCTCGTCGCGGGTGGTCCCGGCGCTCTGTGTGCCGGGCCACCCGCGATCGCCGCGCCGAGGCGGGGCCGACGTCGACCCGGCATCCGCAGGACCGCGCACGTGCCTGTCGTGCCATTGGGCCGTGGCGCCATGCCATACTGCGGGGAGAACCCCCTCGGAAAGCATTCAGGAGCATCATGACCTTCACTGAGGCAGTGAAGACCTGCTACACGAAGAAATACGCCGACTTCAGCGGACGCGCCAGCCGCAGCGAGTTCTGGTGGTTCTTCGCCTTCAATCTCGGCGTCCCCTTCATGCTCGTCATGTTGGGCGCCAGCGCCGCCCTGATCGTCCCCACCACTGACTCTTATGCCACCCCGGCCTACAGCATCCTCCTCTATGGACTCGTGTGGGCCTTCAATCTGGCCAGCATCGTCCCGTTCATCGCCGTGGGTGTCCGCAGGCTGCACGACACCGGCAAGTCGGGCGCCTTCTACCTGCTCGTCCTCGTCCCCTGGGTCGGCGGACTCATCGTGCTCATCCTCTGGGCGCTGGAACCCGACCGCGGCCCGAACATGTACGGACCCGACCCGCTCGACCCGAGCGGCCAGTCCCTCACCCTGACGAACCCCTACGCCTACCCGGCCCAGCCCTACAGCTACGGCTACGGGTATCCGACCCAGCCCTATGGCTATGGCTACCCGGCCCAGCCCTACGGCTACGGCTATCCGGCCCAACCGGGTACGCCCCAGGCACACGGCGGCCCCGCCGCCCCGCCGTACGGCCGGCCCTCGACCCCGCGGGATTACGGCCAGCAGCCCTACGGCTTCGACCTCGGCAGGTCCGAGGGCTACGGCTCCGGCAACTGACCCCGACCCACCGATCGTCATGGCGTGGGGCACCCCCGCACCACGGCCCGACGCACGGCTCGCGCCCGATCGTGCCACTCACGTCACGTCGACTCTTGACGCTTCTCGGGTGACTCGTGCAATACTGCCGCGTCCGTCTATCCCCAATCACAGGAGTCCCCCATGGGTTTCGGCCAGTCCATCAAGACTGTCTACTCGAAGTACGCCACCTTCAGCGGCCGGGCGAGCCGCAGTGAGTTCTGGTGGTTCATTCTGTTCAGCTTCCTCGTGAACCTCGTCTTCTCGGTGCTCAACACGATCGCGCACACCGCCGGCATCGTGGACCCGGAGACGACAACTCCGGCGCTCTTCATCCTCGCCCTGTTCAATCTCGGCACCTTCATTCCGCTGTTGGCGCTCTACGCCCGACGCCTGCACGACACCGGACGCAGCGCGGCCCTCCTGCTTCTTCTCCTGCTCGCCGGCATCGGCTCGCTCATCCTGCTCATCCTGTGCGCCCTCGCCGGCCAGCCGGGCCCCAACCAGTACGGCGATGATCCCCTCGGTCGCGCGGGGAGCGGTTACCCGGCCCAGTCGGTTCCCTACGGCGGGTCCCCGTACGGCGGCCAGTGAGACGGTCACGCGACGACGTTCCGCGTGTGAACGAAACAGTGCCCCCGGCCGGATGGCCGGGGGCACTGGTGTGCGAGAGGAGGAGAAGAGTCTCAGTTGACGGCGCCGCTGGTCGCCGCGACGGCCGCGTCGACCTCCTCGGCGTGCTTGCGCACCGCCTCGCGGCGCTCCTTGCCCCAGGTCTCACGGGTGGTGAGCGCCGAGACCAGGCCGATGACGCCGTAGATGACGATGAGCAGGGCCGGGCCCTTCCAGTCGAGGGCCTCGAACAGAGCGGTGCAGAAGAAGGGCGTGAAGCCCGACAGCACGGCCGAGAACTGGTAGGCCAGCGAGACACCGGCGGAACGGCGCTCCGGCGGGTACAGCTCGGAGAACCAGGCCCCCTGGATACCGGCCATGCCGTTCTGGCAGATGCAGTAGCTGATGATCATGCACATGAGCATGACGCCCGCCGAATCCACGTGCAGCAGGCGGAACAACGGGAAGCCCCAGGCGATGACGACGATCGACAGGCCGATGTACAGGCCACGGCGGCCGATCTTGTCGGACAGGGCGCCCCAGCTGATCGTGGCGAACAGGCCGATGGCGGCGGCGGTGAGCAGGGTCGGCAGGGTCCGGCCGGCGTTCTGCGGCGCATGCATCCGCACATAGGACAGCACGTAGGTGATCGCCACGGCGTAGGTTGCGGTCTCGGCGATGCGCAGGCCCATGGCCTTGAAGAAGTTCTGCCAGTCGTTGCGCAGTGAGGCGGCGATCGGGTTCTTCTCGATGTTGCCCTCCTCCTTGACCTCCTCGAACTCGGGGGACTCGGAGACGTGCGTCCGGATGATGATGCCCACGGCGATGAGGATCGCGCTGAGCAGGAAGGGCACGCGCCAGGCCCAGGTTCCGGGCAGATGCGTCGAGAGCTGGAAGGCGATGGTCGACAGCAGCAGGCCGAGCGGGAATCCGGCCTGCGTGATGCCGGTGAGGAAACCCTTGTGCAGCCACGGGGCGTGCTCATAGGTCATGAGGATGGCGCCGCCCCATTCGCCGCCGAAGGCCAGGCCCTGGATGATCCGCACGATGACGAGCAGGATGGGGGCCAGGATGCCCACGGTGTCGTAGGTGGGCAGACATCCGATGGCGACCGTCGCGCCGCCCATGAGGAGCAGCGAGGCGATGAGGATCGGCTTGCGTCCGATCCGGTCCCCGAGGTGGCCGGCGAGGATGCCACCGATGGGCCGGACGGCGAAACCGATGCCGAGCGTGGCGAAGGAGGCCAGCAGGCCGAGGACCGGGCTGACGGCCGGGAAGAAGGCGTCGTTGAGGTACAGCGAGGCTGCGGTACCGAAACCGATGAAGTCGTAGGTCTCGACTGTGGCGCCAACGCTGGAACCGATGGCGACCTTGTACTTCTCGGGTGTGCCGTGGACGGGCGTGCCGTGCTGGGCCATCTCGGCCAGCTCGGCCTGGAGCGCAGCGTTCGGCTCCGGTGAGGTAGTCATGTTGCTCCAAAAGTCCTGGAAGACCACGTGCGGGCCTTCGTGATGACAAGGGTGGGGACGGGCGCGGTCCCCTGATGGCGAGTGGTCCGGCCAGCCGGCCGGCCGCGTGCCACGGTTGGGTGGGCCTCATTGGCACCGCCGTGGCGGTGCGGGGAGAAGACGCGTCCGGTCCTCTCCCCGCACGGGGTCCCTCGGGACCGGGCGTCTCAGGCCAGGAGGCCCTTGATGCGCTCCACGATCTTCGCCGTGCTCACGCCGTAGCGGTCATACAGCGTGGGCAGCGCGCCGGCGTCGAGGAACTCGTCGGGCAGGGCCACCGGGTGGATCTGCTTGGTGACGCCCTTCTTCGCCATGGCCTCGGCCACGGCGCCGAAGAGACCACCGATGACGGTGTGGTTCTCGGCGGTCAGGACCAGACGGTCCTGGGCGATCTGGGCGAGGACGGTCTCCTCGTCGAACGGTTTGAGGGTCGGGCAGTGCAGCACACAGACGTCGATGCCGTCACCGGCGAGCTGGCTCGCCGCGTCGAGCGCGCGCTCGGTCATGAGACCGGTCGACACGATGAGGACCTCCTTGCCGGGGCGGATGACCTTGGCCTTGCCCAGCTCGAAGGTGTAGTCGTACTCGTCGAGCACGACCGGGACCTTGCCGCGCAGGACGCGCATGTAGGTCGGGCCGTCGTACTCGAAGAGCTGTGGTGTGGCCTGGACGATGTCGATCGAGTCGCAGGGATCGACGATCGTCATGTTCGGCATGCCGCGCAGGATCGCGATGTCCTCGGTGGCCTGGTGCGACGGGCCGTATCCGGTGGTCAGGCCGGGGAGGGCGCACACCATGTTGACGTTCAGGTTGCGCTCGGCGATGTCGAGGCAGATGAAGTCGTAGGCGCGGCGGGTGGCGAACACCGAGTAGGTCGAGGCGAAGGGGATGAAGCCCTCCTGGGCGAGGCCGGTGGCCGCGCCGACCAGGGCCATCTCGGCCATGCCGACCTGGTAGAAGCGGTCGGGCATCGCGTCACGGAAGATGTGCAGGTCGGTGTACTTGGCCAGGTCCGCCGACAGGCCGACGAGACGCTCGTCCTTCTCGGCGATCTCGAGCAGGGCGTGACCGAGCGGGGCCGCCATGGTGCGCTGGCCCTCGCGGGCGATGTCGGCGCTCATCGCGCCGGAGACGAGTTTCTTGGGGCTCATAGTCCGTATGCCTCCTTGAGATGCTGCTGTGCAACGGCCCACTCCTGTGGAGCGACCCTCATGAAGTGGAGCTTCTCGCGCGTTTCGAGGAAGTCCACGCCCTTCGCGAGCTTGGTGTCTGCGATCAGGCAGCGCGGCTTGTCGTTGTCGACGCCGTACCGCAGTTCCTCCAGGCACTCGACGACCTTGGCGAGATCGTTGCCGTCACAACGCCGGGTCTCCCAGCCGAAGGCCCGGAAGCGCTCGTCGATGGACTCGGTGGTCATGATCTCCTGGCTCTTGCCGTCCGCCTGCTGGTTGTTGAAGTCGACGATGGCGATCAGGTTGTCGAGCTTGAAATGGCTGGCGGTCTGCGCCGCCTCCCAGGTGGAGCCCTCGTCGAGCTCACCGTCGGACAGGACGTTGTAGCAGACGTTCTCGGTGTTGCCCTTGCGCTTCAGACCCAGGGCGATGCCGTTGGCGATCACCAGGCCGTGGCCGAGGGAGCCGCCGGAGATCTCGACACCGGGGGTGTACGAGGCCATGGCGGACATTGGCAGGCGGGAGTCGTCGGTGGCGTAGGTGTCCAGCTCGTCCTCGTCGATCATGCCGATCTCGACGAGTGCGGCGTAGATGGCCAGGCCGTAGTGGCCCATCGAGACGAGCACGCGGTCGCGGCCCTCCCACTCGGGGTTCTTCGGGTCGAGTTTGGCCTGGTCCACGTAGAGGGCGGCGAGAACGTCCGACAGGCCCAGGGCCTGACCGATGTACCCCTCGCCCTGCACCTCGGCCTCGCGAAGGGAGTTCCGGCGGATGCGGTAGGCCGCCATGCGGAGCGCCTCGAGACGCTCCGGCGTGATCGGTTCACGGGTGGTTGTCATGTTCACTCCTCGTTAAGGCGCACGTCACGCGATGTAGGCGCCGCCGTTGATCGACTGGGTCGTGCCGGTGACATAGCTGGCGTCCTCGCTGGACAGCCAGACGTACATGTTGGCGATGTCGCGCCCCGTGCCCTGGCGCTTCATCGGGATGGTCGCGGTGAGCTTGTCCTCGTCCTCCTGGCTGTTGCCGGCGCGGATGTCCGTGGCGACGATGGCCGGGCAGATGGCGTTGACCGTGATGCCCTCGGGGGCCATCTCACGGGCGAGCGACCGGGTGAGGCCGAGCACACCCGCCTTGGCGGCCGAGTACGGGGTCTTGCTGAAGACGCCGCCGCCCTGCTGGGCCGAGACCGAACTCATGTTGACGATGCGCCCGTAGCCGCCCTCGATCATGGCGGGCAGGAAGGCCTGGCAGGTGTTGAAGACGCCGGTCAGGTTGACCGCGATGACCTTGTCCCACAGCTCGGGGGTGACCTCGAGGAAGGGAACCGGCGAGGGAATACCGGCGACGTTGGCCAGGGCGCCCACGGGGGGAAGATCCGAGGCGGCGATCTGCTTGGCGATGTCGAAGACCTGCTCGCGGTTGGTGACGTCCGCCGCGTACGCGGCGACCTGGGCACCGGTGTCCTTGGCGATGGCCTCGGCCGCGCTCTTGACACCCTCCTCGTTCATGTCGAGGACGACGACTGCCCAGCCCTCCTCGGCGAAACGCTGAGCGGTTGCGTACCCGATGCCATGGGGTGAGGCAGCGCCCGTCACTACTGCTGTCCTTGGGCCGACGCCCGTTCCGAGTCCCATTCTGGATCTCCTCACTTCATCGTGATGACTGAGTCAACTGTTTACTGTTGACTGTTGACACTGAGAATATGCAGTGCGAGCAGGACACGTCAAGGTGGGTTGCTCCAGTTCTTCCCGCCGAATTCGATCCGCGTCGTGCGCCGGTCGTCGTCACGCCTGGCGTTGCGGCGTGGCCCCGGCGGGCAACCGGCGCCCGAGAGACCTCAGGAATCCATCTGGGAGACCCAGAAGGAACCGGCTCGCTTCATGTGATCGGCGAACGCGGTGATGATCTCGAGTTCGCTGCCGGAGCGCACGACGTGGACGAGCGGTTCATGGTGCGCCCGGGTGATGATGATCGGGATCACCGCGCTCTGGTGCATGGCGCCGGCGAAGATGACCACGCGCATCTGGTGCTGCAGTTCGAGCCACTTGTCGAGAAGCAGCTTGTTGCCCGACAACTCGCACAACCGCTGGTGGAAGGCCAGGTCCTGCTCGACCGCGTCGGACAGATCGCCCAGCTTCTCCTGCGGCAGGGCCCGGGCCAGCTCGTCGGCCAGGGCCTCCCGATCGGAGCTGCGTGCCAGGCGCACCGCCGCACCGCATTCGAGGAAGGAGCGCACCTCATACAGCTCGGTGACCTCGGTGGGGGTGAAGGAGCGGACGATCAGGCGTCCGCGCGAGGCCGACTCGGCGAGCCCGGCCTCCTCGAGAGCCCGGAGCGCCTCACGGACGGTGCCCCGGCTCACGGAGAACTGGGCGGCTAGCTCGGTCTCGTTGAGATGCTCCCCCGCCGCCAGCTGCCCCGCGAGGATCGCCTCGCGCAGCTGGTCGAGCACCTGCGTCCGCAGATTGACGCGTCGCACGGCACTGATGGTCATGGGGGCACATCCTTCTGATCCTGGTTCCTGGCCCCCGGGGCGAGGGTCCATGACTCGCCGCGAGGTCAGGGGGATTTTACGTCAGGGAGCGGGAATTTTCCCGCATTTGGGCTGGGATGACCCTCGTCGGCCACGTCGCCGCCGGATCGGGGCGCCCCGGGAGCCGGAGCTCACGCCGATCGCGTGATGACCTCGTCGCACAGCCGGTCGAGGGCACGCCGCGCCGGGCCGTCGGGCAGGACGGCCAGTTCGGCGCGGGCCAGGTCGGATCTGCGGCGGATCTCGGCACGCGCCTCGTCGATGACGTGGTTGGCACGCAGCGCGGCGAGGGCCCGGGCGAGATCGGCGTCATCGTCCAGGCCGGTGCGGATGAGGGCCATGAGGTCCCGGTCGGCCGGGGCGTCGCTGGCGGCGAGCAGCAGCGTGGGGAGCGTGAGGACGCCCTCGCGCAGGTCGGTGCCGGGAGTCTTGCCGGTCTCGTCGCTGGTGACATCGATGAGGTCGTCGGAGAGCTGGAAGACCAGACCGATCTGCATGCCGTAGCGGCCGATCGCATCGATGACCCGCTGGTCCGCCCCGCAGACCATGGCGCCGAACAACGCGGAGGTGCGGATCAGCGCCCCGGTCTTGCCCTCGATGACCCGCAGGTAATGCGTCATCGGGTCGGCGCCGGGCGGTGGGCCCTTCATCTCGCCGATCTGGCCTGTGACGAGATCGGCGAAGGTCTCGGCCTGCAGCCGGACGTAGTCGGTCCCGAGATGGGTGACCTCGGTCGAGGCGCGAGCGAAGAGCCAGTCACCGACCATGATGGCGGTGGAGTTGCCGAAGGCGGCGTTGGCGCTGGGCACCCCGCGGCGCAGATCGGCTTCGTCCATGACGTCATCGTGGTACAGCGATGCCACATGGGTCAGCTCGACGACGATGGCGGCGCGCGTCACGTCCTCCGGCTCGGCGCTGGGCCCCAGGTGACTGGTGAGCGCCACGAGCAACGGACGGAAACGCTTGCCGCCCGCCGAGATCACGTGCTGAGCAGCTTCGGCCAGGAAAGGATTGTCGGCCCCGAGAGCCACCTCGTCGAGCCGTTGCTCGATGGCGGTGAGCTGGTCGTCGATGGTCTCGGCGAAGGCCTCGTCCTCAGCCTGGCTCACTGTTGTCTCCTATCAGCGCAGGAACCCTGCCGCGCTCGTGAAAAGGTCGAGCACGGAACCGGGTGCAAGACCAAGAACAAGCGTACCGACGGCTCCAACAATGATCACGACCCACGTCGGGGTCCCCGCCTTGACGACGTCGACGGAGGCGTCCGGTTCATCGAAGTACATGATCTTGACCAGCCGGAAGTAGAAGCCGGCGGTGACCAGCGACATGACGATCGCCACCACGACCAGCCAGGCGTAGCCGCCCTGCCAGCCGGCGACGAAGGCCACCAGCTTGCCGACGAAACCACCGGTCAGCGGGATGCCGGCCATCGACAGGAGGAAGAGCGTCATGATGGCGCCGAGCACCGGCTCGCGGCGGCCAAGACCCGCCCACGCGTCGAAGCCGGTGGCCTCACCGCCGCTGCGGCGGACCATTGTCAGGACCGCGAAGGCCCCCATCGTGGCCAGGCCATAGCCGGCCAGGTAGAACATGACGCCCGAGACCGAGCCGGTGAGGCCCTCACCCAGCGCGTCGCCTGCCATGGCGCCGACGACGGCGACCAGGATGAAACCGGCATGGGCGATCGACGAGTAGGCCAACAGACGCTTGACGTCGTTCTGGGCCAGGCCGACGACGGCGCCGAAGACCATCGTCAGGACGGCGATGACGGCGAGGACGAGTTGCCAGTCCCAGCGGGCGCCGCCGAGCGCGACGAACAGCAGACGCAGCAGCCCGCCGAAGGCCGCAAGCTTGGTGCACACGGCCATGAAGGCGGTCACCGGTGTGGGGGCGCCGGTGTAGACGTCGGGCACCCACGAGTGGAAGGGCACGGCGCCGATCTTGAACAGGACGCCGATGCTGGTCAGCGCCAGGCCGGCCATGAGCAGGGTCTGGGACTCGATCCCGAGCGTGATGCCCGCGTCGATGTCGGCGAACTGGAAGGAGCCGCTGAAGCCGTACAGCAGTGCCGCGCCGAACAGGAACAGCGCACTGGACATGGCACCCAGCAGGAAGTACTTCAGGGCGGCCTCCTGCGAGAGCAGTCGGCGGCGCCGCGCCAGGGAGCACATGACGTACAACGGCAACGAGAGGATCTCCAGCGCGACGAACATGGTGAGCAGGTCGTTCGCGGCCGGGAAGACGAGCATGCCGAACAGCGACAGCTCGAGCAGGACGAAGACCTCGGTGTTCTCCTGCCGGGCCGCGATGGCCTCGTGCTCGGCACGTGAGCCGGGCACGGTGTGGGCCTGGGCGGCGAAGGCGCTCGTCCCCCCGGAAACACGCCGCTCACCGTACAGGAGCGTGGCGCCGAGCCCGAAGACCAGCAGCAGCGACCAGACGATCCGGGTGGGGCCGTCGATGCTCAGACCTCCCATGACGGCAACGCCGGGAGTGACCGACCAGCCCGCGCAGACCAGGGTGAGGGCGATGAGCTGGGCGATGACGGCCAGGCCGAACTGGACGCCGAAGCGCCTGGTGCGGGGCACGAGGGCCTCGACGAGCACCGCACACACGGCCCCGCCCAGCAGGACGAGCAGTGGAGCGATGAGCCCGTACTCGATCGTGGGACTTGTCATGACTCACTTACCCCCGTTCGAGACGCTCGGCTCCGGGTCACTGGCCGAGACATGAACCATTGCCTGCTGCGCGGTCGGGGCCACCATGTCGAGCGCGGGCCCCGGCACCAGGCCGAAGAACAGCATGAGAACGATGAGAGGGGCGATGACGGCCCTCTCACGGCCGCTGAGGTCATGCGTCATGTGGGTCTGGCTCGCCTCGCTCACCGGACCGGTGAAGACCCGCTGGTAGGCCAGCATGATGTAGACCGCGGCGAGGACGGTGGCGATGACGGCCACCGCGACGAAGACCAGGTGCCGGCTCCAGGCGCCCGACATGATGAGGTACTCGCCGGCGAAGTTCGCCAGGCCGGGCAGGCCGAGAGTGGCCAGGCCCGAGACCAGGAAGACGCCCGCGAGCACCGGCACGAGTTTCTGGGCCCCGCCGAAGTCGGCGACCAGGGCCGAGCCGCGGCGGTCGGCGAGGAAGCCGACGACCAGGAACATGGCGGCTGCACTGAAGCCGTGACCGAGCATGTAGAAGATCGAGCCGGTCAGCGAGGTGGTGGTGAACGCGAAGATGCCCAGCACCATGAAGCCGAAGTGGCTCACAGAGGTGAAGGCCACCAGGCGCAGCAGGTTCTTCGCGCCGATCGCCATGATCGCACCGTAGAAGATCGAGATGACCGCCAGCGTCAGCACGAAGGGGGTCGCCCAGCTGCTGGCCTGCGGGAAGAAGGCCAGGCAGAACCGGATCATGCCGAAGGTGCCGATCTTGTCGAGGGTGGCCACCAGCAGGGAGGAGGCGCCCGGGCGGGCCTGCTCGGCGGTGTCGGGCAACCAGGTGTGCACGGGGACCATCGGGGCCTTGATCGCGAAGGCGATGAAGAAGGCGACGAACAGCCAGCGTTCGGTGCCCGTGGCCATCGGCAGCCCGGTCAGGTCGGCGGTGAGCAGGCTCGGTGCCCCGTCGGAGGCCGAGAGCACGTACATGCCGATGACGCCGAGCAGGAGAACCAGGCCGCCGAGCAGGCTGTACAGCAGGAACTTCAGCGCCGCACCGGTGCGGCCCGTGCCGCCCCACCCGGCGATGAGGAAGTACATCGGGATGAGGGTGGCCTCGAAGAAGATGTAGAACAGCAGCAGGTCGGAGGCCATGAAGACGTAGAGGGTGAAGCCCTCCAGCAGCAGGGCCAGGGCCATGAAGGTCTCGGTGCTCCACCGCGGCGGCAGCACGCCGTCCTTCTCGACCGGCCGGCCCTTCCCGTCGGCCGGCCCCCGTGCCGCGTGCGCGTCGCCGACGTGCCATTCGGCGAGCAGGACGATGGGCACGAGAATGACCGTCAGTGCGACGAGCAGCTTGGTCATGCCGTCGGCGTCCAGCGCGTACCAGGCGCCGATCGCGCCGATCCAGCTGTGCTGCTCGGCCAGGTCCGCGGGGTCCATGGGCACGATGGCGAGACCGCAGACGAGTTCGGCCAGGGCGAAGAGCATCGCGGCGGTCCTGCCGCCACGGCCGCGCAGAGCGAGGACGATGATCGAACCCGCGATCGGCAGCAGCCCCACCAGGGTGAGCCAGGGGAATGTCATTTCTCTTCCTCCCTCAGGCCAGCCGGCCCAGGATCATCACGGCACCGACGATGACCGCACCACAGGTCATCAGGGCGCCATAGGTACGGACATATCCGTTCTGCAGCAGCCGCAGCAGGCCGGACGCGCCCTTGGCGAGGGTGACGCCGCCGTTGACGGCGCCATCCACGACGTAGCGGTCGGTCAGCTCGAGGCCGTCGCACAGTCGCTGGCCCGGTCGCATGAACACGGCCTCGTTGAACGCGTTGGCGTAGAGCTCGTTGCGGCCGGCGTTGACGAAGAAGTTGCGGCTGACCGGGGTCTCCTGGGCGATCGGGCGACGGTAGATCAGGACGCCGAGCACGATGCCGCAGGCCACGGCGAGCAGGGTGATCCAGGCGATGGCGCTCGTCTCGAAGATGTGAACGGGCTCCACCTCGGCGCCGATGGCGTCGGACAACCAGCCCTGGATCCACCCGTTGAGCACCAGGCCGCCGATGATCGAGCCGATGGCCAGGATGACGAGCGGGATGACCATGACCGGGCCGGGGCGGTGCGGGTGCACGCCGGGCAGGTGGCGGGAGGGGCCGAAGAAGGTCATCATCATCAGCCGCGTCATGTAGAAGGCGGTGATGGCCGCGCCGACGATGGCCAGCCAGCCGAAGACCGGGCCCCTGCCGAAGGCCGCGTTGATGATGTGGTCCTTGGAGTAGTAGCCGGCGAAGAAGGGGCAGCCGATGATGGCCAGGTAGCCCATGGCGAAGGTGCCGAAGACCCAGGGCATGCCCTTGGCCAGCGCGCCGAAGTGGCGCATGTCGGTGTCGTCGCCCATGCCGTGCATGACGGCGCCGGCGCCGAGGAACATGTTCGCCTTGAACATGCCGTGGGTGAGCAGGTGGAAGATCGCGAAGGCGACACCGGCCGGCCCCAGGCCCGCCGCCAGCATCATGTAGCCGATCTGGCTCATCGTCGAACCGGCCAGCACCTTCTTGATGTCGTCCTTGGCGCAGCCGATCCAGGCGCCGGCGAAGATGGAGCACAGGCCGACGACGGCGACGGCGAGCGCCGCCTCGTCACTCAGCGTGAAGATCGCCTGGGAGCGGACGACCAGGTAGACGCCGGCGGTGACCATCGTCGCCGCGTGGATGAGGGCCGACACCGGGGTGGGGCCCTCCATGGCGTCGAGCAGCCAGACCTGCAGCGGCACCTGGGCGGACTTGCCGCACGCGGCCAGCAGCAGGAGCAGCCCGAGGGCGGTCGCCCAGCCGTGGGACATGTCCGGTGCGGCCGCGTTGACGTCGGCGAACGAGACGGAGCCGAACAGGGCGAACATCGCGAAGCTGGCGCACAGCAGGCCGAGGTCGCCGACCTTGTTGGTGAGGAAGGCCTTCTTGGCCGCCAGGGCCGCCGAGGTGCGCTCCTGCCAGAAGCCGATGAGCAGGTAGGAGGCCAGGCCGACGCCCTCCCAGCCGATGAACAGCATGATGTAGTTGTCGGCGAGCACCAGCGTGAGCATGGCGCCCAGGAAGATGTTGAGGAAGGCGAAGAAGCGACGCCTCTTCGGGTCCTCGACCATGTAGCCGATCGAGTAGATGAAGATCAGCGAGCCGACACCGGTGACGAGCAGCGCGAACAGGATCGACAGCGGGTCGACGAGCAGCGAGATCTCGATGGTGCGGTCGGCGGTCTCGGCCCAGGTGTAGACCGGCACCGAGACGGCACGCTCTGCCGGCGGGGCGCCGAGCAGTTCGACGAACTCGACCAGGGCGATGACGAAGGCCGCGACGGGCGCGGCGGCGCCGAGCAGATGCCCCCACGCGTCGCCGGCCCGCCCGACGACGAGCAGGATGCCCGCGACGGCGAGGGGGATCGCGATGAGCAGCCAGGCGATGCTCAGTGAGCCCGTGGCGGCCACCGGAGTGAGTGTTTCGAGAAGAGTCACCGCAGCCCCCTCAGTGCTTCAGCAGGTTCTCGTCGTCGACCGAGGCCGACTGGCGGGTACGGAAGATGGTGATGATGATGGCCAGGCCGACGACCACCTCGGCGGCGGCGACGACCATCACGAAGAAGGCGGCGATCTGCCCGTCCAGGCCGCCGTGCACATGGGAGAAGGTCACCATCGCCAGGTTCGCGGCGTTGAGCATGAGCTCCACCGACATGAAGGCGATCAGTGCGTTGCGGCGGACCATGAAGCCGAACAGTCCGATGCACAGCAGGATGGCCGACAGGATGATGTAGGCATTCGGGTTCATCGCTCGTCCTCCTCGTTCTCCCCCGCCTCGGCGGGCCCGGACGCGGCCTCGGAGTCGGCCGCTGCGGCGATCGCCGCGGCCGGGCCGGGGTCTCGGAGCTCGTTCTCACCCGGCAGCAGACCGTGCTGCTCGTCCTTGACCGCCCGGATCGTCTCGTCGGCGACGATGTTCGGGGCGACCAGGCGGCCCCGGTCGACGACCACGACGCCGCGCGCCGCGAGCGTCGGGACGACCGAGCCCTCGGCGACCGAGCCGTCGGGCAGCAGGGCCGGGTGGTCGGCCGAGTTGTGGCGGGCGTAGACACCGGGGTTGGGCAGGGGCGCCGGGTCGACGCCCTGCTCCGCGTACTCGCGGGTACGCCGGGCGGCACGTGCCTTCTGGCGCTCCTTCTTGCGGAGCCGCTCGCCATGGGACAGCACCATCGCGGCCAGAGCGGCGGTGATGAGCAGCGCCGCGGTCGCCTCGAAGGCGAAGACGTAGCGGCCGAAGACGAGGTAGGCCAGCGAGCGGACGTTGCCCGCCTGACCGACTGCCTCGTCCAGGCCCGCCGGCTCCGTGATGATGCCGTGGCCGACGGCGAGGACGAGCAGCACCAGCAGGGCCGCCGCACCGATGGTCGCCGCGATGCGCTGGCCCTTGATCGTCTCGACCATCGCGTCGACGGAGTCGACGCCGATGATCATCATCGTGAAGACGAAGAGCATCATCACCGCGCCGGTGTACACGATGATCTGGGCGACGAACAGGAAGGGGGCGTCGAGGCTGGCGTACAGGCAGGCCAGGCAGACCATGACGGCCGCCAGGCACAGCGCCGAGTGCACCGGCTTGCGGCTGAGGACCAGGCCCAGCGCGGCCGCCACCGCCAGGACGGCGAACACCCAGAAGGCAACGGCCTGGGCCGTGAGCAGTGGGATCATCGTGCGACTCCCGTCTCGTGCGGAACGCCGGCCTGGCCGGCCGGGCGGCTGGAGGCGCGCACACCGACGGCGTCGGCAGCGCCTCGCTCGTCGAGTTGCCCGGTGGGCGGCAGGCCGCGGAAGTAGTCCTTCTCGTCCTCACCCAGTCGCCGGGCGTGCGGTGGGGCCTCCATGCCGGGCAGCAGCGGCGCCAGCAGGCGCTGCTTGTCGTAGATGAGGCTCTCGCGGGTGCGGTCGGCCAGCTTGAACTCGTTGGTCATCGTCAGGGCGCGCGTGGGGCAGGCCTCGATGCACATGCCGCACAGGATGCAGCGCAGGTAGTTGATCTGGTACACCTTGCCGAAGCGCTCGCCGGGGCTGAAGCGCTGCTCGTCGGTGTTCTCCCCCGCCTCGACGTAGATGGCATCGGCGGGGCAGGCCCAGGCGCACAGCTCGCAGCCGACGCACTTCTCGAGCCCGTCGGGCCAGCGGTTCAGCTGGTGGCGTCCGTGGAAGCGCGGGGCGACGACGCGCTCGGCGCCCTTCTGCGGGTACTTCTGCGTGAACGACTTGCGGAACATCGTTCGGAAGGTGATTCCGAAACCGGACCAGGCTCCCATGTCAGTGCTCCTCTCCGGCCGGGGCGGGCCGATCGTCCTCGGCCGATCGTGCCGGCGCCTCGGGCGGCCCGGACTCGGCGACGATCCCGGCGAACAGCCGGGCCTGGCGCCCCGGCATCGGTGGCACCGGGTAGCCACCGGCGAAGGCGTCGAACTCCTCCTCGGCCTCCTCGTCCGGTTCGGCCTCGGCCCTGGACGGCCAGAGGCTCCAGGCCAGCAGGATGATGATGGCCACACCGATGACGATCGCGATGAGCGGTGAGGCGAACCAGTCGTTGACCACGCCGCCGCGCAGGACGGAGAAGATCAGGATCCACACCAGCGAGATCGGGATGAGCCACTTCCAGCCGAGGTTCATGAACTGGTCGTAGCGGAACCGCGGCAGTGCCGCACGGACCCAGACGAAGAAGAAGACGACGAGCTGGGCCTTGAGGAAGAACCACAGCAGCCCCCACCAGCCGTGGTTGACGGCGTCGATCATGGAGAACGGCCACGGCGCGCCGTAACCGCCGAGGAAGAGCGTGGTGCACACGGCGGAGACGGTGGCGACGTTGATGTACTCGGCCAGGAAGAACATGGCGTAGCGGAAACCCGAGTAGTCGGTGATGTGACCGGAGACGATCTCGGACTCGCACTCGGACAGGTCGAAGGGCAGCCGGTTCGTCTCGCCGAAGATCGACACGATGTAGATGCAGAAGCTCGGCAGCAGGGGCAGCCAGTAGTGGGTCGGGAAGAAGGTCTGCAGCCCGAAGAGATTCATGTTCTGCATCTGGGCCTCGACGATCTGGCTGGTGCTCATCGAGCCGGCGAACATGAAGACCGTCACCAGCGACAGGCCCATGCACACCTCGTAGCTGATGAGCTGCGCCGTGGCGCGCATCGAGCCGAGGAACGAGTAGGTGCCGTTCGAGGCCCAGCCGGCCAGGACGACGCCGTAGATGCCGACCGAGGCGATGGCCAGGACGAGCAGGACCGAGACCGGCAGGTCGGAGACCTGCAGGCGGGTCGTGTGACCGAACATGCGCACCTCGCCGCCGAGCGGAATGACCGCCCACGAACTGAAGGCGGCGATCGCGATGAGCATCGGCGCCAGCGAGAAGACGATCCTGTCGGTGCGGGCCGGGCGGAAGTCCTCCTTGAGGAGGAGCTTGACACCATCGCCCATGGCCTGCGGCAGGCCGAGGGGGCCGTTCATGATCGGGCCCTTGCGGTTCTGCATGCGTCCGAGCACGCGCCGCTCGAACCACACGTTGAAGATGGTCCACAGCAGCAGGACGACGAAGACGCCGACGACCTTGATGAGAACCAGCCACCAGGGGTCGGGGCCGAAGATGGCGCTTTCGAGCGGGTTCACGCTGCACCTCCCTGATCGACGGTCTGCGCGGGCGGGGCGATGCGCGCCGCCTCGACCTGGACACGGTCGGCGGGGCCGGCGCCGAGCAGGACGCTCAGCGGCTCCACCGAGTTGAGTGGCGCCCAGACGACGCCGGGCATCATGTCGGGTTCAATGCGGGCCGGCAGCTGCATCGAACCGTCCGGTCCGCTGAGGCTCACCGGGGCGCCCGCGGCGATGCCGAGGGCCTCGGCGTCGGCCGGGGACAGGGCGACGGACAGCGGCTGGGTGGCGGCGCGGGCGAAGTCGGCGCCGTCGAGAGCGGCCGAGTTGTCCATGAGCAGCCGCCAGCTCGCCAGGAGCATGCCCCGGCCGTCGCCGTCGGGACCGGCCTCGGGGGCCTGGGGCTCGAACCCGGCTCGTGCCCCCGCCCAGTCCGGCAGACCCGCGAGGTCGGCGCCGGCCTGGGCCGGGCTGCGCATGCCGAGATCGGCGCCCAGGGCGTCGGCCAGGGCGGCGAGGACACGGACATCGGTCATCGGCGCCTGGTTCGCGGCGTTGATGAGCGCGACCGGGCGGGTGCGGTGCTCCCAGTTGATGAACGTGCCGGCCTGCTCCTCGAGGAGGGCCACCGGCAGGACGACGTCCGCGCGCTCGGTGACATCACTCGGGCGCTGCTCCAGGCTCAGGACGAAGCCGACACCATCGAGGGCGTCCTCGAAGGCCCGCGGATCGTCGAGGTCTGCTTCCTGGATTCCGCCGGTGACCAGGGCCTTCAGTTCACCGGAGGTCGCCGCCTCGATGATGCGCCCGATGTCCCGGCCGGTGGCGTCGGGCAGGGACCGGACGCCCCAGGCCGCGGCCATCTCGGCCCGGGCCGCCGGGTCGGTGCCGGGACGGCCGCCGGGCAGCAGACCCGGCAGGGCGCCGGCCTCGAGGGCGGCGAGCTCACCGGCGCGGCGCGGGATCCAGGCGAAGCGGGCGCCATGGGTGGTGGCCTGGGCAACGACCGCGCTCAGCGCGCCGGGACTGGTCGCCGCGCGCTCGCCGACGAGGATGATCGTGTCCTCGTCGAGTCCGCCGTCGGCGCCCAGCTGGGTGAGCCGGGCCGCCTCCTGTCCGGGGGCGGTGGGCAGCAGGCGGGCACCCATCTTGCGCGAGCCGCGCGTGCTGAACGGGGCCAGGGTGACGACCTCGAGTCCCCGCTTGCGCCATGCCTTGCGCAGTCGCAGGAAGACGATCGGAGACTCGTCCTCGGGCTCGAAGGACACCAGGACGACGCGTCGGGCCTTCTCGAGGTCGGCGTAGGTGACCGATTCGCCGAGCCCGCGCCCGGCGACATGGGCGGCCAGGAAACCGGCCTCCTCGTCGCTGGATGGTCGCGAGCGGAAGTCGATGTCGTCGGTGCCGAGCACGGCGCGGGCGAATCGGGACCATGCGTAGGCGTTCTCGAGCGTCAGGTGTCCGCCGGGCAGCACGCCGACTGCCTGGCCGGCCGCCTTCAGGCCGGTGACCGCGGCGTCGATCGCCTCGTGCCAGCTGGCCGGCTCGAGACGACCGTCCCGGCGCACGAGGGGGGTCGTCAGTCGGCGCCCGTCCTGAGCGGACCGGTAGCCGAAGCGGCCCTTGTCGCAGTTCCACTCCTCGTTCACCTCGGGGTCGGCACCGGCCAGCCGGCGGCGCACCGAGTAGTGCCGGTGGTCGACCCTCAGCTCGCATCCCGCGGCGCAGTTCTCACAGGTCGTCGTCGTGCTCACGAGGTCGAAGGGGCGCGACTGGAAGCGGTAGTCGGCGCTGGTCAGGGCACCGACGGGGCAGATCTGGACGATGTTGCCCGCGAAGTACGAGGTGTAGGGCTGGTCCTCGTAGATGCTGATCTGGCTCATCGCGCCGCGCTCGGCGAGACTGATGAAGTCGTCGCCGCTGATCTGGCTGCTGAAGCGGGAGCAGCGCTGGCACAGCACGCACCGGTCGCGGTCGAGCAGCAGTTCGGCGCTGATGTGGATGGGCTTGACGTAGGTGCGCTTGGCGCCCTCGTAGCGTGACTCGCCCGGGCCGTGACTCATCGTCTGGTTCTGCAGCGGGCACTCGCCGCCCTTGTCGCAGATCGGGCAGTCGAGCGGGTGGTTGATCAGGAGGAACTCGATCATGCCCTTCTGGTGCTTGGCCACCTTGTCGTTGGACTCGGCGGTCTCGATCCTCATGCCGGGCATCGCGGTGAGCGCACAGGCCGGTTGCGGTTTCATCGGGCGCCCGTTGCCGGCGTCGGGGACCTCGACCAGGCAGGCGCGGCAGGCCGCGACGGGGTCGAGCAACGGGTGATCGCAGAACCGCGGGATCTCCAGGCCGATCTTCTCGGCGGCCCTGATGACGAGCGTGCCCTTGGGCACCTCGACCTCGGTCCCGTCGATGGTGAAGGTGACCATGTCCGGCTTCGCGGCGACGTCGGTGCTCATGCCGCACCCCCTTCGTTGGTGGACGTGACGGTGACCAGTTCACGGGGCGCGGCGAACAACGCGCTGGCCTCGTAGGGGAACAGCTCCCAGGCGGGCGTGCCGTTGCAGCCGGCCTCGAACTCGCTGCGGAAGTGCCTGACGGCGCTGGTGATGCAGGCGACGAAGCCCTCGGCGAGGGTGCAGAAGCTCTTCATCGAGACGTTGTCGCACACGTCGAGCATCTTGTCGACGTCCCCGGGTGAACCCTTGCCGGCCTCGATGTTGCGTAGCGTCTGGACCAGCCACCAGCTGCCCTCGCGGCACGGCGTGCACTTGCCGCAGCTCTCGTGCTTGTAGAACTCGGTCCAGCGCAGCGCCGTGCGGACGGCCGAGACGGTGTCGTCGAAGCACTGCAGGGCCTTGGTGCCCAGGATCGAGCCGGCGGCGGAGACCGACTCGTAGTCGAGGGGCACGTCGAGGTGCTCGGGTGTGAAGATCGGGGTGGAGGAGCCGCCGGGCGTGAAGAACTTCAGCTCATGGCCCTCGCGGATGCCGCCGGCCATCTCGATGAGTTCGCGCATCGTGATGCCGAGCGGGGCCTCGAACTGGCCGGGACGCCGCACGTGGCCGCTGACCGAGTACAGCATGGCGCCCTTGGACCGCTCGGTGCCCATCTGCTGGTACCAGGCCGCCCCGTGCTCGACGATCGCCGGGACCGACGCGATGGACTCGGCGTTGTTGACGACCGTCGGGCAGGCGTACAGGCCCTCGACGGCGGGGAACGGCGGACGCAGCCTGGGCTGGCCGCGGCGTCCCTCGAGCGAGTCGAGCAGCGCCGTCTCCTCACCGCAGATGTAGGCGCCCGCGCCGGCGTGGACGATGACGTCCAGGCCGTAGCCGGTGCCGAAGAGGTCCGCACCGAGGTATCCGGCCTCGTAGGCCTCGGCGACGGCCTTGCGCAGGCGGCGGATGACGTGCAGCACCTCACCGCGCACGTAGACGAAGGCGTGGTGGGCGTTGACCGCGTAGCAGGCGATGATGATGCCCTCGATGAGGGTGTGCGGCGTGGCCATGAGCATCGGCATGTCCTTGCAGGTGCCGGGCTCGGACTCGTCGCAATTGACCACGAGGTACTTCGGGTTCGGGTTGTCCTGGGGGATGAACGACCACTTCATCCCGGTCGGGAAGCCCGCGCCGCCGCGGCCGCGCAGACCGGCGTCCTTGACCAGGGAGATGACGTCGGGCGAACTCATCGTGGTGAGCGCCTTGCGGGCGGCGCCGTAGCCGCCGTGGCTCACGTAGTTCTCCAGGCGCCAGGAGCCCTCCTCGCCCCAGTGGGCCGTGACAATGGGAGTCAGCTTGTCGACCATCACGCCTCCTGTCCCTCGGGCCCCGGTGCCGGTTCGGCAGGGGCCGTCCAGCCGTGCTCCCGGGCGTACGTCAGACCGCGCAGGCTGGGTTCGCCCGCGCTCGGGCCCTCGTCGGCCCGGCCGTCGTCGAAGCCGGCGAGGACGCGTTCGGCCTCGCGCCAGCTGGTGATCGTCGCGCCGCGCGTGGAGCGGACCGGCTTGCCCTCGGCCAAGTCATCGAGCAGTTGTTCGGCCTTGTCGGGGGTCATGTTGTCCATGAACTCCCAGTTGACCATCATGACCGGCGCGAAGTCGCAGGCGGCATTGCACTCGAGGCGTTCGAGGCTGAACATGCCGTCCGGCGTCGTCTCCCCCTCGCTGATGCCGAGCTTCTTCTCGACATGGTCGAGCAGGATGTCACCGCCGAGCACCGCGCACAGGGCGGTGGTGCACACGCCGATGTGCTGCCTGCCGCCGGGACGACGCTTGTACATGGTGTAGAAGGTGGCCACCCCGTTGACCTGGGCGGTGCTGATGCCCAGGATCTCGGCGCAGGCCCTCACCCCGGCGTCGGAGACCCGCCCGTCGACCGACTGCACCAGGTGCAGCATCGGCAACAGCGCGGAGCGGGAGTCCGGATAACGCCCCGCCAGCTCGCGCATCTCGGCGAGCGTCGTCTCGTCGATGTTCGTGGGCTCCTCGTCGGCGTCGATGCGCACGGCATCGTCGAAGTGGGACATGAACTCGTGATCACTCATGCCACGTCACTGCCTCTCGTCATCGAGTCGGGTGTCCTACTGGTCAGCGGCCGGGTCATCGGTCGACACCGCCCATCACGGGGTCGAGCGAGGCGATGCCCATGATCGCGTCCGAGAGCATGCCGCCCTCGGACATGATCGGGACCGACTGCACGTGGTTGAAACCGGGGTCGCGCAGGTGGGCGCGGTACGGGCGGGTGCCCCCGTCGGAGACCAGGTGGAAGCCCAGTTCGCCGGCCGGCGCCTCGATCGGCACATAGGCCTGACCGGCCGGTACGTGGAAGCCCTGCGAGACGATCTTGAAGTGGTGGATGAGACCCTCCATGGACTCGCCCATGATGTGCTTCACGTGCTCGTTGGAGTTGCCCTGGCCGTCCGAGGCCACGGTCAGATCCGATGGCCAGCGCAGCTCATCGTCCTCGATCCGGTAGGCCTCGCCCTTGGACGCGGCGAGCTCGTCACGCACCTGCTCGAGGATGCGGATCGACTGGTCCATCTCGTTCAGCCGGATCACCCAGCGCCCGTAGGCATCCATGCTGGTGGCGGTGCAGACCTCGAACTCGTAGTTCTCGTACCCGCAGTACGGCTGGGTCTTGCGCAGATCCCAGGGGTATCCGGTGGCACGCAGCACCGGGCCGGAGGCGTTGAGCATCATGCACTGGCTCAGGTCCATGTGGGCCACGTTCTGCAGGCGGTTCTTGAAGATCGGGTTCTGGAGGGTGAACTGGCCGATCTCCGGCAGGTTCTTCCTCAGCTGGCGCAGCAGTTCGTCGAGCAGGTCCAGGCCGTCGTCGGGCAGGTCGTTCTGCACCCCGCCGGGGCGGATGTAGGCGTTGTTCATGCGCAGACCGGTGATGGCCTCGGTGAAGTCCAGGACGCGTTCACGTTCACGCAGGCAGACCTCCTGCACGCTGGTGGCCCCGAGTTCGAGGCCGCCGGCACCCACACCGGTCAGGTGGGAGGCGATGCGGTTGATCTCCATCATGAGGACGCGCAGCTGGCTGGCGCGGCGCGGCATGTCGTCGGTGATGCCCAGCAGCCTCTCGACGGCCAGCGAGTAGGCGCCCTCGTTGAAGATGCCGGCGACGTAGTTGCACCTGGTGGCGAAGGCCGAGCCCTGCGTCCAGGAGCGGTACTCCATGTTCTTCTCGATGCCGGTGTGCAGGAAGCCGATGCTCGGGCGCACGGACAGGACCGTCTCGCCGTCCAGTTCCATCACCAGACGCATGACGCCGTGCGTGCTGGGGTGCTGGGGGCCCACATTGACGACGATCGTCTCGTCGTTGCTCTCACGCTGGGCATCGACGATCTGGTCCCAGTCGGCGCCGTTGGACAGGTAGGCCGCGTCGACGTGCTCGTCGCCGGACTCGGCGAAGAGATCGTCGGTGGCGCTTCGGTTCTCGGTCTGGCTCATTGGTTGTAACTCCTGCGCTCACTCGGGGGCGCCACGACGGCCCCCTTGAACTCGACCGGGATGCCGCCCAGCGGGTAGTCCTTGCGCTGGGGGTGGCCCACCCAGTCGTCGGGCATGAGGATCCTGGTCAGCCCCGGGTGTCCGTCGAAGACGACGCCGAACATGTCCCAGGTCTCGCGTTCGTGGTAGTTGGCGTGCGGGTAGACCGGCACGACCGAGGGAACGTGCGGGTCGGAGTCGGGCAGTTCGACCTCGAGGCGGATGCGGCGGTTGTAGGTGTAGGACAGCAGGTGGTAGACCACGTGCAGTTCGCGTCCGGTCTGCTCGGGGTAGTGAACGCCCGAGACAGACGGGCACACCTCGAAGCGCAGGTCCTCGTCGTCGCGCAGTGCCCGGCACAGCTCGACGAGCTTGTCCGGCAGGACGAAGAAGGTGATCTCGCCGCGGTGCACCATGACATGGGTCGCGAATCCGGGAACGAGCTCGGCCATGCGGTCGGCGATCTGGTCGAACCAGCCGCCGAAGGGCGGGGTCGTGATACCGGCCAGGGCGGTGGTGCGCTCCAGGCCGTTGAACCCCGAGGTGTCACCGGATCCTTGGCCCGAACCCCACATGCCGGTCCGGCGGGCGACGATCTGGTCGTCGACCTCCGGGTCGGCGCCCGGCGCGAACAACTGCGCCAGGTACGGGAACTCGAGGGATTCCTCGCTGCGTTCGGGGCGCACCGGGGTGGCGTCGTTCTCACTCATCGCATGAGCCCCTTCTGCTCGATGGTGGCCGGCGCCTCCAGCGCCGCCTGCTCCTTCTCGGCGATCTCGGCGACCCGGTCGGCGCCGATCTGGGCGTGCATGACCTCGCGGGCGCGCAGCTTGAAGACCGCGTCGATGAGCATGTCGGGTCTGGGCGGGCAGCCGGGGATGTACATGTCGACGGGGACGATGTGGTCGACGCCCTGGACAACCGCGTAGTTGTTGAAGATGCCTCCGCTGGACGCGCAGGCGCCCATGGCGATGCACCACTTCGGGCCCGGCATCTGGTCCCACAGCTGACGCACGACCGGAGCCATCTTCTGGCTGACCCGGCCGGAGACGATCATCAGGTCCGCCTGCCGCGGGCTGGCGCGGAAGACCTCCTGGCCCCACCGGCCCGCGTCGGCGCGCGGGCCGCCGTAGCTGATCATCTCGATGGCGCAGCAGGCCAGACCCATCGTCAGGGGCCAGAACGACGTCTTGCGCGTCCATCCGGCGATGGCCTCGAGCGTGGTCAGGAAGATGCCGGACGGAATCTTCTCCTCAATACCCATGGGTGGTCACCTGGCCTTTCAGTCCCAGTCGAGCCCGCCGCGGCGCAGCACGTAGGCGTAGGCAGCGAAGATGATGACGATGAACAGGAGCATCTCGACGACACCGAATGCGCCCAGGTGGTCGAAGGCGACCGCCCACGGGTAGAGGAAGACGATCTCGATGTCGAAGACGATGAAGAGCATCGCCGTGACGTAGTACTTGACCGCGAAGCGGCCGCCCCCGGTGACGGTCTGCGGAGTGGGCTGGATGCCGCACTCGAAGGAGTCGTACTTGGTGCGGTTGTAACGGTGGGGGCCGACGAGCGGGGACAGCCAGATCGCCGCCACCCACACGAAGACGGCGGCCAGCGCGACCAATCCGAGGATCGGGATGTATGCGCTCATATCCGTTCCTTCCTGCCTTCTCGATTCGGGTTCGGTCCGCCCCGGCCTAGGCCGAGGGCGCGATCCGTGTCAGCGTGTTGATGATGTGGTCGAATGCGTCGCCGCCCCTGGCGTCGGTCAGGTTGGCGAGCAGCTTGTTGACGAAACGCATGAGCACCGGCCGCGGAAGACCGTAGGTGGTGCACAGGTGCATGATCTTCGGGTTGCCGATGAGCCGAGAGAAGATCATGCCCAGGCGGTAGTAGCCTCCGAAACCCTTCTGGACGCTCGTCTCGTAGCCCATCAGGGCGCGCTCGGCGGCCGCGGTGCCGATGCCGCGGGAATGAGCCTCGCAGATCGCGTCGGCGGCCATCTCGGCGGCCTCGAGGCTGTAGTCGATGCCCTCGCCGTTGAACGGGTTGACCATGCCGCCGGCATCGCCGACGAGCAGCAGGCCGCCCGCGTAGGCGGGCTTGCGGTTGAGGGCCATGGGCAGGGCCGCGCCGCGGATCCGGTCGACCATGTGCTCCTCGTCGAAGCACCACTGCGGCGGGGTCGAGGCCAGCCAGGTGCGCATCAGCCGGCGGTAGTCGGTGCGCCCGAAGGCCGGCGACGAGTTGAGCATGCCGAGCCCGACGTTGCAGCGCCCGTCCCCCATCGGGAAGACCCAGGCGTAGCCAGGCAGCTGGGTCGAGTGGCCGCGCTCGCCGTCCCACAGCTCGAGCCAGCTCTCCATCCACGGGTCGTCGTGGCGGGGGCTCTCGAAGTAGGCGCGCACGGCCACCCCCATCGGGCGTTTCTCGTCGCGCCGGCGGCCCATGGCCACGCCCAGGCGGGTGGAGTTGCCGTCGGCGGCGACGACGACCGGGGCGCGGAAGGTGCGTCCGTCGGCGGTGCGCACGCCGGTGATGCGGTCGCCCACCAGGAGCGGCTCGACCACGTTGGCGCCGGTGAGCAGGTGCACGCCGAGCTGCATGGCACGGCCGGCGAGCATGTCGTCGAGCCGCAGGCGGGGGCAGGTGGTGCCGTAGTTCGGGAAGTCGGCGAGTTCGGGCCAGGGCAGCTCGAAGGGCTCGGTGCGTCCCCCGTAGACGCGCAGGCCCTTGTTGTGCAGGAACCCGGCCGACTCGCTGGTGTCGATGCCCAGGCGCGTGAGCATGCGCACGGCGCGCGGGGTCAGCCCGTCGCCGCAGACCTTGTCGCGGGGGAAGGTGGCCTTCTCGAGGAGGAGGACGTCCAGACCGCGCTGGGCGCAGAACGCGGCGGTGGCGGAGCCGCCGGGGCCGGCACCGACGACGATGACGTCGGCCTCGTCCTGATCCACCGGCGCCGAGTCCGCGAGCAACCCTGATGCCAGGGCGTTGCTCACGCCTGGCACCTCACTGTGCGTCATCGCCTCACCCAATCCATCATGGATCCGCATGCCAGGGTGGCCCTGACGCCGAACGCGCCCGTCCCGTTGTTGAGGACTCCCTGTCGCTCCTAGATTAGGCGTCAGTATCGTCCACGTCGACCGCGGGGGTCAAAAAACGGACCGTCCCTGACTCGAATTGCTTTCGGTTACTCTTCAGGCGTGATCGTTAACCCCGGTTCAACGCGGATGCGCGCGAGTACCGCCGCCATCACCGATCCCGGCCCCCTGACCGACTTCCTGGACGACTCGGGAGCGGCCTTCCTCAGGGGACAGGACGGTTTCATCGCGCTCGGCCAGATGGCCCGCCTCGACGACGTCTCCATGGACGAGGCCGACAGGTGGTGGGGCGAGTTCTCCGCCCAGATCGAGAACGAGACCGAGATGCCCGAGGCCTTCGGTACCGGCCCCATCGCCTACGGCTCCTTCACCTACGACCCGGCGCGCACCGCCCAGCGCTCCTGCTTCGTCGTTCCCGAGGTCGTCGTCGGGCGTCGGGACGGACGCTGCTGGGTCACCCGGCTCGGCTACGACCGCGTCGACCCGGTGCTGCCGGAGCGCCGCGGTGCACCGGCGCCCCCC
>NZ_OMOH01000006.1:148317-192418 GCF_900289195.1 Propionibacterium ruminifibrarum
CCCCCCGGGGAGGTCACCTTCTCGACCAGCGAGGAGGCCAATCAGGAGTGGCTCGACCGGTTCAACCGGGTCAGGGAACTCATCAGGGGCGGGCACGCGGACCGGGTCGTCCTGCTGCGTCAGCTCGATGCCCTGGCGTCGGGGGAACTCGACCCCCGATGGGTGCTGCACCGGTGGCAGCTGAACTACGGCGGCTCGTGGACCTACCTGGTGGGCGGGCTCGTCGGGGCGACCCACGAGGTCATGGTGCGCCGCAGCGGCGGCCTGACCGTCACGCGGATCCTCGCCGGGTCCGTTCAGACCCTCGGCGGTGTGGACGAGGCCACCCAGACCGCGCAGCTGCTGTCCAGCGGCGACCGGCTGGCCCAGCACCACCACGCCGTCGCGGCGGCCGCCGATTCGCTGCGGCCCTTCATGACGGGCATGCACGTGCCCGGCCAGCCCTTCGCCCTCGCACTGCCCGATGGCCTCAACCTGGCCACCGACATCTGCGGCGTGGCCTCGCCGGGCCACTCGTGCCTGGCGCTCGCCTCCGCCCTGCACCCGCTGGCATCGACCACGGGCTCGCCCGTCGAAGCGGCCCGGCGGGTCATCGACGAGGCGAGCCCGGTCGACCGCGGCCGCTTCGGCGCCCCGGTCGGCTGGATCGACGCCCAGGGCGACGGCGAGTGGTTCGCCGCGCTGCGCGCCTGCCAGATCGGGCAGGACGGAGCCATCCGCCTGTACGCCTCGGCAACGGCCTCGGCGAACACGAGTGCCCACGACAAGCTCGTGTCCACGCAGGTCAAGCTCTCCCAGATGCGCCGCCTGCTGACCGAGCGCTGAGCCGGTGGCCGCGGCCGGCCACGGGCTCAGGCCCCGAACGGCATGCCGGCCGCGCCCGGGGCGAGGTTGACGAGGATGTTCTTCGTCTGCTGGTAGGCGTCGAGGATCATCTTGTGGGTCTCGCGCCCGATGCCGCTGTCCTTGTACCCGCCGAACGGGGCCCCTGCCGGGAAGGCGTTGTACTGGTTGATCCAGACGCGACCGGTGCGCACGCCTGTGGCGACCCGCAGGGCGCGGCCCAGATCGCTGCTGAACACGCCACCGCCCAGCCCGTAGTCGGAGTCGTTGGCCATGGCGATGACATCGTCCTCGTCCTTGAAGGGGATGACGACGCCGACGGGGCCGAAGATCTCCTCGCGGGCGATGCGCATGTCGTTGCGGCCGACGAAGAGCGTGGGCTGCATGAAGGCACCCCTGGCCAGGGGCCCCTGCGTGTACCGTGAGCCGCCGGCGGCGATCTCGGCGCCCTCGGCCTTGCCGATCTCGACGTAGTCGAGGATCTTGGCGAGCTGGCGCTCGTTGATCTGCGAGCCCATCTGGGTCTGCGGGTCGAGCGGATCGCCCACCTTGACGGCGGCGAAGGCGTCGGTGAAGGCCGTCATGAAGCGGTCGAGGCAGCTGTCCTGGACGAAGATGCGCGAGCCCGCCGAGCAGACCTGGCCCTGGTTGAACAGGATGCCCATCTGGAGGCCGTTGACGGCCACGTCGAGGTCGGCGTCGTCGAAGAAGATGTTGGCGCTCTTGCCGCCCAGTTCCAGGGTGGCAGGGATGATCTTCTCCGCAGCGGCCAGACCGATGCCCCGCCCCACCTCGGTGGAGCCGGTGAACGCCAGTTTGTCGACATCGGCTGTCTTGAGGTATTCGCCGGAGCGTCCGCCCGTGCCCGTGATGACGTTGAGCACGCCGGCCGGCAGGATGCCGGCCTCGTCGATGAGGCGCGCCAGCTCGAGCACCGACAGCGATGTGGCGCTCGAGGGCTTGAAGACGACGGTGTTGCCGGCGACCAGTGCCGGGGCGAGTTTCCACGCGGCCATGAGGAAGGGGAAGTTCCACGGGACGATCTGGCCGATGACGCCCAGCGGCTCGCGCAGGATGATGCTGAGTGTCCCCGGGTCGATCATCGTGGCAGCGCCCTCGTCGGCACGCATGCAGCCGGCGAAGTACCGGAAGTGGTCGATGGCCAGGGGCAGGTCGGCCCCGCTGGTCTCGCGGATCGGCTTGCCGTTGTCGAGCGACTCGACGGTGGCGAGATGCTCCGCGTTGGCCTCGACGAGATCGGCGATGTCCAGGAGCGCCTTGGACCGGTCGGCGACCGGGGTGCGGGCCCAGCCCTCGAAGGCTCTCCGTGCCGCGGCGGCGGCCGCGTCGACGTCCTGCCTGGTGGCGTCGGCGATGGCGGCCAGGCGCTCCGCAGTGGCGGGGTTGAGGGAGTCGAGCTCGGCTCCGTCGGCGGCCGGGCGCCATGCGCCGTCGATGTACAGGCCGTAGCTGTCCTGAATGGTTGTCCTGTCGTTCATCGGGTTCTCCTTACGGGATCGCAGGTGACCCGTCGACCGCGACGTGCTCCACTCCGCACGCACCCGCCGTGTGATCCGGAACGTGTTCTGAGCGCCGCCCCTGCGGGTGCGGCGTCACCGGGGCGGAGCCACCACGATCGGCATCCCTCGGGCGGCTCCTGCTGTGCCTCCCACCGTAGGCCGCGCCGATCGGTCCGGTCACCGGCCTTTCGCCACCAGCGCATCAGGCCGGCTGCGGCGCTGGGGGCGGACCGGGCGGCAGGATCCCCCGGTCCGGGTTCAGGTCCTGAGCCGCGGGCGCGACCGTCCGGCGGACCCGGTCAGCGGGGGACGCGTGCGACCGTTCGAGGTGGAGCGTGAGATGACCTGTTTGGTGCGCGGGGCCCGCCCGCTGCGGGACTCCGCGCGGGCCTTCTCCAGCTCACGACGGGACTCGGCCTGTGCCTCCAGCAGTTCCTCCTGGTTGAGGGACGCGCCGGAACGCAGGATCACCCAGGCGACGATCGCGATGACCGCCGAGATGATCGGCGACCAGTTCATGACGAGCGGGAAGTTGACCAGCACCACCATGTCGAGGCCGCGCACCATGTTGAACATGAGGCTCGGCGGCACGGCACCGGCACCGGTGGCGACCATCGGGGCACTGTAGTCGGCCGACTTCGCGCTGACCCAGCGCATGGCGCCCAGCACACCGCCCACGGCGGCGATGACGCCGTACCAGACCGTCCTGCCCGGGTCGGGCTGGGAACCGCCCAGTCCCAGGACGAAGGCGGGAGTCACGGCGATGGCCCACCCGAGGGCGAGGACGCCGGGCACCACGAGTACCGCGTCGCGCAGTTCCGCGTCACTCATCGGGAACAGGCGGGCGAGGCCCTTGGTCCGGCTGAGCACGCGCATCGAGTCGAGGAACGGCACGATGACGACCATCAGGACCAGCGAGGACAGGAACGGGGCGAACGAGACGATGCCCAGCGAGCTGAGCGCGTACGGCACGATCACGGCGATCGCCAGGCCGACGAGCGGGATGGGGTTGCGGCGCAGCCGGTGGATGTCGCGCCAGATGAGCGCGCGGGTCCCCCTGCCGCGGCCCCGGATGACGGCGACGTGGCCCTTCAGCTGGTAGCGGCGCTCGATGAGGATGTCACGCATGAGCGCGAAGTCGAGGGCGAAGGCGGCGCCCTGCATGCCCGAGACGAGTTCGCCGCCGCTGACGAGACGGGCGCGCCCGATGTTGCTCAGCCGACGCCGCGCGACGACCGAGGCGAGGACGCACAGCACCAGGCCCACGCCGCAGATGGCCCAGGCGATGCGGGTGGACACCATCGTGGTGATGCCGAGGGCGAACCAGCCGCTGGCCGTCGCGATCACGGTGAGCAGGATGGCCACTGCGAACGAGCCGACGAGCAGCTGGGCCACGCGGACCGCGCGGTCCTTCTCGGCGCCCTGCTGTGCGGCCGCGAAGGACATCCACCCGGTGGTCGTCAGCCCGGTGGCGACGGTCCAGGCGAGGACGGAGTCCCCGCCCAGGCCGGTGAGGGCGGTGACGAGAGCGCTGAGCGCCGCGGCGACCAGGCCGGCCCCGACGACCATCATCCACAGTCGGCGGGCGAGGACCGCCGAGCGCCGCAGCGGCGCGTCGAGCAGCCAAAAACCCTCCGCGGCCGAGGCGATGACCGGACCGAAGACGCGGCTGGCGGCCAGGACGATGACCCAGCAGGCGGCGAGGACGAGCCAGCCGATGAGTTCGCGGGCGGTGCTGCATCCCTCGGTCGTGCAGCCCGCGGCCTGGTTCTGGGCGCTGCGGATGGCGCTGACGACCATCGCGGCGATGATGACGATACTGAAGACCGCGACGTACCCGTCGGTGAGGATGGACAGGATCGACCGGGTGGCCCTGCCCTTGCGCCAGTCCTTGACCAGCAGCATGAGCTGGCGTTCGTCGACCTCGCCCCGGCCGTAGCCGTCGACGTCGGCGAACGGGTAGTCGGGGTCGAACCCGGCCACCGGCTCGGTCATCTCGGCGGCCGGCGCAGCGGCCTGCGGCGGTGTCTGCTGGGCCGGGCCCCGTCTGGTCCTGCGGCGCTTGTTCTTCGACCTGCTCATGCGAGCTGCTCCGGTTCGGCCAGGGACTGGCTCGTCGTCTCGGTGGCGCCGACGCGGACGACGCGCGCCCCGACGGCCTCGACGAGCGAGGGCTCGTGGCTGGCCATGATGATGGCCAGGCCGTTGCCGTCCTTCTCGTGGCGCAGCCGTTTGCCCAGCCAGTCGATGCCCTCGACATCGAGACGCTGCTCGGGCTCGTCGAGCACCAGGAGTTTCTTGGGGCGCACGAAGGCCGTGGCCAGGGCGAGACGGCGACGCTGGCCGCTGGACAGGGTGCCGGGCAGCTGGCCGGACTGCGGGACGAGCTGGACCTCCTCGAGGATGGCGTCGACGAGTTCGTCGGGGTCCTCCAGGCCGTGGGCGCGGGCGAGCAGGTCGAGGTGCTCGACGACGGACAGGTCCGGGAAGAAATCGAGATCGTCGATGACGGTGGCGACGTTGCGCCGGAACACGGGGTCGGTGTCCCTCGCCTTCTCGCCGAGCACCTCGATGAGTCCGTCGGTGGGCTTGTCGGAGCCGACGATGCACCGCAGGATCGTCGACTTGCCCGAGCCGTTGCGGCCGGTCAGGGCGACCGCCTCGCCCTCGTGGACGTCGAGGCTGAAGTGGGAGACGATCGTGTTGTCCCCGTACTTCTTCGCCAGATTGCTGATTCTCAGAACCGTGGAGCGCCGTGCCATGGGGTCCATTGTGCTGCATGCGCCGACACGGGCGCACCACGTGAGCTCCCGGCGGGCACACGCACGGGGCGCGTCACCGGCACCTGTCACAATGAGGACCGTGGCAAGCAGAGCGAATCTTGACAGGGACCGCGCCGAGGTCGCCGGCATGTTCGACGAGACCGCACCCAAGTACGACCTCATGAACGATGTGATGAGTCTGGGCCGCGACCGCGCGTGGCGCCGCGAGGTCGTGCGCGCCCTGGCGGTCGCCCCCGGAGAGCGCGTGCTCGACCTGGCCGCCGGCACCGGCACCTCGTCCGCGCCCTTCGTCCGGGCAGGCGCGACGGTCTACCCCACCGACCTGTCGATGGGCATGCTGCGCACCGGCAAGCAGCGCCAGCCGCGACTGGAGTTCGTCTGCGGCGACGCCATGAGGCTGCCCTACGGGGATGGGGTCTTCGACGCCGCGACGATCAGCTTCGGCCTGCGCAACATCGAGGACACTCTCGGCGCCCTGCGCGAGCTGCGCCGTGTCACCCGCGACGGCGGTCGCCTCGTCATCTGCGAGTTCAGCCGGCCCACCTGGGGGCCCTTCCGGTGGGCCTACCAGAGCGTCTACCTGACGCACGTCATGCCACTCATGAGCCGGGTGAGCGCCAACCCGGTGTCCTACGACTACCTGGCCGAGACCATCCTGGCCTGGCACGACCAGCCGCATCTCGCCGAGATCATGGAGCGGGCCGGTTGGGGCCGGGTCGCCTGGCGCGACCTCACGGGCGGCATCGTCGCCCTGCACCGCGGGCTGGCGATCTGAGCGATGAGCAGATCGGCCAGGCACCGCGCTGATGCGCCGGGCCCGTCCGCGCCCGGCGAGAGCACCCCGGCCGATCCCACCGGCCTGATACTGCTCGGCGCCGACGCGGCGGTCACCTGCCCGGTCAGGACGCACAACCGTTTCGACCCCACGGTCCCCGACCCGCCGCCGGACGCAACCGGGTCGACCGGGTGGCCGCCCGGAGGGCCGCCGGCGGACCGACGAGCCGCCATGGCCTTCCGGCGACGCATCCTCGACACCCTGGCCGCCATGCCCAGGGCCGTGGACCTGCGCCAGATGGGACCCGACCGGGCGGGCAGGCTCCGGGCGACCACGAGGGCCGTGGCCGCCGGGCGGCGCATCATCATCGGCCCGGCCCTGCCGCCCGATGTGACCGGCCGACGTACCGGCGAGCCCGATGCGATCGTCCTCGGCGAGCCGACGACGGCCGGCGGGCACGGCTACGACCCGGTCCTCGTCGTGCGCCACCAGGTGCTCGAGCAGGCGTCCCCCCTCGCACGCCAGCGGGTGAGCTCGCTGGCGCGCAACCTGCGCCTGGTCCGCCTGCGGGGCGCGACCGTGCGCCATGGACGCGGGCCGGACCTGCTGCGCCTGGCGCACTACCGCCGCATCCTCCAGGCCGCCGGCTGGGCCAGCGGCGGGCCCGCCTACGGCGGCCTGATCGGCACCGATCACGTCCGGTACGACCGGGGCGCCGCCACGGTGCAACCCGCCTCGCCGCGGCACACCCCGCCGGCCGCCCACCTGGCGCTCGTCTGGGCCGACCTCGGGGCTCGTCGCCTGCGCACGGAGGCCCGCACGGCGCAGCGCGGCTGGCGCACCCACTCCGCCCTTGCCCGCTACGACCACGAGTTCGGGTTCCGACGCAAGATCGCCCTCGAGGCGTCCGAACGGACTCCCGCAACGACGAGGGCGCCACGGGTATGGCCCATCGTCACCGCCGAGTGCCAGAGCTGCCCGTGGTGGTCGCACTGCCGTCGGCTGCTGGCCGACGACGACCTGAGCCTGCGCATCGACAAGGCCCGTCTGGGGCCGCAGGAGGTCAGCCTGCTGCGCTCCATGGGCATCTGGACGATCACCGACCTGGCCGGCCGCAACATCGACGACCTCATCGGGTCACTGCACTCCAGGCTGCGCCGCCCCGACGAGTCGGCCCGGCGCATGAGGCTGGCCGCCCGCCGGGCCCGCATGCTCGCCACCGGCCGTTCCGTGGAGCGCACCACCCGCGGCCCGTTGCCTCTTCCGCCCGAGGGCTACGCGATCGACCTCGACATCGAGACGAGCGCGGACGACACCGTCTACCTGTGGGGTTTCCTCGTGGACGACCCGCAGGAGCGGTCCGGGCCCCGGTACGTCTCGTTCGCCCGGTTCACCGACCTCGACCGGGCCGGGGAGCGGAGGCTGGCGCACGAGGCGCTGGCCTGGCTGGACGAGCAGCTCACCGCCCACCCGCAGGCCCGCGTCTACCACTACTCCGACTACGAGGTCGTGCACATCGAACGCATCGCGCGCACCAGCGGCGACCCCGTCATCACCAAGGTCGCCCGCACCCACTGCCGGACACGGTTCTTCGACCTCTTCGCCGTGGTCCGCGCCAACTTCTTCGGCGTGCACGGTCTCGGCCTCAAACGCATCGCCCACGACGGAGCCGGGTTCAGCTGGCGGGACGAGGACCCGGGCGGACTCAACTCGCAGACCTGGTTCGACGAGGCGGTCCACGCCGACGAGGCCGAGCACCGGCAGGAGGAGGCGCGCCGCGTGCTGGAGTACAACGAGGACGACGTACGCGCCACCCATGCCCTGCGCGCGTGGCTGCGCACGCTCACCTGAACGACGTCACCGGCGTCTCAGCCGAGGGCCGCCCAGATCGCCGTGCCCGCGAGCAGGCCGGCCGAGAAGACGAGTTCGCCCATGCTCGTCAGGCGCAGGGTGGCGACCAGACGCATGCCCCGGGCCCCGCCCAGGATGATGCGGGCGGCGCCCACGAGCAGGGTGACGCCGAGCAGGCACAGCAGAGCCCACCAGGTGCTCAGCGCTGCGACGAGGACACCGCAGACGGTCACCGCCGCGACCAGGCCCGCGTAGAGCATCCGAGTGGCCGGCTCGCCAAGGCGCGTCTCGAGGGTGCGCTTGCCGGCGGCGGTGTCCGAGGCGATGTCCCGCAGATTGTTTGTCACGAGCACGCCGTCGGCGATGAGCCCCATGGCGACGGCGGCGGCCCAGCCGGCCGCGCTGACGCGCCCGTCGAGCAGGTAGACGGTGCCCGCGGTGGCGACCAGTCCGAAGAAGATGAAGACGAAGACCTCGCCCAGCCCCAGGTAGCCGTAGGGATGCCTGCCGCCGGTGTAGAACCAGGCGGCCAGGACGCAGGCGACACCGACGATCAGCAGCCACCAGTGCCCGGTGACGGCAACGGCCACCAGCCCGGCCACGCCGGAGACGCCGAAGCAGCCGAAGGCGGCGTTGCGCACCGTCGTGGGATCGGCGGCCCCCGAGCCGACGAGCCGCTGCGGGCCGACGCGATGATCGTCGGTGCCGCGGACGCCGTCGGAGTAGTCGTTGGCGAAGTTGACGCCGATGACCAGGCCGAGTGCGATGACCAGGCACAGGGCGACGACGTGGAGCGGTGCCCTGCCCTGCCACCAGCCGATCGCCGTTCCCGCCACGACCGGCGAGACCGCGGTGGGCAGGGTGCGCATGCGTGCTCCTTCAATCCATTCAGCGGCGCTGGCCATGGCCCCCTCGCATCGATCCGGTGGTCGCGGCGTGCCCGCGGCTCCCAGCCCGATCCTGCCACGCCTTCCGCTGGACCGCCCGCCGGAACGCCGGCGTCCGCCACCGGCCCGCGAGCACCCCGTAGAATTGAGGCCATGGCACGTCTTCTTCCAGTGCTGGTCCTGCTTGCGCTGACCATCTATGCCATCGTCGACCTGGCCCAGAGCCGCGACGAGAACGTGCCCTTCATGCCCAAGTGGCTGTGGCTGTTCGTCGTGATCTTCGTCCCGGCGATCGGCCCCCTGGTGTGGATCATCGCCGGGTACAACGCGCGCCGCACGCCGCCGCCCCGCGACGTGCCCCCGGACGACAACGAGGACTGGCTGCGCCGTCACTGACGGCAGGACGCGCACGCTCCCTCGTCACGAACGGTGGACGGCATGACACGGGCGCCTTCTGTGGCATAGCGTGGGCACGGTCAGTGCCAGAGGCCGCCGCATCGGAAAGGAAACTCATGACGGACGACAGCTACGACGATCTGTACAACTCGGACGTCGTCGACCGGGATGGGAAGAAGATCGGCGGGGTCGGTCAGGTCTACCTGGACGACCGGACCGGGCGGCCCACCTGGGTGACGGTCAAGACCGGGCTGTTCGGCACCAAGGAGAACTTCGTCCCGCTGTTCAAGGCCGAGATCGACGACGGTCAGATCCATGTGCCCTACACGGAGAGCACCGTCAAGGACGCCCCGACGGTCGACCCCGACCGCCACCTCGACTCGGACGAGGAGGCCGACCTGTACAAGTACTACGGCATCACGGCCCAGCGCCCCGGCAAGGACGACGAGGACGCCGACACAGACTGACCGGCGCGCCCGGGAGCCGGCCGGCCTCGGGCAGGCACCGGGCCCAGGTCCGTCACGCGGGCGGCGCGGTCACTGCCCGCCGCCCGCACCGAAGTCGACGATCTCGTCCCCGGCCATGCTCCCGTCGGGCCACACGGCCCGCACGATGCCGGCTGCCGCGAGGGCCTTGCGGCAGCCGGGACAGGGCTCATCGGTGACGTAGATCGTGGCGCCCTTGGTGTCGCGCGTGCTGAACAGCAGCGCATTGACCTCCGCGTGGATGGCGATGCAGAAACCGGGGGTGCCCGGGCGGTCGTAGTCCCCCAGGCCCGGCACCTCGCCGTAGCCCAGGCGCCCACGCGGGCAGGCGCCTTCGAGGCAGTCCGGACGGCCCGGGGCGGCGCCGTTGTAGCCGGTGGCGATGATCCTGTGGTCGGGCCCCACGAGTACGGCGCCGACACGGCGGCGCGTGCACTTGGCCCGCGCCGAGACCGCCTGGGCAATGCCCAGGAAGTACTCGTCCCAGCCGGGAACGGTGATCCGCTGCCCTGGTTGCATCATGGCCATGCCCACTAGGGTACGGCCCGCGACGAGGCACCGAAGGCCTTGTCCCGACCGCGAACACGACCCGTCACGCCGTGGCTCTCAGATCTCGATGTCCTCGTACGACCTGGCGTCGTGGAGCGGCTCGACGTGCACCGTGACCCGCAGGTCCGGTTCGACGCCCCGCAGCTCGTCGACGATGTCCTCGGCCAGGTCGTGGCTGGTCTTGACACTCCACTCATCGGGCACGAGCAGGTGGAACTCCATGAAGCGGCGGTTCCCGCTCTCGCGGGTGCGCACAGCGTGGAAGCTGATGTCACGGGTGCGCCGACCCTCGAGCACCTCCGTGAGACGCGCCTCGAGCTCGGGCGGCAGGGCGATGTCCATGAGGCCGTCCACCGAGCTCTTCACCAGGCCGACACCGATGCGCACGATGTTCACGCCGGCGATGATGGCGACGATCGGGTCGAGGCGCGCCCAGCCGGTCAGCGCGACCAGGCCGACGCCCACGAGCACGGCCACCGACGTGATGACATCGGTCATGAGGTGCCGGCCGTCGGCCGAGAGGGTGGCCGACCGCAGCCGATCGCCGCGGCGGATGAGCAGCAGGCCGACGGCGGCGTTGATCACCGCGCTGACGCCGCTGATGATGAGACCGATCCCCAGCTGCTCGGGCATCTGCGGTCGGATCAGCCGCTCGATCGCCTGCCAGACGATGACGGCAGCGGCGATGAGCACCATGACGCCTTCGACCGCCGCGGAGAAGTACTCGGCCTTGGAGTGGCCGAAGGGGTGGTTCGCGTCCGGCGGGCGGATGGAGATCTTCAGCATGGCCAGGGCCATGACGGCCGCGGCCAGGTTGACGAGCGATTCGAGGGCGTCCGACAGCAGCGAGACCGAGCCGGTCAGGGCGGCGGCACCGCCCTTGAGCAGGATGGTCGTCAGGGCGGCGGCGATGGAGAGCCACGCGTAACGACTCAGGTCGACCGGCGGGCTGTACCGGGGCGCGTTCGTCATGGCCCCAGTATGACCGCGAATCCCGCCCCACGCACCCAAGCAAGTCCTTACTCACTAGGCGTTTTACCCTGTCACCAGGGGCTATGCGGCACCCCCGGCGGCAACCGGGGGCACTCCTGGCGCGCCCTGGACCGCCCGGTGGGCCGCCCCGCGCCGGTTAGGCTGGTCGCCATGCCACGTCCAGCATGGTTCGGCCTGCCGCCCTTCCTCGGCCAGGAACGCTCACCAGGGGAACACTCGCAGGTGCAGGGGCTGGTCATCGCAGGCGGCGGTGCGAAGGCCAGTTTCCAGATCGGCGCGCTGCGTTATCTGTACGAGCACGAGCACATCGCACCGACGGTGATCACCGCCACCTCGGCCGGTTCGATCCTGGGCGCGTTGCTGGCCCAGTTCGAGGACCCGGCCGAGCAGGAGGCGGCGCTGCGCCGTATCGAGGACCTGTGGTTGTCGATGCAGACCGACGCCGACATGTTCACCGAGCGGGCCTGGTTCACCCGTCTGCTCGCCCACCAGGACCTGCTCGCGAGCCTGCGCGAGATGGAGGAGAGGAGGGCCGGCAGGGACACCCGGGTCACCATGCGGCTGAGGGGCCGCCGTGGTGACGTGGCGGACGCCGCCGACGAAGGACGAGGAGCCGGGGAGGGCCCGCTGGCCGGGCTCACCCCGCAGGAGCGCACCCTGGCGCTCGCCATGTCCGAGGAACCGGGCGAGCCGGTGGAGTTCAACGCCAACCTGGTCTACCAGCTCCTGTCCGAGCTGCCCCGCATCGGCCGCATCGGTTCCGACCTGACCGCAGCGGTACGGGGGCTGGAGAGCAACCGCTCGCTCTACCGCCCCGGCCCGCTGCTGGAGCGACTGCTGAGCCGCGACTTCTTCCGATCGGAACTGGTGGCCTCCTCGGGCGTCACCTTCCGGTGCGCCATCGTCGGCCTGGGCAGCGGCGAGCTGCGGTACATGCGCGAGGACGGCAAGATCGTCGACCGCGACGACCACCCCCTGGACGGCCCCGGTTTCGACGTGACGATGGGCACCCTCGCCTCCTGCTCGGTGCCCGGGATCTTCCGGCCCGTCGAGATGAACGGCGAATGGTACGTCGACGGCGGCGTCCGCGAGAACGTCCCCGTCGAGGCGGCGGTCAAGAACCTGGGTGTCACCCAGCCCTTCGTCATCGTCTCCTCGCCTCCCGGCGCCTCGCCGAGCCCCCGGACCGGTGAGGGCAACATCCTGTCGATCCTGTTCCGCGTCGAGTCGATCCGCGCCGACGAGTCCGAACGCGACGAGGTCGCCTACGCCCGCGCGGCGGGCGCCACCGTCATCGAACCCGAGATCCTCATCCATGACGCGATGACGATCGACCCGGGTCTGCTGTCCATCAACCGTGACTACGGCTGGATCCGCGCCGCCGAGGCCACCCGGGAGGCGTCGTGCCAGGCCCAGGCGGCCCACCGCGAGATCATCCGCACCCGCCTGAGGGCGTGGCGTCTGGAGAAGGCCGCTCTGGCCCACGACGAGCACGTCCTCGACACCGAGCCCGGCTCGGTGCTCGCCCTGCCGGGCGACCTGGCGGAGACCAAGAAGGCGCTGCGGGCCATGATCGAGCGCGCCGACCGGAGTTTCCTACCGGACGGCGGCGAGGGCTGGTGGAATCGCTTCGAGGGCCACCCGCGGACGGGAGACGCGCATGTCTGAGCACGGGGACCACGGCGGCCGGGACGAGGGGACCGCCCCCGGAAAGGCCCTGGCCGGCGCCCGGGTGATGGACGAGTCCGGCGTCCTCATCGGCCGGGCCCTGGGGTTTTGGCAGGACGAGGACACCGGTGTGCTGACCTTCGTGGGCGTGCGGGACGGGGTGCTGGGCAGCAGACGCCACCTGATCCCGCTGGCCGCCGCCGAGATCGGGTACGAACGCATCGACGTCCCCTACAGCCGGTCTCAGGTGATGGCCTCGCCGGCCTTCGAGGCGGGTCGCGCGGTCCTCGACGAGGACGAGGCGGCGGTCTGCGTCCACTACGGCCTCACGAGCCCCACCCCCTGGCTGGAGTGAGACGCCGGCGGCTCAGGAAGAACGTTGCCCACCGACCCGTCGGCAGGGCCCATGGGACGAATACGCCGAGGAGCGCGGCGAATCAGCGTCTCCCACTAGCAACGCCGATAGCTCCAATAGCCGGGATGCCAGCGGCCCCACCAGTCGAAGTAGGGATAGGGCACCCAGTACTGGCAGTAGCCACCGTTCTGCGAAGAGTCCCGGCCTCTTCTGTACGCCGAGTCGTCGTCATCATCGTCATCGTCGTCGTCATCATCGTCATCGTCGTCGTCATCGGTATCGCGCTGGGGCGCCGGGATCTTGGGGCCGGTGTCGTTCCCGGCGCTGTTCCCGGCACCCTCGGCCTTCTCGTCCGAGGGGTTTTCCTCCTCCTGCTGCTGTTCCGCAGCAGCCTGCTCGGCAGCTTTTTGAGAAGCGGCGATGCCGGCGGCCGTGGCCGTGTCCTGTCTCGTCCCGGACAGCTCGAGTTTCACGGCCGACATCTTCTGCGTCGACTCATCGATGGGAGCCGGATCGTTGTCGGCCGAACCCTGGTCGCGGATGCCGGGTGCGGCGTCGTAGAGGGCGGTGGCCTCCTCGATCTTGGTCTTGAGGTCCTCGCGCACCCCGTCGTCGGGCAGCTGGCCGGCCGAGTCGTCGTACACGGTCCAGGCGGCCTTGATCTCGTCCTGGAGTTCATCGGCGGCCTGCATGTTCTGGTACGAGGAGATCGACACCGACAGGTGGAGGCTGTCGGTGTCGAGGGCATCCTTCGCGGCGTTGAGATCGGACGTGGCGCCCCTGAGGGCGTCGAGCTGGTCGCGGCTGGTGCAGGTCAGATCCATGCGCACCTGACGCTCCGCGCCGGAGACCGCGGCGATGAGCTCGGCGGCGCCCTCGCTGTCCTTGTAGCCGTCCGTGGCATCGGCGCTCTCGAGGATCGGCTTGGTCGCGGTGACCGCGTCCACGTAGTCATCAATGGCCTGGTCGGCGGCGCTGATGGCTGCGGCGCAGTCATTTCTCAGCTCCGTCTTGTACCGGTGGACGCCGAAGGCGGTGCCGGAGCCCGCCAGCAGGAGTGCACAGACAACAGCGCCGACGATGGCACGCCTGGGATGCCTCGCCCTCTCTGCCCTGCCTGTCATATGGCTCTTTCGTTCGCTTGCACGGGCCGCAGCAGACGGTGTGGACGACGACCAGTCGTCCCGCCGTTCAGCGCCCGACTCGTCCAAGCATGTGCCGGGGTGTACGCGGACCGAGTGACGTCCAGGCTCAGAGCTCGTTCTTGGGAGAACCTCAGCAGTCACACAGCCCTCACGGGAAACCTGAGTCACAGATTCCCAGGGTTCCGGTTGATGGCGCATGGCGCCCGGAACCCGAGGGGGATCTCGTGCCCAGACCTCCCTGACTGCTACTACTTCGGGCGGAGGGCACACCGGCCACCCGACCAGAAACAGACCGCAGTCGCCTTAGTCTATCGCGCAGGACACTGCCATGGCCAAAGTCATGCCACAAATCCTGCAATGTGGACAACCCGTGCGGGCCGGTCATGCCCAACAGCCCCTGATGCGTTTCCCGATGACCCGCACCGGCTGCATCCACCTGCCTCCCGGACCGGGATCATCCGGGATCGCCCCGACCGGGCGGGGAACGGCAGCCAACGCATTCAGTGTCGCATCCAGTCGCCGGCTGGACGAGTGCCCCCACGGGGGCTCGAACCCCGGACCCAAGGATTAAAAGTCCCTTGCTCTGCCAGCTGAGCTATGGAGGCAGGACTCATATTAGCCGCTCACCCGACGGGCGGTATCGTGCACGACGACGGCCGGTCCCGCGACGGGCCGAACCCTCGACCCTGGCGGCCAAAGGCTCAACCTCAACCTCGGCTTGAGGTTGAGCGCCCGACGACCCTCAGGCTGTTTTCAGCCTCCCCTCAGATGGTTGGGCACACCACCCGCGAGCACAGTAAAACACCTGGTCAGAGCAGTGTTTGACGGAGGCCGGCAGAAGCGCCGGGGCGCCGCGCCCAGGGTCGGGCGACAGTTCGGCCGAAGTCTCAACCGGCCCTTCAGGTGCCTTGTGAGCCCCTCGGACATCTGCCTAAGTTCCTTCCAGCCCTGGGGCACCGGCGTGACGACCGCGAGTCGTCGGGGAAGACGCCTCGCCTCAGGGCACAGACCTCTCACACCACGCGGCTCGAGCAAGGCCGTGGGAAGGACCAGCAGTGAACGACCCCTTCGCGAAAACGGCGCGCATCGCCGTCACCTCGTCGCTGGTGGCTGCCAGTCTGGCCACCGCCGGACTCGTTCTGAGCCCACTGGCGCAGGCCGACTACTCAGACCTGTCCGCGACGACCGACGTGAATGTGCGCACCTCGCCGGACACGAACGGCGAGATCGTCGCAGTGCTCTCCGCCGGCGACACCGTCACCCAGCGCGGTGTCGAGCAGGACGGCTGGCTGCCGATCATCTACAACGGCACGAACGCGTGGGTGCAGGCCCAGTACGTGTCCAGCACCACCGTCATCACGACCGACACCACCGTCGGCACCGCCACGACGACCGCTGACGCCTACGTCCGTTCCGATGCCGACCCGACCAGCTGGATCATGGGCACCCTGTCCGAGGGCACCACGGTCTCGATCACGGGCGACCCGGTCGGCAACTGGACGCCCGTCAACTACTACGGCCGCGCGGGCTGGATCGCCACGAGTCTCCTCGCCGATGCCGGCCAGGAGTCCGCCGGCACCATCGTCAGCGCCATCTCCCAGGACTACCTGTGGGTCCGCACCGGCACCAGCACCGCCTTCACCTCGATCGGCATGCTCTACCCGGGCGACGAGGTCGCCGTCACCGGAACCCCGTTCGCCGGCTGGGTGCCCGTGAGCTTCAACGGCCAGGACGCCTGGGTCGCCGCGAATTACTCGCGCTACGTCACCGATCCCACGACGATCGCGCTCGTGGCGAGCACCACCTCGACCGAGGACGCCGAGGCACCGGCAGAGGAGGCCACGCCGCCCGCCGAGGAGGCACCGGCAGAGGAGACGACACCGCCGGTCGAGGAGACCACGCCGCCGGCCGAGGAGGCACCCGTCGAGGAGGCACCGGTCGAGGAGGCCCCGGCCACGACCACCAAGTGGGCCGCCGATGACGTCAACGTCCGCACCGGCCCCGGCCTCGACTACGAGGTCGTCGACGTCCTCGACCAGGGCGACACCATGGAGGCCACTGGCGTCACCAATGGGGACTGGACCGAGATCATCTACGGCGGGGCCTCCCGCTGGGTCAACAGCGCCTACGTCTCCGACACCGAGGTCGCCCCCTACGAGGCCCCGGCTCCCTCCCAGCCCGAGGTCGCCAGCTACAGCAGCGGCGACGCCGTCCAGACCGCGATCGACTTCGCCTACTCCAAGCTGGGCGGGCCCTACGTGTGGGGCGGTACCGGACCGGTCGGCTATGACTGCTCCGGTCTGATGCAGGCCGCCTACGCTGCGGCCGGCATCTCGATCCCCCGGGTCACCTGGGACCAGGTGAACGCCGGCACACCGGTCTACTCGACCGATGACCTACAGCCCGGCGACTTGGTGTTCTACTACGACAACGGCCACGTCGGCATGTACATCGGCGACGGCCTGGTGCTGAACGCCCAGAACGAGAGCACCGGCATCGTCATCTCCGGGCTGTACGACATGGCTCCGATCTCGGCGATGGTGCGCATCGTCTGATGACGCGCTGAGACAAGGCGAACAGGTGGCGGCTCGGGCACCCGGTTTCTTTCCAGGGGCCCGAGCCGCTACCATGTTCGTCGCGAGTCCCCATCGTCTAGCGGCCTAGGACCCCACCCTTTCAAGGTGGTAACACGGATTCGAATTCCGTTGGGGATACCACGACCGGGGCGGCACCACGTGCCGCCCCGGTCTGCTGGTTCGGGCAGGCCCACGCGCAGCCGGGCCCTGAAGTCTTCCACCGGGTGAAAGCCGTGTGTCACCATTCACCTACGGCGCAGGGTCCATGGCGGAGCCTTCACGCGCCCGACACCGGCGAGCCACACCAGGGGAGCATTTCTCATGACCTACCGCATGATCTTCAATCAGACGGGCCACTTCGGACGGGGAGCCATTGCCAACATCCCCACCGAGATCAGCGCCCGCGGCCTGAGCAAGGCCTTCATCGTCACCGACCCGGTCCTGGCGGAGAACGGCACCGCCACGCGCATCACCGACCTGCTCGACGGGGCCGGCATCGCCTGGGAGATCTTCTCCGACGTGGTTCCCAACCCGCCCGTGGAGAAAGTCCAGGCGGGCCTGGCCGCCTTCCGCGCCTCGGGCGCCGACGTCCTCATCGGCCTGGGCGGCGGCAGCCCCCAGGACACCTGCAAGGCGATCTCGGTGATCGCCACCAACCCCGAGTTCGAGGACGTGCTCAGCCTGGAGGGGGCCTCCCCCACGAAGAACCCGGGCACGCCCATCATCGGCGTGCCCACCACGGCGGGCACCGCCTCGGAGACCACCATCAACTACGTCATCACCGACACCGCCAGCCAGCGCAAGTTCGTCTGCGTGGACCCGCACGACATCCCGGTGATCGCCGTGGTCGACCCCGACCTCATGGACGGCATGCCCAGGAGCCTGAAGGTCGCCACCGGGCTGGACGCACTCACCCACGCCATCGAGGGCTACATCACCCCCGGCGCCTGGGAGCTGTCCGACGCCCTGTGCCTGCGCTCGATCCAGATGATCGCCAAGAACCTGCGCAAGGCCGCCGAGGGCGACGCCGACGCGGTGGAGCAGATGGGCCTGGCCGCCTACATCAACGGCATGGCCTACTCCAACGTGGGTCTGGGCCTGGTGCACGGCATGGCGCACCCGCTGGGCGGGCGCTACAACGCGCCGCACGGGGTGGCCAACGGCATCCTGCTCGCCCCCGTCATGGCGTTCAACGCCGAGTACACCGGGGAGAAGTACCGCGACATCGCCGAGGCCTTCGGGGTCCCGGACGCCCAGACGATGCCGCTTGAGCAGGCGCGCGACGCCGCCGTCGACGCCATCGCCCAGCTGACCCGCGACCTGGGCAACCCGACCCGCATCAGCGAGGTGGGGGTGGACGAGTCCGGCATCGCCGCACTGACCGAGGACGCCTTCGCCGACGTGTGCACCCCCGGCAACCCCCGCCCGGCCACCCGGGAGGACATCGAGGCGCTGTACCGCTCGCTGCTGTAACACTCCACGCAGCTCCGACTCGGGGCGAATTGGCCGAGTCGACCGGGATTGACATGGGCCGCCCCAGCCGCCGGCTGGGGCGGCCCAAACACGTCAAGCGACAAAACCGGGGACGTCGACACACCGATGGTCGGTGTGTCGACGTCCCCGTGGCCTCACCTCCCGCGCCTTCCAACACTCGGGGCACCATCGGCCAGCACAGTCGAACACATACCATCCCGCGGGACGATCGCAGCGCGATGAGGCCACTGGACAACTCCACGACTGAAGGCTAGATTGTCGACCATCCATACCGACCGACGGTCGGTCGGTGGCGGAACGGCCTGTCCCCCACCACCGTCGGAACCGCCCGCGATCCCGATCAGTGAGGAAGCCATGACACCCGCCCGCATCTCCAAACCCGCCGCCCAACGCCGGGACGACATCCTGGACGCCGCTCAGCGACTGTTCACCACCAAAGGAGTCCAGGCGACCTCCGTGGAGGACATCCTCCAGGACGTGGGCATTGCCAAGGGCACCCTCTACTATCACTTCCGTTCCAAGGACGAGATCCTCCAGGGGATCATCACTCGCACCACCGAACGGGTCGCGGTCAAGGCCAGGCAAGTCGCCGATCGACCCGACCCCGTCATCACCAGATTCCTGGGCGTGCTGGCAGCCATGCGCGTCGATGCGCCCGAACTCGCGCTGGCCGAGACCCTCCACGGGCCCGGTAACGCCGAATTCCACGTCCTGTCCATCGTCGAGATGGTCCGTGCCATCACGCCCATCCTCGCCGAGGTCGTCGAACAGGGGGTCGCCGAGGGGAGCTTCTCGACCGAGCATCCCCAAGACATGGTCGAGATCCTCCTCACCAGCATGGGGATGCTGCTCGACGACGGCATCTTCAGGGGAGAGGCGGACCAGATCCCGCGTCGCACCGCCGCCCTCATCAGTGCCGCTGAAACGCTCTTGGGCTGCCGTCCGGGAGCGTTGGCAACAGCCGCACATGACATGCGGATCGCGGGCGCTACCGGGGGCGCGCGATGAAGTACGTGTACCTCCTGGCTCTCGGGGCCTTCATCAATGCCGTGGGCTCCGGCCTCAGCGCCTTCGGCCTGGCGATCTTCGCCTACCAGACCTGGGGCAGCGCCTCGGCAGTGGGCGTTGTTCAGCTGTGCGCCTTTACACCGATCATCGTGCTGGCGCCCCTGGCCGGCGTGTTGGCGGACCGCTTCGACCGGCGTGTCATGATGATGATCGGGGACGGAGGCTCCGTAGTTGGCTTGGCCCTGGTCTGGTTCGCCCTCGGCTCTCACTCGCCCCGCCTGGGCGCGGTGCTGGCCGGACTGACCCTTTCCGCCTGCCTGGCGGCACTGACCGAGCCGGCGCTGCGCGCCTCCGTGAGTGACCTCGTCAGTCCCGAGCATCACGTTCGCAGCTCTGGGCTCCTGCAAGTGGCCGCGTCCGCACGTTATCTGGTCTCCCCCGTCCTGGCCGGAGTCCTGCTGCCCATGACGGGTCTGCGCACCCTGGTCGCGCTCGACGCCGCCACCTGCGTGGTCACCGTTGCTTGCACCTGCATCGTCATGCGGGCCGTCGGCCACCCCCGCAAGTACGGCCGGAATGACCGATCGGGTGCTACCGCCGAACTGCTCTTGGGCTGGCGAATTCTGCGCCGCCGCAACAACGTGCGCATCGTCGTCGAGCTCATGACCTTCATGACTGCCACCGTCGGTACGGTGCAGATCCTGTTCAAGCCGATCCTGCTTCCCCATGTGAGTACCGCCGCCATGGGACGTATTGAGACCCTGTGCGCCGCCGGCATCCTCGCCGGGGCGGCACTCACCACCGTGGCAGGCAGGATCGTTCCTGAGCTGCTGCTCGCTCTGGGCACTGGCGGAGCCGGGCTGTTCATGGTCGCGCTGTCACTGCGTACCTGGCCCTGGTGGGTGGTGACGAGTGGATTCGGTGTCTTCGCGGCACTGGCACTGTGCAACGCCGGCGCCGAGACACTCGTGCGCCGCAGTGTCGACACCGAGCACCAGGCCCGAGTCTGGGGCGTCATCAGCCTGGTCACACAGCTCGGCTACGTCCTGGCATACGCCACCGCCGGCCCCCTGACGGACCGCGTCCTCCAGCCACTCATGGAGCCTCGAGCACCGCTGGCCCCAAGCCTGGGCGCAATCATGGGCGTCGGCGCCGGTCGCGGCGCCGCGCTGCTCGTAGCACTGGCGGGCCTGACCACCACCGGTCTGGCCGTGCTGATTCATGCCCGCCGCGCCGTCCTCGTCCCGGCCAGGCCCGAGTCCAGCGGTGACCAGTACGGCGGGCCGCAAGGCCGCGACGAGACGGTCAGGATCGGGACGGGGCCCGAGTCATGCTGACCCGACTGCTCAAGGCCGATCTGGCGCGTGGGTTTGCCGTTTCCCTGTCGCTGACCGTGCTCATCGCCCTGGCGGCGGCACTCGTGACAGCAGGCACGAGTCTCATCACCGGCACCGTCACATCCATCGGCCGTCTGTCCGCACATGCGCGGGTCCCCGATCTGATACAGATGCATGCCGGGCAGGCCGACCCCGGGGAGATCGACACATGGGCCGCCTCCCGCGACGACATCGTCGAGCATCAGGTCATCAAGACGCTGCGCGTCTCGAAGCAGACGCTCACGATCGCGGGCACCAACCAGGCAGACTCCTATACCGAGGCGGCCTTCGTCACCTCACCCGAGCACTTCGACCTGCTCCTGGGCGACGGCGACGCGCCCGTTGACCCGGCGCCCGGAGAGGTGGCCCTGCCGGTCCACTACCAGGCCATCGGCATCGCCGAGGTGGGGGACATGGTGACCGTGGACACTGGGGACTGGTCCACGAGCCTCAGGGTGGTTGGGTTCTTCCGGGACGCCCAGATGAACGCCCAGATGATTCCCTCCAAACGTCTCGTGGTCAGTACCGAGGACTTCGCCGTCATGGAGGACCACCTCGGCGACACCGAGTACCTCGTGGAGTTCATCCTCGCCGATGCCTCGGCGTCAGACACGGTCATCAACGACTACCGAGCAGCAGGGCTGCCCAGCACTGGTATCGCCGTGACCGCCTTGCAGATACGGCTCATCAACTCCCTGAGCACCATGCTCATCGCCGCCGTCGCCGTCCTCGTCGCCATACTCCTCGTCGCGGTGGCCGTACTGGCTCTGCGCTACACGGTACTGGCGTCCTTGGAAATCGACCTCCCTCAGATCGCCGTCCTCAGGGCAATCGGCGCGCCACCGGGGAGGATCGGTCGCCTCTACCTGCTCAAATACCTGGTTCTGGCTCTGGCCGGAGGAATCGCGGGATGCCTGGCCGGTTATCCGCTGTCCTCGGCCCTGGGCGCCCCCACACGGCTCTACCTGGGCGCGCCACCCGCCACATGGGAGTCCATCGCCATGCCGGTGGTCCTGACGGCGGGCATGGTGGGCGTCACTGTCGGCTTCGTCGCCCTGACCCTGAGACGTATCGGCGCGGTCTCAGTAGTCGAGGTCCTGCGCAGAGGCGCCGGTGACGGTATGCAGTCCCGCCGCCATTGGAGACTGTCGCGCTCGCGCCTCCTGCCGGTGCAGCAGTGGCTCGGGCTGCGTGCGGCGCTGCGTCCCACCAATGCGCTGCTGCTCGGGGTCATCACCCTGTGCACTTTCACCATGGCACTACCCACTGGTGTCGCCACCACTCTGGACGACCCGAGCCTCGCCACATATCTGGGCACCGGGCAGGCCGATCTGCGCATCGACGCCTCCACCGGCAGCCAGGACCTTTCCGCAGCGGTCTCCGCAGTGGAAAGGACTCTCACCGCGGACTCCCGCGTGACCAAGCACACCACGATTGCGCGCCGCGACTACCAGATGCCCGCCTCCGACGGCTCCTGGAGCTCGGTACTGATAGACATCGGCGACCATGACGCCTTCCCCATGAGCTACATATCCGGCCGTGGCCCCTCCACACTCGAAGAGATATCCCTGTCATACAGCAGGGCCGAGGAGTCGGGTGTCGGCGTCGGGGATACCGTCACCGTCCGTTCTCCCGCCGGCGATCGCAGTCTGAAGGTCACCGGAATCTATCAGGACATCACCAACAACGGCCTGACCGCCAAAGCACTCTTCGACGACGACGCACCCACGCTCTGGATGACCATCTACGCCGATATCGACGACTCGTATGTGATCTCAGCCGTCGCGGCCGACTTGCGCGCCTCGCTGCCTGGAGTGCAGGTGACGGGGATGAATGAATACGCCTCACAACTCTTCGGAGCCACCGCCGCACAGGTCCGAACTGTCGCGGCCATGGCCTGCACCGTCGCCCTGGCTCTTACCTTCCTCATCACCACTGTGTTCGTGGTCCTGGTCCTGGCCCGGGAGGAATCCCAAGTGGGCATTCTGCGGGCCCTGGGCTCCACACGACACGATATTGCGGGTCAGTACGTCACCCGTCTCGGTCTTCTGGCCGCGGCGGGGGTGGGGCTGGGACTGCTCCTGAGCGCGACCATGGGCGAGAGGGCGATCGGGTTGCTTCTGGGCACGCGAGGAGCACCCGCGGTTCAACTGCTGCCCGACCCCTGGCTGACGTGGCTGATCATTCCGACCATGGTGCTGCTCACCGTCGCCGGAGCCGCCGGTCTGACCATGCACAGACTGAAAACCATGACCTTGGCCATCATCGATTGAAATGCCCACATCTCTTGACCGGATACTGAGGAAACCCGACATGACCGACGCTGCCACCGCCCGCTCCCCGCACCTTCCGGCGCAGTCGTCCCCTGCAGTGCTGCGCGCACGCAACCTGTCGAAGCACTATGGCGACGCCCGAGTACTGGACGGGCTCGATCTGGACATCGACCGCGGTCAATTCGTGGCTGTCATGGGCCCCTCCGGCTCGGGCAAATCCACGTTCCTGCACTGTCTGAGCGGTATGACCCGCCCCAGCGGAGGCTCCGTCCTGCTGCGGGACACCGACCTGACCGCGCTCGATGAGAGGGCACTGGCGGCACTGCGCCTGGAGCACTTCGGCCTCGTCTTCCAGCAGCCGCACTTCATGAGCACTCTGTGCCTGTTGGACAACGTCCTTCTGCCCGGCTTCCTGTCCCGTCGGCGTCCTCGTGAGGAGGTCACGGCCAGGGGGCGAATGCTGCTGGAACGTATGGGTATAGCCGACTTGGCGGATGCCGATGTCACGGAGGTCTCAGGCGGCCAGCTCCAGCGGGCCGGTATCTGCAGGGCCCTCATCAACGAGGCGGCGGTGCTCTTCGCCGACGAACCCACCGGAGCACTCAACTCCGCGACCGCCGCCCGCATCCTCGACGTCTTCGGGGAGATTCATGTGCGGGGCACCACCATTGTCATGGTCACCCACGACGCCAAAGTAGCCTTGCGAGCCGACCGCGTCCTGGTGCTCGTGGACGGAGGCGTCGAAGAGGACCTGCTACTTGGTCATTACCGAGAAGACCAGTCGGCGGAGCGCCTGGTCCGGGTATCCGCGGCGCTCAACCGTCAGTCGGTGTAACGCGCCGACCAACCCGCGCGCCGGCCCCGGCACATCCCGCGTGAACCGGGGCCCGGGATGGTTCTCGTGCCCGGCGCCCCGACGGCATGGGAGGGGCCGGCGGATTCGGTCACCAGAGCACCCAGGCGACGATCGTCGCCGCCCAGACGACGAGAATGACCGCCGTGTCGCGCACCCGCCACGGATCGCGGACCAGCTCCGTGCGGTGGTCGAACGCGCCGAAGGCCCGCGAGTCCATCGACAGCGCGACCCGCTCCCCGTGCTGCACGGCGATGATGAGCAGCGGGACGATCGAGCCCGCCCACCGGATGGCCGGGCCGAGCGGCCCCCAGCGGCGACCGACCCCGCGCAGCGCCCGAGCGGTTCTCAGCAGGCGGAAGTCGACCCGGAACCTGGTCAGGAAGGCCAGCGCGGCGGTCCCGGCCGAGGCCAGGCGGTACGGAAGGTGCAGGCGAGCGGTCGCCGCCCGCAGGATCGCCTCGGGGTCGGTGGCGATGCCCGAGACGAGGACGAGCGCCAGGAGCGCCCCGATCGTCGTTCCGGCCTGGCCGGGACCGCCGATGTCGCGTATCCCGGTGTAGACATCGGGATTGATGGCCGTGGAGACCGCCCAGGTCAGGATCGCTGCGATCAACCAGACGGCGGTGATGGAGCCGGCGATGCGCCGCAGGCTGCTGCGCGAGCCGGCGATGGCGAGTGAGGCGAGGGCCATGATGATGAGGTTCGCCGTCACGTCACGGTGGGCGATGACGAAGGCCGCCGGCAACAGGATCGCTGCGAGCATGGTGAACGGGTTGAGCGAGCCGAGCAGTGATCTGTTGGGCTGTGGTGGGGGCGCCGGTGGTCTGTCCCGCTCCGCCCCCAACGGCAGGGCGATGATGTGCGTGGCGTGCTCGGCCGCCAGTTCGAGGTCATGAGTGGCCATGAGCACGCTCGCCCCCTCGGCGCGCAGCTCATGGATGAAGTCCATGAGCTCGCGGGTGTTGGCCCAGTCCTGGCCGTAGGTCGGCTCGTCCAGGGCGATGAGCCTCTTCCCGGCACCGACCATCGTCGCCACCGAGAGGCGACGAGACTGCCCGCCGGAGAGGGTGAGCGGGTGCTGGGTTCTGAACTCGGTCAGGTGGAACTGGTCCAGCAGCCGGTCGACCTGGGCCGTCTGGAGGCCGTCGAAGGCCAGCTCGGCCTCGACGCTCGAGGTGACGAACTGATGCTCCGGGTTCTGGAAGACGTAGCCCACGCGGGGATCCCCGGTCCTCACCGGGGTACCGTCGATCGTCGCCGTGCCGACAGAACCCCTGACGACCCCGGCCAAGGCGCCGAGCAACGATGTCTTGCCCGCACCGTTCTCGCCGATCAGGGCGATGAGCTCTCCCCCGCCGAGCCGCGCCGAGACGGCCGGCGAGCGGCCGGGGACACCGAAGTCGGTCAGCTCGCATCGTGCGGCCTCCCCGGGCTCGACGGTGGCGAGTCCATCGATGTCATGCCACCGACCGTCGGTCTTGGCGAGGTAGCGCACCGCGTCACGGCGACACAGCTCGGTCAGCGTCGGCGGGTCGGCGACCGTCGGCCGCAGTGCCCTGGGCAGCCAGATCCCGGCGGCGTCGAGTTCCGCCCGGTGCGAACCATAGACCTCGTCGGGGCTGCCGGCGGCGATCGTGCGGCCGTCCTCGTCGAGGGCGATGACCCGGTCGACCGCTGGCAGGATGGGGTCGAGATCGTGGTCGATGACCAGGACGCCCATGCCCTGCTCGATGAGCGGCGGCAGCAGCCGGTAGAAGTCCTCGCGCCCGTCGGGGTCGATGGTCGAGGTCGGCTCGTCCAGCACGAGCAGGGCCGGTTTCATGGCCAGTGCCACCGCCAGGGCGAGCCGCTGGCGCTGCCCGCCCGAGAGCACCCAGGGATCGTCCCACGGCCGGTCTCCCAGGCCGACCATGCCCAGCGCCTCCGCGGCACGCGCCTCGACCTCCTCGGGAGGCAGGCACAGGTTCTGCAGGGGGAAGCAGACCTCGTCGTGGAGGCTGCGGGCGACGATCGCCGCGTCGGGGTTCTGACCGACGAAGCCGATGCGGGTGGCTATCTGCATCACCTCGGCGTCGGCCATCTCGGCGCCGTCGAGGACGACGCTGCCCCGGTAGTCGGCCGGGATGCAGTGCGGGATGAGCCCGCAGGCCGTCCTCACGAGCGAGGTCTTGCCGCAGCCCGAGGGGCCGATGACGGCGGTGACCCGGCCCGCGTACTGGTCGAGAGCAGCCGCGTCGAGCACCCAGCGTTCGGTCCCGGGGTAACGGACGCCGAGCCCCCGGATGGTCAGCAGGGCGGTCATCGGCGTCGGGCGGAGCCGACCCCGGCCCTGGCGAGCAGGGAACCGATGAACAGGCAGACCGCCACACCGGCCAGGCAGGAGACGATGGAGACCCCTACGATCCCCACGGACACCCCGGTGGAGGTGGTGAACTGCACCATTCCCAGGTACAGCAGGCCGTTGATGCATCCGAAGACGCACCCCGAGATGGCGAACGACCACCATGTCCATACGCGGTAGAGCAGGACCGCCAGCGGCAGCTCGACGAAGGCCGCCCCCAGCACGTTGCCGATGATCGTCGCCGGACCCGAGGGAGTGGTGAAGGCCGCGATGATGCCCATGATGAGCCCGGCGATGATTGCGGCGCCCGGTTTGCGGACGACGACCGCCGGCAGCAGATAGGGGATGAGCCAGGCCCCCATGAACGAGCAGGCGATGAACAGGCCCCTGGGTGTGAGGAGCATGGTGGCGCTGATGTAACTGAGCGCCACGACGATGATCGAGCCCACCACGGCGAGCGCCGCGGTGATCATGAGATTGCGCGTCCCCAGGACGCTGTTGGCCAGCCCCTTGCGTGTTGACTGGTGGATGGTGTCCTGATTTGTGGCATCGCCGCTCACGGCAACCTCCTGTTATTCGGTGAGCCTAGCCTTACCATAAGGGGAATCCACATCCCCCGCAAAGACTCCCCCGGAGATACTATTTGAGAATGAGAATCAAAGATACGACTGGAGGGCCGATCCGGCAACCCACCCGCGCGGTTTTGGCTTTTGCGGACAGGCACGCTATTGTTGTGGAGCCCGCTCGCGCGGGCGGTACAAGTGAATCAAGGCCCTGTAGCGCAGTTGGTTAGCGCGCCGCCCTGTCACGGCGGAGGTCGTGGGTTCAAGTCCCATCAGGGTCGCTCATCCTGATCTAGGCCAGGTAGCTCAGTTGGTAGTAGCGTACGCCTGAAAAGTGTAAGGTCGGCGGTTCGACCCCGCCCCTGGCCACCCCGCCACGAACCGCAGCCGCTCAGCTGCGGTTTTTTCCGTGGCCCGGGCGCTCGAGGTCCGGATCGTCCGGCCCGTCCCCCGCCTGGCCGGGCCTGGACCACTTGAACCATGAGCCACGGCGTCCTCTGCGCTGAGGCCACCACCCTCTCTGGTCGCCCCGCGCCACGTCGTCCTCGCCGTCGCCCGGGGTGTCTGCGCCACCGGCCCCGGGCGCATCGCCACTCGGTCTCACGCCCCGGCGTGTCCTCGCGGCGACAGGGCGGGCGCCCTCGGATCCTCCCCGTTCGGCGTCAGGGGCCTGTTGACGAACAGCCCCCGCCCCATCGTGACGCAGGTTCTCGTGATACCGCCCGATGAGGCCGTCTGGGCGCACGTAGGCGTCGATCCAGCGGGCCATCTCGTCGAAGATCTGCCGGCGCACGGGCTCGCGGGAGAGCATGAGGTCATGGACTCCCCCGGTGACACGACGGATCGTCACCAGCGGGCCCAGGTGCGGCGCGGCGGCCGCGATGCGGTCGACGTCGAGCACGAGATCGGCCTCGTGCATGCTCTCGTCCCAGGTGCGCGAGAAGTCGCTCCGGTCGCTCGTCATGACCAGCACGGGCGTGTCGATGTGGAGGCCGGACGCGACCCGGGCGTGGCCGGCGAGCACGGCCCTGCCCCAGCCCCAGCGGTGGATGAAGGCGGGATGCGACTTGAGGTCGAGGTCCCAGTCCCATTCGCCGTCCTCATCGGCGCGCAGGGAGCGGCGGTAGAAGCCGGTGTCGACGCCGGAGCCGAGTTCGGCCAGCGGACTCACGACGGAGATGGCTGCGGCGACCGGCGAGAGCATCCGCCACAGGGCGGGTGATCCCTGCATGTCGAGCCATGGGGAGTTCAGGATGACGCCCGCGAGCAGCCCGGGACGCCGGGAGGCCCACAGGACTCCGGTGAGTCCGCCCGTGGAGTGCCCCATGAAGGTGATGGGGACACCTGGGTGGTCGTCGTGGATGAGCGCGACGGCCTGATCCAGCTCGGATTCGTAGTGGGCCAGATCGGTGACATACCCCGCGTACAGTCCCGGGACCAGATTCCGCCCGTAACGCCGCAACTCCACCGCGTAGAAGTCGAAGCCCTGGGCATCGAACCAGTCGGCGAGGTGGGTCTGGAAGAAGTAGTCGTTCCAGCCGTGCAGGTAGAGGACGGCCCGGTCATGGCGGGGCGCGCCCCTTCGGACGAGAGTGGCGGTGAGTGCCACCTCCGGTTCACCCTCGGCGAGTTGCGCGCCGGGGATGGACCAGCTGCGCGCTTGGTAACCCGCCAGCAGCGGGTCCCGGACCCACCCACTCATCAGGGCTCAGACAGCCCTAGTCGGACTCGATGTCCTGTTCGTACTTCGCCGCGAGATCGGCATAGTTGTCGGGAATCCCGTCGTGGCTGGGCTCATCGTCGTGATGCTGCTTGCTCCGGAGCTCCCGCTCCAACGAAGCGAAGTCAGTCTCGACCGAACGGTACTTCAGGTCCCTGGCAACCTTGGTCTGCTTCGCCTTTTGCCGGCCGCGCCCCATGTGGGTCGACCTCCTCGCTTGGTCCCTCGCGGCGTTGCCGCGGCATGATGAACAACTCTCGTGAGCCCTAGGCTACCCAATAGATCGGGCCGTCACCAATTGGTCTTGCACCGGCGTGACAAGCAATGCGGTTCAGGACCCCGGGTGTTCGCCGGTCAACTCGACGCTCGCCGCCCCCTCGTTGGACTCGGCACGACCGCAGACCCAGTTCTTCAGGCCGAACCCGTCCAGCACGCGCTGGGCCTCATCCACCTGGTCGGCAGGCAGCAGGGCGACCATGCCGACACCCATGTTGAGGGTCTCCTCGATGTCGTCCCGACTGACCCCGCCGGTGGACTGAACCAGGTCGAAGACGGGCCCGGGCCGCCAGCTGGCCCGGTCGATGGTGACCCGAATACCGTCGGGCACGACGCGGACGAGGTTGTTCGCCAGGCCGCCGCCTGTGATGTGACTCATCGCGTGCACCGTGACGGTCTTGAGGAGCGCCATGATCTCGCCGGCGTAGACGTGGGTGGGTTCCAGCAGTTCCAGCCCCAGGCTGCGCCCGAACTCGGGGATGTGCCGGTCGAGTGGCAGCCCGGCGTCCTCGAGCAGGACGCGACGCACCAGCGAGTAGCCGTTGGAGTGCAGGCCGGAGCTGGCCATGGCCAGGGCGACGTCGCCGGCGCGCACCCGCGCGGGCCCGAGCAGCTCGTCGGCCTCGACGACGCCCGTCGTGGCGCCGGCCATGTCGTACTCGTCGGCGCCCATGAGGCCTGGGTGCTCGGCCGTCTCCCCGCCGACCAGCGCGCAACCGGCCGCGACGCAGGCGTCGGCGATGCCCTCGACGATGGCCGCGATGCGCTCGGGCACGACGTGACCGCAGGCGATGTAGTCGGTGAGGAACAGGGGTTCCGCCCCGCAGACGACGAGATCATCGACGAGCATGCCCACCAGGTCCCAGCCGATGGTGTTGTGGATGTCGAGGGCCTGGGCGAGCGCGACCTTGGTGCCGACGCCGTCGGTGCTCGTGGCGAGCAGCGGGTGACGGTACGAGGCCAGTGCGGAGGCGTCGAAGAGACCGGCGAAGCCACCGATGTCACCGAGGACCTCGGGGCGTCTGGTGCGTGCGACGTGAGCCTTCATGAGCTCGACTGCGGCGTCCCCGGCATGGATGTCGACACCCGCGCGGGCGTAGGCGGACTGGCTCATGATTCATCTTCTCCACGGTCGAATTCGGCATTGCTGTAGCTGGAGCAGGACGCGGGGGCCTCCTCGGCGTTGAGCCCCATCTCGGTGGCGGCCCCGTGCGGCACCGGGATCGGGTACTCGCCGTCGAAGCAGGCGCGGCACAGGTTCTCCTTGGACACGTGCGTGGCCCGGATCAGACCCTCAAGACTGACATAGCCCAGGGAGTCGGCGCCGATGGAGCGGCAGATCTCGTCCACCGACAGGCCCGGGGCGATGAGCTGGGCTCGCGTGGCGAAGTCGAGGCCGTAGAAACAGGGCCATTCCAGCGGGGGCGACGAGATGCGCACATGGACCTGTGCGGCACCGGCCTCGCGCAGCATCCGCACGAGCTGACGCTGCGTGTTGCCGCGCACTATCGAGTCGTCGACGACGACGAGGCGACGCCCCTCGATGACATCCCGCAGCGGGTTCAGCTTGAGCCGGATGCCCATGTTGCGCAGGGACTGGGTGGGCTGGATGAAGGTGCGACCGACATAGGAGTTCTTCACCAGCCCGTTGCCGAAGGGGATGCCCGATTCGGCGGCGAAGCCGATGGCCCCGGGGATGCCCGATTCGGGGACGGGAATGACCAGATCGGCGTCGGCGGGCGCCTCCTCGGCAAGGATCTTGCCGATCTTGACGCGCACGTTGTGGATGCGCCGGCCCGAGATGACCGTGTCGGGACGGGCGACATAGACGTACTCGAACAGGCACCCCTTCGGCCTGGGTGGCGCGAAGTGTGTCGAGTGCAGGCCGGACTCGTCGATGCGGAGCATCTCGCCGGGTTCTACCTCGCGGACGAAGGTGCCGCCCACGATGTCGATCGCGGCCGTCTCTGATGCGACGACCCAGCCGTTGTCGAGCCGACCGAGCACGAGGGGGCGGACCCCCTGCGGGTCGCGCGCGGCGAAGAGCGTGTTCTCGTTGATGAAGACCAGACTGAAGGCGCCGACCAGGCGCGGCAGCAGGTTCCTGGCGACGTCCTCGAGCGGTTCGTCGTCCAGGGCCATCAGTGCGCTGACCAGGTGCGTGTCGTTGCTGGAGTCCATCTCCTCCTTGTGCGGCACCTGGCCCTTGGCCGCCCGGCCGAGGCGCTGGGCCAGCAGGTCCTCGAGTTCGTCGGTGTTGGTGAGGTTGCCGTTGTGGGCCAGGGCGAGCGAACCACGGGGGGTCGAGGCGAAGGTGGGTTGGGCGTTCCGCCAGACGCTCGAGCCGGTGGTCGAGTAGCGCGTGTGACCGACCGCCATGTGCCCGGTCAGGGAGTTCAGGGTCGCCTCGTCGAAGACCTGACTGACCAGACCCATGTCCTTGAAGACCATGATCTGTGAGCCGTCCGACACCGCGATGCCCGCCGATTCCTGACCGCGGTGCTGCAACGCGAACAGGCCGTAGTAGGTGAGTCTGGCCACGTCCTCGCCCGGCGCGAAGACACCGAAGACACCGCACTCATCCTGCGGCCGGTCCTCGTGTCGTGTCATCACCTGATCGGTGTCGTCCGGTCGAAGAACCACGCCCACAGCCTATCGTGGGGGTCTGTCTGCGGCGCCGGGCCGGTCACGAGTGGGACGCGACCCCGGCGTCGAGGCCATGACGCGGCTCACCGCAGGTAGACCACGGCGTTGTTGCCGCCGGTGCACGTGGTGACGGCGCCGGTCGCCACCACGCACGACATCGAATAGGTCCTGTTCGTCACGGGGCTGGTCGCCGTGACCTCGACGACACCGTCCGCGGCGGTGGAGGCCCTGAAGGCGGTCTCGACGTTCAGGGCGAACTGACAGGACGTCGATGAGTTGACCGCAACCGATTCACTGCACTGCGTGGCACCGTCGGGGAAGGCGACCGGAGTGGGTGTCGGGGTGGGGGTCGGTGTCGGGGTGGCGGAGGAGGACGCCGGGGCGCTCGTCGCCGCAGAGGCCTCGGGCGCCGCGGCACCGGACTGGCCGCGCAGACCAGCGATGATCACGCCCAGAACGATGCTCAGGACGAGCAGGTGGGCCAGCCAGCCGAGCAGGAACGCCCCCCAGTAACGGCCCGACGGGGCACCCGCCTCGCGGGCGCGGTGGGCGGCCCCGGAGGCCGGGGCCGCCCCGAAGGGGCCGAAGAAGAAGGAGATGACGGCCGTGAGTCGCACGCTCGGCGGCCTGGTGGCCTCGGGGATGACCGGGATCCCGGGGCTGGTGGGCCAGTCCGCCTCATCGTCGTGGCCGGGGTGCATGCCCCCGTAGCGGGCGTCGGAGAAGTGCTGTGAGAAGCTGCGTCCCGCGGCGGGGTCGAAGCCCCCGGAGGGGTCGTAGGGCGCGCCGAAACGATTCTCGTCGTAGCCGTAGTCGGCTGGCCGCAGCCGATCGTGCGGCCCCCGCTGCGAACCGGTCGACATGGCAGCACCCCCTCCAGCGGCCCTCCCCGGGCCCGGCGGGCCCGGGGAGGCCCATGCTACCCCGGCGGGGTGAGATAACAGCTAGTCAGATTCCTCTCGCTCCGCGCTGTTCGCGGCGGGACGCTCATCAACGATGTCGCCGATGATGCCCGAGGCCTGCTTGCTGAAGGTCAGGTAGCGTGCGGCGAGGTTGATCATCGACTGCAGACGGTTGCGCCCGCCGAGCAGGAAGTACAGGTGCAGGCCGACCCAGGCGACCCACGCGATGAAACCGGTGAAGTCGATCTTCAGACCGTGGAAACGGGCCATCTGGACGACGGCGGCGTTGCGGCCGATGGTGGCCATCGTGCCCTTGTCGAAGTAAGAGAACTTCTCGGTACGCCGCCCGGCCTCCAGGTTGATGATCTGCTTGGCCGCCCACACGCCCTCCTGCATCGCCGGCTGGGCCAGCTGCGGCAGCGGGTTGTCCTCGATGAGGGCGCCGTCGCCGATGGCGAAGACCCGGTCCTGGCCCTTGACCCGCAGGTCGGGGCCGACGAGGATGCGGCCGCCCCGGCCGAGTTCCACGCCCCACTTCTCGACGTCCTTGTGCGCCCCGACGCCGGCGGCCCAGATGACCAGGTCGGCCGGCAGGGTGGAGCCGTCCTTCAACAGGACCGAGTCCTCCCGGATCTCGGCGATGGCCGATGTGGTGCGGACGTCGACACCGCGCCGCTGCAGCTGGCGGCGCGTGTAGTGGCGCAGTTTGGCATCGAACGGCATGAGCAGGTGCTCGGCCATCTCGACCAGGGTGACGTGGACGCGGTCGATCGCCACATCGGGGAAGATCGCCGGGATGCCCACTGACTTCATCTCGGCCAGGGTGCCGGCCATCTCGACACCGGTCGGGCCGCCGCCGACGACGATGACGTCGAAGTTCTTCTGCGGGTTGGTGTCGAGGGCCTCCAGGTTCGACAGGATGACGTCACGTGTCTTCACCGAGTCCGTGCGGGTGTAGATGGTGTAGGCGTGCTCCTGCGCGCCGGGGGTGCCGAAGTAGTTGGCGCCGACGCCCTGGGCGAAGATCAGGTAGTCGTAGTCGATCGGGCCGCCGTTGTCGCACTCGACGCGCCGGCCCTCGAAGTCGACGCCGGTGACCTTGGCGCGCCGGAACCGGCAGTTGGGGGTCCGAGCGGCGAAGGAGCGCAGCCGATAGGTGACGTCGCCGGGGTTCAGTCCCCCGGTGGCCACCTGGTAGAGCAGGGGCTGGAAGGACGTGTAGGGGTTCTTGTCGACGATGATGACGCGGGCCCCTGCCCTGCCGAGGGTCCGGGCCGCGTTGGTGCCGCCGAAACCGCCCCCGACGATCACCACGCGAGGCCCCTGGCCCGGTTCGAATGGGTCGTCGGTCTTGCGGAAGATGGACGGGATGTTCATCAGGTCTGAACCCTCCTGTTCGTCGGAACGTCATGGGCGCCACACGGCACGCGCCCAATCCAACCATTCCGCCGGACGCAGCGGGCACCTGTCCGGCAGCCGTTCACCCCCAGCGGATTACCTTTTTCTTAGGTTAGCCTAAACAATTCTTCGGGGGAGGGGTTCGCCGGCCGATCCGGCGGGCCCGACGGCACCCCGGCCGCCGTGCCGTCCGGCTCGCGGCACCCCGCCGGTAGGGTTGGCCCATGATTGCGATCCTCACCGTGACGGGCCTCGATCACACGGGCATCGTGGCCGCGGTCAGCACACGGCTGGCCGAGCTCGACGTCAACCTGTGCAACATCTCCCAGACGATCATGGGCGACTACTTCACCATGATCGCCCAGTGCGAATTCGACGAGCAGGCCCACCCGATCGAGTCCCTGCAGAGTGATCTCAAGACCGTCGGCGACGAGCAGCAGGTGGTCATTCGCCTGCAGTCCGAGGCCATCTTCCGAGCGATGCACGAGCTGTGAGCCATGGACACCGAACACGAGATTCTCGAGACCATCGAGATGATCGAGGAGTACCGCCTCGACATCCGCACCGTGACGATGGGCATCAACCTGCTCGACTGCGCCGACCCCGACCCGCAGACCGCCTGTGAACGGATCTACGAACGCATCGTCTCGAGCGCCAGGCGGCTGGTGCCCGTCGCCGAGGGCATCGAGGCCGAACTCGGTATCCCGATCATCAACAAGCGCATCTCGGTGACCCCCATCTCCCTGGTCGCCGGTGCGAGCCGCACCGAGGACTACACCTGTTTCGCCGCGGCGCTCGACAGGGCGGCGCACGAGGTCGGTGTCGACTTCCTCGGCGGTTTCTCCGCGCTCGCCCAGAAGTCGCGCAGCGCGGCCGACCGCCACCTCATGGACTCGCTGCCGCAGGCCCTGGCCACGACGGACGTGGTCTGCTCCTCGGTGAACATCGGCTCGACCAAGGCCGGCATCAACATGAGCGCCGTGGGCCGCATGGGTGAGCTCATCCGGGAGATCGCCGACCGCACCGGCGGCATGGGATGCGCCAAACTCGTCGTCTTCTGCAACGCGGTCGGCGACAATCCGTTCATGGCCGGCGCCTTCCACGGGGTCGAGGAGGGCGACGTTTGCATCAATGTGGGCGTCTCCGGCCCCGGTGTGGTCAAACGCGCCCTCGACAAGGTCCCGGACGCGAGTTTCGGCGGCATGGCCGAGACGATCAAGAAGGCCGCCTTCAAGGTCACCCGGATGGGGCAGCTCGTCGGCACGATGGCCGCTGAGCGGCTGGGCGTGCCATTCGGCATCGTCGACCTCTCGCTCGCCCCCACCGCAGCCATCGGCGACTCGGTGGCTGAGATCCTCGAGACGATGGGGGTCGGTACCGTCGGCGGCCACGGCACGACCGTTGCGCTGGCGCTGCTCAACGACGCCGTGAAGAAGGGGGGCCTGATGGCCTGCTCGCACGTCGGCGGCCTGTCCGGATCCTTCATCCCGGTCAGTGAGGACGCCGGCATGATCGACGCGGTCACCAGCGGTGTGCTCGGCCTCGACAAGCTCGAGGCCATGACCGCGATCTGCTCGGTCGGGCTCGACATGATCGCGATACCCGGCGACACCCCGGCCACGACGATCGCCGCCATGATCGCCGACGAGGCCGCCATCGGCATGATGAACAACAAGACGACCGCGGTCCGGGTCATCCCCGTCCCCGGCGCGGCGGTCGGCGACGACATCGACTTCGGGGGGCTGCTCGGTCACGCCCCGGTCATGGCGGTCCACCGCAGTGACGCCGGGCCGCTCATCAGCCGCGGCGGACGGCTGCCCGCACCCGTGCACAGCTTCCGCAGCTGAGGGGGCACGAACCGGCCCGGCGTGGCGTGACGGACTCGCAAGTAGGGGTGCAGAGTTCTTCAGATCCCATTTCTGCTCCACGCATGACCCCTGGCAGACTGGGGCCATGCTCATTGCCATGTCGGGCCTCCAGGCCACCGGGAAGACGTACGTCTCGACGGAGCTGGCGTCCCGCATGAACGCGATGCGCATCGGCGTCCCCGGGATCGAGTCCGCCCTGGCCGCCGCCGGGCTGTGGCGCAACCAGGCCACCGGGCTCGCCGCCTACCTGGCGGCTCAGTCGGTTGCCCGCGAGAACCTCGTCACCGGCCACGACGTCATCATCGACGCGGCGAACTACACCAAGAGCAGCAGGCAGCTGTGGACGGACCTGGCGAGCGAGACGGGCACCGACCTGTTGTTCCTCATCACCGTCTGCTCCGACTCGGCGATGCACCAGGAGCGCGTCCGGGCCCGCCAGCACGGCGCCCCCACGACCAGGATCACCTGGGACGACGTCGCCGAACGCAACGCCCACACCGAGATGTGGGGCGCCGAACCGCGCGTGGCGCTGGACACGGCCCGCGAGATCGACTTCGACCACACGGTGACGATGGTGCGCTGCTTCGGCGGCGAGGCCGAGCCGATGCGCACCGCTCCGCGTTACCGGGCCGCCCGCCGCGCGGCCGAGGAGCCCGAGGACCAGCCGCTGAACGGCTTCGCCGTGCCCGCCCCGGAGCCGCGGGGTGCGGCGCGGCTCATGTCATGACAGGCCGGTGATCCGGCCCTCCTGGTCGATGTCCATGCCGAGGGCGGCCGGCTGCTTGGGCAGTCCTGGCATCGTCATGATGTCCCCGGCGAGAGCGACGACGAACCCCGCCCCGGCGCGCACGCTCAGTTCGCGCAGGCCGATGGTGAAGCCGCGCGGGGCCCCCAGCAGCGTGGCGTCGTCGCTGAACGAGTACTGCGTCTTGGCGATGCACACCGGGAGGTCGTCGAAGCCCTGGGCGCTCAGGCGTTCGAGCTGACGTCTGGCCTCGGGCGTGTAGTCGACGCCGTCGGCGCGGTAGATCTCGCGGGCGACCATCTCGATCTTGCCGCGCAGGCTCGACTCGCTGTCGTAGATCGGGGCGAACTCGCCGGGGCGCTCGCACAGTTCGACGACCGCCTCGGCCAGTTCGACGCCGCCGGCGCCGCCCTCGGTGAAGACGGTGGACGTGATGGCTCGGACGCCGAGTTCGGCGCAGCGCTCACGCACCAGGTCGGTCTCGGCGGCGGTGTCGGCGGGGAACGCATTGATCGCCACGACGACCGGGACCCCGTACTTGGCGAGATTGTCGAGGTGCTGCTCCAGGTTGGCCATGCCCTCGTCGAGGGCGGTCAGGTTCTCGGCGTCCAGGTCGTCCTTGGCCAGGCCCCCGTTGAACTTGAGGGCGCGGATGGTGGCCACGAGCACGACGGCGTCGGGCGCGAACCCGGCGCTGGGGCAGACGATGTCCAAGAACTTCTCGGCGCCCAGGTCGGCCCCGAAGCCGGCCTCGGTGACCGTGTAGTCGGCCAGTTTGAGCCCCATGCGGGTGGCCAGCACCGAGTTGCAGCCGTGGGCGATGTTGGCGAACGGGCCGCCGTGGATGATCGCCGGGGTGTTCTCGGTGGTCTGCACCAGGTTCGGTTTGATGGCGTCCTTGAGGAGCAGGGCCATGGCGCCCGTGGCGCCGAGCTGTTCGACGGTGACCGGCTCCTGGTCGTAGGTGTACGCCGGGATGATGCGGCCCAGGCGTGCCTTGAGGTCCTCGAACCCGGTGGCCAGGCAGAGGACGGCCATGATCTCGCTGGCCACGGTGATGTCATAGCCGCTCTGGCGGGGAACGCCGTCGACGCGGCGGCCGAGCCCGACGACGATGTCCCGCAGGGCCCTGTCGTTCATGTCGACGACCCGGCGCAGTTCCACCCGCTGCGGGTCGATGTTCAGCGGGTTGCCCTGGTAGATCGAGTTGTCGATGAGGGCGGCGAGCAGGTTGTGGGCGGCGCCGATGGCATGCATGTCACCGGTGAAGTGCAGATTGATGTCCTCCATCGGCAGCACCTGCGCGTAACCGCCGCCCGCGGCGCCCCCCTTGACCCCGAAGCACGGGCCCATCGAGGGCTCACGCAGCGTGGTGATGGCACGCCGGCCGATCCTGTTCAGCGCCATCGCCAGGCCGACGTTGGTGGTCGTCTTGCCCTCGCCGGCCGGCGTGGGGTTGATGGCGGTGACCAGGACGAGTTTGCCGTCGGGACGCCCGGCCAGCCGGTCGAGCAGGCCGAGGGAGAGTTTGGCCTTGTCCCTGCCGTATGGCTCGTACTCGGTCTCGTCGATTCCCAGGGACTGGGCGACGGCGGCGATGGGTTCCAGGACCGTCTCCTGGGCGATCTGGACGTCGGTCTTCATTGCGTCTCCTCTCGTCAATGACGGACCCGGATGGTCTGCCGGACACGTCGGCCACTACCCCAGGGCCGCCCGCAACGCGGCCGAGAACGGGCCCTGGACGAGCACTGCGGGCATCCCGTCGGGGTCGGTCCTGGTGATCTGCTGGGTGCCGCCGTCGGGGCCGATGAAGAACAGTTGGGGTGTGAGGGGGTGCGGGTCCGACTCGTAGTGCGACACGGCGAACGGCACCATGGCGTTGAGCGCGACGGCCAGGCCGGGGCCGCGAATGACGTGTACGAGCATGGCCTCCTGGACGGGCACCGCGACGACGATCCCGATGGTGCCGCGGGCGAAGTCCGGGATCACAGTGTCGAGGACGCCGAGTCGGCCGGCCACGTAGGGGTCTGGGGCGGTGATGAGCGTGACGATCGAGTCGGGCTGGTTCTGGGAGAGGACCGAGTGATTCTGGAAGAACGGGGCGCGCGCGAGGTTCCGCCTGCCGAGGTCGAGCATGGCGGCGGAACCGCCCAGTGGTCTGGTGCGTTCGTTGTTCGCGATGATCTTCTCAACTCGGTTCGGGTGGTCGATCGCCGGGACGAGGACGATGCCGGGCAGTACCTCGATGACGGAGGAGAGACACTCTTCCGGGATTGCTGCCCGCTGCGTACAGGACAGGAAGACACTGGCCGGGTCGATCGGCTCCGCACGGCGTTCCGGGGTGACGAGCATCTCGGCGATGAAGGAGTCGACGACCTGCGCCCAGCGTTCAGTCGGCTCCTCCCGCAGCATGCGCGCCAGGCCGTTGACCCTGATGACACCTCCCTCGTACCTGAAGATGCCGTCACCGTCGTAGCCGGCCCGGACGCCGCGGGCCGCGATGCTGCCGGTGCACAGTGTGACGAACTGCTGGTAGCTCTGCGGGCTCATCCAGGCGGCCCATTCGGGCACCTCACCGGTCATCGTCACCCTCCTTGTAGCTGCTGGCCTGTCGCTCGGCTACACGCTCTCCGCGCATCTCCCGGAGCGCGCGCAGATGGGCGGGCAGAACGCCCGAGAGGTCCTCCCGTTCGAGGCGTTCGATGATCCAGGGCTTCTCCGCCCCGGGTCGGCCCAGGTAGATGGGACGACCAGTGTAGGGGTTGTTGTCGAACTCTCCGCGCTCGATGGCCTCGCGGACGAGACGTTCGGGATAGCTCTCGAACCTGGGCGCGCTCATGGCAGCCGCCTCGGGCCGGGTGCCGGACTCATCGCCCACGGCTCATCGACCCAACCGGTCGAGGAAGAGGGCCTCTGCCCGGCAGGCACGCCCGAAGTCGCCCAGTTCGAGCGACTCGTTGAGGCCGTGCATGCGGCAGTCAGGGTCGGCGACGGCGGTGCACAGCACCGTGGCCTGCGGGAAGGCCTCCTGGAAGGAGGCGATCATGCCGATGGAGCCGCCGGTTCCCACGCAGACGGGGTCGCTGCCGTAGGCATCGCCGTAGGCGGAGCGGGCCTGTTCGGCGATGGGCCCCTCGAAGGGCACGGTCGACGGGTTGGCGGCCTCGGCGTTGGACACGGCGACCTGCACGCCCCAGGGGGCGTGCTCCCGGATGTGCCTGGCCAGGCACTCGACCGCGTTCTCGCGGGTGTCGCCGGGGGCGATGCGCAGGCTGATGCGTGCCCGGGCCGCGTCGATGAGCACATTGGAGCTCGCCGCGATGGGGGTGGTGTCCATGCCGATGACGCTGATGGCCGGCTTGGCCCACAGCCGGTCGACGAATGGGCCGGTGCCGATGAACTCGACGCCGTCCAGGACACCGGTCTCGGCCCGCAGCCGGTCGACCGGGTAGTCGAGTTGCTCGGCGGCGGTGCCGCTCACGAGACCGGCCACGGCCACGTCACCGGCGTCGTCGTGCAGGGTGGCCAGCAGACGGCACAGCGCGGTGAGGGCGTCGGGGACGACACCGCCGAACTCGCCGGAGTGGATGGGCTGGGCGAGGGTCCTGGCCTCGATGACCAGGTCGGCCACCCCACGCAGCGAGGTGGTGAAGGCCGGCACGCCGATCTGCCAGTTGCCGCAGTCGGCGATGACGTAGGCGTCGGCGGCCAGTTCGTCCCGGTGGGTGGCGAGCAGGTCGTCGAGGCTCGGCGATCCGATCTCCTCCTCGCCCTCGAAGAGGACGGTGACGCCGACGGGGGGTCTGCCGTCGAAGGCGCGCAGCACGGCCAGGTGCATGGCCAGTCCGCCCTTGTCGTCGGCGGTGCCGCGTCCGTACAGGCGGCCGTCGCGTTCGGTGGCCACGAAGGGGTCGGTGTGCCATGCGCCGGGGTCGCCGGTGGGTTGGACGTCGTAGTGCGAGTACAGGCACACGGTGGGCCTGCCCTCGGGGGCCGGCCAGTGGGCCAGGACGGCGGGCTTGCCGCCGGCCTCGATCGTGCGCACGTCGGTCCAGCCGAGTCCTCTGATGGCCGCGACGAGGTAGTCGGCCATGACCGTCACGTCGCCGGCGTGCTGGGGCTGGGAGCTGATGGAGGGAATCGCGACCATCGCGGCGAGGTCGTCGAGGGCGGGACGCACCTGGGCGTCGGTCGCCTCGAGGATCCGGGTGTCGCGGGCGTCGTCGGCTGCCATGAGGTTCAGGCCTCCTGCATCGCGGTCGGGATGGTTGCGGCCCAGGCGTCGCGGATCCGGTTCAGCGGCAGCGTGAACAGGCCCTCGACGGTCAGTTCGGCGTCGCCGGTGACCTCGCCGAGGCGGGTGGCTGGCAGGTCGTGCTCGGCGCACAGGGCGACGAGGTCGTCGTACCGGCCGGGGGCGACCGAGACGATGGCGCGGGCCGGGCTCTCGCTGAACAGCTCGGCGCAGGGGTCGAGGTCGCCGGGCAGAGTCACGGCGGCACCGAGATCCTTGCGCAGGCAGCTGTCGACGAGGGACTGGGCCAGGCCGCCCTCGGACAGGTCGTGGGCGCTGGCGAGGATGCCGGCGCCGGCGGCCGCCCGGCACACCGCGGCCAGGGCCTTCTCGGCCCGGAAGTCGGGGAACGGGGGCAGCCCGCCGAGGTGGTGGTCGTGCATGACATCGGCCCACACCGAGCCGCCGAGCTCCTGCTTCGTCGCCCCGAGCAGGACGATCACGTCACCGGGGTTGGCGAAACCCATCGGGGTGCGGGTGCGGACGTCGTCGATGACGCCGAGCATGCCCACGAGCGGGGTCGGGAGGATGTTCTTGCCGCCGGTCTGGTTGTAGAGGCTGACGTTGCCGCCGGTGACGGGGATGCCGAGTTCGGCGCAGCCGTCGACGAGTCCCTTGATGGCCTCGACGAGCTGCCACATGACCTCGGGGTCCTCGGGCGATCCGAAGTTGAGGCAGTCGGTGATGGCGACGGGCTCGGCGCCGGTGACGGCCACGTTGCGGTAGCTCTCGCTCAACGCCAGCTGGGCGCCCAGGTAGGGGTTGAGGTAGGTGTAGCGGCCGTTGGCGTCGGTGGACAGGGCGATGCCGAGGTTGGTGTCCTCGTCGACGCGGATCATGCCGGCGTCCTCGGGCTGGGCCAGGATGGAGTTTCCGCGCACGAACCGGTCGTACTGGTCGGTGACCCAGCTCTTGTCGGCCAGGTTCGGGCTGGCGACGAGCGCGAGCAGCGTCTCGGCGAGCTCGTCGCCCGAGCTCGGACGCGGCAGGGCGTTGGCGTGGTCGGCGTTGACGGCGTCGATCCAGTCGGGGCGGGCCTGCGGACGGTCGTAGGTGGGGCTGTCGTGGGCGACCGTGTGCGGGTCGACGTCGACGATGGTCTGCCCGTGCCAGTCGATGACGAGGCGGTCGCCGTCGGTGACCTCGCCGATGATCGTCGCCTGGACGTCCCACTTCGCGCAGATCTGCATGAAGCGGTCGACGTCGTCGGGTTCCACGACGGCCATCATGCGCTCCTGCGACTCGCTCATGAGGATCTCCTCGGGCGTCATCGTGGAGTCGCGCAGCGGGACGAGGTCGAGTTCGCAGTGCATGCCGCCGTCGCCGGCGCTGGCCAGCTCGCTGGTGGCGCAGCTGATGCCGGCGGCTCCGAAGTCCTGCAGGGCCGTGACGACACCGGCGTGGAAGAGCTCCAGGGTGCACTCGATGAGGAGCTTCTCCATGAAGGGGTCGCCCACCTGGACGCTGGGCCGCTTCTGCGGCCCGTCGGCCTCGAAGGTCTCCGAGGCCAGCACCGAGGCCCCGCCGATGCCGTCGGCGCCGGTGGACGCGCCGAAGAGGATCACCTTGTTGCCCGCGCCGGTGGCCTTCGCGAAGGCCAGGTCCTCGTGCCGCATGACGCCCACGCACAGGGCGTTGACGAGCGGGTTCCCGTAGTAGGAGTCGTCGAAGACGAGTTCGCCGCCGATGTTGGGCAGGCCCAGGCAGTTGCCGTAGCCGCCGACGCCGGCGACGACGCCGGGCAGTACGCGCTTGGTGTCGGGGGCGTCGAGTGCACCGAAACGCAGGGCGTCCATGACGGCGATGGGACGGGCCCCCATGGCCATGATGTCGCGGACGATGCCGCCGACGCCGGTCGCGGCGCCCTGGTAGGGCTCGACGTAGCTGGGGTGGTTGTGGGACTCGGCCTTGAAGGTGACCGCGTAGCCCTGGCCGATGTCGACGGCGCCGGCGTTGTCGCCGATGCCGGCCAGCAGCGGGCCGCGCGGGGTGGTCTGCGGCAGGGCGGAGAAGCGGGACAGGTGCAGCTTGCTCGACTTGTAGGAGCAGTGCTCGGACCACATCACCGAGTACATGGCCAGTTCGGCGCCGGTTGGACGCCGGCCGAGCAGCTCCCTGATGCGGGCGTACTCGTCGGCCTTGAGGCCGAGCTCGGCCCACGGCTGGTCCACGTCGGGCGTCGTGCGTGCGTTCTCAACGGTGTCAACCACGGCACCAATCTAGCGGCCCGCGGTGGCGGGCCACGCAGGTGCCATGGGTGAAGCCGTCTCCCGCACGCCGTCTTACCCTTGGGGATTGTCCCTGGTTGTGGCCTGGGTTGGGGTGGTGGGGGTGACGGGTGTCGGTGGTGGGATTTAGCGTTCTTGTCCGGTGGCCGTGCATCCCCTATGCGGCTGCTTGGAGTGATATAGGTTTTTCGGACAGTGGTTAATGGTTGGTTTTAGGCTGCTGTCTTGTGGTATTGTCTCCATTCGGCGTCGACTTGGTTGGGGGTCTGGCAGTCGATGGCGGAGTGGAGACGTTTGTGATTGTAGCGTAACTCGATTCAGGCTGTCACGTCCCGGATCGCATGGTTGTGGGTCGGGTAGACCTTACGGTTTACGAGTTCTTTCTTCAAGATCGCATTGAAGGACTCGGCAGCGGCATTGTCATAGCAGCTACCGGTCCGCCCCACGGACGGGAGAATCCCGTGATCGGCCATGAATTTCGTGTATTCGGCCGACGTGTACTGGGAGCCTCAGTCCGAGTGAAAAACCGTGACACCACGGGTTGGTGGACAGTTCCGCGCGGCCATGGCCAGGGCCTTGGGTGACGAGCTCGGTGCGCATGTGACCAGCGATCGTGTGCCCGATGATCTTCTTCGAGAAGCAGTCCATGACCACCGCGAGGTAGGCGAATCCCTGCCAGGTCGGAACATACGTGATGTCGCCCACCCATTTCATTCCGGGCGCGGCGGCGGTGAAGTCTCGGCGCAGCCGGTCGGGCCGGTCGGGAAGGTCTGGGGCCGGCACGGTCGTCCTGGCTCGTTTCCTGGGCTGGTCAGGCGACAAGACCCTCGACGGCCATGATTCTGCGGACCGTGTCGGGTGAGGCCTTGACGCCGCTCTGGGTCAGTTCGGCGTGGATCCGGCGGTAGCCGTAGGTCTGTTCGGACTCTTCGAAGAAATAAGTGATCAGTTTTACCAACTCTTCTTTGCGGTGAGCGGTCGCCGAGAGTGGACGATTGCGCCAGGCGTAGTATCCGGACTTGGATACTTTCGCCCACCGGCACATGGATCGGACCGGGTAGTTGCCTTATCCTGGTGATCTCCGTCATCACCACCTTCGTGCTCCTGGCTCTGTCGATCTGGATGCTCGTCTCCGTACGCCGCAACCACCCCTAGCAGTGTGCACGACGCTCATCGTTGTACTGATCGGGGATGTTGGTTAACCGTGTGATGGGTGGGAGGTTCCCGCAGGCCGTGTGGGGTCTGTGGTGATTGTAGAAGTGGATCCAGCTGGCCAAGGCATCGCGT
>NZ_OMOH01000019.1 GCF_900289195.1 Propionibacterium ruminifibrarum
ATGCCTTGGCCAGCTGGATCCACTTCTACAATCACCACAGACCCCACACGGCCTGCGGGAACCTCCCACCCATCACACGGTTAACCAACATCCCCGATCAGTACACCTAGATCTCATGAGTGAGTTGGAAGCAGCGGGGGGTCGCCACCGTAATGGTACTCATAGTCCGTGGATTCATGAGCCGCATTCATTGAAAAATCTCACATGCCTTCCGCCGCTGACCGTGAGTATGCGCAGCGGCGCGACTTCGGTCAGCAGGTGAGGGCCATCCGCAAGAGCCAAGGCTTGAGTCAGGAGCAGCTTGCACATCTCGCGGACTTGGATCGTTCCTACATGGGCGGTATTGAGCGCGGTGAGCGGAACGTGAGTCTCGACAACATCCATCGCATTGCCCGCGCCCTGGGCACGACTCCGGCGGCGTTCTTTCCGCAACCGGAGTCTGGCGCAGGGGAGAAGGGGGCTCGCCTGTCCACCTGCCCCGTCAAGAAATGAGGCCCTGGGGCGTGCGGGGTGCCGTGCGTCCGCAGGATCACTGTGAAGCGACTGTCGCCCCGCCGTGGCAGGGGCAAGGGCAACAGATCGTTGCTTGACGACGCAACAGCTCTGCGCTGTTCTTGTGGCAGCGGCAGCGCCTGTCGGCCGCGGAAGGGAGTTCGACATGTCCATCGGAGAGGTCATCAGCCAGGTGCGGGAGTCACGGGGGATGACGCAGAACGAGCTGGCGGATCGGGTGATGGTGACCCGTCAGGCGGTTTCGCGCTGGGAGACCGGCGCCACCACACCGGGTGTCGACATGTGCAAGCTCCTGGCGTCTGCTCTTGACGTTCCGGTGACCCGGCTGCTGGAGGCGCCGCCAGGTCCGCACTGCCAGAGCTGCGGCATGCCCATTCCGAAGCAGGAGCAGCACGGTCTCGAGGCCGATGGGACCAGATCTGAGGACTACTGCGCCTGGTGCTACGAGGACGGGGCCTTCGTCGGCCCGGAGACCCTGGATGAGCTCATCGAGCACAGCGCCCCGTACATGGCCGAGGGCACCCACATCTCGCAGGACGAGGCCGTCTCCTACATGTCCGCCGTCCTGCCGCACCTGCGTCGCTGGAGGGATCAGTAGTCCTGACGTCTGGTGGGAGCGGGACGGGCGCTCTGCCTTATGATGTGCTGGCCGACAACTCCACCATCGTTCCGGGGCGCTCGCGGTGCTCCCCATCATCGGCAAGCCCCGGGGTGCCCTTGAGTGGAGCAGGGCGCGCAGTGCTCAACCAGGGAACCGTGCCCTGCAACCGGCCTCTCACCGACGAAGGAGACTTCCGTGGACCTCACATCCAACAAGCGCCCCGCCGACATGGAGCGGATCACCACACCCGAGCTGGCGGATGCCTTCATCGCCGAGGCGGTCGAGGCCGTTCGTGCGCAGGTCGGTGACGGCAGGGTGCTGCTGGCCCTGTCCGGCGGCGTCGACTCCTCCGTCGTCGCGGCCCTGCTCATCAAGGCGATCGGCAGGCAGTTGGTGTGCGTCCACGTCAACCACGGCCTCATGCGCAAGGGCGAGTCCGAGCAGGTGGTCGAGGTCTTCCGGGACGGGTTCGACGCGAACCTCGTCTATGTCGACGCCGCGGATCGCTTCCTTGGCCTGCTGGAGGGAGTGGCCGAGCCGGAGACCAAGCGCAAGATCATCGGCAACGAGTTCATCAACGTGTTCGCCGAGGAGGCGGTGAAGCTCGAGGGCGTCGGCTTCCTGGGCCAGGGCACCATCTATCCCGACATCCTCGAGTCCGCCGAGGGTGTCAAGGCCCACCACAACGTCGGCGGACTGCCCGAGGACATGGACTTCGACCTGGTCGAGCCCGTCAAGCTGCTGTACAAGGACGAGGTGCGCGTCGTCGGCAAGCGGCTCGGCCTGCCCGATTCCATGGTGGAGCGCCAGCCCTTCCCGGGCCCCGGCCTGGGGGTGCGCTGCCTCGGCGCCATCACCCGTGACCGGCTGGAGGCGCTGCGGGAGGCCGACGCCATCGTCCGCGAGGAGATCGAGGCCGCCGGCCTGGACATCTGGCAGTATTTCTGCGTCGTGCCCGACATGCGCGCCACCGGCGTGCGCGACGGCAGGCGCGCCTTCGACTGGCCGGTCATCATCCGCTGCGTCAACACGGTCGACGCGATGACCGCGGAGGTGCCCGAGCTCGACTGGCCGCTCATGAAGCGGATCACCGCCCGCATCCTGGCCCAGGTGTCCGGCGTGTGCCGCGTGGCCTACGACCTCACCCCCAAGCCCGTGGGCACCATCGAATGGGAATGACGGTTCGGGCTTTCTGGACGCTCGCTTAAGATAGCAAATTGTTATGTCTTGCACCGTTTTGCTCATATGATGTGTCTTGGTGGAAGGAGGCATCTCATGGCAACGAGGCAGATAGCAACAAGGGTCGACGCGGAGCAGGCGGAACTCTTCAAAGAGACCACGAGGAGGCTCGGCACCACCCCGGCGGACGCGCTACGCATGTTCGTGACCGCCTTCAACAGCCACCGGGGCTTCCCCTACGACGTGCGCCTCGCGGAGGACCTCGAGCCGTTCGACACCGAGGAGGACGCCACCAGGTTCGCAACGGACCTCTCCCTGAAGGCGATCAATGAGGCGCGGTGAGGTATGGACGCTGCGGGACGACGCCTACGCGAGCAAGGCGCGGCCCGTCGTTGTCGTGCAGAGCGACGACGTCGCCGGCTTCGGCTCGGTCGTCCTTTGTCTCTTCACGAGCTTCGACTCCAGCGGCGTCCCGACGCGAGTCCCCGTCAAACCGAGTGGGGGCAACGGACTTGCGAAGCCGAGCTACGTAATGACTGACAAGATCGTCACCGTGGACAAACAGCTTCTCGGAAAGCGAGTTGGCATCTTGGGCGAAGAGGACATGGCCGAGGTCTCGCGGCAGCTCATCGCCGTCCTGGGCCTGGGGCAGGGCTGAGTTGCAACGTGCCCGAGCTCGACTGGCCGCTCATGAAGCGGATCACCGCCCGCATCCTGGCCCAGGTGTCCGGCGTGTGCCGCGTGGCCTACGACCTCACCCCCAAGCCCGTGGGCAC
>NZ_OMOH01000004.1 GCF_900289195.1 Propionibacterium ruminifibrarum
ACAAACCACCACAAGAACCCTCATCACGGAATCTCATCCATGTGAGATCGATTTCGCAGCGGATCCTGGGGTATGTAATTATCCGGGTTGCGGTAGTCCTCCAAGAACAGCCTTTCATTCTCGATGGGGTCAGGACTGTACTCGTGATTGAGATACTTGTCTCTCATCTTAGCATACTCTTTACCGGGTTTGTGTCCCATGTCCCATCCAGAATCCATGTCATTGTGCGGTTCACCCGGCTCCCACTCGACAACCCTCTCTTGGTTATTTATGTCCCTGACGATTACCTCTCCATCCTCATTCCTAGCAGCCTCGAAGACGCGTTCTTCCTGGCTCGGTATTCCGTTGGCTGGATCTCCCGGGTCGTATGAGGGACGCGAGTTCGCATACGGCATTCGAGTCCCGTTCGAATCATACCCATACGAGTTTGGCTCACCGGTAGGTGGAAGCCCATTCGGGTACCCATTCCCACGGTTCTCAGCAACCCATGTTTCAGAGGAGGGATCCCAGCGCATCTCCCAGCCACGACGACCAGCAGAATCCTCAGAAAGCAATGGCTCTCCGGTGCGATGATCCAACGGGTTCCCATCTTTATCACGCGGAGCATCCTCTAGAGCCTGCCTCACATCGTCAGCAGTATACGGGCGCGGCGCATCCTTCGCCGGAACAGTTTCCGTCGCGTGCTTTCTTTCCGCGCTGCCAGATTCACCATCACCATCTACCCCATTACCAGCCGAGTCGCTTGACTCGCTCCGACGAGCCGTGACATCGCCATCGCCATGCGACCCGCTACTGGAAGAACCAGCAGCATCGCCATGACCACCAGTCGCATCCGGCGCCGGAGCAGACGATCCAGCCTCAGGCGCGCTATTATCAACCGCAGCACGCTTGGCCGCGCCCGTCTCAGGAGCATCATTGGCACCCACCGAATTGCCGGCCTCGGCACGCTGCGGCACCTCGGAGGAACTTCTAGCACTCTCCACGCCAGAACCAGACTGATTTGACGGATCATCCCCACCATGAGCAGTCTTGGCAGAGCTAACAGATTCTGATCCGCCCAGGTCTGGAGCGTTGTGGTGCGATGTATCTGGCAACACTGAATGGTCAGCAGAACTACCAACGCCGTTGAGATCTGGCCCGCCGTCACCAAGAGACGGAGCATCAACACCACCAGCGCCGCCACCTCTAAGATCAGAGGTTACACCCCCCATATCGGGAACAGAATGAGTTTTCCCCAAATCGTGGAGAAGCATGTTATCGACCGCGGTCGATGCTCGAGCAACCACGCCAAGACTCTCACTTGCCCGGGAAGCTACTCCTGCGCCTCTGACACCAATATCTGCAGCAGCTTTCGCGACATATGAGCCACCGGGGAGAATGGTGTCTGCGATAATTCCGGCTGTTCTCGCACCATAACGCGTAAATCTCGCACCCCTGCTGACATCAGCCCCGACCGCACCCGCCTTGCCAAGATCGGCACTCGGAATGAAAAAGGAGCCGACGTTTATCACCGTGGAAGACGCTGCCCTGACGGGATCATCTCGCCACGCCGCAAGAGGTTTGTCCGAGTTGGGGTAGATGTTGAAGAGACCACCAAAAGCATCCTCCAAGGGCGCAACCATTGTCTCATACCAAGCGAAAACTTGATTCTCTTCAGCGAGCTTCCCCAGAGGATCTACACCGATCTCCTTACCGATCACTTTAAGAGGATAGCTGATCGAAACACCAGCGAAGCCGCACGAAAGAAGAAAAGCAAGCCCAAGTTTGCCCACACCAAGGACTGACTGACCTGCGTGTGAAAAATCTCCCAAGTCACCTGTACGCGGGTTGTAACTAAGAAATGAGAGGCCACCATTTACAATGCCAGCGACACCATCCCAGATACCCATCGCTACTGACTGGCCGCAATTACTCGCCTCTCGTTCGGTTCTCTGCCCCCAAGGGAGGGCTTGCCCGTCTAACTCAGCCCCAGTAATATCTGTCGGAAGTTGTTCGATGTCATCCGAAACCAGCCCGTTGATGGTATTTGCGCACTCATTCTCGGCATTGATGATCTTTGCGACTTGATCATTGATCTTGGCGATCCAGTGGTTATTCTCGTCAGAGTACCTTTCAGGCGCACTGAACCAATCGGCATGAATTGTTTGCTTTTTCATTTGCGATAACGAAGAGTTGGGTATGTATTCCACAACAGTCTTTGTCGTGTCTTCGCCCGCCAATGCCTTTTTACGAAATTCTCGCACGCCTTCACGCACGGCATCAAGATCGGGCTTTATCACATCAAGCGCATCGGCAAAATCATCAAGTGCGTCAGCTGCACTACTGAGCGCTGTTTCCACCCCATCGGCAGAACTCGACGCAGGATCAAGCAGGTTGTATACCGTTGATGACTCTGGCGCCTCATAAACACCAGGTGATTTGAGTCTTGCCCACTCTGTCACTATGTCATCGACATTGTCACCAACAGCTGTGCTCATGTTGCGCAACTCAGTCGCGGCATCCGTCACGTAACTTGTATCGATTTTGGGGATCATTTCCGGGTCAACCAAACCGGAAGCGCCGCCCCCGTCCATACTCATGGTCATCGATGCTGCCATTACTAGATCCCCTCGAGATCATCGATTCTTACTGGAAGTTACTCGCCTAGAACGTTGTTCTCTTTGAAGAAAGTGAAATCGCCGGTCTGAGCCGCAGTGATCATCTCAGACTGGAAGGTGGCGGCCATCTCCTCATTGCCTTGGTTGTACGCCACGGTCGCGCTCGCCACCCCCCAGGCGCCTGCTTGTATGTAGTTGCCAATCGAGGTCAGATCATCACCCAGCGAGGCGATAAGATTATCCACCGCCGTGGGCACCGAACCCATCACCGAGTTGACGCCGGCCGACCCCTCGGTCGCCCCGCCTGTCAGGCAGTTCTCCAGATCGGTGAACTCGTCCTCACTCAGACCTTCTTGGAACTGATCCGCGTAGGTCGTTACGTTATCCAGGACGACCTTCACCTGCGCGCCGTCGATCTTCCAGCTACTCATCGTGTCACTTCCGTTCCATCACGCGTCCGCCCAGCCTGCGCGCCAGCTCGGCGCAGATCACCCGCCCAGTGCGGGAATCGGCATAGGGCAATGCCATGTCGGTCCACACCTGCCCGGCCCGGACGTCCTCGAACGTCCCCGTGGCCTCTCGAGCCACGGCCAGGGCCCTGGGTGGCCACCAAGTGAGGATGCCGTCGTTGTTGTGGTCGCGGAGCAGACAGGACCCGTCGACCAGTTCATGCAGCTCTCCGCCAGGGATGATCGCGGTGATAGCCGCCTCCCAGTCCTGCCAGGTGGGTGCGGTGCCGCTCAGCAGGACGAGTTCAACGGCCATTGCCAACCCCGTTTCCGTCCAGCCCGAGGGCATGGCTGAGGCCGGGCAGTCCGACACTGCGGAACACGTCGCAGAGCTGCCTCCACGGCGCTTCATCGCCGAAGAAGGGCACGAGCACGGTCGGAAGCAGCGAGCGGCCCAGACGCATCCCGCCGTGCCGGGTGACGATCTCGTCGACGTCGAGACCAGACTCCTTGATCGCCCACGGGCCCGCCATGATGCCCAGCGGGTACTCGGGTCGCCGCGAGCGCACGTGCTGGTAGCCGTCCGGGTCATCGTCAATGAGCGTTGTCATGGCGAACACCGGGGTGAACGCCTCGTGAACCCTCCGCAGCACGGCCGTGGACAGCTCGACGGCCCGTTCGACGGCCTCGCCGTAGGAGCCAATCGGCACGGTGCCGCACAGGTGCTCGCTCAAGCCAGAGGCGCCGCGCTCGTACTGGAGCGTCGCCACCGCGCCGGGCGCGGGCGCCGAGAGCCGGTAGATCGGCGTGCTCGGCATGTGGCGGCGGGCGTCCATGGTGAGCGCCCGCCGATCCCACGGCCGGCTGAGCGGCTCGGTGAAACCCAGCAGATCGGGGGCCGGGGCCCCAAGGGTCGCGAAGACGAGTTCGGCCAGGGAACCCACCCGCAGCTCCTCGGTCGCCCGGTGGTGCACCATGATGTCGAAGCCGACGGCTCCGGCCGCCTGCGGGTCGACACCGGGCATGTCGAGGCGGGGCAGCCGGCTCATCGCGACGGGATCGTCGAGCTGATCCAGCGTGTCCAGGTCGCGGCCGGTCAGGGCGTCCATCATGTGCCCGTCGGCGCGCATGGTGACCCACGAACCCATTGAGGCCGCCATCTCGAAGCCGAGGAGGCGGCTCAGGGCGGCGTCCTCGTCGGTGACGAGGACGGGGCGCAGCTGCTGCATGCGGGCGAGCAGCAGGAACTGCCCCAGCGCGGGGCTCAGGTCGAGGCGCTTGCGGTAGCTGTGGTAGACCACCGCGTTCGTCGCGACCCCATCGATAACGGGCAGCTGGCCGAACCGAAGCGGCGCCTGCCCGCTTGTCACTGTTGTGCTCACAGGTGGACGGCGCTGCCGGCTCGTTGGAGGGCGGTCTGGGCGACCTGGTCGGACTCCTCCATCGCCCCGATCAGCTGAGCGATGATCTGACGCACCTCATGCCCGGCCTTGTTCCAGTTGTCCTCCAACTGGTGCATCTGGTCGGACACTCCCTCTGCCTCGTAGTTCGCCATGAGCGACTTCACATCGGCGTCGTGCGAGTCCAGCACCGCAAGCAGCTGGGCGGCCGCGGCCCTCATGTTCGCCCCAGCAGTCTGGGAGTCGGCGATGTTGTAGTCATTGCGATCGGCGTCGTTCACATTGTCAAAACCTGAGTAATCCATGACAGGCACACTCCAAAAAACAGAACGGATTGGGAATCAAAGACGAAACGAGGAAGACCACGAAAGGCAGACCCGAGGGAAGCGGTCAGACGTTGCGGGCCACCGCGGCGTCGAAGTTCGCGCCGGCCTGGCTGCTGCTGAACACCTCGGTGGCCTGCTCGGCGTGCTGCTGGAACGCCCTGCCCTGCTCGTTTGTCGAGTTGAGGATGCCCTGCAGCGAGGTGTTGAGCATGTCCGCCACCGCATTCGCGTTCTGCTTGAACGAGTTGAACGACGCCTTCACCGGCCCGTTCATGCTCTTGGCGACCGGCTCTGCCGCCTGCACGAACGCCAGCACCATCGCCCCCAGGTCACTGCTCGACGCGTCGGTCTTCTTCGCATGGTCCGACAACGCCGTGCCCTGCATCGCGAACTTCATACCCATGACCGGTCAAGGCCTCCTTCATGCTGACCCCGGAGCACACGAACCACCGGGGCGGGGTGGTCAGACGTGGACCGAAAAAACGGCCGCAAACGTGCAGTACGGTACCGATCAGGCATCCCCTTGAGCAGCACATTCCGACACCGACACGCCCCCAGAAAACCCCCACAGACACCCCTAAGGGACAGGCGAACCCCTCGTCACACGGCGTTTCACCGTGACTGGCGGTGAACCCCCGGCTTGGGATGCAGACCGGCGGCCGGTTCGTCTCCCATCAGCGGTTAGGCTGAAAGACGTCTCAGCCAGCCCCCCGGAAGAGGTCATCATGCCAGCCACCGTCCCCACCATCGTGTGTGGGCGCTGTGGCACGCCCTTCGTCGGCACGGCGGTCTGCGGCAGCTGCGGTCACCCGACCACCGCCACCTGGCCCTTCGACACCGAGGAGTGGCGCACGCGGCTGCGCCCGGCAGACCAGGAGCGCCTCATCGCGGCGCTCGCCCTCGACGCCCTGTGTCTGCTCGTCCCGGTGGTGGCCCTGGTCGTCGCCGCGGCGCGCGGCGGCTGGCACCCGTGGGCCATCGTCCTGGTCGCCGTGGCGCTCCTCGGGGCGCTCGCCGGCCTCGGCCTGTGGTGTCTGCGCGACTGGGGGCGTTTCGTCGGTGGGGCGGCCCTGCGGCTGCGCACGCTCGACAGCCTCACCGGGCTGGCGCCGTCCCGGTTCGTGGCCCCGCGGCTGCTGCTCGTCGCCGACGCACGGACCGAGGACCCCCTCCTCGTCACGGTCCCCCACCTGGGCGATCTGAGGGCCATCGCGAAACCGCGCTCGCTGCCGACCCCCGCCACCACGCCCCCGGCGCAGCCCGCGGCGCGCCCCCCGGGCTGCTTCGTGGCCACCAGCCAGAAACTGACACCGCTCGTCGGCCCGCTGCTCGTCGGCCGCTACCCGGTGCGCCAGATCGGCGCCGAGCCGCTGCCCACCCTCGAACTGCCCGACTTCACGCGCACGATGAGCCGGGCGCACGTCCTGCTCGAGAACGAGAACGGGCGTCTGTGGGCCACCGACCTGGACTCCGGCAACGGCACCCGCATCCGGCGCCCGGGCGAGCAGCCGGTGGCGATGGTGCCGCGCATGCGGATGCCGATCATCCCCGGCACGCGCATCGACTGCGGCGAGCAGAGCCTGTTCATCACCGACGGCAGGAGGGTCGCATGATCGACCGCGACCGCATCCTCGTCGAGGCCACCCGCACCCGCCGCCAGCGGCTGCTGTCGGCCCTCACCTTCGGCACCCTGCCCGACCGGCGCACCGTCACCAACAACGTCGGCCGGTTCGTCGGCTCGGCGGTGCTGGCCGCGGTGATCGGCGCCGGCTGCCTCGGCGGCTCGTTCGTCGTGAACACCCTGCAGGAGCAGAAGATGTCGACCACCTCGGCGAACTACCGATCGGCGATCCAGGGCACCTCCACCCTCGACGAGGGCACCAGCGTCGACCCCCGCACCGGCTACCCGATCGACCCCGAGACGGGCTGGGCCATGGCCCCCGACGGCCTCGCCTACGACACGAGGAGCGGATGGCAGGTGGACACCCGCACCCGCAGACTCATCGACCCCACCACGAAGTACCAGGTGGACCCCGAGACGCTGCAGGTCTACCCGAAGGAGCGCACCTGATGGACTACACGCGGGTGACGGTGCACGGATCGCAGCACCGCGGCGATCTCGTCGTGCCCAGCTCGGAACCGCTCGTCACGGTCCTGCCCCGGCTGCTCGAGATGCTGTCCGAGACCAGCCCCGGGGGCGCCGGCGTGGCACTGACCACCTCCGAGGGCATCCAGCTCGACACGGAGCGTTCCCTCGCCGAGCAGCAGGTGCGCGACGGGCAGCTGCTGCTCGTCCGCCCCGCCGACCAGACGCCCCCGCCCCCGCAGGTCTCCGACCTGGTCGGGGCCACGGCCGACCGTCGCAGCTCGTCCCGCGGACGCTGGTCGCTCGACACGGCCCGCCTGTGCGTCGTGCTGCTGGAGGCGCCGCTGGCCGGGCTGGCCACCTGGCAGGCCGGTTCGGCGCTGCCCGCCGCCGCGGTCACCGCCGCCGTCGTCCTCGTACTGCTGGCCGTCGCCGCCTGCCGCGCCTGGCGGGCCTGGCCCGCGACGGCGGTCGTCTCGGCCGCAATCGGAGTCGCCGGGACGGTCGGGGCCGGCGCCGTCGCCGGGACCGACCTGTCCGGCGCCCACCCCGTCCTGGTGCCCGCCGCGACCGGTCTGGCCTGCGCCTGGCTCGTCGTCGCGCTGGCCCCCGGTCTCGCCGGCGGGCAGCGGCCGATGCTCGCCACGGGCGTGGTCGGAGCCGTCGGCTGCGCGGCGCTGCCGATCCTGCTGGCCCTGGGCATGGGCGTCACCGGGGTGGGCGCCGTCATCGCCACGGCCGCGGTCTGCGGGCTCGGGCTGGTGCCCGCCGCGGCCCTGTCGCTGTCGGGCCTGACCGAGCTCGAGGACGCGGCGATCGCCGGCAGGCCCCCGGCCCGCGGCACCGCGCAGGAGGCCATCGACGGTTCGTTCCGCGCGATGACCGGGCTGACCCTGGCGCTGGCCGTGCTGGCCGCCGGCGGACTGTGCCTGCTCGTCGGATCACACCCCTCGCAGTGGGGCTGGGGGCTGGCCTGCGCGCTGGGGATCGTCATCGTCTGCCGCACACGGTTCTTCCCGTTCACCGCACAGGTCGTCGCGCTGGCCGGTGCCCTCACCGCCCTGGTGGCGGTCCTGCTCGCCTGCACGCCGCTGGCCGGCCCGCTACGTGGCCTGGTCATCGCCGCCGTCGCCGCGGCACTCGCCCTCGTCCTGGTCAAACCGGTCCCCGAGCACACCGCGGCCCGGGTGCGCACCTGGGCGAACCTCGCCGAGCTGATCGCCGTCGTCGCCACCGTGCCGCTGCTGCTCGGCCACTTCGGCGTCTTCTCCGACCTGCTGGAGGTCTTCTCACGGTGAAGGCCCTCTCACTGCTCAGCTCAACGCCCGGGGCACGGCTCGACTTCCTGCTCGACGCCGACCGGGCCCTGCACGGCGCCGTCCCCCTGGCCCGCCGCGTCGCCGTCGTGAGCGTGGACGGCGGGACCGGCTGCTCGACGATCGCCGCCGCGGTCGCCACCACGATGGCCGGCCGGCACCGGGGCCCGGTGGTCCTCGTGGACGCCGGCCGCAACGGCCCCGGCGCCGGCGTACGGGCCGGGCTCAGCGACGACGCCCGCCGGCTGGCCGACGAGGAACTGGCCGCGGCACGCGCCGGCGTCGAGGGCGACGAGCCGCGCCCGCCCACCACCCTGGCCGAGGCCATGACCGGCCTGCCCCGCACGGCCTCCGGGCTGGCGTGCCTCGACTTGACGCGAGAAACGTTCCCGGGCTGTCTCGACCTGCGCGACTGGGCTGACAGGCTGGCACCCATCTCCCGGTTCCCGGACTTCGTCGTCACGGACTTCGGGGTGCGCGACCGTGACGAACTGAGCACGATCGCCGCGTCCAACCACGCCACCTGCCTCGTCGCCGGGGCCTCACGCGAACGCCTCACCCGGGCCATCGCCCAGGCCACCTGGCTCGAGGACGAGGGGCACGCGCCCCTGGTGTGCATCAACGACACCCGCGGCGGCGTCAGCAGACGACAGCTGCGCCTGCTCAGCCGCGCCCTGCCGCGCCCTGCCGTCCTCATGCCGCACGACCCGACGCGGCTCGGCGCGGACCCGGCGCGCAGCACGGCCCTGAGCCAGCGCAGCCGCAACGCCGTCCTCGAACTGACCGCCTCCCTCATGACCGCCTGCCAGCAGACACCCGATGCCGGAGGGGGCATCGTCCCATGAGCCTGCGCATCATCCACCGCCCAGCCCGCGTCACCGAGCCGCTCACCCGGCCCGAGCCCCGCACGATCTCGTCCCCGCCGAGCGCCGGCGACGGGCCCAGCGGCGGCATGTCCACCCAGCTGCTGCTGCCCATGGTGGGGGCCCTCAGCTCGACACTCATGATGGTCGTCATGCGCAACGGCCAGCCGGTGTACATGCTCATCGCCGCCGTCGTCCTGCTCGTCGCCATCGTCAGCGGGGTGCTCATGACCTTCAGCAGCCGCGGGCAGGCCATCCGCCAGCGCGCCCACCAGCGCGAGCTCTACCTCGACTACCTGGAGGGCATGCACGCCGAACTGGACGAGCAGGTTCAGCAGGTGCGCGAGCAGGCGGTCGCCAGCTGCCCGACACCGGACGGCCTCATGTCGATCATCGTCGACCCGGCGCGGCTGTGGGAGCGGCGCATGGGCGACGCGGACTTCCTGTCCCTGCGGGTGGGCACGGCCGACCTGCCGTGGATCAGGCTGACCATGAACGACGCCGAGTCGCCCATGAACCCGCCCGACCCGGTGCTGGCCGGCGAGGCCAGGCGGCTCATCGACGGCCACCAGGTCATCGCGGGCATGCCCGTCCGCCTGCCCGCCGACGCCGCGGGCGACATCTCGGTCATCGGCGACCGCGCCGAGGTGCTCAACGCGGCACGCACGCTGCTGTCCCAGGCCGCCGCCCTGCACTCGCCCGACGACCTGAAGATCGCGCTGGCCTGCCCGCCGTCGCGTATGGACGACTGGGCGGGCCTCGACCAGCTGCCGCACATGGTCAACGCGCGCCTTCTCGACGGGCCCGTGCCGGCCCGCCGCGTCGCCCCGGACGTCGGCTCCCTGGCCCGCGTGCTGGGCGCCGAGTTGACCGACCGCGTCGAGCAGGCCGGCCTGAGCCGCCGCTCGATGACCGCCTCCCCGGTGCACACGCCCCGCATGCTCGTCGTCATGGACGAGTGGGGCTCCAACGCCAGCCCCCTGCCGCTGCCCGACAGCGCCTTCGGGCCGGCGGACGTGGGCATCACCGTCATCCACCTGCTGCAGGACCGGCTGCACGAGCCGAGCGACGTCTCGGCCCGTCTCGCCGTCGGCGAGGGCGGGGCGCGGCTTGAACTCCTCGGGCGCGAGCCGGCGACGATCGGCCCCATCGCCGTCGACCGCACCAGCCAGGCCCGCATGACATCCCTGGTCCGTACCCTGTGCCCGCTGCGGCTGCGCCCCGAGGACCGCGTCGAGGAGCAGGAGACGCCGGTCATGAACGTCCGCCAGCTGCTCGGCATCGATTCGCCCGACGACATCAGCAAGGATGCCGCGTGGGCGCCGCGCTCGGCCGCGGACTTCCTGCGCGTGCCGATCGGCCTGGACGACCAGGGCTCCCCCGTGCTGCTCGACCTGAAGGAGAGCGCCCAGTTCGGCATGGGCCCGCACGGCATCTGCATCGGCGCCACCGGCTCGGGCAAGTCCGAGATGCTGCGCACCCTCGTCCTGGCCCTGGCCATGACGCACTCCCCCGAGGACCTGTCGATGATCCTCGTCGACTACAAGGGGGGCGCCGCCTTCTCGCCCTTCACCGACCTGCCGCACCTGGCCGGCCTCATCGACAACCTGGCCGACGACCCGCACCTGACCGAGCGCGCCCGCGCCAGCATCCAGGGGGAGGTCGTGCGCCGCCAGCAGATGCTCAAGGACGCCGGGCACCTGCCCTCCATCACGCACTACCGCGAGGCCCGCCGGCAGGGCGCCGACCTGCCGCCGATGCCGCACCTGTTCGTCGTCATCGACGAGTTCGGCGAACTGCTCACCGCTGAACCCGAGTTCAGCGAACTCTTCCTGCAGATCGGCCGCATCGGCAGGTCGATCGGCGTGCACCTGCTGCTGTCGAGCCAGCGCATCGAGTCCGGCAAGCTGCGCGGCCTGGACACCTACCTGTCGTACCGGCTGGGTCTGCGCACCTTCTCCGAGAGCGAGTCGCAGGTGGTCCTCGACACGAAGGACGCCTTCCACCTGCCGGCCGTGCCGGGGTACGGCTATCTGAAGGTCGACACCTCGGTGTACCGGCGCTTCCGGGCCGGCTACGTCTCGGGGCCGGTCGAGGAGGACGAGGTCGACACCGACGTGCAGGCCGAGTTCGCCGAGCCCTTCGCGCTGCCGCTCTACAACACCATCGCCGCCGGCCGGACCAGCGGCGACGTCGAGGCGGCGCCCCAGCTCACCGAGCCCGAGGTCGGCCAGAGCCTGGTGGACGCCTGCGTCGCGCGCCTGCGGGACGACGCCCGCGCGGTGCGCCCGGTCTGGCTTCCGCCGCTGCCCGAACGCCTGACCCTCAACGACGTCCTCTCCCAGGACGAGCCCGACCCCGGACTGTCCGCGGTGATCGGCCTCGTCGACGACCCCGCGCACCAGTCCCAGCAGCCGTGGCGGCTCAGCCTCACCACCAGCGGCGGCCATGTCGCGGTGATCGGCGCCCCCGGCTCGGGCCGCTCCACCTTCCTGCGCACCCTCACCGCCTCGCTGGCGCTGACGCACACCCCGCGGGAGGTCAGCGTCTACGGCATGGACCTGACCGGCGGCGGTCTGGCCCGCCTCGAGGGCTTCCCCCACGTCGGCGGCGTGGCCACCCGCGGCAGCCGCGACCGGCTGCGACGCCTCGTCGAGGAGCTCACGGGCATGCTCACCCGGCGTGAGAGGCTCTTCCAGGAACGCGCCATCGAATCGATGGCGCACCTGCGCCACCTGCACGCCCAGGGCTCCCTGCCCGAGCTGCCGAGCGCCGACATCGTCGTCCTCGTCGACGGCTTCGGCCTGCTGCGCAACGAGTTCGAGGAGCTCTCCGACCAGGTCAACGACCTCATCGTGCGCGGCAGCAGCTACGGCCTCCACTTCGTCATCGCCCTCGGGCGCTGGAACGAGCTGCGCATCAACCAGCAGTCCCGGTTCGGCACCCGCCTGGAGTTCCGCCTCAACGACCCGACCGACTCGGTCATCGACCGCAAACTCTCGCAGACGATCGGCGCCGACCAGCGCGGCCGCATGCTCACCGACGACAAGCTGTTCGCCCAGCTGAGCCTGCCGGTGCTCGACGACGCGGCCGACGAGGACCTCGGCGACGCCCTGTCCGAACTGGCCAAGCGCGTCGCGGGCACCTGGGGAGGGCCGGCGGCGGCGCCCATCCGCCTGCTGCCGGTCGCGCTCGACCCCGCCCAGCTCACGCCCCCCGAGCAGGAACCCGACGCGGTGCCCTTCGGCGTGCGCCAGGACTCCATGGAGGACGCCTTCTGGGAACTGCTCGACACCGACCAGCACCTGCTCGTCCTCGGGGACGCCCGCTGCGGCAAGTCCACCCTGCTGCGCACGTTGGCGCGGGGCCTCGTGACGAGGTTCAGCAGCGACGAGCTGGTCATCGCGGTCATGGACTCGCGCGGCACCGTCCCGGCCGCGATCCCCGAGGAGTACCTGGCCGGCCATGCCAAGAGCACCCGGGACGCCGCGGGGCTGGCCGCCTCGATCGCCAAGGAGCTGGAATCACGGACGGCGATGACCCCGGCCGAGCGCGCCAGGTCGCCGCGAGTGGTACTCATGGTCGACGACTACGACATCCTCAACGCCGGCGGCACCGAACCGCTGCACCCCATCGTCGCCTACCTGCCCTCGGCCAGGGATCTGGGCTTCAACGTCGTCCTCACCCGGACGGTGGCCGGGATCACCAGGGCCCTGTACACCGAGGCGATCCAGGGGCTGCGCGACACCGGCGGCACGACCTTCCTCATGTCCGGCGACCGCTCCGAGGGGCAGATCATGCCGCGCGTCTACGCGCAGACCATGCCGCCCGGCAGGGGCCAGCTGCTGCGCCGCGGGCAGCGCCCGGTCATCGTGCAGGCCGCGTGCGAGCCCGGTTCGGCCTCGGGCGACCGGCGGCACGAGGAGGTCGCATGAGCACCCAGTCACTCCTCGTGGCGGGCACGGCCGGGGGTGCCGGGACGACCACCGTCGCCGCGCTCATCATCGCCCTGCTGCGCTCCCGCGGGATCCCCACGGCGGCCTGCGACCACTCGGGCGGCACGCTCGGCCAGCGCATCGCCCCGGACGAGCCGGCCGCGCAGGGCCCCGCCGGCAGCGAGATGCAGGTCACCGACGCGGGCCGCATGGAGGCCGCCATCGCCGACGCCCTCGAAGTGCCCGAGTTCGCGCTGTGCCTGGTCAGCGGCCCCGGCATCGCCGCGGCACAGGCCACCCGGGCCGCCGTGGACGGCCTGCTCGAACGGTTCGGCCAGCAGATCCGCCGCCGCGTCCTCGTCGTGGTGTGCGCCTCCGCCGCCATGCGCCGGCGCGATGAGCAGCTGGCCCGCGAGATCCTGCGGCCCGACATCGAACTGCCCCGCTCCCCCGTCCTCGGATCCACCGGCCCCATCAGGCTCGACCTGGCCGACAAGGCGCTGGCGTCGGCGCTCGACAGGCTGGGCGGCCTGCTGGCCGGTTTCGTCCGGGTGCCGACCGCCCCGCAGGACGAGGACTGGCCCACCAGGATCACCAGGATGCCGGAGCCGGCCGGGGCCGAACCCGCCACGCCCCAATCCCCCGTGGCGGCTGCTGACAGCCCACCCACTCCGGCCGGGATCAGCGCCCCTGAACCCGCCGAGGCCACCGCCACCGGGCCAGGGGACCGGGTCGTTGCGCCCCGTACCCTGGCCGCCATGGCAGCCGTTCCCGACGGCCCGCCCGAACCCGCTCCACGGAGCGCCGTCTCCCCGGCCCAGGTCCCCATGGCCGTCGTCCCCGACGGCCCGCCCGAACCGACAGCGACCGGCCCGCTCCCCGCTCGTGGCGCCCCGCCTGACCCGACGCCCCTCACCGCCGCACCCACGCGGGGCATCGCCCCAGAACCCGACGAGCCCCTCGAGCCCGAGGACGCCGCGCCGGCCCGGGCGGCCCGGCGGGCGCCCGAGGACCCCGGGGAGCAGGACGAGCCCGTGCCCACCGGCCAAGAACGGGCTCGCCGCGGCGACGTGCTCGGTTAGATTTGGTTTCCGGAAACATCGTTCGGTGCCGCGCCCGACGGAGCCCCGGGTGGCCCCGACGCGCACCGCTCAGACCGGAGGAGTCCCAGTGACCGGAATCGACGTCACGCAGCAGGCGAGCATCGCCTACCAGGCCATGCTCAAGGTCATCGAGACCTCTGAGCCCACCGTCGCCGAGGCCATCCGCCAGGAGCTGACCGACCAGCGCACCTCGCTGAAGCTCATCGCGTCGGAGAACTACGCCTCGCTGCCGACACTGCTCGCCATGGGCACCTGGTTCTCCGACAAGTACGCTGAGGGCACCGTCGGCCACCGCTTCTACGCGGGCTGCCAGAACCTCGACACCGTCGAGGCGGCCGCGGCCCGGCACGCCGAGGAGCTCTTCGGCGCCGACCACGCCTACGTCCAGCCCCACTCGGGCATCGACGCCAACCTCGTGGGCTACTGGACCATCCTGTCGCACCGCGTCGAGACGCCCGGGCTCGCCGAGCTGGGGGCCAAGAGCGTCAACGACCTGTCGGAGCAGGACTGGGAGGAACTGCGCCACCGGCTCGGCGAGCAGCGTCTCATGGGCATGAGCCTCGACGCCGGCGGCCACCTCACCCACGGCTTCCGCCCCAACATCTCGGGCAAACTGTTCCACCAGCGCAGCTATGGCACCGACCCGGCCACCGGCCTGGTCGACTACGACGCGGTCCGCGCCCAGGCCCGCGAGTTCAAACCGCTCGTCCTGGTGGCCGGGTACTCGGCCTACCCGCGCCGCGTGAACTTCGCCACGATGCGGGAGATCGCCGACGAGGTCGGCGCGACCCTCATGGTCGACATGGCACACTTCGCCGGCCTGGTCGCCGGGAAGGTGTTCACCGGCGACGAGGACCCGGTGGCCAACGCCCCGGTCGTCACCACCACGACCCACAAGTCCCTGCGCGGCCCGCGCGGCGGCATGGTGCTCGTCGACGACGAGTTCGCCGCCGACGTCGACCGCGGCTGCCCGATGGTGCTCGGCGGGCCGCTCGGCAACATGATGAGCGCGAAGGCCGTCGCCCTGGCCGAGGCGAAAACGCCCGCCTTCGCCCAGTACGCCCAGGACATCGTCGCCAACGCCAAGGCGCTGGCCGAGGGGCTGCTGCGGCGGGGCGCCACGCTCGTCACCGGCGGCACCGACAACCACATCGTGCTCGTCGACGCCGCCACGAGCTTCGGCCTCACCGGCCGGCAGGCCGAGTCCGCGCTGCTCGAGGCCGGCATCGTCACCAACCGCAATGCGATCCCCCGCGACCCGAACGGCGCCTGGTACACCTCGGGCATCCGGCTGGGCACACCGGCCCTGACCAGCCGCGGGTTCTCGCCCGAGGACATGGACCGGGTCGCCGGGCTCATCTGCGAGGCCCTCGAGGGCACGCGGCCGGCGGCCAACAGCAAGGGGCTGCCCGGCAAGGCCAAGTACGCCATGGCCGACGGCCTGGCCGCCCGCGTCCACGCCGAGGCCGACGAGTTGCTCGGCAACAACCCGCTGTACCCGGGCCTGGAGCTGTGACAGGCCTGCCGCGCCAGTGATCCATGAATGCGGGGCCGCGCTCGACGCGGCCCCCGCATTCTCGTGCGAGCCGTCACAGCGCCTGCTGAGCGACCACTGCAGGCGGCCCGGGCCGGGGAGACGATGCCGGGCCCTCAATGACCGTGCAAGGTCCCTTCCTCGACCCGGGGACCAGGCGGTACGGGCTCCCCCGCACGCCGAATCAGCATCGAACCCACCGGTGCACCAACGGGGACCCCGTGCCGGCATGTGCACATGTATCCCCGATCAAGTGAGAGTGTGCACGGCGCGGACATGCGCCCCGCAGGAAGGACCGGAGGCATAAAGTCATGACTGAGCGGCGCGACGCACCGCCCCTCATGCACTCTCAAATCGGAGCCCCCATGATCTGGTTTCATCTCGTCATCCTGCTCGTCTTCCTGTTCGCCGGTTCACGCCTCGGCGGCGTCGGTGTCGGTCTGGCCGGCGGCGCCGGCACCCTCGTTCTCATCGCCACCGGCCTGTCCACCGATGTCGACGCCGACATCCCCTGGACGGTGATCGGCATCATCATGCCGGTCATCTGCACCATTGCTGCCCTTCAGGTGGCCGGCGCGATGGACCACCTGGTCCATCTCACCGAGGTGATGCTGCGCAGGCACCCGAAGCAGATCACCTACCTGGCCCCGCTGTCGACCTACCTGCTGTCGTTTCTGTGCGGCACGGGCCACACCGCCTACTCGGTGCTGCCGGTCATCGTCGAGGTCTCGAAGGAGAACAAGATCCGCCCGTCCCGGCCGCTGTCGATCGCCGTCGTCGCCTCGCAGATCGCCGTGGCCGCCTCGCCGATCTCGGCGACCACCGCCGCCCTGCTCACCTCGGTCGAGCAGACCCGAGGCATCGGCTACCTGCAGATCCTGGCGATCGTCATCCCGACGACCTTCATCGGCTGTGTCGTCGGCGCCGTCGTCGCCTCCCGGCAGGGTCGCGAACTCGAGGACGACCCGGTCTACCAGGAGCGCGAGGCCAAGGGCCTGGTATCGCACACCTCGGCCTCGACGATGAGCTCCGACTACCAGCCGGCCAAGGGCGCCATCACCAGCCTGTGGATCTTCCTCGGCGCCGTGCTGCTCATCGTCGTCTACGCCACCCTCAGCTCTGACCAGATCGGCATCATGGAGAACCCGCCGATGGACGCCACCGGCGCGATCATGCTCATCATGCTCACCTGCGCCGCCGTGATCTGCCTGGTCTCGCGACACGACGTCGCCAAGATCGCGAGCCAGTCCACCTTCCGCGCCGGCATGAGCGCCGCGATCTGCATCCTCGGCGTCGCCTGGATGGGCAACGTCTTCTTCGGCGCCTACAAGGACACGCTCATCGACGCCACCGGCGGCGCCCTGCACGCGGTGCCGTGGCTGTTCGCCGTGGTGCTCTACTTCGCCTCGCCGATCCTGTTCTCGCACGCCGCGACGACGAGGGTCTTCATCCCGCTGGCCGTCACCATCGGGCTGAGCTCGCCGACGATCATGGCCTGCTACCCGGCAGTGGCCAACTACTACCTGCTGCCGAACTACCCGACCACCGTCGCCGCCATCGAGATGGACGACACCGGTTCGACCAGGGTGGGCAGGTTCGTGCTGAACCACCCCTTCGTCGTGCCGGGCACGGTGTCGATCGCGGTCATCGTGGCGCTCGGCTTCCTGTGGGCGCCGATCGTGCTGTGACGGCGACCGTGGCGGCCGGCTGAACACCGCCGGGCTCCGGAGGGGCCGGGGGACACGGATGCTCGTGTCCCCCGGCCCCTCGTGTCCTCCCGGCCCGTGGCGGCGTCGATCATCCGGCGTCTCATCCCCGGAACGGATGCCCGATGAGCCCTCGGCGCGATGGAATCGGAGCATGCTCGACCAAGCGATCACATCCGTCCTCGTCGGAGGGGCCCTGTCCCTGGTCATGTCCGTACCCCTGGTGATCCACCAGTACCGCCGGTTCGGACGCCTCTCGGCCGGCCGGTTGGCATGGACGGTCCTCACCGTCATCTACCTGACGGCGCTCATCGCCTACACCCTGTTCCCGCTGCCCGCCATGACCGAGGCGTTCTGCGCCGGACGTTCACGCGAGTTCCTGCTGAACCCGGTGACCTACTTCGCCGACATGGCCCGCCATCTGGCGGGCATGTCCCCGATGGAGGCCCTGGCCAGCTGGGACGTGCGTCAGATGGTTCTCAATGTCGCACTGTTCGTGCCACTGGGCCTGATCTGCCGCGAGTTCATGGGCTGGGGTCCGCTGCGCTCGCTCGTGACCGGATTCGGCGTCTCGCTGTTCATCGAACTCACCCAGTTCACCGGGAACTGGGGTCTGGCGCCCTGCCCCTACCGGATCGCCGACATCAACGACCTCATGACCAACACCGCCGGCACCCTGGTGGGCATCGGCATCGCGGCGCTCACCCCGCGTCTGGTCGCCGACGCCGGCCATCTGGCCGCGCGCCGCGGCGAGGCCCGGCCGGTCACGCGGGCGCGCCGCTGGCTGGGCATGGCGCTGGACGGCATCTACTGGTCGTGGGCCTTTCTGCTGGGCATGGCCTGCGGCGTCGTCGCCTGGACCGGCCTGCACGGCCTGCCGATGAACGCCCGGCTCGACTACGGGAACGAGATCCAGCGCTGGGGCCTCGTCGGTGCCGTGGCGGCGGAGTTCGTCATCATCGCCGTCCCGGCGCTCGTCGGCAGCGGCGCCTCGCTCGGCCAGCGCACCGTCTACCTGCGCCCGGCACCGGCCTCCCGGCTGCGCCTGGTGGCCCGCGCCATGGTCGTCGGCGGCGCCATGTGCCTCGTCTCGAACCTCCAGCCCGTCATGACGAGCCTGTGGACGATCGCGGCCGTCGCCAGCGTCTGGTTCGACACCCGAGGGATCAGCGGCCTCATCACCGGCTGCCGCATCATCGACGCCAGGAGCCTGGACGGTGAACCGGCCCGGCCCGCCGAGGAGCAGGCCGATTCCGGTCCGGCCGGCGGGGGCGGCCTCGTCAGCCTCGCGAGTAGAGGCGACCCTGCATCGTCGTGACGAAGTTGCGCAGCGAATCGGGCAGGTCCGACAGATTCCAGTCGTCGGGCGCGTGGTACCAGGACAGGTCCTCGGGGTCGGGAACGCCCGGGTCGTCGTCGGCGGCGGCCAGGGCGTCCAGCCAGCGGCCGAAACCACCCAGGACGACCGAGTACGGCAACACCGAGGAGATCTGCTCGTAGGCGTCCTGCCGGGGGAACGAGTCGGTGGGTTTCGTGGTGAGTTCCATGGCCAGCAGTTCGAGACCGCGGACGACCCGCACGCCGGCCAGCGTGCGGCGCGGCATCTTCTGGGCGGTGTAGATGAGGCCGAGGCTGACGACGATCAGCGACAGTCCCAGCAGGCCGAAGGTTGTGAAGGCCACGAGCAGGACGAAGGCGACGACCGACAGGGCCAGCATGGTCCAGCCGGCGACCCCCCAGCGGGTGCGGGCCGCGTCGGGCCGCCCGGAGAACCAGCCCTTGGCGACGACCTCGTCGTACAGGTCGTTCTGGATGTCCCGGACGACGGCACCCACCACCGGGGCCAGCTCGGAGACCCGGACCGACGTGGTCTGGTCGCCGACGAGGGCGTCAAGCAGTTTCTGCTCGTATGGGTGCAGCTCATCCACGGCGGCCCCGCTCGTCGGGCTGGTGCGTTCGAGCAGCCAGTCGGTGGGCTTGTTGGGACTCTCGCTGGGCAGCTGGGTGATCCGCAGGTAGCCGCGGACGGCCAGGTCGAGGACGCTGGCGGTCAGGTCGACCGGGTCGACGTGCTCGTCGACGATGGTGCCGATCTCACCGGGCCGGACGTCGTCCTCGAGGGAGAAGCGCACCTTGCCGGCGGCGACCGGCTTCCAGCGGGCGACGACCGAGGTTGCCTTGGACGTGTTCGCGTGGTCACGGCCGAGACGACGGTGCAGGCCCCACAACAGGGCGCCGCCGAGCACCAGGGCGCCCAGGCTCACGACGAGCTGCAGCGGGCGGGCGGTGAAGGCGCGGTCGAGGCTCCAGCGCTGGGTGAGCATCTGGTTGGGGGCGACGGCCGAGGACGGGACCTTGACGGTGAGTTCGAGAACCTGTCCGGCGCCGAGGGCGCCGTTGGTGAAGACCGGCCACGGGTCCTCGAAGGTCCCGCCCCGCACCGTGGAGCACCTGGTGAGGGCGGCCGGGGCGCCGGCCTCGCAGTCGACGTCGGCGATCGAGGCCGGGGTCTCGGAGTCGACGGTGAAGCTGCCGCTGACCTCGCCGACACCGACGGACAGGCCCTGCACCATGCGCCACTGGACGGTGGTGAGGGTCTCGGCGTCCTTGACCTCGGCGCCGGCGAGGGCGGCGCCCTGCACGGTGTAGCTGACGGTGAGCGTGTCGCCCTCGGCCTGGGAGGCGTCGACGGTGATGACCTGGTAGTCGCCGTCCGTGGTGCTGGTGACGCCGGCCGGGGAACCGTCCGCCTCGGCGGTGACGTCGGAGATCTCGTACCGGTAGACGGTGGCGTTCAGGCCGTCGCGGGTCGTGGCCAGCCGCTGGGTGAGCTCGCCGGGCATCGAGCCGTCCGCGAAGGTGAACTCCTCCGTCACGGTGAGGGTGCCGTCACCGGAGACGACGCCGGAGACCTCGAGCGAGGTGGCGTTGTCGTCGGCCCGTGCCGTGCCGGGCACGAGGACCCCGAGCAGGGCGACCGCCGCAGCCAGCGCGCCTGCCGCGCCGCGCCGCGCCGCGCGCAGGCCGTGAATGTTGCGGGTGTGAGCCATGAGGCCACCTTTCTGGTCGGCCGATCCACTCGGCTCGGCGTCGATTCGTGCTGCGCACGCGCAGAACGGTCAGGGTGAGAAACAGCGATGAACCCTACGGAGAAACTATCCCACGTCCGGGTCGCAGAATCAGTGCACAGGCCGCGACCGGCCATGTCGGGGTGGGAACGGACCGGCGATCGACAACCGAGTCGGTTAGTCTGTGCCCTGTGAGTCAATGGGGTCAGCCGAATCAGCAGTGGCCGGGTCAGCAGTGGCCGGCCCCGTCCGGGCCGGCCGGCTACGGCCAGTGGCCCGTCCGGGGCCAGTGGCCCCCGCAGGGGCAGGGCACCCTCCCCCCGCCGGCCCAGGGCTCCTGGCAGGCCGCTCAGTACCCGCGGTACGCCGGTGCCCCCACGCCGCCGCGGCGCCGCCGGTCGAGTCCCCTCCGGTTCCTCTTCGCCCTGTTCGGCGTCTTCGGGGTCATGGTGCTGGCCTACGTCGTCCTGAGCTACGCGGGTGACGGCGCTCCCAGCAGCCAGACCGAGACCACGCATGCGGGCAGCTACGAGAACGAGGACTACGAGGTGCCGAGCGCCGACACGAACCCGCCCGCCATCCCCCAGCCCGAGACCTACGCCGAGGCCACGAAGCTGATGGAGGACAACAGCCTCTACAGCGCGGCCGTCGCCGACCCGGTGCGCTGCGAGCTGGATGGCCTGGACCTGTCGACGGCCACCGACGCGCAGCTCGAGGAGCACTTCAACGAGCTCACCGCCTGCCTCATGCGTGTCTGGGCCCCGACCCTCCAGGAGGCCGGCTACGAGGCGGTCCGACCCACCGTCACCGTCTACAGCACCCCGATCTCGACCCCTTGCGGCGACATGCCGATGGAGAACGCCGCGTACTGCATGGTCGACCAGCAGATCTACTACGCCAGTGACCTGACCGACATCATCCCCAAGGACCTGTCGAACGTGCCCCACACGGCCGACGCCGTGATGGCCCACGAGTTCGGCCACGCCATCCAGGCCCGCACGGGCATTCTCTACTCGGAGAAGGCGTGGGAGTCCAGGGTGAGCAGCAGCGAGGCCGACGAGTTCAGCCGCCGCACCGAGGTTCAGGCCGACTGCTTCGCCGGTGAGTTCACCGCCGCCGTCTCCGAGTCGCTGGGGATGACGAACTCCGACGTCGACGGCCTGTCCGACATGTTCTACGCCTTCGGTGACGACGTGCTCACCGGCGACAGCACTTATGAGGGCAACCACGGGCGCGGCACGAGCCGGCAGCAGTGGTTCCTCGACGGCGTGAACGACCAGCAGCTGGCCACCTGCAATGCGTTCACGGCGCCAGCGTCCAGCGTCAGGTGACCGGCCATAGCGCCCGCCGGACCAACGCCACGGCGCCGGCGGTGGGCGCCGGTCAGTCGGCTGAGGCGATGAGCGCGGTCGCGACCGTCGCGACGCCCTCGCCGCGCCCGAGAAAACCGAGGTGGTCAGTGGTCGTCGCCGACACCGACACCGGGGCACCGAGGGCCGCCGAGAGCACCCGCTCGGCCTCGGCGCGTCGAGCCGTCATGCGCGGACGCTGCCCGATGACCTGGACCGCCGCGTTGACCGGCCGCCAACCCGCCCGGGCAAGGCGCCGCACCGTCTCCTCGATGAATGCGACACCGCTCGCACCGGCCCACTCGGGCTCCGTGGTGCCGTAGTTCGAGCCCATGTCACCCAGCCCGGCGGCGCTGAACAGGGCATCGCACAGGGCGTGTGCGGCGACGTCGCCGTCGGAATGGCCGGCCAGGCCGGCCGGTTCGTCCGGGAAGTGCAGTCCCGCGCAATGCATCTCGACGCCGGCGCGCAGCGCATGGACGTCGGTGCCGATGCCGGTACGGATCTGAGGCAGGTCCACGCTCACTCGTCACTCCTGGGCGCTGAGGATCGTCAGGATACGCGCCGGCCCCAGCACCGCGGCTCCGGACCGGCGCTCGGCCGTGAGGCCGGGGCCTCAGGAGGCGAGAACCTCGTCGAGCATGGCCTCCGCGCGGGCCTCCTCGACCTTCTCGGCCAGTGCGAGCTCGCTCACGAGAATCTGGCGGGCCTTGGCGAGCATGCGCTTCTCTCCGGCGGACAGTCCGCGGTCCTGCTCGCGACGCCACAGATCACGGACGACTTCGGCGACCTTGAGGACATTGCCCGAGTGGAGCTTCTCGACGTTGGCCTTGTAGCGACGCGACCAGTTCGCGGGCTCCTCGATCTGCGGGGCGCGCAGCACGGAGAAGACCTTCTCGAGACCGGCCTCGTCGACGACGTCGCGGACGCCGACCAGGTCGAGGTTGTCGGCGGGGACCCGGACGACCAGATCGGTCTGCCCGAGGATGCGCAGGACCAGGTAGAGCTTGTCCTCACCCTTCACCTTGCGCGTCTCAGTGGACTCGATGACAGCCGCCCCATGATTCGGGTAGACGACGGTCTCACCGATTTCATATGTCATGTGAAACCCCTCTCCGAAGAGAGATTCTACCATACGAATTAATTGTCGACTCGGATATACATTCCCTGAGACGCAATGAAATCCGGAATCAGCGCGCAGCATTTTCGGGACTGCGCCCCGCGAATTCATTCCTGGAATTTGTAGCCGAGGCCGCGCACGGTGATCAGCAGCTCGGGATGCGCTGGGTCCTGCTCGATCTTGCCGCGCAGTCGTTTCACGTGCACGTCAAGGGTTTTCGTGTCGCCCACGTAGTCAGAGCCCCATATCTGGTCGATGAGCTGTGCCCGGGCCATGACGCGCCCGGCATTGCGGATGAGCACCTCGAGTAGATCGAACTCCTTGCGCGCGAGTTTCACCGATTCGCCCCGTACGGTGATCTCGTGGCGTTCGACATCCATGCGCACACCGCCGGATTCGAGCACATCGGGAACGGATTCCTCCTCCCGCCCCCGGCGCATGACGGCATGGATTCTCGCCACCAGCTCGCGAGGGCTGAACGGTTTCGTCACGTAGTCATCGGCCCCCAGCTCCAGACCGCGGACCTTGTCGGCCTCGGAGTCCCTGGCGGTGACCATGATGATCGGTACGCCGGCACGCCGACGCAGGGCCCGGCAGACCTCCGCACCGCTCATCCCGGGCATCATGAGGTCGAGGAGCACCAGGTCGGCGCCGTTCGCATCGAACTCGGCCAGCCCGCTGGTCCCGTCGGAGGCCTGGGAGACCTCGTAGCCCTCACGGGCGAGCATGAAGGCCATGGCCTCGCGGTAGGACTGTTCGTCCTCGATGATCAGGATCCTCGTCATGGCCTCTCCTCGGGCTGAGAGCCGTCATCGTGACCGATGAGGGCCGGCAGCCTCATCGTGAAGGTCGAGCCGCGTCCCGGCCGGCTCCACAACCGGACGGTACCGCCGTGGGCGATGACGACGTGCTTGACGATCGACAGCCCCAGCCCGGTGCCGCCGTTCTCGCGCGAGCGCGCATAGTCGACCCGGTAGAAGCGCTCGAAGATGCGCTTCTGGTCCTCAACGCCGATCCCGATGCCGTTGTCGGTGACGGAGACATCCACCCAGTGGTCGCCGTCCTCGTCGACGGCCTTGACGGTGACGGAGACCCTGGCACCATGGTCGGAGTAGCTGATGGCGTTCTCGACCAGGTTCGACAGCGCCACCCGCAGCTGGTGCCGGTCGCCGATGACGCGCTGCCCCTTGTCGCCTGCGATGGAGAAGTGGATGCCGCGGGCCTGGCAGGATGCGCTGGCACGCGTGGCCGCCGCCTCGACCACCTCGTCGATGTCGACGGGGGCTGCGTCGCCGAGCGGGTCGTCGGACTGCAGACGACCCAGCTCGATGATCTGCTGGACGAGTTCACCGAGCCTGGTGCTCTCGGCAATCATCCGGCTGGCGAAGTGACGCACGTAGTCGGGGTCGTCGGCGGCCTCCTGGATGGTCTCGGCGAGCACGCGCAGGGCGCCGACCGGGGTCTTGAGTTCATGGGAGATGTTGGACACCAGATCGCGCTTGGACTCGTCGACACGCAGCAGGGCGCTGCGGTCATCACCGACCAGGAGCACCGCCTCGTGCTCGAGCGGGCGGATGCGCACCTGGAGCCGGCGGGACGGACCGTCGGCGGACTGCCCCATACTGACCTCGCGGTCGGCGCCCTCACCGGTACGGCGCGCGGCTCGGGCCGCGTCGAGCACCTCACCGATACCGATCCGGGTCCCGCGGACCAGACCGACTGCCCGGGAGGGGGCATTCGCGTAGCGGATCTCGTCGTGGGGGCCGATGATGACGACGGGCTGGCGGAAGGCATCGAGGACGACCGGTACCTCGGGGTCGACCACTGGCACCGGTTCGACCAGGCGGGCCCGGGTCCGGCGTCCCCAGGCGAACACCAGGGCGAGCGCGGCCCCGACCACGGCACCCAGCAGGAAGCTGAGCAGCACAGTCACCAAGGGGCTCACGGTTGAGATTCTACGGGCCGCTCGCTCACCCCCCAGAAGATCACGACCCGCCGACCGGCGATGCGGGCGATCGTCTTGGTTGCGCAGTCAGGTGATGCGAGACTGTCAGGGACGCCGCAGAGCAGGTGCCGGCCCGGGCTGGAAGGAGGGACGATGCAGGAGTTCCACCACGGCGCACTGGATGAGATCGTCCACGAGCTCGTGACCATGTCCGATGCCGTGCAGGTCGCCGTGCGTGACGCCACCCGCGCCCTTCTCGAGGCCGACGCCTCCATCGCCGAACGGGTGATCAGTGACGACGCCCGCATCGACACCATGCACGACCAGCTGGAACAGCGCTGCTTCAGCCTGCTGGCCCGCTCCACCCCCGTGGCCGGGGAGCTGCGCACCATCGTCGCGGCGATGCAGGTCATCGCCGACATCGGCCGCACCGGCGACCTGGCCGCCCATGTCGCCGAGATCGCGCGCATGCGCTACCCGGAGCACGCCGTGCCGGCGCCCCTCGTCCCGAACTTCACGCGCATGTCCCAGGTGGCGCAGGAGATGGTCGGCAAGGCCGGGCGCACGCTCCTGGAACGCGACCCCGACGCGGCCGCGATGCTCGCCAGCGAGGACGACGAGATGGATGAGCTGCGCAGCGAACAGTTCCGGCTCATCGCCTCGGACGACTGGACGTTCGGCGTCGAGGCCGCCGTCGACACGGCCCTGCTGGGCCGCTACTACGAACGCATCGCCGATCATGCCGTGGCGATGGGCGGGCGCATCATCTACGTCATCACCGGCGAGGCGCCCGAGGGCGAGGACTGGCCCACCACCTGACGGTCGCACGCATGGGATCCACGCCCGGACGGGCCTTCCGAGACCGGCGACCACCCGGACTCGGGCCATGACGAACCGAAGTTTCAACGAAAAGCCGTTTTCGTTGGAACTTCGCACCGACCGTGTCACGATCGTTGGAAGTTCATGCTGAAAGATCAGTCGAAGAAGACCTCAACCCACAGACAAACCTCGATCCTATCCGCGCCTGGGCAGTCTCGGGGGCGCCCTTCGCCAGGTCTGTCCCAAGACGACGGAGCGACCGGCTTCGGCGCTCAAAAAACAGTGGTTGCACTCTGGCCGATGACTCCTACCCTGACCACGCCGACGAGTCCTGCGATGACTCCTGGGTCGAGAGCGAAGAGGGGTTCTCGCTCAATTCCGCCGAACGATCGGACTGTTCGTAGAGCATGGGGGCCTCGAGAACCTGAAGGATCTCGGGCGCCACCCAGGACTCCTGGCCGCCCCTGCCACGTCTGCCGATGCTGCGCAACCAACCGAGGCCCTCAGCGCGCCGAATCACATTGTGGGCTCCGGCATTCGTGATCCCAAGAGCGTCTTCGACCGAACGCGCCGTCAGATAGGGGTTCTGCACGATCATCTCCACCAGGCGGGCGAGATGGCCACGAGTCCTGATGGCTTCTTGCCGATACTCCTCGCGGATGCCGATGAGGCGGCGCGATCTGCGGACCGCGTCATGGGCCTGCTCTCGAACAGCGTCGAGGAAGAAGACCAGCCAGTCCGTGATGTCCCCGCTCTCACGGGTCCGTTGGAGGTGCCCGTAGTACTCATCGCGGTGAGTCTCGAAGTAATGAGACAGGTAGAGCAGGGGCTGAGTCAGTCGCTTCCGCTCGGTGAGGATCAAGTTGATCACGAGGCGCCCGATCCTTCCGTTGCCGTCCAGGAAGGGGTGGATCGTCTCGAATTGATAGTGCGCCATCGCGGCCTGAATCAGAGCCGGCAGAGCACGACCGTCCGCATTGACGAAGCGCTCCCAGTCGCCCATCAGCGCGGGAAGATGCTCAGGGATCGGTGGCACGAAGACCGCCGAGTAGGGGGTGGCATCGGCTGACCCGACCCACACAGGAGAACTCCTGAATTGCCCAGGCCTGCGGTTCTCGCCCCGTACGCCCCGCAGGAGGGTCTCATGCACCTGGAGCAGCAGGCGCTGGGTGATGGGGAGCGTCTTGACCAGGGTGAAGGCCTGTCGGGTTGCCGCGAGGTAGCGCTGCACCTCGCGAGTGGCATCAGTCTTCGCCGCCTCGGTGACCTCGGCCTGGAAGACGTCTGACAGGGACGTTTGTGTTCCTTCGATCCGTGAGCTGGCAAGTGCTTCCCGGTGCAGATAGGGCCCGATGAGCAGCTGGGGGTCACCGATGAGGATCCCCAGCCCTTCAAGATTGCCGAGGGCGGCATCGGCCTCCGATAAGACGGTGACGACCGGTTCCGTGAGGGGAGCCCGCCTGGGAAGGGGTTTGGGAAGATAGTACGTGAACGCATACTTGTTCCCCGGACCCTGCACAGGCGAACCGAACACGCTGTCCACGAAACGCGTCGCATCCATGACGCCAAAGTTACAACGAAAAACCGTTTTCATTGGAACTTCGCACCGAGCATGTCACGTACGTTGGAAGTTCCCCATGCGTGGCTTGACGAGGCCGACCGAGAAGCAACGGGAGCACCGTACTGCGGGACGGTGCGCTGGGCCCGTCATGACGCCCGTGACAACCGGGCAATCCCTCACAAGGGGCCTGCCCGCCCACCCGCACGCCGCAGGGCTTGTTCCATGGCGATCCTCGTGAATGGGATGTTGAGCGGTGCGGCTCAACTCTCGGTAGTCTCTTCCTCCCTAAGACGCGACTCCCGTTCCCGTCCGGCCGCCTCGCGCTCCATCCCGGCGAGCTGGCTCTCGAGGTACTGACCGCCGGGCACATGACGCAGCACGCGACGTCCGCTGTGGTGATCCAGGGTGGCGCGCGCCTTACGGACCGCGTTACCCTCGGGAGCCTCCGCCCGCCCGCAACCACTTGAACCATTTCGCCCGTTGTTCCGTGAAGGAGTCCTCATGAAGACCACTGTCCTCGTCTTCCACCCCCGCCTGAACGCCGACTCGCGCGTCAACGCCCGCCTGGCGCAGGCCGCCCGAGCCGTCGAGGCCCCCGACGCGTCCGTCGAAGTCCGTGACCTGTACGCCCTCTACCCGGACTTCCGCATCGACGTCGAGGCCGAGAAGGCCGTGCTGACCGCAGCTGACCGCATCGTCTGGCAGTTCCCCATGTACTGGTACTCCACCCCCGCCCTCTTGAAGCAGTGGGAGGATGACGTCCTGGAGCACGGCTGGGCCTACGGCTCCACTGGCACCGCTTTGCACGGCAAGGAGCTCGGCATCGCCGTCTCCCCCGGCGCTCCCGCCGAGCGCTACGACCACAGCGGCGCATTCCACTACACGGTCACCGATCTGCTGCGCCCGCTGCAGGCGACCAGCAACCTGATCGGCACCCGCTTCCTGCAGCCCTTCATCACCACCGGCGCCATGGCGATCTCCGACACCGACCTGGAGGCGCAGGCCGACGCCTACTCGGCGTGGCTGACTGGAGAGGTGCCGACACTCGGCGACTTCGAGTAGGTCCGCCGGCCCTCCTCGGACGCGGGGCTCAGGCCTCGGCAGCGTTTCCGTCGCGGGAACGCTGCCCCTGCTCACGCTCGGCCGCCTCGCGCTCGCGTTCCGCGGCCTCGCGCTCCATCCCGGCGAGCTGGCTCTCGAGGTACTGACCGCCGGGCACATGACGCAGCACGCGGCGTCCGCTGTGGTGACCCAGGGTGGCGCGCGCCTTCCACAGGGCCTCGGCGATCGTCATGTCGGTCGGCTCGGTGACCTTCATCGACATGCGCGAGCCGGGCACCAGGACCACCTCGTAGCCGGCCAGTTCCGCGCAGGAGACGTCGTCGGTGAACTGCTCACCGGCAGCGGCCATGCGCTCGTGGGCGGCCCAGATGACGTCGAGTGGGAAGCCCTGGGGCGTCTGCACCGCCCGGAGGGTCGAGCGGTCGACCGGGCGACTGTCCCCCTGCCCGCCGAGAACGCGGATGGAGTCGACCACGTCGATGACCGGGGCGACCGCCTGCGCCCCGCCCCGCACGGCACCGATGATGTCCCCGACGACATGGGCGGGCACCATCGGGCGCACGGCGTCATGGATGAGCACGGCCTCGGCCCGGCTCAGCTCCCGATCTGCACGAATGGCCCTCAACCCGTTGTGCGCCGATTCCTGACGACTCGCACCGCCCGGCACCTGAATGATGGGGATCGGCAGGGCCGCCTTGGTCAGGCTCAGTTCCCGAGCGACCTTGTCGTTCACGACGACGACGGCATGCGTGCAACCACCGGCTGCCATGGCCTCGATCGACATGTTCATCAGCGCATGGCCGGTGATCTTCAGGGCCGGCTTCGAGACCGGACCCCCGTACCGGACGCCCAGACCCGCGCCGAGGATGACGGCGACCACTGGCTGTGACATGGCCATGAGTCTGCCACAGGACGCCGGCGTCCCACTGGCCGGGCTCTGCACCCCACATCACATATGCATTTATTTGCATATAAATCTGCTATTGCAAAACAATGTGCAGTGTGAGACGATCGCAGTAAACCCGCACATCTTTCCAAAGTTATGCAAATTAATGCATCATGAGATGAAAGCCAGGGACCATGAGCACAGCAACGACGCAGCCCATCACCGGACCATTCCTCATCGTCAATCCGAAGGCCTACCTCGGCAGCAGCGACACCCTCAGGCTCGCCCTGCTCACCGATGAACTCGCGGCCCAGTTCGAGACCGACGTCATCTTCACCGCTCAGCACGTCGACCTGCGCATGGTCGCCGAGCGGACCAGCAATTTGTGCGTGACGGCGCAGCACATGGACCCGATCGTCAAGGGACGCGGAATGGGCCACATCCTGCCCGAGTCACTCGTCGAGGCCGGCGCCCGGGCCGTGGTGCTCAATCACGCCGAGCACCAGCTCTCGTTGGCCACACTCGACGCCACCATGGAACGCGCCCGCGAGGTGGGTCTGGCCACCGTCGTCTGCGCCGACACCGACGCCCAGTGCAGGGCGATCGCCACGATGGGCCCTGACATCATGATCTGCGAACCCACCGCCGCGATCGGCACCGGCACGATGGACGCCGGCGACTACATCGAACGCACCACTCGGATCGTCAAGGACGTCGACCCGGGCATCCTGGTCATCCAGGCCGCCGGCGTGACCGGGGCCGACGACATCGCCCGCGTGCTCGCCCAGGGCGCCGACGGCTCGGGCGGCACGAGCGGCATCGTCAAGCACCCCGACTGGCGTCAGGTGCTGACCGAGATGTTCACCGTCATCGCCGAGCACAAGAAGTCTCATTCCTGAGCCCAGTCCATCCCCCAGGGCCCGCACAGCCGCTCCGGCCCACCTGACCTCAGCCATCAAGGAGTCACCATGATCATCGGCCTTCCCGAGGCGCTCTCCTACGCGGAGCAGCACAACATCGGTCTCGCCGCCATCAACACACCGTTCTTCGAGGGCCTGCTCGGCGTCATCGACGTCGCGGAGCGCTCCGACGTGCCCATCATCCTGCAGTTCGCCCAGGTGCACGAGCCCATCGTCTCGATCGAGGACATGGGGCCGGCAATGGTGGAACTGGCCAAGCGCTCCAGCGCCCCGTTCGTCCTGCACGTCGACCACGGCTTCGACATCGACTACATCCGCAAGGGTCTGGACATCGGCTTCAACTCGGCCATGATCGACGGTTCGAAGCTGGACTACGACGAGAACGTCCGCGTCACCCGTGAGGTCGTCGAGCTGGCAGGCGAGCGCGGCATCGGGGTCGAGGGCGAGATCGGTGTCATGACCGGCAACGAGAACGGCGACCCCGACCAGGGCGTCGCCGACGCAGCGCTGTACACCGACCCCCAGGTGGCCGCCGACTTCGTCAAGGCCACCGGCGTCACCGCGCTGGCCGCCTCGTTCGGCACCGTGCACGGCGTCTACCGCCGCAAGCCGAAGCTGAACTACGAACTCATCGCCCAGCTGCGCGAGGCCACCGGGGTGCCCATCGTCATGCACGGCGGATCGGGCCTGGAGCCGCGGGAGTACCAGGAGTGCATCCGCCACGGGGTACGGAAGATCAACTACTACACCTACTCGGCCAAGGCGGCCTACGACGCGTGCCTGCCCCTCATCGAGGACCCCAATGTCATCCTCTTCTCCAATCTCGCCAGGGCAGCGCGCAATGCGGTCGCAGAGGACGCGCAGAAGTTCGTCGACATCCTCAAGGCCACCGCCTGAACCCCCAGACACTGAGAGGAGCACCATGACCGTCTACCACGCGGCACTGAAGCTGGAGTCCCACGGCGGAACACCGAGCTTCATCGACGTCACGAGCCAGGTACGCGAGGCCATCGCCGCCTCGGGCATCACCAACGGCATCGTCGCGGTGATGAGCCCCCACACGACCTGCTCGGTGTACTACGACGAGTGGGCGCACGACACGGTCGAGGACGGCTCGGACTTCCTCCAGCACGACCTCAACCGCGTCCTGGGTCTCATCTGCCCAGACCAGACGCAGTTCCCGCCCGCCGACGGCTACTCCTATCCCGGCATCAAGCACTTCGAGGAGGTCGAGAGCTGGCCGAGCGCCAAGGAGTACCTGCCCGGCGGCGACCGCAGCGCCCTGCTCAACGCGGACGCCCACCTCAAGGCGTCGATCATCGGTTCGTCGCAGACCTTCCCGGTCATCGACGGCGAACTCGGCTTCGGCGTCACCGGCTACATCTTCTTCGCCGACTGGGACCGCGACCGGGCGCGCACCCGCACCTGCCGGGTCACCGTCATCGGCGAGTGACCTGGCCATTGACCATTTCACACGAATCATGACACTTATTTGACAATTCAATTCAGATAGCGCGGTGTACGTGTCCCCGTGAACCAGGTCGTCGAGGTCAGCGCCGGACCCGGTTCGTCGACCTGATGGGAGAAGAGCCCATCGAGCACCGCGACCCACGTCATCACCGGTCGGCCCCAGGGGCCCAACCGGTGCATGCACCACCCGTCCAGAAAATCCACCGAAGTGAGGCCAATGATGTCCACCCGTGAAGCCACCGTCGCCGCCGCCGAGGGCCTGCACGCCCGCCCCGCCGCAACCTTCGTCAAGGCCGCCAAGGAGTGCGGCGTGCCCGTCCAGATCTCCAAGGGCGACAAGGGCCCCGTCCCCGCCAGCTCGATGCTGTCCGTGCTCAGCCTGGGCGCGCACTGCGGCGACACCGTCGTCCTGAGCGCCGAGGGCGAGGGCGCCGAGGAGGCCCTCGACACCCTGGTCGCCGTTCTCTCGGAGGCCGAGTGATGTCCCAGCCGCAGGAGTACGCCGGCATCGGCGTCGGCTCGACCGCCGCGGTCGGCCCGTGCGTACGGTTCGCGGCGCCACCGGTGGCACCGGCCGACGAGCCGGTCCCGTCCGGGGACGAGGCGGTCGCGGCGGCGGGCGCCGCGCTCGCCGAGGCGCTGCAACAGGTCTCGACCGACCTCCAGGCCGCGGCCGCCGAGCACACCGGTGAGACCCTCGGCGACGTGCTCTCGGCCACCGCCGAGATGGCCGACGACCCCGCCCTGGCCGACCGTGCCGCGCAGATCATCGCCGAGGGCAGCGGCCCGGCCAACGCCATCACGAAGGCCATTGCGGAATTCGCCGCGATGTTCACCGAGATCGGCGGCTACATGGCCGAACGCGTCACCGACCTGAACTCGGTACGCGACCGCACCGTCGCCAGGCTGCTCGGTCTGGAGACGCCCGGCCTGCAGGCGCTCGACGAACCGGCCGTCGTCATCGCACACGAGCTGACCCCGGCGGACACCTCTGGGCTCGACATGTCGAAGGTGATCGCCCTCGTCACCGAGGTGGGCGGCCCCACCTCGCACACCGCCATCATCGCCCGTCAGCTCGGCCTGCCCTGCGTGGTGCGGGCATTCGGGGCCACGCAGATCCCGGAGGGCTCGCTCGTCGCCGTCGACGGCGCCTCCGGCTCGGTCGTCGTGAATCCCGACGAGGCCACCCGCGAGGCCATCGCCCGGCGCATGGAACGCTACCGGGAGCTGTCCCGTGACACGGCGCCCGGCGCCACGTCCGACGGCCACCGGGTCCAGCTGCTGGCCAACATCGGCGGCGTCGAGGACGCCCGGGCCGCGGCCGACAAGGCGGTCGAGGGCGTGGGCCTGTTCCGCACCGAGTTCGTCTTCCTCGACGCCGCCGAGGAACCGACAGTCGCCGAACAGACCGAGATCTACCGCGACGTCCTCAAGGCCTTCGCCGGCCGCAAGGTGGTCGTGCGCACCCTCGACGCCGGCGCCGACAAGCCACTGGCCTACGCCAACCTGGTGCACGAGTCGAATCCGGCCCTGGGGCAGCGCGCCTACCGCCTCGTCCGCTCGGTGCCGCACCTGATGGAGCACCAGCTGCAGGCCCTGGCGGCCGCCATCGACGACTGCCCCGACACCGAGGTGTGGGTCATGGCCCCGATGATCTCCACCGCCGGCGAGGCCGCCGACTTCCGCCGCCGGGCCGACGAGGCGGGGCTCGGGGCGAAGGCCCAGATCGGCGTCATGGTCGAGGTCCCTGCCGTCGCGCTGTGCGCCGACCAGGTGCTGCGGCACGTCGACTTCGTCTCGATCGGCACCAACGACCTCGCCCAGTACACGATGGCCACCGACCGTGAGCTCGGCGCCCTGTCCGACCTGATCGACCGCTGGCAACCCGCCGTCCTCAAACTCGTCGAGGCCACCGCCCGGGCCGGTGTCGCCTCGGGAACCCCGGTGGGCGTCTGCGGCGAGTCCGCCTCCGACCCGCTCATGGCGCTCGTGCTGTGCGGACTTGGGATCACGTCGTTGTCCATGTCCGCCCCGGCCGTGCCCGCCGTCCGGTTCGCCCTGCGGCACACCTCGCTGGCGACCTGCCGGGCAATGGCGCAGGCGGCCATCAACTCCCCCGATGCGGCAGCTGCGGTCTCGGCCGTCCAGGAGCTGCTCGACCCTCAGGTGAGGGAGGCCATGTCCCTCGACTGAGGGCCGCAGGGCGGAACGCACCATGCGCCCCGCCCTGCTGCCACACCAACCACTCACAGAGTAAGGAGTCATCGTGGATGACAATCCCGTGATGAGGGCGATCACCTGGTTCGCCGAACACTTCATCGGGCTGTTCAACGCCTCCGCCGAGCAGTTCCTCGGCCTGGCCTCCGGCATCCTGCCGCTGCTCATGGTCATGCTGACCGCGATGTACGCGATCACCACCTGGATCGGCGAGGAGCGCGTCAATCACGCGATCCGGTGGGCCGGCAAGTACGCCGTGACCCGCTACACGATCATGCCCTTCCTGGCCATGCTGCTGCTGACCAACCCGATGGCCTACACGTTCGGGCGCTTCCTGCCCGAGCGTTACAAGCCGGCCTTCTACGACGCCACCGTGTCGATCTGCCACCCGATCACCTCGCTGTTCCCGCACGCAAATGCCGGCGAGATCTTCGTCTGGACCGGCGTCTCGGCCGGCGTCACGGCGATCGCTCCCGAGAAGTACGCGCTGCTCGCGATCCTGTACTTCCTCGTCGGCCTGGTCGTCATCTTCATCCGCGGCTTCGCGACCCAGTGGATGACCGCCATCCTCATCCGCCGAGGCGGCCACCAGGAGACCTTCCAGAAGTACGACGAGGCGTACGCCGCCGGCCAGATCCAGGGAGGCGTGGCATGAGTTACCGCAGTGTCAAGGTCGTCAAGGGCAACGGCGGCTGGGGCAATGACATGGTCCTGACCCCCACCGACGAGAAGAAGGTCGTCATGTCGGTGACCGGGGGCGGCATCCACCCGGTCGCGGCACGCATCGCCGAGCTGAGCGGCGCCGAGGCCGTCGACGGCTTCACGAACAGCGTCGAGGACGACAAGGTGCTGGCCGCCGTCATCAACTGCGGCGGCACGGCCAGGATCGGCGTCTACCCGAAGAAGCGGATCAATACGATCGACATCTACCCCGGCTCGCCGACCGGTCCGCTGGCCAAGTACATCACCGAGGACATCTTCGTGTCCGCGGTGGGACTGGACCAGATCAGCCTGGCCGATGCCGAGGCCGTCGACCAGGCGGCCGCCGCTGCAGCCGCCTCGGCCCAGGCCGAGGAGGCCCAGGCCGAGGCGGAACGCCCGAAGACCGTCTCCCAGCAGCAGGCCGACCGGGGCGGTTTCATGTCGGTCGTCGTGAAGTTCGGCAACGCGGTGGGCTACGTCATCAACACGCTGCTGTCGTCGGGCCGTCAGGCGCTGGACATCATCCTGAAGACCGTGCTGCCCTTCATGGCCTACGTCGGCCTGCTCATGGGCATCGTGAACTACACGGGCATCTCCGATCTCATCGCCCACGCCGTGACACCGCTGGCCGGCAACCCGGTCGGTCTGGTCCTGCTTGGCATCATCGTCGCCCTGCCGTTCCTGTCGCCGGTGCTCGGCCCCGGCGCCGCCATCGCCCAGGTCATCGGCGTGCTCATGGGCCAGCAGATCGGAGCCGGCGCGCTGCCGGTGCAGTACGCGCTGCCCACCCTGTTCGCCATCGACGGCCAGGTCGGCTGTGACTTCGTCCCGGTGGGCCTGTCGCTCGGCGAGGCCCAGCCCGAGACGATCTCGGTCGGTGTCTCCGCCGTGCTGTTCACCCGCCTGGTGACCTCACCGGTGGCGGTCATCATCGCCTACCTCGCCTCGTTCCTGCTCATCTGACCCGACACCACACGGGTGGGGCGGCCAGGCCGCCCCACCCCTACCCCCAACCGAAGGAGAGACAATGTCAACCCTGTGGAGCGCTGACGTCACCGCTATCGGACCCGACGCCGGTGACATGATCGACGGCGGTGTCGTCATCCTGTTCGGCGAGCCCGTCCCCGAGGCGCTGGCCGAGGTCAGCGTCGTGCACCGCACCACGACGCCGCTGGCCCGCGACATCACCGCCGGCGACCTCTTCCGGATCGCCGGCCAGGACTACACGGTCGACGCCATCGGCGAGCGCGCCTGCGCGAACCTGACCGAGCTCGGCCACGTGGTCATCTACGTCAACCAGCCCGAGCAGGAGCTCCTGCCGGGCGCCGTGCTCGCCAGCGGCCCGGAACTCACCATTCCCGCGGTCGGCAGCACCGTCGAGTTCCTCGAGGCCTGATCGGCATGGGCGCCCTCGACTGGAGGTTCCCCGCGATCCTCGTGGCGGCCATGCTGCTCGGCCTGCTGCTCACCTACGCCCAGATGAGGTCGTACAACAGCGAGCTCAACAAGGCCACGCGGGTGGCCAGGGGCGAGCACCTCATGCTCGTCTCCGGGCGCGGACGCTCCATCACGGGCGGGGCGATCGTCATCGCGATCGTCGACACCACCACCCGGAGCATCATCTGGGCTCGCACCCTGGCCGGCAAGAGCGTCTTCGCCCGGTTCCACGACGCGCCCGGCCTCCTCGGGGACATGGACGGGGCGGTCGGCCGGGCACGGGGCAAGCAGTTGAAGGCGGCCGTCGACATGGCCCTGGCCCAGGTCGGGCCCGCCCCGGGGGCCGACACCTCGCCCGCCGAGCAGCCCGCCACCACGAACACGAACAACGCGCCTGCCCCCACAACCGGGCCACGGCTGGTTCGCAAGCGCGTACCCCACACCACCGGCCCGGGTGCGGTCAGCACCCGGGGCGTGTAGATCCCGAAAGGAAAACTGACATGGGTTACACCAAGGCTCTACTCGAACGCCAGAAGGAACTGGGCCGTCCGGTCCACGTGGGCGTCGTCGGCGCCGGCCAGATGGGGTCCGGCCTCATCGCCTCGATCCAGCGCGCGCCGGGCCTGGCCGTCGTCGCCGTCGCCGACATCGTCGTGGACAAGGCCTCCTCGGCCCTGCGCAACGCAGGCCGCGATGACGTCGTCGTCGCCGACACCGACCTGGACAAGGCCACCCGGGCCATCGACGACGGCAAGGCCGCCGTCATCTCCGACGGCCTGCGGATGCCCGAACTGCCCGTCGACATCGTCGTCGAGGTCTCCGGAGTGCCCGAGATCGCGGCCCAGATCGCCTACACCTGCATCACGCACTCCAAGGACGTCGCCCTCATGACGGTCGAGGCCGACATCACCGTCGGCCCCCTGCTGTCGTCGATGGCCAACGCCGGCGGATCGGTGTACACCGTCATGCGCGGCGACGAACCGGTCGAGTGCCTCAAGCTGGTCGAGTACGCCCAGGACCTGGGCCTCGAGGTCGTCTGCGTCGGCAAGGGCAAGAACAACGTCAACATCCCGCACGGCATGCCCGAGGACAACATCGCCGACGCCGAGCGCAAGAAGATGAACCCGCGCATGCTCACCGAGTTCACCGACGGCACCAAGACCCAGCTCGAGATGACCGCCCTGTCGAACGCGACGGGCATCCCGATCGAGGTCGACGGCATGCACGGGCAGGAGATCCCGCTGGCCGAGCTCGCCACGAAGCTGATCCCCAAGGCCGACGGCGGCATCCTCGAGTTCGACAAGGGCCCGTGCGTCGAGTACGTCACCGGTGACGTCGCCCCGGGCGTCTTCTGCATCGTGAAGTCCACCTCGGACGTCATCACCGAGGAACTCGACTACCTCAAGCTCGGTCACGGCCCCTACTACCTCTTCTACCGTCCGTGGCACATCGCCTCGATCGAGGCGCACCTGTCGATCTTCGAGGCCGTCACGACCGGGCGGCCCGACTTCCAGTCCACGCACGTCACCACGGAGGTCATCGGCCGCGCCAAGACCGACCTCGAGGCCGGGCTGACCTTCGAGGGCATGGGCGGACACCACTTCTACGGCTACGCCATGCCGGCCGACAAGGCCCGCGAGATGAACCTCGTGCCGGTCGGCCTGCTGCAGCACTCGAAGTTGAAGGTCGACAAGAAGGTCGACGAGATGATCACCTACGACGACATCGAGATCGACCACACGCGCCCGCTGGTCGCCATGCGCTTCCTGCAGGACTCCATGGTCGCCCGGGGCGTCCTCGGCTGATCCCTCTTTCACCAGCCCCACCGGGAGCTCACGCTCAATAGAATGATGGGGTCAGGGCCCGGAAAGGGCGCCCTGACCCCATCGTTCGCGTCCGGACGCTTGTACCCCAAGCACCTGGAAACCCCATGGTCAGGGAGTCCCCATGCCTGCCAAGAGAGATCAGCAGTTGCTCATCGACGCCGCGCGGCTGTACTACGTCGACGGTCTCGACCAGGGGCAGGTCGGGGCACGCCTCGGGCTGTCCCGCTCCAGCGTGTCGCGGATCCTGCACGAGGCGCGGTCCAGTGGGCTGGTGCAGATCCGTGTCGTCGGTGACGACCGGACCGTGCGCAACGGCGACCTCGAACGACGACTGGTCAAGGCCTTCGGGCTGCGCGAGGCCCTCGTGGCGGACACCTCGACCAGCACCGACCGACTCAGCTCGGTGGCCCGGCTGGCCGGCGAGTCCTTCGCCCGGCTCGCCTCGGGCTCCTCGCGGATCGGTTTCGGCTGGGGACTCACCATCGCCCGGTTCATCGACCTGCTCCCCGAGACCTCGCTGCGCCCCGACACCCGCATCGTCCCGCTCGTGGGCGGCATGCCCACCCTCGACAGCGCCCCATCGGGCAACACGCACCTGCAGATCCTGGCCGACAAGTGCGGCGCGGTAGCCGGGCGGTTCGACGCTCCGGCCATCGTGGAGTCGGCACTCACCCAGCAGGCCATGATGAACGAGTCCTCCGTGCAGGCCTCGCTCGCGGAGGCCCGCTCCTGCGACCTGGGGTTCGTCGGGATCGGCAACTACGAGGTGCAGACATCCCGCGCCGTCATGAACGCCATGCGACTCAGCGCCACCGAGAAGTCGGCCGTCGAGGCGGCCCGCCCGGTCGGTGACATGCTGGGCCGCTACTACACGATCGAGGGCGTCCCGCTGGGACCGCCCACCTCGGAGCGCGTCATCGGCATCGACCTGGACGACCTGCGCCGCATCAACACGGTCGTCGGGCTCGCCACCGGGAGGGCGAAGGCGCCGGGAACGTTCGGCGCATTGGGCACCGGGGCCCTCGACATCCTCGCCGTGGACGACGTGCTGGCCGAGGCGCTGCTGGCGATGAAGAACTGAGGGGCCCGGCCACACGGCCGGGCCCCTCCAGCCCCGAACTTACTTCTTGCCCTGCGCGGCGACGGCCTTCTGACCGGCCTCGGCCGCCTCCGGGTCGAGGTACCGGCCGCCCTTGACGACGGGCTTGAAGTCGTCGTCGAGCTCGTAGAAGAGCGGGATGCCGGTGGGAATGTTCAGGCCCGAGATGGTCTCGTCGTCGATCCCGTCGAGGTGCTTGACGAGAGCGCGCAGCGAGTTGCCGTGCGCGGCGACGAGGACGGTCTTGCCGGCCCTGAGATCGGGGATGATGTCGGACTCCCAGTAGGGCAGCATGCGGGCGACGACGTCCTTGAGGCACTCGCTGAGCGGGCGCTCGGACTCGGGCACGTCGGCGTAGCGGGGGTCGTTGAACTGGCTCCACTCGCCGTCGGGGTCGATCGGCGGCGGCGGCACGTCATAGCTGCGCCGCCAGGCCATGAACTGATCCTCGCCGTACTTGTCGCGGATCTCGGTCTTGTTGAGGCCCTGCAGGGCGCCGTAGTGGCGCTCGTTGAGGCGCCAGCTGCGCTTGACGGGAATCCAGAGGCGGTCGCACGCGTCGAGCGCGAGGTAGGCGGTGTGGATGGCGCGGCGCAGCAGCGAGGTGTGGACGACATCGGGGAGCAGCCCCTGCTCGGCGAGGAGCTCGCCGCCGTGGGTCGCCTCGCCCACGCCCTTGTCGTTGAGGTCGACGTCAACCCAGCCGGTGAACAGATTCTTCGAGTTCCATTCGCTCTCGCCGTGGCGGAGCAGGATCAGCTTCGAGGTCATGACCCGAAGTCTAGCGGTCACGGCCCTTCATGGACCCCGAGATCCGGGGCGTCCACGGCACGAGACGCCACGCCCGGCCGTACTACCCTAGAGGCAAGCACGGCACGGTGCCGGGCGCACGAGCTGCACGACGGGGAGAGCCATGACGCAAGGTGATATGCCGCCCCTGGCGCGCGTCACCACTCATGACGCCCCCGGCCGACCACGCGACCCGCTCGTCGAACCCCGCGCGCTCACCGCCGCCCTCGAGATCTACGGCCAGCACGGCTGGTCCGGTTTCACGATGGGCCGGGTGACGATGCTCGCCCGGGTTGGCAAGTCATCGATCTACCGCCGCTGGCCGGACCGCGTCGAGCTGCTGACGGCCGCCTTCGAACGCACCGCCCTGCTCTTCGAACTCGATGACAGCAGGGTCGCCGGGCTGCCCTTCCAGGAGCAGCTGCTGACGATGGTCCAGCACCGGCTGTACACGTACACGACCCCCACCGGCACCGCGATCATCCGGCTCCAGGTCGAGCATCACTGCGGCCCCGACGAGGTCGGCGAGATCTGGGAGGGCACGCTCTCGCGTTTCCGCAGTGGGCTGCGCGTCCTGTTGAGCGATGCCCACATCACGAGCCGGCTGCGCCCCGAGGCCTCGCCGGAGCTGCTCGCCGAGGCACTCGAGGGCTGCATGATCATGCAGGCCCTGGCGGCGCCCTTCCCGTCGGTGAGCACGGCCAACGTCAGTGAGCAGTCCTTCGCGCTCGTCAAGCAGGTCGTCGCCCCGTGGCTGACCGACCCGATGACGATCCAGGCCGCCGCACGCCCGCTCCCCCCGATCATCGGCGAGAGCACCCGCACCATGGCGGCCCCGGCCGGTGAGGATTCGGAGGCCATGCCACGATAAGGGCATGAGTTCAACGAAGACAGCAGTCGTCACCGGGGCGTCCAGCGGTATCGGCGCCGCAACGGCCCGTGCCCTGGCGGCAGAGGGTTTCCACGTGATCTGCGCGGCACGCCGCCTCGATCGGCTCACCGCCCTGGCGCAGGAGATCGGCGGCACCGCCGTCGCGTGCGACGTCACGTCCCAGGAGTCCGTCGATGCCCTCGCCGAGGCCGTTGGTGACGATCTCGACGTGCTGGTCAACAATGCCGGCGGTGCCTTCGGCGTCGACCACGTCGAGGACGCCGACATGGCCGACTGGGAGCGCATGTACGCCATCAACGTGACCGGTTCGGCGCGCGTCATCCAGAAACTCCTGCCCGCGCTGGAGAACGGCGGGGGCGGCACGATCATGATCGTCACCTCGACGGCCGCCGAGTACCCCTACATCGGCGGGGCCGGCTACTGCGGCGCCAAGGCCGCCGAACGCAACATCGCCGGGGCGCTGCGTCTGGAGCTGGGCGGCCGCCCGATCCGCGTGCTCGAGATCTGCCCGGGCATGGTCCGCACCGAGGAGTTCTCGCTGGTGCGTCTGGGCGGCGACCAGTCGGCGGCCGACGACGTCTACGCCGGCGTCGCCGAGCCCCTGGTGGCCGAGGACATCGCCGATGCGATCGCCTGGGCCGTCACCCGCCCCCCGCACGTGAACATCGACCGCATGATCATCCGCCCCCGTGCCCAGGTGAGCAACGACAAGGTCTACCGGGACTGACCCCTCATCCCCTCCCACACGGTGCCCCGCCGCGCGCGGGGCACCGTTCTTCTCATCGCCGCAGCCCGCGCCGACGCCCGGAGTGCCGCTGCCGCGCCCAGCCGCCCGCGTGCCCCTGGGAGGCGAGGGCAGTGTCCGCACCCCGGTCACGATGCGGACGGGCCGGGCGCGGACGGGCGCTCTCATGCGTCCCAGTCGCCGAGCGCACCCTCAAGCGCCCCGAGTGCGGCGTCCACGAGCTGGTGCCTGTCATCGGCCGGGCAGCCCTTCTCGACCCACCGCAGGCAGGCCTGGTCGAGGAACCCGAAGTAGCCCCACAGCGCATAGTCGTGCCGGGCCGAGACGGACGGGCCGAGTATCTGGTCCAGCGCCTCCACATAGCCGGCCCTGACGCTGCGGCGCATGCTGACGACCTCGGCGGGTTCCTCCCCGCCCGTCAGGGGAGTCGCCCAGGTGTGCGGGTGGCCGGCGATGTGGTCGAGGTAGACCAGCAGGCTGGTGCGCACCCGGTCGCGGGCCGGCACCCCGTCGGGGAGCATCGCGTCGGCCGCCCGCTGGTCCTCCTCGAGCCTTCGCACGGTGTCGGCGACGACGGCCTCGTAGAGCCCGGCCTTCGACCCGAAGTAGTGGAAGACGAGCGCCGCCGAGGCGTCCGCGACCTCGGCCACCCGGCTCACCGGAACCTGCGCGTAGGGCGTCGTCGCATACAGCCGTGCGGCCGCATCGAGGATCTGGCCCCTGCGCTCTGCCACGCTCAATCGCCGGCGCGGTGCGCGCTCGTCGGATGGACCCATGTGGCGATCCTAGCCCTGTTGAGCTACAGTCAACAATCGTTATTGACGATGACTCAATAGGAGGTCGAGATGTCTCTTCCCGCCGATACCGCGACCTGGTGGCACGTCTACCCGCTGGGCGCCCTCGGGGCGCCCATCCACGACCGCCCGACCGACGGCGATCACGCCCACCGTCTTCGCCGGCTCGACCCCTGGCTCGACTACGTGGCCGAGCTCGGCTGCACCGGGCTGCTGCTGGGTCCGATCTTCGCGTCGACCAGCCACGGCTACGACACGGTGGACCACCACCGGATCGACCCGCGGCTGGGTGACGACGCCGACTTCGACCGTCTGGTGGCCCGGGCCCGCGAGCGCGGCCTGTCCGTGCTCCTCGACGGCGTGTTCAACCATGTCGGCCGCCGGCACGGTCTCGTCGACAAGACGCTTGAGGCCGGCGCGGGACCGGTGCGCCTGGACGAGACGGGCCACGGCCCCGCTCCCCACCCGTGGGAGGGCCACGACGACCTGGCCGAACTCGACCACGACGATCCCGCCGTCGGCGAACTCGTGGAGTCGGTCATGCTGCACTGGCTGCGGCGCGGCATCGCCGGTTGGCGACTCGACGCGGCCTACTGCGTGCCGCCCCGGTTCTGGCGGGAGGTGATCGGCAGGACGCGCACCGAGTTCCCGGAGGCCCTCTTCGTCGCCGAGATGATTCACGGCGACTACGCGGATTTCGCGCAGGCCTCCGGCATCGACGCGGTCACCCAGTACGAGCTGTGGAAGGCGATCTGGAGTTCGGTGCTCGACACGAACCTCTGGGAGCTGGCCTGGGCCCTGGAGCGGCATGAGCGGTTCAATGCCCGGGCCCTCACCCAGACCTTCGTCGGGAACCACGACGTCACGCGCATCGCAAGCCGGGTCGGGGACGCCGGCGCGGTGCTGGCACTCGTCGTGCTCATGAGCGTGCCGGGGATGCCGAGCATCTACTACGGCGATGAACAGGCATTCCGCGGCGTGAAGGGATCGGGCCCGCGCGGCGACGACCCGCTCCGCCCGGAACTGCCCGACTCCCCCGCGCAGCTGGCGCCCCACGGGTGGTGGCTCCACGACCTGCACCGGGAACTCATCGGCCTGCGCCACCGCAACCCGTGGCTGACCGGAGGGCATGTCGCCGTGGTTGCCAAGGACTGCACCTGGATCGACTACGAGACGACAGCGCCCGGCCACCGTCTCCAGGTGCACATCGAGCTCGAACCGGGCCCGGCCGCCCGGATCGTCATCGACGGGGCGCCCGCGTTCGACTGGCACGGCTGAGAACCGCCCGGTTGCTCGACAGGACTGCCCGCCACAGCACCTGGGGCGCCACGAGGCACGGTGTTGCGTGAAGAGCCGGGGCGTGCGCTGGGAAAACGCGAGGGTCCCGCACCACCGGCGTGGTGCGGGACCCTCTGCGGTCTTGGGTCGACTCAGGCGATCTTGATGAGGCCCTGGCCGCCCTGGACGGCCTCGCGTTCCTCGACGAGGATCTTCTCGACGGTGCCGTCGGCGGGGGCCTGGATCTCGGTCTCCATCTTCATGGCCTCGAGAACCAGGACGACCTGCCCGGCCTTCACCGCATCGCCCTCGGCGACGAGGATCTTGAAGACGGTGCCGGCCAGCGGCGCAGGGATCTCGCCCTCACCGGCCGTGGCCCCGCCGCCACCGCCCGTGGCGACCGGCGCGACGGCGGCGCCGCCGGCGCCACCGCCGAACAGGATCGTGCCCATCGGATTGTTCTGGGTCTTGTCGACATCGACATCGACATCGTAGGCGACGCCGTTGACGGTTACTTTCAGCTTCATGTCAGTCTCTTCCGGGTCAACGAATGGAATGGTTCTGGAGAGCCTTGCGACCCTGGCTGTTCCAGGTCGGGCTCGGGGCGAAACGAACGGCCTGGACCGATCCGTCGTTGCCGAGATAGGCGGACACGGCAGCGGAAATGGCCACCAGGACGTCCTCCGGGATGCCCGGGCTGGCCGCCTTCAATGCACTCACCTCGGCCTCAAGAGCGGACAGACGCTTGTTGAGCGTCGCGATCATGAGGTCCTTCTCACTGTCAGACATGTTCGAGCTCCTCCCGATCAGCAGGGCATGTTGCCGTGCTTCTTGGCCGGACGGGTCTGACGCTTGGTGGCGTACATCTCCAGTGCGGCGGTGATCTTGCGACGGGTGTCGGCCGGGTCGATCACGTCGTCGACCTGGCCGCGGGCGGCGGCCACGTACGGCGTGTTGAACGCGTTGCGGTACTCCTCGATCTTCTCGGCGCGAGTGGCCGCCGGGTCCTCGGCGGCGTCGATCTCGCGGCGGAAGATCACGTTGGCGGCACCGTCGGCGCCCATGACGGCGATCTCCGCGGTGGGCCAGGCGTAGACGGCGTCGGCACCCAGGTCACGGTTGCACATGGCCAGGTAGGAGCCGCCGTACGCCTTGCGGAGCACCACGGTGACCTTCGGCACGGTGGCCTCGGAGTACGCGTACAGCATCTTCGCGCCGTGGCGGATGATGCCGCCGTACTCCTGCTGGACGCCGGGCAGGAAGCCGGGGACGTCCACCAGCTGCACCAGCGGGATGTTGAACGAGTCGCAGAAGTTGATGAACTCGGTGGCCTTGTCGGAGGCGTCGATGTCGAGGCAGCCCGACATCACCTTCGGCTGGTTGGCCACGACACCGACCGTGCGACCGTTGAAGCGGGCGAAGGCGGTGACGATGTTGGTGGCCCAGCCGGCCTTGACCTCGAGGTAGTCGCCCCAGTCGACGATCCGGGAGATGACGTCGCGGACGTCGTATCCCTTCGTGCCCTCGACGGGGACGATGTCACGCAGCTCCTCGCACGGGGAGACGTCGTTGTTCGGGTTGACGAACGCCGCCTCCTCGGTGTTGTTCTGCGGCAGGAAGCTCAGCAGCTTCTTGGCGATGAGCACCGCGGCATCGTCGTCCTCGGCCACGAAGTGGATGTTGCCGCTCGTGGTCATGTGGGCGTCAGCACCGCCGAGCTGGTCGGCGGTGACGTCCTCGCCGGTGACCGACTTGATGACGGCGGGGCCCGTGATGAACATGTGGGCCTTCTTCGTCATGATGATGAAGTCGGTCAGGGCCGGCGAGTAGCTGGCGCCACCGGCGCAGGGTCCGGCGATGATGGCGATCTGCGGGACGACGCCGGACAGCTTGACGTTCGCGAAGAACATCTTGCCGTAGCCGGACAGCGAGTCGATGCCCTCCTGAATGCGGGCGCCGCCGGAGTCGTAGAAGAACAGGAACGGCGTGCCGGTGAGCAGCGCCTGCTCCATCGTCTCGACGACCTTGGTCGACTGGGTCTCGCCCGCCGAGCCGCCCATGACGGTGAAGTCCTGGGAGGCGACGTGGACGGGACGCCCGAAGATCGTGCCGCGGCCGGTGACCACGCCATCGGCGGGGATGACGGCCTTGTCCATGCCGAACAGCGTGGTGCGGTGCTTGCGGAAGGCACCGACCTCGTCGAACGAGTGGGCGTCGAGCAGATTGTCGATGCGTTCGCGAGCGGTCTGCTTGCCGCGCTCGCGCTGCTTCTGCAGGCGGGACTCGCCACCGCCGAGCTCGATGATGTGGCGCTGCTCCGCGAGCTGCTCCACACGCTCGGCCATTGAGTCGGCCAGCTTGATGTTGTTGTTAGCCATGGTTGGCGATCACCTTCACGCGGGCTCGACGGTGACCTCGTGGCTGGTGCCACCGACGGTCACGTTGTAGCTGATGGGGCCGGAGACTGCTGCCGAGGCGTTGCCCTCTTCCTCCGCCTTGAGCTGGGCCTCCGACAGGCCGACGTTCTTGGGGCCCTCGGCGCGGTGCGCGAAGAAGTCGGGTGCGACTCCCGGGAACAGCGCGTAGGTGAGGACGTCCTCGTCGGTGCCGTTGAAGCCGGGAAGCTGCGAGGCCTCCTCGACCTGCTTGTCCCACTCGGGTTCGAGAAGGTCGGCGGGACGGCAGGTGATGAGCTCCTTGCCGGTCTGCTCCTGGGCGAGCTTGGCGACCTCGGGGTCGCGTTCGGCGGGCGTGGCACCGTAGTAGCCGAGCATGAGGTCGGCGAACTCGCCGGTCATGCGCTTGTAGGAGCCCATGAGGACGTTGAACACGGCCTGGGTGCCGACGATCTGGCTCGTCGGGGTGACCAGCGGCGGGTAGCCGGCGGCCTTCTTGACGTTCGGCACCTCGGCCATCACCTCGTCGATGCGGCTCTCGGCGCCCTGGGCACGCAGCTGGGACTCCATGTTCGAGAGCATGCCACCGGGGATCTGGGAGCTGAAGATCTTCGTGTCGACAAGGGTCTTCGACTCGAAGTTGCGGTACTTCGGGCGGATGGTGCGGAAGTGGTCGCGGATCTTGTAGAGACGATCGATGTCGAGGCTGGTGGTGTAACCAGTACCCTCGAGCATCTCGACGACGGACTCGGTCGGGTTGTGGCCCGGGCCGAGCGAGACGGAGCTGATCGCCGAGTCGACGACGTCGGCGCCGGCCTCGATGGCCTTCATGAGGGCGACCAGGGTGACACCCGTTGTGGAGTGGCAGTGGACGTTGATCTGGACGTCCTTGCCGTAGGTGTCCTTGATGCCCTTGACGATGTCGTACGCGGGCTGGGGCTTCAGCAGCGCGGCCATGTCCTTGAAGGCGATGGAGTCGGCGCCCATGTCGAGGAGCTGTCCGGCGAGCTTCACGTAGCCCTCGGTGGTGTGGGCGGGGCTGATCGTGTAGCAGATGGTGCCCTGCGCGTGCTTGCCGGCCTTCTTGACGGCGGCCATGGCGTGCTCCATGTTGCGCGGGTCGTTCACTGCGTCGAAGACGCGGAAGACGTCCATGCCGTTCTCGGCGGACTTCTCCACGAAGCGGTCGACAACCTCATCGTTGTAGTGACGGTAGCCAAGCAGGTTCTGGCCACGCAGCAGCATCTGGAGGCGGGTGTTCGGCATCAGCTTGCGGAAGGTGCGCAGACGCTCCCACGGATCCTCGTTGAGGAAGCGGATGCACGAATCGTACGTGGCACCGCCCCAACACTCGACCGACCAGTAGCCGGCGGCATCGATGTCGGCGCAGGCATCGACCATGTCCTCGGTGGCCATGCGGGTGGCGAACAGACTCTGATGGGCGTCGCGCAGCGCAAGCTCGGTGACACCGATCTCGCGCGGCTCGGAAACCTCAATTTCTCGCGGACTCATGGGGCTCATCATTCCACGTCCTGCTCTCATCGGCATCCATTGGGGTACCCATAAGGGTCTTATCACGAATGAAGGCCGATAAGAGCAGGTTTGACGAGCGGCGGGACGTCCCGCGCGACGCCCCCAGGGCAGGCCCCGGGGCGCCTGCCGGAGGGGTCGGGCGTCGGCCGGGAGGGTGAGGCAGAGGACAGTGACGTGTCGCGATCACCGCTGCCCGCCTGGAATCGACCGGCGTGATGCGGCATTCGGGTCCGATCCGTGACGAGAGTGCCGTGGGAGGGCATTCGCATCCACCCGGTGGCAAGGACGTGCCGGCGGCAGGTGTGATGCGGTGTACTTGAACCCATGATCGTCGAACTCACCTACATCCGTTCCAGCGACACCGATTCCGTCGGCAGGACCGCCGCCCGTCTGGGCGAGCGGCTGCGCAACGGGGTCGAGACGGCCCCCGGGTTCGTCGTCACCACGGACGACCTGGCCGAGCTCGTCGAGCGCGAGGACCTGGCGTCGCGGCTCGAGGGCCTGTCGGCCGAGGAGGCCGCCGCCCTCGCGGAAGAGGTCATCACCGCGGCCCAGCTGCCCGCCGATCTCGTGGATGACCTGGCCGAGAGCTATGCCGCGCTGGGGCGTGACGCCTGGGTGAGCGTGCAGGCATCCCCCACCGAACGCGACCTCGGCGTGAGCCGTGACGTGCTGGGACCGGTGCAGGGGGCCGACGCCGCGTGGGCGCTGATCCGTCAGGTGTGGGCCTCGCTGTGGACACCCGAGGCGATCGCCCGCCGCGAGGAGAAGGCCGTGACCGACGCGCAGGACAAACTGGCCGTCCTGGTGCAGCAGGCCGACGCCCCCGCCGAACCGGCACCCGCGGCCGATGCCGGCGAGAGCACCGAGAAGGCGGAGGAGACGGCTCCGGAGCTGCCCCTCGACGAGCCCGTCGAGACCCCGGCCGCTGCCGAGGCCGCCGCGCCGGAGGTCACCACACCGAACGCCACCGCCGAGCCCGCCGGGGACGTGGACGCAGGCGAGGAGGACGAGGAAGCAGTCGTCGCCGAGGCGGAGCTGGCCGAGGAGGAGGGCCGGGCCGTCGAACAGGCCGAGGCCATCGCGGACGAGGCCGACCCGGTCGAAGCCGCCGAGGTGATCCTGGCCGAGGACGAGGCGCTGCGGATGACAGCGGACGAGCAGGACACCCAGGCCGTCGTGACAGGCGCCGAGGCCGATGAGGCCTCGATCGAGGAGACCCGCAGCGGTGAGGCCCAGGTCGACGAGACCCGGGACAGCGACGCCCGGGAGGCCGAGACGGCTCACGAGCCGGCGGAATCCGTCGAACCCCTCGCCGACGCCGAGCCCGAGCAGGCCGAAGCCGAACCCGCGCCAGAGCCGTCCGAAGCCGCCGAGCCGGTTCTCGACGGTGAGAGCGAGTCCGCTGCGGAGCCGGCGCCCGAGATCCTCGAGACGGAGGCGTTCGAGGACGTCACCGCCGGCGAGACCCCGGAGGCCGCGGAGCCCGCCGACCGGGAGGAACCGGCCGGGACGTCGCGACCCCGGGCGCAGGCCTCAGGGGGCGACTCGTCCTTCACGGCGCGCACCGAGCCGTCCGGCCGGTCCCGCTGGATCGTCATCGGGCTGGTCTCGTTCGTCCTGCTGCTGCTCTTCAGGCGCCTGCGCCGTCGCTGAGTGGGGTTCAGCGCAAGCCCTCTGCTCCGATAGCATTCAGCCGGTACCCTGAGCCACACCGGAGTCATTCATGCCAGACCAGTCCTCGCTGTTGTCCCGCCTACGCCGACCCGTCGTGACACCGGGCATAGCCCACGCGATCGAACAGGGGCTCCATGAGGAGGGGCGACGCAGGGCCGACGCCCTTGAGGCGCAACTCGACTACGTGCGTCACGTGGCAGAGTCGGCCCGGGCGACGGCCGCGATGGTCGCCCGCCGCAAGGTGCCGGGCAGGCGTGTCACGGTGCTGTTCCTCGTGCACCATCCCGAGGCCTGGTACTCGCTGGCGCGGGTGCACGAATTGATGCTCGCCGACCCCGACTTCGAGGTGGTCGTGGCGAGCCTGCCGCGGCACTTCCCCGGGGCCGACGGCTACCGGGACGAGGACTACGTCAGCGGGCGTCTCGACCACTTCGGGGTGGAGCACCTGCGGTTCAACAGCCGTGACCCGTTCATGGACCTGGACATCATCCGCACGATCGACCCGGACATCATCGTCCGCCAGTCCCAGTGGGACGCCGACATACCACCGGCCTTCGCAACCAGCGAGCTGCGTTTCGCCAGGCTGTGCCAGGTGCCTTACGAGTTGCTGAACTTCATCGTCAACATCATCGAGGACAGCGGCCTCAACACCGTGCTCGACAGCCCCTTCCACCGCAACGCCTGGGCCGTCTTCTGCGCGAACGACGAGGTGCGGGCCGAGATCGCGGAGCAGACCCCCGCGACCCGAGCCAGGCAGTTCGTCGCCACCGGGCACCCGAAGGCCGACGTTCTGGGCGCACTGGCGGGCGCCGAACCCGATCCGGGGCACCGGTTCACCGTGCTGTGGTCGGCGCACCACAGCGTGGGCGAGGAGTGGGTCCGGTTCGGCACCTTCGCCACGACCGGGCCCCAGATGGTCGAGCAGGCACGGGCCCATCCCGAGTGGGACTTCGTCTTCAGCGCCCACCCGGCCCTGCTCACCAAGATGGACGAGCACGCGGCGCCGTTGTCCGAGGCGCTGGTCGCCGACTTCTGGCGCGACTGGAATGCACTGCCCAACACCTCGGTGTTCGGCGGCGGGGATTACGCCGACCAGTTCCGCAACAGCGACGTGCTCGTCTGTGACGGGGTGAGCTGGCTCGCCGAGTACCAGCTGACCGGCAGGCCCGTCGTCTTCCTGGAGCGCGAGGACCACCAGCCCTTCAGCCCGCTGGGTGAGCGCATCATCGCCGGAGTGAACCGGGTGCCGGGAGTGGCCGAGGCGTTCACGCTGGTGGAGGCCCTGGCAGCCGGGGCGGCGGACCCCCGTCAGGACGAGCGACAGCGGACGGCCCAGCTGCTGCGCGGTGACGGGCACGCGGCCGAGAACATCGTCGCGGCGATCAAGGCCAAGCTGGAGGACGAGGGCTGGCAGCACTGAGCGGTCACCAAGCCCGCCACGGCACGCGACGGCGTGTGGTCTCGGGCAACGCCACGCGGCCCCGGCTGTCGCCTCGTCGTGCGGGAAACCCTGGCCCCTACACCAACGCGCCGGCCCGGCTGAGCCGTCGCCTCGTCGTGGTTCCCGGGCCGGGCCAGGGCCCCGGAGCGGCTCGCCCCCGCCCACGATCCACCTCGGCAGGCCGCGGAGTCATGTGGCGCGTGACGCGACCGGGATCATTCGCCTCGGCCGGCCGCGGGGCCAGGACCAAGCCGCAGCAGTCGGACACGCCGCCCCGGGTTGGGCCAGGGATCACGAGGCGGGCCCAGGCTCAGCCGCCGGTCTCGCCGAGTTTCCGGCGGCGCAGACGCTCCCAGTGGGCCAGGCGCTCGCGGATCTGCTGCTCGTTGCCGTGGTCGGTCGGCTCGTAGAAACGCTCCCGCTCGGCCGGGGGCGGGTAGCCCTCGGGCATGTAGTCGGCGCCGGAGAAACCATCGGCGGTGTCCGGGTCGTACTGGTAACCGGCACCATAGCCGAGGTTCTTCATGAGCCGGGTGGGGGCGTTGAGGATGTGCGCCGGCGGCCTGAGGGAACCCGTCCGGCGGGCCGCCGCCTGGGCCCGGGTGAAGCCGCGGTAGACGCCGATCGACTTGGGCGCGGTGGCCAGGTGGACGACGGCCTGGGCGATGGCCAGCTCGCCCTCGGGTGAGCCGAGCCGCTCGTAGGCCTGCCAGGCGCCCAGCGCCGCCTGGAGAGCACCGGGATCGGCGAGCCCCACGTCCTCGCTGGCGAAGCGCACGAGGCGGCGGGCGACGTAGAGCGGGTCCTCGCCGCCGGACAGCATCCTGGCCAGCCAGTACAGGGCGGCATCCGGGTCGGAGCCGCGCATCGACTTGTGGAGCGCGGAGATGAGGTTGTAGTGCTCCTCCCCCGCCTTGTCATAGGCCGGGGCTCGGGTGGCGACGACGGCTGCGAGGCCCGCCTCGTCGAGCGGGGTGGCGGGGGCCGCCGCGAGGACCTGCTCGACCATGCCCAGCAGATAGCGTCCGTCACCATCTGCCATGGCGATCAGCGCGGCACGGGCACCGTCGGTGAGCGGCAGGGGGCCGCCCGTGAGTCGCTGCGCACGGTCGAGGAGTTCGGTCAGGGCGGGCTCGTCGAGGCGGCGCAGTACGAGCACCTGGCAGCGCGACAGGAGCGCCCCGTTGAGCTCGAAGCTGGGGTTCTCGGTGGTGGCGCCGACGAGGACGACCGTGCCGTCCTCGACGTAGGGCAGCAGGCAGTCCTGCTGGGCACGGTTGAAGCGGTGCACCTCGTCGACGAACAGGAGCGTGCCCCGGCCGCTGCGGCGGCGTGCCGCGGCGGCGGCGAAGATCTTCCGCAGCTCTGCCACCCCGGAGGCGGTCGCCGAGACCTGCTCGACGTCGAGGCCGACGCGCGCGGCGAGCAGCCGGGCGATCGTCGTCTTGCCGCATCCGGGCGGGCCCCACAGGATGACAGAGGACAGGTGGCCGGCCCTCACCATCCGCCCCAGCGGGGCGTCGGGTGCGAGCAGGTGGTCCTGCCCGACCACCTCCTCCAGGGCACCGGGACGCAGCCGGTCGGCCAGCGGGCGCGCCCGGTCGTCGGCGGTACGGCCGCCGCCCGCGGCCGGGGCCTCGAAGAGTGCGGGGGCGTCCTCGGTGCTCATGTGTTCAGACTACGGCGGGGCAGTGACACGGCGACGGGCATGGAGCGGGGCGGTGTCGGGGATGCGCCCGCCTCATCGATCCATCCCGGCCGGGGACGCCCATGCCGCGAGACCGGCGGGGCTGGCAACCTCGTCCAGGGCGGTTTCGGTGGCGCCGATGAGCGCGGCGTCGGATCCGAGTTCGCCCGCGATGATCCGCGGCGGGTCGTCGCGCAGGCAGCGCATGAGACCGCCCGCCAGGGCCCTCTCGAAGGCCAGGGGCGCCGCGGAGCGCAGGAGCGGCCCGATCCCGCCGAGGGTGACGACATCGGGATCCATGGTGTTGACCAGGCCGGCCGCGCCCCGCCCCAGGCTCGTTGCCGCGGCCTCGAGCACGGCGCGGCGGGTGGGGTCATTCCGCGCGATGGCCGCCTCGATGGCCGGCGCCGAGTCGTCCTCGGCGTGCAATCGCCTGGACAGCGGACCGGCACCGAGGACGGTGTCCCAGCAGCCCCGCGCCCCGCAGCCGCAGACCGCGTCCGGGTTCCCGAAGGGCAGGTGTCCGATCTCCATGGCCAGGCCGGACGCCCCGAGCACGGGCTCACCGTCGAGGACGAGACCACCGCCGACGCCCGAGAGCACGGTGAGGTGCAGGGCATTGCGCGCCCCGCGCGAGGCGCCACGGCGGGACTCGGCCAGCGCCTCGCAGGTGGCGTCGTTGGTGACGCGCATCACGGCCCCGGGCATGTGCAGGGACGAGAGGGACACCTGTTCCCAGCCGAGGACGGAGGACTGGACGATCGTACCGTCGCGGACGGTCACGGCCGCGACGACGGACACGGCCCGCACCCTTTCGGCACGGCCGCGCGTCGCAGTGGCCATGGCCCGGCGGATCGTCGTGAGGACGACATCGGGCCTGAGGCCGCGGTGCGGGGCACCGGCGACAACCGTCGGCCGGCCGTCGAGCCCAGCGGTCGCCACTCGCCACCCGCCGGCGGTGATCTCCACGGCGACGACGAGCGGACCTCCGGGATGCGCGGTGAGCACGGAGGTGGGGCGTCCCCGGCCGTGCGTCTCGGGTTCCCCCTCGTCGAGGAGGGCGGCCTGACGCATCCTCGTCACGAGATCGGCCGCCGTGCCGGTGGAGATGCCCAGATCGCGGGCGAGGCGCGCTCGGGTGATGCCCGGGGTGGCGCGCATCAGGGCACAGGCATCGGCCGCCAGGGCCCACCGTAGTTGCCCTGCTGTGCTGTGCCGTTGGGCCATGGGACCTCCCTCTCGCTTTTTAATCGTGTTACGAGTTTAATTGGGGCATGAGTCCATCCCCGCATCGTTCTGCTCCCTGGCGCGCCGTCCTCCTCGACATGGACGGCACGATGGTGAACTCCCATGCCGCCGTCGAGGCGGCATGGACCGCCTGGGCCCGCGACAACGGACTCGACCCGTCAGCGGTTCTCGCGGTCTGCCACGGGCCGGACGCGGCCACCACCGTGCGACGCTTCCTGCCCGACCTCGGCGAGGCCGAGGTGGCCGAGCACGTCATGGCCCACCTGGAGCGCGAGTGCGCCGACACCGACGGCGTGCACCCCTCACCCGGCGCCTTGGAACTGGCCGCCTGGCTGGATGAGCAGGCCCTCCCCTGGGCGGTCGTCACCAACGCCCACCGCCGCCTGGCCCGCGCGAGACTGGGGGCCGCCGGGATCGAGCCACCGGTCATCGTCTCCTTCGACGACGTCGAGCACGGGAAACCTCACCCCGAGGGCTACCTGCTGGGGGCTCGGCGGCTGGGGGTCGAGCCCCGGCAGGCGGTCTGCGTGGAGGACTCGGCCCCTGGCCTGACCGCGGCGCGGGCCGCGGGGATGGTCACCGTGGCGGTGGGCGGGGCCACGAACGGCGACATCATCTGCCGCGATCTTCACGACGTGCTCAGGCTCCTGGCGTGCGCCTAACCGATCGGCGGGAACTCGTCGAGCGAGAACACCGATTCGACGGGCACGTCGAAGTAGCGGGCGATGCGCAGTGCCAGGTGCAGGGAGGGCGCGTACTCCCCGCGCTCCAGGTAGCCCACCGTCTGGTAATGCACGCCGAGCGCCTCGGCGAGTTCGCGGCGACTCACCCTGCGGTCGGCGCGCAGCACCGCGATCCGGTTGTGGACGACGTCCTCGGCCATCTCACAGCCCGGCCTGGGAACGGATGGTGGACTGCATGCGAGCCAGGCTACCGATGCTCTCCTTGCGGAAGGTGCGGCGGATGACGGCGGGCACGGCGGCGTAACCGATGACTATCCAAGCCACCAGCACCCCCACGGCAAGGGCCGGGGCGAAGGCGCCGCCGAACTCCCACGACGGGTCACCGACCAGCACCCAGCGGGTGAGGTGACCGGACCAGTAGGCGGGCAGGACGAGCTGGATGCCCTGGAGCCAGCGGGGGAACACGTCCAGCGGACAGAAGACGCCACTGGTGACCATGACGGCGACCATAGGCAGGAAGCCCAGCATTATGCTGAAGATGCCGCGGGCGAGACTGCCGGCGAGGAATCCCAATGGCGCTGCGGACACGGCGGCGAGCAGGGCGATGGGCAGGCACAGCAGGATCTGCGGTGCGCTCCAGGACCAGGAACCGTGGAACAGCGTTCCCCCGACGAGCACGGCCACCTGGGTGAGAATCGTCTGGCCGACGGACGAGAAGGTCTTGCCGACCGCCCAGATCAGGGGCCCGTTCGGCAGGATCCGCACGCGGAGCAGGGCCCCGCCGAGACGATCGTTGTAGGTCTCGCCGACGATCACCATGGCGACCAAGAAGCCATAGCCCCCGATGCTGCCGGCGAGGAACATGGGGCCGAACAGCATCTCATCGCTGTCGGGTCCGTCGAAGATGCGCGCCACGACGATGATGACGACGACCCACACGAGCTGACCGACCAGCCCCCTACCCCAGAGCACGGGGCGAAGATCACCTGCGGCCTGACGTGCTCCGGCGCGCACGACGGCGGGGATGGCACGAGGGTTCATGACTGCTTCTCCTTGTCGACCAGGGCGAGGTAGGCGTCCTCCAGGGTGGGGCGGGTCACGGTGAGCCCGCTGATCGCCGTGAGGTCGAGCCGCTGGAGGAAGCGTTCGGGTTCGGCGGTGGCGTGGACATGGCGCTCGCCGTCCTGCACCCAGGTGACCTCGGCGTCGGTGCTCAGCCTCTCGCGCAGCCCGGGGACCGTGTCGTCGGCGATGATCCGGCCCCCGCTCATGATGAGCACCCGGGAGGCTAGGCGCTCGGCCTCGGCGAGGTCGTGGGTGGTCATGAGGACAGTGGCGCTCTCGTCGACGCGATCCAGGATGAGGTCGTGCAGGCGGGCCTTCGAGACCGGGTCGAGCCCGGTCGTCGGCTCGTCGAGGACGAGCAGTTCGGGACGCCCCAGCAGGGCCGCCGCGAAGTCGATCATGCGGCGCTGCCCTCCCGACAACCGCGAGAGGCGGCTGTCCGCCTTGTCCGCGAGCCCGACGGCGTCGAGCACCTGGGCGACCGTGTCCGCCGGCGCCGCCGACAGCTGGATGGCCCGGATCCATTCCAGCTGGTCCTTGACCCGCCACTTGGGGTGGTCGGTCCAGTTCTGCTGGACGAGCCCGATGCGCGCCCAGAAGCCCGAGCCCGCCCGGCGGGGGTCCTGGCCGAACACGCGGACCCGTCCACTGCCCGGGGCCAGTGACCCGATGAGCGTCTCGACGAAGGTGGTCTTGCCCACCCCGTTGGGCCCGAGAAGGCACACGACCTCGCCGCCGTGCACGTCGACGTCGACGCCGCGCAGGACCGAGGTCTGCCCGTAGGCGAGGTGCAGTGCGTCGGCGCGGATGACCGGCGGCGCCGTCGGCGACACTGTCGCAGTCATCAGGCCTCCTTTCGCGGTAGAGGTAGTTCGATTGATAGTACTTCTACTACATTTCGTCGTGAAACACCACCTCGCATGGCGCGAGACGCGGGTTGGCCCTGCGGTTGTCGTGAAATGACGCACGACAACCGCAGGGCCAACCCGGTGGACGCCCGTTACGCGGTGTCTGCCCCGGCTGCGGCGCGCGCCGCGACCGCCATGGCCCGTTCCAGGTGCGCCAGGTCGTCGTCGGTGACCGCGGTCGAGCAGAACCAGGCCTCGAAGCCGCTCGGGGGCAGCCAGATGCCCTCGTCGAGTGCGGCGTGGAAGAAGCGGGCGAAGGCCTCGTGGTCCTGCCGGGCGGCCGAGTCGAAATCGACCACCGGCTGGCCGGTGAGGAAGAAGCTGAACAGGCTCGTCACCTTGTTGAGTCGGTGGGCGACGCCCTCGCGGTCGAGGGCCGCCGACACGATGCCGGACACCTGGTCGGCGATGCGGTAGAGCCGCTGGTAGGCGGCCTCGTCCATGAGTTCCAGGGTGGCCAGGCCGGCCGCGCACGCCGCCGGGTTCCCCGACAGGGTCCCGGCCTGGTAGATCGGGCCGACCGGCGCCAGCTGGTCCATCAGCTCGGCGCGCCCGCCGACCGCGGCGAGCGGCATGCCGCCGCCGATCACCTTGCCGAAGGTGAACAGGTCGGGCGTCCAGCCCTCGCGCCGGCCCTGCAGGCCCCAGCCGCCGGTGGGGCTCACCCGGAAGCCGGCCAGCACCTCGTCCTGGATCAGCAGCGCCCCGTGACGGTGCGCGATCTCGTACAGCCCCTTGTTGAACCCCTCGGGCGGCACGATGACACCCATGTTCGCCGGCACCGACTCGGTGACGACGGCGGCGATCTCGTCGCCGCGCTCGGCGAAGACCTGCTCGACCAGGTCGAGCCTGCCGTACGGCACCGTCAGCGTGTCGGCGGCGATCTCGGCGGGCACGCCGGGCGAGTCGGGCAGGCCCAGGCTCGCCACGCCGGAGCCGGCCGCCACGAGGAACGAGTCGGCGTGGCCGTGGTAGCAGCCGACGAACTTCACCAGCAGCGGCCTGCCCGTCGCGCCGCGGGCAATGCGGGCGGCCGTCATGACGGCCTCGGTGCCCGAGCAGGTGAAACGGATCTTCTCAACGGCCCCGGCCATCCGCTCGACGACCTTCTGCGCCAGACGCAGCTCGATCTCGCTGCTCGCCCCGAAACTCGTCGCGCGGGCCACCTCGGCCTGCACTGCCTCGACGACCGCCGGGTGCGAGTAGCCGACGATGAGCGGGCCCCAGCTGTTCACGAGGTCGAGGTAATCCCTGCCGTCGACGTCGGTGATCCGGCTGCCCCGCCCCGACGCCGCGAACACGGGCGTGCCGCCCACGCGGCCGAAGGCCCGCACCGGGCTCGAGACGCCGCCGGGCATCACCTCGCGGGCTTGCGCGAACAGTTTCTCACTACGGGTCATCGGGGCTCCTCACGGTCGACCGCCGTGCGCACGGGCCGGGCGCACGGCGGCAGTGTATTCGCTGCGGCCAGCACGCCGGGCTCAGCCGGCCAGCCAGCGGGCCACCTCGGTGGCCCAGTAGTTGATGATCATCGACGCCCCGGCGCGTTTGACGCCGGTGAGGGCCTCCATGATGCAGCGCTGCCGGTCGAGGGCGCCGGCCCTGGCGGCGAACTCGATCATCGCGTACTCGCCGGAGACCACGTAGGCGGCCACCGGCACGTTCGAGACCCGGGTGGCCCGGTTCAGCACGTCGAGGTAGGGCAGGGCGGGCTTGACCATGACGATGTCGGCGCCCTCGGCCAGGTCGAGCTCGATCTCGCGCAGCCCCTCGACGGCGTTGGCCGGGTCCTGCTGGTAGGCGCGCCGGTCGCCGGTGAGCTGGGAGTCGACGGCCTCGCGGAAGGGCCCGAAGAAGCCGGACGCGTACTTGGCCGAGTAGGCCATGAGGATCGTGTCGGTGTGTCCGGCCGCGTCGAGGGCCTCACGGATCACGCCGATCTGGCCGTCCATCATGCCCGAGGGGCCGAGCATCGTGGCGCCCGCCTCGGCGAGCACCACCGACATCTTCGCGTACAACGGCAGCGTCGCGTCGTTGTCGACCCGCCCGTCGGGGGTCAGGACGCCGCAGTGCCCGTGGTCGGTGAACTCGTCGAGGCAGACGTCGGCGATGACCGGCATGCCCGGCTCGGCCTCGACGGCCCAGCGCACCGCGTTGGCCAGCACCCCGTCGGGGTTCCAGGCCTGCGAGCCCTGCGGGTCGCGCACGGCCGGGGTGCCGAACAGCATGACCGCGCCGACCCCGGCGTCGGCCGCCTCGTGCACGGCCCGCTGCAGCGAGGCCTTCGTGTGCTGGCGCACCCCGGGCATCGAGGCGATCTCGCGCGGGGCGTCCAGCCCCTCGACGACGAACATCGGCTCGATGAGGTCGGCCGGGTGCAGGCGCGTCTCGGCCACCAAGTCGCGCACGGCCGGGGTGCGGCGCAGGCGGCGCGGGCGCTGGACGATGCGGTAACGGCTCTCGTTCACGGAGTGACTCCCCTGACGGCGGGCACTGCGCCACCCGGGTTGGGGCAGCAGTCCTCACCGCCGCAGTCATCGTCGCCCCTGCGGTCCTCGCCGGCAAGTCCGCGGGCGACGAGCTCGGCGAGGCCGTCGAGGAAGACCGGCTCGTTGGCGACGGTCGGCACCCGGTAGAAGCCCATGCCGTGGCCCCTGGCGGTCTGGGCGGCCTCGTTGTCGAGGTCCCAGATGACCTCCATGTGGTCGGACAGGAAACCGATCGACACCGCGATGACCTCCTTGACGCCCTGGGTGGCCAGCTCGTCGATGACGTCGTTGACGTCGGGGGTCAGCCAGGTGTCGCCGGGTGCGCCGCCCTGGGAGGTGTAGCACAGCTGCCAGTCGGGCCTCAGGCCCTTGTTGGCGAGCCCGGCGAGGATCTGGTCGATGACCCGGTGGTGCTGCTTGAGGTAGCCGTCGCCGCCGACGCCGGAGGTCTCGGACAGTCCGGTCGGCAGCGAGTGGGTGGTGAACAGCAGCTTCGCGTCCGGGTGGGCGCGCACGACGGGCTCGAGCAGGCCGATCTGGGCGTCGACGAAGGCGGGCATGTCGTAGAACGGGTTGATCTTGGCGATCTCGAGCCTGGGGCGCCCCTCGTCGTCGACGGGGGTCGCCGCGGCGAGCGCCTCGCGGTAGGAGCGGCAGCCCACGTACGAGGGGTAGGCGGCGGGCACGAGCACCAGGGCGCGTTCGTGGCCGTCGGCGACGATCTGCGCGAGCGTCTGCTCGGGGAACGGGGCCACGTGGGCGTGGGTGAGGTAGACCGGCACGTCGATGCCCTTGTCGCGTAGGCGGGCGGCCACGTCGTTGGCGAGTTTCTGGTTCTGCCCGTTGAGGGGGCTCACGCCGCCGAAGTGGGCGTAGTGCTCGCTCACCTTGGCCATCCGCTCGGCAGTGATGCGTCCGCCGGTGATGTGCTTGAGGAAGGGCTCGACCTGGTCCATCGACGTCGGGCCGCCGAAGCCCATGACGATCAGGGCGTCGTAGTGGGTGCTCATCTCATGACTCCTTCGTTGGCGGGGATGACCCCGGGGTTGCGTGGATGCGCTTCTCCTGCGGCGGGCGCCTCGGAGGATCGCCGGGAGGCCGCGGCGTCGAGTACGGCGTCGGCGCGGCGGCGGCCGTCGGCGACGCATTCGGGCAGGCCCACGCCGTGCAGCGCGGAGCCGGCGACCGCCCAGGTGGGGTGGTGCCGGGCGAGTTCGCCGTCGACGGTGGCGGCACGGTCGAGGTGGCCGACCGTGTACTTGGGCATCACCGCGTGCCAGCGGTCGATGCGCGTGAGGGTGGGGTCGCCGTGCACGCCGAGCAGCGGGCGCACGTGGTCGAGGACCGCGGCGAGCAGCCGGTCGTCGGGGGCATCGGTGAGCGGTCCGCGCTTGCTGGGGACGAAGACGCGGACGAGCACCTGCCCGTCGGGGGCGCGCCCGGCGTACTTCACCGAGCTGGTCGTCACACCGCTGATGGGGCCCGGGTCGGCGACGAGCCAGCCCTGCGAGTCGGGCGGCCGGTCGAAGTCGCCGGCCTTCAGGCCGAGCGAGACGACGGTGGTGGAGGCCAGCGGGATCTCGTCGAGGGCCGCGGCGGCGGCCGGGGCGGCCTCGGCGAGCAGCTGGGCGGAGCAGGCGGCGCCGCCGGCCAGGACGACGGCGTCGGCCGCCACGAACTCGCCGTCGGCCAGTTCGACGCCCGCCCCGGTGAGGCGGGCGACGGTCGCCCCCGTCCGCAGCTCGGCGCCGCGCGCGGTGAGCCGGTCGGCGAGCACCTCGATGACGCGGCCGAGGCCGCCGGAGAGGGAGCGGAACGGCGAGCAGGTGGCTCCGGGGGCCGCGTGGCCGGCCGCGGCGCGCGCCCTGCGGCCCTGGGCGAGTGAGGCGAGCATGAGGGAGCGGTGGTCCTGCTCGTTCTGCCGCAGTGACGGGAGCACCGCGTCGAGGCTCAGTTCGTCGATGGCGGCGCCGTAGATGCCGCCGACCATGACCTCGGCGTAGCGGTCGACGATGCCGTCGCCCAGGCGGGAGCGCAGGAAGGCGCCGATGGAGACGTCGGTGCCGTCGCGGAGTCGGCGGGGCATGAACAGGTCGAGGCCGGCGCGGATCTTGTCGGGCCAGCTGAGCACGCCAGTGGTGACGAACGGCCACAGCCTGGTGGGCAGCACCATGCCCATGCCGGCCGGCATCGGGCGCAGCGCGCCGCGCGACAGCAGCGCCACGCGGCGGGCGTCGCCGGGGGCGATGACCTCGTCGGCGATGCCGAGCTCATCCAGCAGCCGGGTCAGGGCCGGCTTGTAGGCGACGTAGCTGTCGGGGCCGGTCTCGATGACGAAGCCGTCGCGGCGGATCGTGCGGACCTTGCCGCCGAGGCGGTCGGAGGCCTCCAGCACGGTGACCCGGGCGCCGCGGCAGACGCCCTGCCAGGCCGCGGACAGGCCCGTGAGGCCGCCGCCGACGACGACCAGGCGCGGGCCCGGACAGTCCCCGGGCGTCCCCTGGCTCATGCCGTGGCCCCGCTCACCGCGGGCGACTGGCTCGTCCCCGGGTGCTGGGTGTGGACGCCCGCCTTGGCCGCGGCCGGCTTGTAGGGGCACAGCGGGTCGGACTCGAGGGGGTCGCCGGTCCACGCGTAGGCGCGGGCCCGGGAGCCACCGCACCACCTGTTGAACTCGCAGATGCCGCAGTCGCCCTTGAAACCGTCGGGGCGGCGCAGGGCCCGCATGAGTTCGGTGTCGCGGTACAGCTCGACGATCGAGCGGTCGCGCACGTTGCCGACGCTGGTCGGCAGGAAGCCCGAGGGCATCACCTCGCCGAGGTGGGAGATGAACATGATGCCGTTGCCGTCGCGGATGCCGAAGCCGCGCGAGGCCGGGGAGTTGATGATCTGCTCCTCGGTCTGGCCGGCCCGCAGCAGCCGCTGCGCGATGATGCGCCGGTACTGCATGGCCTCGGTGGTCTTGATGCGGAAGGGCGCATCGGGGCGGCGCTTGTTCCACTCGATGAGGGTGCGTTCGGCGTCGCCGGGGGTCATCTCGCGCAGCTGGGCGCCGCGGCCCACCGAGATGAGGAAGAACAGGCTCCACTGGAAGAGCTTGTAGCCCTTGAGCAGCTCGTAGATGTCCTCCAGGTCGGCGACCGTGGTGTCGGTGACGAGCGTGTTGATCTGCATGGGCATGCCGACCTCGTTGGCGTCGGCCAGGGCCTGCAGGGTCGCCTCGAAGGTGCCGGGCACCTGCCGCACGCCGTCGTGGTGCTCGGGCGTGGAGCCGTCGAGGGACAGGGACATGGCCTGCACGCCGAGGGCCGCCATGTCGGCGATCCGCTGCTTGGTGAGCAGCGGGGTGACGGCCGGGGACAGCGAGACGCCGATGCCCCGGTTGCGCGCCTCGGCGATGAGTTCGTCCAGGTCGAAGCGGCGCATCGGGTCGCCGCCGGTCATGATGACGTGCGGCATGGGGCTGCCGAAGTCGGCCACCTGGTCGAGGATGTGCAGCGCCTCGTCGTGGGTGAGTTCGCCGGGGGGCGGCTCGAGCTGGGCGCTCGCCCGGCAGTGCCGGCAGGCCAGCCCGCACGCCGTGGTCAGTTCCCAGTAGATGATCATGGGGGCGCGGTCGTAGGCCCAGTCGACTGGCTTGACCGAACCGATCCCAGCGGGTCGCGACATGATCATTCCCCTTTCTCCGCGCCGGCGTCGTGCACGACGTCGACGATGTGTGCGAGCACCTGCGGGTCCGCGTCCTTGGGGACCCCGTGCGCCAGGTTGACGATGTGGGCGGGGGCCAGGCGCCCCTCGGTGAGGATCTGCTCCAGGGCGGCATCGATGGCCTCGACGGGGCCGGACAGCAGGGCCGGGTCGAGGTTGCCCTGCAGCACGGTGCGGCCGCCGAGCAGGTCGTTGGCCCGGGCGAGCGTGAGGTCGGCGGCCACGCCCATGACGTCGGCGCCGGCGTCGCGCATGGCACGCAGCAGGGCGGCGGTGCCGGTGCCGAAGTGGATGCGCGGGACGCCGAACCGGCCGATCGCCCGCAGCACCCGGCCGGACGCCGGCTGGGCGTGGACGAGGTAGTCGGCCTCGGACAGCCGGCCGGCCCACGAGTCGAACAGCTGGACGGCGCTGGCGCCGGACAGCACCTGGGCGCGCAGAAAGGCGGTGTCGGCGCGGGCCACCCAGTCGAGCAGGCGGTCGAAGACCTCGGGACTGGTGCGCATGAGGGCCCTGGTGTGCTCGTGGGTGGCCGAGGGACCGCCCTCGACGAGGTAGGACGCCACCGTGTAGGGGGCTCCGGCGAAGCCGATGAGCGGGACGTCGCCGAGTTCGGCGACGGCCAGGCGCACCGCCTCGCGGATGGGGTCGAGGGCCTCGTCGGGGAGTTCGGGCAGGGCGTCGACGTCGGCGGCGGTGCGCACCGGGTGGTCGAGGACGGGCCCGACGCCGGGGACGATGTCGACGCCGAGGCCGGCCAGTTTCAGCGGCACCATGATGTCGGAGTAGAAGATCGCGGCGTCCACGCCGTAGCGGCGCACGGGCTGCAGGGTCAGCTCGGCGGCCAGCGGTGGGTTCAGGCAGCTCTCGAGCATCCCGATGCCCTCGCGGGCCGCACGGTACTCGGGCAGGGAGCGGCCGGCCTGGCGCATGAACCACACGGGCGTGCGCTCGGGGCGTTCGCCCCGGGCGGCCCTCAGCAGCGGGCTGTTCGCGACGCCGGGGCTCCGGCTCGGGTGGTCGGGGCCCAGTTCGTCAGGGGCCTCTCCCCCGTCCCGCCATCCGGTGTCGGGGGCGCCGAGGACGCGGGCGACCTCGGCTGCCAGGGCGGTGGGCTCGGTGCAGGTGCACTCGATCACGTCCAGGCCCAGGTCGCGGGCGGTGGCGCTGGTCGTGGGGCCGGCGCCGAGGACGCGGGTGCCGGCGCCGATGCCCTCCGGCCCGGCGAACCGGGCCAGGGCGCGGGCCGCGCTCGAGGAGCGCAGCAGCACCGCCGAGTGGGCGCCGCAGGCCAGGGCACCGACGCTGGTGGGGGTGTCGGGTCTGCTGTCGGTGGTGTAGACGGGCAGCTGCAGGACCCGCCAGCCGCCGGCGCGCAGGCCCTCGGGCAGTTCGGCGCGGGCGATCAGGCTGCCGGGCAGGATGGCCAGGGCCTCGACGACGGGCATGGGCAGGGCGCGGATCTGCGGCAGGACGGTGTCGTTGAGCAGCGCGACGAGGGCTTTCGCATTGGGCGCGGTCTCTGCGCGGGCGGCCAGGGCCTCGGGCAGGGTGTCGAGGGTGCCGCGGCCGGTGGCGAACACGCGCAGGCCCTGGTTGAGTGCGGTGGCCGCGGCGCGCTCCAGGGGGGCTGCGCCGGCCGCGGACTCGAGATGACCCCAGGTGCGGGGCGAGGTGATGACGAGGACCGCCTGGGCGCCGGCGGCCGAGAGCAGCCCCACCAGGCGGCGGGCCGGCATCGGGTCGTCGCAGGCGCGGGTCTGCAGGTAGGGATCGATGCTGCTGGCGATGCCGTGGGTGTCGAGCGCGGCGGCGTCCCGCTCGTTGCCGTCGGGGCGGACGAGCAGCACCGGCCTGCGGTCGGGGGCGTTCACCGGGCACCTGCCAGCAGTTCTGACGCGGCCCGCCGGCCGAGCGCGACGGCGTCGGCGAGGGGGTCGTCGCCGAGTTCGGCGCTGACCTCGACGCGGGCGTAGTCGACACCGAGGTGGCCGGACAGGTCGGCGACGAGCCGCAGCGTGCGGCCGTCGAGTTCGCTGAGGGCGCCGACGGCCGTGGTGCAGGTGGCCTGGACGCCGGTGAGCACCTGGCGTTCGGCGGTGACGCGCAGGCGGGTGTCGGCGTCGTCGATGGCCCCCACCGCATCGGCCATCGGGTGGTCGGCCCGCATCTCGACGGCCAGGGCCCCCTGGGCCGGTGCGGGGACGATGACGGCGGGGTCGATGGGCGCGGTGATCTCCTCGCCGCGGTCGATGCGTTGCAGCCCAGCGGCGGCCAGGACGGCGGCGTCCACCTCGCCGGTGCGGACCTTGCGCACCCGGGTGTCGACGTTGCCGCGGATCGGGACGATCTCGAGGTCGGGGCGGGCGCGCAGCAGCGCGGCGGCGCGGCGGGGGCTCGACGTGCCGACCCGGGCGCCGGCGGGCAGCTCGGCAAGACCCAGCCGGTCGCGGCTGACGAGGGCGTCGAGGGCGCTGGCGCGCCGGGGCACGGCCACGACGCGCAGGCCGGGTTCGGGCGCGAACGGCAGGTCCTTGAAGGAGTGAACGGCGACGTCGACGTCACCGGCCGACAGCACGTCGCGCAGCCGGGCGGCGAAGGCGCCGGGCCGGGGCGGGGCCGACAGCGGGATGGACAGGTCGTCGCCCTCGGTGCGCACGCGGACGAGTTCGGCCACGCCGCCGGTGGCGTCCTCGATCATCTCGGCGACCGTCAGGGTCTGCGCGACGGCCAGCCTGGAGCCGCGCGTGCCGATGCGCAGCGGCTCGGTCCGGGGCCCGTGGCTCATTCGTCGACCTCGATCCCGAGCAGCACGTCGAGGGCCGTGAAGAACTCGTCGAGGCGCCCCTCCTCGGCGAGCTGGCTGCCGCGGACCGTGGGGGTGTGGAGCATGACGCCGGTCAGGTGGCGCAGCGAGCGTTCGACGACCGCGCAGACCTCCGCCGACTCGCGGGCCCGCACCCGGGCTATCTCGCGGTCGACGAGGACGCCCACCTCGGAGCGCATCGCGGCGATGGCCGGGTCGGCGCCGCGCGAGCGTTCCTTGTCGAGGTGCCTGGCGACACCCTGGTCGACGACCTGCTGGGCCTGCTCGATGACATCACGCTGGGCCTCGTCCGCCTTGTCGCGCACCTGTTCCAGGGTGATGAGGCGAACGCCGGGCAGGGCCCTGGCGTCCTCGGCGAGGTCGCCGCCGAGGGAGAGGTCGACGATGGGGAAGGACCCGGGCCCGGCCAGTTCGGGGCGCCCGGCCAGCAGGGCCTCGGCGCTCAGCGCGGTACCGGCCCCGCTGCAGGTGACGATGAGGTCGGCGGCCGCGACGCCGTCGGCGAATTCCGAGTCTCCCAGGGGGACGACGTCGTGGTGGGCCGCGAACTGCTCGGCGCGGCCCGAGGCCGACCAGCAGAAGACCCGGCCGGAGCGGCGCGTGCCGAGTTCGGCGAACACGACGCGGGCGAAGGCGCCGGTGCCCACCAAGAGCACCCTCTTGCCGCGCAGGCCGCCGGGCAGTTCGGCCATGTCGAGGCCGACTCCGGCGACGGAGCGGCCGGCGGCGCCCAGCGAGGTGCGGCTGGCGACGGCGCGGGAGCTGGTCAGGGCGTCGTGGAAGAGGCGGTGGAGGCGGCCGGTGCACTGGCCGCGTTCGGAGGCGAGCTCATAGGCGCGACGCAGCTGCCCGGCGACCTGCTTGTCGCCGATGACGGCGGCGCGCATGCCCGAGGCCACCTCGAAGACGTGCTGCACGGCGTCCTCGCCGGTGGCCGTGCGCAGGCCGGCGAGGGCCCGCTCGTCGACGTCGGGGACGAGCTCGCGGGCCAGGTCGGCGAGCTGGGTGCGCAACTGCTCGGCGCCGAGCCGGTTGTCGGTGTCGCAGATCAGTTCGAACCGGTTGCACGTGGACAGCAGAACCGCCCCGGCCACCTCGGCCTGCCGGGACATGAGGACACGGGAGAGCTCCCCGCCACCGTCGGACAGTGTGGCCAGAGCCGCCAGAGGGGCGGTCTGGTGATCCACCCCGATGACTTGGATGCGCACGAAGGCATATTAGGCCTTGACATGACGAGAACGTGAGTCCCAAAAATGGGGACATTACGTCGCACATGCAGTTTACGGGCAGAAATGGTCCTGAATTATGCCCTCGGCTGTATCGAATGATTGCCGTTTCGCGGGTCCCGTCCCGGGGGCCGCCCCACTGCGGCAGGCAGGAGGCCCGGGGCGCCGGCCGGGGCGCGCCCAGCCCGGCCGGTCCCTGGCGCCGCCCGCGGGTGCGCGGCAGCCGTGACGGACTCGGTCCCCGACCTGCCAGTCGGTAACACCGCCGCGCGGGGGCGCGGCCGCCGACCGAGGAGCGCCCCGGCCCCTCGACGCCCGCCCCCCGGCGGCGGGGGCCTCCCCGCGGGCGCCGCGCCCGCACCGGGCATCCGCATCGGCCATACTTGGGGAAGCGGCCTACTCCCCGGCGCCGCCGATCCCGGCAAGGAAGGCATCATCTCGTGTGCGGTTTCATGACGTTCATCTCCACCGGCACCCTGCGCGCCGAGCGCGTCGACCAGGTGCGGGCGGGAATGGTCCAGCAGCGCCACCGCGGCCCCGATGACACCGAGATCTGGCACGACGACCGGGTCGTGATGGGCTTCAACCGGCTGTCGATCATCGACATCGAGAACTCCGGGCAGCCGCTGCGCTGGGGCACCCCCGAGGAGCCGGACCGCTACTGGATGGTCTTCAACGGCGAGATCTACAACTACCTCGAGCTGCGCGACGAACTGGCCGCCGACGACGGAGCCGTCTTCCGCACCGAGGGCGACGGCGAGGCCATCGTCGCCGGTTACCACTACCACGGCGCCGCCTGGGTCTCCCGGCTGCGGGGCATGTTCGCCTTCGTCATCTGGGACGCCAAGGAGAAGAAGGCCTTCGGCGCCCGCGACTGGTTCGGCATCAAGCCGCTGTACACCGCCACCACCGAGGACGGCTTCGCCTTCAGCTCCGAGGCCAAGAGCCTGCGCGAGCTCACCGGCACTGCCGAGGTGAACACCCGCGCCCTGCAGCACTACCTCGTCCTGCAGTACGCGCCCGAACCGGAGTCCCTGGACGCCAGGCTCACCAAGATCGAGTCCGGCTGCTCCTTCACGATCGAGGACGGCCGCTTCGAGCAGACCCGCTACTTCCATCCGGTCTTCGACTCGAAACCGGTCACCGGCGTCCAGGCCCAGGAGGACCTCTACGACCGGATCGCCGCCGTGCTCGACGACTCGGTCGCCAAGCACATGCGCGCCGACGTGACCGTCGGCTCGTTCCTGTCCGGCGGCATCGACTCGACGGCGATCGCCGCCCTGGCCAAGCGCTACAACCCCGACCTGCTCACCTTCACCGCCGCGTTCAAGGCCGAGGGCTACTCCGAGAACGACGTCGCCGACGAGTCCGCGAAGGCCATCGGCGTCGAGCACGTCACCCGCTGGGTCACCGAGGAGGAACTCACCAGGACCCTGCCGCTCATCATCTGGTACCTCGACGACCCGGTCGCCGATCCGGCCCTGGTGCCGCTGTACTTCGTCGCCAACGAGGCTCGCAAGCACGTCAAGGTGGTGCTGTCGGGCGAGGGGGCCGACGAGTTCTTCGGCGGCTACACGATCTACCACGAGCCCGTCTCGCTGGCCCCGTTCGAGAAGCTGCCGGCCGGCCTGCGCCGCGGTCTCGGCGCGGTCAGCCGGGTGCTGCCGAACGGCATGCGCGGCAAGGACATGCTGCGGCGTGGCGCACTGCGGCTGGAGGACCGCTACTACGGCAACGCCCGCATCTTCCGCGAGGACCAGCTGCCGGGCCTGCTGCGCAGCTACGACCCGTCGATCAGTTTCCACGACGTCACCGACCCCGCCTACGCGCTCTCGCAGGGCTGGGACCCGGTGCAGCGCATGCAGCACGTCGACCTGTTCAGCTGGCTGCGCGGCGACATCCTCGTCAAGGCCGACCGGATGACGATGGCGAACTCGCTGGAGCTGCGGGTGCCGTTCCTCGACAAGGAGGTCTTCGAGGTGGCCCGGCACATCCCGATGAGCGAGAAGCTGGCCGAGAACACCACCAAGTACGCCATGCGCAAGGCGCTGGAGCGGATCGTGCCGGCCCACGTGCTGCACCGCCGCAAGCTCGGCTTCCCGGTGCCGACCCGCGTCTACCTCAAGGGCGACTCCTACGCCTGGGCGCGCGACATCATCACGAACTCCCCCACCGACGAGTTCATCGACCCGCAGGCCGCCATGAAACTGCTCGACGAGCACCGCGCCGGGGTCGCCGACCACTCTCGCCGGGTGTGGACGATCGTCTGCTTCATGCTCTGGTACGACATCTTCGTCGCCGGCACCATCACCCCCGAGGTGCCGCGCCCCGAGTACCCGGTACGGCTGTGAACCCGCACCGCGGACGACCCAACGGCCGCCGCCCGCCAGGGCGGTGCGCCCGCACCGAACCGCCCCGCTATCCCCCGGGCAGAGACCACCCGCGGCCGGCCGGGCCTGGGCGTTCAGTCGATGAGTTCGTCCCGGTCCGCGCTCACGAGCAGGGCGAACCGGACGGCGTCGGGGTGCGCCTCCTGCGCGAACGGGAGAAAATCCTCGGCCCACCGCGTGAGGATGATGAACTCGACCGCGGGCCAGGCGTACGGCTCGCCCGGGACCGGATCACCGCCCGATCCCATCACCATGACGACGTACGGTTCGAGGGCATCGCTCCAGCGGCGGATCATTGAGTCCATCTGTCGCACCGTGACCGGGCTGACCGGCCCCTTCGCGCGGCACCACTCCACGGCCCGCTCGTCAATCCCGTCGGGGTCCTGGCCCTGGGCCGGAACCAACTCCTCGACGAGCACCCCGTCCCCCGTCCACCTGCCGCTGATGTCATAGCGCGCACCGGGGTCGACCTCACCTGTCCCCATGACAGCGATGCCCTCGTGATTGTCATCAGGAAAGGCCTTCAACCGAAGTGCTCCACCCTCGGCCACGACCCAGCCGCGGGCCCAGCAGGGGTCACCCGGTCGAAGTACCGACGCCATGTCGCATCCTTCCGAGCCTCGGACCAGCACTGGAGGTCATGCTGACATTGTCGCTGATGGGTGATCCGGATAGCGCCCGAGGGCAAGGACGCTCCGGGCCATAGGAACGTTGCCCCCATCAAGCAACCGGCGCATCGCCAGGCGGTGTTGTCTCGGCTGAGGCGGAGCGCGGAAACGGCGCCGCGCATGCCCGTCACAGCACGTCGGCCATGTGGGCCTCGAAGGCCTCGACGGCGCCGGCCGCGAGGTCGTCGGTGAACAGCTCGGCGATGACCTCGGGCGAGATGGTGAAGCGGCGCACCCCCAGGCCGGCGAGGGCGACGACGTGCTGGGCCGACTTGATGGAGGCGGCCACGACGAGCGGGCCCGAGCCGTCCTGGGCGATGGCGCTGGTCATGTGGGAGATCTCGGCTGCGGCGTCGCGGCCGGCCAGGAACATCCGGTTGAAGTAGGGGGCGACGTACTCGGCACCCAGGGCGGCAGCGACGAGCGCCTGCCCGGCCGAGTAGACCGCCGTCATGAGCACCGGGACCCCGGCCGCCCGCAGCCGGGACGCCGCCTGCGCGCCGGGCGCGGTGGTGGGCACCTTGATGATCGCCTCGGGTGCCATGTCGCGGATCCGCTGGGCGTGGGCGTACAGCTCCTCGGCGCCGGCGCCCCAGGTCTGGACGAAGAACTCGGAGGCGCCGAACTCACGCGACCTGGCGTACAGCGTCGGCACGTCGGCCAGGCGCACGGCGGCGTCCCTCAGCAGGGTCGGGTTCGTCGTGACGCCGCGGAAGATCCCGGTGGGCAGCCACTTCTCGTGGACCGCCGCATCGGCGGAGTCGATGTAGAACCCGAGCGGCACCGGAATGGTGGTCATGGCGAAAGCCCTTCATTGCGACGCAGATGCCCTGGGGCAGGGCCCGATTCGATCAACCGTGAACACCCCCAGTCCTATCACGCGCCGGGAGTCCGCGGCGGATCGCCCGATGGTGCGCATCCTGGCCCCATGAGGCCCTCGGCAGTGCCCCGACCAGGGCATCCGGAAGGAGGCACGGGATCGTGCCGGGGCGGGCCGGCCATTCGTTCGGTCTTTTTCCGAGAACCGGAAAAGCGACGGCAGAACAAGCCGTTCACAACGCCTGACACAGACCATACCGTCGAATCCGTCACCACCCGAGCAGCAGTTGGAACGGAGCTATCAATGACGAACACGTGGCTGGAACTCGATGACCGAGTCGTCATCGTCACCGGGGGCAACTCCGGCATCGGCAAGCACATCGTCGACGGTCTGCGCGCCGCCGGCGCCCGGGTCGCCTGCCTCGACCTGACCGTCACCGACGGCGTGGACGAGGACAGTGGCGTGTTCAACGTGAGCGTCGACGTCACCGACTCCGCGGCGGTCGAGGCAGCGGTCGCCGCGGTCGAGGAGCACTTCGGCCGGATCGACGTGCTGGTCAACAACGCCGGCGTGAACCAGCCGCGGCTGCTCGTCGACGCCCGCGGCGAGGCCCCCCAGTACGAGCTGGACGAGAAGGCCTTCGACTTCATGGTCGGCGTGAACGTCAAGGGCGCGTTCCTCATGAGCCAGGCCGTGGCCCGCCGCCTCATCAAGGCCGGCAAGGGCATCATCATCAACATCACGTCCGAGGCCGGCTCCGAGGGCTCGAAGGGCCAGTCGGTGTACTCGGCCACCAAGGGCGCCCTCAACGGCTTCACCCTGTCGTGGGCCAAGGAGCTCGGCCCGCTGGGCATCCGCGTCGTCGGCGCGGCCCCCGGCATCCTCGAACCCACCGGCCTGCGCAGCCCCGCCTACAATGAGGCACTCGCATACACGCGCAACACGACCGTCGACCAGCTGTCGCCCGACTACAGCAAGACCATCCCGCTGGGTCGTCCCGGCACGCTCGACGAGATCGCCAATGTCGTGTGCTTCCTCGCATCCGACCGGTCCGCGTACATCACGGGCACGACCGTCACCGTCACCGGCGGCAAGTCGCACGGCTGACGGGCGAACCACCGGCTCGTGCCGGCCACCGCCGGCCGGCACGAGCCGCACCACTGCAACGACGCACGAACTTCACCAAGCAGGGCCACAGTGAACAGACGAGCAGAGATCCTCCTCCAGCTGGAGCGACATCTCTCAGCCGACCCGGAGGCGCTCCAGGACCGTCTCGGTGTCGGTGCGAAGACGATCACGAACGACGTCCACGAGCTGAACTCCGTCCTCGGCAAGGTCGCCCAGGTGCGACTCGACCAGGGACGCTACCGCCTGTGGGTGATCGACCGCGACCGCTACGCGCAGCTGCGCGCCGAACTCGTCGACGACTCCGCGTCCTTCAACGACCCCGGCACTCGCTGCGGCCACATCATCGCCCGCCTCGCCCGCGCCACCGGCCCCGTCCTCGTCGACGACCTCGCCCGCGAGATGTCGGTGGGCCGCTCCACCGTGCTCAACGACCTGGGGACGCTGCGCGAGCGCGGCGCCGCCTACGGTCTGGCCATCGTCGGGCGCCCGAACCAGGGCCTGGAGTGGCACGGCGACGAGCTGAGCAAGCGCCTGTACATCCTCGACCACCACTACTCGGCCGTCTACTCCGGCTACCCGATCGACGAGCCCCTGCTCGGCCTGGTCGACCGCATCGCCGCCGAGTACCAGATCTCGATCCTGGCGGCGCAGGAGATCACCCGCTGGTACACGGTGATGCTCGACCGCATGCTCACCGGCCACCCGCTCAGCACGCTGCCCGACGACTACGAGGCGGTCCGGCGCGACAGCGCCTACGCCTTCGGGGCCCAGCTGGCCGCCCAGGTGAGCGAGGCGCTGCAGCTGCCGGTGGGCGACAACGAGGCCGTCTTCATGACGCTGCCCGTCATCGGCATGCACACCCCGCACGACCAGCGCCGCCTGAAGCGCTTCCCCACCTCGGCGGAGATCCGCCCGCTGCTGGAGGAGATCCTGGCCGAGATCGCCGCGCAGATGGGTATCGAGATCCCGGCCTCGACGATGCTGACGAACTTCGCCCATCACCTGACCTTCATGATCAACAGGCTGCGGTTCGGCATCCACATCGGCGACGGCCCCACCACCGATCTGCGCAGCGCCTACCCGGTGGCCTACCAGATGGCCACCATCACCGCGCAGGTCATCGACCGCGAACTCCGCCTGGAAGTCGCCGACGACGAGAAGCAGCTGCTCACCGGCTACTTCCAGGTGTTCATCGAGGAGCACCGCACCCTCACCACACCGGCCTACCGCGTCGCCGTGGTGACCCACGGGGGCGGGGTCTCGGCCCGGCTCGTGCAGCTGGAACTGGCGAAGGTGATGGCCGACACCACCCAGTACACGCTGCTCAGCCTCGACGAGGCCGCCGAGGACGTGCTGGACCACTTCGACCTGGTCATCACCACGACCACCCAGCCGCTGCGCACCTCGGCGCCGATGCTCCGCCTGGCCGAGGTCTTCGACCGCGACGAACTGCTGCGCCACATCAACCGGCTGCGCTTCGACCGGGGCGTCCAGGTGATGCTCGGCGCCGGCACCCGCTCGCTGCTGGCCGGGCTGCTCACCGGCGAGCGCTTCATGGTGCTCGACCCGGCCCTCGACTACGAGGACCAGCTCGAGGTGATGCTCGACCGGCTCGTCGCGTCGGGGCAGCTGCCCGCCGAGTTCGGCGCCCGCATCCGCGAACGCCAGGAGCGGGCCACCATGCTCATCACCCCCGAGGTGGCCTTTCCCCACGCGACCCTGCCCGACGGCGCGGACCGGATCGTCCTGGCCATCGGCGTCGTGCCCCGCGCCAACGGCGAGGAGGGGCTGCGTCTGGTCGTCCTGCTCGGCGTGCCGGACAAGAACGACTACGACGACACGCTGCTCGTCGACATCTACGACGAGGTGATCCGGCTGGCGGCCAACCGGGCCGGCCTGGACCGGATCAGCCGCTTCACCTCCTACGAGCAGTTCTTCTTCTACATGACCAACAACCCGGCCCACCTCAAGGAGAGCTGACATGAATTTCTGGTTCCTCCTCATCGCACTCGGCGTGGCCTACCTGGGCCAGATGTACTTCGCCACGGTGCAGATGAAGGACTTCTCGACGTCCTACGGGGCGCTGCGCAGGCGCGGCAAGGTGGCGATCGGCAAGCGCAAGAACGCGCTGAGCGCCGGCGCCATCGCCATGCTGCTGCTCGACGAGGACGGCATGATCATCGACGCCAAGGCGATGTCCGGCCTGACCGTGCTGGCCCGGTTCAAGCCGCTGTCCCAGGTCACCGGCCAGCACATCGCCGACCTCGACCCGGCCTCACTGCGCCGCTGCCCGAAGGGCCTGCGCCTGGCCGTCGAGAACGCACAGAGCAACTGGGTCACCGTCCAGAACGGCGGCGTCCCCGAGGAGCCGCTCACCCCGCTCGGGCGTCTCCTCAAGAAGCTGCCAGGCCCCAGGGCGAGCGCGCCCCGGCAGCAGGCACCCGGCAACCGACCCAGGAAGAAGCAGGTCATCGCCATCCAGGCCCGTCCTGCCGCACCCACCGTCGTCGCGACCGCCAAGACGGCCGTGAGGACAAACCGACTCACTCAACTGGAAGGAGTGACTTCATGAACATCGTCGTCAGGGCGGCCGAGTGGTTCATCGGCCTGTTCCAGCAGGGCGCCGAAACCTTCATCAGCTGGATGGGCACGACCGTTCCCCTCGTCCTCGTACTGCTCATCTTCATGAACTCCCTCATCGGCATGATCGGCCAGGACCGCATCAACACCCTGGCCCGCCACGCCTCGGGAAACCCGGTCAGCCGTTACATGCTCCTGCCGTTCCTCGGCGCCTTCATGCTGGCCAACCCGATGGCCCTGTCGCTCGGCCGCTTCCTGCCCGAGTTCTACAAGCCGTCGTACGCGGCCGCCGGCATGCAGTTCTGCCACACGAGCAACGGCGTGTTCCCGCACATCAACCCCGGCGAGCTGTTCATCTGGCTCGGTATCGCCAACGGCATCACCGAGCTGGGCCTGCCCACCATGCCGCTGGCCATCCGCTACCTGCTCGTCGGCCTCGTCATGAACTTCGTCGGCGGCTGGAGCACCGATTTCATCACCCGCTGGGTCGAAAGGCAGCAGGGCGTCCGACTCAGCCGCGAGCTGAAGACCGCCTGAGCGAGGAAGAGGACTTCAATGACGTACAACGCAATCACCGTCACCCGCGGCAGCTCCGGCTACGGCGGCCCCCTCACCATCAAGGCCGAGGGCGCCAAGAACAAGATCGTCTACATCGTCGGCGGCGGCGCCAAGCCCGAGGTCGTCGAGAAGATGGAGGAGCTGTCGGGGATGGAGTCGGTCAACGGCTTCAACACCACGGTCCCGGACGAGGAGATGGCGGTCGCCGTCATCGACTGCGGCGGCACGCTGCGCTGCGGCCTCTACCCGAAGAAGGGCATCCCCACCGTCAACGTGATGCCGACCGGCAAGGCCGGCCCGCTGGCCCAGTTCATCAACGAGTCCATCTACGTCTCGGCCGTCGGCCCCGACCAGGTGAGTCTCGCCGACCCCGACGCGGTGCCGGCCGGTGTCGCCGCCGCGGCGGCCACCGCGGACGCGGGCGCCCAGCCCGCCGAGAGCGCGGACGCCGCGGCGCAGGCCGAGGGCGGTGACGAGGTCCGCTACTCGTCCGACATGAAGGTCTCCGAGTCGCTGGCCAAGAAGAAGAACAAGAACCTGCTGGAGAAGATCGGCCTGGGCGCCGGCAAGGTCATCGCCATCTTCTACCAGGCCGGCCGCGACGCGATCCAGACGATGATCACGACGATCCTGCCGTTCATGGGTTTCGTCGCCATGCTCATCGGCATCATCCAGGGTTCGGGCCTGGGCAACTGGATCTCCCAGACCCTGTCGCCGCTGGTCGGCTCGGGTCCCGGCCTACTCGTCCTCGGCTTCATCTGCTCGCTGCCGTTCCTGTCGCCGCTGCTCGGCCCCGGCGGGGTCATCGGCCAGGTCATCGGTACGCTCATCGGCGTGGAGATCGGCAAGGGCGCCGTCAGCCCGAGCCTGGCGCTGCCGGCCCTGTTCGCCATCAACACGCAGAACGGCTGCGACTTCATCCCGGTCGCCCTGGGCCTGGCCGAGGCCGAGGCCGAGACGGTCGAGATCGGCGTCCCGGCGGTGCTCTACTCCCGCTTCGTCAACGGTGTCCCGCGCGTCGCCGTGGCCTGGCTGGCCTCCATCGGCCTGTACACGAGCACCGGCTGAACCCCTGCGGCTCCCCGGCCCCACGGCGCCGGGGAGCTCATGGCCGGGCCCTGCACCTCACCCCGCAAGAGAGAACAACCCAACCCACCAGGAGACAGACATGGCTCAGATCTACACCACCACCGTCAAGGGCATCGGCCCCGAGGCCGCCTCGTTCGCAGACCAGGGCATGTACGTGCTGTTCGGCGACGGCGCGCCCGCCTCGCTCGCCGACTTCTGCTTCACCATCGACATGAACCAGTCGACCGACGACATCAAGCCCGGCGACCGGCTCGTCATCGACGGCGTCGCCTTCCCGGTCACCGCGGTCGGCAACCTCGTCCGCAAGAACCTGGACGGCCTCGGCCACATCACGGTGAACTTCGACGGCGCCGAGCAGGCCCAGCTCGAAGGCACCCTGCACGTACAGGGCCAGCCCCCCGCCCTGACCATCGGCTCGACGATCTCGATCGAGAACTGAACCCGTGATCAGCCGGACCGTCACCATCAGCGACCCCCTGGGCATCCATGCTCGGACGGCGGCCCTCCTGGCCGGCGCCGCAGAGCAGTTCGAGTCGTCGCTGTGGCTGAGCTGCCGCGGCGAGCGGGCCTCGCTCACCAACCAGCTCAAGGTCCTGGCCCTCGGCGCGCGCCAGGGCGACGAGGTACTGGTGCTCGCCGACGGGCTCGACGAGACCGAGGCCCTCGACGCCATCGCGGACCGGCTCACGCACCCCGTCGAGCCGTTCGGGGGCTGAACAAGAACCTTCCTCTCGCACACACAGGCGGGGGCCGGACCCATCGGTCCGGCCCCCGCTCCCACACCATGCCGCCATTCGCCGACCAGGGACCATTCCGCCGCTCGGACGCGGCGACCCGTCGAGGGTGATCATCGACTCGACGCACTCGCCCGGCCCCCACGAAGGCCCGAACCCCGCCCGCCATCATCGGCGCGCTCGCCGGCGGCCGGCGAGGGCCCACCGCCGAAGCGACCAGGGGCCTCAGTCCGGGGCGTTCCCGCCGAGCGGCCCCCTTTCGTCGGCCGGCAGCGGCCGGGCACGGTTGCCCTGGCGCCTTAATCTGGGTATGTCGCACCTTGTCCGAGGGCGACATACCCCTTACCCATGATCAGAGGAGATCACCACATGGACGAGACCATGCGCGGCGTCATCCTGCACGCGCCGGGCGATGTGACGGTCGAGGACCGCCCTGTCCCGCACGTCATCGACCCGACCGACGCCGTCCTCAAGGTCGAGATCGCCTGCATCTGCGGGTCCGACCTGTGGCCCTACCGCGGACTCCAGCCCGTCGAGGAGTCCCCCATGGGCCACGAGTACATCGGAACCGTCGTCGAGATCGGTTCCGATGTGAAGAACGTGAAGGTCGGCGACTTCGTCGTCGGCTCCTTCTGTCTGTCCGACAACACCTGCGAGATCTGCCAGTCCGGCTACCCGTCCCGCTGCGTCAACGGCGGCTTCATGGGTGACACGCAGGCCCAGTACACCCGCGTGCCCCAGGCCGACGGCACGCTCGTCGTCGTCCCCGGCGGCAAGCCCGACGACCCCGAGGTCCTCGCCTCCCTGCTGGCGGCCTCCGACGTGCTCGGCACCGGCTGGTTCGGCGCCGTCGCCGCCGAGGCCGGGCCCGGCAAGACGGTCGCCGTCGTCGGTGACGGCGCGGTGGGTCTGTCCGCGGTGCTCGCCGCGAAGGCGCTCGGCAGCGAGCAGGTCATCGCCTTCTCCCGCCACGAGGACCGCGCCGCCCTGGCGCGCGAGTTCGGCGCCGACGTCGTCATCGCCGAGCGCGGCGAGGAGGGCGCGGCCAAGGTCAAGGAACTCACCGGCGGACTGGGCGCGCACAGCGTCGTCGAGGCGGTCGGCAACCAGGTCTCCATGGACCAGGCCATCGCGTCCTGCCGTCCCGGCGGGCACGTCGGCTTCGTCGGCGTCAGCCACGACCAGCAGATCGACGGGGGCAGCCTGTTCTTCTCCGAGGTGCACCTGCACGGCGGCCCCGCACCGGTGCGCCGCTTCCTGCCCGACCTGATCGACCGGATCCTGAAGAAGGAGATCAACCCCGGCAAGGTCTTCACCCTGCGCCTGCCGCTCGAGCAGGCGGCCGAGGGCTACAAGGCGATGGACGAGCGCCGCGCCATCAAGGTGCTGCTGGAGGTCTGAGCCCGGACAACGACGGCCCGGAGGAGAGCCATGACCCGGTTCTCCTCCGGGCATCTGCACGGCCGGCGTCGCGACGCCGGCCTGTGACAGCCCGACGGCCTTCGCCTGTTCCGGCATCTGAACGACTCCTTGGACCGGCCCACCGCGCAACAGCTCAGGGCAGAGTGCGCGGGGAGAAATGACCGAGGAATCAGGTCGCTCCGCCTTCGCCGCGGACAGCACGGGCCGGATCGTTTGCGACCGCGCCATCACCTCTCCCGACGCGTCCCGTGCTGCTGCGCCGGGGACTGCTTGGACATCATGACCATGGGCACGGCGTCCATGAGCACGGTGCCCACCACGCGATAGCCCAGAGCCTTGTACAGCCGGACCAGTTCGGGAAACTCCTCACCGGTGAAGAGTTCATACGACGCGCAGCCCTCGACACGATTCTCGAGTTCGCGCATGAGACGCGTCCCGATGCCGCGGTGTTGCCACCGCGGGTCAACGATCAGCCGACCGACATGGGCCACTGAGTCCCTGACCTGAGCTCGCACCGATCCGACGATGCGGCCGCCCTGCTCGTACACGAGCACGATCCCGCTCTCGAACTCACGGATGATGTCGGGCATCGTCTGAACCATGGGTGCGATCTCCATGTCGCCGACCCGCTCGGCCACCGCGGCGAATGCCCTCCGCTGGAGCTCAAGGACGTCCCCCAACTCCTCGGCACGCGCGCTCCTGATCACTCCCGATTCCACTCCGGCCTGCACCGGAACCGCCCCACGTGCTCGGATGAGATCGGCCAGCGCACCCATGTCCGCCATGGCATCGGGGGAAAGGTCTTCGGCACTCAAGGACACCCCGAACACCTTGTTCAGTTCGGCCCGGAGCTCATCTCTCTTCGCATCATTCAGCTCATGATCTCGACCCAGGCACGATTCCTCAACGATCCCACTTCGATCACCGGTGGACCCGAGTCGATCAGCAATAATTCGCGTCAGTCGTTGCATGATTTCATCGCGTTGCACAGGAACAACCTCCTGCCCATTCACCGAGTGGACACCACATCGTGTCACATCCCTTTCCCCGAGAGCCGGCGGCGCCCCGCAAAGCCGCCCATCCCCGTCGCCGGCCTCTCAGCGTGGCAATCATCCATGCGTGTCGGCCCCAAGACCCGGGGCTGCCCATGGGAGGAACTCGCCTCGTGGTTCGCGGCCCTGACGATCCTTCGACACTGCGGCTGCTCGGCAGCTGCCGCTGCGTCACTCGGTGGGCTTCGGCGACGGCCGGACGGTCCTCCACACATGGGCCCCGACGGCGAGTTGAACCGGATGATGCGAGCTGCCGTGCCCTGCGGTTCCCGTTCTGGCCACGACGGGGAACGAGTCCTCGCGGAGGCCGACACCGGCCGAGGCGCCTTCAGCCGCAGGGAGGTCCATGACAGATTCTTCCCGTCAGCCGGGAGGATCAGATACCCCAAGCGAAAGAAAAGAAATCCCGCCCTTCACTTAAATACAGGACAGCCACGACACAGCACCGGCACAGTTTCACCGGAATACCGCCCCCCATGGGCACCCCTAGTCACCAGCAATTCCGCAGCGTATAGTCGCAGTAACGAAAACCCCTCCACCCCTCCGTGCCGTGTCATTTTCCGATGCCGCCCTTGGTGTGATGACGCGCCCGGCGAGAAGAAGACCATGCCCGATCACAACCAGCCCCGGGAGCGGCAGATGGCTCCCCACGTCTCTTCGCCCCGCAACAGCCGGTCCGTCGACGCAGAACGACCGGCCGTCGCTCTGCTGACCCTGCACAATGTCCGGAACTACGGGTCCGTTCTGCAGACGGTGGCGACTCAGACGCTTCTCGAGGAGGCCGGAGCGCAGTGCACGGTGCTGGATTTCCGCCGCGAGGGCATCGGGGACGACGCCGCCCACTACATTGCCGGGAGCAGCTACGCCAAGGTGCCCTTCGCGAAACAGGCGTACAGCCTCGTCCGCGGGCGAGCCGCCCACAGACGGGCATCGGTCTTCCAGGATTTCCTCGCGCGGCGGGTCAACCTGACCTCATCGCATTACGAGTCCTACGAGAGCCTCCACGACACCGTCGCTGATCACTATGACTCCTACTGCGTCGGCTCGGACCAGGTCTGGAACATCGCCTACAACCGTGACAACCGCCCCTTCTACCTCTCGTTCCTACCGCCCGACACCCACCGCTTCTCCTTCGCGTCCTCCATCGGAATGTCCGCCCTGCCGAGGCTGGAGGAGGAGCTCGCCACCCGGGCGCTGTCCCGCTTCGACCGGCTCTCCGTCCGGGAGGCCCCCGCCAGGGACTACCTGGCCGGTCTCGGCCTCGACGCCGAGCAGCACGTCGACCCCACTCTGGCGGTACCGTCCGCCTACTGGCACGGCCTCGCCTCGGACGTCGTGCTGGACCACGAGTACCTTCTGGTCTACCAGCTCAACCGCAATCCGCTGCTGACCAGGACGGCCTCCCGGCTGTCTGCCCGAACGGGTCTGCCCATCGTCCGGGCCGACTACTGGCCCACCACGCGCATGCCCCTCGCCCGCCGGATCGTCCTGCCCCCCGTCGAGGACTTCCTCACCCTCGTCAGAGACGCCTCCCTCGTCGTCACCGACTCCTTCCACGGCGTGGCCTTCTCGCACATCTTCGCCACGCAGTTCGTCGCCGCACCGCCGCCGAGGTACGGCGGGCGCCTCACCTCCGTCCTCGACCTGCTCGGAACGCGCAGTCGGCTCATCCGCTCGGACGACCAGGCGGGGACCCTCGCCCTGGGCTCCGGGCCCCTCCTCTTCGATCAGGACCGGCTCGACCACGAGCGCCGGCGTGCACAGCAGTACCTCCGCTCCTGCCTGTCGCCCCTGAAGCCGGGCCGACCGGCATCGGGTCCCTCCCACGGGCGACCGGCGACCGCTCCGAGGAACACGTGACCGCCTATCTGCTGACCGTCGTCGCCGTCGTCGTCCTGCAACTGCTCCGGGCGGCCGAGGCGCCCGCCGAGAGCGGCGGCGAGGACGGCTGGCCACACCGGGCGACGGCGGCGCAGCGCGGCATCGATGTCGCGTGCGTCGCGGTCCTCGCGGCCGCACCCGCGCTGCGCGCCTGGTCGATCGGAACCGACACCCGGATGTACGTGTCCATGTACAACGGGGCGGTCGACCCGGCGTCGTGGCGCAACTCCTCGGGCCAGTCGGTCGTCGAACTCGGGTACACTCTGTGGGAGTTCGCCCTGAAGTCCCTCGGCCTCAGCGCCCGCTGGTTCCTGGCCGCCACCGCCGTCGTCACCAACGGCCTGCAGTACGGGGCGATCCGGATGATCGCCCCCAAGATGCTTCCCGCGATCAGCGCATACGCGCTCTCCGGCCTCTACCTGTTCCAGTTCAACGGGATGAGGCAGGCGCTCGCCATCGCAGTGTTCATGTTCGGCATGGCGCTCATCCTGCGTGGACGCCGCAGCGGGTGGGCGGTCCTCGTCGTGGCCGTCCTCATCCACCGTTCCGCCATCATCGCCGTCCTGGCCTTCGCCCTGTCGCGCCGCCCGCGCAGCCGGACGACGTTCAGCACCCGCCTGGTGCTGCTGTGCGGCGGAACGGTCCTCGCGCTCCTGCTGGCCAGCGCCGCGACCTCGTCGTTCCTGACGCATCTGCTCGGCGACAAGTACGGCGCCTACCTGGGCAAGGACCTGGGGTCCGGGCGAGGCCGCCTCGCCCACCTCGTCCTCATGCTCGCAGTGATCTGGTTCCTGCACTCCACCCCAATCCCCGGACCCCTCCAGTGCGTCTCGCGCTTCTACTCCCTCGGCCTCGGATTCCAGGTGGTCGGGCTCCAGCTGTCGGTTCTCGACCGGGGCACGCTCTACTTCACCGCCGCCCTGCCCCTGCTCGTGCCGGCCCTCGTCTCGCACGGGTCCAGGGCCCGGCACCTGGTGCTGTGGGTCGGCATCGTCACGTACTACTTCGTGAACCTGACCCAGTACGGCGACCTGCTCCCCTACGCGTGGTCGGTTCCATGAGATCGCACCCGGCGCTACTCGACCGCCAGAGGGTCGGCAGGGCACTCGTCATGGCGGGGACCTTCATCGGCCCGCTGTCCCAATGGCTGGTGTTCTGGCTGCTGGCCAGGGTCTCCGGGCCGACGGCGCCCGGTGAGTTCGCCACGCTCCTGGCCTATGCGACACCCCTGTTCACGGCGGCGGGGTGGGGGCTGCGCAACACCTGCATCACCCTGCGGAAGGAGTACCCGTTCGCCGCCTATCTGCGGTTGCGGGTCCTCGCGCTCGCCGCGGGATCCCTCTGCATCGTGGCCGTCGGCGCCGCCCTGGGCCTGCACGCCGTACTCGTCATCGCGGTCACGATCATGAAGATCGCCGACGGCGTCATCGACATCCTCTACGCCCCCCTGCAGAAGAGCGGGGCTCTGCTGCCCTTCGGTCTTCTCATGATCCTCAACGGAGCGCTCACGGTACTGGGCGCCCTCGTCCTGGCCGCCGTCGGCGGGTCGGCACAGATCATCGTCCTGGGTTCGTCCTTCGGCTCGGTCGTCACGGCCGTCGTCGCCATACCGGTGGTCCGGCGCCGCGCCTCGCTCGGCGGACTGCGCCCCACGGCGGAGGAGAAGGCCGGGCTCCTGTGGCGCATCATCGTGGAATCGACGCCGGTGGCCGTCTGGCAGGTGCTCGCGGTCCTGGTCGTCAACCTTCCGACGTGGGTCGTCTCGATCGCCGGCTCGGCGGCGGACGTCGGACGTTTCTCGGCGGCCGCCTACATTCTGACGGCCGGCTCCCTGCTGGGCGCTTCGCTGAACTCGATGTACATCGGCGACTACCGGATGCTCGTCAGGCGGAGCGGGCGCGACGCGCTGATCTCCATGGCCGGCCGCACGACGAGGTGGGTGCTGATCGGTGGGATCGTGGCGGCCGTCGTCCTCCACGTCCTCGGCCCGCCCGTCTTCTCGACGCTGTACGGGCGGGGTTTCGATTTCGAGTCGCTTCTGCTGTCGTCGCTGACCATCGCGGCGACGTTGAACGCGGTGACCCAGGTGCTCAATGCGGCACTGCTGGCCCTCAACCGCTACCGGAACCAGGTACGGGTCGCGGTCTGGTCCTTGCTGATCGGCGTCGTCGCCGTCATCCCCTGCGGAGCGCTCGGGGTCTCCGCGGTGTGGTGCGGTGTCCTCTCCGCCCTGGTCAGCAGCATCGTCAAGACCGGCATGTCCGTGCACTACGTGAGGAGTGATGATGCCGCTGTCGAGTCATGAGTCGACCGGGACGGCCGCCGGCAGTGGGGTTCGGCCGCTGAGGATCCTGCACGTCACCGAGTGCTTCGGGGCCGGCGTGGGTCGGGCCGTCAAACTGAGGGCCCAGGGATTCCCTGACGCCGAGCACCACCTGCTGTGGGCCGGGGAGGAGACGCCGGTGGCATCGGAATGGGCCTCCTCGGTCCCGCTGCCCCGGACCATCCTGCCGCGCATCGCGGCGATCCGCCGAAGGGTGCGCGAGCTGGGTCCTGACATCGTCCACGCGCACTCGAGCTGGGCCGGGGTGTACACCAGGACCGGACGCATCGGCGCTCCGGTGGTCTACGAGCCGCACTGCTTCAAGTTCGAGGATCCCTCCCTCCCCCCGCCGTCGAGGATCGCCTTCCAGTGCGCCGAACGAGCCCTCATGGCCCGGACTGCGGCCGTCGGGGTGCTCTCCCCCCACGAGCGAGCCATCGTCCGCGGCATGAGACGGGATCTGCCCGTGGTCGAGGTCCCGAACGTGCCGACCATCCGGCCCGAGCAGGTTGGCTTCCGCCACGCGGACCTGCGCAGGATGGTCATGGTGGGCAGGATCGTGCCGCAGAAGGACCCGCGCTTCTACATCGACGTGGTGCGCAGGCTCCGCCTGGCCGGCGTCGCCCTCGAGGCGGTCTGGATCGGCGACGGCGACGCCGCGCTGTGCCGGCTGTTGAGCGGAGCCGGAATCCGGGTGACGGGGTGGTTGGGCGCGTCCGAGATCGAGGATCTTCTCCGCGGGGCCGTGTACGTGCACTCGGCGTGCTACGAGGGCTTCCCCCTGAGCATCCTCGACGCCGCGGCATGCGAGGCCCCCGTCGTCGCGCGGAGAATCCCCGCCATCGAACACACCGGCCTGCTCATGGCGAGCGCCCCCGCCGACGTGGCGTCCCTGGTGGAACGCCTCGTCCATGACGAGGGCGAGTTCGCCGAGGCGAGGGCCCGGGGCCGCCGCCTGCTGCATTCCCACTCGTTGCCTCACCTGGCCGACGCCCTGACCGTGCTCTACTCGGAGGCGCTGAACCCATGACACGATCCTCAAACCGCATCTGTTTGGTGATTCCCTACTACGAAGCGGGCGGGGACCTCACCGAGTCCCTGTCGACCGTTGAGCTGGGGGCCGACGACCTGATCATCGTCGTCGACGACGGGTCACGGCACCGCCCGGCCCGGCAGTTCCTCCCGCCGAGTGCCGGCCCCACCGCGGTACAGCTCATCGAATTGGAGCGCAACAGCGGCATCACCGTCGCGCTGAGGACGGGAATCTCCCGGGCGCCCAAGGATTACGGGCTCATCGCCCGCCTCGACTGCGGCGACAGCTGCCTACCGGACCGCTTCGACAAGCAGCGGCGTCTTCTCCGGGACCACCCGGAGATCGTCCTCGCCGGATCCTGGGTGGACTTCGTCTCGCCGGACGGCTCCTTCCTCTACCGGCTGGAGCAGCCCACCGGGGCCGCCGGGATCCGCAGGCGGATGCGGGTGAACTGCGCGATCATTCACCCGTCGGCGGTGTTCCGGCGGGAGGCGTACGACGCCGTCGGCGGCTATCCGACCGATTTCCCCGCCGCCGAGGACTACGCGCTGTTCATGCTGCTCCTCGGCCAGGGCGAGGCGGCGAACATCCCGGAGGCCCTGGTGCGCTGCCGGACCGGGGACGGCGGCATCTCCGAGACCAAGCGCAGGGTGCAGCTGGCCTCGCGGCGCCGGGTCCTTCTGGCCCATTTCGACTGGCACCCGGCATCGGTCTACGGGATCCTCCGGGCGACCGCGCAAATGGTGACGCCGCGAAGCTGGAGCACCGCGGCACACCGCGTCCGTCGGAGGATCACCGGGCACTGAACTGTTCCGACCCCGGGTGAACCGCCGGCCGCGCGGGGCCCGCTCAGGCGGACCCCTCCTGGGTGAGAACCACCTTGATGGTCTTGAGGAGAATCATCAGGTCCATGGACAGCGTCCAGTTCTCCACGTAGAAGAGGTCGAAGCGGAGCGCCTCCTCCCAGGTCAGGGACGAGCGCCCGTTGACCTGCCACAGGCCCGTCATCCCGGGTTTGACCAGGAGCCGGCGCGCGGCGGTCTCGTCGTACAGTTCGACCTCCTTGGGCACCTGGGGCCGCGGCCCGACCAGGCTCATGGAACCGTCGAGGACATTGAACAGCTGTGGGAACTCGTCCAAGGAGGTCCGCCGGAGCACAGCACCGATTCTCGTGATGCGCGGGTCGTGATCCACCTTGAACAAGGGCTTGTCGGCAGCACCCTGCTTGCTGAGAAGGGCTTGGAGTTCGTCATCCGCGTTCACGCGCATCGTACGGAACTTCCAGATCCGGAAGCCATGCCCGTTCCTGCCGATCCTCGTCTGGCGGAAGAAGACCGGGCCGTGGTCCTCGTGCCGGATGAGCAGCGGGACCACGATCCACATCGGGATCAGCACGATGATCACGATGGCGGACACGACGATGTCCCCCAGTCGTTTGACGACCAGTCTCAGCCGACTGATGGAGCTGATCTGAATCTCAAGCAGCGATATCCCGCCGAGTGGGCGCAGGTGGAGCCGCGGGCCGGAGACGTCGATCACGGAGGGGACCATGATGAGTCGGCTCGTCGTGCCAAGCGCCCAACTGATCCGTCGGATGTCCGCTGGGGCCAGTCCGCTCTCCTGCGCAACCATGAGAGTGATGCCCTCCACGTTCTGGATCGCATCCTCCAGCTGCTTCACTCCCCCGACAATGGGCACGGGGAAGGGGGCCGCCTGATCCCCGGGAGCGCCATCGGCGGGGGCCGGGGCGTCGGAGAGGAAGGCCCCGCAGGGTTGCAGACCCAACTCGGGGCGCTCACTGATCACGGCTATGGCTGCCGACGCCGACTCCCAGGAGCCGATGATGAAGGTCGGGCGCATGAACGATCCAGCCCGCCTCGCCCTGACGAAGTACCGGCGGGCGAGCCAGCGCCAGACGAGCAGCATCACGCCGCCGAAGGGCAGGGCGGCGAGGAAGTAGGACCGCGGCAACTGGACGCCGCTCAGGTAGGACAGCAGGGCCAACGCCCCGAATTCGATCACGGTCGCCTGAATCACCCGATAATATTCATCCGACGTACTACCGAGAATGCGTTCGCTGTAGGAGTGCACGGCCCCCAGAAGCACCCACCACGTGATGATGACACCGACGCCGAATACCGCACTGATCCACGAGGGGGCGGTGAGGCCCAGCGCCAAGGAATTCTCCTCGTGCTCGAGGCGGACAAGACGGGCGCCGGACACGGTCGCGGTGATGACCACGAGGTCGCCGACGATGAGGGAGCGTTGGAAAAGAGCTGCCACACGTGCGGTGGTAGCGGCTGGTACCAGATGGGAGATGGATTGGGGATCGGACATGGTTCATCCAAGAGGTGGGTGAGCGCACAATGGCTCAGCGGAAATGAACGATGATCGCTGCCGGCAACCCGACTCTGAAATCGGGCAGACGAGCAGAAGAGGGTGCGAATAATTCCAATCCCGGACGCTCGGCCGCTCAGCGGGCGAGCGCCGCGGGCCAACCCGCTCGCGCGTCTTCTGTTCCGGAAGGGCCCGGTCGGGCCCGGCCGTCATGACGCGGTCTGTGGAGCGTGGTTGAGGATGACGCCGAGCATGCACCCGCCTCCCTGGCGGATGGACTCAGCGACGTGACTCAGCTGATCCTTCGTCGTGCGTCCGGAGCGCGCCACGACGAGGACACCATCGGTGTGCGGGGCGAGGGCCACCGCGTCGGTCACCGGGAGCACCGGCGGGGTGTCGATGATCACCACCCGGTCCGAGGAGAGACGGGTCACCACGTCGGACATCCGCTCGGACCCGAGGAGTTCGGAGGGATTGGGTGGGATCTCTCCTGCGGGGATGAGCTGCAAACCCGGCACCGAAGTGGGCAGAAGCACCGCTTCCAAGGTGACCGTTCCGGCGAGCAGTTCGGACAGGCCGGGGTGGCGCTCCGCGCGTTCCGGCCCGGTGCCGGGCGTGCTCTGACGCAGGTCGCCGTTGATGAGAACGACCTCCTGGCCGCTCAGGGCCATGACCCGGGCGAGATTCGAGGAGACGACTGAGGTCCCGTCCCCGTGTTGGGGAGCGGAGATGACGAAGGAGTGCAGCCCCGCATCGACGTTGGCGTACCGCAGGTTGGTGCGCAGTTTCCGAAGGGCCTCCCCGAACTGGTCGGCGTCCTGCAGGGCATCGCGACCCTCCGCAACGGCTTCCGAGTACGGGAGGGCGCCGAGGACTGGGCGCCCGGCAGCAGCAGCGGCGACAGCAGCGGAGCGGACGCGTCTGTCCGACGCCTGGCGGGCCAGGGCCAGTGCGTACCCGAGCACCACCCCGCCCAGGGCGCCGATGCCGAGGCAGCTGAGAATCGACGGCGAACGGGACGTGGTCGATAGGCCCGAGGGAGACATGGGGACGACAGCGACCGGCGAGTCCTCACCTTCAAGCCGCCGGACCTGTTCGGCCGACTGACGGATGACCTCATCGACGATGATGCGGGCGTCCTCGGCAGTCGGAGCGGTAACGGTGACGGTGATCGTCAGGGTGTCATCCTCGTTGGTCGCCGAAACCGAACGCGACAGGGCGGCCGGAGTCGTGTCCAATCCCAAGGTATCGATGACCCCTTGAGCAACGGCTTCGGAAGTGAACACCGGGACGAATGCCTTGACCTTCTGGTTGGCCAGCTGAGATGCCGAGTAGTATTCGTCCGCCTGGTTCGGCGCGGTGTCATTCGCGGGAACCACGGCACGAACATAGGCGTCCGCGGACGCCTTGTAGGAAACCGGGTACAGCCAGACGAATCCAATGCCGATGACGAGGCCAACGACAAGTCCCGCGGCGATCGTGATGATTCTCCGGTGAGTGAGTTCGAGAAGTCCTTCGAACGTCATGGCGGCATCACCGGCCGGAATTCTTGGGTGGACATAACAGGTATCTCCTTGAAGGGGGTTTTGTCTGTTTATCACAGAGCCATCATGCTCTGCCATGGGCCCCTGAAGGTTCATATGTGATTCATACGATGACGTTGCCAGAATGTGATTTCCTCATGTGTTCCTTCTCGATGGGGCCGGGGATTGCCGAGGGCGGCCGCCCCGCGGTGGTTCCGGCGCCGGTCCGGCACTGGCGCGGCACCTGGATCCGGTACCGTCTCACCCCCGTGCCACCGGCCGCGGGCTCACCCGAAACCCCGACACCCGCGTCGTCCTCGTCTCACCCCCGTGCCACCGGCCGCGGGTAGCCATCGTTCAGCACTGAGAACTGGGAAGTGGTCTCACCCCCGTACCACCGGCCGAGGGAACCGGCACGGCCCTTGGCGCCACGAACCCGGATCGGGAGCAACTGGGCGCCGCCCCGCTCCCGCTTGGCGGCGCCCAGTTGCTCCCACGACTCAGTGACCTTCTCCTCCTGCTCGCCCGCCTCCACCGGGCGGCGCCGCAAGAACCAGCCCTCACCACCCACCTTCTCCGGTCGTGGGCTCACGCCCGGCACCCGGCGATGGACAACGCAGCTCATGCCACGGAGCTCGCTGGCGGCGAAGCCGCGTTGTGGTCGGCTGATGGTCCGTAATCCCACCGGGGGTTCTACTCTTGGGTGCGAGGAAAGGACCTGGCAATGCCGAAACTGCGTTCACGCGTCACCTACGAGGGGCGTCCGATGGCCGGCGCCCGCGCCCTGTGGCGTGCCACCGGCATGGGCGACGACGACTTCGGGAAGCCCATCGTCGCGATCGCCAACTCCTTCACGGAGTTCGTCCCCGGGCACGTCGGGCTGCGCAATGTCGGCTCGATCGTCGCCGACGCGGTGAAGGCCGCGGGCGGTGTTGCCAAGGAGTTCAACACGATCGCCGTCGACGACGGCATCGCCATGGGCCACGGGGGCATGCTCTACTCGCTGCCCAGCCGCGAGATCATCGCCGACTCGGTCGAGTACATGTGCAACGCGCACCAGGCCGATGCGCTCGTGTGCATCTCCAACTGCGACAAGATCACCCCGGGCATGATGCTGGCGGCCTTCCGCCTCAACATCCCCACCGTGTTCGTCTCGGGCGGCGGCATGGAGTCGGGCCGTCCGATCACCAACGACGACGGCACGACGAGCAGCCGCCTCGACCTCATCCACCCGATGACGGCGTCGGCCGACCCTGGCGTTTCGGACGCCGAGCTGGCGCGCATGGAGGCGAACGCCTGCCCCACCTGCGGCTCGTGCTCGGGCATGTTCACCGCCAACTCGATGAACTGCCTCACCGAGGCCCTCGGGCTGGCGCTGCCCGGCAACGGCACCACCCTGGCCACCTTCAGCGCCCGCAAGTCCCTCTTCGCCGAGGCCGGGCGGCTCGTCGTCGCCAATGCCCGGCGCTACTACGACGAGGACGACGACTCGGTGCTGCCGCGCTCGATCGCCACCCGCGGGGCCTTCGCCAACGCCATGACGATGGACATCGCCATGGGCGGCTCGACGAACACGATCCTGCACCTGCTGGCCGCCGCCCAGGAGGCCGGCGTCGACTTCGACCAGGACGACATCGACGAGCTCTCGCTCCACGTGCCCTGCCTGTGCAAGGTGGCCCCGAACAGCAACGTCTTCTTCCTCGAGGACGTCCACCGCGCCGGCGGCATCCCCGCGATCCTCGGCGAGCTGCGCCGCGGCGGTCTGCTCGACATGGAGGTGCACTCGGTGCACCACGACTCCATGGCGTCCTTCCTGGACGACTGGGACGTGCGCGGCGGCTCGGCCCTGCCCGAGGCCGTGGAGCTCTACCACGCCGCCCCCGGCGGCGTACGCACCACCGAGATGTTCAGCTCGACGAACCGCTACGCCGAGCTCGACACCGACCCGGTCGAGGGCTGCATCCGTGACATCGCCCACGCCTACACCGCCGACGGCGGCCTGGCGGTGCTGCACGGCAACATCGCCGTCGACGGCTGCGTCGTGAAGTCGGCAGGTGTGCCCGAGGACCAGTTCGTGTTCAGCGGTCCCGCCCATGTCACCGAGTCCCAGGAGGAGGCCGTCGAGCACATCCTCGGCGGCAGGGTGAGGGCCGGCGACGTGGTCGTCGTGCGCTACGAGGGCCCCAAGGGCGGCCCCGGCATGCAGGAGATGCTCTACCCCACCAGCTACCTCAAGGGCGTCGGGCTGGGTCCGAAGTGCGCCCTCATCACCGACGGCCGGTTCTCGGGCGGCAGCTCGGGCCTGTCGCTGGGGCACATCAGCCCCGAGGCCGCCGCCGGTGGCGCGATCGGCCTGGTGCGCGACGGCGACATCATCGACATCGACATTCCCGCCCGCGCGATCAATGTGCGGGTCAGTGACGAGGAGTTGGCCGCGCGCCGCGCCGAGCAGGACGAGGCCGGCTGGAAACCGCGCCACCGCGACCGGGTGGTCTCGAACGCGCTGAAGGTCTTCGCCCTGCTGGCCCAGAGCGCCGACAAGGGCGCGGCCCGCCGCCGACTCGACTGAACCCCCGCACTCGTCCTGCGGTTCTTGTGCGTCATTCCACGACGACCGCAGGACTAGTGCGGGCAACGGACCGATCGGAGTCCAAGCGCATCCCCATGCTCACCCGCCCACCGGACCATCGCCCTGCGCATCTTGTGCGTCATTCCACGACGACCGCAGGACGAGCGAACATGGGCTGCTCAGACGAGCCCCGCGGACACCTGTCCCCAAGCCACCTTCAACCTCCACCCTGCGGTTCTCGTGCGTCATTTCACGACGACCGCAGGACGAACCACAGAAGACCGACGGCAGCTCACCCTGCGCTTTACGCCGACAAGGGCGCGGCCCGCCGTCGACTCGACTGAACCCCCGTACTCGTCCTGCGGTTCTTGTGTGTCATTCCACGAAGACCGCAGGACGAGGGGGCTCCCCGTCGCAAGACAAACCGGTTCGGAAGCCAAACCGCAGGACGAAGCCGCGTTTCCCCATGGCGAGCCGGTCAGATCGCGCCGAGGGCCAGTCGCACGGCCAGGGCGAGCATGACGACACCGATGACCAGGTCAAGACCGCGCCACACCCTCGGACTGGACATCGGCCCGGAGAGGGCCCGGGCGCCGAAGCCGAGGGCGCTGAACCAGCAGACCGATCCGGTCATGGACCCGGCCGTGAACACCCAGCGCAGGCCGCCGTACTGGTTGGCGAGGGAGCCGAGGAAGACCATCGTGTCGAGGTAGACGTGCGGGTTGAGCCAGGTGACGGCCAGCGTCGCACCGACCACCGCGCCGAGTCCGGGCCCCGCCGCTCCCTGGGCCCTCAGTCCCTCGGCGTCGGGACGCAGCGCGGAACGGAAACTGGTGAACGCGAACCAGCACAGGTAGGCCACGCCGGCCCAGGTCAGGACGGTGAGCACCCAGGCCGCCCGGTCGACGATGGCGCCGATGCCGAGTGTTCCGGCGGCCATGAGGACCAGATCGGAGGCGATGCAGATGCCGACGACCCAGCCCATGTGGGCCCGGCGCAGCCCCTGCCGCAGCACCCACGCGTTCTGGGCGCCGATGGCGACGATGAGCCCGAGCCCCGCGGCGAAACCGGTGACGAAGACATCCACCTCACCGACGCTAGACGAGACCCATGATGAAGACCAGCGAATGATTCTTCAGCATCATTAGAATCACTTCATGGATGCAGAGCAGCTTCGGGCGCTGAGGGCCGTCGCCGACGCGGGCACCTTCGACGCGGCGGCCACTGCGCTGCACGTCACGCCATCGGCCGTCAGCCAGCGCATCAAGGCCCTCGAACGCCAGACCGGTCAGGTGCTCGTGCAGCGCACCAGACCCTGCAAGGTGACCGACGCCGGGCAGGTGCTGTTGTCGGCGGCACGGCGTTTCGCAGAGATCGAGTCAGACGTGGCTCTCGCGCTCGATCGGATCAGCGCCGCGCCGCTGCGGGTCGCGGTCAACGCGGACTCGCTCGCCACGTGGTTCACCGCCGTGCTCGCCGAGGCCGCGCGATGGCGTGACACCGACCTGCGCCTGCTGGTCGAGGACGAGCAGCTGACCCACCGCCTGCTGACCAGCGGCGAGGTGATCGCCGCCGTCACCACGGCCACCAGGGCGGCGGCGGGCTGCCGCAGCACCAGGCTCGGCGCGATGCGCTACCTGCCGGTGGCCTCCCCCGCCCTGTGGGACGGCGGCCCCCTGCCGGGCGAGCAGCTGGCCGCGATGCCTGCGGTCTGCTTCGACGAGAAGGACCACATCACCGAGGACTTCCTGGCCGGGCTCGGCAGCCCCGCTCCGGAAAGGCGCCACCTGGTGCCCTCGCCGCACGCCTACCTGACCGCCGTCGAGGCGGGCCTGGGTTGGGGCATGGTGCCGGCGCGCATGGCCGCCGAGCCGCTGCGCGCCGGAAGTCTCATGCGCGTACACCCGGGGCACGTCGACGTCACCTTGTACTGGCAGTGCTGGGCGCTGCACACGCCCCGCCTGGAACGACTCACCGAACTGGTGCTGCGGTCCGCCCGAGAGCTCGACGCCCCGACGCCCTGACCCACGACACGCAGCCGAGCCGCAACGGCCCCCGAACACCGGGCCCTGCACACACCCGCTTGGAACTACTGACGGAAGGCGCCCCAGCCCGCGCGAGAGTTCGACGCACCGGCACCCTGACCAGGGCGTCGACGACGTACGGCCGGGCCGCGACGGTGTCCCGGAGGGAACTCGCCGCGGCCCGGCCGCTGCTCTCATCGAGGGCCGGCTCTCAGGCCTTGCTCGCCTCCTCCTGGGCCTGGATGACCTCCTTGTCACGGTCCATGCCGAACAGGCGGGTGGCCGCAAGCAGGACAGTGCCCACGCCGGCGAAGACGGCCAGGACGTAGAGCCCGGCATTGCCCGAGCCGAAGGTGCCCTCGGCCCACACCCTGATGTTCGGCCCCACGAAGCCGCCGAGGTTGCCGAGAGCGCCGATGAGGGCGATGCCCGACGCGGCGGCGCCGGAGGTCAGATAGGTCGAGACGTTCGTCCAGAAGAGCGGCTGCACGACGATGTGCCCGGTGTACGCAAGGCACAGCGCGGCAATGGTCAGCAACGGGTTCCCGCTCAGGACGCCCGAGAGCGCGATGCCGATCGCACCCATCGCGTAGATGGCCACGGCGACCTGCCGACGCCTGCCGATGCGCTCGGCGTACCGCGGGACGACCGCGAGCCCGATGACGGCGAACACCGCGGGGATCGCCGTGACGAGTCCGACGGCCAGCCCGACGCTCCGGCCGAGCAGCGCCGCGACCTGGGAGGGGATGTAGAAGTTGTACCCGTATCCGAGTACCTGGATCGTGAAGCACACGAAGCAGAAGTACAGGACGCGCCAGTCCACGAGGGCCCGGAACATGCCGCGCTGGGCGTGCTCCTGCTTCTCGGAGTCCTCTGCGTCGATCGCGACGGTGAGCGCCTGTTTCTCCTCCTCGCTCAGCCACGTGGCGTCCCGGGGGCCGTCGGGAAGGTAGAACCAGGCGATGACGCCGACCAGGCAGGCCACGAGTCCCTCGATGAGGAACATGTTCTGCCAGCCCCGCGAGCCGGACCAGAACCAGCCCTCCGAGACGCTCAGCAGCCAGCCCGAGACGGGCCCGCCGATCACGAACGCCAGGGGCGCCCCGAACTGGAAGAGCGCGTTCATGCGCGCCCTCATCCTGGTGGGGAACCAGAAGGTCATGTACAGGATCGCGCAACCGAATCCACCAATGTTTCATTCAGAGAACCAATTTGGTTTGTTGTATGAAACAGCATCAGAGTAGTGCTGAATCCGCCTGGCCGTCAAGCGGGAGGGCCCGACCCGCGGGCACACGAGAAACGGGGCCGGCCCCGAAGGGTCGGCCCCGTTGTGCTGCGTGCGTGCGAGAGCGATCAGGCCTGGTGAGTGCCCACCGAGCCGAGCTGCTGGCAGGCCTCGACGATACGGGCCGCCATGCCGGCCTCGGCCGACTTGCCCCAGCTGCGCGGGTCATAGGTCTTCTTGTTGCCGACCTCGCCGTCGATCTTGAGGACACCGTCGTAGTTCTTCATCATGTGGTCGACGACCGGGCGGGTGAAGGCGTACTGGGTGTCGGTGTCGATGTTCATCTTGATGACGCCGTACTTCACGGCATCGGCGATCTCCTGCGGCGTGGAGCCCGAGCCGCCGTGGAACACCAGGTCGAACGGCCTGTCCTTGCCGTACTTCTTGCCGCACTCGTCCTGGATCTCCTTGAGGATCTCCGGGCGCAGCTTCACGAAGCCGGGCTTGTAGGAGCCGTGCACGTTGCCGAAGGTGAGCGCCGTGATGTAGCGGCCCTTCTCACCCAGGCCGAGCACCTCGAGGGTGCGCATGCCGTCGGCGACGGTGGTGTACAGCTTCTCGTTGATCTCGCCGGTCACACCGTCCTCCTCGCCGCCCACGGCGCCGACCTCGATCTCGAGGATGATGTGGGCCTTCGAGGTGCGTGAGAGGAGCTCGTCGGCGATCTGCAGGTTCTCCTCGACCTCGATGGCCGAGCCGTCCCACATGTGGGAGTTGAACAGCGGGTCCTCGCCGCGGTCGACACGCTCCTGGCTGATCGCGATGAGCGGGTTGACGTAGCTGTCGAGCTTCTCCTTCTGGCAGTGGTCGGTGTGGAGAGCGACATTGATCGGGTAGTTCTTGGCGACCACGCGGGCGTACTCGGCCAGGGCGACGGCACCGGTGACCTTGTCCTTGATGGTGGGGCCCGAGGCGTACTCAGCACCACCGGTGGAGATCTGCACGATGCCGTCGGAGCCGGCATCCGCGAAACCACGCAGAGCGGCGTTGAGCGTCTGCGACGAGGTGATGTTGATCGCCGGGTAGGCGAAGCCGCCCTTCTTGGCGCGATCAATCATGTCGGCGTAGACCTCAGGAGTTGCAATGGGCATGAAAACTTCCTTCTCTCGCTGTCACCCGAACGCACGCGGTGTTCGGGCCCGCTGGCCGAACGGTTCAACCTGGCGGGCATGGCCTAGTGGCCGTGCTGGTTCTGATTCTCTCAAATGCGGGCGCGCATGTGAACCCGGTTCGGCCGCGATGGGACTCTTCACAGCCATCCGGGCCTGGTTCAACGACCCTTGCCCGACCAGATGTCGTCGCAGACGATCATGTCGAGGTTGAGACGTCCGCCCGAGTAGGCGTACAGGCCACCGTCGATGCCGCCGGGCAGTACGTCGAGAATGGCGAAGGGCACCGCCCAGTGGGTGCCGTCGGTGCGCTCCACGCGCAGCTCGGGGCCGGGGGTGTCCCAGCGGCGCACCCCGCGCACGGCGGCCACCTGCGCCCAGGGCAGGTACTCCACGTGGTCGCTGTGCCGCAGCACCAGGCCGAGACGTTCGATGCGCATCACCTGGCCGGGCACGAGCACCCTGAGGGCCCGGCGCAGGCCCCGGTGCCTGAGGAGGCGGACGATGAGCCGCCCGAGCGAGTAGAGGGTGGGCGCGCACATGAGCACGATGACGAACAGCTTCATGGGTGTGAGCGGGAGCAGCCCTGAGGACTCCAGGTAACGGCGCAGGAGCGTCACGCTGATGGCGATGCTGATGACCAGTGAGAAGATCAGGCCGATCAGGCCCTTCTTGGCGAAGGCCGCGCGTTCGGCGAACAGCGCGGGCGTGACCGACACCGTGAAGGCGGTGTGCACCGGCTGGGCGGCAGCACCCGGGTCGGTTGTCACGTTCGTCTGGCTCACGCGGGCAAGTCTAACCGGCCAGCTGGCCACGGGCCGTCGGACCGAAGGGTCCGCCTAGGCCCCGGGGATGCCCGCGGCCTCGAACGAAACCCGGGGTTCCGGCCTGCCCCGGGAGATGCTCCTGCGCGGAGCCCGGGGCCACGGCGTGGCGGCCCCATCCACGCCCGCGCGGCAATGCCTGGCCGTCGAGCCAACCCATGACCACGCCCGCGCCCCATCCGCGCACGCGCGGGCGTTGCCACGCCGCCCGCCCCGACACCGTCCCGGCCCCGGCCCCATCCGCGCACGCGCGGGCGTTGCGCTGGTCTCCTGCGTGTACCAAGTGGCGTCAGTGCCTCATCCGCCCACGTCCGGGCAATGCTCAAGGTCTCCCGGAGTCGTCGCAGCCCTCACCCGGTGGGGTCGGACACGCCCGGCCCTGCCGTGCCTGCGTGCTGGAGCGCCCAGTGGTACATCGCGATGGCCGAGGCGGCGCCGGCGTTGAGGGAGCGGGTGGAGCCGTACTGGGTGATCGAGACGATCATCGCGCAGGCGGCCACGAGCTCGTCGGTCAGCCCGTCGCCCTCCGAACCGAAGACCAGGCAGCAGCGTTCGGGCAGCCGCGCGGTCTCGAGCGGCACCGAGCCGGGCAGGTTGTCCACACCCACCATCGTCAGGTCGTGTCCGCGGCACCAGGTGACGAGCGAGGCGACGTCTGGGTGGTGGTGCACGTGCAGATAGCGGTCGGTGACCATGGCCCCGCGGCGGTTCCACTTGCGGCGGCCGAGGATGTGCACGCCGGCGACGTTGAACGCGTTGCCGGTGCGCACGATCGATCCGATGTTGAAGTCGTGGGCCCAGTTCTGGATGGCGATGTGCAGCGGGTGCCGCCGGCTGTCCAGCTCGGCGACGATCGCCTCGGTGGTCCAGTAGCGGTAGCGGTCGAGCACGTTGCGGTGGTCGCCCTGGGCGAGAAGCTCCGGATCGTAGCGCTCGTCACTGGGCCACGGCCTCGGGGCGGGTCCGACACCGACCCTCGGAGCCGTCGGGTCGGCGGGCTCGGCGGCCCTGCGCGCCACCGCCTCGTAGGGGTGCGTCACCTCGCGAGGGGGCTCGGCGCCGCGTCCAGGGGTCTCCACGAGCCTTCAGGCTACCCTTGTGGCGTGAATCTCATGACCCTGCTCACGCTCGTGCCCATGATGCCGTCCTGGCTGGACCCGGCGGCCATCATCCACGCCCTCGGGAACGGGGCGCTGTGGGGCGTCTGTCTCATCCTGTTCATCGAATGCGCCATCTTCCCGGTCCTGCCCGGCGATTCCCTGCTCTTCACGGTCGGCATGTTCATCGCCATGAACCCACCGTCCATCACCTTCGGGTCGATGCCCAAGCCGCTCGTCTACATCGTGGCGTGCGCGATCATGACTGTCTTCGCGATCGGCGGCAACATCGCCGGCTACTACATCGGCAAGACCATCGCCCCGTGGCTGTTCAAGCCACGCGAGGGCTTCATCGGCAAGATCTTCAGCCCCAAGCACCTGGCGGACACCCACGCCTTCTTCGAGCGGTACGGCTCGAAGGCCCTCGTGCTCGGCCGGTTCGTGCCCTTCGTCCGCACGTTCGTGACCATGGTGGCCGGCGCCGCCGGAATGACCTTCCGCCACTTCATCTCGTGGACGGCCATCGGCGGCATCGTCTGGGCGTGGGGCATCACCCTGGCCGGCTACCTGCTGGGCAATGTGAAGTTCATCGGCGACCACATCGACCTGATCCTCGTCCTCATCGTCCTCGTCTCGGTCGTCCCCATGGTCGTCGAGTGGTGGAACGGCAAGCGCAAGGCCGCCAAGGAGGCGGACGCCGCGGCGGTCTGACGGGCCGCACGGCGCCGTCACTGCTGGGTTGGCGGCTGCTGCCCGGGCCGGCGGAACTGCTGATCGGCCTGCGGCTGGGGGGCAGGGGCCTGATAGCCGGGCGCCTGGAAGCCCGGGGCCTGGGGCTGCTGGCCCTGGGTGATCTGTCCCGGGGTCTGGGACTGGACGCCGGAGCCATAGCCGAGCTGGCTGAAGTCGACCCCGGGGTTGGCGCGCATGGTCGGGTCGTCCAGCTGGAAGTAGGCGGCCTGGGTGAAGTGGAACATGTTCGCCACGATGTTCGACGGGAACGACTCGACCTTGGTGTTGTAGTCGCCGACGACCGCGTTGTAGTAGCGGCGTGAGTTGGCGATGCGGTCCTCGGTCTGGGAGAGCTCGCTCACGAGCTGACGGAACCCCGCGTCGGCCTTGAGTTCGGGGTAGGCCTCGGCGGTGGCGATGAGGCCGCCCACGGCACCGCTCAGCCGGGACTCGACGGCGACCCGTTCGGCGCTCGGCGCGGCGGTGGTGTCGAGACTGCGGGCCTGGTTGCGCAGCGCGATGATGTCCGACAGCGTGTTGTGCTCGTGCGTGGCGTATCCCTTGACGGTCTCCACCAGGGACGGGATGAGGTCGTAGCGCCGGTTCAGCTCGACGTCGACCTGGCGCCACGCCTCCTGCAGCTTGTTGCGCAGCGCGACGAGCCGGTTGTACGGCCCGACGAACAGGCCGCCGGCCAGGGCCAGCAGCACGACCAGGACGATGATGATTCCGATGAGCATGTCAGAGCCCCAAATCCTTTGCTGAATAGGCGAAACGGTATTCCAGGCCGGCCTTGGCCATGGCCTCGGAGACGACCTTGCCGGAGCGGTCGACGATGTCCGCGACGCCGACGACGGTGGCGCCGGCCTCGCGCAGGGCGCGGACCGCGGTGAGCGCGGAGTTACCGGTGGTCGAGGTGTCCTCGACGACGAGCACGCGGCGGCCCTCGACGCCCGGGCCCTCGATGCGCTTGTGCAGGCCGTGGGTCTTGGACTCCTTGCGGACGACGCAGGCGTCCACTGGCCTGCCCGCCGCCGCAGCGGCGTGCAGGATCGCGGCGGCGACCGGGTCGGCACCCATCGTCAGACCGCCGACGACGTCGAAGTCCCAGTCCCTCACGAGGTCGAGCATGACCCGGCCGACGAGCGGAGCCGCCACGCCCGACAGGGTGACCCGACGCATGTCGATGTAGTAGTCGGCCTCCTTGCCGCTGGACAGCACGACATGTCCGCGCACGACGGCCTCGTCGACGATGTGGTGCAGGAGCTCTTCACGGTCAGTCATGACACAGAGCCTATCCGGGCCCGACGGCAGGGCACGTTTCCCGGGCCGGGCCGACCGTGCGCCGGGACTCCGGGAATTCCCCGAGACGTTCCCGGGCCAGCGAGCCGACGAGGGACATGCGGCACCGGGGGTTGACAGTGACGTTGCGTCACCTGCTGGGGTGGATGCATGCGCATCAAGGAGATGGCCGACCTGGCGGGCACGACCCCACGAGCCGTGCGCCACTACCACCAGCTGGGTCTGCTCGACGTGCCGCCCACCGTGCGGGGCCGGCGCGAGTACGGCGTCGAGCACCTGGCCAGGCTGCTGCGCATCCGTTGGCTGGCCGGCGGCGGGCTTCCGCTGCCGCGGGTGGCCGACATGCTCGCCGCCGACGAGTCGGGGGCCGACCGCGACTCGGTGCTGCGCGATCTGCGCGCGGCCCGCCGGAGCATCGACGCGCAGCAGCGGGCGCTGCGCGAGCAGGCCGACCGCATCGACGGGCTCATCGCCCAGGTCGCCGACGGCGGGACGCTCTCGCCGCTGCCCAGCGTGCTCGCCCGCTTCTACGACGACATCGAGGACCGAATCCGCGCGGTCGGGCAGGGGGTCTCCGACAAGGCCCTGCGGACCGTGCGCGCCGAACGACAGATCATGATGATCCTCGCCTCGCGCGGCGCGATCCCCGCCAGCGCCGGCCTCCTCGTGGAGGGACTCGACGGGGCGGAACGCGACGAGTGCGCCCGCCAGATCATCGCGTTCGCCCGCCTCGACGAGACGGGCGAGGCGAGCGCGCTACGGCTGGCCCAGGACACCTGGGAGCTCGCGCTGCGGCACAAGGAGCAGACCCTGGCCGTCCTGGACGACCTGCCCGGCGGCCCCCTCGGGCGCGCCCTGTGGGATCTCGCCGAGGTGCTGGCGGGTATCAGCTACTCGCAGAAGGCGCAGCAGGTCTTCACCACCAGGCTGCTCGCCCTGATGCTGTCCGACCCGGAATTCGCCGCAACGATCCGCCGCTCGGCGGGAAGGGAGCACCCACGACTGTGACGACACCGACGATGAACGACGACGCCCCCGTGCGCGTGCGCTCCCTGGTCAAGCGTTTCGGGCGTTTCACGGCCCTGGACGGCCTCGACCTCGAGGTCGCGGCCGGGCAGGTGCACGGCTTCCTCGGCCCGAACGGGGCCGGGAAGTCGACGACGATCCGTGTGCTGCTGGGCCTGTACCGCCCCGACGGCGGGACCGTGCGCGTGCTCGGGCGCGACCCGGCGCACGAGGCCTCGGCCATCAACCGGGAGATCTCCTACGTGCCCGGCGACGTGGCGCTGTGGCCGAACCTGACCGGCGGGCAGGCGCTCGACACCCTGGCGGGGCTGCGCGGGCGCCGCGACCGCGCCCGCGAGGAGGAGCTGGTCGAACGCTTCGAACTCGACCCGACCAAGAAGGTGCGCACCTACTCCAAGGGCAACCGGCAGAAGGTCGCGCTCGTCGCGGCGCTCGCCGCACCGACCCGGCTGCTCGTCCTCGACGAGCCGACCAGCGGCCTGGACCCGCTCATGGAACGGGTCTTCACCGAGGAGATCGCCCGTGCCTCGGCGCAGGGGCGCACCGTGCTGCTGTCGAGCCACATCCTCGCCGAGGTGCAGCACCTGTGCTCGGCGGTGACGATCATCAAGCAGGGGCGCGTCGTCGAGCACGGCGACCTGGAGACGCTGCGCAGGCTGGCCCGCACCCAGATCGAGATCCGCGCCGACGACCAGACCCTGAACCGCGCGGCCGCCGAGCTGGAGGACCGGGGCATCCCGGCCGATCGGGCGGACGACCAGCTGTCGGTCCAGGTGGAGTCCGCGCTGGTGCCCCGGGCGATGGAGGTCGTCGCCGCCTGCCGGGTCACGGACGTGAGGTGCGGGCCGGCCAGTCTTGAGGACCTCTTCCTGCGTCACTACGAGGACGCCCGATGAGCACCACGGTGAATCCGACCCCGACCGTCCACGACGCCGCACCGCGCCGGCCGGTGACGCGGCCGGGCCGGACCGGCCCGCTACGGGGGCTGGGACCGTCGGTGCGCCTGCTGCTGCGACGCCTGCGGGTGCAGGTACTCGCCTGGACCCTGCCCCTGTGGCTGCTGGTCGCCGCGACACCCCCGGCCTACGAGGACGTCTACCCCTCGCTGCAGGAGCGGGAACTGCTCGTGCAGAGCATGCGCGACACGGCGGGCACCCGGCTGCTCTACGGCGTCCTGCCGCTGCCCGGACGGATCGGGCAGCTCGTCCAGTGGGAGACGGGCACCTATCTGCTGATCTGCGCGGCCCTCATGGCGATCCTGCTCACCTGCCGGTCGATGCGCGCCGATGAGGACGACGGCCTGGTCGAGGTGCAGCGCGGCAGCGGCGTCGGCCATTTGGTGCCCTTCATTGCACCCGTCCTCGTGGTCTGGGGCGCGGTCGCCCTGTTCGCGGGCGGGGCGGGTCTCGTCCTCACCGTTCTGACCGGCTCCGTGACGGAGCTGACCGTCCCCGGGGCCTGGGCGCTGGCCGGCGCCATCGCGGTGACGGGCTGGGCCTTCGCCGCACTGGCGGCCCTGGCCTGCCAGCTGTGCCGGCAGACGGGTCCGGCCCGGGGGCTCGCCCTGGCCGCGCTGGGCTGCTCCTTCGCGCTGCGGGTACTGGCCGACGAGTCCGAGACCGGCCGGCTGCGCTGGTTCACGCCCCTGGCGTGGCGCGACCTCGTCCGCCCCTACAGCGACGACCGTGTCTGGCCGCTGGCCGTGTGCGCCGGTGCCTGCGTCCTGCTGACCGTCGTGGCGGCGCGGCTGTTCGCGCGCCGGGAGTACCTGGGCGGCTATCTGCCCGACCGCAGCTCGTCGCGTCGACGCTGGCGGCTGAGCGGATACCCCGATCTGCAGGCGCGCCTGGCGCTGCGCGCCATGGCGGCGTGGTCGGTGACCGTGGCGGCGGCGTCTGCCCTGTTCGGCGCGATGGCGTCCAGCATCACCGAGCTGTTCGCACCGGACTCGGCGACCAGCTCCTACGTCGAGAAGATGGCGAGCGGCAGCCCGGTCGAGCAGTTCATGGAGCTGCTCACCATCATGACCGTACTGCTCGTCGCGGTGGCGGGCGCGCAGCGGGTGAACGCCCTGGCCGCCGACGAGCGGGCCGGTCTCGTGGAGTTCGAGGCCTCCGTCGGGGGTTCACGTGCCCGGATGTTCGTGGCGCAGGCGGGCGTGGCCGTCGTGGAGTCGGTCGTCCTGCTGGCGCTCTCGGGCGCGGTGTTGGCGGCCATGACGGGCACCCAGTTCACCGACGACCACGCCGTGGGGCGCGCCTTCGTGTTCACGGTGAGCCAGCTGCCCGGCGTCCTGGCGACGATCGGCATCGCGCTGGCGCTGGTCGGCCTGGCACCGCGCCTGTCCGCGCTCGTCTGGGCGGTCGTGGGATGGAGCGTCTTCGCGCAGTTCTTCGGCGGGCTCGTCGAGCTGCCCGACTGGGCGCAGGACCTCAGCGTGCTCGGCCACCACCTCGACGTCGTCGGTGACCCGGACTGGGGCCCGCTGGCCGTGCAGGCGACGATCGGGATCGCCGGCGCACTCATCGGCCTGCTCGCCTACCGGCGCCGCGACCTGGCCCGGTGAAGCCGCGCCCCGCGCGACAAACCCTGCGGTTCTCGTGTGTCTTTTCACGAGAACCGCAGGGCGACCGCAGGAGAGGACGTGACGCGCGTTCCTCAGCGGGTGACCTCGGTGAGGGTGCCGTCCTCGACGTCGTAGAGGAAGCCCCTGGCCTCGGCACCGGCCGGGATGTGCGGGTCGGCGGCCAGGGCCGCCATTTCCTCGCGCAGGTCCTGAGCCGGATCGGTGAAGCCGCCGGGGCGCCAGGTGGGGCGCTGCCCGGTCTCGGCCGCGAGCCGGTCGGCGAAGGCCTGGTCGTCCAGGTGCGACATGCCGCAGTCGGTGTGGTGAATGAGCATGATCTCGCTCACCCCGAGGGCGTGCTGGGCGATGGCCAGGGAGCGGCGCACGTCGTCGGTGAGGATGCCGCCGGCATTGCGGATGACGAAGGCGTCGCCGTTGGCCAGGCCGAGCAGGCGGGTCACGTCGAGACGGTTGTCCATGCAGGCGACGACGGCGAGCCGGGCGCCCAGCTCGACGGGCGCGAAGTCGGCCGTATAGCCCTCGGCGTTGGCCAGGACGTCCCCGACACTGGGCCCAGTGGATATCGGATTCATTGAAAGATCTCCTTCACAACGGATGATGGTGAGAATCACCGCCGTCCATGATGTATTCCCCGGTCAATTCCCCCGCCGGAGGAGCTCGTCCGATCAGCAGCATTCGGCTCGCCTGCGGTTCTCGTGTGTCATTCCACGAGAACCGCAGGCGGAGGCAGCCCACCGGGACACCAGATCGGGACGGATCGACCGAATGTGGTCATCGCCCTGCGGTTTCCGTGTGTCATTTCACGAGAACCGCAGGGCGAGGCAGCTCATCACGGACACCGGATCGAGACGGATCCACCCGAATGGTCATCGCCCTGCGGTTTCCGTGCGCCATTCCACAAGGACCGCAGGGACAGGTGCTGCAAAGGTCCTCACTGGCTCACTCATCACTGGCTCTCTCATCGGCCTCGTTGACGTTGCGGCGACCGTTTCCTAGAGTGTGACTCATCAGTCATATGACTGGGGAGTCATAGGAGTCGCACATGCCTCACCCCACCTTCTTCAACCTCCCCGAGGAGAAGCGATCCCGCATCGAGGAGGCCCTCAAGGATGAGTTCGCCGCGAGGACCTACACCCAGGCCTCGGTCGATCGCATCACGGCCGCCGCCGGCGTCTCGAAGGGGAGCTTCTACCAGTACTTCGTCGACAAGCTGGACGCGTACACCCATCTGGTGCGCGGGCTCATGAGCGCGCGGATCGACCTGGCGGGCACACCCCCGCCGGAGGCAACCTTCGAGGAGGTTCTCACCGCGATCGTCCTGGGCAGCCACGACTTCCACCGGCGCGACCCCCGGGGGTGGGCCGTCCTGGCGCGCTCCCTCTCCGACGACGCCCCCGCAATCCTCGACTCGGACGAGGCGCTCTCCGAGGACATCCGCCAGTGGACCACCACCGCCATCGCCGCGGGGCAGGCCACCGGTGAGCTGCGCGACGACGTCGATCCCGGTACGGCCGCCTGGATGATCGAGAGGGTCCTCCTCGGCGTGCCCCACTACGTCATGGCCCGCTTCGGCATCGCACCTGACCACGCCGCCACCACCGGAAGTGCCTTCGACCAACCGGAGATCGCGGCGGTCGCCCGGGATCTCGTCGCCATGCTCGTGGCTGCGCTCGCCGGGAACGGGACGCCCGGACGGCGAGACGCCGGGACCGCCCAGGGCACACCGTTGGGGGCCCAGAACAGTGACTGAGGCGATCCGCGCCCATGGCTTGGGCTTCACCTACCGCGGCGCCCCGCAGCCCGCGCTCGAAGACGTCGATCTGGCTGTGGCCGCGGGCGAGATCATCGGCCTTCTCGGGCCGAGCGGCGCCGGGAAGTCGACGCTGCAGCGCGTGCTGACCGGCCTGCTCACCGGGTACCGGGGCTCGGCCCGCATCCTCGGACGGGAGATCTCGGGATGGGGACGCGGGGTCTACGAACGGATCGGCGTGGCCTTCGAGACACCCGTGGCATTCGGGCGACTCACCCTGCGCGAGAACCTGGCCTACACCGCCCACCTGTACTCCGGGCCGACCCGCGATCCGCAGGAACTGCTCGACGCGGTCGGTCTCGCCGAGGACGCCGGCACCCGGGCGGCGCACCTGAGCAAGGGCATGGGGGTGCGTCTCAACGTGGCCCGTGCGCTCCTGCACGACCCCGAACTCGTCTTCCTCGACGAACCCACCTCGGGTCTGGATCCGGTGCGGGCCCACCGCATGGCACGGCTCATCGCCGCCGAGCGCGCACGGGGCTGCACCGTCGTCGTCACCACCCATGACATGGACCTGGCCAGGCGCGCCTGCGACCGGGTCGGCTTCATCGTCGAGGGCAGGCTCGTCGAGATCGGCGAGCCGGACGCACTGTGCCGCCGTCACGGTTCACGACAGGTCCGTGTCACCTGGGACGACGGCGAGGCCCTGTTCCCGCTGGACGGTCTTGCCGCGGACGAGGGCTTCCGCGAGACGCTGCGCACCCGGCGCATCCACACGATTCACTCCCGCGAAGCCGACCTGGCCGAGGTCTTCGCGGCCGTCACGGGACGAGAGCTGTGACAGTCATGGGCGCAGACCGGCACGGGCCAGCAGCCGCCATGAGGCGCAGCGCGGCCACTCTCGTCCTCGATCTTCGCAGGCATGCCCAGGAGGGCTTCTGGCTCGTCGCCCTGCTCACCGGGTTGACCGTGGCCGCCCTCCTGTCTCCTCTCGCCGCGGACCTGGTCCGGTGGTGGCCGGTGATCGTCCTGGGGGAGCTGACCATCACGTCCTTCTACTTCGCCGCGGTCCAGGTCCTGCAGGAGCGCAACGAGGGGACCCTCGCCGCCCGGGCGGTCAGCCCGCTGAGAGCCTGGGAGTACCTGACGGCTCTGGTGGTCTCCCTGGCTCTGCTCTCCCTGGCCGAGGTGACCGTGCTGGTGCTCGTCCTCCACGGTCCACTGGCGCTCTGGCCCGCCCTGGCCGTCGGGGTCGGCCTCGTCTCCTGCGTCTACACCCTCTACGGTGTCGTCGCGGTTGCCGGCTACGAGTCGATCGGCGCCTTCCTGCTGCCCTCCGGGGCGTGGACGCTCGTGCTCAGCCTGCCTCTGTTGCCGCTCATCGGCGGGCCGGGCGGGTGGTGGCTGTGGCTGCACCCGCTCCAGCCGGCCGTCGTCCTGATCGACGTGGCATTCGGGGCCGCCCCGTCCTCGGCCGCCGCGCCCTGCCTGCCCCTCGGCGCCGCGTGGTGCGCAGGACTGGGCGGACTCGCCAGGCACCGGCTCCGCCGGGCCGTCACGCCGGCGGGGGCACGCGGATGAGGCCCCGTACCGTACTGGGCCTGCTGCCGGCCGATCTGGCCCGCCTTGCCCGGGACGAGCTGCTCGCATGGATGCCCGCGGTTCCCGTCATCATGGCCCTGGCGGTCCGACTCGGCGCCTCACCGGTCCTCGCGGCGCTCGGTCTTCGCGCGGAACTCGCGCAGGAGTGGTCCGCCCGCATCGACGTGACCGCCTTCGGGATCGTCGTCCCGGTGCTCATCGGGACGGTCGTCGGTTTCATGCTGCTGGGCGAGAAGGAGGATCGGGTGTGGGACGCGCTGGCGGTGACGCCGGTGTCGCTGCGCGGCTACCTGGCGTGGCGGGCGGCGGGTGCGTCGCTCGTTGCGGTTGGGGCGTGCGCGATGTGCCTGAGGATCGGGGGTCTCAACGACCTGGGCATCGCCCGGGTCTGCGGTGTCGCCCTGGCCGCCGCTCCCCTGGCCGGGGCGACCGCGCTGGGGCTCGCCTGCTGGACGACGGACACCGTCCAGGGGTTCGCCGCCGTCAAGCTGTCCCTCGTCGTCCTCATCCTGCCCGCCGTATTGCCCGGCGCGGGCATCGGCGGGTGGCTGCTCGCCGTGGTCCCGAGCTGGTGGCCCGCGCGGGCGTACCGGGAGTTCGCCGCCGGGAACGCCTCAGCGCCCGCTTGGGCCGCGGGATCGATACTGGTATGTGGCGCAGTGGCCGGGACGGCCCTGCGGCGAATCACCCGGCACGGCGCCCCGCGGTGAGCAACGCCGACTCGCCCTGCGGTTCTCGTGTGTCATTTCACGAGAACCGCAGGCAGAGGCAGCCCATCGCGGACACCAGACCGGGACGGATCCACCCGAATGGTCATAGCCCTGCGGTTTCCGTGCGTCATTCCACAAGAACCGCAGGACCAGGCCACGGCCGCCTCAGCACGCAACTCCCCTCCGGTGCCCCACGCATTCGCCCTGCGGTTTCCGTGTGTCATTCCACGAAGACCGCAGGGCCAGCCGCGGAGGCGCGGCGGAAGCTGCGGTGCACGAGGACGAAGACGAACACGAGGGCGAGGATCACGCCCCCGACGACGATCGGCAGCGTCGGCGAGAGCCCGTACATGGCGGTGCCCGCCGTCGGCGAGACGACGTAGGTCAGCCCGTTGGTCGCGCCGATCAGGCCGGCGAGGCCGCCCTGCTCCTCCCGGCTCATGTGCAGGGTGGGGCCCGCCGTGTAGCCCGGCATGCCGATGCCGATGCCCGCTCCGATCAGCGTCACGGCGACGATGAGGAGCACCGCCCCGCCGTCGACCACGAGCAGGGCGAAACCCACCGCGCCCGTGCAGGTGCCCACCCGCAGCAGGACGGGAGGCGACCACTTCGAGTGCGGCACGATGACGCTCTGGGCGAGCACCATGCCGACACCCGCGGCCAGGAGCGCGCCGCCCGAGACGAGCCCCGTCGTATTCGCATCGAGGTGGAGGCGGTCCTGCACGAGGAAGCCGGTGACGACCTGGATGAGGCCCATCGCGGTGAACATGCCGAAGCCGGCGACGAGGTAGGGCCAGACCCGCGGGTCGAAGGGGCGGATCCGCGCCGGCTCGGCGACCAGCTCGGCGCTGGTCTCGCGGCGCATGCCGACCACGACGACGAGCAGCCCCACGAGAAGGAACACGGGCACCATGTCGACCGAGACCATGAGCGAGATGCCCGACAGGAGTCCCCCGACGAGGGCCCCGGCGATCGAGGCCATCCCCTGGGAGGCGCCGACGCCCGCCATGCCGCGCACCCGCTCCTCCTCGTTCGTGGTGATATCGGCGACGTAGGCCTGCGCGGTCGGCAGGATCGCGGCGAGCGCCGTGCCGAAGATCAGGCCGCGCGCCAGGACGAACAGGCAGAACAGGGGCGTACCGCTCAGGGCGCCGCGCACCCCGAGGGCGGCGATGACGGCGAAGAGCACCATGGCCGCGGTGCAGGTGCCCAGCGCGGCGGCGAGAACCGGCTTGCGTCCCCACGACTGGGAGCGGCGCCCCCAGAGCTGGCTCGTGAGCACGACCATGACCGCCGCGACGCTGATCGTGAAGCCGACCTGCCACTCGGCCAGGCCGACCTCGCGGGACAGCGGCGCGATGACGGGGTTGAGCGTCGTCTGGCCCAGATAGGCCAGGAAGACCGCCGACAGGACGATCCTGATCTGCGGAGAACTCGTTCCCTGCTGTGTCTCGTGCGAGGCGGTCATGACCCCGATCCCCTCTCCGACTCATCGGTCAGGCAAAGGCCGCACCAGGCGGCCGGTGTTGTGGCGCGCTTCGACCCACGAACCGCGAAACAACACCTAGTGCACCCTAAGTGAACACTGTTCTCATTGCAATGCCTCGGACCACACGGGTCTCTTCGGTCCTGGCGGATCGGACGACCGTTCAGCCGGTTTCGCCGCTTCTCAGCCTGAGTTCGAGACCATCCATGAGTCGTTCGAGGACGAAACGGTAGTAGTGGTCCTGGGCGGCGGCGATCTCCTCGGGGGTGCCGGTGAACTGGACCAGCAGGTCGCGCGTCACCTGTGAGATGCCCTCGCTGTGCGCCGAGACGCCCTCGATGCCGCGGATGAGGCTCGCCTGATCGCGGGGAGCGTCCCCCTCGTACAGGATGCGGTCGTCGGCCCCGGCGATCATCATCATCGCCGTGTTGACCAGCGCGGCGTAGGCGATCGCAGCCTCCTGACCGAAACCGTCCCGCCGCAACGAGGCGATCCCCGAGTCGATGACCGGGGCGAGGTCGGCCAGGACCGGCCCGTGCAGCAGCACCCACCGGGCCGTTCCCGGGTAGGTCCTCAGGACGGGGCGGATCGGGAAGAGCGCCTCACGAAACCACTGCCTCCAGGGCATGACCTGCGTCGGCAGCCCCACCAGGGCCATGACCCGCCCTGCGACAAGGTGGTTGAGCGCCTCGCGGCCGCCAACGTGGTGGTAGATGACCGACGGGGCGACCCCCAGCTTCTGAGCGAGATCGCGCAACGACCAGACCGTCAGCCCCGTCTCCCGTGAGAGCTCGACGGCGGCGTCGACCACCGCTTCCGTGGTGAGCCCGGCGTGGTAGGTGTCCCGCCCGCCGCGCGCTCCGCCGGCACGTGCCCTGCCACCCGACATCTGCATCACCGCCAGTCATAGCCCCGTAGGGACAGGCTACTCGGCTCGACGCCGGGCCCTGCTCCACTCGGGGCCTTGCACGGGACGCGCAGCCACAACGGCCGCGGGGCGCATGCGATGGCGATCGCCCCAGAAGGACGGCGATTGCCGGCGTGCGGCGTCGTGGCCGCCCAGGAAACGAACGCCGATCTGCGCGCAGCGCTCTCCCCCGCCGGACGGGCAGGCCCGAGCACGCTTCTGGCGGAACTCGACCTGTCAGGGCGATGACCGGAGCCGGCCGGCTGGTCCGGCCGAACGAACCGCGGGCACGACGAGGACCGGCCCGCGGCAGCACTCATGGCCGCCGCGGGCCGACCTGCATGTGTGGGCAGCGGGTCCGGCCGCTCAGCGCTCGACGCGGCCCGCGATGAAGTCCTCTGTGGAGTCCATCGCCTCCTCGTCGGGGCGCTGCTGCGGCGGGGACTTCATGAAGAAGGACGACGGGGACAGCAGCGGGCCGCCGATGCCGCGGTCCAGGCCGATCTTCGCGGCGCGGACGGCGTCGATGACGACGCCCGCCGAGTTCGGGGAGTCCCAGACCTCCAGCTTGTACTCCAGGCTGACCGGGGCGCCGCCGAAGTTGCGTCCCTCCAGGCGGACGAAGGCGAACTTGCGGTCGTCGAGCCAGCCGACGTAGTCGGAGGGGCCGATGTGGATGTCCTTCTCGTCGAACGTCGTGGCGACGTTCGAGGTGACGGCCTGCGTCTTGGAGATCTTCTTCGACACCAGCCGCTCGCGCTCCAGCATGTTCTTGAAGTCCATGTTGCCGCCGACGTTCAGCTGGTAGGTGCGGTCGAGCGTGATGCCGCGCTCCTCGAACAGCCTTGCCAGCACCCGGTGGGTGATGGTGGCGCCGATCTGCGACTTGATGTCGTCGCCGATGATGGGCAGCCCCGCGTCGGTGAACCTCTGCGCCCAGGCCGGGTCGGAGGCGATGAACACGGGCAGGCAGTTGACGAAGGCGCAGCCGGCGTCGATCGCGCACTGGGCGTAGAACTTGTCGGCCTCCTCCGAGCCCACCGGCAGGTACGAGACGACGACGTCCGCCCTGGCGTCCTTGAGCGCCTGGACCACGTCGACCGGCGGCTCGGCGGACTCGGTGACGGTCTCGCGGTAGTACTTCCCGAAGCCGTCCAGGGTGACGCCGCGCTGCACCGTGACGCCGGTCTGGGCGACGTCGGCGATCGTAATGGTGTTGTTCTCCGACGCGCCGATGGCGTCGGCCAGGTCGAGCCCCACCTTGGCGGCGTCGACGTCGAAGGCGGCCACGAACTCGATGTCCGAGACGTGGTAGTCGCCGAACTGGACGTGCATGAGCCCGCCCACGGTGTCGGTCGGTTCGGCGTCGGCGTAGTGGGTGACACCCTGCACCAGTGACGCCGCACAGTTGCCCACGCCAACGATGGCGACACGAACTCTGCTCATCTCTGTTTCCCCTCAATGGTCGGCAATGACTACTCGGGGGTGCCTCGCATGACTCTAGCCATCAGCCGGGAGCGAACACATCCCACCATGGTCTGAACGTGGGTCAGACCCGGCGACGAGCCGATCGCGCGTGGCGGCGAGATGGGCGGTCTGCCCCGGCATCGCTCAGCTGAGCCGGGAGCACAGGCGTCCGCTCTCGGACCGGGCCGAACCGCCACGGCGGGCAGACGATCCATGAGTCCCAGCCGCGTGGTGGTCGCCCCGCGATTGGGGCGGCGCCCGGCCGGGCCGTACTCGTCACAGCTGCGGCGCCCTGCCGGGCGCCGCCGAGCCTCTTCACCCCCTGGACCACCTGCGGGGCAGCCCGGGAATGGGAATGAACCACAGCCGCAGGGACGAGGGGCCCAGCAGCGACAGGTCGGCGGGCGCGTCGGGGCTCAAGCGTCTGGGACGGTAGTAGCCCCGCGTCTCGCACTGGGCGCGCCGGGGATGGCTCGCCCACCACCAGTCCGGCACCGTTCCCGTCCTGACCCGTCGTGGGGCGGGCATGCCCCTGCGCGGGGAGTAGATCTGACGGGCGGCGGGCTCGTCGAGGCCGCGGGCCGCCGAACGGGCCACGCCCAGGCCCCATGCGTGGAGCCCGCGCTTCTCGGTCGCGGCGACCTCGCCGGTGCCGGACGCGGCGGCTCGGGCGGGCTGGGCTCTGGCCGCCCACGACTCGGGTTCCTCCGGCCCGCCCTCACCCGCGTGACCGGCCTCGTCCGGCGTCGGTTGCCTCCCACGGCCGCTCTCAGCACACATGCGCCACTCCTGTCCTGAACCCGCCGGACAAGACTACGACCATGGGCCCCTGTCCGGTGACGCGGCACGCGAGTCATTGCCCTCGCCGAGCGGGGGCGAGGGCCGAGCGTGAGCGGCTCACCGACCGGACTCCTCGTCCGACCGCTGCTCGGCCCAGTGCCCCAGATCCGCACCCTCGATGGCTGCCGCGATGAGCTCGGGGAAGGCGTCGGGTGTGCAGCCGAAGGCGGGCACCCCGAGCGCCGCCAGTTCGGCGGCGGCCGACCTGTTGTATGAGGGGACGCCGTCGTCGCTCAGTGCCAGCAGCGCGATCATCGTGGCGCCGTCGGCCCGGATCTGCCGCGCCTGGTCGATCATGCGCTCGGGGCGGGCGTCGTACAGGTCGCTGATGAGGATGACGACGGCGTCGGAAGGCCTGGTGATGGAGCGCCGGCAGTACTCGAGGGCCGGGGCGGTGTCGGTGCCGCCGCCGAGCTGGGCGCCGAAGATCACGTCGACGGGATCGCTGAGCATCGAGGTGAGGTCGGCGATGTCGGTGCTGTAGGCCACCAGGTGCGTGCGCAGCGCGCTGATCGAGGCCATGACGCCCGCCATGATCGAGGCGTAGACCACCGAGGAGGCCATCGACCCGGACTGGTCGAGGCAGATGACGAACTCGCGTTGGACGCCGCGGTGCCTGCGCCCATAGCCGACGAGCCGTTCGGGCACGATGGTGCGCTGCTCGGGCAGGTAGTTCTTGAGGTTGGCGGCGATGGTACGGCCCCAGTCGATGTCGCTCGGGCGCGGCCGCGCGGTGCGGTTGGCCCGGTCGAGCGCGCCGTGCACCGACTGGCGCATGCGGTTGGCGATGCGTTCGGCCACCTGCTCGGCCACCGTGTTCACCACCTGGCGGGCCGTCTGCTTCGACTCCTCGGGGATCACTGACGACAACCGGGCGAGGGTGGCCACCAGGTGCACGTCGGGTTCGAGGGTTTCGAGGATCTCGGGCTGGGCCAGCATCGCCGCCAGACCGAATCGCTCGATGGCGTCGTTCTGCATGACCTGCACCACCCGGTTGGGGAAGTAGCGCCGGATGTCACCCAGCCAGGCCGCCACGGACGGCATGGCGGACTCGAGCCCGCCGCGCCCGGCCCTTCTCCGGCCGGCCTGCCCATCCTCGTCACCGACGTCGTAGAGCCGTGCCAGCGCGCGGTCCATGGCGCGCTGTTCCACGGTCAGCACCTCGTTGCTCCTGGCCCCGCCGGTGCTGTCCGTGCCGAGCATGAGCCGCCAGCGCTGTTCGGCGCTGATCGGCCCGGAGCCGGTCTGCTGGTCTCCCGCCGCCGGTGCCGTGCTCATCGTCCGCCTCCCAGGATCGCGCCGACCGTTTCCAGGACCGGGCCCGCGTGCAGCAGGTCCTCCGCCGCCTCGGCGGCGTGCGTCTGCGGATCGCCCAGGTGCGCCACCCGGCCGGCCAGCATCCGGCGTTCGGCGGTGGACCATGTGCCGAAGGCCCGCCGCAGCGCCGGCAGGACGCGGCGGAAGGCCTCATCGGGGATGTCGGTGGCCCATTCGTCGATGACGGTGAGGAGCTGGCGGTCCTCGAGCAGGAGCAGGGCGCTGCCGGCGAGGAAGCCCTCGATCCAGTGGGCCTGGCGCTCCGGTTCGGCACCGGGCGACAGTGCCCTGCCCAGGCGACGGGCCGCCTCGTCGGCGGTGAGACGGCCGGCGTCGAGCAGGAGACGCACGATGCGCCCGGACAGCAGGCCGGGCAGGGTCCTCGAGGCGAGCAGGGAGCGCAGCGTGTCGTGCCACAGCCGGCCGGACCGCTCGTCGAGCAGGGCGACGACGCCCTGGACGTCGTCGATGGCCCGGCGCAGCGTCTCGGCGGCGTCCTCGCTCGTGCCGGAGGCCGCGGCCGGCAGGCCGGCGCAGGCGCGTGTCAGCACGGTCTGCGCCACGGCGCCCAGCGCCCGGGTGTCGGTGCCGCGCACGTCGCCGTAGCGCATGCTCCTGGCCAGGGCTGGGATCGACTGCAGCAGGTGCAGGACGTCCGGTTCTCCGGCGGCCCGCTCGTCGAGGGTGGCCAGCAGCTCGGGCAGCACCTCGCCGAGGTCGGCGAGCAGGGCCTGCTCGACGGCGGCGGTCACCTCGGGCAGCGTCGAGGTCCGGGTGAGCAGCGCGTTGCCCGCGGCCGATGCCACGGTGTTGCCGAAGGCCGCGGCCTCGATGACGGCCACGGAGAACTCGGGGTCCCACAGCAGCTCCCAGGCCTCCTTGAAGGTGCCGGTGCCGCGGGCGCTGCCCTGCTTGCCCCAGTCGATGCCGAGGATGGCGAGGCGGCGCAGCAGCCGGGACTTCGCCAGGTCGTTCGGCTTGCGCAGGTCGAGGGTGATGGTCCGCTTCGTGGCACTCATGGTCAGGCGCAGGCTGCGGGCGGTGGCCCGCAGGTCCGCGTCGAGGGGCACCATGGGCACGCCCGGCGGCACCTCGCCGAGCGCCTGGCCGACGACCACCTCGCGGGTCACCAGATCCGCCTGGACGCTGCTGCCCGCGCACAGCACCGACCAGGTGGCCTCACTCACCTCGGCGAGCCCCGGCTGGGGGCGCCCGCGCAGCGCGGCGAGGGCGTCGGCGAGGCGGGAGGCCTCGATGACGTGGGCGGAGGAGACGGGCAGGTCGTGTTCGCGCATCGACCTGGCCACGAGGGTGAACCACCGCGCGACGGGTTCGTCGGGCGCGGTGAACAGGTGGTGGTACCAGCCCGGGGAGTCGATGCCGGCCCCGTAGCCGCTGACGGTGGCGAGCCGGCCGTGGGTCCAGGGCACCCAGGTGAGGGCGGTCTTCACCTTGGGGAGGCCCTTGAGCAGGGCGTTGTCGGCCTTGAGCGTGGGCGCCGGGCCGGCCAGGGCCGGTGCGTGCCAGGCCCCGCAGACCACGGCGACCCGTTCGTGGCCGCGCCGCCTGGCGGCCCTGAGCACCTTGCGCATGTGGGCCTCGCGGCGCAGGGTGCGCGGATCGGTCTCGGGCGTGGCCTCGCGCAGCAGACCGATGGCCTCGGTGAGGTCGTCGAAGGGATCCCCCGTGCTGCGCAGTTCCACCGCGTCCTCCCACCAGGCCTCCGGGTCGTCGTAGCCGGCGATCCGCGCCAGTTCCGCGATGGGGTCGGTGCGGTGGCCGGCCCGTGGGTCCTCCTCGGGCGCCTCCCCGGCCGGTCCTTCGGGGTCGTCGGTGAGCCGGTCGGCCCCGGCCTCGGGAAGCTCCCCGTCGGCCGGTACCTGGCCCTGCGCGTCGTCCGGATCGGGTTCGTCCGGGTCCTGCCGGCCGGTGGCGGCGAGTGTCATGGCGGCGGGCAGGTCCATGAAGTGGGTCTCGGCGCCGTTGCGGGTGGCCCAGCCCAACGCCTGCCACTCCGGCGAGAACACGGCCATCGGCCAGAACGCGGCGTTGGCGGGACGATCGGTCTGCCAGGCCAGCAGCGCCACGGGCGGCCTCATGACGGGGTCGGCGACCCACTCGATGAGCTTGTCAGCGTCGGCGGGCCCCTCGATGAGCACGCAGTCCGGGGCGTAGGCGTCGAGCGCGGCCGCGAGGGCGCGGGCGGACCCGGGGCCGTGGTGGCGCACCCCGAAGACCCGTACCGGCGGGGGCGCCGCGGCCTCGGCGCTGCTCACTCGTCCACCTCGCGGCAGGCGCGGTAGAAGTCGGCCCAGTCGGGGCGCTCGCGCACCACGGTCTCGAGGTACTCGGTCCAGACGGCCCGGTCCGACACCGGGTCGGAGACGACGGCGCCGAGGATGCCGGCGGCCACGTCCCTGGGGCGCAGCACGCCGTCGCCGAAGTGGGCGCTCATGGCCAGCCCGTTCGTCACCACCGAGATGGCCTCGGCGGTGGACAGCGTGCCCGAGGGGCTCTTGAGGCTCGTCGCCCCGTCCTCGGTGGCGCCCTGGCGCAGTTCGCGGAACACGGTGACGACGCGGCGGATCTCGTCGACCGCCTGGTCGGCGGGCGGCAGCTGGAGGGCCGAGCCGAGGTCCCGGACGCGGCGGGTGACGATCGTCACCTCCTCCTCGGCGGAGGCCGGCAGCGGGAGCACCACCGTGTTGAAGCGGCGGCGCAGGGCCGAGGACAGGTCGTTGACGCCCCGGTCGCGGTCGTTGGCTGTGGCGATGAGGTTGAAGCCGCCGCGGGCCTGCACCTCGCTGCCCAGCTCGGGCACGGGCAGGGTCTTCTCGCTGAGCACGGTGATGAGGGCGTCCTGGACGTCGGAGGGCATGCGGGTGAGTTCCTCGACGCGGGCGATGCGGCCCGAACCCATGGCCTCCATGACGGGCGAGGGCACGAGTGCGGCCTGCGAGGGGCCCTCGGCGATGAGCCGGGCGTAGTTCCAGCCGTAGCGGACGGCCTCCTCGGTAGTGCCAGCGGTGCCCTGGACGAGCAGCGTGGACGTGCCGCTGATGGCGGCGGCGAGGTGTTCACTCACCCACGACTTGGCGGTGCCGGGCACGCCGAGGAGCAGCAGGGCGCGGTCGGTGACCAGGGTGGCGACGGCGATCTCGGCGAGCCGCCGGTTGCCGACGTACTTGGGCGTGATGACGGTGCCGTCGCCCAGCGTGCCGCCCATGAGGTAGGTGACGACGGCCCAGGGCGAGAGCCGCCAGTTGGCGGGTCTCGGCCGGTCGTCCACGGCGGCCAGGGCGGCCAGCTCGCCGGCGTAGCGCTGCTCGGCGTGGGGGCGCAGGAGGGTGGTCTGGGTGTTCATGTGGTCTCCTCGTCGATGATCCGGGTGAGTTCCTGGCGTCCGCGCAGATGGCTCAGTGCCTGCTCGATGCCCCGAGTGTTCTGCTTGGGGGCGACCGGGACGGCCTCGAGCAGGGACAGCGCCTCGGGGATCAGCTCCGCCGGGGTGTCCTGCGCCATGACCCAGCACAGCTCGAACAGCTCGAGCCCCATCCGCTGAGTCGAGGACCAGGCGGTTGCCTCGGCGACCCGGTGCAGCATCGCCCGGGACAGTGGCCGTGGCCAGAAGCGCCCACGGAACCTGGCGAGGGTGGGCGTGTCGAACAGTTCCAGGATGAGCTGCTCACGCCGGCCCGCGCCGAGGACGTCGAGGAGCTCGCTGGGCTCGGGGCGGGCCCTGAGAAGGGCCTCTGCCAACTCCGCGTCATGGAACTTGTGGGCAGACCTCTTGAGCGCGTCCTGGAACGCCTCGCTGATGTCGGCACCCTCGAGGAGCACGTGGGCGGACGCGAGTTCGGTGGTGGACAGGCCGATGAGCCCCGCCAGGCGGCGGGACGGCACCCGACTCACCGCCAGCTGCAGCCGCGTGACCGGCATCGGCGTGCCGAAGCCGTGCTCCCAGTCGTAGCCGTCGCGGATGAGCTCGTCGGTCGGCTCGATCGGCGTGCCGTCGATCACGGGGGGATCGGGCGGGCCCGCGCTGACTTCCAGGTGTGTTTTGAGCAGTTCCTCGGCCTGCCGGACAGTCCTCGAACCCTTGATCGAGCTCAAGAGCTCGGCTGCGACCCACCGGACGTGTGCGTCCTCGTCGTCGAGGAGGGCCTCGAGATGGGGTTCGTCGTCGGGACCGAGCCCGACCGACATCTTCTTCAGCATCAAACTGCGTATCTTCGACTCCTCGCCCAGCCAGGTGCCGTCGGCGAGCAGGGTCCAGGCTGCCGTGGGGTCATCGCGTCGCACCTGCCCGAGGTAGTCGACGCGTTGCCAGGGCGTGCCCTCGTCCCACAGCGCACGACCGGACTTCGGGATGTCCAGGCCCGGTCTGTCGGTGTCGAACAGGGCGCGGGCCCTGTCGTCCATGATCACGTGGGCGCGGTCGGGCGTGGGAAGGGAGTTCAGCACGCGCAGCAGCAGGTCGGGCGGCAGGGTCCAGCCCTGGGCACCGACCATGCTCAGGGTCTCGTGAAACAGCTTGCGCCGCGCCTGGTCGCCGAACAGGCGGCGGACTCTCGTCTCCAGATGTGGCGGCAGCACCTCGCGGGTGGCCGGGGGGAGCCCGAGCGGACGGGCCCGCGGAGAGGAGCCGATCCGGGCGCGGTGCGCGACCGCGTAGGCCGCAGCGGCGTCGAGTGCCAGGTCTGTGGTCGTGGCCGAGTCCTCGGCCAGGGCCGACCGCACCTCTGGTTCGAGGCCGTCGGCGGTGAGGGGCCGGGTTCCCAGCCCCACCGTCGCGCACCGCACCAGCTCGTCGAAGCCGTTCACAGCGACCTCACCCGCCCGCCGTCGAGGACGCTCAGGGGCCGCAGCCCCTCGGTGGAGAGTTCGCCGAATGCGACGAGGTCGTCGCGACCCGCCGCCAGGGCGAGCCTGCGCAGGCCCACGAGGCCGCCGACGAGCGGCAGCGCCCCGTCGTCGTCGCTCAGGGCGTAGCTGCCCGAGTCGTCGACGGCCAGGCGTCCGGCGACGAGCACCGGGTGGTTCTCGGTCCACGGGTCGAGGGCCACCGCGTCCCGCCACGCCACGCGTGCCGCGGCGGTGCCGACCGGCTGGGGCTGCCAGGACAGCGGCTGGGGCTCGCGCTGCGAGGAGAGGGCGCAGCGCAGCTGGCCGCGGCCCGGGTAGGGGTGGGTGCTGGCTTCCACCTGCTGGCCGGGGAACAGGTCGGCCGGAAGCGCCACGTGGTTCGCCGCGAAGGACAGCTGGAGCGCCCAGCGGCCGGTCCGCCGGCCGAGCAGCCACACGCGGCGCGCGACGACCCGACCCTCCTTGCTGTCACGCATGCCAAGGACGGCCCAAGTGTCCTCGATGCCGGGGCCCGCGAGGACGTCCTCGACGTGCACCGGCACGCCGAGGTGGGAGCGGACGGTGGCCGCGACGTCCTCGGGCAGTTCGGCGCGGCGCTGCCAGGCTCTGGTCAGCAGCCGCATCATGCCGAACCCTTCGACGACGGCGGCGGGCCAGCCGGGTGTGGCGTCGCTGACGTCGGCGAGCGCGGTGAGCCGGGTGGCCATGCCTGGGGCCTGGGCGTCGACCATCCGGGCGGCCATGTCGCGCAGCTCGTCGCGGCGGTGCGTGCCGGCCCTGGCCAGCCCCTCGTGCAGCTGGTCACCGAGCCAGCGGTCGAGATCGGCGAGCCCGTCGGTGATGCGCTGCTCGCGGCGGGCGGCCCGCGCCTCGGCGTCGGCCCTCTGCTCGGCGGAGCGTTCGCTCCTGGAGGTCTTGGCGGCCGCTTTCGTGGCACGGTCGGCCCGGCGCCTGCGCCATTCCTCGGCGAAGTCGGCGGGCTCGGCCGGCTCGACCTCGCCCTGGCTCCACAGGTGGAGCAGGGCGACGGCGTGCTTGCAGGGGAACTTGCGGCTCGGGCAGGAGCACTTGTAGGCGGGGCCCGACAGGTCGACGCACACCTGGTAGGGCTTCTTGCCCGATCCCTGGCACAGGCCCCACAGCAGGGCTTCGGAGACACCGAGCCCGGGCCACCGATCCGGCACGGCCAGTTTGAGACCCGCCCTGGTCGTCTGGGCGTCGGGGGCCTGCGCGTCGATGCGCTCGGTCGTCCATCGTTCGATGGCGGGGGTGCTCATGGATGCCACCCTAACGGAGCCCTCCGACACGAATCGGTCTGTTCATCAGATGCGTCCCGCTGCGAAGTGACCCTCGGAACAGCCGTCTCGCAGCCCCGGTGGCCGGGGAGCATTCACCGATCGCACCGGCCGCAGCCGTGTCGTTCACCCACCGAGGAGCCCTCGGATGCACCTCCGTGATGCTCTTCCGTCAGTCCCCCAGGGCCGCGATGGCTCGGGCGCAGGCGGCGGTGGCGTCGTCGATCCAGTCGGGAATCGGCCCGCCCAGGTGAGGACGCACCAGCCCGTAGGGGCACTGTCTGGTGGCCGTGGTCAGCAGCGTGGTCCGCCACTCATCGGCGACTCCGTAGCGTCTGCGTGTCAGTTCGAGCGAGAGGGCGTTGACCTGATCGTTGACGGTCGCCACCTCGTCTCGCAGGGACTCGGGGGCGGCACGGACCAGCTCGGCCTGCCGATAAAGCGTCATGGCTCGCGCCTCGGCCGGATGCTCACGGCAGTAGACCGGGATGTGCCGTGCCGCGGCCACGACGGCGTCGGCTGCCGGCTCCAGGCGGCAGGCCGCCATGAAGCCCTGCTGGAAGTCGCGCACGGAGCGCAGCCAGAGGCTGACGAGCAGCTCGTCCCGTGAGGCGAAGCGGTAGTAGACCGAGCCGACGGGCGCCCCGACCTCGCGGGCGATCTCCGCGACCGGCGGGCTCCCTGAGCGTGTGAGAACGACTCGGGCGGCGGCATCGAGGATGTCATCGGCGCTGAACTTCACCGGCCTTGCCACGGTCCGAAGTGTACAAGGACAATTTAGAACATGGATTCTAAAACTGTTTCGCAGGCAGCGACCACGGGCCGCCGACCGCAGCGCTGGGCGACAATCGCCTGCTGGACCGCCTTCTGTTCGGTGCTGCCCTCAGCGGCATGGCGCCTGGCGATGCTCGCCGGCGTGGATACCGGATTCGGATATGCGCAGTTCTACCGCGACGGCGGCGCAATGACGGCCTATGTGCTGAGGCTGGAGGCGATTCAGCTCGGCGCCGCGGCACTGTGCCTGGGCCTGTGCCATTCGTGGGGCGAACGGGTGCCGCGGTGGGTGCCGGGAATCGGCGGGCGCGTGATCCCCCGCTCGCTGCCCGTCGCGATCGGCGGACTGGGCGACGCGATGCTGTACGCGATCATCGGTAGCACGGCGGCCAGGTTCGCCAGCAGGTGGATGGGGATGTCAGTGGGGCTGACGCCCACCGATGGCATGAGCTCGGGCGCGGTCACCGTCCTGGCCCTCGCCTACGCCCCCATGCTCATCTGGCCCGTCGCGCTGACTGTTGCCCTGGTGGGCTACTGGAGGCGGCGCTCGCCACGCGCGCACCGACATGCGCCGCCTGGTGATCGTCGAAGGGGACGGGCCGATGAGACGGGAGAGGACGACGCCGACCGGAGACCGAGCTCTGCCCATCGGGCGTCTGACGCGTCGCCGCGGCGGCCGGAACAGGGGGACCATGAAGAAAACCATGGATGACTACTGGAACCACAACACCGCGTACCACCGGTGGATCCTGCGCACCGTCGAACGGCAGGGGCACCGCGACGTCCTCGACGTCGGCTGCGGCGAGGGGCTGCTGCTGCAGCGGCTGGCGCCCCTGGTGTCGACCGTCACCGGTGTTGAACCGGATGCGGAGGCCCTAGAGAGGGCCCGGGTACGCCTCGCCGGGCTGCCCACCGCGCGCCTCGTCCCGGACCGGTTCGAGCAGGCCGCTCTGGACGAGGCGGGCTACGACCTCATCACCTTCGTCGCGAGCCTGCACCACATGGAGCCCCGGCGGGCGCTGAGCCGTGCGGCGCGGCTGCTCAGGCCCGGCGGTGACCTGCTGGTGGTCGGCCTGGCGGCGAATCGCAGCCCGGTGGACTGGGCGTTCAGTGCCCTGACACTGCCGGCCGCCAGGATCGGCTCACTGGCGCATCACGAGACCCGCGACATCGGCGTGCCGGTCGCCGAACCCCCGGAGGACCTGCGCGAGATCCGCCGGACGGCCGGGGAACTCCTGCCCGGCGCGCGGATCAGGCGGGGCCTGTACTACCGCTACCTACTGCGCTGGACGAGACCCGCCGACTGAACCCGGAACACCCGGGCCTCGCCCTCGCTACTCCTGCAGGTGCGCGAACCCGACCGCACGGTCGCCGGTGGGCAGCAGATCCTGGTTCGCGGTCAGCGTCATGACCGCCTCCGTCGGCAGCTGCTCGGGACGCCCCGGCACCGCGTCGAGCACCCAGCCGTCGTCGGAGGCCACCGTGAGATCGCGCGGAGCCACGTCGATGACGTAGGTGTAGGTGTCCTGGCAGACCTGCACCGTGATCTCGTCGCCCTCGTCGAGGTCGAGGAGGCCGGCGAACGGTTGGCCGTAGCCGACGCGGTAGCCGGCCACGGCGAAGTTGCCGACCTGTCCGGGTTCGGCGCTCGTGGGGTACCAGCCGACCCCGCCGCGCAGCGAGACACCGCCGGTGCCCTTGCGAATGGGGGCCTCGACGTCCAGCGCCGGGATGGACAGCGAGCCGATGACCTCGCCGTCGGCGGCCGCGTCGAACTCCTGCCCGGTGCAGCCGGCGCGGTAGGTAGCCAGCGCGTCCGCCTGGTGCGAGGAGGCCCAGGCCGTGGAGCCCCAGCCGACCCAGGCGATGCATGCGGCACCGGCCACGACGGCCAGCACGAGGACGCCGACGACCACGCCGAACAGCCGTGACCGTCTCCCCTGCGCGTGCCCGACCATGGCCCCCAGCTTATGGCCCGCCCTCTGCCGGGTGCGGACCGAACCAGACGCAAGGCCAGGGCGCAGGTCACGCCCCGCCTCGGACGATGGCGGGACGAGCACGGCAGCCGTGCGGGGCTGCACGGCATGACCGCCGCATCGTGGCCGCTCGCCTGCGGCTGCCGGCCGATGGGCACCCGGCCGTCATTTCTGAAGTTTGCCCTCGCAGACAAGGTCCTCGCCGGGCAGTTCGCCACGCAGCAGGTAGGTGTCCACCGTGTCGTTGACGCAGTCGCCCAGCCGCTGGTAGGCGCCGTGCCCGTTGCCCGTCACGGTCACCAGACGGCCGTATTTGAGCTGGGAGACCAGGGCCTGGGCCCACTCGTACGGGGTTGCGGGGTCGCCGGTGACGCCGAGGACGAGGATCGGCGCGGCCCCGGTCGACGTGAGTTCGGCGGGCTCGTGCCCGCTGTGGTGGCCCCACCCCTGGCAGAAGGCGTCCTGGTAGGCGAGGCCCTCGCCCATGATCGGTGCGACCTCCTTGATCCTGGCAGCCTCGGCCTCCCAGGCGGCATGGTCGCCCTTGACCGGGTAGTCCTGGCAGTCGACCGCCCGGTCGGCGGCCTGGTTGGCCAGCTTCCTGGCGGCCGCCTCCGGGGTCTCGTCGGGATCCTGCGGGTCGATCAGGTCGTTGAGGGCCGTGGCGTCGTTGTCGGTCATCGCCTTGCTCAGCGCCTCGTTCAGTTCCGGCCAGAGCCGGTCGTCGTAGAGCAGGTTCCCGATGCCGGTGACCATGTCCCGCCCGTTGAGGGCCTCCCCGGACTCGCCCACGGGGATCGGTTCGGCGTCGGCACGGTCGATCAGATCCTTGAGTTTGGCCTTGCCTTCCTCGAAGTCCCCGGTCAGCGGGCAGCCGAAGCCGGCCTGGCAGGACTCGATGTAGGTGTCGAGGGCCCGTTCCAGCGCGGCCGCCTGGTCGATGCGCAACTGGGCCTGCTGCAGTGAGGGGTCCTGGGCGCTGTCGAGTACCATGCGTCCGACGTTGTCGGGGAAGATCTCCGCGTACCTGGCCCCGAGGTAGGTTCCGTACGAGGCGCCCAAGTAGTGCAGCTTCGAGTCCCCGGCGAGGGCGCGCAGCATGTCCATGTCCCTGGCCACCGACGCGGTGTCCATGTGGTCGAGCAGGCCCTGCGCGGAGTTCTGCTCGCACGCCGCGGCCAGCTCGACGGCCGACTTGGTGGAGCCCTGGGCCGAGTCCTCCCCCGAACCCGCCGATTCCTCCGCGCCCAGGGGGTCCTCCCCCTTCTTCACGGCTTCGGTCGCCTCGGTGATCTCCTCAGGGCTCAGGCAGGTCAGCGGGGTTGACTCGCCGACGCCGCGGGGGTCGAAACCGATGATGTCGTACGACCTTCGCAGGTTCTTGGTGAAGGCCTCCTTCTCGCTGACGTATTCCAGGCCGCTACCGCCGGGGCCGCCGGGGTTGACGAGCAGGGAGCCGATGGGCTTGCCGGAGCTCGCGGGGAGCTTCTTGAGCGCCAAGTCGATGCGTTTACCCGCGGGATCGTCGTAGTCGAGGGGCGCCTGGACGGTCGCGCACTGGTAGTCCCTGTCGTCCTCGCAGGTCTGCCAGGACACCTTCTGCAGGTAGAAGTCCTCGAGCCCCTTGGGTACGGGGGCTGCGGAGGGGGATATGGCGACGGGCTCGATGGAGCCCTGGGCGCAGCCGGAGATCATGATGCCGGCCACTATGGCGGACGTCAGGGGCAGTAGCCACGCCCTGCCGTTCTGGAAAGCGATTCGCATGAAGGGAAGCGTAGGGTCACTACTGCTCATAGCAGTTCCCCCTCGTGGACGAATTGTGTCCGCCGCATGCCTCCACCGCCGGGAGGGGCGCGTCAGCCCGCGGGTGGAGCATCATGGCCCGACGTCATCGGCCGAACCTCGATCTCTCCGGCCGGGCTGACCGGCGCCGACCCGTCCGCCGCGTACCCCATCGCACGCCGCTGCGCACGCGATGACGGCTCCGGGGTACGACCGGCCGTCACGAGAAGCGCGTCCGGGTGTCTCCCGATATCGGGCTGGGTACGGGCGCCGTGTCGTCGAAGGGCTCGACCCGCCCGCGCCAGCGGGTCATCTCGTCGGGCTGGATCCAGCGGTAGGGGAAGACCGCCGAGGCGCCCCTGCGCAGCAGGTCCTCCATGGGGAGCCGCCGGTTCGAGGCGAACATGACGAGGTTCCCCATGCGGCGGCCCTTGAGGATCGCCGGTTCGGAGCTGACCGCCTGTTCGCTGAAGCGGGTGGCGGCCCCGGCCAGGACGCCGCGGGCCCAGCCGAACGGCCTGGTGTCGGTGACGTTGAGCACCACGACGCCGCGCGGGGTGAGCACCCTGGCGTACTCGGCGAAGGCCTGCCGGGTGACGAGTTCGCCGGGCACGGACAGGTCGGTGAAGGCGTCGACGATGACCATCTCGGCGTAGTCCGCGGGCATGGCGGCCAGGCCGGTGCGGCCGTCCTGGGCACGCACCTTGATGCCGGAGCGCGGCGGCAGCGGCAGCTTCTCGCGCACCTCCGCGGTCAGCCCGGCGTCCGGTTCGAGGACGATCTGCGGCGAGGTCGGGCGGGTGTGCGCGACGTAGCGGGCCAGCGTCATGCCCGCGCCCCCGACGTGGACGACGCGGAAGCGCTCACCGGCCGGCGCCCACAGGTCGATCAGTTCGCAGATGCGTTCCATGTAGGGGAACTCGACGTGCGTGGGATCGGCCGGGTCGACGAACGAGTGCTCCACCCCGCCGCCAGCGACGACGAAGGCACCCGGCACGTAGCGGTCGGGGACGACACGCAGGACGGAATCGCCGTGCGGCTGCTCGCCCATCGCGCCCCTCCCCCACTCGACGGCCCCGGCCCGGCGGGACGTGGCCAGGCTAGCGCCGCGCTGGCGGCCGGGACGACCGGCTGGCACGATGGGGTGCGGCGGGTGCCGCCCGGCGCCCGTCTGGCCGACGAAAGGAGAACTGCATGGGTCTGGATGATCTCGCGAAGAAGGCCGGGGACGCGCTCCACAGCGATCAGGTCGAGAAGGCCAGCGACCAGCTCCTCGGCAAGGCGAAGGACACGGCGAAGAAGGTCACTGGCGGCAAGTTCGACGAACAGATCGACAAGGCCGCCGAGAAGGCCGACAAGGCCATCGGCACCGAGTGACCTGCACATGACGAGGTGCCGCACCCCTGGGGTGCGGCACCTCCGCCGTGTCAGTGGGAGCCGAGACGGTTCCCGTCGCCGGGGCCCACCGGCCCGGCCCGCTCAGTCCCGCTGATCCTCGTCGATCGTCTCGGCGATGCGCAGACCCGTGCCACCGTCCTGGTCGAAGCGGACGCGCTGGCCGTCGGTGACGCCGCCGGACAGCATGGCGCGGGCCAGCTGGTCCTCGACGGTGGTCTGCATGAGGCGGCGCAGCGGGCGGGCGCCGTACACCGGGTCGTAGCCGGTGTCGGCCAGCCAGGCCCGGGCCGCCTCGGTGGTCTCGACCGCGATCCGGCGCTCTGCCAGCCGCCGGTTGAGCCGGTCGAGGTTGATCTCGACGATGCGGTCGAGGTCCTCGCGGCTCAGCGCGTCGAAGAGCACCACCTCGTCCAGCCTGTTGAGGAACTCGGGCCGGAAGGCGTCGCGGACGACGGCCATCACCCGGTCGCGGCGCTCCTGCTCGTTCAGCGTCGGATCGGCCATGTACTGCGAGCCGAGGTTGCTGGTGAGGATGAGGATCGTGTTGCGGAAGTCGACGGTGCGCCCCTGCCCGTCGGTGAGGCGGCCGTCGTCGAGCACCTGCAGCAGGATGTTGAAGACGTCCGGGTGGGCCTTCTCGATCTCGTCGAGCAGCACCACCGAGTAGGGGCGGCGCCGCACCGACTCGGTGAGCTGGCCGCCCTCCTCGTAGCCGACGTAGCCGGGCGGGGCGCCGACCAGGCGCGAGACGGCGTGCTTCTCCATGTACTCGCTCATGTCGATGCGCACCATGGCGGTCTCGTCGTCGAAGAGGAACTCGGCCAGTGCCTTGGCCAGCTCGGTCTTGCCGACGCCGGTGGGGCCCAGGAACAGGAACGAGCCGGTCGGCCGGTTCGGGTCGGAGATGCCGGCCCGGGCGCGCCGGACGGCGTCGGAGACCGCCCTCACCGCGGTCTCCTGGCCCACCAGGCGGACGGCCAGCCGGTTCTCCATGTCGAGCAGTTTGGTGCTCTCGCCCTCGAGCATCTTGCCGACGGGGATGCCCGTCCAGGCCGAGATGACCTCGGCGATGTCCTCGCTGGTGACCTCCTCGGAGACCATCGCGGTGCGCTGGCCGTCCTCCTCGGCGGCGGTGGCCTCGTCGAGCTGCTTCTCCAGGGCCGGGATCTCGCCGTAGAGGATCTGGCTGGCGCGCGCGAGGTCGCCATCGCGGGTGTAACGCTCGGCGTCGGTGCGCAGGGCGTCGATCTGGGTCTTCAGCTCGCCGACCCTGTTGAGCCCCTCCTTCTCGGCGGCCCAGCGGGCCTCCAGGCCCCGCAGCTCCTCCTTCGCGTCGGCCAACTCCTGGCTCAGGTGGGCCAGGCGGGCCTTGGAGGCGGGGTCGTCCTCCTTCTCGACGGCGAACTGCTCCATCGTGAGCCGGTCGACCTGGCGGCGCAGGTTGTCGATCTCCTCGGGGCTCGAGTCGATCTCCATGCGCAGCCGGCTGGCGGCCTCGTCGACGAGGTCGATGGCCTTGTCGGGCAGCTGACGGCCGGTGATGTAGCGGTGCGAGAGCTGCGCGGCGGCGACGAGTGCCGAGTCGGTGATGCGCACCTTGTGGTGGGCCTCGTAGCGTTCGCGCAGGCCGCGCAGGATGGCGACGGTGTCCTCGACGGAGGGCTCGCCGACGAACACCTGTTGGAAGCGGCGTTCCAGGGCGGGGTCCTTCTCGATGCGCTCGCGGTACTCGTCGAGGGTCGTGGCGCCGATGAGGCGGAGCTGGCCGCGGGCGAGCATGGGCTTGAGCATGTTCGAGGCGTCCATCGAGCCCTCGGAGGCGCCCGCCCCCACGACGGTGTGCAGCTCGTCGATGAAGGTGATGACCTGGCCGGAGGCCTCCTGGATCTCCTTGAGGACGGCCTTGAGGCGTTCCTCGAACTCGCCGCGGTACTTCGCGCCGGCCACCATGGAGGACAGGTCGAGCGAGACGAGGCGGCGGCCGCGCAGCGAGTCGGGCACGTCGCCCTTGACGATGCGCTGGGCCAGGCCCTCGACGACGGCGGTCTTGCCGACGCCGGGTTCGCCGATGAGCACCGGGTTGTTCTTGGTGCGGCGGCTGAGCACCTGGGCGACGCGCCGGATCTCGGCGTCCCGGCCGATGACGGGGTCGAGTTTACCGTCGGCGGCCTCCTTGGTGAGGTCGACGGAGTACTTGTCGAGCGCGCTCTCGCCGCCCTCGGCCTCGGGGTTGGTGATGCGCCGGTCGCCGCGGGACTCGTTGAAGGCCTGTTCGAGGGCCTCGGTGCCCACGCCCGCGCCGGACAGGATGGTCTGCGCCTCGCCCGCCACGGCGGTGAGGGCGATGAGCAGGTGCTCGGTGCTGACGTACTGGTCGCCCAGCCGGTCGGCCCGGTTCTCGGCGTCGGCCATGACGCGCGCGAATGCGCCGGACAGCTGGGGCTGGGAGACCGACGAGCCGCTGGTGCTGGGGAGTCGCTTGATGGCGCGCTGGGCCTCGGCGTCGATGCGCGCGGGATCCGCGCCGACGCCGCTCAGCAGCGGACCGACGGAGTTCTCCGGCACCATCAGCATGGCGTGCAGCAGGTGCACGGGCTCGGCGGTCGGGTTGCCCTCGGTGAGGGCCAGCCGCACAGCGGTCGTGACCGCGTCACGGCTCATCGTGGTGAGTTTCTCGGTGTCCATGGGTCCTTCTTGCTCGAACGAAGACTAAGTTGAGTCTACCTCACTCAACTCTTGGGGAGGGGTATCTATTCCATCTGGGGCCACGCGGACGAGGTACGCCCTCGTGAAGGGCAGCTCCACAGGGCATGGACCGGCCCAGCCCCACGCGGCGAATTGCTCGATGACGACTCAGCTCCCAGTACGCTGAAGTCAGCCGGAACAGCGTCGCCCCGCGAGAGGAGCACCGATGAGCGATACGACACCGGACAGCACCCGGACGCCAGGTCCCGCCGCCGGAACCGGGGCGGGAGCACCCGCGCTGGTGGACGTGTCCTGGCTCGCCGAGCACCTGGGCGAGCCGGGCCTGGTGGTGCTCGACGCCACGATGGGCCCGTCACCGTCCTCGCCGCGCATCCCGGGCGCCCGGTGGTTCGACCACGACGAGGCCATGGCCGCGCCCGGCTCGGACCTTCCCCACACACTGCCCGGCATCGAGCACTTCCAGGAGCAGGTGCGCCGGCTGGGCGTCGACGATGCCGGTCACGTCGTCGTCTACGACGGCACGGGGATCTTCTCCTCGCCGCGGGCCCGGTGGATGTTGCGGCAGGCCGGGCACGGCCGGGTCAGCGTCCTCGACGGGGGCCTGCCCGCCTGGCTGGACGCCGGCCTGCCCACCGAGCCCTGGCCCGAGGAGGCCGACCCGCGCCAGGGCCCCGAACCAGGCGACTTCACGGCGACCGGGAGCTTCGAGCCGGCCGTCGTGCCCTTGGCGGGGCTGGAAGCGCTGCTGACCGATCCGGGGTTCACCGTCGTCGACGCCCGCGCCCACGAGCGTTTCACCGGGCAGGTGCCCGAGCCGCGCCCGGGGCTGCGCTCCGGCCACATGCCCGGCGCGGTCAACCTGCCCTTCACCGAACTGCTCGTGGACGGACGCCTCATGCGTTCACCCGACGAGCTGCGCCGGATCCTCGACGCCGCGATCCCACCGGGCACCCGGCCCGTCGCGTCCTGCGGCTCGGGGGTCACGGCGACCGTCATCCTGTTCGCCCTGGAACTGGTCGGGCGCGGTGACGGGCTGCTCTACGACGGCTCCTGGTCTCAGTGGGGGCGCCCCGACGGCGGGGCGGTCGTGACCGGCGAGGCCTGAGCCGGCACAGCGCAGGCACCCCGGCCCCTCCCCTCTGAACGCCGTGGGGCCGGGGTGATGGCCCGGCCGGGAATGCCAGTGGCGCCCGGGCCGGAGCCCGGGCGCCACTGGGTGTGCGAAGCGGAGAAGTGGTCCTTGTCGGCCGTCAGGCGGCTACGGCCTCTGCCTCAGGGGCCGCCTCCTGCTGGGACTCGGCGTTCTTCTTGCGCCAGGCCGCGCCCTTGAGCACGGTGACGAGCAGGCCCGCGACGATCGCGCCGACAACGATCGACAGCACGAAGGCCCAGAACCTCTCGATGGCGAAGAAGACGAAGATGCCGCCGTGCGGGGCCATGGACGCGGCGCCGAGCGCCATGGACAGGGCACCGGTGACGGCGCCGCCAGCCATCATCGAGGGGATGACGCGCAGCGGGTCGGCCGCGGCGAACGGGATGGCGCCCTCGGAGATGAACGAGGCGCCGAGCAGCCAGGCCGCCGTGCCGTTCTCGCGTTCGGCGGGCGTGTAGTACTTCGGGCGCAGGGCCGTCGACAGGGCCAGGGCCAGCGGGGGCACCATGCCGGCCGCCATCGTCGCGGCCATGACGCGCATCGAGCCGACGTTGTTGATGTCCAGGTTCGTCGTGGCGAACAGGTAGGCGGCCTTGTTGATCGGGCCACCCAGGTCGAAGCACATCATGAGGCCGAGGATGATGCCCAGGATGATCGCCGAGGTGCCGCTCATGCCCGACAGAGCGTTGTTCATCGTCGTGGTGAGCCAGGCCAGCGGCCGGCCGAGGACGACGTACATGAGGCCGCCGGAGATCAGCGAGCCGACGAGCGGGATGACGGCGACCGGCATGAGGCCGCGCAGCCAGCGCGGCGCGTTGAGCGTGGTGAACCAGTAGGCGACGAAGCCGCCGACCAGGCCGCCGACGATGGCGCCGATGAAGCCGGCGCCGGTCAGGGACGCGATCGCGCCGGCGACGAAGCCGGGCACGATGCCGGGACGCTCGGCCAGGCCGAAGCCGATGTAGCCGGCCAGTGCCGGCAGCAGGAAGCCGAAGGCTGCCTGCCCGACCGCGAAGAGCACGGCGCCGATGTAGGTCATGAGGGCCGAGCCGGCCAGGGCGTGGCCGGTGGCCTCGGGCAGGTTCGCGAGGCTGTTCTCCAGGGCGATGTCCAGGCCGTTGTCGGCGATCTCGTAGCCGCCGAACAGGAAGCCGAGGGCGATGAGCAGACCGCCGGCGGCGACGAAGGGGATCATGTACGAGACGCCGGTCATGAGGGACTGCTGGATGCGCTTGCCCCAGCCGAGCTGGGAGGCCTCCTCCTCGGCGTCGGCGCTCGCCCCCTCGGCGACGGCGTGCACCTTGTGGGCGTTGGGGTCGCCGATGGCGGCGATGGCCTCGGCGACCATGACGTCGGGCTCGTTGACGGCGCGTTTGACGCCGGACTCGATGACGGGCAGGCCGGCGAAGCGGTTGCGGCCCTTGACGCCCACGTCGGTGGCGAAGATGACGGCGTCGGCGGACTTGATGACCTCGGGCGGCAGGGGCTCGTAGCCGGAGGAGCCCTGGGGCTCGGCCTGCAACTCGACGCCGGCCTTCTTCGCCGACTCGGTGAGGTAATCGGCGGCCATGTAGGTGTGGGCGATGCCGGTGGGGCAGGCGGTGACGGCGACGATGCGGGCCTTGGGGGCCTCGCCGGACGCGGCCGGGGCCTCATCGGCCGCCTCGGTAGCGGCCGCTGCGGCCTGGGGGGCCGGCTCGGCCGCGGCGGGCTGCGGTTCGACGATGCCGCGCACCAGGGTGACGATCGCGTCGGCGTCGGGGGCCTCGCGCAGTGACTGCACGAAGTCCTTCTTGACCATGGCGCGGGCCAGTTTGGTGAGCAGCTTCATGTGCTCCTCGCCGCCGTCGGCGCCGGCCGCGATGAGGAAGACGATGTCGGCCGGGCCGTCCTTGCCGCCGAAGTCGACGGGATTGGCGAGCCTGGCGAAACCGAGCGAGGACCTGCTCACGGCCTCGGAGCGGCAGTGCGGGATGGCGAAGCGGCCGGGCATGCCGGTGGGGAACTTCTCCTCACGGGCCAGCGCATCGCGTGTCAGACCCTCGGCCTCGGCACGCCCCGCCGCGGCGATGATGCCGGCCAAGGCGGTGATGACCTCGGTCTTGGTCGAGCCGAGATCGACGTCGAGAGCGACGATCTCCGGCTCGATGATGGACTCGGACATGAACATTTCTCCTAACCAGGATGTTCTCAGGATGGGATGTGTTCGGCGCGCTGCTGGGGCCGGGCGCCTTCGGTGGGTGTCTGGACGGCCGTGACGCTGGTCTGCACCTGCGCCGCGAGGTCGGGGTCGGGAATGGTGGATCCGGGCAGGCCGGCTGCGGCCGTGCCCCAGGCGACGGCCCCTGCCAGGGCCGCGTCTTCATCGGCGTCGCCGGTGAGCCCGATGAGCAGGCCCGCCAGGGAGGAGTCCCCCGCTCCGACGGTCGAGCGCACCTCGATGGGCGCGGAAACGGCGTGCCAGGCGCCGCTCGCGGTGACGAGCAGGGCGCCCGCGCCGCCGAGGGTCACCATGACGCGTTCGATGCCCCGGGCGACCAGGCCGCGGGCCCCGTCGAGGACGGCGTCGAAGTCGCCGCGCGCGGCGGCCTCCTCCATGGCCTCGCCGTCGCCGCCGCAGATCTGGGCGAGTTCGGTGGAGTTGGGCTTGATCAGGTCGGGGGCGGCCTGCGGCAGCGCCTCGGCCAGTGCCAGGAGCGGGGCGTCCGAGGTGTCGACGCAGACCCGGGCGCCGCGGGCGCGGATCCTGGGCACCATCTGGGCGTACCAGTCGGCGGGGAGGCCGGGCGGCAGGGAGCCGGTCATGACGACCCAGTCGGCCCCGTCGGCCGCCGCGAGCACGGCGTCCTCGAGCCGGGCGCGTTCCGCCTCACTCAGCTCGGCCCCGGGCTCGTTGAACTTGGTGGTGGTGCCGTCGGGCTCGGTGACCGTCAGGTTCGTCCGCACCGCGTGGGTGACGGGCACCCCGCGATGGTCGATGCCGGCCGCGACCATGCCCTCGAGCAGCGGGTCGTGCTCGGGGGCCGGGACGACGGCCAGCGTCGGGACGGCCGCATTGTGCAGGGCGCGCGAGATGTTGACCCCCTTGCCGGCTGCGACGGTGGTGATGTCGGTCAGGCGGTGCACCTGGCCGCGGACGATGGGCGCGGACAGGGCCGCGGAACGGTCGAGGCTCGGGTTGGGAGTGACTGTGACGATCATGCGCAGACCACCTTCAGGTCCTTGTTCTGGATGAGTTCGAGTTGACGGTGTGGGATGCCGGTGTCGGTGATGAGGACGTCGATGTCGTCGAGTGTGGCGAAACGCACTGTGGACTCGGCGCCGATCTTACGGGAGTCGGCGAGGACGACGACGGTGCGGGCCGCGCCGATCATGGCTGTCTTCGTGGCGGCCTCGTCGACGTCGGGGGTCGACAGGCCGTGCTCGACCGAGAGCGCGTTGGTCCCCATGAAGGCCACGTCGACGCGCAGCCGCTCGAACTCGCCCACATTGCCGACGGTGGCGGCCGTCGTGCCGCGCAGCCGCCCGCCGACGAGGCGCACCTCGCAGCTCGTGCGCGCCCCGACCTGGGCGGCGATGGGGGCCGAGTTCGTGAAGACGATGAAGTGCGCGTCCGCCGGCAGGTGGGCCGCCAGCCGCGCGGCCGAGGAGCCGGCGTCCAGCAGGACCGTGCCGCCGTCCGCCGGCAGGTGTTCGACCGCCTTGAGGGCCATGCGCTCCTTCTCGTCGACCGCGGAGGCGTCGCGGGTGTCGAGCGGGGCGTCACCCAGTTGGTCGAAGTCGGCGGGGATCGCGCCGCCGTGGACGCGCCGCAGCAGCGCCTTGGCGTCGAGCGTGTCGAGATCGCGTCGGATCGTCTCGGGAACGACGCCGAGATGGGCGGAGGCCTCGGCCACCGAGACGCGGCCGTTCTGGCGCGCGTGCTCGACGAGCCACTTGTGGCGTTCCTGCGGATACATCCGCCCACCTCCTGCCCGGAACCGCCGTGGAGCCGGTGTCAGGGCGATACTCCTCGCATCGCCTTCGGAGCGGGGCCGGGAGGATCATCGCAACCCCGTCGTTGACCGCGTCACGTTCCCAGCCCACTGAATGTTGTTATGCGTTGGACATTAGCGGGATCTCCGGGAAAAAGCTAGCCCTTTGACCCACAAGAACTCACTCATCCCAACATTCAGGTTCTGAGGGCCCTCCCACCGGACGGCGGTAGGCTCGACGGGTCCGCAGCGCAGTGGTCAGGCGCCGCCCGCGCCGACGGCTCCGGCACGGACGTCCACCAGAACCGAGCGTCCAGGGCCAGGAATGATCGCATATCTCGTCGCGCACCCGCTCCTCACCATCATGGGTGTCCTCGCCCTCGGGGCGCTGCTGGGCCAGATCAGATTCGGTCCGCTGCGCTTCGGTGCCGCCGGCGCGCTCTTCGTCGGCCTGCTCGTCGGCATGGTCGATCCGGGGCTGGGCGACGGGCTCGGCCTGGTCAGGCAGCTCGGCGTCGTCCTGTTCTGCTACGCGGTCGGCCTGTCGGCCGGCGCCACCTTCCTGACGGACCTGAGGCGCCAGTGGACGCTCATGGCGGCGAGCGTCGCGGCACTGATCCTCACGGCGGGGGCGGGCGTCGTCGCCGGCAGGGCCGCCGGCCTGACCCCGGCCCACGTCTCGGGCCTGTTCGCCGGCGTGCTCACCTCCCCCGCCATCGACGCCGCCCAGCAGGCCACCGGCGACGACCCCGACACCCTGTTCGCCTATGCGGTCTCGTACCCGACCGGTGTCGTCGTCGCCATGATCATGGTCGCCCTCGTCGCCACCCGGCGCTGGCCCAGCAGGCGCGACAACGTCTCGATGGCCGAGGCCGGCATCAAGGCGGTCAGCACGAAGGTGACCCGCGACACCGCCATCGAGCAGATTCCCGGCTGGCCGTCGCGGATCCGCATGAGCTATCTGCTGCGCGACGGCCAGATGCGCGTCATGAGCCGGCGCGACGAACTGCACCGCGGCGACGAGGTCCTCGTCGTGGGCATGCCCGCCGACGTCAACGAGGCGGTCGGTTTCCTCGGCTACCGCACCCGGCACGTCCTCACCGAGAACCGCCGCGACGTCGACTTCCGCAGGTTCGTCGTGTCGAACCCGAACCTGGCGGGACGGGCCCTCGGCGACATCGACGTCCGGGAGCAGTGCGACGGGCTGGTCACCAGGGTGCGCCGCGGGGACCTGGAGATGCTCGCCACCGACGACCTCGTCCTGCAGCCCGGCGACCGGGTACTGGCGGTCGTGCCCCGCGGGCGGCTCGGGGACGCCCAGGACTTCTTCGGCGACTCGGAGGCCCGCGTATCCCAGGTCGATGCGCTGACACTCGGCCTGGGGATCGCCATCGGCCTGCTGGCCGGCGCCGTCTCGGTGCCGCTGCCCGGTGGCCTGCGGTTCAGCCTCGGCGCGGCGGCCGGGCCGCTCATCGCCGGCATGGTGCTCGGCGCCCTGCACCGCACGGGGCCCTTCCGCTGGCAGCTGTCACATGCGACGAACCAGGTGCTGCGCCAGTTCGGCCTCATGATCTTCCTGGCCTGCGTCGGCCTCGCGACGGGCCCGGCCTTCCGGTCCGATCTGCTCAGCTGGGACTGTCTCAAGGTCGTGCTCGTCTCGGCCGGCTGCCTGGCCCTGGGCGGCGGCGGGCTGCTCCTGGCGGCCAACCGGCTCGGGCTGTCGGCGCAGCGCGCCGCGGGCGGGTTCGCCGGATTCGTCGGCCAGCCGGCGGTGCTCGGTTACGCGAATTCGCTCGTCAACGACGAACGCATCGACTCGGCCTACGGCGCCCTCTTCGCCCTGGGCACGGTGGTCAAGATCCTGCTCGTGCAGGTGATCGCGCTGGCCTGAGCCGGCCGCTGCGGCCCGGGCTGCTACGGCCGCCGGTCGTCCTCCCGGGGCTGGAATCCGCAGGAAACCCCCGGGTCGGGTTCACCCGTTCCGGTCGGCGATCCGGCTCAGCCGCCGGTGCCGTCGACCGTTTCCTCGGCGGCCGGCGGCTCGTGCACCGGCACGTCGTCCCAGCGGTCGAAGGTCAACGTGCTCGCGCCGTCGGTCATCGAGATCGGCAGTTTCGTGTCCGGGTCGATGACGAACTCGGTGTTGTGGCCGTCCGAGAACACCCAGGTCTCGGCGCCGTCCTCTGTGCTGCCGACGCTGGCGCGGTTGACCGTGCTGGTGTCGAGGTCGGCCATGACGAGGTCGATGAGCGCGCTCGGTGCGGTCGACTTGCCGAGCCGCTCGCTGTCCTCGGCACCGACCTTGACCCACTTGTCCTTGATGAACTCGTACTGCTCGCTGGTGATCCCGTTGGCAGTCCAGTAGGCCTCGTTGCCGCGCACGTAGGTGGTGCCGTCGACGACGACGATCTCGGCGGACCGGTCGTCCTCGGTGACCATGGCGTAGACGTTCGAGCCGTCGACCGTGCCGAGGATGTCCGCGTTGCGCATCGTCCCCTCCTGGTCGATGCGCCAGCTGCCCACCACGTGCACCGACGAGACCTGGGCGATGGCGTCGTTCATCTGCTGCAGGGCAGTCTCGGGCGCGACGGACGGGGTGGGGGTCGGGGTTGGCGTCGCGCTCGATGCGGAGGCACCGTCGGCCGAGCCGTTCTCGTCGGAGCCGCAGCCGGCGAGGCCGCCCACGGCGAGGATACCGGCCATGACGACCGCCGTCAGACGCATCTTTCTCATGTCGCTCCCTGATGGACGAGGATCTCGCCTCGATCTTCCCACACCGGCCCGGTCCACCGGGCGGCCGCGGGGTTCAGCCCACGTATTCGCGCACCTTCCTGCCGCGGATGTAGCCGACCAGTGCGAGCAGGACGATGAAGGCCAGCGTACCCAGCGTCAGGGCCTCGAAGGAGGCGTAGGAGACGCCGGAGGCCTGTGAGAAGTCGTAGTCGATGCCGATCAGCGTCTCGAGCGTGCCGGGGAAGATGCTCACCCACGAGCCGAGGGCGACGAACGCCGTGGTGATGATGCACAGCGCGCTGAAGACTCCGTTGGGGCCGGGCACCCGGAAGGGCCGCACGGCCTCCGGCACGGACAGGCGCAGCTTCATGGCGGCCGGGATGACGATGAGATAGCTGAACAGGTAGGTCGTGATCGAGACGCCGAGGACGACGTCGAAAAGGGCCGCGCTGGAGCCGGTGAGGCTCATGGCGGCGATCATGAAGCTGGTCGAGACGACGCCCGACAGCAGGTTGACGCGGATCGGCGTGCCGAGCCTGGGGTGGAAGCGACCGAAGAAGCCGCCGAAGAACGAGCCGTCGGCCGCGGCCATGGCCTGCATGCGGTCGGACATGATCATCCAGGCGGCGCCCTGGCCGATGTTGGCGAGCGTGAACATGGCGACGGCGAGCGTCATCATGACCGGGGCGGCCTCGCCGTAGACCGAGAAGACGGTGGACACGGCGGCCAGCAGCCCGGAGACGCCGTCGATCTGGCTCGGCGGGATGACGAGCAGGATCGTCAGCACGGGGATCGTGTAGAAGACGCCGGCCATCGCCGAGGACCGCAGCACCGAGACCGAGACGTCGCGCTGGGCGTTCTTCATCTCGCCCGAGGCGCTCGAGGAACTCTCGAAGCCGAGGAAGGCGAACAGCAGCAGCGGGATGAGGGTGATGAAGCCCTCCTTGGTCGGGACGAAGTCGGAGCCGCCCAGCGGCTGGATGCCGTCCCTGGCCCCGTAGACGATGGCGGTGCCGACGAACAGGGCGATGAAGCCGAGCTTGAAGAAGGCCCCCACCGTCGGGATCCACTTGGCCTTCGACAGCGACAAGATGGCGGCCAGCACGGTGATCCAGATGAAGCAGATCTTGAAGGCGTAGTCGGCGGCCGATCCCTCGTGGAAGTGGACGAGGTAGGTGCGGGCGGCCTCGGCGTTGAGGAAGGCCATGGACCCGCCCACCCACACAGGCTGGGTGATCCAGGTGAGGGCGGATGCGACGGCCGCGGCGGGGCGTCCGAAGGCCCGGCGGGCCCACAGGTAGACGCCGCCCTCGCCGGGGAATGCCGAGCCGGTCTCGGCGAAGATCAGGGCGTAGGGGACGAGGAAGACGATGATGAGGAAGACCAGCCAGGTGAAGGTCTCCGGCCCCTGCGCCGACACCGAGCCCAGCATCTCGAGGCCGACGACGGCCGAGAAGATGAGGAAGACGATGTCGAAGCGGCCGAGGGTGCGTTGCAGGCGCCCGGTCTGCCGCTGCGCCATGCGCGTGTCGGTGGAGTGGTCCGCCCCGGCGGGGCGGTTCGCCCTGGTGGGTTGATCCGTTGTCGCTGTCACATCTGCCTTCCCGGCCGCGCGGCCGGCGCGCGCCTGAACCGCCCCCGGTCCCGGCGGGCAGGGGCACCTGGACGATCGTAGGCCCTGCACGGGGTCCGGGGCGAGTGGCAGGGCGGGGATGGACGGGCGGCAGGCCCGGCCCGTGGCGAACGACCGGCCCGGGTTCCGTCCGCCCAGCGCCCGGTGCCCGCGCGGATCAGCGGGCGATCCAGTGGATGCCGTGCGCGTCGAACCAGCTCGTGGCGGCGGTCTGCGCGTCGGCGTCGGCGTCGAACTCGACGGTCGTCACGTGCACCGGGAAGATCTCCATGGTGGTGGTGCGGCTGCCCGTGACGCGGGAGGCGAGGCCGAGGTCGGTGGTGAGCCTGTCGAGGACGGAGCGGGTGGCGTCCTTCTGGACGAAGAACAAGTCGAGAGTCATGATCGGTTCCTGGGCGTCGTGGTGGTTGGTGCCGGGGCGGTGCCTGCTGCGTACCGACGGGCGCCGGACCGTTCACCGGTGGGACGCCGTCAGGAGCGGGCGCAACAGCACTGACAACAACGGTCAGCGGGCATGGTGAACCGCGGCATTCGCGCACGCGTCACCTGGAACATGCCTGAGAGTGTAGGCCGGGCGGCGCGGCGAGGCCAAGTACCCCGTCCACTGGGTGGACAGGCCTCACGCCGACATCCGGCATGTAACCCGGCGAGACGGGCGCCGAGATCCTGCCGTGCCGGCCGGACCGGCCACGCCGGTCCCTCACGGCGTGGCCGTCCCGAGTCTGCGCCATCGCTCGGCACACTCCCGAGTGGCCCGGCTTGCAGGCGCGCTCCACCGCCGGCCCACCAGTCCCGGACACGCAGGTGCCCCCGCCCACTCAGTGGAGTGGGCGGGGGCACCGTGCCGGTCACGGCTTCACCGTGGTACGGAGCCGTCAGGGCTCGACGGTGACCTTGATGGCCTCACCCTTGGCCACGACGTCGAAGGCGTCGAGGGCGTTCTCCAGCGGGATGTGGCGGGTGATGAGGTCGGCGACGGGCACCTGGCCCGAGGCGATGTAGGCCAGGGCGCGCTTGTTGTGCTCGGGGGCCGAGCCGTTGGCGCCGTGGATGTGCAGCTGGCGGTAGTGCACCAGGTTGGAGTCGCAGGTGATCGTCGGGTTGGTCTTGGGCAGCCCGCCGAAGAACGAGATGCGACCGTTGCGGGCGGCCATCGCCAGCGCCTGCTCCTGCGCCACGTTGGCCGGGGTGGCGGTGATGATGACGTCGGCGCCGCGGCCGCCGGTGAGCTCCATCACCTTGGCGACGACGTCCTCGGTGGAGCCGTCGATCGTGATGTCGGGGCTGACGGCCTGGGCGGACATCGCCAGCCGCTCGGCGTTGATGTCGATCATGACGATCGTCCCGGCCTTGTGCACGCCGCGGGCGATGCGGGTGTGCATGCAGCCGATCGGGCCGGCGCCGAAGATGACGACGAAGTCGCCCTCCTCGATACCGAGCTGCTCCTGGGCATTGATGGCGCAGGCGAAGGGCTCGGCGGCGCTCGCCTCGTCGTAGCCGACGCCGTCGGGGATCTTGTTGAGGCCGTCGACCTTGAGCACCTCGGCCGGCACGATCATGTACTCGGCGAAACCGCCGTCGTACTGGTAGCCGACGCTGGTCTGGTTCTGGCAGACCTGCATCCAGCCCTTCCGGCACTCGTAGCACTCGCCGCAGGGCACGGCGGCGATCGACTGGACGCGGTCGCCGATCTTCCAGTCACCGGTCACATCGGCGCCGATCTCGACGATCTCACCGGCCACCTCGTGGCCCATCGTCGTGACGCGGGTGATGTTCTGGTGCCCGTTGTGGAAGATCTTCACGTCGGTGCCGCAGGTGGAGCAGTTCTTCACCTTGATCTTGATCTGGTCGGGCCCGCACTCGGGCTCGGGGACGTCCTCGAGCCTGACGTCCTCGGGGGCGTGGAAACGCAGTGCCTTCATTGTGTTCAGTCCTCCTCCGGTGCAAGGAGTTCCTGCACCTGTTCAACGGTGGTGGCGGTGCGCAGCTGCTCCGCCCTGTTCTTGTCGGCCAGCACGCTCGCGAGTGCTGACATGATGCCGATGTGCTCGTCCGAGGCCGAGGCGATGGGGATGGCCACGTAGCACGTCTTGCCGTTCCAGTCGACGCCGTCGGGGAACTGCAGGAACCCCAGGGCGGCGTGCTTGATGTGGGCGCGGGCCTCGTTGGTGCCGTGCGGGATCGAGAAGCCCTCGCCCATGTAGGTGGACACCTGGCCCTCACGCTCGATCATGCCATCGACGTACTCGGGGCCGGCGGCCTGGACGTCGACGAGCACCTGACCGGCCTGGCGGACGGCGTCGTCCTTGTCCACGGCGCTCAGACCCAGCTTGATGGCCTCCGCGGGCAGGATGTCGGGCGCCAGGGACTTCTTCTTGCGGGTGGCCCGGGCGGCAGCGACCGCCACGGCGGCGTCGCCGTCACCGGCGGCAGGGGCCTCGGCGGCCTGCGAGCCACCGGAGTGGGCGGCCTTGACCTTCTCCTCGACCTCGGTGAAGACCGGGTCGCCGACGTAGTTCTTGAACGGGACGACGGCGGCCTGCGGCACCTTGGCGTGGGCCCGTTCGGCCAGGCCCTCCTGGGTGAGGACGACGGTGGCGTCGGACGGGATCGAGTCGATCGGGGTGTGGATGACCTCGACGCCGTACGGAGCCAGCTTCTTCTTCATGGTCGAGGCGACCATGACCGAGGAGCCCATGCCGGCGTCGCAGGCGATGACCAGCCTGGTGAGGGAGGCCGCGTCGAAATCGCCGCTGGGGAGCGAGGCGGCCGTTTCGGAAGCGGTCGCCTCCGCTGCAACGGCACCGCCCTCCTCGGCGGCGGCCGCCGCCTCGTCCTTCTTCTTGTCGGGGCGGATGAGCGCCGCGGCGACGAGGAACGAGACCGCAGTGGCGACGACGAAGTCGGCGATCATCGGCAGGTAGCCGCTGCGCGGGCACATGAGGAACCAGGCGATGATCGAGCCCGGCGAGGCCGGGCCGGACAGGCCGGCCCCGAGCAGGGTGCCAACGGCCAGGCCGGACATGGCGCCGGCGATGGTGGCGAGGATCGTCTTCGGCTTCATGAGCACGTAGGGGAAGAAGATCTCGTGGATGCCGCCGAACAGGTGGATGATGACCGCGCCGGGCACGGACTGGCGGATGTGCTTGGCGCCGAAGGCCCAGTAGGCCAGCAGCAGGCCGAGGCCGGGGCCGGGGTTGGACTCCACCATGAACAGGATCGACTGGCCGGCGGCGTGCACCTGCTCGGTGCCGAGCGGGGTGAGGATGCCGTGGTTGATCGCGTTGTTGAGGAAGAGCACCTTGGCGGGCTCGACGAGGATCGAGGCCAGGGGCAGCATGTGGTGACCGATGAGGAAGTCGACGCCGGCGGCCATCCACCCCATGAAGAGGTTGACCAGCGGGCCGATGCCCTGGTGGCCGAGGATGGCCAGGAGCAGGCCGAGAATGCCCAGCGAGAAGTTGTCGACGAGCATCTCGAAGCCGGAGGGGACCTTGGACTCGAGGAAGCCGTCGATCTTCTTGAGCAGCCACGCCGCGAGGGGGCCCATCACCATGGCGCCGATGAACATGGGGATCTCGGCGCCGACGATGACACCCATCGTGGCGATCGCGCCGACGACGGCGCCACGGGTGCCGTGGACGGTCCGGCCGCCGGTGTAGCCGATGAGTAGCGGGAGTAGGTAGTTGAGCATGGGATCGCTCAACGTGACGAGGTTCTCGTTGGGGATCCACCCGGTCGAGATGAACAGGGCCGCCACGAAGCCCCAGGCGATGAAGGCACCGATGTTCGGCATGATCATCCCGGCGAGGAAGCTGCCGAAACGCTGGATCGAGGCACGGACGCCCCTGCCCTCAAGGTTCTTGTTGACTGTTGCGTCAGGTAGAGACATCGAATCTCCTGATGAACGGTGCCGCGAACGGCAGGATCTGCTTTGATCTGTGTTCGATTCTGGTTGTGTTGGTTTCTGTTGTCAAGGGGACAGAACCAGAAACTTATTCGGGCAAGCTCCAACATGGATGCGCAGACCGGCACCCCACCCCGCAACCGACGCACCAAGCCACCCCCGCCCCGCGCGCGGAACCCGAGGTGGCGCTGGTCGCATTCATTGCGGACGCACGGGCCCCCGCCCCGGGCGAAGACCCGAGGGGCGGCGCCACTGGCGGGTGTCGGAGGCGACGGGCCCATACCCCGCGCGAAGCCCCAGGATCCAACGGCGTCGGGCACAGCCCCTGCACGATCGCCCACGCCCCGCGCCGGACCCGAGGGCCCTTTTGGCGCAGGCGCAGCCGTTGCGGGCACAGCACCGCCGCAACCCAGACGGGTCAACAGCGCCACCGCGCCCGCCCTCTGCGAGCACGGCGTACAGGAGCGCGATCCGCACGGGCGGGGACGATGGTCACGGCATCGGATCACGCGGCACGCAGCCGCCCGGCTCCCAGATCGGAGCGCCGGGCGAGTCGGGTGACCGCCCGGCCCCGGCGACCACGGACGCACCACACCCGGGGAGCCCCCGCACCCGGGGCAATCGGCACAGGCCACCCGGGGTGAGGCTCTGCGCCCTGGGCGAAATCACCGCGTGGCGGCACAGGGGTCTCACCCCCGGAAAAGCCGCTCACCTTGGTATCGCCGAGCGTACTAAGTACGGTAATTCTGGGTACTTGATCCACTATCACACCGTGATATAAATTACGTACACCCCGTTCCGAGTGAAAACATATTATGCGTACTCCAACAATGAATACGATCATCCGGACCATAACACAGAAAACGAAGGAATCCCCCTCCGCGAAGTCGGTTTTCGACGCCGAACGCACTCTTTCCAGGGAAGATCTCGCAGCACTCGCCGATACCATTGCGGCACGCCTGCCGACCGACTGCGATCGTGTCGGGATCGTCATGGATCATTCCGTTGAAATGATCGCCGCCATACTCGCCGTACTGAAGAAGGGTGCGGCATATGTGCCGGCAGAACCATTCCTCCCGACCGAACGCATCCGGTTCATGATGCGCGACTCCGGGGCCCAGGTCGTCATCACGAACTCGCATCACGAGGAACTGCTCAACGGCTTTGATCTCCTGATCGTCGACCGCGGCCTACCGGTGGCCACCGATGCCGGCTACGCGACGACGACAGGCAACCAGGACCAACTGGCCTACATTCTGTACACATCGGGGACGACCGGCAGACCAAAAGGAATCGCCGTCACTGATGCGAATGTCAGCCACTACGTGCGGGCCTTCCAGAACGAGTTCCACCCGACCGATTCCGACATCATGCTGCAGCACTCGGTGTGCTCCTTCGACATATTCGTCGAGGAAGTGTTCGGCGCGCTGCTGTCCGGAGCCGCACTCGCGATCCCGAGCGTCGCGGAGCGCAACGACATCGGCTCGCTGATGGGTTTCATCGAGAAGAACCACGTGACCATGCTCACCGGCTTCCCGTATCTGCTGCAGGAAATGAATGAGCTCCCGGCGATCCCGCCGAGTCTGCGGCTGCTGATCAGCGGCGGCGACGTGATCCGGGAGGCCTATGTGACGAATCTCGTGGACAGGATCCCGGTGTACAACACCTACGGCCCCACCGAGACGACCGTGTGCGCCTCCTACTACAACTGCTCGACCGGGAAGGCCCTGCCGGACGGCACCTACCCCGTCGGCAAACCCATCCTGGGCGTCGACGTCGTGGTCATGGACGAGGCCGGAAACATCGTGCCCGACGGCCGCCCCGGAGAACTGTGCATCCTGGGCGGTGGCGTCTCGAACGGCTACGTCGGCGACCGCGAGAAGGAGAACGAGGCCTTCGTCACCCTGGCGGACGGCCGGCGGATGTACCGCAGCGGGGACCTCGGCTACGTGCTCCCGGACGGCAACATCGCCTTCCTGCACCGCAAGGACACCCAGATCATGATCCTCGGCAAGCGGGTCGAGGTCAGCGAGGTGGAGAACGTCCTCATGCAGTCCGGACTCGTGCGGCAGGCCCACGTCAGCCCGAGAACGGACGACCGGGAACTGTCGTACATGGTCGCCTACGTCGTGCCGGAGCGGGAGGAGACGACGACGGACGAGATCAGGACCTATCTGAGCGACTACCTGACCGACTTCATGATTCCCGAGTTCATCGTCAACCTGGACTCGCTCCCGCTGACCCCCAACGGCAAGGTGGATGTGGACGCTCTTCCCGCCACACCGCGCAGGACGGCCCCGTGCCCGAGCTGACGATCACGCAGATGACCCCCTCGGACATCACCCTGCTCGTCGCGCTGAGGATGGAGGTGCTCTCCCACGTGTTCGAGCAGGAGAAGAGGGGCATGTCTGAGCGGGAATGGGAGGACCTGGCCGAGCAGAACCGGGAATATTATCTCCGGGAACTCCCCGCCGGGAGGCACCTCGCCTGCGTCGCGTATCTGGGCAATGATGTCGTCGGTTGCGGCGGCGTCTGCTTCCAAAGAGAACTGCCCTCCCCCGACAACAGGAGCGGGCTGTGCGCCTATCTCATGAACATCTACACCAGAGCGGAGTTCCGGGGCAGTGGGTTCGCCCGCCGGATCTGTGAGTGGCTGATCGAGAAGGCACGAGCCGCGGGTGCCGGGAAAATCTACTTGGAGAGTTCAGCCGACGGCCGGGCGCTTTACCACTCGCTCGGCTTCCACGACATGGCGGACTACATGGCGCTGCCGACCGCGACCCCGGCCTGACCCGGCACCCATGCCGGTTCCCAGCCACGGGCCTCGGCCGCCCAGCAGCCGCTCGGCCCGCGGCGAATGCCCCGCCCCGTTCCGATTGCCGGTACCGGCCGTGCCGATTCTGCCGGGCGCCTTCCCGGCGTTCGACGCCCGAGCCGGGGTTCCGGCCCCGGCGCGTCGCGTATGATGCGGGAAGCGGCAGCGCCCTGACGATCCCTCCCCGCCGCGCGGTGCGGGGAACCGAGGAGCACAATGGCTGACAGCACCGGTGACTACATGTCGTACGAGGAATATCTCACCCGGGTCAAGGAGGGTGTGCTGACCGAGAGCGGGAACTGCCCGGTGACGCCCTTCCTGCTCATGGTGCAGGGCAAGTGGAAGGCTCAGCTGCTGTACGAGATGTGCATCTACGACAGTGTCCGCTTCGGCCAGCTCAAGAGGGACCTGCCGGGCATCACGAACACCATGCTCACCAGGAGTCTGCGCGAACTGGAAGAGGACGGACTCATCAAACGCGAACAGTTCAATGAGATCCCTCCGCACGTCGAGTACTCCTTCACCGACATGGGGAAGGACCTTCTCCCGGTTTTCTACGCCATCACGAACTGGGGCTTCCGGCACGAGCAGGAACTCTACAAGGACGCGCCCGATGAGTGAACACGACAACCAGCCGGGGCGACGTGCCATGCGCGTCGGCGGAAAGGACGTGACGGTCTTCCCGGCCACCGGGCAGGACGCGCCCCTCGTCCTGCTCCACACGGTCAGGGGCGAGGGCCCTCTCGTGCACGATGCCGTGCGCGAGCTGACCGATTCCCCCTTCTCCCTGGCCGCCATCGGGGATCTGAACTGGGACGACGACATGACGCCATGGCCGATCCCGCCGATCTCGGCCGATGATTCCCCGTGCGCCGGGCTCGCGGATCACCACCTCGCCACGCTCACCCAGGAGATCCTCCCCGAGGTCGGGGCAGGATTGCCCTCCGAGCCGTCCTTCATCGCCCTGTCGGGGTATTCGCTCGCCGGGCTCTTCGCCGTCTACGCCCTGTACCGGACAGACGTCTTCGACCGGGTCGCGAGTGCCTCCGGCTCGTTCTGGTACCCGGGATTCATCGACTTCGCGACGACGCACGAACCCGTGAAAAAGCCCGACTGCGTGTACTTCTCGCTCGGCGACACCGAGGAGAACAGCCCGTACCCGATCCTGCAGCCCGTCCGAACCAATACGGAACGGCTTGCCGAGTGGTACCGCGGGCAGGGCGTCAGGACGACATTCGAGCTGAACCCGGGGGATCATTTCAGGCAGGGCGTCGAGCGCCTGGCGAAAGCCATCGCCTGGGTGCTGGACCACTGACGCCGCTCAGCGGGTGCGTGCGCCGAATCGGCCCCGGAACGCGCCCGGTCCGCCGCCTGCACCAGCCCGGTCCGTGCGGGCCGGGCGCGCCGCGGGAACAACAGGACCGGCTGCTTTCTGCGGCCCGGATCGGCCGGTGCGGCCGGGCGTGCCCTCACATCTCGATGGCGCGTGGCCTGGGGGGTCTGCGGTACCGGCTGTAGTCGACCTCGCCGCCCGGGCCGGCCAGGAAGACCCGCTGGGCCTCCTCCTGCACCTCGGTCATCCGCGCCATGAGTTCGGCCATCTGGTCGAGTTTGCGCTGCATCTGGTCGAGCTCGTCCTGCATGTCGATGATGCGCCGGATGCCGTTGAGGTTGATGCCCTCCTCCTGCGACAGCTGCTGGATCAGCCGCAGCCGGGAGATGTCCCGCGGCGAGTAGCGCCTGCCCCGCCCCTTCGCGCGTCTGGGCACGACGAGACCCATGCGGTCGTAGCCGCGCAGGGTCTGCGGGTGCATGCCGGCCAGTGAGGCCGCCACCGAGACGGTGAAGATCGGGGCGTCCGGGTCGATGACCTGGGGCAGTCTGTCCTCGAACATTGCGTCACCTCATCGCTGCCTTCGCGGCCAGGCCGGCCCTCGGGTCCGGCTCGTTGACCGCCCGTGCGTAGTCCTCCAGTGCGGCGCGGGCCGCGTCCGACAGGTGCGGCGGCACCTGCACCTCGACGCTCACGAGCAGGTCGCCGTAACCTCCCCGGGCCTTGCTGATGCCCTTGCCGCGGACGCGGAAGGTGCGCCCGTTCGGGGTGCCGGCGGGGACACGCAGCCGCACCTGGCCGCCCTCCAGGGTGGGCACCTCGATCTCGGCGCCGAGCGCCGCCTCGGCGTAGGTGACCGGGACGGTGACGGTGAGATTGTCCCCGCTGCGGCCGAACAGCGGGTGCTCGGCGACATGCACCAGGACGTACAGGTCGCCGGGCGCTCCTCCGTTCTCGCCCTTGCTGCCCTTGCCCTTGACGCGGATGCGCTGGCCGTCGGTGACGCCAGCGGGAATGCGCACCTGCATGGTGCGCTGGCTCTTGGCCCGCCCCGAACCGTGACAGTTCGTGCACGGGTCGTCGACGATCATGCCGCGCCCGCTGCACGTCGGGCAGGGCTCGGTGAGCCCGAAGACGCCCTGGGCGCTGCCGGTCTGCACGCCCGAGCCCTGGCAGTTGGGGCAGACGCGCGGGACGGTGCCCGTCTTGGCGCCGGTTCCCCGGCAGGTCGGGCAGGCCTCGTCGGAAACCATCTGCATGCCGACCGTGGTGCCCTTGACGGACTCCCCGAAGGAGATCGATACCTCGCCCTCGACATCGGCGCCGCGACGGGCGTGGCGGACGTTCGTGCGGCGGGTTGCCCCCGTGTTGAACAGGCCGCCGAACAGGTCGCCGAGTCCGCTGTCGCCCATGGTGCCGGTCATGTTCCTGAAGACGTCGTTGACGTTGCCGCCGCCGGCCCCGCCCGGGCGGGAGAAGTGGAAGCCGCCGCCGGCGCGCAGTTCGTCGTACTCCTTGCGCTTGGCCGGATCGGACAGCACGTCATGGGCCTCGGAGGCCTCCTTGAAGCGTTCCTCGGCCTTCTTGTCACCCGGATGCTGATCGGGATGGTTCTCGCGGGCGATCCTGCGGAACGCCTTCTTGATCTGCTCGGGCTTGGCGTTCTTGGAGACGCCCAGGACCTTGTAGTAATCCTTCTCGAGCCAGTCCTTCGTGCTCATCGTGGCGCCTCCTCACCGTGCCGTGCCATTGCGAACGTCATCCCGGTTCTCCCCGACGGATCGTCTGCGTCCCTAGGCGCCCTCCGGTTCGTCACCGTCCTGCGACTGTTCGCCCTCAGCGGCCGTGTCGTCCTCCCCGCCCGCGGGAACGGCGACGACGACGCGCGCCGGACGCACGATGGTGCCGGCCAGCTCGAAGCCGCGTTGCATGACCTCGTGGATGGACATCTCATCACTGCCCGGCACGGGCACCTGCATGAGGGCCTCGTGACGGCGCGGGTCGAACTCCTCACCGGGCTCGCCGAAGGCGACCAGCCCGTGCCGGGACGTGACCTTGGCGAGTTCGTCGGCGACGAGCCGGAAACCGCCGGTCAGCTCGCCGTGGGCCTCGGCCTGGACGATGGCGTCGAGCACCGGCATGAGGTCCCGGACGATCGACTCGACGCCCTGGGTGCGGGCGACGTCGCGGTCGCGTTCGACGCGCTTGCGGTAGTTGACGTACTCGGCCTGCAGGCGTTTGAGGTCCTCGGTGCGCTCGGCGAGTTCGGTGCGGGCGGCCGTGAGCGGATCGGCGGACTCCTCCTCCCCCTCGGCCGCTGGCTCCGCTGCGGCCGGCTCGGCGGCCGTGTTGTCCGCGGTCCTCGCGAGGAACTCCTCAGGGGTGAGACCGGCGAACTCCTCGCCGATGCCCTCGGCGGGCTCGTTCTGCTCGGCGCCCGGGTCCGGGGTCTGGGTCATGTGCTCGCTCCTCATGCGCTGGCACCGGGTGATCGTCCGGTGCGCTGCGGCCGTGCGGGGCGACCCGCACGGCCAGTGGGTACTAGTTCAGTTCTGTTCGGCACTGCTGGGCGGGCGGGGGATGACGGCCGGGAGGCCGTCCGGGTGACTGGACGGCCTCCCGCCGTGATCCCGCTGGAGCCGCGCTCTCAGCAGGTCTGGAACGCCGCTCGGCGACGCTCGACGGTCACTTGTCGTCGTCGACGATCTCGGCGTCGACGACATCCCCATCGTCGCCGCCGTCGCCCTCGCTCGAGCCGCTGTCGCCGGCGGGGGCCGAGGCGGCAGCGGCCTGGGCGGCCTGGTACATGGCCTGGCCCATGGCCGAGGCCTTCTGGTTCAGGTCGTCCATGGCGGCCCGGACCTCGTCGTCGTTGTCGGTGCCCTTGAGGGCCTCCTTCAGCTTCTCGACGGCCTCGGTGACCGGCGCCTTGACGTCGTCGGAGATCTGCTCGGCGTTGTCGGCCAGCAGTTTCTCGGTGCGGAAGACCAGGGAGTCGGCCTCGTTGCGCATCTCGACGGCCTCGCGACGCTTCTTGTCGGCGGCCTCGTTTGCCTCGGCGTCCTTGACCATGCGGTCGATCTCGTCCTTGCTCAGGGCCGAGCCGCCGGTGACGGTCATCGACTGCTCCTTGCCCGTCGCGGTGTCCTTGGCGTAGACGTGCACGATGCCGTTGGCGTCGATGTCGAAGGTCACCTCGATCTGCGGCATGCCGCGCGGGGCGGGCATCAGGCCGGTGAGCTCGAAGTTGCCGAGCGACTTGTTGTCGCGGGCGAACTCGCGCTCGCCCTGGTAGACCTGGATCATCACCGACGGCTGGTTGTCCTCGGCCGTGGTGAAGATCTCCGAACGCTTGGTCGGGATCGTCGTATTGCGCTCGATCATGCGGGTCATCACGCCGCCGCGGGTCTCGATGCCCAGGCTCAGCGGGGTGACGTCGAGCAGCAGCACGTCCTTGACCTCGCCCTTGAGCACGCCGGCCTGCAGGCTGGCGCCCAGCGCGACGACCTCGTCGGGGTTGACCGACTGGTTCGGGTCCTTGCCGCCGGACAGCTCCTTGACCAGGTCGCGCACGGCCGGCATGCGGGTGGAACCGCCGACCAGGATGATCTGGTCGATGTCGCCGACGCTCGTCTTGCCGTCCTTGAGCACGGAGCGGAAGGGCTCACGGCAGCGGTCCAGCAGGTCCTGCGTCAGACGCTGGAACTCGGCGCGGGTGAGCGTCTCCTCCAGGTGCAGCGGTCCGGACTGGTTGGCCGTGATGTACGGGATGTTGATGTTGGTGCTCGTGGCCTGCGACAGTTCGATCTTGGCCTTCTCGGCGGCCTCCTGCAGACGCTGCTTGGCCATCTTGTCGTTGGCCAGGTCGACGCCGTTCTTGTTCTTGAACTGCTCGACGAGCCAGTCGACGATGCGCTGGTCCCAGTCGTCGCCGCCCAGCCGGGCGTCGCCCTTGGTGGCCTTCACCTCGAAGACGCCGTCGGAGATGTCGAGCAGCGAGACGTCGAAGGTGCCGCCGCCCAGGTCGAAGACGAGAACCGTCTGCTCCTGGTCGGCCTTGTCGAGGCCGTAGGCCAGGGCCGCGGCGGTGGGCTCGTTGATGATGCGGTCGACGACGAGACCCGCGATCTCACCGGCCTCCTTGGTGGCCTGGCGCTCGGCGTCGCCGAAGTAGGCCGGGACGGTGATGACGGCGTTCGTGACGTCCTCGCCCAGGTAGGCCTCGGCGTCGCGCTTCAGCTTCTGCAGCACGTAGGCGCTGACCTGCTGGGGGCGGTAGTCCTTGCCGTCGATCTGGGTGGTCCAGTTGGTGCCCATGTGACGCTTGACCGAGCGGATGGTGCGCTCGGGATTTGTGACGGCCTGACGCTTGGCGACGTCACCGACCAGCACCTCGGCGTTCTTCGAGAAGGCGACGACCGACGGGGTCGTGCGGGAGCCCTCCGCGTTCTGGATGACGGTGGGCTCGCCGCCCTCCAGAACGGCGATGACCGAGTTGGTGGTGCCGAGGTCGATACCTACTGCACGAGCCATTGTTGTTCCTCCACTAGTGGGACGGCCTTCACCGCCCTGCTTCCATGCCTCCCGGACCGCACCTGGTGCGACCCGGGCGAGTGTTGAATTGTTCGGGCCGGCTACGCCGGGCTACTGTTCGTATCCGGCCCGCAAGCCTTGTTCGCTCCTGCGGTGCGTCCAACGCCCGCCGAGCGGCACACCGTTGAGTGTAGCGCACTCAACCCGTCACGTTGAGTCCACATGGCTCAACCGTTTCATGACGGTGATTATTCCGGATCGGCGGCGCAACCGTGCAGTCGCCCCGGGCGCGTCGCGCGGATCGCAACATCGCCCGGGGGCAGTGGCCGTGGCCAGGCAGTCGCTCCTGGCGCGCCGCGCGGATCGTGCGGCCGCCGCAGGCGCCGCGTCCATCCCGGACTCCCCCGGTGCCGTCGGCTGCCGCGGTGTGACGGGTCACCAGATCCAGTCGGGCCCGTCGGAGTGCGTGCCGGGACGATGCAGGACGGCGTGATCGGGTCGGACGCGGATGTCCTCCCCGTCGACACGGCCCCACCCGTCGAGGACGAGGCTGTGGCCGTGGCGCGCCGGCGACGGCCACACGAGGGTGACGAGGGGGTTCCCGGCGACGCGGCGCAGACCGGCCGGGTGGGGCGCGACGATGACGACCTCGACGCCGCCGGCCGTGCCCTCGGCGCGGGCGTCGACGGTGAGCACCCGCGACCAGCCGTCGGGCCGGGGCGTCACCATGACGGCCGAGCCGAACCGGTCGAGGACGGCCAACAGGGCCTCGTCGGGAACGGGAATGGTCATCGTCGGCTCCTTCGTCCGGATATCAGCACCATCATCGCGCCGAAGGGGCGCCCACGGTTCGCGACAGTGCCACCCCCGCGGGGCGCCGGGCGGCCCTCCACTGCGACCCGGTCATGGCCTGCTGGTGGACCGCGCCCCAGCGGGGCACGGGGCGGCCCTCCACTGGGACCCGGTCATGGCCTGCTGGTGGACCGCACCCCCGCGGGGCGCGGGGCGGCCGGAGGCAGCTGCTCAGCCGGCGCCGGCCGCGCCCCGGTCGGATGAGGGGCCTGGCGCACAACGACGCCCCGTCCGACCGCGGAACGCCGCGCAGCTGTCGTCGGCGCCGAGGCGTGGCACGATGTCGAGCACGAAGGCATCACGGCCGTGCGTGGCGCACCCGGGATGGAGGAATGCCATGACGGATCCCTGGCACCTGTACGAACGTCTCGTAGACGGGGTGCCCGCCGGTATCACGGTGACGCGGGCGCTGGTGAACCGCTGGACCGTGGTCGGCACCGATGACGGCACGATGGGTGTCGCCATGACCTGCCGCGGTGGGCCCCGGCTCCCCGAGCCGGTGATCGTGGGCGCCGAGCTGCGCGAGGTGGCCGCGCTCGTGACGAGCTGGGACCTGCGGCTGGCGAGCCTGGGCGTGGCCGCGCTCAACGCCTGGTATGCCCAGCCGGCGCGCCTGGAGGGTCTGGCGGGGCTGGTCTGGGACGAGCAGGCGGACTGGGCGGCCCGGCTCGCGCCGCACCTGGGAGCCAAACCGAGTGCGGTCGTCGGGCACTTCCCGGTCGCCCGGCGGTTCGCCTCGCCCTGCCCCAGGCTTCGTCCTGCGGTCTTCGTGAAATGACGCACAAGAAACGCGGGGCTATGCCGCCGAGGCGGTACGGCAGCGGGGGCAGCGGGCGAGCCGGCCCGACCAGCCCTTGCGATGCAGCACCGCGGCGATCTGCGCCGCGACGTCACAGGGTCGCCCAACCACATCGGCCCAGCCATAGCGGAGCGTCTCGATGCCCAGCTCCGCTGCACTGAAGTTGTCGCGTTCCATGTCACGGAACCGGCGGTCCTTGTGATAGCGCTCACCGTCCAGTTCGACTGCGAGCCCGAACCACGGCCAGTAGCAGTCGAGCCGCGCGAAGAAGAACGGGACCTGCCGCAGCGGGCGCACGAGCTGGTGGGCCTCCACCACGTCCTTCGCGAAGCGGAGCTCCAGCGGGCTGTCGACCCCCACCAGGTCAGTGCACAACTCGGTGATGAGCCGTCGATGACTCACCCTTGCCCTGCGGTCCATTGCCTCGAGAAGCCGCTCGCGGGTCGTCGCCCTCGACCGCATGACCTGTCCCAGGACGTCGATGACCTCCCCCCTGCGAGGCGCCGCGGGCCAGATCGAGGATGCTGTCCTCCGGGTAGGTGCGCACCGGGTGTCCATGAGCGGGACGCGATCCCTCACGGAAGACGACCCCCGGGCAGTGCGCCCGCCTGGCCGTGTGGGTGCGCCAGATGAGGATCGACGCCGGCTCGTCGCTGAGCGCGCCGTCCAGGTAGAGGGCGGCGGCCCCGCCGATCACCGCGTCGCCGCGGCAGCACAGCACTCCGGCCCAGACCCGGGACCGCCACGTGGGCTCCTTGATGCAGTAGACGCCGCGGGCGAGGGTCACCCAGCCGCGCGCCAGGCCTCGCGTCTGCTCGGCGCTGAGCCCGGCGGCGAGGCACTGCCGGCGGGTGAGGCACCCGCCCTGTGCGTTGGCGAGGGAGATGAGGCGGGCTGGTGGGGTGGCGTGGCGTCGCATGCACGTACTGTGTCCAGGACGGATCCCGCCCGATCAGGCGGCACCGCCCTGTGTACAGCGGTCGCACCGCGCTCTCACTCTGCGGTTCTCGTGTGTCATTCCACGACGACCGCAGGACGATTATCGCGAAGCTCGCGGGACGAACCTCGGACAGGCTCCGCACCGGCGGCAGCCGCGTCCCGCACCCCACCTCACCCTGCGGTTCTCGTGCGTCATTCCACGAGAACCGCAGGACGAAACCTGGGATGACTTTGCACTAGCAGCGGCCCTGTCCCGCACCCCGCCTCACCCTGCGGTTCTCGTGCGTCATTCCACGACGACCGCAGGACGAACGCGGTCAGGGTTGCGGGGCGAACCGGTGAAGGTACAGGTCGCGCAGCAGGGCGATCTCCGCGCCGTGATGGATGAGCTCCCGGTTGATGTGCAGGACGAGGGAGGCGCGGCTCACGCGCGGGTGCAGGAAGGGCTCGGCGTCGCCGACCGGAAGAGCGAGGTCCTCGGTGCTCCAGGACCGCACACCGGCGATCCACTGGGCGTAGAAGTCGTCGAGCAGGGCCAGGGCCTCACGGGCGTGCCCCGGAAACTCGAAGTGCGCGTAGTCGATGGGCGAGCCCCCGAAGTGACTCGCGATCCTCACCCCGAGGACGCTGACGAGGATGTGGTTGAGGCGCCACGCGATCGTCGTCACCGGGGCGGGATCCGGCGCTGGGAACACAAGGTCGATCGTCCACTCACCAGTACCGGGCGAGAAGGCCGACTCCGATGTCCGACGCAGATTCCAACTGCCCTCGACGGGCTCCCACAGATATTCCTCGTCGGTGAGACCGTACAGCCGGGCACGCAACTGGCGCATGTTCATGTCGGCCTGGGTGGTGAGTTCCGCAGTGACGTCAAGATCAGCCATGACCGCATGATGGCATGTTGAGAGGCGACTGGCCTTGCGCTTCCCGTGGCAGGACACCCCAGAAACGCAGGCCGATCATCGCCGCTGGCGCCAGGACGGCGGACGAGCGCTCGGCCCTCTTGTGGGACTGAGCAGCAACTGCGGTCTGGCCCTGCGTTTTTCGTGCGTCATTTCACGACGACCGCAGACCGAAACCTGGGACTGGCTCCACACCGGCGGCAGCCGCGTCCCGCACCCCGGCCCCACCCTGCGGTTCTCGTGCGTCTTTTCACGACGACCGCAGGACGAACCTCGGACAGGCTCCGCACCGGCGGCAGCCGCGTCACGCACCCCGGCCCCACCCTGCGGTTCTCGTGCGTCATTCCACGAGAACCGCAGGACGAACGCGGTCGGGGCTGTGGACTGAACACTGTTGGAGGCCGAAGGTCGGGCGGGATGCCCAGGGCGGTGTCAGTGGCGCCAGGCGCCGCGGAAGCGCTGCGGGGCCCAGGGGGCCTGGTCGTTGGGCAGGCCCAGTTCGTGGGCCGCGCGCAGCGGCCAGTTGGTGTCGCGCAGCGCGGCCCGTCCGAGATCGATGGCGTCGGCGCGGCCCTCGGCGAGGATCTGCTCGGCCTGGGCCGGGTCGTCGATGAGACCGACGGCGACGGTGGGCAGGTCGGCCTCGCGGCGGATCCTCTCAGCGAACGGCACCTGGTAGCCGGGACCCACCGTGATGTCGGCGCCCGGGAGCCCGCCCGAGGAGGCGTCGATCGCGTCGACGCCGATCTGCTTGAGGCGTTTGGCGAGTTCCACCGAGTCCTCTGGGGCGAAGCCCTCGGGGTGCCAGTCGCTGCACGTCAGCCGGATGAGAACCGGCTTGTCGGCGGGGAAGGCCTCGCGGACGGCGCGGGCCACCTCGAGGATCAGGCGGCTGCGGCCCTCGGCGTCGCCGCCCCAGCGGTCGGTGCGGTGATTCGTGAGCGGCGAGTAGAACTCGTGCAGCAGGTAGCCGTGAGCGCCGTGGATCTCGACGGTGTCCAGGCCGGCGGCGTCGGCGCGGCGGGCGGCGTCGGCGAAGTCGGCGATCACCTGGACGATACCGTCCTCATCCAGCCCGTGGACGGGCACGGTGGAGCCGTCCAGGGCGGTCAGGGTGTCGTCCTGGGGGCCGACCGGTTCCCAGCCGCCCTGCGTCGCGGGCACGACGCCCTCGAGGACGCCGGGCCACCACTGGTTCGTACTGGCCTTGAAACCGGCGTGGCCGAGCTGTGCGCCGAGCGCGGCGCCGTGCGCGTGGACGAAGTCCGCGATGCGAGCCCAGGCGGGCACCTGGGCGTCGTCCCACAGACCGAGGTCGAAGGGCGTGATGCGGCCGACGGGCTGCACGCCGCTGGCCTCGGCGATGATGAGGCCGAAGCCGCCGATCGCCAGCGAGCCGTAGTGGACGAGGTGGTAGGTGTTCGGCACGCCGTCACGGGTCTCCACCGAGTACTGACACATCGGCGGCACCCAGGCGCGGTTCCGCACGGTGAGTCCGCGGAGCGTGAGTGGTTCGAACAGGAGTGGACGATCAGGGGCCATGGGTTTCCTCTCCTCAGCATGTCTTCGGCACACGCCATTGTGCCAAGTCGCGGCCAAGACGCGGGGATTGTTCCCCGGACCGTGAACGCGCCCCGGCAGCGGACGCGCCCGGAGCCCGCGAGCCGTGCGGCGCCCGACAACACTCACGTCTGATCACCCCCGACCGGACGCACCGCGGCCCAGGACGCGGGCGCGGCGCGGCAGGGCGGCGCCCGCGGATCGTGGGCGGTCCCCGATCATGAGCGGCCTGTCGAGACCGGCCTCAGGGCGTTTCACAGATCGTGGGCGGCCCCCTGGTCCAGCCCGCCAGGGGCTCAGGGAACCACATGCGCACGGTCCAGTACGCCCATCCCATCCGCGCCCGGGACCCACCCTGTCCACCGGGTTGCCCAGCTCCGCCGCGTGCCCCGTTCCGGCCGCGCCCGGGCCCACGTTGGGGAGCGCCCGGAAGACGCCGGGCAGGGCGCCGGCGCACGGGCCGGGCCCGGGCCGCGACCGCACCCAGGAATCCTGGATGATCGGCCGACGGACCGGGCCCGGCCCCGCCAGGGGCGCCTCAGGCGGCGTCAGGGGTCTCCGTGTCGGTGGTCTTGCGGGACATGATCGCCGTCTCGATGATCCGCCGCGCGGCTGCCGAGTCGCCACCCAGCCCCGACTTCGGCGGGTTCACCAGGATGTCCTCCCCGGTGGCGTGGTCCGGTTCGAGGCACCAGCGCGGCTTGCGCAGCGCGTAGAAGATGAGCGGCGGTGCGCCGAGCACGACGATGACCACGCCCACCACGAGGCCGTATCCCACCGTGCTGAGCCCGGTGAACCCGGCCGGGCGGATGAACGACAGGACGAAGGCCGCGGCGCAGGCCACGAAGCCGACACCGGCCACCAGCCGCATCGCCGGGGTGCGGTAGGTGCGCTTCACCTGGGGCCGCGTCGTCCGCAGCCGGATGGCGGCGGCGAACATGAGCATGTACATGATGAGGTAGAGCGCGGCCGCCATGTCGATGAGGGTGACGAAGGCCGTGTTGCCGTTGGGGATCACGACGAACAGCAGCGCCAGGATCGTCACGATGAGGCCCTGCAGCACGAGGATCGAGCGCTGCACGCCGGCCCTGTTGCGCCGCTGGAGCAACGGCGGCAACAGGCCCGTCCTGGCCGCGGCGAGCAGGCCCTTGGACGGCCCGGCGATCCAGGTGACCACGGAGGCGAAGGCGCCGAGTGCGATGAGCAGTGACATCACCGGCGTTCCCCAACCGATGTGCCAGTGGTCGAAGAAGGCCTGGAAGGCCAGGTTGATGCCGTCGACGACGCCGAGGCTGCGCTGGGGAACGGCGATGGCGATCGCCAGCGTGGGCAGGATGAAGATCGCCAGGATCATGGCGGCCGAGGTCAGCACCGAGCGCGGGTAGCCCCGCCCGGGGTCGGCCATCTCGTTGGCGTGCACCGCGTTCACCTCCATTCCGGCATAGGCGAGCACATTCGACACGATGAGCACGATGGACGCCAGGCCGGTCCAGGGCGGCAGGGCGGCCTGGGCGGTCAGCGGGGTCTGCGAGGGTGTGCCGGTGGCCAGCCAGGCCAGGCCGAGGACGACGAGCAGCACCGCCGGGAAGATGGTGCCCACGATGCCGCTCCACGACCCCACCTTGGCGAAGAGATTGCCGCCCGCCAGGGTGATGAAGGTGGACACCCAGTAGAGCACGATGATGACGATGGCCACGTAGAGGCCGTTGCCGGCCAGCTCGCCGCGGTTGACCACGTAGGACAGGCTCACGGCGATGAAGGCGATCTGCGTGGGGTACCACACGACGTTCTGCACCCACTGCAGCCAGATGGCCAGGAAGCCCCAGCGCTCACCGAAGGCCTCCCGCACCCAGATGAACACGCCGCCCTTCCAGCCGGTGGCGAGTTCGGCGGCCACCAGGGCGGTGGGGATGAGGAACAGGACCGCGGGAATGACGAAGAGCAGCACCGAGGCCAGCCCGTAGCTGGCCATGGCGGGCAGCGAACGGAGTGAGGCCACCGCCACCACGGTGAGCATGGCCAGGTTGAAGACGGACATCGCGGCGGGTGCGCGACCCGTTGCGGCGCCGGTTGTGTTGGTTGTCATCTCGATCCTCCTCAGTGGTGGAAGGCCGCGGGCCGGCCGGACTCGTGGGGCAGCGGCCCGTCGAGCCGGTCGAGGTAGGCGACCTCGGCCCGCAGGTCCTCGAGGAAGGCGTCGGCCAGGTCGTGGCTGAGCCCGTTGCGGACGACGATCCGCTGCACCGTGACATCGGTGAGGTCGTCGGGCATCGGGTAGGCGGGCACCAGCCAGCCCTTCATGCGCAGCCGATCGGACAGGTCGTACAGGTCCCACCTGTCCGTGTGCCCGTCGCGCAGCCGCCAGGCGAACACGGGGATGTCCGAGCCGTCGTTCCACAGCTCGAACGGGCCCATGCCGGCGATCTCACCGGCCAGGTAGCGGGCCACGTCGCGGCTGTTGGTCTGCACGCGCCGGTAGCCGTCGAACCCGAGCCGCAGGAACATGTAGTACTGCAGCAGCACCTGGGCGCCCGGCCGGGAGAAGTTGAGCGCGAACGTCGGCATCTGCCCGCCGAGATAGGAGACCTCGAAGATGAGTTCATCGGGCAGGGCCGCCTCGTCGCGCCACACGACCCAGCCGATGCCGGGGTACACCAGCCCGTACTTGTGGCCCGACGTGCTGATGGACGCCACCCGCTTGATGCGGAAGTCCCACGCCAGGTCGGGCTGCACGAAGGGGGCGATCATGGCCCCCGAGGCGCCGTCGACGTGGATGGGGACGTCGAGACCGGTGCGCTCCTCGATGGCGTCCAGCGCCCGGGCTATCTGTGCGACGGGCTCGTACATGCCGGTGTAGGTGACCCCCATGATCGCCACGACGCCGATGGTGTTCTCGTCGACGTAGTTCTCGAGCCCGTGGCCGTCGAGCACCTTGTGCTCCTCGCTGATCGGCACGAAGCGCGGTTCGACGTCCCAGTAGTTGCAGAACTTCTCCCAGCAGACCTGCACGGCGCTCGACATGATGAGGTTGGGCCTGTCGGTCGACTTCCCGGCGGCCTTGCGGGCCTTCTGCCAGCGGCGCTTGAGGGCCAGGCCGCCGAGCATGCAGGCCTCCGAGGACCCGATCGTCGAGGTGCCGATGGTGTGTCGCGGGTCGGGGGCGTGCCACAGGTCGGCGAGCATCGTCCAGCACCGGGTCTCGATCTCGGCGGTGCGGGGGTACTCGTCCTTGTCGATCATGTTCTTGTCGGCGGCCTCGAGGTAGAGCCGGTTGGCGTGGTCGTCCATCCAGGTGCCGACGAAGGTGGCCAGGTTGAGCCGGGCGTTGCCGTCGAGCATCGCCTCGTCGTGGACGACCTGGTAGGCGGTCTCGGGCAGTGCCTCCGTGCTGGGGAACCGGAACTTCGGTAGATCGGAGGCTTCTCCAGGACGGGCGAAGAGCGGGTTGAGCTCGCTGGCTCCCAGATCCTTGACCGAGGACAGGGCCTGGGCAGTCGAGCACTGCGAAACTGATCGTGACATGTCGAAAACTCCTCTCAGCAAGTGGGTTGCCCGAAGGTTTTCACCAATGTGCATTCCGTGCCACGAGAAGCACCTATCGCCCGATAGCCCCCACCTATCAGGGTAGGATCAGGGTGCACCATCAGGGCCAGCTCAGGGTGTCATCGCGGGCCGGGGCCGTCCTGTCCTGGGCGCAGATTCAACCCGGAGGCGCTTGCCGGCCCCCGGTGAGGCCCGAACGCCGACCTCGCCGGCGGCCCCGAGGTTCAGATCACCTGCCGTTCCCCCGGCGGCTGCGTCACCGAGCGCCCGCGGCGCTGGAGCACACGGTGACGGCGGACTCGACCAGCGCCTCGACGACCGGGCTCATGGGCTCGGCGGAGCGGTGCGCCAGCACGATCCGGGTCTGGACGACCGGTTCGACGAGTTCGAGGAGCGCCAGGTCGGTCACCTGCCCGGAGTCGAGCACCCAGCGGTCCGGCACCACGCTGGCCCACCGGCCGGTGTTGACGAAGCCGAACAGCGAGGCCACCGAGTCGGTCCGGATGGTGATGTGGGGAGTCACGCCGGAGGCCTCGAAGGCCCCGACCATGGGCGTCAGGCCGTGGGTGGGGCCGAGCATCACCAGCGGGTAGCTGGCCGCCTGCGCCCAGGTGATGGACTCCGCGGCCTCGTCCACCATGTGCTGGGGGGCGAGGAAGGCCCAGGTCTCGTCGTAGAGCGGCCGGTAGCGCACCAGTTCGTTGCCCACCGGGTAGCAGATGCCGGCGTCGAGGTCGTAGTTGGAGATCTGCTGGATGATGTCGTTGGTGGACAGCATCGACTCGATGTGCACCTCGACCAGCGGGTGCTCGGCGCAGAATCTGTCCAGCACCCTGGCGACCGTGGTGGTGGCCGCCGGGACGACCCCGACGCGCAGTGTTCCACTCAGCCCCGATCGCAGGACCGCGGCCGCGTCGTGCAGGGCCCGGCGGTCGTCGACCATGCGCTGCGCCCAGACCACCAGGCGGCTGCCCTCGGGGGTGAGCCCCTGGAAGGTGTGGCCCCTGCGGATGAGTGGCATCCCGAGTTCCTGCTCCAGCTTGCGCACGCCGTCGGAGAGGGTCGGCTGGGAGACCCCGCAGACCTCAGCGGCGCGGGCGAAGTGCCGTTCGTGCGCCACCGCGACGAAGTACTCCAACTGTCTGAGGAGCATGCGGCCCTCAGCCTCCCACCAGGTCGTTCACAAAAAGGCGAGTGTAGGCAGCCGCGAACAGGTGCCAGCTGTGCCCCGGATGTGACATTCCTGTCGGCCACGCCGCGCCGAACGGCCCCGCCCGGGGCCTCCAGGGCGTGCGGATCGGGCCGACGATCTGGATGGCCGACACCGCCCGGGCCACCTGAGCACGGCGGCGGCCCGTCGTGCGCGCACCGCCCGTACCGCCGTGGCCCCGATGGACCGACGGGACACGCTTCCCCGGGGCGGGCGCAGGTGGTTGACTCGGGGCCATGAGCAGAAATCCCGGGATTGCCGGCATCCACCACATCGGCATCACCGTCACCGACCTTCAGGCCAGCGTGGAGTGGTTCACCAGCGTGCTGGGCGCCGAAGAGGTGGAGCGGTTCGACATCGGCCCGATGTCGAAGGCCATGATCCGTCTGGGGGACGTGACGCTCAGCCTGGTGAGCCACGGGCCCGCGGGGATAGCCGGGCCCTTCGACGAGCATCGGGTGGGGCTGGACCACCTGAGTTTCGCGGTGCCGAATGCCGGCGTCCTCAAGACGTGGTCCGGCCGGCTCGACGACGCCGGGGTGGAGCACAGCGGCATCGTCGCCGGCGCGATGGGTTCGCTCCTGGCCTTCCGCGGCCCGGACAACATCGCCCTGGAGTTCTACACCCTCGGCTGACCACGACGGGCCCTGCGCCGGCCCTCCGCCACATCGCATGCGAGCCCCACCGGGCCGCCACCATGCCGGACGATGAGGATCACGCCGGCGGGCCCGCCCGTTCATCGGTCTTCCCGGGCCACCGGCCGGCCCGAGGAGACCGACGGGAAGCGGCGGTGCGATACTCGGAACACAACTGAACAACGCGAACAGCCACCGAGGCGGCAGGAAGCCGGGAGAAGCCGGCACGGTCGCGCCACTGTGCACGCCCTGCGGGACGGGAGTCAGGAACTGCGCCTCGGCGGACCCTTTCCACGACGGGACGCACGATCCCGAGAAAGGAATGACTTCATGCACATCGCTGAAGGCGTTCTCCCCCCTGTCCAATGCGCCATCTGGTACGCGGCGGCCGCCCCATTCGTCGTCCACGGCGCCTACCGAATCGTCAAGGAGGTGCGGGAACGCCCCGAGAACAAGCTCCTGCTGGCCACGGCCGGCGCCTGCACCTTCCTGCTGAGCTCCATCAAGCTGCCGAGCGTCACCGGCTCGAGCTCGCACCCCACCGGCACCGGCGTGGGGGCGATCCTGTTCAAGCCACCGGTCATGGCCTTCATGGGCCTCATCGTGCTGATCTTCCAGGCGCTCCTGCTCGCCCACGGCGGCATCACCACGCTCGGCGCCAACACCTTCTCCATGGCCATCGCCGGCCCGTGGATCGGCTACTGGGTCTACCTGCTGACGAAGAAGCTGCACGGCCCGAACGCCCTGGCGATCTTCCTGTGCATGGCGCTCAGCGACCTGGCCACCTACTGCGTGACCAGCCTGCAGCTGGCCTTCGCCTTCCCGGACGCCTCCAGCGGCGTCCTGGGTGCGGCGGCCAAGTTCCTGGGCGTCTTCGCCGTCTCACAGATCCCGCTGGCCATCATGGAGGGCTTCCTCGGCATCCTGCTGTTCCGCTTCCTGGTGAAGGTCGCCGCCCCGCAGCTGGCCGGTCTCGGCCTCGACCTCGTACCGGGCGGCCGGGCCGCCGACCCCGCGTCCGACGCCACCGCGAAGGAGGGCTCGCATGCCTGAGACATCAAGCACCCTGACCAGCCAGAAGAAGTGGGTGAGCTGGGCCCTGCTCGGCGCGGTCGTCCTGGTCTTCCTCATCTCGCTCGTCGTGGGGAACCAGATGGCCGGCGGCTCCGAAGAGGCCTTCGGCGGCACGGACGACGCGGCGACCGAGGCGGCCGAGGAGGCCGGCGCCGAACCCTGGTTCGAGCCGCTGTTCGAGCCGGCCGGCGAGGTCGAGTCGGGCCTGTTCGCCATCCAGGCGGCCATCGGCTCGGGCATCATCTTCTTCTGCCTCGGCCGCATGAGCGGCCGGCACGCCGCGGCCCGCCGGGACGCGTCCGAGGACGGTTCGACCGAGGCCGCCCGGGTGGCCGATGCGGAGACGGCCGGGGCGCAGGCGCTCGACCGGACCGCACCGACCGAGTCGGACGCATGAGCGCCCACTCGCACCACATCAACGCCCTCGACGACGCCGCCTGGGACTCCCCGTGGCGGCGTCGCCGCGTCGGCGAGAAGGTGCTCTGCTCGATGGGTCTGGTGCTCACCGCGCTGCTCACGCCGGTCTGGCCGGGCACCGTCCTGGTCGCGGTGGCCGCCGTCTGCTTCATCATCGGTTCGGCGCGGATCGGCCCGCGTGTCCTGGCCGAGGCGATGACCGGCCCCGCCATCTTCCTCGTGCTGGGCGGCGTCTCGGTGCTCTTCTCGGTGGGCCAGTCCCCCACCGACGCGTGGTGGAGCCTGGGCGCGCTCAGTATCGGCCCCACCTCCGCCGCCCAGGCCCTGCGCCTGTTCCTGCACGGCATGGCGGGGACGCTGGCCGTCATGGTGCTGGCCACCACCACGCCGATGGTCGACCTGCTCACCTGGCTGCGCCGCTTCCGCATCCCCGAGCCGCTGCTGGAGATCGCCAACCTGACCTACCGCCTGCTGTTCGTCCTGCTCGACACGATGCTCACGGTCATGGAGGCCCAGCGCTGCCGCCTCGGCGACAACCCCGTCGGGCCGATGCGGGGCCTGCGTCGCCGCTGGGAGAACACGGCAGCGGCCATCGGCGCCATCGGCGTCCTGGCCTGGGAGCGGGCGGGTCGTCTCAACGAGGGCATGAGCCATCGGGGTTTCGAGACCACGCTGGCCACCCTGCCGGTGCGGCGCACCGCCTCACCGGGTTTCATCGTCACCACCGTCGTCGTCATCGCGGCGATCTGGGCCATCAGCTGGGGGGTTTCCGCACTGTGACAGCACTTCTCGAGGCCGAGCACATCCTCGCCGGGCATCCCGGCCGACCACAGGTGCTGGACGGCGTCGACCTGCGCATCGAACGGGGCACCCGTCTCGCGCTGCTCGGCGCGAACGGTTCGGGCAAGACGACGCTCATGAGCGTCCTGGCCGGTTCGCTGGAGCCGGCCTCGGGCCGTGTCCTGCGCGAGGGGGAGCCCCTGGCGTGGTCGCGCAGGGCGCTGCGCGAGCACCGCCGCCACGTCCAGATGGTGCTGCAGGACCCCGACGCCCAGCTGTTCAGCGCCGACGTGGCCCAGGACGTCTCGTTCGGACCGATGAACCTCGGCCTGCCCGCCGAGCAGGTGCGCGACCGGGTCGACGAGGCGCTGCGGCTGCTCGGCGCCGACCACCTGGCCGAACGCGCCACCCACCACCTGTCGTACGGCGAACGCAAACGCGTCGCGACGGCCGGGGCGGTGGCCATGCGCCCCGACCTGCTCCTGCTCGACGAGCCGACCGCCGGCCTCGACCCGGCCGGTGTCCGCCAGACCCGCGAGGCGCTCGACCGGCTCACGGCCGCGGGCACGACGATCCTCATGGCCACCCACGACGTGGCGCTGGCCCTGGACTGGGCCGATGAGGTCGCCGTCGTCCACGACGCCACCGTGCGTCAGGGGCCCGCCGACGAGCTGCTGGCCGACGCCGAACTCGTCGCACGGGCCCACCTCGAGACGCCCTGGCCCCTTGCCCTGGCCGCGGCGCTGGGATACCGGCAGCGACCCCGTAATCTTGAGCAGGCCATCGCTCTGCTCACCGAGCCTGGCACGCACTGAGCCGCGCGTCGGCGGGCAAGGAAGGACACATGGACATCACATTGCAGCCCGGCACCGTCACCCTTGTGGGGGGCGGACCCGGTGATCCCGATCTCATCACCCTCGCCGGGCTCAAGGCCATCCGGCAGGCCGACGCCGTGCTCTACGACCGGCTGGCGCCGGCCGAGGTCCTCGACGAGGCGCCGGCCGGCGCCGAACGCATCCCGGTCGGCAAGGTCCCGCAGGGCGAGTACGTGCCCCAGGAGCGGATCAACCAGCTGCTCGTCGCCCACGCCCAGGCGGGCGAGAGGGTGGTGCGGCTCAAGGGCGGCGACTGCTTCGTCTTCGGCCGCGGCGGCGAGGAGTGGCAGGCCTGCGCGGAGGCGGGCGTCCCGGTGCGCGTCGTGCCCGGCGTCACCTCGTCGACCTCGGGCCCGGCGCTGGCGGGCATCCCGCTGACGCACCGCCACCTGGTGCAGGGCTTCACCGTGGTCTCCGGGCACGTCTCGCCGAACGACCCGCGTTCGGAGGTGCCCTGGCGGGAGCTGGCCAGGACGCGGACCACGCTGGTGATCCTCATGGGTGTCGCCCACCTGCGCGACATCGCCCCCGAGCTGATGGCCGGCGGGCTGCCCCCCGCCACGCCGGTCGGCGTGGTGTCCAACGCCTCGCTGCACGACCAGGACTCGTGGACGACCACCCTCGGCGAGGCCGCCGAGGCGATGGCCGCCCGCAGGGTGCGGCCCCCGTCGCTGGTCGTCGTCGGCGAGCTGGCGGCCATCGACCTCGACCACCCGGAGCGCCGGGCGCCGAGCGACCACTGAGCCTGCCGTACCCCATCGCGGCCGGCGCAGCCGTCCACGGCCACGCGGCCGCTCGCCGTGCCCCGGGGCCGGGGACGACACACACCCGCGCCCGCCCCAGGGGCTGCCCGCTGTGGCGGGGGCGTGGCAGACTTCGGACGTGTTCGACATCGCCACCATCGCGGCGGGACTGCCCGTCGGGCAACGGGCCCCACAGCTGGCCGGGGCCGCGGCGGCGGCCGGTGCGCGTCTGGTCGTCACCGCTCCCCCGGGCTCGGGCAAGACGACGGTGGTCCCGGCCGTCCTCGCCAACGTCTTGGAGGGGCTCGACCCGGCTCGGCCCGGGCGGGTCGTCGTGACCCAGCCGCGGCGCATGGCGGCCCGTGCCGCGGCCCGCCGGCTGGCGCACCTGGCCGGGGTGCGGCTCGGACGCGAGGTGGGTTTCACGGTGCGGGGGCAGTCCCGCACCAGCGCCGCGACACGCGTCGAGTTCGTGACGGCCGGGGTCCTGGTGAACCGGCTGCTGGGCGATCCGGACATGACCGGTGTGGGGGCGATCGTCCTGGACGAGGTGCACGAACGCGACCTGGACACCGACCTGGCGTTCGCCATGGCCCACGACGTGGCCGAACTGCGCGGCGACCTGACGCTGGCCGTCATGTCCGCCACCCTCGACGCGGGGGCCTGGGCCGAGCTGCTGGGGCCCGCCGCGCGGGTCATCGACGCACCGGGCGCGCTCTTCGACCTCGAGGTCTCGTACGCGCCCGTGCCGGGCGGCGCGGCCGCCTCGCACCGCGGGCGCCTGTCGCGCGCCATCGCCGCGCACCTGGCCGGCCTCGCCGAGGAGCTGGCGGCGCGCACCGACGGTTCGGTGCTGGTCTTCGTCCCAACCAGGCGCGACGTGGCGGACCTGCTGGGACTCATCCGGGTGCCCGGCGTCGAGACGCTGGGGCTGTCGGGCGCGCAGTCGGCCCGCGAGCAGGACGCCGTGCTGGCCGGCGGCGACGTGCCACGCATCATCGTGGCCACCTCCGTGGCCGAGTCGAGCCTCACGGTGCCCGGGGTGCGGGCCGTCGTCGACTCCGGCCTGTCGCGCGAACCCCGCTTCGACGCGGGACGCGGCGTGCAGGGCCTGGTGACGATCCGCGAATCGCGGGCCGGCGCAGAGCAGCGGGCCGGCCGGGCGGCCCGGCTCGGCCCCGGCACGGCGGTGCGCTGCTTCGGCGCCGACGAGTGGGCGGGCATGGCCGCTCAGGCCACCCCGCAGGTGCGGGTCGCCGACCTGTCGGGCGCCGTCCTGACCCTGGCCTGCTGGGGGGACGCGCGCGGCGTCTCGATGGCCCTTCCCGATCCGCTGCCGGCGGCGGGTGCCGACCGGGCGGTCGGCCTGCTGCAGCGCCTCGGCGCGCTCGACGCCGGCGAGCGCGTCACCGACCTGGGCCGCCGCCTGGCCCGGATACCCGCCGAGCCACGGCTCGCCCGGGCGCTCCTCGACGGCGCGGACCGGGTCGGTGCGCGGGCCGCCGCCCAGGTGGTCGCGATGCTCGCCGCCGAGGACGCACCCGCCGACGGCGACCTGGTCGCCCAGTACCGCGCGCTGGCCGGCGGCGGCACGCCGCGGGCGCGGGAGTGGGCGCGTGAGACCGCGCGGCTGGCCGCCCTCGCGTCCCGGCCCGAACCGGGCGCACCGGCCGACCGCACCGAACCACCGGCGGGAGGCGACGAGACCGGAGCCGGCCGGCCTCAGACGTCCCCGTCGTCCCGGGCGATCGGGCTGGTCACCGCGCTGGCGCACCCGGAGTGGATCGCCCGTCGGCGCGCCGACGGCCGCTCCTTCCTCACCGTCGCGGGCACCGGCGCCGACGTCCCGCCGGGCCCGCTGGGCCGCCACGAGTGGCTCGCCATCGGCCGGCTCAGCCGCGTCGAGACCGGCCGGACGAACACCTCCGGCAGCCTCGTGCGGGCAGCGGCCCCCATCGACGAGGCCACCGCCCTGGCAGCCGGGCCCGCCGTGGACGAGTCGACCGCGCTGAGCTGGGACCGCGGCAGCGGCCGGATCCGGGGTCGCGTCGAACGACGGCTCGGGGCGATCGTCCTGTCGAGTACGCCCTGCACGCCCAGGCCGCAGGAGCAGGAGGCGTTCGCCGTCGAGCAGCTCGCCGTGCAGGGGCTGGGGCTCGACGGCCCCGGGCTGCTGCGCTGGTCGGACGCGGCGCTGGCGCTGCGCGACCGGCTCGCCTTCGTGCACCGGGCACGGGGCGGGCCGTGGCCGGACATGAGCGCCGAGTCGCTCGCCGCCCGGGCGCCGGCCTGGCTCGCCCACCGGCTGGGCGTCTGCTCCAGCACCTACGACGTGGACATGGCCGAGGCGCTGCGCGAACTCCTCGACTGGCGCCGGCTGGCCGAACTCGACCAGATCGCGCCGGAGCGCGTGGAGGTGCCGACCGGTTCGCGCATCCGCGTACGGTACCCGGCCGCCGGGACGGACGGCCCGCCCGTGCTCAGCGTGAAACTGCAGGAGTGCTTCGGCATGCGGGACGGCCCCAGCATCGCCGGCGTCCCGGTGCTCATGGAGCTGCTGAGCCCGGCCCGCCGGCCGCTCGCGCTGACCGACGACCTGGCGTCCTTCTGGGTGAACGTCTACCCCCAGGTGCGAGCCGAGAACCGGGGCCGCTACGCGAAACACCCGTGGCCGCAGGACCCGCTGACCGCCCCGGCCCGCCGCGGGACGACCCGGTCCGGCCGGTAGCGTTCCCGGCCTGGCGGCCCGGCACCCGGTCAGTGCCGCCGGGGGCCGCTGCCGCGGATGTCCTCGAGCAGGGCGTCGATGATCGCCTGGTTGTCGTCGGTGGGCTCACCGCCGAGCACCGACGCCCAGGCGGGCACGACCTGCGTGGCCGAGTACTTGTGGCCGAAGCCCTCGAGCATGCGCGCGCACACGGGCATGTCGCAGGCCACCTGCCAGAAGGTGACGAACGGCACCCAGTGCATGCGCGCCATCGTGCTGCCGGCAGGACGCAGCCCGTCGAACCATTCGGGTTTGCGCCACAGCAGTCTCGTGCCCCACCACACGACGGGGTCGGTGTCGTTCTGCAGGTAGACGATCCGGGGGAACGCCCAGGGGCCGAGTTCGCGACCGAACTCGGAGTGGGTTAGGTGCCAGGGCTGGCCGGCGAAGCGCACGTGCCGGCCGTCGTCGACGACCGGCACGACCACCGTCGACCCCTCGTCGCGGCCAACGGTCAGCTCGGACTTGAGGGGGGTGAAGTCGGGCGCCCCCATCCAGACGGCGCCATCGACGCGGGCGAGCAGGTCCTCCACATCGGCGAAGACGCCGTTGGAGCCGAAGGCGCCGAGCGACTCGCCGGCCAGGTGGACCCGGGGCCGCTGCCCGGGGGGCAGCGTCGACAGGCGGTGCTCGATGGCGTCGAAGAGCGCTCGCGAGGCGACGACGGGGATCTGCTTGTCGGTGAACAGCGTGATGGCACTGGGCAGGCCCGAGTACTGCATGCCGATGGTGCAGCAGTCGCCCCCGGTCAGGTATTCGAAGGCCGAGGCGCTCCACTCGTTGGCGCTGCCGCGCCCGGTGGTGGTGACGATGCACAGGTGCGCACGGTGCCACGCGTCGGTGCGGTCCATCTCGGCCAGGACCGCCTCCGTGACGCCCCGCAGGCTGCGCGAACCCATCGCCGCGTAGACCCGCAGCGGCTCCTTAGCCGGGCGGGCCGTCACCTGTTCGATGCGCGCCGCGTCGGGCCCGCCGGTGACGAAGATCTTGCCCTGCAGGCCGAGGGAGGACCAGGCCTCGCGCGAGTCTGGGCTGCCCGACCGGGTGGGTGAGGCGGGCTCGTGCATGCCCTCGGGCGTGGTGAGGTCGAGACGGCCCGAGGCGGTGCGTCCCACCTGGATGACGCCGTGCAGGATGACGGTGTCGAAGATGACGACGATGGTGGTCAGCACGACGAGTGTCGCCACGAGACGTTCGGCCACCCGCCAGGCGATACGGCCGTGCAGCCGCGAACCGACCCAGTCGATGGCCGCGGCGGTGGCCCGCCACTGGGCCTGGAGCAGCAGGAAGAGGCCCGCCCCGGCGGCCGCCGAGGCGAGCTGCCAGCCGGCCGTCGGCTCGTCGGCGCGGCAGGCCCGGGCCGTGCGGCGCTGGGAGCGCAGGGCCGCCAGCGGGACCCCGACGGCGGCGGCCGCTGCGGCGGTGAGCGCCGCGGCGGTGAGGGCGCGCTGGGCGCCCCGGCCGAGTCGCCTGGGGTCGAACCGCATGCCCAGCACGTCGCCGAGCAGGCCCGCGCCCCACCCGGTGAGCATTCCCACCTGGTAGCCGAAGGCGGACGAGACGGCGGCGACGACGCCCTGGAAGGTCCAGGTGCGTGGCAGCAGGGACGGCGAGTACGCGGCGACATATCCGGCGAACGCACCGATCGAACCCCCCACCGACGGCGGCTCGGCGTGCGGTCGGCGGATGCGCGGCCGGTGGCCGGGGCTCGGGTGTGGACGGTGCAGCCGCATGCCGACCAGTCTAGAGGCGCCTGGCGGTCCGGCCGGGGCGGTGCTCCACCCGCCGGCGGGCCGGCCGGGTCCGTCAGAAGTACGGGATCATCACCCACAGGCCGAACAGCAGGATGGCCACGCAGCAGCAGACGAGGGCGATGGCGGCGGCCCTCAGCGCCGGCGAGGGCCGGCCCGCCTGGGCGCGTGCGTGTGACATGTCGACGAGGAGTGCCGCGCACGAGACCACGCAGACGACGAAGACCGTGCCGAGCAGGGTGACGAGGCTGACGACGCCCAGCGCACCCCAGTTGATGTTCACGGGCCGACTCCGCTACCGGTGAGGCGCTGGCCCCGGTCCTGCCCGGGCAGGAGGCCGGCGCCGCGCTCCCTCGCGTCGTCGAGCACCAGCTCGGCCTCGTGCGCGACGGTGCCGGCAGGTGCCGGGACGTCCTCGACGGTGCGTTCGGCACCGGGAGCGGGCGTGTCGTTGACGTTGTCGCGGTGGACCTTGTTGCGGTTTGCCTTGGCGAGGATGGCGACGGCCGCCGCGACGAGGAGCGCGCTCACGATGAGCATGCCGACGATGCCGCGCTCGGCGAGCCAGCCGGCCAGGGCTCCGACGACTGCCGCGCACGGCAGGGTGGCGATCCAGGCGCTGCCCATCTGGCCGGCGATCGACCAGTTGACCTTGGTGCGCCGCCCGACGCCCGAACCGAGGATGGAGCCGGTGCACACGTGGGTGGTGGACAGGCCGAAACCGAGGTGGCTGGAGGCCAGGATGGCGACGGTCGAGGCCGTCTCGGCGCAGAAGCCCTGCGGCGGCTCGACCTTCACCAGGCGGCTGCCCATGGTGCGCATGATCCGCCAGCCACCGGAGTAGGTGCCCAGCCCGATGGCGCCGCCGGCCAGGGCGATGACCCACCAGTGCGGGTGGGTGCCGGGCTCCTGCATGCCGGCGGCCACGAGGACGAGCGTGATGATGCCCATCGTCTTCTGCCCGTCGGAGGTGCCGTGCGCCAGGGCCACCATCGAGGCCGAGACGCGCTGACCCATCTGGAAGGACCTGCTGGCGTGCGTCACCGAGTGGCTGGTGATGCGGTAGGCGCACCAGGTGGAGACCGCGGCGGCGACGCCGGCCACGAAGGGCGCCACGAGCGCGGGCAGCACGATCTTGGAGATGATGACGCCCCAGTGCACGCCATTGTGGCCCGCCGTGACGAGGACGGCGCCGATGAGCCCGCCGAACATGGCGTGCGAGGAGCTGGACGGCAGGCCGAGCAGCCACGTGACGAGGTTCCAGATGATGGCGCCGGCCAGACCCGCGAAGACCATCGTCGGGGTCACCAGGGAGTCATTGACGATGCCGGAGCTGATCGTCTTGGCGACCTCGGTGGACAGGCAGGCGCCGACGACGTTGAGGACGGCCGCCACGGCGACAGCGGTCCGGGGCTTGAAGGCGCCGGTGGCCACGGAGGTGGCCATGGCGTTCGAGGAGTCGTGGAAGCCGTTCGTGAAGTCGAACACGAGAGCCGTGATGACGACGATCACCACGAGAGCCAATGTCATCATCGATGCTCACGCCTGTCAGGACAGTCGCTTGCAACTGCTGTCATCACGCACCTCACGCAATCATGGCAGTCCGGCTCGATCGGACCGGTCGCCCCGGGATGTCCACCCTCCGGACGAGACGTCCGCAGGGTTTGGGCGACATCTGGTTGTCGAATTCGATTCTTGCGCATCCGAGCCTGCCGCCCCAGGACGGGGCGCCCCTGTTCACCAAGTGTTCATCTTGCCGCCGGTCCCGCGCGCACGGACCGCGGCATCGGCGGCCGCCGGCCCCGCGCGCACCGATCAGCACCTGTTCTTCTCACAGAAAACCGAAAGCAGATGTATAGAAAGGTCAGGAGAAGAGCTGTCACAGTAGACACATGCCAGGTCCACAGTCTCCGGAAACGATCTCACGTCCAGACGGCACACCGATCCGCGTGCTCGCCGTCGACGACGAACCGAGTCTCACCGAGCTCCTGTCCATGGCCATGCGCTACGAGGGCTGGGATCCCAGCACCGCGGCCAGTGGTTCGGAAGCGGTTCGCGTCGCCCGCGATGTGCACCCCGATGCCGTCGTCCTCGACATGATGCTGCCCGACTTCGACGGCCTCGAGGTCATGCGCCGCATCCGCGCCGAACAGCCCGAGGTGCCCGTCATCTTCCTCACCGCGAAGGACGCCGTCAACGACCGCATCAACGGCCTCACCGCCGGCGGCGACGACTACGTCACCAAGCCCTTCAGCGTCGAGGAGGTGATGGCGCGCCTGCGCGCCCTGCTGCGCCGCAGCGGCGCCGCCTCCAAGCGCTCCGAGTCCGAGCTGATCGTCGGCGACCTCGTCCTGGACGAGGACTCGCACGAGGTCACCCGGGGCGGTGAGGAGATCCACCTGACCGCCACCGAGTTCGAGTTGCTGCGCTATCTCATGCGGAATCCCAAGCGCGTGCTGTCGAAGGCGCAGATCCTCGACCGGGTCTGGAACTACGACTTCGGCGGCCAGGCGAACGTCGTGGAACTGTACATCAGCTATCTGCGCAAGAAGATCGACGCCGGCCGCGCACCGATGATCCACACCATGAGGGGCGCCGGATATGTTCTCAAGCCGGCAGTCGGCTGAGCCGAAACGCTCCGCTCCCCCCACATCCGACGAACTGGCTGCCGTCAGCGATTCCGAAGAGAACCACGCCGCGATGTCCGATGGGGGCGGGGGGGAACAGCCCTGGCACCCGATGGGCCGGGGCACGCTGAGCTACAAGCTCGTCGTCCGGCTCAGCGCGATCGTCGCCGTCGTGGCGATCATCCTGAGCATGTTCAGCGCCATCATGGTGCACCACATCCTGGTGCAGCAGGTGGACGCCCAGCTTGCGGAGGCCCTCGGCCTGCAGGGGGCGACGAGTAAGCAGCCGCAGGACAGCCCCTCCGGTTCGGGGGGTGACACATCGGACGGCCAGAACCAGGGCACCTCGGCCACCGACTCGATCTTCGGCACGAGCGACGTCCCGCTGGGCGGCCTGCCGGTCGGCGCCGTCGTCGTCCTCATCGACACCGAGGACAACGTCCAGGGCATCATCGAGGACGTCGACCGGCGCAACACCGTCAAGACCTCCGACGAGGTGAACACGAAGATCGCCGAGATCACCGCGGACGGCAAGCCCCACGACATCAAGCTGCCCGAGCTGGGCGGCTACCGGATCATGGCCCGCTCGGTCATGGTCGCCATCGTCGGCGAGGACGGCTCCACGTCGAGTGTGCGCGGCACGCTCTACGTCGGGGTCCCGATGACGCAGTGGACCCGCGTGATGCAGCGGCTGATCATGGCCGAGGCCATCATCGTGGGGCTCGCCATCGTCGCCTCGGCGGTCGCCGCGACGGCCGTCGTGCGGCAGACGCTGGCGCCGCTCAACCGCCTCATGACCACGGCCAACACCGTCTCCGAGATGGACCTCGAGACGGGCCTGGTCACCCTGCCGGACCGTCTCGACGCCCGCGACCTCAACCCGCGCAACGAGGTGGGGCGCGTCGGCCGCTCCTTCAACCGCATGCTCGACAACGTCGAGGGCGCGCTGAAGGCCCGCGAGCAGTCCGAGTCGAAGGTCAAACAGTTCGTCGCGGACGCCAGCCACGAGCTGCGCAACCCGCTGGCCGCCATCCGCGGCTACGCGGAACTCAGCCTCAAACGTCCCGAGCAGCTCAGCGAGAACACCGAGTTCGCCATGAACCGCATCGCGAGTGAGGCGCGGCGCATGAGCTCGCTCGTCGACGACATGCTCCTGCTGGCCCGTCTCGACGCCGGCCGCGAGACCGAGTTCACCGACGTGGACACCGGCGAGGTCGTGCTCAACGCGGTCTCCGACGCGCAGGTCTCCAGCCGCGACCACACCTGGCAGCTCAACCTGCCCGACAGCCCGCTCATGGTGCGCGCCGACGAGCTCCAGCTGCACCAGGTCGTCGCCAATCTGCTGTCGAACGCCCGCAAGCACACGCCGGCCGGCACGGTCGTCACGACGACGCTGCGGGCCGACGGCCGGGACGCGGTGATCACCGTCGAGGACAACGGCCCGGGCGTGCCGCCCGAGATCATCGACCACGTCTTCGAACGCTTCGCCCGCGCCGACACGGCACGCACCCACTCCGAGGAGGGCTCCACCGGCCTGGGCCTGGCGATCGTGGCCTCGGTCATGAACGCCCACCACGGCAGTGCAACGGTGGACTCCCGTCCCGGCTACTCCTGTTTCACGCTGCGCATGCCGCGCATCGTGGAGCCGGGCGAGGTGGACGACACGCTCGTGGACGAACCGCTGTCCGGTCCGGCCGCCAGGGCCAAGGGACGTCAGGGGCCCTTCCGCGGGCGCCGCTGAACCGGAGCGCTCGTGTCTGCGGCACGGCTCTCGGCCCTGTCGTACTCTGAGAGTCAGGGCGGGCCGGGGCCACCGGCCCGGGAACCGGAAGCATGTCGGGGGCGATCACGATGTCGCAGTTGGTCTCATACACCGAGTCGGGGGAACAGGACGAGCAGCGCCCATCAGGCGCGCTCAGCACCGTGCGCCGCAGCCGGGGCGGCCTCACCCGGGTCGCGGGCGGCGTCATGCGGTCCCGTGCCCTGCACGTCGCGTTGGCGCTCACCCCGGCCGTCATCGCCGTCGTGCAGACGATCGTGACGCGCAGGCGGCGCTGACCCGCGCCGGGCCGCCTCGGCCGGGCACCCGCTCAGCTCAACGGCACCGAGAGGTTGACCTGCTCGCCGTCCCCCAGGTCGAGTGTCGTACCCACCGGGACGAGGATCGACTGGCCGTCCTCGAGCCGCAGCGGGTTCGCATTGGGCATGTAGATGATCGTGCCGTTCGTGGAGTTCATGTCGGCGACGAGGATCTGGCCGTCCTGTGGCTCCAGGTAGACGTGGGAACGCGAGATGTCGTGATGCGGACTCGGGACGCGCAGGGTCTCGGCCGTCATGCCCTCGGGCAGCTGCGGGGAGCGTCCGATGAGCAGCGGGCCGTTCAGCGGCTGCGACAGGCCACTGATGGTGACGACCTGGGCGAAGGCCCTGGGCTGCGCCTGCGGCGACCAATCGCCACGTGAGGGGCTGGACGATCCGACGGCCTCCTGGCCGAGGGTCCGTTCGGCCGGAGCGTACTGCTCCTGCGGGCCTCCGGAGCCCTGGTCCCCGGGGGCCCCGACGGCCTCCTGGCCGAGGGTCCGTTCGGCCGGGACGTACTGCTCCTGCGGGGCGCCGACGGCCTCCTGGCCGAGGGTCCGTTCGGCCGGGACGTACTGCTCCTGCGGGGCGCCGGGGCCATAGCCCGCCGAGGGCCCCGGACCGTAGCCGTCGGCCGGGGTCCACGGCGTGCCGTCCCAGGCGGGCGGCGAGTCGTTCCCGGGCTGCTGCTGGGCGGCGGCCTCATCGGCCGCGTACTGCTGAGCGGCGGCCTCATCGGCCGCGTACTGCTGAGCGGCGGCCTCATCGGCCGCCGGGCCCTGCTGGTAGCTGCTGGGCGAGGGCTGCCCGGGGCCGCCCAGGGGCCCTGGACCGTTCCCGAGCACCTCGGTCTTCTCGTACATGAAGGAGTCGTCGCGGGGTTGCTGCGCCATCCAGTTCATCGCCGCGTTGTCGGCGGGCTCGTTCTGCTCGCCCTGAGCCGGTTGCGGCTCATAGGGGCCGGTCGGCGATGCCGCCGAGGTGGACGCCGGCCGGTCGTCCTGGTCGTCGGAGGTGTCGGCGAGGACGTCGAACTTCATGGTGGACACCGACGAACCGGCGGGCTGCACCGTGCCGACGGGGCCGGTCGTCTCGGCCGCCGGGCCCTGGCCCTCCTCGGCCTGCTCTTCCTGGTTGACCGGGCCGCCCCAGTCGCGGTGGTGGTCGACCCCGAGTTCCGCGGCGCCCTGAACGTCGCCGGCGACCGGATGCCACTGGTCGCCCTGGGCGCCATCGTCCGGCTGGGCCACGGCAACGGGCTGCTCCTCGACGGCTACGGGCGGCAGGTCGTCCAGGTCGACGAGCAGGCCGGAGCACTGGGCCGCGCCGACGACGAGCGGCAGCTCGAGCCCGCCGCCGGTCTGGCCGACGTCGACCCGGACGCGGCCGGTGGGGATCTGGGCCTCACGCCACGTGATGACACCGGTGCCCTCGACGAGGGACGCCCCCGTGTCGGCGTCGAGCACCCGCACCCCGCCACGGACGAGGGTGCGCATGACCCCGTTCTCGATGAACAGGACGACCAGGTCGGCGATGCGGTCCAGGCCACGCGCCGCGAGCTTGCTCACGAGAGCGGCGACCGAGGCGGCGCCGACGACGTCCTCCCACAGGTCGTTGACGAACTCGCTGGCCTGACCGGGCTGGGCGTCCAGCATCACGAGCGAACTGGGGCCGGACAGCACGAGCCACGAGCCGGGCTGGTAGGTGACTCGCCAGCCACCGAGCCCGGCGTGGGAGAAGTTCCGGGACTGTGCGTTCGCGGCGTCGTTGACCTGGTCAGCCATGCGTCGTGGTCCTTTCATCGGCTTCACCGCCTGAGCGGTCTTTCTTCATTGTGACCCGTCATGACCGGTCACAGTCAATGGGCGCGGGGCCGACTCGCGGCCCCGCGCCCATGTGCGGTCACTTCGCGGCGTCTGCCTGGGCCAGCTTGGCCTTGGCCGCCGCGAACCGGGCGATCGGGACGCGGTACGGCGAGCAGGACACGTAGTCCAGGCCCACCGTCTGGAAGAAGGCGATCGAGTCGGGGTCGCCGCCATGCTCGCCGCAGATGCCCGTGTTGAGCTGCGGGTTCACCGAGCGGCCCTTCTCGACGCCCATCTTCACCAGCTGGCCGACGCCGTCGACATCGATCGTGGCGAACGGGTCGCGCTGGACGACGCCGGAGCTCTCGTACCAGCCGAGGAAGCCGTTCTCGGCGTCGTCACGGCTGATGCCCAGCGTGGTCTGGGTCAGGTCGTTCGTGCCGAAGCTGAAGAAGTCGGCGTGCTCGGCGATCTGGTCGGCGCACAGGGCCGCGCGCGGCAGCTCGATCATGGTGCCGACCTTGTAGTCGAGCTGCTTGCCGGCCTTGGCGAGCTCGTCGTCGACGGCCTTGACGACGATCTCGCGCTGGGTCTTCAGCTCCTGCTCCAAGTGGACGAGCGGGATCATGATCTGCAGCTGCACGGTCTCGCCCTCACGGTCGAGGACGGCCAGGGCGGCGCGGGTGATGGCGCGGGCCTGCATGTCGGGGATCTGCGGGTAGAGCATGCCCAGACGGCAGCCGCGCGTGCCGAGCATCGGGTTCTGCTCGTGCAGCTTGCGGACCTGCGCCAGGAGCGTGCGCTCGGACTCCAGGGTGGCCTCGTCGGCGCCGGTGAGCTCCAGCTCCTGCACCTTGAGGGCCTGGCTGACCAGGTCGGGCATGAACTCGTGCAGCGGCGGGTCGAGCAGGCGCACGGTGACGGGCAGGCCCTTCATCGCGGTGAAGATCGCCTCGAAGTCGTCCTGCTGCATCGGCAGGATCTTGTCGAGGGCGCTCTGGCGCTCCTCGTCGTTGGTGGCGAGGATCATCTCGTGCATGGCCGGCAGGCGGTGCTCGCCGAAGAACATGTGCTCGGTGCGGCACAGGCCGATGCCCTCGGCGCCCAGCTCGCGGGCCTTCGCCGCGTCCGGGCCGTTGTCGGCGTTGGCCTCGACACCCAGGTCGCGGATCTCGTCGGCCCAGCCGACCACCTTCAGGAAGTCCTCGTTGAGGCGCGGCGGGATGAGCGTGAGCTCCTCGTTGAAGACCTCGCCGGTGGAACCGTTGATGGTGATCATGTCGCCCTCGCTGATGACGGTGTCACCGACGGTGACGGTCTTGGCGTCGGGGTCGATCTTGATCGTCGTGGCGCCGGCGACGCACGGCTTGCCGAAGCCGCGGGCGACGACGGCCGCGTGGCTCGTCATGCCGCCGTGGGCGGTGAGCACGCCCTGGGCCTGCAGCACGCCGTGGATGTCGTCGGGGGTCGTCTCGAAGCGGATGAGGATGACGGGCTCGCCGGCGGCGCCCTTCTCGGCGGCCGTGTCGGCGTCGAAGACGGCGGCACCCACGCCGGCGCCGGGGCTGGCGGGCAGGCCCGTGACGACCGGGCTGGCGGTGTGGTTGGGGTCGATGGCCGGGTGCAGGAGCTGGTCGAGCTGCTCGGGCTCGATACGGCGAACCGCTTCCTCCTTGTCGATGAGGCCCTCGTCGACGAGATCGGCGGCGACCTTCAGCGCGGCGGCGGCGGTGCGCTTGCCGTTGCGGGTCTGCAGCATGTAGAGCTTGCCGTTCTCGATGGTGAACTCCATGTCCTGCATGTCGCGGTAGTGGTTCTCCATCGTGCCCATCGTGGCGATGAGCTGGTCATAGGCCTCCGGCAGCACGTCCTTGAGCTCGGACAGCGGGCGCGGGGTGCGGATGCCGGCGACGACGTCCTCGCCCTGGGCGTTGGTGAGGAACTCGCCGTACAGGGCCTTCTCGCCGGTGGAGGGGTTGCGGGTGAAGCAGACGCCGGTGGCGCTGGTGTCACCGCGGTTGCCGAAGACCATCTGCATGACGTTGACGGCGGTGCCGAGGTCATCGGGGATGTGGTTGGCCTTGCGGTAGACCTGGGCGCGCGGGTTCTGCCAGCTGCGGAAGACGGCCTCGACGGCGCGGAACAGCTGCTCGCGGGGATCGTTCGTCCAGTTGCCGCCCAGCTCCTCGTTGGAGATGCGCTTGAACTCGGCGGTGAGCTCCTTGAGGTCCTCGGCGGTCAGGTCGGTGTCCGCCTCGACGCCCTTGGCCTGCTTCATGGCGGTCAGCGCGTCCTCGTAGACGTGGGAGCTGAGGCCCTCGACGACCTCGCCGTACATCTGGATGAAGCGGCGGTAGCAGTCCCAGGCGAAACGCTCGTTGCCGGACTCGGCGGCGATGGCGCCGACCGACTCGTCGGAGATGCCGAGGTTGAGGATGGTGTCCATCATGCCGGGCATCGACACGACGGCGCCGGAGCGGACGGAGACGAGCAGGGGCTTCTCCGTAGCGCCGAGCACGCGGCCGGCGCGCTGTTCGAAGCGGGCGAGTGCGTCGGCGATCTGATCGCGGAGACCATCGGGCCATTCGCCGTTGTTGTTCATGGTCTCGATGCAGGCCTGGGTGGTGACGGTGAACCCGTCGGGAACCGGAACACCGAGACGCATCATCTCGGCGACACCGGCGCCCTTACCGCCCAGGAGCGGCTTCATCGAAGCGTCGCCCTCGGACAGGTCGTAGATGTACTTTTCACTCACTGCGCATTCTCCTTTGACATGCCTCTGCGTGGGCGGGCCCCTGCCGGACGCCCGTAACACCCACCGGCGACGGCCAGCGCTGACGATGGGTCGGCACCGATGGCTGTGACGCCTGCATTCCACTTGTCTCTTCGATTGTGCGGACCGACCGGCCACCCACTACTGGTTTCCGGTGGTTCCGCGCTCGTGCACGCCGGTGACGGGCGCACGACTGATTCTCCCCTTTCCGGGCGGGGGCCTCAACCTGCCCGCCACGGAGCGAGACCGGCGACACGGGGCCGGTCCCTCGACAAGGTCACTGTAAGCCCTGGACGGGCCGTCCGGCGATTCCTTGGATGTTTGCTTCCGACGAACGCGACGAATCACCCGGTCATGGGGCCAGTTTCATGGAGCCGGCGGGGCGCCGCAGGTGGGCGCCGGCCCTGCGGGCGCGTTCCTCGACGATCTCGATGACCCGGGCCGCCGCCTCCTCCAGGGCCAGCCCGGTGGTGTCGACGACCGGGCAGCCGAGGGAACGCTGGACCTGGCCGACCTCGTCGAGTTCGTCGTAGATGCTCAGCAGGTCGGCGTAGCCGTCCTGCTGTCCGAAACCGCCCATGCCCTTCACGCGGCGGGTGCGGATCTGAAGCAGGCGTTCGGCGTCGATCGTCAGGCCGACGATGCGCCACCGGTCGATGGTCCGCAGCTGCGGGGGCGGGGCGATGCCCGGCACGATCGGCACGTTCACCGTCTTGTAGCCGGCGTAGCCGAGGTAGATGGACAGCGGCGTCTTGCCCGAGCGGGAGGCGCCCACCAGGCAGATGTCGCACTCGCGCAGCGAGTCGGGCATGACGCCGTCGTCGTTGCGCACGGCGAACTCCATCGCCGAGATGCGGTCGAAGTAGTCGGCCTCGACGCCGACCGGGCGCATCGGCACCTCGTCGGCGTCCGCGCCGGCGGCCTCGCCCAGCGCGGCGAGGGCGTCACCCATGAGGTCGGCGCACGGGATGGACTTGTCGCTGCAGAAGCGGGCCACCATGCCGCGCAGCTCGCCGTTGACGAGCGTGTAGAAGATGGCGCGCCCGGCCTGGCCCCGTTCGGGGTCGGCGGAGGCACTGATCGCGTCGAACACCTCGAGCATCTGCTCGGCGTTGTGCACCCGGGAGTGCCGGACGATCTGGAACTCGTGGTCGGGGAACTGCATGCGGGCCGCCCTGGCCAGCCGCGCGGCCGTCTCACCCGAGGAGTCGGCGATGACGTGGATCTCCAGTGATGGGCTCATGGGCGGAAGTCTACGGGCAGCCGGGGCAGCGAGGAGGCTCGGCGACCAGCCGGGCTCACAGGGGTAGGGCGCAGGAACTTCGACGAAAGCGCCTTGGGTCGTCAGACCATTTGTTACGAACCGGCCGGAAGATCGCGCCGACGGCGAGCAGCCCCTCGACGTGTTGACGTCTCCCCTTATCGGATAACGATTCTTGGTTCACGGGAAAACATGTGGTATTGTGCGCTCGCGCATCGTGCCCTGTGCCTTTCACGCCCCCTTCGTGAATAGCCTCCAAGGGCCTGTTCAGTGCCGCCCCGGGATGCGCATGCTCGAACCATGGCGAAGCCCTTCGAGGGGCGCCACGGAAATCCTCTTGACGACGCCGAGGATAGATGAGTGGGGCGAAACTCCACGTGACAGTCCACCGAGCATGGACCCACTGGCCGAATCAAGGACACGCCGATGTGACATCCACTGCGGGCGTCGCACGACAAGGAGACAATGTGACACGAACGAGAACTGCGCGGATCACGATTGCATGCGCGATCGCCTACATCCTCGTCATGGGGCTGGGCAATGCAATCGTCCACAACTTCTCCCACGTTAGTTACGGGGATACCAATTATGTCAGGGCGATGCTGCCCTTCCTCTTCCTCTTGGCCGCGGGGACACTGTGTTGCTTCCTCGTCCGCAGGAAGCAGCTGGCCCCGGTGAGCAATGAACGCGGCAGGCTGCCGCTGTTCCTGTTGCTGTTCCTCCCACTGGTGGGCATGGCCCTGTTCTACGTCTTCACGAACGGGGAGCTGAGCGCCGCGTTCCTGACCCCGCTCGTAGCCACCCTGCTCGTGGGTTTCGCCGAGGAGATGATGTTCCGTCGGATTCTCTACATGGGACTGCTTCGCGAGCCCGGCGGGCAGAGCCTCAAGGGCGCCCTGCTCGTCTCCTCAGTCGTCTTCAGTCTGCTTCACTCGGTCAATGTCCTCGCCGGATCCCCCTTCTCGAACGTGCTGGTGCAGCTTGTAACCACTTTCGTCGCCGGATTGTTCTACGCCTTGATGTACGACTACACGAGAAACATCGGCCTGCTCATTGCCTCGCACTTCCTCTGGGATTATCTCCTGCTGGGCGGGGCCGCGACGAAGATTCCCGTATTCGGCGTCGTTATCACGATGCTGAACGTCGCACAGTTCATCATCGTCGTCGTGTTCCTCGTGCAGAGGTGGAAGCAGGAGAAGGCGCACGAGACCGCCCAGCAGGCTGCAGCGCCCCGCGACCACGATTCGATGAACACCACGACCGGGATGTGAGGCCGCTCCGCCGCTGCCCGGACCCCGATCGCACGGGCCAACCTTCTCAGGGGCGTGACGATGCGGCGGGGCAGCCCAATGCTCTCGGACTGGGCTGCCCCGCCGTACTCATGTGACGGCCGACAGTCCGCAAGGATCGGTTCAGAACCGCCTCGGATGAGCGGTCATGGCTGCCCGACCCGACCCTCACCTCAAGCCGCGCGTCGGATCAGAGGACATTCTCAGACCCGTCGTCGGCCCAGCCGCTCCTCGTGGTGAGGAGACGGGGCGAGTAGCTCACGTCGGCCAGGACGGGCAGCCGCTCCCTGGCCCGGTCGGCCAGGGCGAGGTCGAGGTTGACGACGGCCAGGTCGGGCTGCTCCCCCAGTTCGAGGAGCACCCGGCCCGAGGGGTCCACGACCATCGAGTGGCCCACCCCGGTGGGCAGACCGTAATCCTCGGCGGGGCCGGCCTGGTCGACGGCGACGACGAAGGACACCGAGTCCATCGCCCGCGCCGTGACGAGGGTCCGCCACTGGTGCACCTTGTCCGGGCCGGGCGCCCAGGAGGCGCACACGAGCATGGCGCGGGCGCCGCGGCGGGCCAGCTCGGTGAACTGGGCCGGGAAGCGGACGTCGTAGCAGATGGCGAGGCCGAGGCGTTCGCCCGCGACCTCGGCGACGACCAGCCGGTCGCCGGGCGCCACCCGGTCGGACTCCCGCTGCCCGAGGGCGTCGAAGAGGTGGATCTTGTCGTAGCAGACCAGGTCCCGGTCCGTGACGAGAAGCGTGTTGCGCACCCTGCCGTCCGGGGCCGTCGTGAACATGCCAGCCGCGATGACGACGCCCAGCTCGGCGGCGAGGGCCTGCACGGCGCTCGCCCACGGCCCGCCGGCGGGCTCGGCCGCCCTCGCCGGGTTCCGGCGGAAGGAACACATCGTGGCCTCGGGGAACACGACGAGTTCGGCCCCCTCGCGTGCGGCGCGGGAGGCGAAATCCGAGACCAGCGCCAGGTTCTCCTGGGGATCGGTGGTGACCGTGAGCTGGGCGAGAGCGATCCGCATGGGCCCACTCTCGTCCCTGAGCGCCGCCTGCGGCAACACCCTCTCGCGGGGACCCGACCCTGCCGTCCGCGTTCGCCCTCACCGACGCGATACAGCATCGCCCACTCGCGGGCCGTGACTCATGCTCCGCCGGGCACAACGCCTTCGCGGCGCGCCAATACTGAATCACCGGTGCGTCTCCGGGACTGTGGACAGTGCCGCGCGCCCGACCGTCCGGTTCTAGACTTCGCGGCATGGCCGTCTTCGAGCAGCACACCACCCTCAGCAGGCAGTACCCCCTGCCCTACGCCACCGTCTTCAACGCAGTACCCCAGGTGATCCAGCACCTGGGCCACCGACTGCAACACGCGGACCCGAACCAGGGCATCATCCGGTTCTCGACCGGCATGAGTCTCACCACGTGGGGCGAGAACCTCACGGCGCAGATCGCCCCGGTCGACCCGCAGCAGTCGGCAACCGCCGTCCAGCTGACCTCCAGCGGCGCCCTGCCCACGCTCATCGCTCAGGGCAAGCGCAACCGCAAGGTGATCAACGCGTTCTTCGATGAGTTGGACCGGGCCCTGCAGTGGCAGCAGGGCGCCCCCGGGCAGGGCTGAGACGGCGGGCGCCCGACACTCCGCGGCCGCCACGACGCCATCGGCTTGGCGTCCCGGACTATTCGAGCCCCATGACGAACCGCCGACTGAATACCATCCCCGGTTGGATAACGAGCGTTCCGTCCTCGGGCAGATCGAGGTCGTGACCATGACTGGCGGCACGATCATGGACCTCTTGGTAACTACCCATCTGAGGTTCGATCGTGCCGTCCGGCGCCCAGTAGAAGACATTGCGGCTCAAAAGCCCTCCGGGATTGTTGAACCCCGCCTCAGGGGTGAAGGAGCCAATCATCTGGGCGATGCCGAGGATACTGGTGAGGCCTTCTTCGCGCGTCGGGAGCGAATACATCAGGAGTGACCGGTTCGGCACCGCGAAGAGCAGGCCGTCAGGCGCCTCCACGCCGAGCCGCCCCAGCAGCGCGGGTATGTTCCCGATCTTGGACGCGATGAACATCGAGTCGCCTGTTACAAAGTGCACGCCACCCTCGTCGAAGGTTTCATCGATCGGTTCAGCATCGGTGTTGATCTGCCCCAAACCGAAGAGCACGTCAAGAGGCACCTCAAGATCGCCGATGTTCTTGTCGGTCAGCGTGACGACATGGGTCGGGTAGTCGAGGCAGAGCACTTGGAACAGGCCCTCTGCGAAAGGGCGTCCATAGTCGCAGCCGTCGGCATCGGCTGTGGCGATGATGCGGGTGTACACGATGGGCAGCACTTCATCAACGCTGAGCCTGGGTGCCGACTGGGCCCGGGATGCCTCAATGGCGAATTGCACCCATCGTTGCAACGTCGCCTCCCACTGTGACTGCGGGGTTCGCATCAGGTCGTCTGCGACGTTCTCCATCGACAACCTGCCCATGTCAGCGAGCTGGAGGGCTTTGCCATGCTCGGTCATGACGGGTTCCGCGGTGATGCCTTGCCGGACCAGTTCCTGGATGAGGTAACCCGCGGCACCGTTGAGCACCGAATCCCTGTCCGGCCCTTGATCAGCACTCATGGCACCTCCATAGTCATTGCTTGCTCCAAGCTTAGGCGGTAAGGGTGACCCCGAATTGTGGCGAGGCTCTGCGGGCCAGAGCCTAGCCGCGTAACGATGCGTGGGTTGCCGGACAGGGGCCTGTCTGGCCTCACACGGCCATACGTATGCCCGGTTGTTCACGTGCGCGGGCGAGTGTTGGTCTGGACATGCATGCTCACTCCGTCGTAGCGCATATGACGAACGCCAAGACCGACAAGATCTTCAGGGACTAGGTTCTGCCCCGACTCGGACGAGATCATGGCTCGACAGAACCCTGTTAAGGCCAGCTGCCGTGATATACGAGACCGACCCGATTAGATGCAGCTCTACCAAAGCACTCCCGTCGCAAGGCATCAGGACAGTGGTCGCCGCTCCCTCGAAACACCAGAATCCCTCAGATCGAGGGTGAAAGCCGAAGCGATCGACGCCAAGCACCTCTCGACTCTGCTGTGTCTGGATGCGTCCACCGCAGTGACGGTCCCCGACGAGTTGACCGAGGCTGCTCGTAATCTTGTCAGGGTCCGTGAGGACTGCCGCCCGGATCTGACGCGGGTCCGGCACCGGTTGTCGAAACTGCTGCTGCGACACGGGATCGCCAACTTCGCGGGGGCAGGCCCGGCCCAGGGCTCATAACGCGTGGCTACGCGGGCAGCGGTTCGATTCACTCCACCCGGGCCTCATTCGATAAAGCCTACGAGAGTGTGGCCCCGATCACGGCACCGTGACCGTCTCGACGAACACATCGCCGCCATGGCCGTTGACAGCCGATACACGCCTGTGAGCCGAGGGCTGGGGGTTTGCGTGGAATCTCCACCCTGACCAGGTTCGCCCAGTGGTCAAGATCAATGACTGGTCCCAGTTCATTGGTAACTCGCTCGCCGGACTAGTCCTCTCGAAGAATTCGTCAGGACAGAAACGAAGCCAAGGGCCAGTCACCAAGACCAACAACAGCCATGCCTGTGGCGCACCTCACCACTCCACGCCAGAGCCAGCAGCAAGAGCACCCATACCCTTCATATCTCGCGACGACAGAAAGCAGGAGATTACACTTATCTAATGATCATCTCATCGATACGCGCGACATCGCGAGCTGGGTCCTGGGCAGCGGGATACACGGTGAACTCGTAATAGTTAGGATGCGCGATCTGCAGTGACGGAAGTGGAGACTCTCTGAGTCGAACGAGGATGAAGGTGTCTGCGAGGAGGTCTAAACTCTTGGCGCGATCGGTGTCGAATTTGTCGCGATGCCAGTATGATCCGTCGTATTCAATTGCGAGTCGCTCATCCGCTGTCAGATTAACTAACACATCAATAGTCCACGACGAATGGGTTCGGAATCTTGCAGAGTGGACGCGAAAGCCTGATTTCGCATTCCCCCATCGCGCGAGAGCCGCCAAATAGTACTCGCCCTCAATCCGCGACTTGCCAGTTTCAATACACTCGGGACATTGAGATCCATTAACTCTGGCTGTCGGCATTGCCCGCCATACGTGAGTCGGATCATTTTTACATACCCACAGGGGCGGTTCTTTAAGTTGGGTGGTATTTGAACGAATTTCCCATGGGGAAATTGGATTATCAACCGACCACTCTTCAGCCAGTTCTGGATAGTGATATGCCAGCGAGTCAAGGATAGTGCGGCACAGCGGACACCTCCAGCGGTCGTACTTGTCGCGCTCACGGGGCGTGGCTTGGAACTCATGACCACAGACAGGATCTCGCCACCAGATCATGCGACGAGAGTTTGGAGAGATGTTCGCGAGTCGCAGATTGCCGTTCTTCGTAGGATGCCATTGACTACTGATCTCGGGCGTCAACCGGCTTGCGGCAGGGTTCACATCCGCTCGTTTTGCATTAGCCTCGCGCGTCTCGTTAGCCTTGCAAGCAGAACAGCCATCAAAAAGATAACTGAGAGGGCTGCGCGTATTGCGATGACCAGAAGGGCATCGAAATCTGTAGCCCGAGCCCATGTATTTCTTATCGACCAGAACATTCGCTGGCGGGATGTCTTCGTCCCAAGCAGTCAAAAGCTCGGGCACGTCAGCAATGGTCTTCCCCCTAAGCAACGCCAACTTTTCTTCCCAAGCCGCCCGCCTAATCGATTGACACTCCGGACACGAGAAGGAGTCGTTCGTGACATCGAGGATACGAGCTTTGAATGAATGACCTTCAGAACAAGTCCACCAGGCTTCGCGACGGGATTTGATCGTTGCGACTTCCCAAAAGGAATCCGAGTTGCATTCGTGATCCCACCATACGATCGCTCGATTGTCAGAGTTCTTGAGAAGGTTCGCACCCTGAGTCTTCTTGGTGCCTACTGTCGCAGTTTTTTGATTTCGCCGACATGAACAGCCCCAACCAATATCCCCGCTTCGCTGCGCCTCAACTCTGCCACAGGAATTACAGCGTGTAGCATGGGGGTCATCTTCAAGACTGGGATTCGTTAGCGGACCAAGATAAGTGAACCCATTCTCTTCCGCAGCCTGTCGCACGGTGGATATATCTACGGCCCGTTCAGCTCTGCCCGACATGGAACGTGCGTTTCTAGCCCACGAACGCCAGTAGCACGCTCGACAAACAGCTTCACCAACTTGTATTCGGTCAAGAATATACTCGAAACGGTAGTGCCCTTGGAAATTGCATCGTATACATCGAGTCAACAAGTAAGCAGATGGCTTGGTGAAGTCTTCAAGCAGGATCAGGCCACCTTGAGAATAAAGTTGACAGAGGTGATCGCGGCACCATGTTGGCCGCGTTCGAGTTGCAAATGCTCCGGGTTGTTCACACCCTTCCACACTGCAAGTCTTCATGATGTACCTCATTTCGTCCTTGACTATTAACACCATAGTTGAACCACTCATACAACCAGCTCGTACGAGTAATAACTAATGCCCCAACCAAGGTTGAAAGCTTTGACCACACGCAATCGCAGGATCGCGTCCGTAGCGAAGAGCTGCCACTGGGAACAGTCCTAGCCCTGGTGCGGGCACGGCATGGGGACGAGGAGTCCAGGTGAATGAGACAGCATGGCGTTGACTAGGAGCGGAGCGTGTACTGGGTGCGACGTGGTGGGCCTCGTCCTCCACGAGGACGTCGAAGGCGTAGCGGCGCGCCGACCCCGCCCTGCCGTCGTCGGCGAGCAGCAGATTGGTGCGCGGGGCCTCCAGGGCTCGGCGCAGCGGTTCGAGCTGGTAGGACTCCCGAGCGGAAGGGCGCCTGGAAGGCCTTCGGGTCGGCCGAGGTCACCGCGCCCCAGCGGACGGCGTCGACGAAGGCGCCGAGCGTGTCCGGCTCGTCGAACGAGGATGCGTCGATCGTCTCGGGCAGGCCGCGGTCGGGGACGATCGAGGTGCCGACCTCGAGCTCCCAGACGACGGTGAGTTCCTCGCCCATGCGGTCCTCGGCGAGTGACTGCAACGCGACCAGGTGTTCCAGGCCGGCACGTGCCTCGTCTGCGGGGCTGCGGGACAGGCCCTGCTCACGGACGTCGGTGACCGCCCAGGTGGCGCCACGGACCTGGACGACCTGGCCGGGTTCTGGCACAGAGACCGGCCCTGTGGGCGTGGACGTGTTGAGCTGTTCGGTGGTCATCGCATCCCTTGGCTTGGTTCGCACAGTCGCCGTGCGACGACGTCACCCTATCGGAAGGGTCCGACATCACGGTGCAAGCTCAGGCGTGGCGCGGGCGACACAAAGCGTATCGAGGGGTTGGCGCACGGGGCGTCACCAGGTGGCCGGCTGCCGAGGCCCCGCACAAGACCGCGGGCCTCAGCGTCACTGCGGCTCGGGAAAGCTGCCCACAACCCCGAGGTCGATGTGCAACCCCAGCGGCACGCCATCGGCGTCGCGGGTGAGCACGACCGGATAGACGCCGTCGCCCCAGCCGGAGTTCGAGATCACGACGTTCTCCCCGTTCGAGGCGAGCGGCATGACGATGTTGGCCGAGCCTTCACGGTAGTACTCGGGGTCGTACAGGAGATCGAACCACGAGCCGGGCTCTTCGGATTCAAAGACCTCACAGTCCCACTCGAGGTCATCGGGCGGCATAGCGGTGGCGACGGCGTCATGGTCGACGAAACCGACCGTTCCTGCGTCCACGAAAACGCCTGACTTCCTGCCGTCCGCCGTCTGGGCGTCCTCGACGGAGGCGGCCTCGCCGTCTGCAAGGATGACGGACAGATAGGCCTCGCGCAGGTGCGCGCCGTCCTGCGTCGGAGAGACGTCGGCGACCGTGACCCGCACCGGGTAGTCGCCCGGCTCGACGGCGAAGAACGGACCGTTACCAAGGGTGACGAAGGGGTCACAGGCCTCCAGGCGCCCCGAGGGCACCCGCAGCATCCCCAGGTCAGTCACGGTGAGCCCGACTGACCCGGCGGGGTAGTAAAAACCGTCCTCGAAAGGGCTTGGCACCAGCCCGGAGACGAGGGCGTAGAAGTCGAGATCAGGCATGGTCCGAATACTACTGGGAGCGTTGCCGCACGCAGGTGGCGCTGTGGCGGGCCGGGTGAGCTTTCGACGCATCGCTGGCGGGTGGGGTCGGACCGTCATGGCGATCTCGACCGTCAATCAGTTGTCGGGCCTGGCGCGACCTGACGTTGCTGCCGCTGCGCGCGGAATCCGCATCAAGGGTCCAGCCGACCCGCTCGACCGCCCAGCGGAGCAGCTCAGGGGCGACGCCGACATGGGCGACCACCGCAGCACCTCCTAAGAGACCGAGAAGGTCATGCGCACATCGCCCGACCCGAGCAGCGCGCCCAGTTCGTCGTCGCTCATGCCCCGGATCCTTCCCAGCCTCGTGTACTCCCAGGTGTTGGATCCGTAGAACACGACGATCTGGTCGCCCGTGTACAGGACGATGTCGCCGGCCTCCGTGGTGATCCGCTCGTCGTCGTGGGGTAGGTCGAAGCCGAGGCCACCGACCTGCTCGAAACCGCCGTACCTCGACATCTGCACGGTCACCGGCTCGTCCGCGGCGGCGTCGGCCAGCGCGCGGACCGTCTCGTTGTCCTCCCACGCGACGTCGACGTCGCGGCCGTCTATGGACAGGGTGAGCATGCCGTCCTCCTCGTCGTGTCGCGCGGTGGACGAGCCCGTGGGCGAGGACTGCCCGGCGGCGGGTGCGTCGTCGGCGCCACCGCTCCCGCGGCCGCAGCCTGCCGAGGCGACGAGTGTCGCGGAGGCGGCCCCGGTGAGCAGCGCCGCGAAACCCCGGCGCGACAGGGCGATCCTGTTCAACATGGGCTGGTCACGTCCCTTCCCTAGGAAAACCGAATGGTGTGAAGGGGACCATTCCATGGTGCCACAGCGCACCCCAGGAGGAGCCCGGCGTCTCCTATTCCTCTTGCCCGTCCGGCCCGGCGATCCTGCGGAATGCGACCGTCTGGTTCTTCAGGGATATCTTGTCGACCCGATAGCCGAAGTCGAGCAGTTCCTTCTTGTAGGTCAGGAAGGAGTGGTCGATCGGTACACCGGCGATGTCGCCGATCTGCTCGAAACTCAGCTGGAACGACGAGCGGCCGTCTTCCTGCACGTGCCGCCACAGTGCGTCGTACTTGCTCATGTGTTCCCCTCCCCCCTGAACACCAGGTTCACGAGCCGTCTACTCGGCGCCCGTGCGCAGCCAGCGACCGGTCCGGGCGCGCAGGGTGAGGGTCAAAGCCCGGGCAGCGAGGAAACCAGAGTAGGCCACCCACAGCCAGACCAGGCCGGCGGGCCCGCCGGTGCACCAGTGCGCCACCGCCACGAGCATCGGCAGGTGGCAGGCCGCGACGAACATCCCGGCCAGCGCCAGGTAGCGGGTGTCGCCGGCGCCGATGAGCACCCCGTCGAGCACGAACACGAGCGCGGCCAGCGGCATGATGGCCGCCAGCACGACGAAGGAGTGCATGGCCAGCTGCTGCACCGCCGCGTCGGAGGTGAACAGCCGCACCAGCGGGGGCCTGAGCGCGACGAGCAGCAGCCCCATGACGACGGCCTGCACGCAGCCCCAGCCCAGGGCCCGTTTCATGACAGTCCGCGCCCCGGCCGTCTCGCCGGCCCCGAGGTGGCGTCCGATGAGGGCCTGGCAGGCGATGGCCAGGGAGTCGAGGGCGAAGGTGAGGACGGTGTACAGCGAGTTCGTCACCTGGTGGGCGGCCAGGGTCAGCGAGCCCAGGCCGGTGGCGACGACGGTGGTCGCGGTGAGCGAGAACCACAAGGTGGCGGTGCGCAGCACGAGCCAGCCCCCGGACGACGCCGAGGCGACCATGCCGCGCGGGTCCGGGCGCAGCCGCATGCCCAGCCCTCGGCAGCGGCGGATGATGACGGCGGCGAGCGCGAGGCACGACAGCCCCTGGGCGGTGGCGGTGGCGACGGCCGAGCCGGCGATCCCCAGGCCGAAACCGTAGATGAGCAGGGCGTCCAGGCCGATGTTCGCCACGTTGACGCCGATCGCCACCACCATGGGGGTGCGGGTGTCCTGCAGGCCGCGCAGCAGCCCGGTCGAGGCGAGCACGACGAGCTGGAAGGGCAGGCCGGCCGCGACGATCCGCAGATAGGTGACGGCCGCGTCGGCCACGTCCGGCGCGGGCCCGTACCAGCCGACGATCGTCGGGGCCAGCAGGGCGAGCAGCCCGGCGAGCACCACACCGAGCGCCCCGCCGAGGGCCATGCCGTCACGGCCGGCCTCGTAGGCCGCCAGGTCGCGGCCCGCGCCGAGGCGGTGGGCGACGACGCTGGTCGTCGAGTAGGCCAGGAAGACGCACATGCCGGTGATGACGCCCAGCACGTTGCCGCCCAGCCCGAGTCCTGCCAGCGGGACGGCGCCGACGTGCCCGATGAACGCGGTGTCGGCCATGACGAGCAGCGGCTCGGAGACGAGGGTGGCGAAGGTGGGCAGGGCCAGCGCCAGCAGGTCACGGTCGTTTCTCGTCCACAGCGCCACGGGCCACGAGGCTACCCCGCCGGCCCGGTAACCGGGGTGAAACACAATCGTTACAAATATCTTGACGTCAAGACATGAGATTGCTTCATTTCGCGCAGGTCGCGGTGACATATTCAAGATGTCCCCGGTGAAGGCCGGGAGGAATCGAAGTGACAAGGAGCCACGCCATGCGCGAAGCCGTTCAGTCCATCTACGACGGGGTGGTCGCCCGCAACCCCGGCCAGCCCGAGTTCCAGCAGGCCGTCAGGGAGGTCTTCGAGAGCGTCGAACCCGCGTTGGAGCGCAAACCCGAGTACCTCGACGCGGCGATCCTCGAGCGCATCGCCGAGCCCGAGCGCCAGATCATGTTCCGCGTCCCGTGGGTGGACGACGCCGGGAGGGTCCGGGTCAACCGCGGCTACCGCATCGAGTTCAACTCGGCGCTCGGCCCCTACAAAGGCGGCCTGCGGTTCCGCGAGAACGTCGACCTGTCCATCATCAAGTTCCTCGGGTTCGAGCAGATCTTCAAGAACTCGCTCACCGGCTTGGCCATGGGCGGCGGCAAGGGCGGCTCAGACTTCGACCCGCACGGCAAGTCCGACGCCGAGGTCATGCGCTTCTGTCAGTCCTTCATGACCGAGCTGTACCGCCACATCGGCCTCAACACCGACGTCCCGGCCGGCGACATCGGCGTGGGCGGCCGCGAGATCGGCTACCTGTTCGGCCAGTACAAGCGCATCACCAACCGCTTCGACGCCGGCGTGCTCACCGGCAAGGGACTCGCCTGGGGCGGCTCGCTGGCCCGCACCGAGGCCACCGGCTTCGGCACCGTCTACTTCACCAACCGCATGCTCGGCACCAGGAACGACTCGATCGACGGCAAGCGCGTCGTCGTGTCGGGCTCGGGCAATGTGGCCATCTACGCCATCGCGAAGGCCCAGGAGCTGGGCGCCACCGTCGTGGCCTGCTCCGACTCCTCGGGCTTCGTCGTCGACGAGAAGGGCATCGACGTCGCCCTGCTGCAGTCGGTCAAGGAGCAGCGCCGGGCCCGCATCAGCACCTACGCCGAGGAGCGCGGCGCCTCCGCCACGTTCACGCCCGCCGACAAGGGCCGCATCTGGCAGGTCACCGCCGACGTCGCCCTGCCCTGCGCCACCCAGAACGAGCTGGACCTGGACGACGCGAAGACCCTCATCGCCAACGGCGTGAAGGCCGTTGCCGAGGGCGCCAACATGCCCTGCACGCCCGAGGCCTTCCACGCCTTCCAGGAGGCCGGGGTGCTCTACGCGCCCGGCAAGGCATCGAACGCCGGCGGCGTCGCCACCAGCGGCCTCGAGATGGCCCAGAACGCCGCCCGCGACTCCTGGACCTTCGAGAAGACCGACGGCCAGCTGCACGCGATCATGGACAACATCCACGACACCTGCCAGGCGACGGCCGAGGAGTACGGCCGCCCCGACGACTACGTCGTCGGCGCCAACATCGCCGGCTTCACCAAGGTCGCCGACGCCATGCTCGACTTCGGCCTGGTCTGATACGGCAGCAGGCCCGGCCCGCCCGGCGGTTCCGTCGCTGATACGGCGGCCCCACGCCGTTGGGCAGGTCCGGCCCGGCCCAGCAGACCCGAACGACTCGGAGGCGGTCACCTGCACGGTGGCCGCCTCCGGCGTTCCCGCCCGGCGCCCAGCACGCGTATCAAGCCGGTCCCCGGGTCGGGACGCACCCGGCTCGGGCAGGCCGCGCCGGGCGCCGGGTCACCGGCGGGAACACTTCGTGGCTCACACGACCAGCGTTCCCGTGCCGTACAGGAGCGCATCGGATGCCCGCTGGCCGCGCAACTCATGGCTCCCGGACCATCCGGGCCGGTGCACCGTCTCCCCTGACAGGATCGCCGCCTTCCTCCCGTGGATAGGTTGGGGCCCATGGATGCCGTGGAGCGCCTCATCGTCGCCGAATCCCCCGAGCGCGCCGGGCACGTGCTCGTCATCAACTGCCCGGGCCTGGTCGAGGCCGCCCAGGAGATCGCGCCGCGGGTGAGCGTGTGGTGCGACGACCGCCGCGACGCCGACGAGGGGCCCGCCGGCCTGCTGCTGGACGCCTTCGACGAGCCCTCCCTGGCCGGCGTCGACCTGGTGTGGCTGCGCCTGCCCAAGGCCCTGTCGGCCCTCGACGACTACACCGAACGCCTCGCCGTCTGGGCGGCGCCCGAGGTGCGCCTGATCGCCGCCGGGCGCCAGAAGAACATGACGCATTCGATGAATGACGTGCTGCGCCGCCACTTCGGCGAGGTCTCGGCGTCGCTGGGGGTCGGCAAGTGCCGAGCCCTGCGGGCCTCCCAGCCGAGGAAGCGCCGGCTGCGCTGGCCCCGCGAGAGGACGCACCCCGAGCTGGGCATCGGCGTCATCGCGCACGGCGAGGTCTTCGCCACCAACGAGGTGGACGACGGCACCCGCCTGCTCGCCGAGCTGTGCGGCGACATCCACGGGGACGACCTGCTCGACCTGGGCTGCGGCTCGGGCATCCTGGCCACGCTGCTGGCCCGCGCCAACCCCGGCGCACGGGTGCACGCCGTCGACGTGAGCCGCGCCGCCGTCGAGTCGGCCCGGCTGACCGCCGAGGCCAACGGCAAGGACGTCCAGGTGCACTGGGCGTCCCGGCTCGACGGCTGGGCCCCGGACAGTCTCGACGTCGTCGTCATGAACCCGCCCTTCCACCGCGGCATCGCCAAGGACTCCGAACCGGCCCTGGCCATGTTCGACGACGCGGCCCGCCTGTTGCGGCCGGGCGGCGAGCTGTGGTGCGTCTACAACTCGCACCTGCCGTGGCGCAAACGACTGAACGAGAAGGTCGGCCGGACCACCGTCGTGAGGCAGAACCCCTTCTACACCGTCACCCGCACGATCGCCCGCTGAGCAGCACCGGGCACCGGGCGGCGCGTCCCCCCGCTCGGCGGGGCCCGAGGACCGGCACCGGCTCGTCTGCGGCATGCCCTCGCGATCCGGCGTCGAGGGCTGCCGGGCCGGGGCGTAGCGACACCCAGCTCAACGCCTACACCCTCCGCCCTGTCGGGATGCCCGGGTCGGGGCGGCAGCAGGATCAGCATGTGCCCGCAAGCCGACACCAAGGCCCCGGACCCCACCAGGAGCGCAAGGAAATACACCGGATTCCCCCGGTTTTTGGGACTCCCCGTCGCTGCAGAGTTGCCACTATCGTTCGGGCATGGCCGCGGCGAAGAACTGGAAGAAGCGGTGGCTGCCGAATCAGCACGGGGCGTGGGCGATGCTCATCGTCCCCTTCGTCGTCGGCGCCCTGACCCGCCATCGCGCGGACGGGCTGCCGATGTGGTGGGTCCCGCTGGCCGTCATGTGGCTCGTCGGCTACTGCCTGTTCGCCCAGTGCGTCAGCTGGCTGAAGACACCGGCACGGCGCCGGGGCGAGCTGCGCACCCCGATCATCACCTACTTCGTCGTCTGCGTGGCCTGCGGCCTGGTGGTCCTGGCCCTGGGCGGGGCCGGACTGGCGATCTGGCTGGTGGGTTTCGCACCCCTCGTCGCAGCGGCATTCGCCCTGGTCCGCAACCGCGAGGAGCGTTCGGTCACCTCGGGCATGACGACGGTCGCGGCGGCCTGCCTCATGTTCTACGTGGTGCGCTGCGGCGGCTGGCCGGTGCTCAGCCCCGGCCTGCACGACACGGTGACCGGGATTCTGCTGTACGGCTACTTCGCCGGCACCGTCTTCCACGTGAAGTCCTTCATCCGCGAGAAGAACAATCCGGCGGCGGCCCGCAACTCGACGCTGTGGCACGGGGCCTGGCTCGTCGCGGCGGCAGTCGCGTGCGGGCCCTGGCTCGGCCTCGGCTCGCCCTGGTGGATCGTCTTCTTCGCAGTGGCCCTGGCCCGCACGATGGTCATGAAACGGATGCAGAACAACGGTTTCCCCTTCCGTCCGGGGACGCTGGGTGTCATCGAGATCATCCTCAGCGCCTCCGCCATCGCCTGCTCGCTGCTCTGAGCGCCGCCCACCCCGCACTCCGCGCAAACCCTGCGCTTCTCGTGTGTCATTTCACGACAGCCGCAGGCCCACGCACTCCAGCACAAGAGCTCACTCCAGCGTCCCGCACATGTTCCATACATAGGGCTGCGCTTCTCGTGCGTCTTTTCACGACAACCGCAGGACAGCCCGATGCGACCAGCTCCACCGCGAAACGCAGGGCGTTGGCCCCTCGCCGCAGCAGGACAAGCCAGCCCCAGCCTTCCACCTAGACCCTGCGTTTCCTGTGTGTCATTTCACGACGACCGCAGGACTACCCGCCCCGGGCTTCGCCCGAAACGCGGGCCAGATCTTCCCCGCGGGACTACGGTGGGGCCATGACAGCTGTTCCCGCATCGATGATCCGACTCAGCAACGCCACCAACGGCACCGTCGAGATCCCCCAGCTGGGTTTCGGCACCTACAAGGTGCCGCCCGCCGAGGCCGAACGCGTCGTGGGCGAGGCGCTCGAGGTCGGCTACCGCCACATCGACACCGCGCAGATGTACGCGAACGAGGCCGGTGTGGGTCGCGCGATCGCCGCCAGCGGCATCGACCGTGACGACCTGTTCGTCACGAGCAAGCTCAACAACAGCAACCACGCCCGCGACGACGCCCTGCGGTCCTTCGACCAGACCCTCAAGGACCTTCAGCTCGAACGGCTCGACCTGTTCCTCGTGCACTGGCCGATGGCCGCCGCGACGAATCTCGTCGAGACCTGGCAGACCATGATCGAGATCCTGCAGTCCGGCCGGGTCCGCGCGATCGGCGTCTCGAACTACCAGCCCGACCACCTGCGCACGATCACCGACGCCACCGGCATCGCCCCGGCCGTCAACCAGGTCGAGATCAGCCCCTACCTGACCCAGGAGCCGCTGCGCGCCCTGCACACCCAGATGGGCATCGCCACCGAGTCCTGGTCGCCACTCGCCCGTGGCAAGGTGGCCGACGACCCGGCGATCAAGGCGATCGGCGAAGAACTCGGCCGCACCGCATCCCAGGTCGTGCTGCGCTGGCACCTGCAGCGCGGCGACATCGTGTTCCCCAAGTCGATGCACCGCGAACGCATGGTCGAGAACGCCCAGCTGTTCGACTTCACGCTCTCGGCCGCCCAGATGGACGCGATCAGCGCCCTCAACCGGGACGAGCGGCAGGGCAGCCACCCCGACGAGGTGCAGTGGACCAAGCAGCCCTGATCCCGTATCGCTCGGGGCCACCGCGCCTGGTCCACGGCTGTCATCTCAGTCGATTGCCCTGGTCCTGCGCCAGGACCACCGCCCTGCACGACGGCGAATCGGCCACCCAGCCCCCAGGCTACGGGCAGCGGTCGGCGCCGATCGTAGAGCCGTGACCGGTGCCGCGTCTCTCCCCGGCCTCCCGGGAAGCGGCCATCCCCGGCAAGGTGGCCGGCCCGGTCACGCCCGCGCCGGCCGCACCATTCGACTTTGCCCTGCGGCCAATGGCGCGGCGCAAGGCCCGTCCCGCTAGCCTTGGCCCATGCCGCGTTTCGAGCCCTTTCCCGCACTGCGCTATGCACCGCAGACCGACCTTGACGCCGTCATCGCGCCGCCCTACGACGTACTGAGCGACGCCGACATCGACGCGCTGGAGGCCCGCGACCCGTACAACATCGCCTGGATCGACGATCCGCGCGGTGGCGAGGACCGCTACGAGAAGGCCGCCCAGACCCTCAGGCAGTGGCTCGCCGAGGGCGTCATGGTGCCCGACCCCGTGCCGAGCTTCACGATCTACCGCATGGCCTTCACCGACGCCACTGGGGCGAGCCGTGTCATCTCCGGCGTGCTAGGCGGTCTGGAGGTCGTCGACGAGGGTGCCGGGGGCGTGCTCCCCCACGAGCGCACCACGAAGAAGGCCGTCACCGACCGCCTCGACCTGACCCGCGCCACTGCCACCAACGGCTCCCCGGTGTGGGGCCTGTCGCTCGCGTCCGGCCTCACCCAGGCCCTCCAGGCCCCGGCAGAGCCGGTCGGCGAGATCACCGTCGACGGTGTCCGGCACAGCGTCGAGCGCGTCACCGATCCCGACCGCATCGCCGAGATCAGCGCCATCATCGGCTCCGACGACGTCCTCGTCGCCGACGGGCACCACCGCTACTCGATCTCGCGCACCTACCGCGACGAGGTGCGCGCCGCCACCGGCCGCACCGACACCGAGGCCGAACTCACGTTGACCTTCGTCAACGAGCTGGTGGACGACCAGCTGTCGATCGAGGCCATTCACCGCCTGGTCGACGGCATCTCCTGGGACGACCTGGTCGCCGCGCTGGAGCGCTTCTTCACCGTCGAGCCCCTCGACGAGGAGCTCAGCCCAGCCACCCTGGCCCGCATGGTCGCCGAGGGCCGGCTGGTGCTGCTCTCCCCCGACGGCCGGGCCTGCTGGCTGACCGCCCGGCCCGGCGTCTTCGACGACGTCCGCTCCCTCGACGGGGCCTGGCTCGAGAAGGCCCTGGGTGACACGAGCGCCGTCTTCAGCTACCAGCACGGCCTGGACGAGATGCGTGAGGCCGTCACCGGCCACACCGCAGGCATCCTGATCCGCCCGACCAGCCTGGACGAGATCATGCGCACCGCCCGCGAGGGCCTGCTCATGCCGCCGAAGTCGACCTTCTTCACCCCGAAGCTGCGCACCGGCTTCGTCATGCGCCCCACCGCCCCGCTGGGCTGAGCAGCAGAGCAGAGCCGACCAACGTCGGCGGGCGTCCGGGGCAGCACGGTCCCGGACGCCCGCCGGCTGCCGTCGGTGTCCACGCTCGTCCAGATCCGGGGCCAGCACGGTCCCGGACGCCCGGCTCGACGGGCTCACGGGCCTCCCCGTCGCCCACCTGACGTGTCCGGGCGGCCCGGCACGGCGTTCGCCTCGCCGGCCAAGGACCGGGGCCGCCATCACGCGCAAAGCCGGTCGGGCCGAATTCCCCTCGACCGCCGGGGACCGAGGACTTCCACTTGGTTCATGGCCGCACGGCATGAGTTCTGCTCTGCGCCGTACTCGCCGCCCTGCCGTCGGGGGCGGGGAAATGCCACGCTAAAGTCAGTGAATGGGCCGTGACACCGGCGTGCGCGGCCACGGACCAGGAGAGGAAACATGACAGACCGCATTGCCAACGCACAGCTGCGCGGCAAGGTGATGAGCGCGGACGAGGCTGCCGCCCTCATCCCGGCCGGGGCCCAGATCGGTTTCGGCGGATTCACCGGATCCGGTTACCCCAAGGAGCTTCCCCAAGCTCTCGCCGCCCGCATCAGGGCTGCGCACGAGGCCGGTGAGGACTTCACCGTCAACGCGTTCACCGGTGCCTCCACCGCTCCAGAGCTCGACGGCGCACTGGCCGACGCCAACGGCATCGGCCTGCGCACCCCGTACCAGTCCGATCCGCACATGCGCGCCAAGATCAACGACGGCACGTCCTACTACATCGACACCCATCTCTCCCATGCCGCCCAGGTGGTGGCGGAGGGCTTCTACGGCAAGCTCGACTTCGCCGTCGTCGAGGCCACCCGCATCACCGAGGAGGGCAACATCATCCCGACGTCCTCGATCGGCAACAACAAGACCTACCTCGACTGCGCCGAGAAAATCATCATCGAGGTCAACTCCTGGCAGTCCCTCGATCTTGAGGGCATGCACGACGTCTGGAACGGCTACCTCACTCCTCCCAACCGCCCGATCATCCCGATCGTCAAGCCCGGAAACCGCATCGGCGACAACTTCCTGACGATCGACCCGAACAAGGTCGTCGCCATCATCGAAACCGACGACCCCGACCGCAACACGCCGTTCAAGCCGATCGACGACGATTCTCGCGCCATCGCCGGCTACCTGCTCGACTTCTACGACAACGAGGTCAAGCACGGCCGCCTGCCGAAGAACCTGCTGCCGCTGCAGTCCGGTGTCGGCAACATCCCGAACGCCGTGCTCGACGGCCTGCTCAACTCCGACCTGGAGAACCTCACCAGCTACACCGAGGTCATCCAGGACGGCATGGTCGACCTCATCGACGCCGGCAAGCTGACCGTCGCCTCGGCCACGGCCTTCTCGCTGAGCCCCGAGTACGCCCACAAGATGAACGACGAGGCGGCCAGGTACCGCAACTCGATCATCCTGCGCTCGCAGGAGATCTCGAACCATCCCGAGGTGATCCGTCGTCTCGGTGTGCTGAGCTGCAACGGCATGATCGAGGCCGACATCTACGGCAACGTGAACTCCACCCACGTCGCTGGCACCCGCATGATGAACGGCATCGGCGGCTCGGGCGACTTCACGCGCAACGCCTACATCTCGGCGTTCGTCTCGCCGTCGGTCGCCAAGGACGGCGCCATCTCGGCGATCACCCCGATGGTCAGCCACGTCGACCACACCGAGCACGACGTCATGGTGATTATCACCGAGCAGGGCCTGGCGGACCTGCGCGGTCTGGCGCCGCGTCAGCGGGCCAAGAAGATCATCGAGAACTGCGCCCATCCCGATTACAAGGCCCAGCTCACCGAGTACTACGAGGCCGCGCTGAAGTCCTCGAAGGCCAAGCACACGCCGCATGACCTGGCGCACAGCTTCGACTTCCACCGCAGCTTCCTCGAGAACGGCACGATGAAGCTGAGCTGACGCTCCTGGACACGCTGAGGGGGTCACCGTGACGGTGGCCCCCTCATGCTGTTCCTGGCTTTGGCCGCCGGGCCACGGCACGGGCACATGGCCCCGTGCCACGCGCCCCTCCCCGGGCCAGGGGTTCGCGCGGCGGCAGACCACCCCTCGATCCATCGGGGTGTGTTCTCGCGCCCGGTTGGGTCCTCTCACCGCTGGCCGCCCACCCCACGGCACCCGGCAGGGCGGGATCAGCCGAGCAGCCGGGCGGCGAGCTGATCGGGGGTGTCGACGACGGCGACGGCCTCTTCGGCCCGCAGTTCGTCCGGGTTCCCGGCGCCCCAGGTGACGCCGATGCCTGGCATCTTGGCGGCTCGGGCCGCCCGCAGGTCCCAGACGGCGTCCCCGACGTAGGCGACCGAGCCGAGGGAGCCGCCCATGCGGGTCAGCCCTGCCAGCAGCGGCTCGGGGTCGGGCTTGTGCCTGGTGGTGTCCTCGACGCCGCAGGCCACCTCGATGAGATCGCCGTAGCCGGACACATCCAGGCCGTGCTCGGCGAGGGAACGCATCTTGGCGGTGACGACGCCGACGCGCAGCCCCGCGTCCCGCAGGCGGCCGACGAGGTCGACCATGCCGGCGTAGGCGGTGACGTACTCGTCGTGGTGGGCGACGTTCCACTCGTGGTAGAGGCGGACGACCTCGTCGGGACGGTCGGGCACGACACTGGCGACGGCCTGGCGAAGGGGCAGGCCGATGAGCGGGGTGACCTCGTCGCGGGACAGCTGCCGGTCGAGGACCTCACGGCCCAGGTACTGCCAGGTGGCGACGATGAGGTCGATCGAGTTGATGAGGGTCCCGTCCAGGTCGAAGAGGACGAGTTCGTAGGGCGCCGCGGTGCTCACGGGACGAGTCTATGGCGCCCTCGTCCGGCCGCGTCCGGCCCGATGATCCGGACGACGACAACCCCGGTCTGCGATGGCTCGCGGCGAGGGAGCCGGCACAGCGCATGCTGGGTGGGGTCAGCCACGAAACCCCGACCGAGGACTTCCAAGGAGTCGGCGCGGCGCACGGGCAGCGGCCCGCCCCGGCACCCCCGGCCCCGTGCCGCCGGCCGGGCCCGGACCGCGAGGGGCCGAGGTCGTTGCCGATGTGCCAGGCGGGGTGGTGGCGGCAGCGGGCAGAGGCAACCCGCTCAATTTGCCACCGCCCTCGTGGCACAGCGGGCCGGGCGCGCGCGGGCAGAGGTCGGCCACGTCGTCGGGGACGCTGATCCCCAGGCAGCGGGCCGGGCCGGCGGGGGCAGAGGGGCAGTAGGCTTGGCGGGGGCCGAGCGACCCGACGCAACCGACGAGGCAGATGAGGTGAGCCCGCAGCATGAGTTCCGACCCGAGCGCCCAGGGCGTGCCGCCGAGTGAGCAGGACCCCGCATCCGGAGCGCGCCGCGTCGGTGAGGCCCGGGCCCCGCTGGACGAGTCCACCCGCCCGAACCGCCGGGCACTGCCCGGCGAGGTGACGCCCGCCACCGGCGGTGGGGCCGAGGCGCAGGTCGCCTCCGCGGCAGACCCGGCCGGCCCCGGGGAATGGCAGGGCATCGGCCAGGCACCGGCACACCGCGTCGAGACGCTTCCTCCCCTGGAGGAGATGCACCATGGCGTGCCCGTGTCCCCCCGCACGGGGGAACCGAGACGCACAGGCCCGCTCGTCGCGTTGCAGTGCTTCCTGTACGCGGCCGCCACCGCCAGCGGACTGGGATACGCCCTGTACTGGTGGCGGGCGATGCACGTGGAGAACTTCGACCGGTCGGCGTGGATCATCGGCCTGCTCGACCCGCGCCCCGGCAGCGCGGGCTCCATCGTGCTCGTCATCGTGCTGGCACTGCTCGTCATCGTCATGGTCGGTGCGCCGTCCGTCGCCGCCTACCAGGCGTGGACGGGTGAGCGCTTCGCACAGAAGCTGGCACTCGTCGCGCTGGGGGTCGCCTTCCTCGGCGCACTGCTCAACCCGCTGGCCTGCGCCGCCGTCCCGCTGGCGGCCGCCGGCGTGGCGTTGTCGCGCACGAGCGGCGTGACGAGCTACTTCGACGCCTGGGAGGCGCTGCGCGCACCGGTGCGCGAGACCGAGACTGCGGGCAGGAACGTCTTCTACGGGCGCCTGCCCCGGTTCCAGTGAGAGGTGGGCCGATCGTGGCGAACAACCAGGTTTGGGGCGCGCTCGGACGCATCGCCCGCGACGTGCTGCGCAGCTCCCTGCGCGAGGCGGAGAAGAAGGCGCGCAGGGACGCGCGAAGAGCCACGAGGCAACCAGCTCGTACCCCTTCTCAGCGCGGCAACGGCGAACAGACCCGTCTGCAGCAGGGTGTCGCTGCCGCGCGCCCCGCGCCGCATCCGACGAAGGACTACCCGGGCGACTACGTCCGCAAACCCGCCCTGACCTACGACCCGCACCCCGACCGGATGGCCGATCCGGGTGAGGTGGTGTGGACCTGGGTGCCATTCGAGGAGAACTACGCGCTGGGCAAGGACCGTCCGGTGCTCATCATCGGCCGTGACGACGACTGGCTGCTGGGGCTCATGCTGAGCAGCCAGGACCACGACGACAGGGCCCAGGTGGAGCAGCGCGAGGGTCGCTGGTGGTGCAACATCGGCTCGGGCGAGTGGGACCAGCAGGGGCGCGAGTCCGAGGTGCGCACCGACCGCATCATCCGGGTCGACCCCGGCAACGTGCGGCGCCTGGCCGGCAGGCTCGACAAGAAGCGGTTCGACCTGGTGGCGTCCGAGGTGGAGAAGCACTGGAACGACTGAGTCGGGCTGCTGCACCAAGCGCGACCAGGCTGCGCCGGACGGGCCGGGTGCGCTACAGTTGTCCCGGCCTCACGGCCACGCGGGCGTAGCTCAATGGTAGAGCGCCAGCTTCCCAAGCTGGACACGCGGGTTCGATTCCCGTCGCCCGCTCCAGTTTTGCAGCAAGCACGTTCCCATCTGATTTGCTGCTCCACGAGCGGTCGCTCAACTCGTCCTCACCTCGGTGGAATCGGCGGCTCGCCTTTTAGGCAGAGAAGATGACCACTTGTCATGGCCGGGGCACCGACCAGCATCAGGGCACAACGCGGTGAGCGAAACCCCGTTGTGCAACCCAATCGGAGCTCTAATAGAGGAAAGACACGAACCGAGACAAACAGGCGCGTCAGGCCGGTTCGAGGTGCAGGCCGCGCCCATGCCAGTGGTCGATGAGCCAGCGGTCGTGGCTGGCGACGACCAGCGTCCCGGTCCACCTGTGGAGCGCTTCCTCCAGTGCCTCCATGGTGTCGAGGTCGAGGTAGTTGGTCGGTTCGTCGATCACGAGGACGGGCGGGCGCCCGGCGAGCGCCATCGCGAGTTGAGCGCGCCGCTGATTGCCCGCCGACAGTTCCGGAACGGGGACTGTCCACATGGACGGGTGGAGGATTCCCCGCCCGAGTTCACCGATCCCCCTGAGCCAGATCTCCTCGGCGAACCCCGGATCGCCCGCTCTCGGCAGGTGTTGGGGAACGAATCCGATGGGCCGGTCGGATGCGATCGTTCCGCTGGCCTGCGCACCGGCAGGCGGCTTCCCAGTGGCGATCCAGCTCAGCAGCGTGGTTTTCCCGGCCCCGTTGGAGCCCGTCACGAGCAGGTGCTCACCACGGGCGAGGTCGAAGCTGGTCGACGCCAGCCGCCGTCTCACCGCCACCCGGCGTGCGGACAGCGCCGACCCAGGGCGGACCGGCACCGGATTCATCGGAAACGAAAGCTCGTAGCCGCGAGGTTTGCGCACCTCCTGACGTGAGAGGTCCTCCAGCCGCCGGTCATCGTTGCGGGTCCGGCGGGTGGCTGTCGCCGCCGCCCGGTCGGCGAAGTACTTCTTGGCCATGCCCTCGGCCCTGGCCAGCCGGACGCCGCCTCGGGCGATCCTGGCGCCGGCCTGCCGATGCTCCCGCAACCCGCGCTTCTCGGCCTGCTGGGCGGCATGCAGTTCCGAATGCCTGGCGCGGGCCCTCCTCTTCTCTTCGAGATAGTCGGAGTAGTTACCCGCGCATCGGTGGAGGCCGGTGAATTCGTCGGCCCCCTCGGCCCTTGCGAGGGCGCGCCACACGTCGATGTCCATGTCGTAGGTGACCGTGGCGGTGTCCTCGATGAAGGCGCGGTCGTGGCTCGCCATCAGCACCGGCCCGTGCCAGTGGTTGACGGTCCGCGCCAGGAAGCCCACCGCGCCGGCGTCGAGGTGGTTGGTCGGTTCGTCCAGGATCAGCGTCTCGGGTCGGACGAGGAGTGTCGCCGCCAGCCGGAGTCGCCCGCGCTGGCCGGGGGACAACGATCCCAGGCTTCTGCCGCGCCCGGGGCCAGTGAGTTCGGACAGGCCGAGCCCCGCGAGCGTCTCGTCCACCCGTGCGTCGAGCGACCACACATCGCGGGCCGTCATCTGGGCGAGCAGCCGGTCATACTCCCGTGCCAGGCGATCGCCGCCGCCTTCGGAGATCCGGGCAGTGATCTCCTCAAACCTCGTGAAGAGCACGCGCAATGGGCGAAGTGACGCGTCGAGGTACTCGCCGACGGAACCGCCAGAGCCTTCGGTGTCCGGGATGAGGCGTGGGCCGGCATCGCCGGCACACGTCACCGTGCCCCGATCCGGCAGTAGGCGGCCGGTGACGATACGGAGCAACGTGGTCTTGCCGCATCCGTTCGGGCCGATCAGGCACGCACGCTCGCCGTCACCGACGCGAAGGCTGACGTGATCCAGCAGCGGGGATGACGAATAGGAGAAAGAAATGTCGTCGAGAATGATGGCAGGCACAGTGATCTCCGGGACGCGGGAACTGGTCAGCGTCTCAGCCGGGCTGAGTGAAGATCACATGAACATCGCTGCGGCATCCTCCTCGGCAGAACCGGCAGCGCCCTTGGGGCGCGCCGCCGCGGCCAAGTGTAGTCGACTCCCCTCCATCCTCACCGGCCCCGGGCGGGAGTCCGCCGAGAGCGTCGGCGGTGTGACGGTGCGGTGGGACCCAGCCGCTCGTGGCGCCGTGGATCGGCGCGCCTGCGCCGCCACCTGGTCGACGGGCTCGGCAGCCCATGGCGGTGTGGGGGCACGTTCTCCCCTTCACGTCTTGGGCGCTGAGACGGCCGTACTCGCCCCGGGACCGGCCGGAACCCGTACCGTGGTGGTCGAAGCGCTGCCATGAGCGGGAAGGCCGCCAACGGTGAGCGGACGGATCACACCAGGGGCCAACCTGCGGGGTCCGGGCCCGTGGAGACAGGAGCAGCAGGGATGAAACGACTGGTCAAAGCCGGAGCGGCGCTGGCCGGACTCGCGGTCGTCGTGCTGGCGGTGGTCATCGCCGTAGCGGTTGCGACGGCCCCCGGACCCGATCCGGCCGTGCTCGTCGAGGGTGAGAGCAGGACGTCGTCGTCGGGCCAGTACACGTCCGAGTTCTTCTCCGAGGACAGCGACGGACAACACCTCGTGTATCCGGTGATCAAGGATGCGGCAGGCGCGGTGGTGTGGAGCGACGACGAACGCTATCTGCAGAGCGCGCACCCGGTCGGGGTCGTCTGGCAGGAGGACGCCGACGTGCTGTGGCTGCTGTCCAGCGACATCGGCAATTCCAGGGTGGTGCAGGTCGACGGGGAGTGGACCAAGGACTGGGACCAGGCCACGCCGCCGCCCGACATCGCGAGGATCGACGAGGGCCGCTGAGCAGTGGTTCCCGTGGGCCCTGCCCTGAGAGCCGCTCCGTTACCCTGCGCGCCCAGGAACCGACAGAATCCTCGGCCGCGGGCGGCCAGCAGCACGGAATCAAACCAGTCACCGTGACCATGCCGTTCCGCGTTTCTTCTCATTGGACGAGAGGACATCCCCATATCTTCATCCCACGGCACTTTGCCCTCCAGCCCCAGACGAGTGATGCGACCAGCACCCAGGGCCACGCAACAATGGAGGCACCATGCGAGAACCTGACAAAGGAAGAACCATCACCCCGAATCACAACAACCAGTTGATCGAGACACGGCGACCCTTGGGTCGTCACCGGCTCGTCGCGAAACAGGCCGTGCGCGAGGTTTCCCACGGCGCCCCAGCCGTCGATTCCAAGGCCTTCAGACGCGATATCGCTGACCTTCTCGGCCAAGACATGGGCCCGGTGAATAACGCAACAGACCTGTGGCAGACCTTCTGATCGCCTCAGCAGCCCTCACCGAGGACCTGCCGCTCGTCACCAGGGATCCCAACGACTTCGCCGGTCTCGAAGGACTTGTCACCATCATCGCCGTCTGAGGATGATGGCGCGGTCAACGGGGCGTCGGGGCACTCGCGACCCCAAGACCTGTTCCCCGCCCCAGGGCGACGGGCACCCCTCACAGTCCGGCGACGAATCCGCCCAGCCGCTCCAGCCCCTCGGCGAGTTCGTCACGGCCGGCCGCATAGGACAACCGCACGTGCGTGTCACCCGTCGCCGGCCCGAAGTCGAGGCCTGGGGTGAGCGCCACGTGCGCCTCCTCGAGGGCGCGCTCGCAGAAGGTCCACGCGTCCAGCCCCGTGGCGCTGACGTCGAAGTAGACGTAGAAGGCGCCGTCCGGCCGGACCGGCACCGGCAGGCCGATCCGTTCGAGCCCGTCCAGGACGATGCCGCGGCGCGCCAGCAGTTCGAGCCTGCGGTCTTCACAGGCCGCGATCGCCTCGGGAGTGAAGCACGCCATCGCCGCTAGCTGCGTTGGCATTGCCGCGCAGAGGAAGAAGTTGACGGCCAGGTTCTCGGCCGGTTCGACGAGTTCCTCGGGCAGCACCAGCCAGCCCAGCCGCCAGCCGGTCATGCCGAAGTACTTGGAGAACGAGGACACGATGAGGGCGTCCGGGTCGGTCTCGAGGGCGGTGCGCGCCGGGGAGCCGTCGTCGGCCGGGTCGGCCAGCGCCAGGTAGATCTCGTCGATGACCCGCCAGGCGCCGCGCTCACGGGCGGCCGCGCAGATCGCGGTGAGTTCGCCGTAGTCGATGGTGGTGCCCGTCGGGTTCGAGGGCGTCGCCAGCTGCACGGCGGCGGTGCGGCCGGTCCATACCGCCTCCATGGTGGCCCGGTCGAGCTGGTAGCGGGTGGCGGGCGTCGTCGGCGCGAGCACGACCCGGCCGCCGAAGGCGTCGACGAGTTCCCGGTTGCACGGGTAGCACGGGTCGGCCATGACGACGTCGTCGCCGTGGTCGGTGGTGAGCGCGGTAGCCAGCAGCAGGCCGGCCGAGGCGCCGGCCGTGATGAGGATGCGCCGGGGATCGAGGTCGAGGCCGTGGCGCTGCCGGTAGAAACCGGCCACCTCCTCGCGCAGCGCGGGCAGTCCAGCCGCCGGGGTGTACGGCAGGGGCCGGCCGTCCATGGCCTCGCGCATCGCCTCGTGTACCCCGGGCGGCGCCCCGAAGGAGGGCTCGCCGAGACTCAGCTTGGCGATACTGGCGCCCCCGGTCTCGAGCTCGCGGGCGCGCGCCCCGATACTCATGGCGTGGAACGGCTGGGCGGACAGGGCCCGCTGCGCGATCTTCGGCGTGGTCATGACGGCTCCCGGTGCTCGTCGTCCACCGCCGGGCGACGGCGGACCGCGGGTTCAGCCTAGGGCAGGCGAGCGGCCGGGGCCTGCCGGGCCCGTCCCTCGGTCCTACCCAGGGTCTCGTCCTGCGAGTCTCGTGAAATGGCTGCTCAGAACCGCGCAGGTCAACGCGCTACTCAGCTCGTCCTGCGAGTCTCGTGAAATGACACACGAAAGACGCAGGACGAAATCGGAGGAACGCCGCCCACCGGTTGTACCTGCGGTGCGGTTTCCGCCCTGTCCGCGAGACGGACGAGGAGTACGTCATGGCGTGCGACCTGCGGCCCGCATGAGCCGGGGCCAGTGGATCAGCCAGCCGCCCGCCGCCCGGGCGTCCTGCCCGGCGCGGATGATGAGGGCGTGGAAGACCGCGAACTCGTCGACGGTGAAGCCCTCGGCCTGCACTCTCGCGTTGAGCGCGGCGCGGGCCCGGCCGTAGTCCGGGTGTTCGCCGAAACCGGCCACGGCGAGCAGCCGACGGGCGTAGCTGTCGAAGACGAACACCGGGCGGCGGTAGGCGTACAGGCTGATCGCGTCGGCGGTCTCGGCCCCGACGCCCCGCACCGCGAGCAGTGAGGAGCGCAGTTCCGCGTCGTCCCAGGCGGCGGCGTCCCCGTCGTGGCGCACGAACCAGTCCGCCAGTTCCTTGAGGCTGCGACTCTTGGCCGTCATGAAGCCGGATGGCCGGATGATCTCGGCCAGGGCCTCCCGGTCGATCCCGCGCATCGCCGCCGCGTCCAGCAGGCCTGCGGCGCGCAGGGCGTCGACGGAGCGTTCCACGTTCGTCCACGCCGTGTTCTGCACGAGCACGGCGCCGGCCATCATCTCAAAACGGGTCTCCGCCGGCCACCAGTCCTCTGAGGCGGTCGTGGCGGACAGCACGTCGAAGAGTGCGCGGAAGGTCGGCACGGCTGGGTCTCGCACACGCCGAGTCTAGGGGTGATGGGTGCCTGACGGGGCACCTCGGGGGCCGTCTCGAAGACGGTGCCGTCGACCGCGGCAGGAGCATCATCGAAACCGTCTCCTCGGGCAGCGGAGGGCGGCTACCCTGAGGCCATGCGCCGAACCCACCCCACCGGCCCTCGTGGCCGCGCCATCGTGCCCGGCATTCTCGCTCTCGTAATGGCCCTCGCCCTCACCACCGGCTGCTCCAGCCTGGCCGGGTCGGACGACACCCAGGAACCGTCCGCCGCCAGCACGCTGCCCACCCTGGCGGCGGTGACCCTGACCGTCGGGGACCACACGACGATCGTCACCCTGTACGACACACCGGCCTCACGCGAGCTGCTCGACAGGATGCCCCTGACATTGCCCGTCAATGACGTCTGGAACCAAGTCAAGTGGCTCGAGATCCCCGATGGGCTGACCACCGAGGGGACCGAGACCACCACGCACGCCGACAACGGTGCCATCACCTACGCCGAGAGCGGCAGCATGCTCATGCTCGCCTACATCCCGACGGACTTCAGCTCAGAGGTCTACCAGATCGGCACCTACGATGTCGCCGATAAGGAGTTCATCAAGAGCATCGAGAGAGGCACCGAGGCGACCCTGTCCCACGGCTGAGGATGCGGGGTGATCTTTAAGTAAGCGCTTGACGGCGTGTCCTGAAACCGGTCCGTTCCTCACGGAGATCATTCGGGGACAACGGGTCGGCTCCCCCACTCGAACCCCGGGCCACCGAGAACTGATTGACAGCTCCGTAGCGCAACCCTAATTTGAGGCACCGGAACGACCGCACCACTGTGGGCAGGGAGGGTGGTGGACATCATTGCCGTGACACAAGACGCTCCCCTGCTGACGATTGAGGGTCTTTCCGCGTGGTACGAGCCGAATCATCCGGTCCTCAAGGACATCAACATCGAGGTTCGCCCCGGAGAGGCCGTCGGGCTACTCGGGGCCAACGGCGCGGGGAAGACCACCCTCTTGCACTCGATCTGCGCCGTGCACCGGAAGATGGATTACCGGTCATTCCTCCTCAACGGGGAACCATCGAGCCCGCGGAGTGAGGCGTTCAAGCATCAGCGCTACCTGAGCCTGACCGAGGACAAATCCTTTCCCACGTGGGATCTGTCCAATTTCATCCGCTTCATCGAACGCGCGTACCGGATGCGGCACGACGCGGCCCGGCTCGAGTCGCTGGTACGGGGATTCCATTTCGAGAGCTACCGGACAACCGTGTTCGCCGAACTGTCGAGCGGTTCGCGGAAGAAGGCCAATCTAATTGCCGCGTTCCACGCCCCAGCACCCCTGCTGCTGCTCGATGAGCCAGTCGACTTCCTGGACTTCACCGCGACCGAATTCCTCTACTCCGCCATCGTGGCCGCTCGGGACGACGGACGGTCCGTCCTCCTCAGCTCGCACATCGCCGAGTCCTTCACCCGATGCACCAGCAGCGTCCACGTGCTGAAGGACGGTATCCTCACCGGCCCGTTCCCGACCCCGCAGGATCCTCATGACGTGGCATCGCTCATCTGACGGCGCGAGCGCCCTCGTCGCACTCGGCGGACAGTTCATCACGGTCCGTTCCATTCTGTGTGGAGCCTCGTTGAGCGCAATCGCGGTGTTCCTCGCCCTGAACATCGGGGTCCGGGTGCGGATGGAAGTCGTCGTGGCATCGCTGTGCGTGGCCCTGCTGGGTTCGGCATCAACGATCGGCAGAACGTGGATCAGCACCCAGAAATGGGCAGTCCTGCTGGCGTTTCCGATCAGGGAGAGCACCCTCATCCGCCAGACCGTCCTGGTCGCCACGGGAGTACTGGGGCTCGACGTCGTCTGCCCGGTCATCCTGTTCGCGGCGCTGTCCGCAGACGATCCCGGCATCTGGGAGATCTGCTGTGCCGCACTCTTCGGGTTCGGGGCAGCCGTGCTCTCAGTGATCGCGCTGTCCGCCACGAACATTCGCGCCCGGCTGGGCTCGCTGGGCGCCCTGCTCGTCGCCGCTCCCCTCGGCATCGCCCATGTCGGCATCGGAGCCGCATTCGCCGTCGCGGCGGCAGCCGTGAGCCTCGCCACGATCCGCGAGCTGGGCACCGCGCCCCAAACCAGGCGGCGCGCGGCAGCGGGCTCGGGTCTCCTGCTGGGGGAGTTGCGATCCAGCACCATGGCGCTTGCGAACACCATCGGCCTGGTCGTGATGAGCGCGGTCTTCACCGTCACGATGGCAGGTCAGGGCTTCGTCTCGCCCTTGGGCATGGCCATCGTCACCGCCAACACCCCTCTCAACTCGTACTTCTCGAGATACCCGAGCACCTACGCGGTGGTCATGGCCGCCCCCAGATCGGACGTGGTCTTCGCCCGGTATTACCTGGGTGTCTGCCTCTTCTACGCGATGAGCGGGGCACCGGCCGGCGTCGTACTCGCCCGCGGCGGAGCCGGGGCCCTCGTCGCCGTCTCGGAGCTCGCCGCCTGCGCCACTGCGGCTGCGCTCGCCGCATGGGCGATGGAGAGATTCCGCCCCGTCACCACGTGGAAGTCCGAACGCGAGGTGCTGCGCCACCCCCGGAAGTACCTCCCACCAGCAGCCGGGCTGGCAGCGGCGACGCTCGTAATGCTCGCAACCTCACCGGCCTGAACCTGGCCCATCGGCCGCGGCCCCGTCCTCCGACACGAGGCAGTCGGGCAAGCTGCTTCTTTCACCAAGGCAGGCCAGTCAGCCGATTGTGATGCCGACAAGTCCATCTGGTCGCGTGAATCTCACGCACCCACACCGCCTGCCAAATCATTGGGTACGCAGGCGCCTACCCGGACGTTCTTCTCTTCTCGAGAACCACCTTCTGGTTCCTCAGTTTCGATGAGGTGGCATCGTAACTGTCATCCAGCCACTGGCAGATCTCCTCGAAGGGAACAGTGCCGTCCAGCACGATCGAAACCCAGTTCCATGCAACGCTCGGGTAGCCACGGAGGTAGCCGGGCTGCTGCACCAGTGAGTCGGCCAGCGGTGGGTCATCGATCTTCAGACTCACGATCTGCGCATCACCATCACCGTCCAGACCTAACTGGCTGCGGGACTTGACGATGAAGACGGCGAACCACTTGCCGTTGTCCGAGTGCCGCAAGACGGCATAGTCCTCATGCTTGAATGGCAGCTGCTCCGGCTCCACCCCGTACTTCTTCCTCGCGTAGGCCTCCAGCCGCTCACGCAGCATCTCATTGTTCATGGCGCACCTCCCGTACATCGGCATGAGAACACACATGCACTGCGCGGCTGCCGGTCCTTCCGCCACGCCCGTCACGGCGCCTGCTTTGAATGCACAACCCTGACGCATCGGCAAGGCCCCAGGTCACCGGGCACGTGGCGGCAGCACCCGTGACGATCCTCCCGGTCTCCCCCAGTGTGCCCCTGCCGCACGGCACCTCCCACCGGCCGGCACGGACGCTCGGGCATGGCGCCCCGGCCAGGGCTGTGAGAGTGCCACGCCTCGAACCAGTACGAACGTTTCCTTCCCCACCCTCGGGCCCGACGTCTACCGTTGGGTCATGCGAACGTCCACGCGTCATCCCTCGAAACTGTCCATCGTCGGCGCCGGTGCGGTCGGCACCTCCCTCGCCTACGCCGCGCTCATCCGTGACTCGGCCCAGGTCATCTCCCTTTACGACATCGCCACGAAGAAGGTCGACGCCGAGGTCAAGGATCTCGCGCACGGCACCCAGTTCACGAACTCCGTCGTCATGGGCGGGGACGACATCTCCGTGGTCAAGGACTCGTCCATCGTCATCATCACCGCAGGCGCCAAGCAGAAACCGGGCCAGACCAGGCTCGATCTGGCCGCGACGAACGCGAAGATCCTCGCCTCGATGATGCCCCAGCTCGTGGAGCAGGCCCCCGACGCGCTCTACGTGCTCGTCACGAACCCCTGCGACGTGCTCACCGTCGTCGCGCAGAAGGTCTCCGGCCTGCCGACGGCGCAGGTGCTGTCCACCGGCACGCTGCTCGACACCTCGCGTCTGCGCTATCTCATCGCCCGGAAGGCCCAGGTGGCCCAGCCGAACGTGCACTCGATGATCGTCGGCGAGCACGGCGACTCGGAGTTCCCGCTGTGGTCGAGCGCCACGATCTCGTCGGTGCCGATCCGCGACTGGACGGTGGCGGGCGAGCGCGTCTTCACCCAGCCGGTGCTCGACGGCCTGGCGCACGAGGCGGCATTCGCCGCGTACGAGGTCATCGAGGGCAAGGGCGCGACGAACTACGCCATCGGTCTCGCCGGGGCCCGGCTCGTCGAGGCGCTGCTGTCGCCCACCCGCAGCGTGCTGCCGGTCTCGAGCGTCCTGGACGGCTACTACGACATCTCCGGCGTCGCGCTCAGCCTGCCCACCCTGGTGAGCGAGCACGGCGTCGACCGCGTCGTCGAGGCACCGATGAGCGCGGACGAGGTGAGCCTGCTGCACGCCTCAGCCGAGCGCATCCGCGAGACGGTGGCCTCGGTCGGATTCTGACTCCTCGCCCCTGCCCCACGCCCTGCGTTCTTCGTGCGTCACCCCACGAAGAACGCAGGGCGTTACGCATAGCCTGGATGCATGACCGACGAAGAACTCATCCTCGAGTGCTGGAACGCCCAGCTCGACGCCATGGACGCCGCCGACACAGCGGCGCTGGGCGCCTGTTTCACCCCTGACGCGCACCTGGTGCACATGACCGGCCGCGTCCAGCCCCTCGACTCCTGGCTGGCCGGTATCCGCGCCGGTCAGTTCGTCTATCACCGCATCGACCGCCGATCGGTCACGGTGACCGACGTGACCGGCACCACCGCCCACCTCGTCGGCCACGTCACGACCGGCATCACCGACGACGGTTCCGGCCAGGCCTGGCCGCTGCGGATGGCCCAGACCTACGTGCGCAGCGGCGACAGCTGGCTGTGCAGCGAGTCACGGGTCACCTTCGACCGCTGACCGGCCGATGGTCCCGCGGCGTGCTCACGGGCGCGCCGCAGGCCCATGCCGTCGCAGACCCGCGCCGCCCCTGGCCGGCCCGGCCCTCAGAAACCAGGGCCGCGGACAGCTCCGAGGCACTGCCCAGGGCGGGCCGGACCACGAGCACGATCGCACCCCGCACCCGTCCCGGAGCCAACAAACGGCAGGTCGGCCCGCCGCCCCGGTTCATCGGCGACCATGGTGCCCCTGGCCGGCGACGCCGCCGTGCCCGACACGAAAGGAGGGTCAATGCAGATCACACCCTATGGAAGCGTCCTGGCCGACGTCACCGGCGGACGGGTCGTCGGTGTCGTCGACAACGACGGCATGAAGATCTTCCGGGGCATCCCGTACGCGGCAGCCCCGTACGGCGCCAACCGCTTCAAGGCGCCCCAGCCGGTCGAGCCGTGGGACGGCGAACGCGACGCGACGACCTTCGGCCCCAGCACCTACCAGATCGAGCCGCTGTTCCGCGGCCACGGCTTCAACTACCGCGCCATCATGAGCCCGGGGTGGCGTCCCGGCGACGAGACGCTCAACCTCAACATCTGGACCCCCGGCGAGGCGGGCGACAACCTTCCCGTGCTCGTCTACATCCATGGCGGCGCCTTCCTCACCGGCAACGGCGGCCTGCCCGCCTACGACGGCCACCACCTGGCCGAGCGCGGGGCCGTCTACGTCTCGATCCACTACCGCACCGGCACCGAGGGCTTCGGGGCCTTCGAGGGGGCGGCCACCAACCGCGGCCTGCGCGACCAGATCGCGGCCCTGGCCTGGGTACAGGAGAACATCGCCCGCTTCGGCGGCGACCCCGGCCGCGTCATGGTGCACGGCGAGTCGGCGGGCGGCATGAGCATCGCCCTGCTGCTGGCCAGCCCGGCCGCCGACGGGCTCTTCCACCGCGCGGTCGTCCAGTCCGGCTCGGCCCCGATGGCCGAGGGCCCCGAGCAGGCGGCGGACCGGGCGCGCCGGATCGCCGCGGCCCTGGGCACCGAGCCGACGGCCGGCGCGATCGCCGCCGTCGACCAGAAGACACTGCTCGACACCGCGCTGGCGGCCCTGGCCGAGCACCACACCGACCGGTGGGACATGCTCGCGCTCGGCCCGTGGGTGGACGGCGAGATCGTCCCCGAGCACCTCGACACGGCGATGCTGTCCCGGCCCGCGCGCCGGACGGTCTGGGGCACCAACCGCGACGAGGGCAATCTGTTCCTCATCACGCCCGACATGATGGCCACCGCCACCGAGGAGACCCTGGCCGGTTACCTGCTGGCGTCCCACGGCGCGGTCGAGCCGCTGCGCACGATGCTGCTGGAACGCACCCGCATCCACGAGCCCGGCATGGCGCTGGCCCAGCACCTGTCCTGGACGACCTTCACCGGCCCGACGATGACGGCCGTCGACCAGCTGGCCCGGGACGGGCGCCCCACCTGGCTGTACCGCTTCGACTACGCCTCACGCGCCGACGACGGCCGCGCCCAGGCATGCCACATGAGCGAGTTCCCGTTCGTCTGGGACAACCTCGACAGCCCCGCGCACCGGCAGATGACCGGCCCCAACCCGCCCCAGCGGCTAGCCACGGAGATGGCCGACGCCTGGGTGCGCTTCGCCGCCACCGGCGACCCGGGCTGGCCGGCCTTCACCGACCCGCAGCGGATCGCCCACGTCTTCGACACCACCAGCAGTGACGTGCCCGGCCTCGACCAAGAGCTCTGGCGGGCCTGGACCGGCAAGGACTGACCGCACCGGACCGCGCCCGCCCACTCCCCGGACCGGCAACCCAGGACAAGAGTCTGGCAACAGGCGGCAATGCGGGGCATGACAATGCTCGTTGCCTACAGAGTATGAAGAACCATTCCGCCGGGCTGCTTCGGCGGGACAACAGCGTCCCGCCCGGTGAGGCCGCCGGCGCGTGAGCGTACGACCTCGACGAGGAGAATCCACCGAGCATGAGAACACTCGACCAGATCGCCGGCTTCACCCAGACCCCGACCGGCCTGCGCGCGGAGATCGCCGGTGGCTTCACGCTGCACCTCGACATCCTCGAGAACACCCTGGCACGCGTACGCGTCCTGCCGGCCGACGCCCCCGCCGTCACCGGCACCTGGCTGATCACCCCGGGCCGACCCGTCGACGAGGACACCGGCCTGGACCCCGAGCACCTGCTGACCCCGGCCGAGGACGTGCCATGGTCGGGCCGGAACCGTTCGGATCTGAGCGGCTTCACCTGCCCGGCGGTCACCGTCGAGGAGGTCGACCTGGAGGCCGACGGCCCGGCCGTCACGGGCATGGGCCGCAACGCCACCGACGAGATGGCGATCTTCGACCGCCCGCGCCCCGGCCAGCACCGCATCATCGTCGCCAGCGGCGACCTGCGGGCCGTCGTCCAGGACATCCCGTTGCGCATCTGCTGGCAGGTGCGCGTCGACGACGGGTGGACGACCATCACCGAGGACCGGCGCACCGGCGGCTACGAGATCAACCCGCGGACCGGGCGGGTCGCGCACTACATCATGCGCGAACCCGAGGACCGCTACTACGGGCTCGGCGAGAAGGGCGGCGACCTGGAGCGCACCGGGTCCAGCTACGACATGCGCTGCCTGGACGCGATGGGCTACGACGCCGTCGAGACCGACCCGCTGTACAAGCACGTGCCGTTCATCATGACCCGCCGCGCCGGGGCCGGGGCCGCCGGCATCCTCTACGACAACCAGACGGCCGCCGTGCTCGACATGGGACGGGTCAAGGACAACTACCACCGCCCCTTCATCAGCTGGACGGCCGAGGGCGGTGACATCGACTACTACGTCATGGTCGGGCGGCGGCTCGCCGACCTGACCAGGGCCGTCGTGCGCCTGACCGGCGACAACGCCTTCCTGCCGCGCTGGGCGCTGGGCTACTCCGGCTCGACGATGCACTACACCGACGCCCCGGACGCCGCCGGGAAGCTGCTGGAGTTCCTCGACCTGCTGGGCGAGCACCGGATCCCCTGCGACTCCTTCCAGATGTCCAGCGGCTACACGAGCATCGGCCCGAAGCGCTACGTCTTCAACTGGAACCGGGACAAGTTCCCCGACCCGCGGGCCACCGCGCAGGCGTACGCCGACAAGGGGCTCCACCTGGCGGCCAACATCAAACCGGCCCTGCTCGTCGACCATCCGCTGTTCGACGAGGCCGCGGCCCGGGGTGTCTTCGTCACCGATGCCGAGACCGGCGAACCCGAGCTGAGCCTGTTCTGGGGCGACCGCGGCGCGCACGTCGACTTCACCTCGCCGGCCGGGCGGGACTGGTGGAAGGAGAACGTCCGCACCAAGCTGCTCGAGATGGGCATCGGCTCCACCTGGAACGACAACAACGAGTACGAGGTCTGGGACGACCGCGCGGTGTGCGAGGGTTTCGGCTCGAAGGCGCCGCTGGCTCTCATCCGCCCCGTCCAGTCCCTGCTCATGATGCGCGCCTCCGCCGAGGCCCAGCGCGAGTTCGCGCCGACCGAGCGCCCCTACCTCATCTCGCGTTCGGGCATGCTCGGCATGCAGCGCTACGTCCAGACGTGGAGCGGCGACAACTACACCAGCTGGAAGACCCTGAAGTACAACACCCGCATGGGCACCGGCATGTCGATGAGCGGCGTGTTCAACGTCGGCCACGACGTCGGCGGGTTCTCCGGCGCCGCCCGACCCTCGCCGGAGCTGTTCGTCCGGTGGGTGCAGAACGGCGTCATGCACCCGCGTTTCACGATCCACTCCTGGCACGACGACGGCTCGGTCAACGAGCCGTGGATGTACCCGGAGGTCACCGACCTGATCCGGGACGCCATCGAGCTGCGCTACCGCCTCATGCCGTACCTGTACACGGCCCTCTACCTGGGATCGCAGCGCCGCGAACCGATCATCGCCCCGACCTTCTACGCGGACGAGTCCGACGAGTCCCTGTTCGTCGAGAACGACGACTTCCTGCTGGGCCGTGACCTGCTCGTGGCCAGTGTCGTCGAGGAGGGCGCCACGACCCGCACCGTGCGGCTGCCCGGCGTGCCGGGCGGCTGGTTCGAGTTCGACACCGGCGTCCACCACGACGGCGGGCAGACGGTCACCGTCGACGCGCCGCTGGAGCGGCTGCCGCTGTTCGTGCGCGCCGGCGCGGGCATCCCGCTGGCCGAGCTTCCCGATGACGCCGACATCGTCACGACGACCTCGCTGGAGGCCACCGGTCGGCGGGTCGTCCTCTACCTGCCCGAGCGCGTCACCGACGCCCAGGGCTTCCTGTTCGAGGACGACGGCGTCAGCGACGCCTACCTGGACGGCGACGGGCTGTGGCTGCGCTGGAGCGTCGACGCCGACGAGACGCAGGTGCGCGTCCACACCGAGCGCGCTGGCCGGTTCGCCCCGGCCTGGGGGCAGGTCGAGTTCGTGCTGCGGCCCGGCGACGACCGAGAGATCGTCGTCGACTGACGCACCGGGGCTTCGGCCCCGTGAATGATGGCGGACACGCGGCGCCTCGGCCCCGCCAGGGTCATCTGCCGGCCCGGAAGACAGCGGACACCGTGGGCGGGCGGCGCCGGCACGGCTAGGCTTTGAGGCGTGAGTGAGCCCGGATCGGTCAATGCGCTGCGCGTCGGCGACGCGGATCGCGGTGCCGTCGTCGAGATGCTGACCAGGGCACACGCCGAGGGACGCCTCGACCTGGCGGAGCACTCCGACCGCTCCGACCGGGCCCTGACGGCCAGGACGGTGGGCGACCTGCTCGCCCTGGTCGAGGACCTCACACCGGCACGCATCCCCCAGGCCGCACTGCCCGCGCCCAGGGGCTCGGGGGCGGTCCGCGCGACGTTGGGCAGCACCCGCCGCGCGGGGGCCTGGATGGTGCCCGAGACACTGCACGTCTCGGTCCTCATGGGCGACGCCAAGATCGACATGACCGAGGCCGTCTTCACCCACCCCGTCGTGGAACTCGATGTGAGCATCATCATGGGCGACGTGAAGTTGTACGTGCCGGCGGGGCTCACCGTCATCGACGAGTGCACCCACATCATGAGCGACTTCAAGATCAAGGGGATGCTTCAGCCGGCTCAAGGCGCCCCCACGATCATCGTCAAGGGTTCGAGCATCATGGGCGACGTGAAGGTGCGGGTGCGCCCCTCTTAGATCAGAGCGCTGAGACTCCCACACGAACCCGCGAACCGCTGGAACACTCCCAGGTGAGATGGCGATGACATCAGCGATGCCCGCGGATGGACGGTTGCCGCCCGCCACCGTCTCGATATTCCCCGCCGCCCCGGCGAAACCATTGAAATGTTCAATGCATGGCACCAGAGATGGCGCTCGCCGAGGGCTGGCTTCCTTCGACGGGAAGAGGACCAGTGGTTGCCGTTGACCCGACTCAGGAGAGTGTGACGGGCATGAGGCGCATCGAGAAGCCATTTCGATGTAGGATGATGTCGACGTGGGGCCAGTGCGAGAGCCGGTGTCCCGCCACCGCCCCGCGTGAGCGCTCGCACCCTTGTCAGAGCCATGTTCGTGTTGACAAGACCATAGGGACGCCCTACGATTCCGGCAAGAGCGAGGGAGCGCTCGCAACACGAGGTATCGCCGCTTGTCAGCCCCCACAAAATCTGACAGACGTTTCCCCACCTGAATAGGTGGGGCTCCATTGAGGCGTTCCGGACGCCCCAGTTAAATTGCTCGATGGTTTCGTTTCCCCACCTGAATAGGTGGGGCTCCATTGAGGCGCGTTGATCCCCGCGATGGCATTCTCATAGTCGCCTGTTTCCCCACCTGAATAGGTGGGGCTCCATTGAGGCCTTGACAGTGTGCACGCCCGAATGTCATTCACCGAAGTTTCCCCACCTGAATAGGTGGGGCTCCATTGAGGCCCTATGACATGGCCGTATGGGAGTGATGACGATGAGTTTCCCCACCTGAATAGGTGGGGCTCCATTGAGGCATCAGCTTGAGCAGCATGCTCTTTAACTGAGTGCCGTTTCCCCACCTGAATAGGTGGGGCTCCATTGAGGCTCGTGGACTGCATTGAGGGTTGCTGCCACCACGCCAGGTTTCCCCACCTGAATAGGTGGGGCTCCATTGAGGCACGGTGCGAGGCATGGTGGTCACGCAAGACAAGAAAAGTTTCCCCACCTGAATAGGTGGGGCTCCATTGAGGCTTCTGAAACTCGTTGACGTTGCACATGAGCACATGGTTTCCCCACCTGAATAGGTGGGGCTCCATTGAGGCTGTTGGACTTGCCGAACATCTTGATCTGGTGTGCCGTTTCCCCACCTGAATAGGTGGGGCTCCATTGAGGCCAGTGGGCGACGTTGACGGCGACGGCGTTGCCGGCCTGTTTCCCCACCTGAATAGGTGGGGCTCCATTGAGGCACCGCCATGAGGAAACTGCCCTCGCCCTGTGCGAGGGGTTTCCCCACCTGAATAGGTGGGGCTCCATTGAGGCTTGCGACTCAAGTCCTCAACGTCTCTGCCACGGCCCAGTTTCCCCACCTGAATAGGTGGGGCTCCATTGAGGCTTGCCGTAGTGGTCTGCGAGGCCACGCAGGGCCTCGTTTCCCCACCTGAATAGGTGGGGCTCCATTGAGGCAGGGTTTCGCCGGCGGTGATGATGTAGACCTCGGGGTGTTTCCCCACCTGAATAGGTGGGGCTCCATTGAGGCAGGACGATGTGTACGACACGGCCGTTGTCGAGCAGTGTTTCCCCACCTGAATAGGTGGGGCTCCATTGAGGCTCTCATGTACTCCGGTACCTCACCGGAGTGCTGTGCCCGTTTCCCCACCTGAATAGGTGGGGCTCCATTGAGGCGGTCATCATAGCTAAGGGATATGAAACTGAACTCGTGTTTCCCCACCTGAATAGGTGGGGCTCCATTGAGGCCGCTCGACCTGGTGGACGAACAGACCCGCGAGCGGGCGTTTCCCCACCTGAATAGGTGGGGCTCCATTGAGGCGCCGAGCTGGACAAGGAGATGCTCGCCCAGTACGAGTTTCCCCACCTGAATAGGTGGGGCTCCATTGAGGCGTGAGGAACCCCGATCTCGTCACCCAGTGACCCTTCGTTTCCCCACCTGAATAGGTGGGGCTCCATTGAGGCGCGGCAATGGTGGTGACGGGTTCGGCGTGGGCCGGGTTTCCCCACCTGAATAGGTGGGGCTCCATTGAGGCGGCGCCAGCCGGTACGAGGTCGCCCCCCAGCTCGGCGTTTCCCCACCTGAATAGGTGGGGCTCCATTGAGGCGAGATGGAGGCGATCAACCCGGCGATCTCGGCGGCCGTTTCCCCACCTGAATAGGTGGGGCTCCATTGAGGCGCCAGGGCTCGTGACACTGACGACTTACCGACACCGAGTTTCCCCATCTGAATAGGTGGGGCTCCATTGAGGCTGGTCTCGCTGGGTTTCGGGCATGGCGGCCAGGATCGGTTTCCCCACCTGAATAGGTGGGGCTCCATTGAGGCGATTCTTTGATCGTCTCCAGGGCGATTCAGACCCCAGATCGTGAAGAACCTGAAACCGGTCTACGGGGCTGCCGATGCCACCGATGCCGGGCAGGCGTGTGAGGAGTTCACCGCCAAGTGGGGCAGACCTGCCTCGCGATCGTCCGGCTCTGGCGCGGCGCCTGGGGTCAGCAGAGCCCTGTTCCTGGACCACCGAACCTCGGGGAGCCGTAAGGTTCTCTGCCCTCTCGAACCCGAATCGAAAGCCTCAATGCCAGGTTCGGTCGCGCGGTGAGAGCGAGGAGCCACTCACCAGAACGAACTGGCCGCATTGAAACCTTGTCCCTGGCCGCCAGATCGCCCGCACCGTACCGCCCGGCCCCGGGGCGAGCACTCGCGCCAGGACTCGGAGGCCAAGGATGAAGAAGAGGGGCCGCGGAACGATCGTTCCGCGGCCCCTCTTCTGGTTCGAGTCAGCCCTGGTGGGCCTTGCGGGCCGACCAGGCCGAGGCGACCATGTCGTCGAGGCTGTTGCGCATCTTCCAGTCGATGTCGCGGGCCGCGAGCTCGCCGCGGGCGACGATGCGGGCCGGGTCGCCGGGACGCCGGGGCGCGATCTCGGGGGTGAAGTCGATGCCGGTGACGCGGGCGATGGCCGCCATGATCTCACGCACCGACGAACCATTGCCCGAGCCCAGGTTGTAGGAGGGCTCCAGGGGGCGGCCGGCCATCATGGCCTCGGCCGCCGCCACGTGCGAGCGGGCCAGGTCGGCGACGTGGATGTAGTCGCGCACGCAGGTGCCGTCGGGCGTCGGGTAGTCGTCGCCGTTGATGCGCGGCGTCCGGCCCTCGAGGAGCATGTCGAAGACGATCGGGAACAGGTTGTGCGGGCTGGCGTCGTACAGCTCGTCCGTGCCGGAGCCGACCACGTTGAAGTAGCGCAGGTTCACCGACTGCCAGGCCTCGTCGACGGCGGCCATGTCCCTGTTGAGCCATTCGCCGATGAGTTTGGTCTCGCCGTAGGGCGACTCGGGGTGCAGCGGGGTGTCCTCGGTGACCGGGTCGGTCTCGGGCGTGCCGTAGACCGAGGCGGACGAGCTGAACACGTAGCGGTGGACGCCGGCCTCGCGCATGGCCCGCAGCAGCGAGACGGTGCCGGTGACGTTCTGCGTGTAGGTGTGCAGCGGGCGTGAGACGGACACGCCCGCGTACTTGAAGCCGGCCAGGTGGACGACGCCCTGGCAGGAGTGCTCGGTGAGCGCGCGGCGCACGAGAGCTGTGTCGAGGATGCTGCCCTGTACGAAGGGCACCTCGCGGGGTACGAAGTCGGCGAAACCGCTCGACAGGTCGTCGATGACGACCGGCTCGATACCTGCCTGCTGGAAGGCCCGCACGATGTGCGAGCCGATGTACCCTGCCCCGCCAGTGACCAACCAGCTCATGAATCCTCCTTGCGCGCCTGTCGGACGGGCCGACGCTTCGCCCTCGGCCGAGCCTACCGAGTGTCTGCCCTCCGCCGGCAGTGACGCACCCATGTGCTTCTCACTGACCAATCCATCCCCGGCATGTCCGCGACATGTGAATTCACTCGCGGCATCCTGTGAAACGCCTCTGGAATGGGCCTGGCAGGCGCGAATGCCACGACCGCGCCCTTGCTGCGGGCTAATGTTCCCGAACAACAGAACAGCGGCGAGGCTGTTCACGGACGCAAGGAGTCCTCATGTGCACGGGAATCAGGTTCACGGACAGTGACGGGAACATGTACTTCGGGCGCAACCTGGACTGGAGCACCTCGTACGGTGAGCATGTCGTCATCGTGCCGAAGGGCTTCCCGTCCGATTGGGCGTTCATGGCCGACGCCCCGGCCGGCCACGCGGTGATCGGCATGGGCATCGTCTACGAGAATCACCCGCTGTACTTCGACTGCGGCAACGACGCGGGCCTGGCCGTCGCCGGGCTGAACTTCCCCGGCTACGCCCAGTACGAGGACGCCCCCGTCGAGGGCCGGACCAATGTGGCCGCCTACGAGTTCCCGCTGTGGGTCGCCTCGACGTTCTCCACCGTGGACGAGGTCGAGGCCGCCCTCGCCGACACCGCCATCGTGGGCAGGCCCGTGAGCGAGAACCTGGACGTGTCCCTGCTGCACTGGATCATCGGCGACGGGCAACGCAGCATCGTCGTGGAGTACATGGCGGACGGCATGCACGTCCACCATGACACCGTCGACACGCTGGCGAACCAGCCGGCCTTCGACTGGCACCTGGAGAACCTGCGCAGCTACATCACGGCGACGGGCGGCCTGCCCGAGCCCGCCCACTGGCGGGACGCCGAGCTCGCCCCCTACGGCTCGGGGGCTGGGATGCGGGGCATCCCGGGCGACTACTACTCGCCGTCACGCTTCGTCAAGGCGGCCTTCCTCAACGCCCACTACCCGACCAAGGACACCGAGGCCGAGAACGTGGCCCGCCTGTTCCACACCCTGGGGAACGTGTCCATGGTCGACGGCGCGGCGCTCATGGCGAACGGCGCCTACGAACGCACCCTGTACACCAGCTGCTTCTCGGCCAGCACCGGCACCTACTACTACTCGACCTACGACGAACCGGCCCTGCGCCGCGTCCGTCTGGGCGACCACGCCGACGCCGACCCGGGGCGCCTGCTGGAGCTCGACCCGCAGCCCGGGGCGATCTCGGCGACCATTCGTCGTGTGTTCTGATGGGGGTGACTCCACCAGAACACACGACGAATCGCCAATGACCCGGGCCTTGTCCGGGGCCTGCGACCTGGGTCCAGCAGGCGGCGCCACCGGCGGTGGCCCCTGGCGCCGGGACAGGAGGGGCACGTCGTCCACGTCGAGCGATCTGTGGCGCTCCCCTCTGCCTGGAGCCTACCCGGTGCCACCGCCGCATCCCGGTTCCGGCAGGCGGGCGAAGACGACCCGGTCGTCCAGCAGCTGGTAGAGCTGGCCGGTCTCGGTGAACCCGGCGGCGCGCAGGGCGGCCACATGGAAATCCAGGCTCACCTTCACCGTGGGGTGGTCGTCGGCCCAGACCCTCTCGCGTTCAGCGGCCTCCTGCTCCCAGCCGGGCATGCCGGTGGCGGCCGCCCACCACTCGTCCCAGCCCATCACACCGCCATCGGCCACCGCGTCCTGCTGGAACGCCGCCCTCGCCGCCGGGGCGTATGCCGCCAGCCAGGGCGTGTGCTGCGCGTCGTAAAACAGGTGGTCGGCGTTCATGAACAGCGCGCCGGGCCCCAGCAGGTGCGGCAGGCGCTGGTAAAGCGCCACCAGGTCGTCCGGGTCCAGCCAGTGCAGGGCGGTCGCGCTGAAGGCGGCGTCGTACGGTCCGGCGGGGAGGCGGTCGGGCAGGTCGGGTGCGGTGAGGTCCGCCTCGATGATCCGCAGCCGGTCGCCGTACCGGTTCGTCTCGCGTGCCAGGCGCAGCAGTACCGGGTCGCAGTCGACGGCCACGGCCTCGCCATCGGGCAGCACGGCCAGGGCAGCGGACGCCAGGCTGGCCGGGCCGCCGCCCAGATCGAGCAGCCGCAGCGGACGCGCCCTCTCCTCGCGCAGCCGAACGAGGGCGTCCGTGATCATGCGGGTGCGCAGCTCGCGGAACTCGATGAAGGCGGTCTGTTGCCGGTGCCAGGCCTCGAGTAGTTCGTTCGGGGTCATCTGTTTCCTTCCTCGTCGGGTGTTTCCCCGGCCGCGTCCCGGGGCTCGGAGTCGAAGAGCAGATAGGGCCTGCCCCGGTGCTCGACGCGGTCCACGCGCATCCGGTAGACGGGAGCGATCCGTTCGGGGGTCAGCACGTCGGCCGGCTCGCCCGAGGCCACCACGTGTCCGTCGGCCAGCAGCATCACCTCGTCGCAGAAGCGCGCCGCCATGTTGAGGTCGTGCAACACGATCACCGTCGTGCAGTCGAGCTCACGCACGAGCTCCAGCAGGGCGAACTGATGGCGCAGGTCCAGATGGTTCGTCGGCTCGTCGAGCAGCAGATGGCTGGCCTGCTGGGCGATCGCCCGGGCCACCATCGCCCGCTGCCGCTCCCCGCCGGAGATGCGCGTGACGAGCCGGTCGGCCAGCCCGGTGAGTTCGACCCTGCCCAGCGCCTCGTCCACCAGGGCGGCGTCCGCGTCATTGCCGTAGTCGAACATCGTGCTGGTCGCGAGCCGCCCCAGGGCGACGCTGTCGCGCACCGTCAGCGGGAGCACCGCCTCGTTCTCCTGGGCGACCACCGCCACGCGGCGGGCGATCTCGCGGCGCGACAGGCCGGTGACGTCGTCGCCGTCGATGAGCACCCGGCCCCCGGCCACCCGCAGCGCCCGGTTGAGCGACAGCAGGAACGTGGTCTTGCCCGAGCCGTTCGGCCCGACGACGCCCACCACCTGGCCGGGGTTCACGGTCAGGTTCATCCCGTGGCAGATGGTCCGGCCGCCCCGGTCGATGGTGACGTCCTCGGCCTGGATCACCGTGCCTCGCCGATGAGCTGCGACAGGCGCACGGCGCCCTGCACCGACAACGTGTTCGGCGGGTCGGTCAGCCGGAAGGGCAGGACGAGCACGTGGCCGTCCTTGACCGCCTGCAGGTCGGCGGCCCCGTTGAGACCCATGAGGGTCTCGGTGAGCTGCTCGGTCGTCGTGCCGGCGTCGCCCATGAGGACGATCCACTGCGGGTTGCGGTCGAGCAGGTCCTCCATCGAGGCGTCGAAGACGCGTTCCTGGGTGTCCTCGTAGGTGTTCTTCAGCCCGTTCGCCTCGAAGATCGGCTGGACCATGGAGGGCGTGCCGTAGGCGTAGAAGACGTCCGACCCGGGTGTGAGGTACAGCGCCGCGGCGCTCTGGCCGGCAGCCGAGGTCTGCTCGATGTCGTCGAGCCGGGCGCGGACGCCGTCCATGAGGGCGGGCACCTTGTCGGAGACGCCGAAGATCGTGGCGGTCTTGGTGACCTCGTCCTCGACGTTGTCCCAGGTGGCGTGTTCCAGGGTCAGCTCGTCGCAGAAGGCATCCGGGGCGTAGAGCGGCACCCCCGCCTCGCGGAGCGCGTCGCGTTCGACGCCGCTGTCGTAGCCGATGACCAGGTCGGGGCGCACCGACAAGACGGCCTCGGTGGAGACGACGCGACCACCCGTGGCGTTGCCACTCGACTCGATCTCGGGGATGGCCTCGATCCGGCTCTGCAGATCGGGGTCGGCGTCCTGGAGGCCGGGGTCACCGGCGCGGGCGACGACATGGTCCATGAGGTCGAGGTCCTTGAGGATCGAGGCGCTGGTCCCGCCGATGATGACGACGCGCTCGGGCGCGGAGTCGAAGTGCAGGGTCTCGGTGCAACTGGTGACCTCGGCGGGGAAACCGGCGGCGCCGGCGGCCTCGCGCGCCGACGAGGCCGCCCGGTCGGCTGCGGACGAGCCGCAGGCCGTGAGCATCATCGTCGCGGCCAGTGCCGCGACGGCGGGTGCGAGTCTCTTCATGAGTTCCTTCCTTGTTGGTTCGCGGTGGTTTTGTGAGGCTGAGCCAGCAGGTCACCACGTGGCCCGGCTCCGGCGGATGATGACGATGAGGAAGGGGGCCCCGACGAGCCCCGTGATGACGCCGAGCGGCAGTTCGGCCGGTGCGAAGACGATGCGGGCCACCGTGTCGGTCCACACGCAGAACAGCGCGGCGGCCAGCGCCGTGCCGATGACGAGCAGGCGGTGCGAATGCCCGATGAACGAGCGCATCAGGTGGGGGATGATGAGGCCGATGAAACCGATCCCGCCGGCCCCGGCGACGGCGATGGCGACGGCCGCCGACACGGGAATGAGCAGGCCGATGCGCACCCGCCCCGGCTCGATGCCCACCGACTGGGCGGTGCGGTCGCCACTGGCCAGGGCGTCGAGCACGGGCCCCAGAACGGCCATGGCGATGACGAGGACGACGGCGGTGACGATCATGCGCGGCAGGTCGCCGTTGCCGATGCGGGCCATCGAGCCGAGCATCCAGAAGGTCACGGCCTGGCCGGCCTCGGCCGAGTCGGCCGAGAAGATGATGAGATTCGTCAACGCCTGGAAACCGAAGCCGACGGCCAGGCCGCCGAGCACCAGGTGCAGCGGGCTGTGGGTCCGGCCCGCCACGGCGAGCACGGCCGCAGTCGCCAGGGCGGCGCCGGCGAAGGCCAGCAGGCCGACCCCCGTGCCCGAGGAGATGCCGAGCACGATCATGGCGAGTGCCGCACCGGTCGAGGCGCCCGAGCTCACCCCCAGCACGTAGGGCTCGGCCAGCGGGTTGCGGACGATCGCCTGCATGACGACACCCGACACGCCGAGGATCGCGCCGACGGTCATGGCGCCGATGATGCGCGGCAGCCGGGTCTGCCAGACGATGGCGTCGGTCGTCCGGTCCCAGGTGATCTCGACGGGCAGGGAGGGCACGTGGCTGGCGATGACGCCGAAGACGTCGTGCAGGGGCACCGCGGCCGGCCCCATGGCGATGGTGAGTGCCGGTGAGAGGGCGAGAAGCACAGTGAGAAGGACGATCCGGCGCACCGTCGCGACGCGCCGCGATCGGGCCGCCGCCCGAGCCGTCGGTATCACGGCCTCCGACGCTCCGCTCGGGTTATCGGCTGGTGCACCGCGTCGGTGCTGGAGTGCGCTCATGTCTTCTTCCGTTGGTCACGCGAGGATCGCTACCCGTCCTTCGTCACGGAGCACAACTATGCTAAATAAGAATCATTCGCACAAATCCAGGATGACCCTGTACACGGCTCCGCAACGGCAGACAGCGGCCAGGCCCAGTCCGTACACGGTGACCCGACGGCCGACGCCCGTGTTGCCCGCGGTGGTGCGGCAGCTGGAGCTCACCATTGATGGACCGAGCCGACGGACTCACTGTCGCACATGACCCGGCCAGAACCCCATGTCATGGGCCAGTGAGAAGCTCACGGACCACGAGTTCGGGACCCGGGCCGCCGTGTCCGCACCGACGCGGCGGCGCAGAACAGAACAACGGACTGGCCGCGTCCCGCCCGTCTTTCGCGCATCGGTCCGCGGCCGGCGGGGCGCCCGCAGCCCCCGACTCCGGCAGAAGACGGCTCCTGCCGCGCACGGGCCGGGTCAGACCGGCTCGGCGACGACCTGGGGGACGCCGGGCGCGGCACTGCGCTCAACGGCGCTGCGGTCGGTGGCCACGACGAGAACGGCGATCGCCCACACCATGAGCAGCACGACGGCCGCGGGGACGAGGGCCCCCTGGGGCAACCCCAGGCTGCTGAACAACTGCCCCAGGTTCGTCATGACGATCGCCCCGCCCACGAGGGCACCCATGATCTTCGGCGGGATCCGGCTCACGAGCCATGCGGCGATCGGAGCGGCGACCAGGCCGCCGGCGAGCAGCACCAGGACATGGGTCAGTCGCACTCCGGAGCCGCCCAGGCCGACGATGAAGCCCGCCGAGGCGGCCAGCGACACCAGGAACTCCGAGGTGTCCACCGAGCCGATGACCGTGCGCGGCGAGGTGCGTCCGGCGCTCACCAGGGCCGTGGTCGAGACCGGCCCCCAGCCGCCACCGCCGGTGGCGTCCACGAACCCGCCGAGCAGCCCGAGCGGGACGAGGAAGCGCCGGCCGTGCGGGGAGACGCGGGACTCGCTGACGGCGGCGCCGCGACGCCGGAAGGAGCGGAACAGGATGAACAGCCCGAGCCCCACCAGGAGGAGGGCCATCACGGGTCTGGCCGCCTCAGTCGACAGGCTGGACAACACGGTGGCACCGAGGAACGCGCCGACGGCCCCGGGGACGCCCAGCCGCAGCACGAGCCACCAGTCGACGTTGCGCAGCCGCCAGTGCGAGACCCCGGAGGCCACGGTGGTGCCGAGTTCGGCCATGTGCACCGAGGCGCTGGCCGTGGCCGGTGTCAGGCCGCCCGCGAGCAGCACCGAGGTGGAGGTGACGCCGTAGCCCATGCCCAGTGATCCGTCGATCAGCTGGGCGGCGAGACCGGCCGCGGCGAGAAGAACGAGTTGCTTCATCTGAGGATTCCTTGCCCGAGTTCCTGAAGGAGTACGTGGAAGGGCCACGGACGGAATCACTGCTGCTGAAGGAGATGGAAGGACCACGACATGGTCGTCTTCCCGCTGCCCGCCCGGCCCGGGCAGCCGCGAGGGGAACGGCTGCGGTCAGAGGCGAGGAGTACGACAGGCCATCGCGGCGACACGCACCAGGTCGATGTGGCGCCGGACGACGAGACGAAGCATGACACGAGGGTATCGCCCCGGGCCCCGGTCGGGCAATGCGGAGCATCCCCGACGGCGGGCGTCGGGCGCGTGGCGTTGCTAGGGTTCACTCATCACCGGGCCGGTTCGCGTGGCATGGCACGGCGGCCGGATCCCGACCACCGATCGTCTGACTCCAAGGGGAGGACATGCTCGGAACCAGGTACCCCCGCGTGGGCCGGGCAGTGGCGTTGTCGTCGCTGGCGGCGGTGCTCTGCGCGACCGCGTGCACGCCCTCCCCCTCGCCTCGTCCCCAGCGTTCGGGCAGCGGCTCGGCCGCCCCGGCGAGCAGCGCGGCCTACGACTACTCCCCCTTCACCGAGCAGACCTACGAGCAGGTCGAGGTGAGCGACGACCCCACCCGGGTCACCCGCTTCCTGCCCGAGCTGAACGTCTCGCAGGCCCACTCGATGATCGCCAGCCGGGAGAGCCCCCGCGAAATCCCCGGCCCCGACCCCCAGTACTGGATGAACGCGGTAGTCACACTCGAACAGGACTCGGTCGAGGCGCTGGCTGAACGCGTCGATCCCCACGAGTTGAGCACGCTGCCCGCCCTCGCCCCCGAGCTCCAGCAGTACGTCCCGGAGGGCTGCACCTTCACCCGGCTGCCGCTGAAGAACGCGACGCCCGTCACAGGTGCCACGCCGGCCAGCGCCGACAGTTTCCAGCTCACCGCGTTCTCGCTGTCGACCGGCTGCTCGACGGCGATCATCATGGCCGAGATCGTCTACTGAGCGGCCTCAGCGCCCGGGCGCATGGACCGTGCTCGTGGCCCCGGACTCCTCGACGAGCAGGCCGTCGACGACCGTCGTGAATCGTGGCGCCTCGCGCAGCATGGCCCCGTCGCTGGAGTAGATCGTCCAGCTGTCGTCCCTGCTGGCCCTGCCGCCGTGGGTGTAGGTGCGGGCCAGCACCATCGACCCATCGGCGCTGACCAGATCGATGAAGTCGGCATCGATGAGTTCGCGTGAGGGCAGCATCCTGATGCTGCCGCCGAAACGGATGGCCACCACCTCGCCCGAGGCATCGACACCGGCCTTGGTCGTGAACCGGCTGCTCATGAGCAGGTCGTCCCGGGAGTAGAGCAGCCCGCTCGAACCGTAGCCGGGCAGGTTGATCGCGTCGACGTCCCCACGGCGGTTGCCGTTCAGGTCGAAGACGAGCCGGGACAGCCCGCCGCCGTTGCCGTTGGTCGTGAAGCCGTTCCACAGCCATTCGACCGACAGTTCGTCGCCGGCGTGGTCGTACTCGGTGGGGTCCAGGCTGAACCGGCCGGTGTCCAGGTCGATGACGGCGATCTGCGCGTCGGCATACGAGACGCACCCGAGATGATCGCCGAGGAAGCGGCACTGGCCCCACCAGGGCAGGTCGAGCCGCCAGTCCACCGCGCCGTCGGGGCCGACGGCGAGCACCTGTTGGTTGTCGGGGCCGGCCGCCTCGGTGATGACCAGGGTTCCGTCGCGCTCGCCCTGGGCTTGGACGAAGGACAACTCCTCACTGTCCTCGAGGACGACCCGCTGCCCGCCGGTCGCTATGTCGACGGCCACGAGCCGGTTGAGCCCGTCGTCCGTCACCCGCGCGCAGTAGACGGAGCTGGCCAGGACGGCGGCACGGCCCATGCACCTCAGCCCGGTGACCCGCCAGCGTTCGGCGCCGGTGGCGGTGTCGAGGCCGACCAGGTCCTCGCTGCTCTCGTCCTGGCCGTTGGAGCCGCGTTGCGTTGCGACCGTCGTCCAGTCCGAGGAGCGGCCCAGCACCGTCGCATCGGTGCGCCACGAGGTGTACCCGTCGGCGTAGCCGGTGTTGAGCCAGTCGCCGTCGGAGCTCTGCGGCGAGTAGGCGACCCGCCGGGCGGCGTACTCGGCAGTGCCCGGGCCGCCCAGGAGGGTGTTGGTCACGAGCCCTGCCACGAGGACGAAGACCACTGCGAAAATGACGAGCCAGACCCGCAGGATCCTGCGGGCGCGGTCACCCAGACCGCGGCGGGCCGGCAGTACCGGGGTGTCGGGGTCGTCGGTGCTGGCCCGCCGAGGGGAGGCCTCGGGATGCAGCGTCGGGCCACTGGCGTGGCCGGGCTGCTCGGTGCTCGATGACGCGTCCGGTTCGGGGGTGTCGGACGCGCCCTGCTGCTGCGACATTGGTGTTTCTCCCAGATTGTGTGCGCCCCATCCAATCAGCCCGTCGGCTGTGATGGTGTGCGCCCACGCCCGGCGCCGCCGCAATGGCCGCCCCTGCGGGCGGGGAGGAGGCGCCGAGTAGCCCATCAGGTCCGAGCCACGTAGCATGAGCCCATGGCCTACACCCTCGGAATCGACATCGGCGGCTCGGGCATCAAGGGCGCCCCGGCCGACCTCGACAAGGGCGAGTTCGCGCTCCCCCGCCTGCGCATCCCCACGCCGCAGCCATCGACGCCGCAGGCCTGTGCGCAGGTCATCAGCGAGATCGTGGACCACTTCGGCGACCAGACCGAGGGGCCGATCGGCGTCACCGTCCCGGCGCCGGTCATCCACGGCGTCACGCCCTCGATGGCCAATCTCGACCAGGGCTGGGCGGGGTTCGCCGCGCAGGACTTCCTTGCCGAACAGCTGCACCGCCCGGTCAGGCTCCTCAACGACGCCGACGCCGCCGGCATCGCCGAGATGCGCTTCGGCGCCGGCCGCGACAGGGATGGCCTGGTCATCATGACGACGCTCGGCACCGGCATCGGCACGGCCCTGTTCTACAACGGGGTGCTCATCCCCAACAGCGAACTCGGCCACATGGAGGTCAACGGCCACGACGCCGAGACCCGCGCCTCGTCCGGCTACCGCGAGCGCGAGGGCCTCAGCTACAAGAAGTGGGCCAAGTCGTTGCAGCGCTACTACGCGGCGCTGGAGCGCCTGCTGTGCCCCGATCTGTTCATCGTCGGCGGCGGCGTGAGCAAGAAGCACGACCGTTTCCTGCCCCTGCTCGACCTTCACACGCCCATCGTGCCGGCCCAGCTGCGCAACGAGGCCGGCATCATCGGCGCGGCCCTGGCCGCGGCGCAGGACTAGGCCAGTTCCCAGCAGGGCCTGCTGACCCCACATTTCGCGCTCACCCTGCGTTTCTCGTGCGTCTTTTCACGAAGAACGCAGGATCGCCAGCCCGACGACGAGGTCTCCACCCAGCCGACCCCCTCCGGGCCACAGACGCCCTGCGGTTTCCGTGTGTCTTTTCACGAGAAACGCAGGGTTTCTCACTCGACGATCAGCCGCCAACCACCCAGAGAATCGCCTGCCAACCCCAGGCCTCGCGCTCACCCTGCGGTTTCCGTGCGTCATTCCACGAGAAACGCAGGACGAGGCCGCAGGGGCGCCTCAGCCGAGGCGTTCGCCGGAGCGGAGCCCGGCGGCCTCGGCGGCCGCACGGGCGCCTGCGAGGACATCGGCCACGGGGCGGCCGAGGTCGGCGGCCAGGGCCGCCACGTCGTCGAACTCGGGCTGGGCCTGGACGATGACGCCGTCCCGGTGCCCGATCTTGACCCACACCGCGTGGCCGTCGACGGTGACCGTGCGCCAATCGCGGGCCAGCACGTCACGGACGACACCGGCGTAGCGGCGCACACCGAAAGTGCTCGTCAGCGTCATGATCCGGGCACTCAGGGCGTCGGCCTGGGCCGGCGCGCAGAGCACGTGGAGCACGTGTGCGGGACGGCCCTTCTTCATGACCGCCGGCTCCGACCAGGCGTCGAAGGCACCGGCCGTCATGAGGGCGGCGAGCACCTCCGGCCAGACACGCGGGTCGAGGTCGTCGATGTTGGCGGCCAACTCGCAGACCTCATCGGAGCCTGCCGGCTGGGTGTCCTCGTCGCCGAGCACGACCCGCACCACGTTGGGACGTCCCGGGATGTCCTTGGTGCCGGCCCCCACGCCGACGGCTCGGGTCGTCATGGCGGGCTGGGGGCCGGGGCGCTCGGCGAGGACGGTGACGAGGGCCATGCCGGTCGGGGTGCAGAGCTCTCCCGGCATCGGACCGCCGGCCCCGCCGTGGCCCTGGTGCCCCGCGGCATGCTCGTGGGTGTCGTGGCCGTGCGGATGCGTGTGGGCGTGGTCGCCCCCGTGGTGGCCGTGGTGGTGCCCGTGGTGTCCTGCCGGCACGAGCCCGGCCGTGGTCGGCCAGCCCAGGGCGAGCTGCGCGACGGCCGGGACCGGCACGGGCATGAGCCCGTGGGCCACCTGCACCTCGCCGGCGCCGACGGCGACCGGGGTGGCCACGACCCTCTCGACGCCGAGCAGGCGAAGCCCCTCGCAGCAGGCGACGACGTCGGCGATGGAGTCGAGCGCGCCCACCTCGTGGAAGTGGATCTGCTCGGGGTCGACGCCGTGCACATGGCCCTCGGCCCGGGCGATCGCCTCGAAGACGGCCAGGGCGCGAGCCCTCGTCGTCGGTGCCAGCTCGGCCCGCTCCAGCAGGGCGCGGATACTCGCCCAGGTGCGGTGCGGCGGGTCGTCGACGAGGGTGGCGACCTCCGCCTTGGTGGCGCGCATGCCCTGGCGCGTGGCCGGTGCTGCGGTCAGGCGGACGGAGCCGGGGATGACGGCGTCGACGGCGGCCTGCAGGGCGTCGACGTCGGCGCCCGCGTCGATGAGTGCGCCCATCATCATGTCGCCGGCCATGCCGGCGGAGGCGTCCAGCCACAGGGTCGTCATCGTGTTCTCCTCATTGATCTGTCGGGGCAAGATTCGCGTGCGCGATCTGTGCGGCGAGGTGGCCGGCTCCGTAGCCGTTGTCGATGTTGACCACCGCCACGCCCGGTGCGCAGGCGTTGAGCATGGCCAGCAGCGCGGTCATCCCCTCGAAGGCCGCCCCGTAGCCCACCGAGGTGGGCACGGCGATGACCGGGGCCGCGACGAGCCCGGCCACCACCGATGGCAGGGCACCATCCATACCGGCCACGACGACGATGACGGACGCCTGTTCCAGCAGGGTACGCCGCGCGAGCACCCGGTGCAGCCCGGCCACCCCCACATCGACGACCAGCTCCGCGCGACAGCCCAGGTAGCGGGCCGTCAGCCAGGCCTCCCGGGCCACCGGGATGTCGGAGGTACCGGCGCAGGCGACGACGACGAGACCGCCGCGGGCCGCCGGCACCTCGCCGGGCCACGCGAGCAGGCCGGCCTGCTCGTCCCACAGCGCGCCGGGCAGGGCCTCTGCGACGGCCTCGGCGCGCCGGGCGTCCATGCGGGTGAACAGGGCCACCTGCCCCGCGGGGCGTTCGCGCAGCGCCGCGGCGATGGCGACCAGCTGGCCGACCGACTTGCCGGGCCCGTAGACGGCCTCGGGGATGCCGCGGCGATCGGCGCGGGCGGCGTCGAGGTCGGCGATCCCGTCCAGGGGGCCGGGCCCGGGCCCGGCGGCGGCGCGCTCACTCATGGCGGTTCACGCTCACCAGTGGCAGGGTGAACGCGCCCGACTGGATACCCGCCAGGTCGAGCGTCACGAAACGGAAGCCGGCCGCCCGCACGCCGTCGACGACGCGCCGGCGCAGCTCGTCGTCGGCGAGGCGTCCAAGCTCGTCGGCGGGCACCTCGATGCGGGCGACGGCGCCGTGGTGGCGCACCCGCACGTCGCTGAAGCCCTCGGCCAGGACGACGTCCTCGGCGGCGTCGATCTGACGCAGCTTCTGCCCGGTCACCTGCTGCCCGTGCGGGATGCGGCTGGCCAGGCAGGGGGCGGCTGGCTTGTCGGCGACGGGCACGCCCCAGGCGCGGGCGATGGCCCGCACCTGCGCCTTGCTGAGGCCGCATTCGGCGAGGGGGCGCAGCACCGCGTGGTTGGTCGCGGCGCGGGCGCCGGGGCGGTCGGGCCGCAGCCTGTCGTCGGCGTTCTCGCCGTAGGCGACGGCGGCCAGCTGGTAGTCGCCGGCGATTTGCTCGTCGATGACGGTGAACAGCTCGTTCTTGCAGAAGAAGCAGCGGTCGGCGCCGTTGGCCGTGTAGCCGGGTATCTCGTCCTCGTGCGTCGTGATCTCGGCGAGTCGCACGCCGATGGCCTCCGCGGTCTCGTGCGCCGTCCGGCGTTCGCGGCGGGCCAGCGAGTCCGAGACGGCCAGCAGCGCCACGACCCGGTCGGGGCCGAGGGCCCGGACCGCTGCCGCGCACAGCAGCGCCGAGTCGACGCCGCCCGAGTAGGCGATGCCGAGGCGCCCGGTGGGCAGCGCCGCGCGCAGGTGCTCGACCAGCAGCGCGGCCTTCTCGCCGACGCCGCCGTGAGCCGGGACTGGTACAGCGCTCACATGCGCTCCGGGGCTGCCATGCCGAGCAGGTCGAGGCCGGCGGCCAGCACCTGGCGGGTGGCGGCGCACAGGCCCAGCCGTGAGGAGAGGACCTGCCCCTCGCTCCTGAGCACGGGGCACTTCTCGTAGAAGACCGAGTACTTGGTGGCCAGTTCGAACAGGTAGGTGCACAGCTTGTGCGGGGTCAGTTCGGCGGCCACCTCGTCGACCGCCTCGCCGAAGCGGGTCAGCCACAGGGCCAGTTCCTGCTCGGCGGGTTCGTCGATGACGGTGACGGGCCCCGTCCGGTGGCCCTCGGCCTCGGCCCTGCGCAGGATCTGGCAGACGCGGGCGTGCGCGTACTGCAGGTAGGGGCCGGTGTCGCCGGTGGTGGCCGTCATGCGTTCGGGGTCGAAGACGTAGTCCTTCTGCAGCGCGTTCGACAGGTCGGCGTACTTGATCGCGGCCAGCGCGATCTGGGGGGCGGCGTGCTGTTCGGCCTCGTCCAGCAGGTCGTCCAGGTGCACGGCCGTGCCCTCGCGGGTGGAGAACTTCTTGCCGTCGGGGCCGAGCACCATGCCGTAGCCGACGTGGCGTGCCTCGACCCGCTCGGGCAGGTAGCCGGCCTGGCGGGTGAGCGCGAAGATGAGGTTGAAGTGGTAGGTCTGTTCCGAGCCGACGACGTAGATGAGCCGGTCGGCGCCCAGCTCGTCGACGCGGTAGCGGACGGCCGCCACGTCGGTGACGTCGTAGCCGTAGCCGCCCTGGGAGTTGCGCAGGATGGCGGGGGCGTCGAAGCCGTCGACGAAGACGACGAGGGCGCCCTGGTCGTGCACGGCGATGCCGCGTTCCTCGAGGTCGGCGCAGACCTGCGGGAGCATCTCGTTGTAGATCGACTCGCCGGCGTAGTCGGCGTCGGTCAGGCGCACGTTCATGCGCGCATAGGTCTGGTTGAAGCCGTTCTTCGACAGGCCGACGAGCTTGTCCCACATCCGGCCGGTGGTCTCGTCGCCGGCCTGCAGGGCGACGACCCGGTCGCGGGAGCGGGCGGCGAAGTCGTCGTCGGCCTTGATGTGGGCGTTGGCGCGCTGGTACAGCTCCTCGGCGCCGGCCAGGTCGAGGGCGTCGAGGTCGAGGCCCTCGTCGAGGGCCTGTTCGATGAGCATGCCGAACTGGCGGCCCCAGTCGCCGATGTGGTTCTGCGCGATGACGGTGTGTCCCTTGGCCGCCAGGACGCGGTGGAAGCAGTCGCCGATGATCGTCGAGCGCAGGTGCCCGACGTGCATCTGCTTGGCGGCGTTAGGCGCCGAGTAGTCGATGACGACGCGCTGGGGGGTCTGGGCCTGGGCGATGCCCGCGTGCTCGTCGGCGAGCTGGGCGTTGACCGCGGCGGCCAGCACGTCGGAACGCAGCCGCAGATTGATGAACCCGGGGCCGGCCACGTCGGGGGTCTCGCACAGGTCGTCGATGTCGAGCCTGGCGACGATGTCGGCCGCGACCTCGCGCGGCGGGCGTCCCTCGGCCTTGGCCAGGCGCAGGGCGACGTTCGACTGGAAGTGCCCGAACTGGGGCTTCGTGGCGGGTCGCAGCTCGGGATCGACGCCGGCGACGGCCTCGATGCGGGCGGCCAGCTGGGACGGCAAGGACGGCATGACATTCATTCTCTCACGGGGCCGGGGGCCGGCCACCGCAGTGCAACCGGCTTGCAGTGACCGGGCCGGCGAGCAGGGCCAGGCGCCACCTGCCGCCCCGGGGGCCCGTGACAGGCCTGCGCCGTGGGACGGGCCGGCTGAGCCTGGCCGCTCAGCGCCCGTGGCGGGCCAGGGCGTCGGTGACGGACGTCTCCTGTGCGCCCATGATCGTCGCCTCGCGGCGTTGCACCAGGTCCACGATGAGCTTGGTGTTCGAGCCGAGCTCGCGGACGACGCCCCAGCGCCACGTGCTCGTCGCGTGGGGCTGCTCGTTGCCGACGCCGATGGCGTCCAGGCCGAGCATCCGGCAGGTCGTGACGGCCCGTGCGATGTGGTAGCTCTGCCCGATCACGGTCACCGAGGTGACGCCGAAGATGTCGCGCGCCCGGTAGCAGGAGTCGTAGGTGTCGAGCCCGGCGTAGTCGGCGACCACGTCCTCGCGCGGCACGCCCTGCTCGACGAGGTAGCCGACCATCGCGTCCGGTTCGGAGTAGGAGGTGGTGCGGTTGTCGCCGCTGACGAGGATGACGCTCACCGAGCCCGCGTTGTACAGCGCGACGGCCTCGTCCAAGCGGCCCGACAGATATGGCGACGGCGTGCCGTCCGCTGACAGCCCCGCCCCCAACACGAGGGCGACGTCACGGTAGGGGGCCTCGGTCGCGTCGTAGATGCGGTCGTGGGCGACGACGCGCACCCATGCGAAACCGCCTGCGGCGACGATGACTGCCAGCACGATGACGGCGCCGACGAGGCGGCGCAGGAATTTGAACATCGCGGGCTCCTCCGATGATCGGGGTTGTTCGTGCAGGGGTTTTCGCGCGGGGCGCTCTTTCGAGGCTACCCGGGGATCACCTGTCGGCCGGTATCCGCCCCGGCGTGGCCGCACCCTGTACGCCCCGGAGGGCGTCTTCGCGGCTGCGTCAGCGCGGCCGCAGCTCGGGGTGCAGGAACCATTCGCGCAGCGTGCTGGTGCGCTCGGCGACCTGCTCGGTCGTGCACTGGGCCAGTCGGGGCCCGCCGCAGTGCCTGCGCAGCGCGGCGTGCACGTGCGAGTGCGGCACCCCGACAGTGCGGGCGTACTGGGACACGAGCGAGTTCAACTCCTTGCGGGACGCCTCGAGCGCCTTGTGCAGGCTCACCTGCTGCGGCACCTTGGCCTTGCGGTCGGCCTTCTCGTGGCGGCGCATCTGGCGGCGCTGACGCTCCCGCAGCAGCGCACTCACCTGGTCGGGTTCGAGCAGCCCCGGCAGCCCGAGGTAGTCGGCCTCGTCCTGGCTGGTGGCGTCGGCCGGCAGCCCGTAGGCCTGCGAGTCGAAGAGCACGTGGTCGAAGTTCGCGTGCGCCTCGAGCGCCTCGAAGCTGCCGAGCAGGTCGTCGCTGGCCTGTTCGGCGCGGTTGGCGGCCGCGAGCAGTGCCTCCTCGGGCGCCCACAGGTCGCCCTCGTCGTTACGCGGGCGGCCGATGACGTGGTCGCGTTCGCGTTCGAGCAGGGCGGCGTGCGCCAGGAGGATCGGCACGGTCGGCAGGAAGACGGTCGCCAGCTCGCCCTTGCGGCGGGTGCGGACGAAACGCCCGACGGCCTGGGCGAAGAACAGCGGCGTCGAGGTGTTCGTCGCGTAGACGCCCACGGCCAGGCGCGGCACGTCGACCCCCTCGGAGACCATGCGCACGGCGACCATCCAGCGTTCGTCGGACTCGGAGAACTCGGCGATGCGGCGGCCGGCGTTCGCGTCGTCCGAGACGACCAGCGCCGGAAGCTCACCGGTGACCTGGTGGAGGATCCGCTGGTAGGCGCGGGCCAGCTCCTGGTCGGATGCGATGACCAAGCCGCCGGCGTCGGGCATGTGGGTGCGCACCTGGCTCAGCCGGGTGTCGGCGGCGCGCAGCACCGAGCCCATCCACTCGCCCTTCGGGTCGAGTGCGGTGCGCCAGGCCGACGCCGTGACGTCCTTCGTCGCCGGTGCCGCCAGGTCGGCCTCGATCTCGTCGCCCATCCTGGTGCGCCAGCGCATCTGCCCGCCGTAGGCCATGAAGATGACGGGACGGACGACCTGGTCGCGCAGCGCCTCCGCGTAGCCGTAGGTGTAGTCGGCGTGCGAGTGCAGGGAGCCGTCGTCGAAGCGGTCGTAGCGGACGAACGGGATCGGCGAGTCGTCGCTGCGGAAGGGCGTGCCGGTCAGGGCCAGGCGGCGGGTTGCGGGTTCGAAGGCCTCGGCGATCGCGTCGCCCCAGCTCAGCGAGTCACCGGCGTGGTGGATCTCGTCGAGGATGACGAGCGTCTTGAAGTTCTCGGTGCGGGCCCGGTAGTGGAAGACGCGGGCGGCGACGCCGGCGTAGGTGACGGCCACCCCGTCGTACTGGCGGCTGCGGCCCTTGCGGCCGGCACCGCCCAGGCCGGGGTCGAGCTGGATACCGACCTTGGCCGCGGCCTGGGCCCACTGGGTCTTCAGGTGCTCGGTGGGGCACACGACGATGACGCGCTGCACGATGCGGGCGCCGAGCAGTTCGGCGGCTACCCGCAGAGCGAACGTCGTCTTGCCCGCGCCGGGGGTTGCCACTGCGAGGAAGTCGCGCGGTGATGCCTCGTTGTAGCGGGCGAGGGCGTCACGCTGCCAGGCGCGCAGCCGGCCCGATGTGCCCCACGGCGCACGGCCGGGGAAGGCGGGCGACAGGTGCTCGAAGGCCGAGGTGCTCATGGCGCCGCTCCCCTCGATTCATCGGTTCCGCCTGGTCAGCGCCCGGTTCAGAGCGCTTGACGTCTTCTTCGCCGCCCTCGGCACGGTTCAGTCGGCCGATGCGGCACAAGGCTCCACATGGTAGCGATTCGGGGCGGTGTGGCGAAAAACCAGCGGCCTCCCCACGTGTCCGCTCCGGGGCGAACAGCCTCCCCGACGCCTCCCTGATGCGAGGGCTGGGGGCTTGGCAAGGGGGTGTGCGATGGAGAAAAATTGCGTTGTTCGTCTCCGGCGGGGCATCCGCCGAGCCGGGACGAGCGGGTGGAACGTGAGTCCCGAGACACCGCCTCACGGATCACCCCTACCGACGCACGGAGCTGGGTACCCCTCGACGAGCGCCTGACCACATGTGTCGGGTCATCGGAAACCGCCGGCCTCGCGCCTCACGACAGCGGTGGCGCATGAAAGGTGAGCATGAGCGAGAACAACGGCCACGACATCCCCTGGCCCGGCGCTCAGCCCAACGGGACGAATGACCCCACCCGATACAATCCCGTGCAGGGCCCCGGCCGGCCGGCCGAACCCCGCGGGCCGCAGCCCGATGACGACGCGACACGCTCCTGGGGCACCGACGAAACCATGGCATTCGGCCCGGACGACCAGAAGACCATGGCATTCGGCCCGGACGACCAGAAGACCATGGCATTCGGCCCGGACGACCAGAAGACCATGGCATTCGGCCCGGACGACCAGAAGACCATGGCATTCGGCCCGGACGACCAGAAGACCATGGCATTCGGCCCTGGTGCGAACCAGGCGGGCCCCCACGGCAACCCGCCCGAGCAGCCCGGAAAACCCGCCGGTCAAGACGAGCCGGGCGCCGAGAAGACCCTCTTCGACGTGACCGGCCAGGGTCCCACGGCACCGGGCCAGTGGCCCCAGCCTGACCCGTCGGCCATGTGGCCGGGTCAGGCGGGTGCTGCGATGCCCGCCGGGCAGCAGAATCCCCAGGCCGGCTGGGCCCCCGACCAGCCCTACCAGCCACCCCAGAACGGATCCCAGCCCTACCAGGGCCAGAACGCATACCAGCAGCCCTACCAGGGACAGCAGCCCTACCAGGGCTCCGGCGGGTACCCGTACCAGGGGCAGGCCGATTACCAGCAGGGCGGGTACCAGCAGTACTACGAGCAGGGCGGGTACCAGCAACCGGCGCAGCCCGGTTATGGCCAGCCCTGGTCGGACCCACGGGCCGAGAACATCGCCGGCCACACCAGCTGGGACGCCTCCGGCCAGTTCATCCCGTACCAGCAGCCGAACCCTCAGGTTCAGGGCTTCTACAACCAGCTGGGCCAGTGGGTGCCCTACCAGCAGCCGCAGCCGCCCCGGTCGAGGTCGAAGAAGGTCGCCGGGGTCGTGGCGGCCGTCGTCCTCGGTCTCAGCGCGCTGGCGCTGGGCGCCAACGAGGTGAACAATGCGCTGAACCCGACGCCGACGTACACCCCGACTCACCCGCCCTCCTCGGTGCCCTTCCCTACGCCGAGCACGGATGTCCCGAGCGCGTCGACGAGTGAGCAGACCCCGGCCACCGACGCCCAGTCGCGGGGTGTCGTCCTCATCGAGAGCGAGCTGTCGAACGCCACGTCGGCCGGTACCGGCATGGTGCTCAGCTCAGACGGCTACGTGCTGACGAACTACCACGTCGTGCAGACGAGCACCGCGATCTACGTGAAGGTGGCCAGTACCGGTGACACCTTCGAGGCGACGATGATCGGGCACGACGCCACCAACGACGTCGCGCTGCTCAAGCTCAACGGCGCCAGCGGCCTGGACACGGTGAAGGTCGACGACGACACCGTCTCCGTCGGTGACGACGTCACCGCCGTCGGCAACTCGAACGGCCAGGGCTACCTGTCCGCCGCGGACGGGAAGATCACCAACACATCCACGACCGTCACCGTCGGCTCAGAGCTCGCCGACAGCGGCGAGGAGACCCTGGTCGACGTGTACGAGACCACGTCGCAGGCGGTCCCCGGCGACTCGGGCGGGCCGCTGTACGACGACGAGGGCGAGGTCACCGGCATGACGACCGCCGGCGAGCAGGACAGCAATGGCGCCTCGGCCACGACGCTGCGCAGCTGGGCGATCCCCATCGCGCATGCGATGAAGATCGTCGACCAGATCGAGGCCGGCGACGAGTCCGGCACGGTCTCGATCGGGCCGAAGGCCTACCTGGGTGTCAGCGTCGAGGAGGCCGCCGGCGCCCTGATGATTACCTCCGTTGTCGAGGACGGCCCGGCCGCGAAGGCCGACCTCCAGGAGGGCGACAAGATCGTCTCGGTCAACGGCACCCCGGTGACCACTCAGAGCGCGCTGTCGTCGGTACTGGAGGATCTGGAACCGGGTGACACCGCCACCCTCGAGGTCACCCCGCTGGCCGGCGGGGACAGGACCGTCAAGGTGACCCTCGGCGAGAGCCCCGTCAACTGATCTGGGGTTTTCTGTCACGTGGCAGGGTCAGGTGCCCCCGCGCTGGTTGCGCGGGGGCACCTGTTCGTTGCCGGTGCCGGGGCAGGGATGCCAAATCCGACGGGATCCGGCCGTTTCCGCGCTTTTCCGGTCTGAAACGGCCAGATCCTGTCAGGAAAAGCATGCCCACGGCGCCGGTCGCACCGGGATGCCCGAGGTTGTCTTGTAGGTCCATTTGCCAGCCCGGGGCTGTTCGTGCGAACCGGAACGGGCGAGAATGGGTCCCATGACCGCACAGGACCGTTCACGCATCAATGCAGCCATCAACCTCCGCCTGTCGCTCTTGGGTCTGCCGCTGCCGGAGAATGCCGACGGAAGCACCGAGACCGCTCTGGTCGAGCCGCTCCTCGCCCGCCAGCGCGAGTTGAGCCGCCGCCTCAACCAGCAGTTGAGCGCCCCTGACAAGCGTGTCCAGACATTCCTCGACGACTACCTGTCCGACACCGGCCTGCAGCCGCAGCTGCCGCGCACCACTCTCGTCCTGGACGAGCCGGGCCTGGCCCGCGGCCTGTCGCTGCCGGTGGACGGCGACGAGTTCCACTCCCCCGTGATCGAGTCGTACCGGCTCGTCAACGGCGTCCTGCACAACCCGAAGAACGACCGGCGCACCACCGCAGGCGTCTTCCACATCGCCACCGGCGGCCTGCCGATCCCCGAGGACAAGATCGAGGTCGACAAGACCGTGTTCGCCCGCATCCTCGAGGCGGCCCTGCAGGCCCCCGACGACGAACTGATGCTGCCGTACACCGCGAACATGACCACGCCGGCCCGCTGCTGGGTCTCGCTGCTCATGCACCCGATCGTCGTCCCCGAGGTGCCCGGGCGGGCCCGCCGCCGCAGCTACGAGGTGCGTTTCATCGCGCCGGGCGGCCTGGTCGCCAACCTCGACTTCGTCGAAGCCATCTTCGGCAACGGCGGCGACCCCTACCTGCCCGAGAACGACGCCTCGCTGGACCCGGCCTCGTGGACCGGCACGACCGGCTGCGTCATCCTGGCGCCGCACCTGGTGGGCACCCTCACGAAGAAGGATCTGGGGCTGCCGTCCTGGGACGAGGCCACCGAGCGGCAGCGCCGGGACGGCCAGTGCTGGAAGAGCGCCGACGAGCTCTACAACGACGGCAAGTCCTTCAAGGTGTGCGCCCGCGACGAGCGCGGCGTCATCGTCACCGTGCTGGCCGACAACTACTTCGGCTACTGCAAGAAGGAGGTCAAGACCCAGATCTCCTACTCGGCGAACCTGCTGGGCTCCGCCGAGGAGGAGCACTCCGGCGGTGCCATCACCTACCCGGCGTGGAACCTGGGCGTCGAGTTCACCGACCGCACCCCCGACGGCTGGACGCTCGACGACGCCCTGGCCCGCAACCCGGACCGTTTCGCGGTGCAGCCCGAGGGCCATGCCATCGACCGGAAGTGGCCGAACATCGTCCTGGTGCCCGAGCATGCGCGCTATTCGATGCGTGAGCAGAGGATCTCGTGGTCCAGGGGCGGTGTCGAGCAGTCCATCAAGCTGCTCGCCGACAAGCAGTACCTGTCCCCCGACGGCTACCGGGTGCACGCCAAGCACCGTGAGATGGACGCCACCCAGTGGCACCTGATCGGTGTCCTGCAGGAGGCCACCCAGTGCCACAAGCCGGCCACCGTCTCCGGCGGCGGCAAGTCGGAGATCTCCAAGTCGATCGCCGACGCCTTCCAGTTCGGCAACGCCCACGTCTCCGATTTCGAGGCGGACATGGACGCGGTCGACGAGTTGTTCCGCCGGGACTACTGCAACCGCTTCGCCGACGACTCCCTCAACGGCACCGACCACCGGCCCGTGCTGAGCAGGGAACGCAGCCTCGGATCGGTCATCAAGCTGCTGACGCCCTCACGCGCCTACACCGAGGAGTACAACACCTTCCTGCGCAGCATCCGCCAGGACGTCAAGGAACTGGCGTTCATCATCAAACGCCACTACCGCCCCGAGTGGGGCGACGACTGGCGTTCGCACTTCACCGTCGACACCATGAACGGCCACCACGGCAACATGGTGCGACTGGACGGCGAGAAGGTCATCATCAACATGCTGCGCGTCGGTTTCGAGCCCGACGGCTCGTGGCGCATCTTCAGCCTGCGCCCCGACTTCAGCCCGGCTGTCAAGGTGCAGTCCGAGGACGACATCACCGCCAGCACCGTCACCCCGCCGTGGGGAGACCCCGAGGGGACGCCGCGCAAGTACGTCGAGAACTGCGAAATGCTGCTCTTCCAGCGTCCCGACGACGCCATCCACCGCGGCTACGACAAGCAGGCCGAGGCCGACCTGGCCGGCGCCGACGACACCTTCATCTCGAACTTCGAGCCGCTCACCAGGGCGCAGGCCCGCGAGATGCTCACCGACGTGCAGACGCTCAGCGAGTTCACCAAGCCCGTCCAGGACCTCATCGCGAAGGCCGCGGCCGGCGCCGACGACGAGTCCCCGACCTTCTGGACCTGTTCCGACGAGCCGCGTCACCTGCCCGACGGCACCCGCTCGAGGAATCCCCGCTACCTTCAGCGGCGTCCTGTCGACGCCAACCCGGAGCTCACGGCGGTGGCCGACGTGGCCAGCAAGCTCTTCCTCAAGCTGCCGATGGACGAGCCGGCCCCGCTGCCGGTCGACCTGGTGGCGGCGGGCCGGCGCAACAACCCGCCCGAGGGCAAGATCCCGCCGCTGTGCGCCTACAACCCGCTGCACTACATGGAGCTCCCCGAACTGTTCATGGAGTTCATCAGCTCGATGACCGGCAAGTCGCCGTCCACGACGGGGGCCGGCTCCGAGGGCGCCCTGACGAAGGGCCCGTTCAACGCGCTGGCCCCGGTCGTCGACCTCAACGCTGCGCTGCTCAGCTACGTGCTGACCGGCTATGACGGCTGGTTGAGCTCGGCCGGGTACATCGGCCCGAACGTGCGCGTCGACCACGACATCTCGATGCTCGTGCCCGAACTGTTCAGCCACATGAAGCCGCACGAGCGCGACGCGAGGACCCTCATCGAGCAGGGCTTCCTCGACAAACTCGAGGACTACGAGTTCAACGGCCGCACCGTGCAGGCCTCGCGCCTGGGCTACCGCATGAACGACCGGCTCGCGACCACCTACTTCGGGCGCATCTTCCTGCACCCCGACGTGGTGTTCACCGACGAGATGCTACGCCCGGAGCTGCAGGACGAGCAGGTCTACGCCGACTCGATCGACGTGATCGTCGCCACCCACCAGCGGGTCGCCCAGCTGTACATCGACGACGGCACGATCTCGCAGGCGATCCCCCCGCTCAAGGGGCTGCTCGAGATCATGGCCAACGGCCGGACCGCCGAGGGCTGGACCCTCGGCTCGCCGGAGTTCCGCGAGTTGTTCACCCGCGAGTCCGTGCTGGCCTCGGACTGGTACGCCGCCCGCCTGGACGCCATGCAGGCCGAGGAGCTGCGCCTGACGAACGAGGGCATCGCGCGTCTGCGCGAGTACACCGAGCGCCCGGACGCCCTGGCCACCGCGGAACGCGTTGGTCTGCCGCAGCGTCTGGCCGCCCTCGAGGAGGACGCCCGGCGCATCGCCTCCGACGAGTACCGCGCCTCACTGGTCGGCACCCTCGGCCGTCAGGTGAGCTTCCGCTGATCGCCAGCTGACATGTGCTGGGGCCGCGCGAGACGCGGCCCCAGCACTTTTCGTACCTCGTTCCTCAGGCGCCCTCGGCGGCCGTCATGAGCGGGGCCAGGCCCTCGGCTCGGGCGAGCGCCTGGTCGTCGCCGCAGGCGGTGAGCCAGTTGGCGAGCATCAGGTGGCCGCCCTCGCTCAGCACCGACTCGGGGTGGAACTGGACGGCCTCGACGGGCAGGGTGCGGTGCCGCATGGCCATGATGATGCCGTCGTCGGTCGTCGAGGTGACCTCGAGCTCGGCCGGTACGGTGGCCGGGTCGACGGCGAGCGAGTGGTAGCGGGTGACGGTCATCGGGTTCGGCAGTCCCGTGAAGCAGCCCCTGCCGTCGTGGCTGATCAGGCTCGTCTTGCCGTGTCGCAGCTGCGGGGCGCGGGTGACGCTGGCGCCGAAGGCGACGGCCATGGCCTGCAGGCCGAGGCAGACCCCGAAGACGGGCAGCCGGTGGCCGATCGTCGCGATGACGTCGACGCAGACGCCGGCGTCCTCGGGGGCGCCGGGGCCGGGCGAGACGAGCACCCCGTCGAAACCCTCGTGCCAGCCGTCGTGCCCGAACCGCGGGTCGTCGTTGCGCCAGACCTCGACCTCGGCGCCGAGCTGGGCGAGGTACTGGACGATGTTGTAGACGAACGAGTCGTAGTTGTCGATGACGAGGATCCGGGACATGGCCGAAGTCTAGGCCGGATGTGGCCCTGGCCCCAGAACGGGCAGTACCGTGGTTGTCCGGCTACCCGAACGCAAGGGACGACACCCCACGCCAGAGCTGGTGCTGCATGCGAAGAGCTTCTTCCACTGCCTAGCCAGATCCTAGCCCTGCCTGCCATGCTGTGACCTGTGCAGGGGGCCGGTGGTTGAGCCCGATGCCAGTGGCGGCTGCTGGAGCACATCGCGGTGACGGACGAGCCCGATGGCTGGTTTCCCATACCATGCTCGCCACGCAGAAGGTTCTCATCGAGGTCGGACTGGGGGTGACCACCAGATGGGTGACACGACGTGAACGGGGTCCGGTTCACCGACGAGGACATCGAGCGGTGGGCCACCGAGTCCGAGAAGGGCTACAACGGCAAATACTTGGGCCGCTCGGTTCCCGGACGCCCCATCAGTGCGGGTGAACGGGCGCGCTCGTTCACTCTTCGTCTTGATGCAGAGCGCCGGGCGAAGCTGGATGAGGTGGCGCGGGAGCGCCGCATCACGGCCTCGCAGCTGATGCGCGACCTCATCGACTCGCTCTGACGGACCTGCCAGCAAAGGGTCCAGGCACCGTGGCCGAGGAATTGACCGGCCAGCACCGGGGCGTGCCTGTGCACAGGCGCAGGCCGGGGCTGGGTGGCGAGTTCATTCCTGTTCTAGGCTGCGGATGAATTGGCAGTTCGCGTTGGAGGCGTCATGGGTGGCAATGGGTTCCCCTCCATGCCGTCAAGCGAGCTCAAACGTCTTCTGTGCGTGCAGCTCGGTTACCGAACTGGGAGACTCGGGTAAAGGGTCGCACTGTTGGCTGGTGTCAGAAACGCATCCGCGCATACGATGGGCTTTCCACCGCAGGGAGGTCAGCAGCATCGAGGTCCGCAGGCTCTTGGTGAACCAGGTCGGTCTGACACTCGAGGAGGCAAGGAGATTGGTGAAGTGATCATTCACGCGATCGTCTCGGCCTACGGACCAGCGTCGTTCGGCCTGTCCAGCCCACAGCTGCCCGAACTCTTCGCCGGAAGCGGCTCGCTGGACGAGTACGACCAGGACGGCATCGTCGCTCTTCTCAGTGAAGCGGGCGCTCCTGACGAATACCAGTTGTGCGTTCACCGTCAGGTCTACACGTCCCGCGAGGACCGAGAGTGGTTCGTTCGCTTGTTCCAGGATCCTCGCCCTGACGACGCGGCAGACCGCAGAACCACTCTGCGTCTGCTGCGCGGGCTGCTTGAAACAACGCCTGCGCCTGTTGATGACGCCCGACATGCCGTGACCGGCGAAGTACTGTTCATCATCGCCCGCCCCGAGGACACTCTCGGCTGGCTGACCGAGCAACTCCATGCCCACGACGTCGCAACAATCGTCACCCGGGCCGGGGACAACTCCCTGTTGATGCTGGACGTCACCAGGAGTGGAGACATCGAGGGCACGCAGTATCAGCCGGAAACCACCGTGATCCAGCTCATGGAACGCAGCAGGGGCAAGGCGCATTCGCACGCATCGGCTCCCGACTTCTTGACCGGAACAGTTCCGGCCGAGGTTTCTCGGGTCGGCGAGCTCATCAGCGTTGGCCACTGAGCGCGCTGCCGCCCGGCTGCCGGGTGAAGCTACGTCGCCGTTCCTACACGTCAGGCATGGACTTGGAGGATCTCTCCGGGGTTGAGGGTCTGCTTCCAGAGCGCGCCAGTGATCTTCGACGAACCGGGCTGCCTCAGTCTCTCCTCATCAACAGACTCGCGATGCAGCAGAAAAACACCATGACGGGTGTCGGCCAGCGCCCGGCATCGGTGAACCATCCGGCCGGTGAGTGCTACAAGCTAAGTGTGGACTCCGACCCGGTTGAGCTGCTGCGTCGCGTGGGCGGCGGGGACGAGCACGCCCTGGCCGAGCTGTACTCGCGGTTCGCGGCGTCGGTCCACGGGTTCGTGGCCAGGCGGGTTGCGGACCGAGGCGTGGCCGAGGAGGTCTGCGCGGACGTGTGGCTGGGGTGCTGGCGGTCGGCGCGGTCGTTTCGCGGGGACAGCCGGGTCCTCACCTGGCTGCTGGGCATCGCATCACGCCAGGTGCACATGCACACCCGCCGCAAACGCCACCCGACCGTTCCCCTCGACTCGGTGGCCGACACCACGGCCGACCAGAGTCCCAGTCCTGACGATGTGGCGGTCTCGCGGGCCGGGTCGCAGGCAGTGGTGGACGCCATCGGGCGCCTGCCGGACGACGTGTACGAGGTCGTCGTCCTGGCGTGGCTTTACGACCTGCCCTACGGCGAGATCAGCGACGTCGTCGGTGTCCCGTTGGGGACGGTCAAGAGCCGGGTGTCGCGGGCTCGTCGCCTGCTGCGCGAAGAGATCGGAGAGCATCATGACTGAGCCGGATCAGAACGAGGCCGAGCAGTTCCGGGCGGCGCTCGCCCGGGTCGAGGCGTCCAGGGCCGGTTCGCTGCCGGGCTTCGAGACGGTGTGGCGCTCCGTCGCCGCGTCGGTGTCGCCGATGGACGCGCCGCAGTGGCCCCTGGCGCGCGGCATCCGGGTGACGGGCGCCCTGGTGCTGGCGCAGGCACGGGTCGCGTCGTGGCTCATCGTTCCCGCGGCGCTCGTGAGCGCGGCCCTCGCGGTGCTGGCCGCCAGGTGGCTGGGCGCCGCCCAGGGCTCCTCCGCCGTGACATCGGGGTTCGCCGCGCTCATCCTGGCCGGGGCCGTCGTCACGATGACGATGGCCGTCTCCCGACGGGCCGCCGACTCGGTGTCGGCCGCCACCCCGGTGGGGCCGGCGGCCGTCCTGTTCGCCCGGGTGACGATGGTGCTGATCGTCGACTGCCTCGCGGGCGGGGCGGCCTCGTGGCTGGCCACCGTTTCGGGTTCGGTGGCCGCGTTCGGCCCGCTGGTCATGACCTGGCTGGCCCCGATGGTGCTCGTCACCGGGCTGACGACGCTCCTTGCGGTCTGGGCCGCCCCCTGGGTCGGCGCGCTCGTCGGGTTCGTGACGATCCCGGTACTCGTCCCCGCGCCCGAGCCGATGGTGCGGGTCGGTCTCGGGGCGGTGCTCGGGGTGGTGCACGACGCCCTGCCCTCGTTCGCCGTGGTGGGCGTCGGGGCAGTTTTGTTCACGGTGGCCCTGCTGACGGCCCGCAGGGCCACCGCCGGTCTGGCCGCCGCGTGAACCGTGCCGGCCCCGCCGGCTACTCACCAGGTGACGGCCCCTGGCCGGGAACACCGAGGAGGGTCATGTCCCATACGAGGATCCGCGCCCAGTTCAGGCGCATCGGGGCGCCGGCGGCAGCGCTGCCGCTCGCATCCGGTGTCGCCGTGGCCGCGGCCGGCGTGACCATGGCCGGGTCGTGGCCGGTGACGCAGACGGCGGTCGCCATGATCTGGTTCACCGCGATGTTTCCGATCGCGGTCGGCATCGCCGCGGTCGCGGCGCTGACGGGCGACCCGATCATCGAACTGCACGAGTCCACGCCCACGTCGTTCCGCGCGGCACAGCTGACCCGCTGCTCCCTCGTCCTGGCGATCGCGGTGCTTGCGGCCCTCGCGATGTTCGCGCCCCTGCACCTGCGGGGGGTGTGGCCGAGGGACGCCGGCTGGGTCAGCGCCCTGGGCCCGGTCAGCGCCGCGGTCTTCATCGTGGCGGTGGCGCTGATGGCCGCCGCCTTCTCCAAGTCCGCGTCGACGACGGTCATCGCCGTGATCGCGGGATGGATGTTCGTGGCCCTGGTGTGGGAGCCCTACGTCGATGTGCTGGCCGTGCGGTGCGGCGTCCTGCTCGCCCTGGCCGCCGGGTTCGCCGCCGCCGCGGCCCGGCGCCTCGGGGATGCGGAGAAGAACATCGCGAAGGTGGTGACGGCATGACGTTGATCAACGCCGCGGGCGCCCACGCGCGCATCACGCGCCGGCGCGTCTGGCTGTGGTTCGCGATCGTGCCGCTGACGGCTTTCGGCGCCCTGCTGGCGTTCGTGTCCCCGGGTGCCCCGCGCACCGGGGACACGCCGGACCTGGTCTTCACCGGCCAGATCATCGCCCTGTTCTGCGGGGCCGCCTACGCCGCGGCGTTCACCGACTTCTTCGCCTCCACGTCGCGTCGCAGCATGGACGAGATCGAGGCCTCGACGCCCGTCGCCCCGCCGGTGCGCCACGCCGCCCTCGTCCTGGGGACGCTCGGGGTCGTCCTCGTCCCGAGCGCCGTCGTCCTGGTGGGTGCCGGTATCTGGCAGACCGCCGCCGGCCACGGGGCGGCCGTCCCGGCGGCGATCGCCGTGCTGGGGACGATCGTCCTGCCCAGCGCGCTGATCGCCACCTGCCTGTCGGCGTTCCTCGGCGCCCTGCTGCCGCACGGGGTGGCGCGCGTCGCGGCGGTGCTGCTCTGGTTCGGGGCCGTGTTCTCCACGCCACTGATCCCCCTGCCCACGCTCAACGGCACCGTCCTCAACCTCGTCGGCGACACGGTTGCGGCCGGGCTCTACGGGGCGCAGCCCCTCTACCCCCGCTACGCACCCACCGGCCCGCTCGGCCTGGACGCCGCCACGCCACGTGCCGCGGCCCTGTCCCTGGCCTGGCAGGCCGTGCTCATCGCGCTGCTCCTGACCGCCGGCTCGTCCCTCGCCCGCGCCCGGAACCGCAGCTGAAAGGAGAACCCGTGTTCATCTCCATCGACCACGTCACCAAGGACTTCCGCAGGAAGCCGGGGGCCCTCGACGAGGTCACCCTCGACCTGCCCGCCGGGATGATCGGACTGCTGGGCTCCAACGGCGCAGGCAAGACCACCCTCATGCGCATCGTCTGCGGGATCATCGAGCCCACGCGCGGCCGTGTCCTCGTCGACGGACACGACCTGTCCGACCGGCGGGCGCGGCGCACGCTCAAAAAGACCCTCGGCTACCTCCCCCAGGACGTCGAGCCGTACCCGAATCTCACCCCGGTCGAGTTCCTGGACTACATCGGCGTCCTCAAGGGGGTCACCCCGCGCGCCGAGAGACGCAGGCAGGCCCACGAACTCCTCGACCAGGTCGGTCTCGCCGACGCCTCCCGGCGACGCATCGGCGGGTTCTCCGGCGGCATGCGCAGACGCCTGGGGATCGCCCAGGCGATGGTGGGCGGCCCGCGGCTGCTCGTCGTGGACGAGCCCACCGCCGGGCTCGACCCGGAGGAACGCATCCGCTTCCGCACCCTGCTCGCCAGGCTCGGCGGCGAACGGACCGTCATCCTGTCCACCCACATCCTCGACGACGTCGCCCAGACCTGCCCCTACGTGTTCGTCCTGCGCGACGGGCACAAGACCTTCGCTGGGCCCACCACGGGCCTGGTCGACGAGGCGCGCGGCCGCACCTGGCTCACCGCCCCGCAGGCGGCGCCACCGGTTGACGCCATCGTCGTGAACGCGACGAGCACCACCCGGGGGACCCGCTACCGCATCGTCACCCGCACCCCACCGGCCGACGCCGAGCCGGTCGACCCGTCCCTCGAGGACGGCTACATGGCCCTGGCAACGAAGGAGACATCATGATGACCAAGACCATCGGCACGATTCTCACCGGCGCGGCCGCCGCCCTGCTCGTCGCCGCAACAAGCGGCTGCGGGGCCCTCCACTCCGAGGACTACCCGACGGACGGCCCCTCCAGGACGGCGACCAGCAACCCGCAGGAGGTCACCGCCGAGCAGTTCGGCCACTCATGGGCACTCGACGTGGACCGCGGCACCGTCGGCTGCGAGAGGAACGCCGACGGCGACCCGGTGCTCACCTTCACGTCCCCGGACGGCACCAGGTACGCGCTCAACCGCGTCGAGGGCAACCGCGACCTGCCCGACGTCTCCGAGATCGCCAACGGATCGATCGGCCCGCTCCGGTCCTTCGCCTTCAGCGTCTGCGACGTCTGAGACCCGCGGGGCCAGGGGAAACCGCCCGGAGCGTCGGCCCTGACGGGTGCGGCAGGGCCACCAGATCGGAACCGACACGAAAGAGGCTCCGCCGGCGGGCCCCCGGCAGTGCCGACGGGGCGCCCCACGGCCCACGGCCGGTCGTGGCGAGGACACGCGCCTGTTGCTCCCCTGATGCCCGCCGGTCTCACCCGCAGATCACAGGCCCGGCGTGTTTGGGGCCGGTCCACTAGGCTTGCCATGTTGCGCCTTCAACGCGGCGCAGTCAGCCATCGTCCACGAGGAGCAGCGAACCGTGCCGGAATCCAAGGCTCGCAAGAAGGCCGTCGACAAGAAGAAGTCGAAGAACAAGGCCAAGGCGAAGGAGGCCTCGAACAAGAAGCTGCAGGCCGTCCGCATCGCCGACCGCGCCTGGGTGCCCTACGTGTTCGTGCCGGTCGGTCTCATCGGCGTGGCGTGGCTGGTGCTCTTCTACATCGCCGGCTACACGATCCCCTTCATGGCGGTGCTCGGCAACTGGAACTTCGCCATCGGCCTGGGGCTCATCGCCGCCAGCTTCTTCATCGCGACCTTCTGGAAGTAGCGCCGCCGGCCTCGCACACGCCCGCGGATGCTCAGTACATCATCGCCAGCGCCGGGTTGGTGATGAGCGCGGCGAGATCGGACAGGAACCGTGCCGCCTCGACGCCGTCGATGAGCCGGTGGTCGAAGGACAGCGACATCGACGAGGTCCAGCGCGGCTCGATGAACTCCTCGCCGTCGCGTTCGCTCACCCACGGCCTGCGTCGGATGGAACCGATCGCCAGGATCGCGCTCTCGTCCCCACTGATGATCGGAGTACCGGCGTCCAGACCGAGGCCACCCAGGTTGGTGATCGAGAAGGTGCCGCCGCTGTAGTCGGCCGGCTGCAACTGCCCCGCCTTGGCGAGTTTGACCAGGCGCCCCAGCTCGGCGGCCATGTCCTTCAGATCGCGGTCCTGGGCGTCCCGGATCACGGGTACGAGCAGTCCGTGCGGGGTGTCGGCGGCGAATCCGATGTTGACCGACTCGTGCAGGGTGATCCGGTCGTGCTCGCTGGGCCAGCTGGCGTTGATGATCGGGTTGGTGCGCATCGCCAGGCAGACGGCCTTGCACCAGATGAGCAGCGGGGTCACGTGCAGGCCGGCGAAGTCGCGCCGGGCGCGCAGCGTGGCGACCAGGTCGACGACGGCTCCGGCATCGACCTCGACGAAGGCCGTCGTGTGCACCTTGCCGTCCTTCGAGGCGGTGACGTTGCGGGCGGTCGCCCGGCGCACCGCGTCGGCGTCCTGCAGGTCGTCGCGCCTGGGGCGGGCGCCGGTGCGTCGGTCGACTGCGTGCTCGCGTCGGCGCCTGGCCCGCGGCGGGACGCGCCCGGGCGTGGCGCCGTAGCCGACGAGGATCGGCGCCCCGGCCTCGGATGCGGGCCCGGACGGTGCCGCGGCCGCGGGACCCGATGGCTCGGCTGCGCCCTCGGCACCGCGGGACGCGTAGCGAGGGGCCCCGGGCGCGGGGCCCTCGACGGCCCCGTCGTCCTGGCTCGCCCCGGGGTGCGGGGTCCCGGGCGCGGGGCTCTCGGCGGCCTCCTGGTGCTCCCGCGAGCGCTCGTCGCCCCGATTCGCGTCGGCGGGTTCGGAACCGTCGTCGATGACGACGACGGGTGTCCCGACCTCGACGGTGTCGCCCTCGGCGGCGAGAATCCGCGTGACGGTTCCGGCGAACGGCGAGGGCAGTTCGACGACCGACTTGGCCGTCTCAACCGACAGCAGGTCGTCGTTGACCGCCACCCGGTCGCCGACCGAGACGTGCCATTCGACGATGACGGCCTCGATGAGGCCCTCGCCCGCGTCGGGCATGAGATAGCTGGGCACGGTTGCTCCTTGCTGTGTTCAGTAGGCGAATGACCTGTCGACTGCGTCGAGGACGCGTTCGGCGTCAGGCAGGTAGTCGTGCTCGACCCGGGCCGGCGGGTAGCGGACGTCCCAGGCGGCGACACGCAGCACCGGCGCGTCCAGTGAGCCCCACATCTCCTCGTCCAGCCGGGCGGCGATCTCGGCGCCCGGCCCGAGCGTGCGGCGCGCCTCGTGGACGACGACGACCCTGCGGGTGCGGGCCGCGCTGGCCCGGATCACCGCCATGTCGAGTGGTGCCAGGGCGCGCAGGTCGATGACCTCCAGGTCGCGGCCCTCGCGGGCGGCCGCCTCGGCGGCGTCCAGGCAGGTTCGGACGGTCGGCCCGTAGGCCAGCAGGGTGGCGTCGCGGCCCGGCCGGACGGTTCTGGCGGCTGTCATCGGCAGGTCGGGGGCCGGGCCCACCTCGCCCTTGACGTAGTAGCGGGCCTTCGGTTCGAAGAGGATCACGGGGTCGGGGCACTCGATCGCCTGGCGCAGCAGCCAGTGGGCGTCGTGGGGCGATCCGCAGCTGAGCACGTGCAGGCCCGGGGTGTGCATGAAGTAGGCCTCGGGCGACTCGGAGTGGTGCTCGACCGCGCCGATGTCGCCGCCGAAGGGGACCCGGATCACCATGGGCAGGCTGGTACGTCCGTGGGTGCGGGCACGGTAGCCGGCCACCTGGTTGACGATCTGGTCGAAGGCGGGGAAGACGAAGCCGTCGAACTGGATCTCGACGACCGGTCTGAATCCGCGCAGGGCGAGGCCGACGGCGGTGCCGACGATGCCGGACTCGGCCAGCGGCATGTCGCGGACGCGTCGCGGGCCGAAGGCGTCGTACAGGCCCTCGGTGATGCGGAAGACCCCGCCGAGGCGGCCGACGTCCTCGCCCATGACGAGCACCCGGGAGTCCTCCGCCATCGCCGCGTGCAGGGCCGTGTTGAGGGCCTTCGCGAGGGTGAGCTCGGTCATGCCGCGTCTCCTTCGTCGGGTGCGGTGGACAGCCAGTCCAGGCAGTCGGCGCGTTCGGCGCGCAGGTAGTCGCCGGGCTCGCCGATGAGCTCGTCGAAGGCCCGCTCGATCGGGGTGTCGTCGAGTTCGCGGCAGGTCCGGCGCACGTCGGCGCCGAAGTCGTCGAGTTCGGCGTCCATGGCCCTCAGCCAGGCGTCGTCGACGAGTCCGGTGTCGAGCAGGTGCCGGCGGAGCCGTTCGATCGGGTCCTTGGCGGCCCAGTCGGCGCTGGTCTCGTCGCCGCGGTAGCGGCCGGGGTCGTCGCTGGTGGTGTGGGCGCCCATGCGGTAGGTGTAGGCCTCGACGAGCACCGGGTGTCCGGCGCGGGCCCGGTCGAGCGCCCAGCCGATGACGGCGGCGCCGGCCAGCGGGTCGTTGCCGTCCACGCGGATACCGGGGATGCCGAAGCCGTGGGCGCGCTGGTACAGCGGCACCCGGCTCTGGCTGGTGACGGGCTCGCTGATGGCCCACTGGTTGTTGACGCAGCAGAACACGACGGGCGCGTCCTGGGCGGCGGCGAAGACGAGTGCCTCGTTGACGTCGCCCTGGCTGGAGGCGCCATCGCCGTAGAGGGCCAGCGTGGCGGGCACGGGCCCGTCGCCGAAGCGTTCCAGGTCGACACCCATGGCATAGCCGACTGCGTGCAGCGGGTGCGAGCCGATGATGATCGAGAAGGGCGCGACGCGGGTGGCCTCGCTGTCCCAGCGCGACATGCCCGCCCCGCGCCACAGGGCGAGCAGATCGGCCACACCGACGCCCATGGCCAGGGCCAGGGCCTGCTCGCGGTAGGTGGCGAAGACCATGTCGGCCGGTTCGATCACGGCGGCGATACCCGCCTGGTAGCCCTCCTGGCCGCGCAGCGGCGGCCACAGGCCGAGCTCGCCGTGGCGTTGGAGCGCCGCGCCCTCGGTGTCGAGGCGACGGCCGAGCATCATGCGCCGCAGCATCGTCACCAGTTCGGTGTCGCCGCCCCGCCAGGCGAACCGCGGGTCCTCGACACGTCGGCCGTCGGGCGTGAGCAGTTGCACCGGCCGGGTCGGGTCGTCTGCGCCCATGCTGGTCCTCTCCTCGAACAAAACCTACGTTTCAGTAACCTACCGAACCGTAAAGACCGAGTTCAAGGGCCGCCGAGGACGGCCCGCTGTGAGAACCCGATGAGAGGTCGACTCGACGCGCGGCGTGCGCAGGGCCTATGCTGCGAGCGAGTCGATCGCGCCCATGACGATGGGCGCCAGGGAACTCCGGTGCAAATCCGGGACTGGCGCGCAGCGGTGAAGGTGACGGGGCCGGCACAGAGAACCCACTGGGGAGACCCGGGAAGGGGCCGGCCTCGGATGACCCGAGTCCGAAGACCTAGACCCCAACCCGGTCAATCACGTCTGGAACGCCGCAAGAACCACACCTCAAGCATCCAACGCAAGACCCCAGAGGAAATCCTCAGCGTGGTCAGCACCTACATTATAGGTCGCATCTTTGACCTACGATTTTAAGCAGCTTCCTAAACTCAATCAACAACCGATTTCGTTTCAAAACAGCCAGACAACAAGTTGGGTATGACAACCCTCGATCACAGCCATCGCAAAAACCACAACGAAGGACCACACCGAGTCACCCTCGACAACTTCTCACCACGAGAAACCTTCCAGTAGCCCTCGCTACCCCCTACCACTTGACATAACCTAGAGCTAGCTTGTGATATTACAGCCGGACAGAATTATGAGATGATCTGGGTCTTTCAGCTGCGATCAGATTAGCCAGGCTGTCAGACCATGAACGATGAAGGCCACTCCTGCTCCACCTACCATGCCCCATTCTTTCTTTCCAGCACCGATGATAGCATCGACAATTTGAACAAGAGCGGCCGCAATAAGCAGCGCCTTGGTTGGCCACTGGCTAGCAAAGGAAATGAATGGTAATGCTCCAACAAGAATCCCAAGGGGAATTGCGCGAGTCGCGTACATGTTCGCGAAAAACCGTTCACCCTCAACCACGTTGCGAGAGCCACTGAATGCACTCGGCCTCGCGAGCGCAAGGCAGGCGGCGATTATCGTGGACAGAGCGATCACCGCGTTGATGATTTGCAATATTAACATTGGATTCCTACTTTCCACAAAGGCTTGTAATGCTGATAATGTTTGTTTGAGCAAAATTCAAGGATCGGACTACAGGCAGATGTGCCAGCAAAGTCTTACGGTCGATCTTTCCATTAATAGGAAGACGTGGAATGTGGTCTACTAAGTAGATTTCATCACACGCATCAATGTATCGAAAATCAGCGCTACTTAAAGCAGGTTTATCAGCTGAGGCTACAGCTTCGCGAAGCACCACAAAAGCGACTACGGATAGAGGAGATGAGGTATCCGATGACTCCAGTATGACCCCAGCCTCCTTAACGCCAGGATGAGCTTCAAACTGACGTTCGAGTTCAGAGGGGGAAATCACAGTTCCATTACGGTATCCGATATCCACCAAACGATCAATAACGAACAAATGATCATCAGCGTCAAGATAACCAATATCACCGGTCATAAACCATCCACCCTTTGCGAATGGCTCGAGGTCAGGTCGGTTCATGTAGCAATCCATCAGTTGTGGACCGCGAATCTCAATTTCGCCAATCGAACCAACTGGCAAAAGTTCACGTGTAACGACATCGACGACGCGCGTGTCAGTATTAGGAAGGTTCATGCCAACGGACCCATGCACAGGATTGTCAGGATCATCGACATGAGAATGGTAAGCTGTTTCAGTCTGTCCGTATCCTTGGAAAACCTTGATCCCGAAGCGTTGCTCAAGCGATGCGCTGAGCTGGGGCGCGAGGGCCTTGGACCCACACGAAAAATACTTCACAGTCTCAAGCTGCTCAGCGTCGATACTAGGATCGTTTTCCAGCAATCCAAACAGGGTTGGGATTCCATAAAAATGTGTGACTTGGTATCGTTCCAAGCGATCAGCTATTGCGCCGCTCTCCCACGCAGGATCAATCACAAAGGATGCACCAACAGAGATAGCCGCATTCAAATGCAGCGGGTTCATGATAGGCATATTGACGAAGATCACCGATTGACCCCACATGCGATGGGCCGATGCTACCATAAGTGCATTAGCGACAACGTTCTTGTGGGTGAGTCTGACACATTTTGAAGGACCGGTAGTACCACTGGTGAAAGCCAGCACGGCGGGGTCGTCAGAGGCGGGCGAAGTCCTGATTCTCGTCAACGATTGACCTAGTCGATCTGACAATTCATTCGCTACTGCGACAAGATTAAAAGTCGTAAATCGTTGAGCGAGATCGGAAATCTTCTCACGGGTCGTCTCGTCGAGAATCAAGAAATCAGGTTGAGTCTCCTCAACAGCACGGACCAGCTCCACAGCGGGCTTGGGCGGCATAAGACCAACCATGATTGCTCCGGCGCGAAGTACCGAATAGTAGGTAATGACACCATCAAGTGTCGGGGTCCATGTGAGCCCAATCCGCTTCCATCGCTCCCCAGAGACGAGAGGGCGAATGGCTTGTGCTAGTTTCTCCACACGTGCATTGAGTTCCTTATATGTGAGCTCATACCCTCTGTCTATGACTGCAATAGAGTTGGGCGAGCGTGCAGCCGTGGCGCGAAGTAGATCAGGAATTGCTATTTCAGGTATCTCGATCCTTTTTGTATGTTGAGTTTGGATCATGTCAGTTCTTCCGAAGTAGGTTTAATCAGCCAGATAGTGATATGGTACGGAATTGAATAGTGGGTTCATGGCCCGCGCCGCAAACGATGATGTCGTCACAAATGACGCTCGCAAGAATCGACGCGAATCCGTGGCGAAGAATCTGCATGATCAGGACACGTGACGATGCCCCGATCAAACCGTTATCAAGATAACGTATCAAGGGAGTGAACATAAAATGACGCGACTGCAATCGAATTGCTTTTCTCGCTACAAAATTATCCATCGCAACCGAGTGAATAGTGTCACGTCCTATGAGACGACTGTTGTTGGCAGTGTTGACGATTACTGCCTGTAGGGCGAATGTATTAGAATATTGGGCAATGTCACCCTCGTCGATGGCTTGAGTTTGACGAGCATATAGTTGACTGATTTTGAAAAACGTGTTCGCTTGTTCACTGCCGTCCATCGAACGAGATCCTCCGAGCTTGCACGGTCCAGCGACCTTTATAAACGAGTTCGTCTCGCACCACGGTCGACAATAACCTTTGCTGAGTTTCAGAACCATCGAGCATGACAACAAGAACGTATGACGTCACGCTTGCTCTCCCGTCACTGGAAGCATTGATATGCACCCCAGACTGATAATGTCGATTCTTCAAGCCTTGTTGAGATCGCATTTCATGAGCTTTTGATGCTACGTTGAAGATTTTCTCCGCTGTCGTCACATCCGTCGTTGGAGACACAAACTTCGCATCATCGGCGAAATCGCCAGCCCAGCCTTGGATATCACCTTCGTCAATCCGAGCAAAATGTTCGCCATAAAACTGGAGGATAGAAAAGAACTGATTACTTAATGGGTCATTCATCGACAAATAAACCTTCCGTGCGGCGCAACTAAACGGTGCCAAGCCCACGATGCAGGCTAGTACGGTTCTTCCACTTCTCCATAACAGCCAATTCGGCTAAAACATCAAAATCATCAGCGCCGCGAAGATCCGCAAAAGCGCGAGCGATATTTGCAATGTTCCGCTCATTGTCGATTTTCACGTTAGTGCTTTCTCGCTCAAATTCTTCAGCGGTTTCCCAGACATTCGCACCTGTGTTGATCCCTTGTTCGGCATAGACAAGAATCAGCCGTAGATAATCAAGACAGTCTTGGAGCATCTCAGCCCCTCCGACAGGTCCGTGACCAGGCACAACAGTTTGGGCATCTAATCTTTGAAGTATTTCAAGAGCCTCGATAGATCCGGTGACAGAGCCCATAAGAGCAAAGGGTGTAACGTTATTCCATGCAATATCACCAGTGAAGAGAACCCTCTCTGTAGGCAACCAAACGACAAGATCACTGGCCGTATGGGCATCTTTGAACTCAAGAAATTGGACATCACCCCACGCTGTCGAAATACTGTACCCATTCGAAACCAGCTTAGTGGGAGGAGTGACCTGAACATTACCGAAGTTGATACCGGGTTGCCTGCGCACGAGGTCGTCCCCGGCAAGCACAATCAACTCCGCCGTTAACTCCGTCCCAAGAATATTGCCGTCCGAGAATATAAAGTTCCCAAAAGTATGGTCACCGTGAAAATGAGTATTAACGACGTCAATCTGGACAGCGGCGAGGGTTTCCAATGCACGCCGCAACATGAGGTTTCTTGCCTCGATTGCGACAGTATCAACGAGGAGTACTGCGCCGGCTTGGTCGAGTTGGATGATGCCAACATTGTTCTGACACCAAGAGCCAGGGAGCTGTTGGTAAGCAAAAGCGTGTTTACTCAGCCGCACTACGGGGCTATTACTTGGGAGTGCCAACATCAGTTTACAGCTCCTCATGCTGTCAAGCGCTTAATCGCAGCCAACGTCGAGAGACTACTCTGGCTCAAGCTGGCGCTGAGCCGAGTAACTAGATCCGGTAGCGACACGTTTCCTGCACGCTCAAGCAGAGCAAGGTGCCGGACGGTTACACGAGTACCGCCCTCAGCCTCTTCGAACGTCCAAGTTCCTGCATGTCCATACACACCAGCTGGGGTCTGGATCTGCTTGAAAGCAACCCATTGATCAGGACGCGCTACCCGCACAGATTCGACCGAATGGGCTTGTTCAGCGTTACGGCCGAGCTCCATTGAGAACCGTTGCTGATTGATTCCTTGCGAATGCACTGTGACTGCACCCACGTGGTCCAAGAAGTCAGGCCACATGTTAACTTCCCAAAGAGGCATAAACACCTCGTGTACATCGGCATCGATCCAGACCTCATCTTGGCTACGGACGATATGTTCTGACAGAGAACTTCCATATGTCTCAGCAAGGGTCTTAATGTTCGCTAGTTCGACGGTGCTGTTATAATCAGTAATGGTCTGCGCTGCCCGGAGTGCATCTTCGTCAGCTGCAGCGAGAGTATGACTTAGCGTCAATTCAGTGGACTTCTCATCGATATCTCTGATTGTCCATACTCCTGTCATCTCGGTCAGGGGTGGTGCTGGTTCTAGCTGCTGGAAGGTGACATTCCGCCGGTCAGCGCTGAACTGACGCGAGGAGCGCCAAGAAACGGTCGTGTCAAGTTCACCCTTACGCGCCCAAAGTCTAAGTTCTTCGTGTGCTTCATCTCTGCGATTTCGCTCGCAAGCAACTGTAGGAGTAAAGAAGATTGGCCAGTTCTCTGCGTCACTGATAATGCGTTGAACGACGTCAGCAGGGGCATTGATGGTGCTTGAATGTTTCATGGGGGTTCCTATTCAATGTCTCTAAAATCGACCTAAACCACCGCACACGTTCAGTGCTTGACCCGTGATAGCTGCTGCTTCTGGGCCAGCAAGGTAATTGACAAGCGAGGCAACCTCTGAGGGGGTGGAGTACCGACCGATGGGGATCTTGTTTTCGAACTCGCTGCGAACCTCTTCAATAGTGCGTCCAAAAATTTCAGCATGGCATCTGACAACTGTATCAGCCATAGGAGTCTCGACGTATCCAGGGCACACAGCGTTGACAGTAATGTTTCGCTTCGCATATTCAAGAGCAAGCGATCTAGTAATTCCGATCACTGCATGCTTCGAGGCATTGTAAGGTGCTGACAAGGGAATCCCTTGCTTCCCCGCAGTCGAGGCGATGTTGATGATGCGCCCATGCTCATTGTCCAGGATCCCTCCTTCGCGGAGAACAGCGCGACTCATGAAGAAAACAGAATCACAATTTGTTGTCATGATATGACGCCAAATATCCGTGGAGAGCTCATGGAAAGGCCCCCCACCTGAGGTTCCAGCATTGTTAACAAGGCAGTTAATCTTGCCACATCGAGCAACAATATCCTTGATGTACTGGTCGACATCTTTCTCGTTCGCCACATCACACACCGAACCAGTAACAGTCAACCCTTCATTTTGCCACCGTCTTTCATGCAGATTCACAGATTCTGCGCAACGCCCGCAGAATTCAACATGCATGCCTGCTTGTGCAAGAGTCTCGACTATTGCTTCGCCAATGCCCGAAGTGCCACCACTTACCACTGCCACTTTCGTCATATACTTCACCTCCTTGGAACTAGCTAGTCAACTGGTCATTAGCGATAGAAATGAGTTCACGTGGTGTGATTAACGCGTAATTTCGCCCTTCGGGAAACTTGAAGTCATGATTCTGTTCAAGCTTAGCTTTGATGGCAATGACGTTCAGCGAATCAAAATTCAATTTTTCAAAAGACATGTCCAGGATTGATTCATCGATCGTGAGCTCCTCATCTTCTCCGACAACGGTTTGAGTGATCTTGATCAGTTCATCGACAGTTATAGTCGTCATGAGATGTCTCCTTTTGATTGCAGCTACTGTCAACCATTGAGTCGCAAAAGTGCTGCGGAACGGTATCCTCCAGTGCCAGTCGAAAGCACTAAAGCGGTGTCTTTCTGAATTGGTCGGCCTTCGCCGTACACAAGGTTCAAATGTTCATCTGGATCCTGTCCACCGAGGCGAATAGCGAGTGGTGGGATCCATTGATTACGCAATGTTAGAGCCGCAAGAGCGACATCAACCGCTGAAGCGCCAGCAAATAGGCGGCCAAATCCGGTCTTGGGGGCCGTCGTCGGAGGCTGCTTGTCGCCGAAGATCTTAACTAAAGTCTCGCGCTCTCGAGTGTCCACTCCGGGAACTCCCACTGCGTCGCTATAGACAACGCCAATATCAAAGGGCGTTACCCCCGATTCAGTGAACAGTCGTTCCACGACATCACGAAGAACATTTCCCGACTGCCCGCTCTGAAATCCTCGAGCGGCTCCGATCAACTCAATATCACGCTGTGCGGGCGGTGTCATACGTTCGCTCTGAAGCATCAACAATGCTCCCCCAGCCCCGGGCACGTAACCGATTGACTCTGCGCTGTAGGGAGCAAAACCCTCGGCAGCAGTTTCAGGTGCTAGTGTACTTGTGCCTGAATACATAGATGCGATGCCAAACGGACTTCGAGTACCATCAATGGCACCAGTAATCATGAAGTCTGTTCCTGATAAAATCTCGTAGTTAGCGAGACTTAGGGCGTCAATTCCACTACAGGCCTCGGTCGCGACGGTCCCGCTCGGCCCCTTCAATTTATGGCGAACCGAGATCTGACCGGTATTGACTGAATAGAACCACGCAAATGATTGATAAGGGCTAACCGCTCCAGGCCCATTTTCACTGAGATTTGTCAGTTCCCTTTGAGCAAAAGATAAGCCACCGTAATTATTCCCCAGCTGGACACCGATCTCGTCTCTGTGGTCCAAGACCTCACTATTATCACCGCTCAAAAGCTGATCTGACAGGGCGAGGGCGGCTTGCGTGATTGGATCCGTCTGTATCTTGATGCGTTCGGTCAGCCCGACGGCCATACGCTCTGTATCGAGATCGCCAAAGAGTATTTGCCTCCCCTCGCAGTCCTCAAGTGTTGAGAATGTTGTACGACCTTTGACGACTGCGTCCCATACTTCCTCAGTGGACGTTCCTTGGGATGTAGCGATGGCGATTTGTGTGATAAACGTTCTCCCGTTTCTCATATTATCTCGTCTCTACGCTTAGGATTTTCAATCACTATCGCTGATTGAAATCCACCGAATCCACTTGCAGTTGACAGTGCACCGTTAATGACTGCCCGTCTTGCAGTATTAGGAACATAATCTAGATCACACCGTTCGTCGGGAATCTCATAATTAATCGTCGGAGGCACTAAGTTCTCTGCTATAGCTAATACACAAGCAATAATCTCAATTGCACCAACAGCGCCGAGGGAGTGGCCAATGGAAGATTTAATTGAACTGATTGGAACATGCCGAGAGTGCTCGCCGAGAGCTTTTTTGAGTGCCTCAGTTTCGTGCACGTCGTTCTGCTGAGTGCTCGAACCATGAGCGTTGACGTAGTCAATCTGCTCCGGCTTGATTCCTGCCTTCAGTAGCGCTTTCGAGATAGCATCAGCAAGTTCCGCACCTTCATTGTCTAGCCCAGTCATGTGGTAGCCGTTTGTAGTCCGCGCAAACCCGGTAATCTCGGCATATACGTGTGCACCGCGAGCGCGCGCATGTTCAAGATCCTCAAGCACTAGCGTCGCAGCACCTTCGGCAAGCACGAAACCATTTCGTTTAGCGTCAAATGGACGCGAAGCCTCCTCTGGTTTCTTGTTCGAAGGACTGGTAGCTTTGATCGCGTCAAAACTTGCGACTGTGATTGGCAACAAGGGAGCGTCCGTGCCGCCAGCAATGACGATGTGACTCTCTCCACGCTGGATCATCGCCGCGCCTTGACCGACCGCATCTAGCCCGGAGGTGCATCCAGCCGACACTATGGCGACTGGTCCGTTCACATGGTAACGGTCGGCAAGGCACGCTCCCAACGTGCTTGGCAGGAGCCCTTCAAAGAGCGCCTCGTTCTTGTCTCCAAGCGGACACCGCCAATACTTTCCCCCATCCGTGAAATGATCATAAAGTTCAACCATACGCTGGGAAGCACCAACCGCTGACCCGTACGAGATTCCGATTCGGTCAGAAGTGCTGCATGTCTCATACCCGCTGTCAAAAGCGTCACCGAGCGCTTCATCAGTCGCTGCGACCGCCAAGCGTATACTGCGGTCAACCGCACTGAGGTCTTCGCCATCACCAAATTCCTGGATAACGATACCGTCATCTTCAATATTACACTCACCGGCAATTTGTGAGCGGAACGAACTAGGGTCAAATTGACTGATTCGACGCACTGCAGAACCTCCGGAAGTGATCAATGACCAGAACGCATCGCGCCCCGGTTCGCCAGGAGCGATGACACCGATCCCGGTGATGGCAACTCTTCTGACCTCAACCTGATCATTGTTTCCGAAACCTTCCGACATTGTGTTTCCCCTCAAAATAATTCTTAATCCAGCTGAAGCTTAATTGGACACTGTACCGGAACGCTCGTTTGCGCCAGCCCTCGGGTAAATGTATGTATTGCCCATTGCGCTCGTTCGACTGGCGTCGCTATCATTGCCATATGGGAAAGTCGACTTAGGTGTGGAAAATTCTCAGGATCCAATCCAGATAAAACGTTCTCAGCCTCGTAAAGATGCTCTTTGCCTAAGGTTGCCTCAAACGCAGAGATCTCGTTTGCTTCCGTGATGACGATAGAATTGAGTACGTCGACTGCGAGCAGCGAGGTCATTTCATCATGACTTGAATCGAGGAGAATTTTAAGATATCTCTCTGAGATACGAAGCAACGCTTCAGCGCTTGGAACTCGCCCAACCATTCCTGCGCTCAGCCCTGGGTACCTAACGAGCGATTCCACTGTCCGCATTGCCAAAGCTTCAAGTTGAGCATCCCAAGCCATATCACCCTCTGCGTTATGGATCTCAACTTCTGACAAAACAGTATTAATGAGTGTGTCCACAAGAGACTGTCTGTTCTTGAAATATACGTATAATGCAGCAGGACCAGTCTCAAGTTCTTGGGCAAGCGAGCGCATTGTCAGCGCATTAAAACCTCGCTCAGTGATCAGTTTCAACGCACTATCCACGATGAGCTGTCTCGTCAGGGGAGCTTTACTGGCGCCTCCCCGTCGACCTTGCGGTTCATTCATCCTTCGCTCCTCAGGTGTAACGAACACTGTTCGTTACGAACGATGTTCACCCTAGCACCCCGGACAGATGTTGACTAGAGCCTGATACTGGTAGCTGGACAGGATCGCTGAGTCCCCGACGCGGTCGTAGTACTTGTCGGCGTCGAATCTGGCTAGCCGCTACCAGCATCTACCCCCTTGACCTTGGCCCTGTACGTCGCGGTGGTAGCTCCGGCTCGAAGTCGGTGTACGTGATCGGAAACACGCCGCTGATATGGTCTCCGAACTTGATCCAAGCCCTAGCTTGGTCCCAGCGCACGGAGCCAGGCAACCCTGCCACAGGTGTTGAGCCCTGGACACCGAAGCTGTCTCCCCGATCTGTCGAGCGGCTACGCGCAAAGGCCCCTAAGAGGGATGGTGGTGACGACCGACGTGCTACACATCCAGACTACGGCCGCCGAACAGGGTCTCGCACAGCACGACGGCTACGTGCTGACAACTAACCAACCAGCTTGGACTGTACAAGATTGTGAAACACCTGTCCTAGCCTGATAATCCCGCCTCTGGATGGATGCCCTGGCGGCCGGCCCCGAGACGGCCGCGGCGCTCGGTGTGCGGGTCGGGGCCATGCGCGTCGGCCTGTTCGTCGGGCTGGGCGTGCTCATCGGCTGCCTGGTGGCGGTCAGCGGCGGCATCGGCTTCGTCGGTCTCATCGTCCCGCACGCGGCGCGCATGATGGTCGGCTCACTGCACCGGCGCATGCTGCCGATCGCCGCGCTGACCGGCGCGCTGTTCCTGCTGTGGGTCGACGTCATCTCGCGGGTCGCCGTCCGCCCGCAGGAGATCCCCATCGGCGTGGTCACCGGCGTGATCGGCGCCCCCGTCTTCCTGGTGCTCATGGGGCGGCGCCGGTACGCGTTCGGGGGTCGTGACGCATGAAGACCAGGACCAGGAAACCGGCACGCCCCAGCCGTACCGCGCAGATTCCCGAGATCCGGCTCGAGGACGTCGCCGCCCAGGTCGAGGGCCACGTCGTCGTCCGCGGCGTCAGCCTCACGATCGGGCCGGGCACGAAACTGGCGCTGGTCGGCACGAACGGCGCCGGCAAGTCGACGCTGCTGCGCACCATCGCCGGCATCGCGGCCCCGGCGGCCGGCCGGGTGCTGCTCGACGGGCAGCCGCTGAGGGACCTCGCGCCGCGGGAACGGGCCCGCATCATCGCCTTCGTCTCCCAGGAGGAGACCCCGCCGGACGACCTGCGCCTGGGCGAGATGGTCGCCCTGGGACGCATCCCGTACCGCAGCCCGTGGTCGATGACCACGCACGGCGAGCTGCACATCGTCCGCGAGGCGCTGTCCGCGCTCGGACTCGGCGACCGGCTGGAGACGCCCTGCACGAACCTGTCCGGCGGGGAGCGGCGGCGCGCCATGATCGCCCGCGGCCTGGCCCAGCGCTGCCCGGTGCTCATGCTCGACGAACCGACGAACCACCTCGACATCGCCTGGCAGCTGCGGCTGCTCGACCTGCTCGGCGCCCAGCCGACGACGGTCATCGCGGCCATCCACGACATCGACACCGTGCTGCGCCACTTCGACCTGGTGGCCGTCCTCCACGACGGACGCCTCCAGGCCTTCGGCAGGCCCACCGAGGTGCTCGACACCGGCCTCATGGGCGAGGCCTTCGCCGTCGAGGCCATGCAGATATCCCACCCGGAAACCCACCAGAGTCACCTGCTCATCAGCGGGGGAAAGGACCACCGATGAAGATCTCCCGGCTCGCACCCGCCGGACTGCTCACCCTGGCGCTCGTCGCCGCCGGATGCGGCTCGGGCACGGACTCCGGCGCCGACGCGAACTCCGACTCCTCGTCCGCCGGCACCGTCCAGCTCACCAACTGCGGCGAGACCAAGCAGTACCCGAGCCCGACCACCCGGCTGTTCGTCAACGACGGCAACATCATCTCGATCGCCCTGGCCGCGGGGGCTGCCGACGACATCGTCGCCGTGTCGAGCATGCAGCGCGACCGGGACGTGCTGGCCCTCAAGTACGGCGCCGAGACGGTCGACGGCCTCAACCAGGTCGCCGAGAAGTACCCGACGATGGAGAACATCGTCGCCGCCTCGCCGCAGGTGGTCTTCGCCGGCTGGGGCTACGGCTTCTCCGAGGAGAAGAACCTCACCCCGGACGGGCTGAGCCAGCAGGGCATCGAGAGCTATCTGCTGTCGGAGACCTGCCGGCAGGACGACGGCAACCGCGGCACGATGGACCCCTGGGACGCCCTGACCACCGACATCGCCAATGTGGGCGAGATGACCGGCCACGAGGAGACCGCCGAGTCGGTCGTGGCAGACATCAACGACCGGCGCCAGGCGCTGGAGCAGGCCCCGCAGGCCGACACCAGGCCCACCGCTTTCCTGTTCGACTCCAGCTCGGACACCATCTTCTCGTCCGGGTCCTTCGGCGCCCCGCAGGCCATGATGGACTCGGCCGGTGTCACCAACGCCCTCGCCGACGTCGAGGACACCTGGACCTCGGTGAGCTGGGAGCGTCTGGCCACCGCCGACCCCGACATCATCTTCTTCGTCGACTACCCGGGCCAGAGCTACGACGAGAAGATCGAAGCGCTGCGGTCGAACGACGCGACGAAGGACCTGGCGGCGGTCAAGGAGGAGCGCTTCGTCAACCTGCCCTACGCCATGTGGACCTCGGGCCCGCTCAACATCGACGGCGCCGAATACCTGCGCGTCGCGCTCGAGCACTACGGCCTGCAGCCGGCCTCGGGCGTCCAGACCCGGCTGGACCTGTCCGAACTGGCCGACCTGCCCGGCAACGAGTGGATGAAGTAGACGCTCGGCGTGGGACGGGCGCCCGCAGCCATGCCCGGCAGGGCATGGCCAGCCGGCCCCCGGCGGGTGCAACCGCAGGGGGCCGGTCGGGCTGACGCGAGGAGTCCCGCCCCTCAGCCGGCCGTCTGCGAGCCGCTCTCCTTGGCTGAGGCCGCCAGTTCCTCGGAGCTGACGAGGCCGGTGACCGAGACGCCGTCGAGGTAGGCCATCGGGTCGAAGTCCTGCTCGCGGGCGCTGCCGCCCCTGCGGATCCGGCCGCCCGCCATCGTGTCGATGATGATCGCGAGGGCGCCGTCGCCGGTGACATTGGTGGCGGTGCCGAAGGAGTCGAGGGCGATGTAGGTGGCGATCATGAGTGCCACCTGGGCCTCGTCGAAGCCCAGCATCGAGGTGAGCAGGCCGGTCGCGGCCATGATGGCCCCGCCGGGCACGCCGGGGGCGGCGACCATCGTGATGCCGAGCATGAAGATGAAGCCGACCCACTGGACGGCGGAGACGTCGATGCCCTGGGTCCAGGCGATCGCGAAGGCGAAGGCGAAGATCTTCGACGTGGAGCCGGCCAGGTGGATCGTCGCGCACAGCGGCACGGTGAAGGAGGCGACGGCGTCGGACACGCCGTTGCGGCGGGTCTGACGCAGGGTGACGGGGATGGTCGCGGCCGAGGACGAGGTGCCCAGGGCGGTCAGATAGGCGGGCAGCATCGTGACGAGGGCCTTCACCGGGTTCCGGCGGCCGGCGAGACCGGCGACGCAGTACTGGGCGCCGAGGATGACGACCTCGAGGAGCAGGACGACGACGACCACCCGGACGAGCGTGCGCATGATCGCCCAGGCCTCGCCGGTGTAGGTGAGGTTGAGGAAGATGCCGAAGATGTGCAGGGGCAGCAACGGGATGATGATCCGCTCGATGAGCTTGGTGATGATCGCGCGGAACTCGATGAATCCCTTGCGCAGGACACCGCGCGGCACCATGGCCAACCCGATGCCGACGACGAAGGACAGGAGCAGGGCGGTCATGACCTCGACCACCGGGGGCATCTCGACGGTGAAGTAGCTCTCGAGGGCCGATCCCGGCTCCTCGACGTCGGCGAGGGACGACCCGGCCAGCACCCGCGGGAAGGTCGTCGCGCACACGAGGTAGGTGAGGAAGCCGGAGAAGAGCGTCGATGTGTAGGCCAGGGCCGCCGTGACGCCGAGCCACTTGCCGGCGCCGCGTCCCAGGTCGGCGATGGCCGGGGTGACCAGCCCGATGATGATGAGCGGGATCGAGAAGGTGAGGAACTGGCTGAACAGGTCGGAGAAGGTCGCGAAGACACGGCCGACGCCGACCGGCAGCACGTGGCGGCCACCAATGGTCACCGAGCCGAGCACGAGGGCGAGGACGATGGCTGCGAGCACCCACACGAGGATGCCGCCCCTGGACAGGGCTGAGCGGAGCGAGGACATGCGGGTCCTTTCGACAGAGGGGCGGCGGGCGGCCTGCCCTTTCGCACGAAAGGATCTCATACGCGCGGGCGGCATGGCGCACTGGCGGCCGGGCGCGGACGGCCGCCCGGTTCTGGTTGGGCCGCGCTCATAAAATAACCAGGGTTTTCCGGACATTCCCAGCCGACGCCGGGTCCGGGCGCACCTCGGGCCGCGGCGCACGAGACGATCGCCCCTGCGCCCGGCATCGGATCATCGGATTCACTTCAGACACGGAGACCGAATGAGCAATACCCTTCTCCCGGCCCCGACCCCGGGCCTCCGCGACACCGTGGACACATACATTCGGCGCAGGGGGCGGCTCCTCGCCTTCCAGACCAACGAGACCTACGCCGCGGCGGCGCTCGCCCTGGGCACTCTCGCCGCCCTGATCTGGGCGAACATCGGGGACAGCTATCACGTGTTCTGGCAGACCCCGACGACGCTCGCCGCCGGCCCGTTCGGCGTCGACCTCACCCTGCACGAGTGGGTGGACGAGGGCCTCATGGCGGTCTTCTTCTTCATGGTGGGCCTCGACGTGCGCCGCGACCTAACCCTGGGCGAGCTGCGCCTGCCCGGACGAGCGCTGCTGCCGGCCGCCGCCGCGATCGGCGGGCTGGTGGTCCCGGCGCTCGTCTACCTGCTCATCATCGGCGACTCGGGCGGCGCCCACGCGTGGGGCTCGGTGATCTCCACCGACACGGCCTTCGCCCTGGGCATGCTCGCCCTCATCGGCCCCAAGCGGGCGCCGCGGCTGCGGCTGTTCCTGCTCGCCTTCGCCGTCATCGACGACATCGGCGCGCTGGCGGTCATCGCGATCTTCTACTCCGGCTCGCTCAACCTCGTCGCCCTCGGGGCCGCGGCGGCCGGCCTGCTCCTGGTGTGGCTGATGGCCCGCCGGGGCGTGTGGCGGGTGCCGCCCTATCTCGTGCTCGGCGTCGTCATCTGGTACGCGGTCTACCGGTCGGGCGTGCACGCCACCCTGGCCGGGGTGCTCATCGCCCTGCTCATGCCCGTGTACAACGTGCGCAGCGAGGACGTCGATGCCGCCGGCGAGTTCACCGCGCTGTACCGGCAGGCGCCGGCGCCCGGCACCGCCAGGATGCTGCGGGAGTCGCTGAACCACTCCATGCCGCTCAACCAGCGACTGGCGTTCGTGCTGCCCCCGTACGTCAACTACGTGGTGGTGCCCCTGTTCGCCCTGGCCAACGCGGGCGTCGAACTGAGCGCCGACATCATCGGCGGGCTGGTGATCGGCAAGCTCATCGGCGTCGTCCTCGGTGCGGGCCTCGTGCTGCGGTTCGTGCCGGCCTCGCGCATGCCGGGCCTGGACGTGCCCCGGATCCTGGGGCTGGGTGCCCTGTCCGGCATGGGGTTCACCATCTCGCTGCTCGTGGTGAACATCGCGCTGGAGGACGAGACCCTGCGCGACCAGGCTCGCCTCGGCGTCCTCGTGGCGTCCCTGGCGGCGTTCGTCCTCGCCGCCGTCATCTTCCGGGTCACCAGCCGCATCTGGCCGCTTCCGGCTCCGCGCGGGGAGACCCTGTGCCGGCCGCCCTCGCCCGACCAGGAGCTGACCTTCGGCAGTCTCGACGCCCCGCACGTGCTCATCAACTACGCCGACATGAGTCACGAGGACCGCTGGCGTCTCGCCGAGGCCCTCTACGGCCTCCAGCCACTCATCGATTCCGGTGAGGTGCTGCTGATCCTGCGTCACAAGCTGTCGGGGCCGGAGAGCCTGCTCGCGGCGCTCGCGCTCGAGGCGGCCGGGGCGAACAAGGAGCCGAACCTGTGGCCCTTCCACGACGCCATCGCCGTGCTGCGTGGTCGTATCAGCCCACGGTCCATCACCCGGGTCGCCCGCGAGGTCGGCATCGACGTCGAGGCCCTGTGGCGGCGCATCGACTCCCGGGCGGACGAGGCCAAGGTGCTCGCCGACTCCGCCGAGGTCGAGGGGCTGACCGAGGACGCCAGCCCGGTCGTCTACATCGACGGGCGCCGATTCGACCAGCTGCTCAACCGCTGGACGTTCTCCGAGGAGATCACCCGGTTGCAGCAGGCCGCAGCGGACTCGGGCCCCGATCCGGCCCCCGACGAGGCCGACGAGGCCTGAGCAGGTCGGGCACGGCGCCGGTAGGGTCGAGGAGCGCACTTCCAGCGGGCCGACAGTGCTGCACGGCCACGGCGCCAGTTCGCGCAGGGTGTGCCCTTGGCAGGGAAGGACCCGCACCGGGACGCACCCGGGTCGAATGGAGGGCTCTCACCCAAGGCCGCCACGACACCGCCCGGCCATTGGCGGCCGGGCGGAGGGTCAGCCCTGGGGGCGCAGCAGCGGGAACAGGATCGTCTCGCGGATCCCGGTGCCGGTGAACAGCATGATGAGCCGGTCGACGCCCAGGCCGAGCCCGCCCATGGGCGGGCAGCCCTGTTCGAGCGCGGCGAGGAAGTCCTCGTCGAGCTGCATGGCCTCGGGGTCGCCGGCGGCCGCGGCGAGCGACTGGGCCGTGAGGATCTCGCGCTGGACGACAGGGTCGACGAGTTCACTGAAGCCGGTGCCGCGCTCCATGCCGCCGATGATGAGGTCCCAGGCCTCGATGCAACCGGGCTTGGAGCGGTGGCGGCGTGCCAGCGGCTGGGCGATCTCGGGATAGTCGCAGACGAAGGTCGGCTGCAGCAGGTCCTTCTCGACGAGCTCGCCGAAGAGTTCGACGACCATCTTCTGAGCCCCCCAGTCCGCGCTGAAGCCCACCTGATGGGCCTCGGCGATCCGGCGCAGCTCATCGAGGGGGGTCTCGGGGGTGATCTCCTGGCCGAGCCGGTTGGACAGGCCCTCGTGGACGGGCAGCCACGCCCATTCGCCGTCGAGGTCGATGACGCCGCGCTCGGTCTCGATCCGGTGGGTGCCGAGGGCGTCGGCGACCCGCATGATGACGGCCTTGAGGGTGTCGGCGATCGTGAACTGGTCGCCCCAGCTCTGGTAGGCCTCGAGCATCGTGAACTCGGGGCTGTGCGAGGAGTCGACGCCCTCGTTGCGGAAGACCCGCCCGATCTCGTAGACCCGGTCGGCGCCGCCGACCATGACGCGCTTGAGGTGCAGCTCGAGCGCGATGCGCAGGTACATGTCGATGTCGAAGGCGTTCAGGTGAGTGGCGAACGGGCGGGCTGCGGCGCCGCCGTGCAGGGTCTGCAGGACCGGGCCCTCGACCTCGAGGTAGCCCTGCTCCTCGAGTTCGGCGCGGATGGCGCGGGTGATGTGCGCGCGGGTACGCAGCATGGTGCGGGCCTGCTCGCGGACGATGAGGTCGTTGTGGCGCTGGCGTACGCGCGACTCCTCGGACAGCTCCTTGTGGAGGGTCGGCAGCGGGCGCAGGGCCTTGGAGGCGAGCCGCCACTGCGAGGCCAGCACCGACAGCTCGCCGCGTTTGGACGCGATGACGCGGCCGCGCACCCAGACGAAGTCACCCAGGTCGATGTCGGACTTCCACGAGGCGAGGGCCTCCTCGCCGATCTCGGCGCGCGAGAGCATGATCTGCAGGCGTTCGGCGTCGGCGTCCGGTGTGAAGCCGTCCTGGACGGTGGCGAAGCACAGCTTCCCCGAGTTGCGCAGGAGCACGACCCGGCCGCCGACGGTCACCTCGTCCTGGGTCTCCTGCCCGGGCTCCAGGTCGGGCCAGCCGGCCCGCACCTGGGCGAGCGTGTGGGTCCGTCGCAGGTCGACCGGGTAGGGCTGCTTGCCCTCGTCGAGGCAGCGCCGACGCTTCTCGGCGCGGACGCGCATCTGCTCGGGAAGGTCCTGCTCAGACGCCTGGTTCGTGGGGCTGGTCGGCTGCTGGGAACTCACCCGGACAGACTACCGTGGGGCGCGCGCGGCCCCGCCACCGTGACAACCGATGGCGGGGCCGCGCGCGCGTCCGGTTCACCGCCTGCCGGGGCCGCCGCACCGCAGCAGCCGGCGACGGCTGCCGACCGACCCGCTGAGTTGGCGTTCGGGCCGCCTGGCGGTGGCCGGGGTCGCGCGGTGCCGGGCCAGCTCGGGCCGTGACAGCCCGGGGCCGGACGGCGGCCGCCCCAGGCCGAGGTGGGTCCAGCCGGCCTCACGCCAGCGCCCGGGGTCCAGGGCGTTGCGACCGTCGATGACGACCGGGCGCGCCACCTGGCCAGCGGCCTCGGCCGGGTCCAAGTCGATGAACTCCTGCCACTCGGTCAGCAGCAGCACCACCTCGGCGCCCTCGAGGGCGGCCAGGGGGTCGCGGCGGGTGTCGAGCCCGGGGTGGAGGCGCTCGACGACATCCAGCGCCCGGGGATCGCACACCCGCACCAGGGCGCCCCGGTCGGCCAGGCGCAGGGCGACATCGAGGGCCGGTGAGTCGCGCACGTCGTCGCTGTCGGGTTTGAAGGCGGCGCCGAGCACCGTGACCCGCGCACCGGCCACGTCACCGCCCAGCCAGCGTTCGGCCAGGGCCACGACCCGGTCGCGGCGGCGCTGGTTGATGGCGTCGACCTGCTTGAGGAAGGTGAGGGCGTCCCCGACGCCCAGCTCCTCGGCGCGGGCGACGAAGGCGCGGATGTCCTTCGGCAGGCAGCCGCCGCCGAACCCGACGCCGGCGCGCAGGAACTTCCGGCCGATGCGGTCGTCGTAGCCGAGCACGTCGGCCAGGGCCACGACGTCGCCGCCGGTCGCCTCGCACAGCTCGGCCATGGCGTTGATGAAGCTGATCTTCGTGGCGAGGAAGGAGTTGGCCGCCATCTTGACCAGCTCGGCGGTCGGGTAGTTCGTGGCGATCCGGGGGATGCCCTCGGCCAGCAGCGGGGCGTAGGCGGCGTCCAGCGCCTCGCGGCCGCGCCGGGCCTGCGCGGGGTCGTCGGGCAGCCCGTAGACGATGCGGTCCGGGTGCAGGGTGTCCTCGACGGCGCGGCCCTCGCGCAGGAATTCGGGGTTCCACACCAGGGTGGCCCCGCTCGCGGCGAGGCGCTCGGCGAGACGTTTCGCGGTACCCACCGGCACCGTCGACTTGCCGGCGACGACGGGCCGGGCGCCGACGGGCACGGCCGCGAGGATCGTGTCGAGGGCCGACTCGACGGCGCTCAGGTCTGCCGAGCCGTCGTCGGACTGCGGGGTGCCGACGGTGATGAAGTGCAGTTCCGCGTCGGCCAGCCCGTCGTCGGCCGGCGTGGTCGTGAACCGCAGCCGGCCGCTGCGCACGGCCCGCTGGAGCAGTTCGCCCAGGCCGGGTTCGAAGAAGGGGGGCCTGCCGTCGGCGAGGGCGTTGACGCGTGCGGCGTCGACGTCCACGCCCAGGACATCATGACCGAGGGACGCCAGGGCGGCGGCGTGCACGGCTCCGAGATAACCGCAGCCAAGAACGGAGATTCGCATGGTGGGGTTCCTTTCCGTGGTGTCGGTCGGTTCTGGTGCCGCCGGGGCGATCACGGCGGCCGCGGACCCGCCAGGCAGGCCTCGACCCACTGTTCGAGCCAGCGGTCCGCGGCGGGCCGGAAGGAGTGGACGAAGGCCAGCCGCAGGCGGGCGGCCCTCCAGTAGCGGTCGACGTGGGCCGGGCTCGCCCCCAGGCCGCGGGCCAGGTCGGCCAGGTGCCCGGTCACCCGCCGGTGGCCGTCGGCGCTGAGCGAGCCCGCCAGGCGGCTCAGTTCGGCGTGGGCCAGCAGGTTCCCCACGTCCAGGGCGGCCTCGCCCCGGGCCGCGGTGTCCAGGTCGAGGACGCCGAGCGCGGCGCCGTCCCACAGCAGCTGGCCGTCGTGCAGGTCGCGGTGCAGCAGCGCCGGCGGGTCGGTACCGGCCGCCAGGTCGGCGCAGGCCCGTTCGACCGCGCGGCGCAGCGGCCCGAGCGGGCCCACGGCGCCGTGCTCGGCGGCGGCGGTGTACCAGCGGTCGAGTACCGCGGCCTCGTCGGCGGGAGAGTGCTCGGCGCGGGCCTGGTCCACGTGGCGGGCGATGAGCGGCCAGGCGCCGGCCAGGCGGGCCCAGCCGTCCAGGCCGTCGTCGCCCAGTTCGTGCAGTGAGCGTCCCGGCAGCAGGGTGAACTCGACGCGCGCCTCGGTGGCGTCCAGCACCCGCGCGGCCCGCAGCCCGGTGCCGGCGCACAGGCCGGCGATCCGGCTGGAGACGGCGGCCACGCGGGCTGCGCGGCCGGGGCGCAGCAGTTTGACGGCCCGGTCGGGGCACATGACGACGGCGCGGCGGCCGAACCGGTGCACGACGAGCCGGCCGCGGGTCGGGGCGGACAGTTCGGGCAGGCTGGGGTCGGTGGCGTAGCCGGTCAGCTCGCTCTCGCCCCAGACGTCGATGCGTCCGGCGCGCAGCAGGCCGTCCGGGTCGCGCTGCTCGAAGGTGATGGCGCCCTGCCGCGCCGGCCATGCCCGGATGATCCCGTCGGTCGCCCGCAGTGTCGTCAGTGCCGCGCTCGTCATCGGAGCACCTCCTCGAGCCGGTCCAGCCGCTCGCCGACGAGCCGCGCCCAGCCGGGCCGTGCCTCGCGCAGGGGTTCGACGGCCCGCAGGAGCAGGGCCCCGGCGAGCGCTGTGCGCTGCTGCGGGCCTGACGGGACGTGTCCGCCGGCGTCCCGGTAGCCCGCCAGGAACGCCTGGACGCCGGGCTCGTCGGCCGTCATGAGCCAAGAACCCAGGTCGGCTGCGGCGGGCGCCAGGTGGGCCCGGTCGAAGTCGGTCAGCCAGACCCCGCCGTCACCGCTGGTGAGCACCTGGTCGGGCGAGAAATCGCCGTGTACGAGCACCACCGGGCCCGGCAGCCCGGCCAGGGCGCGGGCGGCGAGGGCGCGCATCCGCTGCGCCAGCGGCCGGTCCAGGGCGTCGAGGACGCCGGCATGGGCCTCGGCCTGCCGCCACGGGTCGACGACGCGGCGGGACAGTGGTTCGCGCAGCGGGCCGGGCAGCTGGTCGGTGCTGCGGTGGAGGGCCGCGATGAGGGCGCCGGCGGTCCGGCTGCCCCGCGGGTCGGGCCGGCGCCCCAGGTCGCTGTCACCGGTGTAGCGCAGCACGGCCAGGTGCGGGTCCGCGCCGTCGTCGACCCGTTCGGGGACGGCCACATGGGCGGACACGAAGTCGTGCACGTCGCGGCCCAGCGGGTCGGCCTCGGCTAGGACCCGCACCACCAGGTCGTCGCGGCGCAGCACCAGGCGTCTCAGCGGGTTGTAGCGCAGCGCCGTCTCCTCGGGACGGCCGCCGACGAGCCCTCTGCCGCCGGCCTGCCTCAGCGGGCGGCGGAGCCTGGGGTCGGCGAGGATCTCGCCGTGCTGGAGCACCAGCCCGCCGGGCAGGGTGCGCCAGCCCACGAGCAGGCCGCGCCGGGCGGCGCTCATGCTGGTCTTGTCGGCCTTCGACAGGCCGCCGGGCCACAGGATGCGTGCCCAGCCGCGGGACCGGCCCGTGCCGGGGTCGGCGAGGGAGACGGTCACCGAGGTGTCGGGTTTGATCCGCAGGTGATCGGCCCGCACGTCGCAGCCGAGCAGTCCGCTGAGCCTGGAGGCGTCCAGCACGGCATCCACGACGTCCAGGGTTCGGGTGCCGTCCACCGTCACCGCCCCCCGATCCTGATCTCGCCGCTGTGGTGGCCGCTGGCCTCGACCCAGCCGCGGAAGATCCGGCTGGTCTCCATCAGGTCCTGCGGCTGGCCGTCGAGCATGATGTTCCCGTCCTGCACCCAGACGACGCGGGTGGCGCGCAGCGCGACCTCGGCGTCATGGGTGACGGCCAGGGTGGTGCGGCCCACCACGAGGTGACTGATCGCGTCCAGCACCAGGCGCGCCGAGGCTGGGTCCAGCCCGGTGGTCGCCTCGTCGAGGATCACGACCGGGGCGTCGCGCAGCAGGGCGCGGGCGATGGCCACGCGCTGGCGCTGGCCGCCGGACAGGGTGCCGCCCCGCTCGCCGACGGTCGTGTCGTACCCGTCGGGCAGCTCCATGATGAAGTCGTGGGCGTAGGCGGCGCGGGCCGCCTGCTCGACCTCGGCGTCGCTGGCCCCCTGACGGCCCAGCCGGATGTTCTCCCGCACCGTGCCGGCGAACAGGACGGCCTCCTGGTGCAGCAGCGAGATGTTCGCCCGCAGTTCCTTCAGGTCGAGGTCGCGCAGCCGGTTGCCGTCCAGGGTGACCTCGCCGTACGTCGGGTCCTGGGCGCGCACCAGCAGGGACACGAGGGTGGACTTGCCGGCCCCGGAGGGTCCGATGAGTGCCACGACCTCGCCGGGCGCGGCGCTCAGGCTCAGCCCGTGGAGCACCTCGGTGTCCTCGTAGGCGGCGTGCACGTTCTCGAAGCGCACCATGCCGCGAGCCCGCCCGATCCGCAACGGGCTGGGCGGGTTGACGATGTCGGGTTGCACCGCCATGAGGTCGGCCACGCGTTCCCCGGAGGCCGTGGCCTGGGCGATCCGGCCCGTGTACTTCGCCATGTCGCGCAGGGGTTTCATCGTCGTGCGCAGGTAGCTGGTGAAGAGCACGAGGTCGCCCAGGCTCATGGCGCCGTCGAGGGCCCGCAGCGCCCCGCTGACCATGACGATGGCGGTGGCGAGGCCGATGATGACGTCCGTGGTGCGTTCGAGCCGGGCGGACAGGCGCCGGGAGGCCACGCCCGAGCGCAGGGACGTCTGGTTGGCCGAGCCGAACCGGTCGGAGATGAGTTCCTCCAGGCCGTAGGCCTGCACCACCTGGATGGCGGCGAGCGACTCCTGGGCGGTGTTCGCCAGGTGCCCCTCGCCCTTGCGGGTCTTGCGGGCCGCCGCCGTGATCTTCTGCGAGTTGCCCGCCGAGGTGAGGGCGAACAGGACGATCGCGCCGACCACGACGAGCGACAGCAGGGGGTCGAGCACGACCATGACCCCGAGCATGACCACCAGGGTGATGACGTTGGCGACGAGCGGCAGGCCCGCGGTGATCACCACGTCCTGCATCCGGCCCACGTCGCTGACGATGCGCTGGACGGTGTCGGCGCTGCGGTTGCGGGAGTGGAACTGCAGGGAGAGCCCCTGCACGTGCCGGAAGATCCTGGCGCGCAGCGAGGTGGCCACGCGCGAACCGGCGAGGGCGAAGGCGACGGTGGCCAGGTAGTTCGTCAGGGCCCGCAGCCCGGTCAGGGCCAGCTGCGCGAAACCCCACCACATGAGCAGCCCGAGCGTGGCGGGGCGGTGCGAGCTGTCGGCGCCGAGCGCCGCCGAGACGGAGTCGACGACGTACTTCATGGGCCACGGCTCCAGCACCCGGAAGATCACCTCGGCCAGCAGGGCGCACACGCCGCCCGCCAGGAGTCTCGTGTGGGCGCGCGCGTCGGGGGCCAGCAGGCGCAGGGTGCGCACCAGGGCCTGTTTCCTGATCCGTTCAGCCATGGTCGTCCTCCATTCCGGCGAGCCGCATGATCCGGTCGACGACGCCCGCCCAGGAGTGACGCTCCTCGGCGCGGCGCCGCCCGGCGCGGCCGAGCTCGTCCCGGCGGTCGGGGTCGGCGGCGAGGGCGTCGATGGCCCGGGCGAGGGCCGCCGGGTCTGACGGGGGGACGAGAACGCCCAGCCCGTCGAGGATCTCGGGCAGCTGCCCGACCCGGGAGGCCACCACGGGCAGGCCCGCCGCGAGGTACTCGTAGACCTTGAGCGGTGAGAAGTACTGGTCGTCCTCGGCACCGGTCCTCGGGTAGGGGGCGGCGCCGATGGCCGCACCGGCCAGGTGGGAGGGCATGTCCTGGGGGGCGACGGCCCCGCGGAAGTCGGCCCGCAGGCCGAGCCGGGCGGCCAGGCGTTCCAGTTCGGCACGCCGCGGCCCGTCGCCGATGATCCGCAGCCGCCAGGGCTCGCCGGCCAGGGACGCGGCCTTGAGCAGGTCCTCCACCCCGTGCCAGGGCTTGAGGGTGCCGACGAAGGCCACCACGGGAACGCCCGGGGACGGGGGCCTGGGCACGATGCGGCGCACGCTGACGCCGTTGGGCACCGTGGCGGCTCGGGTGGCGCCGGTGCGTTCGACGACCCACCGGCGTACCGGGTCCGAGACGCAGATCGTCGCCGCGGCGGCCTCCACCTGGGCGCGCAGCGCCGCCAGGGCACCGGCCTCGTCGACCAGGCCGCGGTAGGTGCGCTGCTCGTCGATGAGGGGGGCGTTGACCTCGAGGACGCCGGGGACCCCGGCGCTCTCGTGCAGTCCGGCGAGCACGGTGGAGAACAGCGAGTAGCGTTCGTAGACCATGTCGGCGCCCTCGGACAGGAGACGGCGGGTGATCTCGGCCACGGCCTCCTGCTGGGCGCGTTCCCGCCCGGCCGGGTCCTGGGCGGCCACCGGCAGCTCGGTCACGGGCAGGCCGGCGAGGTCGTCGGGCACCTCGTGGCCGCGGCGCGTCGTGTAGACCCGCACCTCGTGGCCGCGCGCCAGCAGCTCGCGCACCACCTCCTGCACGTGCACGGAGGCGCCCTTGGTGCCGAACACGGGGATGCCGGGGTCGACGGTGACGTAGGCGATGCGCATCAGCGCTCACCTCCTCCCGCCTCACCCGCTTCCCAGGTGGACAGGGCGGCCGCCTGTTTGCGGCTGTCGAACTTCTCCTCGATGAGGGCCCTGGCGTTGCGGGCCATGCCGGTCAGGTCGTAGCCGCCGGCGGCCACGCGCGTCAGGGCCGCGGCCAGCGCGTCGACGTCGCCGGGGTCGAGCAGGATGCCGGTGTCCTGGTCCCGGACGACCTCGGGCAGGCCCGAGACGGAGGTCGCAATGACGGGCGTGCCGCTGGCCATGGCCTCCAGCACCACCGTGGGCAGGCCGTCGATGTTGCCGTCGGCGGCCTGGATGCACGGGGCGGCGAAGACGTGCGCGCCGGACAGCAGCCGCTTGACCTCCTCCTGGGTGAGTGGTCCGAGCAGCCGCACGTGGCCGGTGAGACCGCGTCGGCGGATCCGGGCGGCCAGCTCGCCGGCCAGCTCCCCGTCGCCGGCGATGGACGCGGTGACGTCGAGCCCGGCCGAGCGGGCCTGGGCGACGGCGTCGATGAGGTCGGCGAAACCCTTCTTGGGCACGAGCCGGCCCAGGGCCGCCACCCGCAGCGGTGCGCTGACCCGCGGCGGGTCGTGGTAGGGGAAGCGCGCCAGTTCCAGGGCGTTGTACTGCAGGCTGACCCGTGCTCCGGTGCCGTCCAGGACCTGCCGGAGGTAGGCCTCGTTGAACTCGCTGATGGCCACGACGCGTTCGGCGTCCCCGCAGATGCGGCGCAGCCAGAACAGGTCGACCGAGTCGTGGAAGATGTCCTTGGCGTGCGTGGTGACCGTGTAGGGCACGCCCGTCAGGCGCGAGGCCAGCCAGGTCATGCGGCCGGCCAGGGACGCGAAGTGGGCGTGCAGGTGGGTGATGCCGTCCTCGAGCACGGACCGGGCGAGCGCCACGCCCTGAGCGACCTCGTCGCCGGGCAGTTCGGCGAGTTCGGGCAGCAGGCCGGCGAGGTTCTCGCGCAGCCGCGGGTGGCTGACCGCCCCGGCCAGCTGCTCCCACATGTCCGTGGCCTTGAGGGGGCGCGGCACCCAGGTCACCCGCGCCCCGACCCGGGCGATCTCGGGGTGGAAGCGCTGGTCGGTCGTCGGGCGCAGCGCGTAGATGCTCAGGTCGTCGCCGAGGGCCTCCCGGGCGAGCATCTCGGTGACGACGAAGGTCTCGGAGAAGCGGGGGTAGACCTTGAGCACGTAGCCGATCCGGGGCCGGGCCGGGGACGCCTCGAGGGCCGCCGCGTCGGCGAGGAGTTCGGCCGCGTAGCGGGCGGCCGTCGTCAGCCCGTCCAGGGCGAGGGCGGAGCGGCTGACATGACGGCCGACCGCCCCGGCCGCCCAGGAGCCCAGGGCCGCCGGGCTCATCTGCTCGGCCCGCATGACGTCGAGGGCGCCCACGTCGGCCAGCGACCGGGCGCGGATGAGCTGTTCGCGTCGTGGCTCCTCGCGGGGCACGATGAGCGCGGGCGTGTCGGTGGCGAGGATCTCGCACGTCGTGTTGTAGCCGCCCATGGCGATGACGGCGTCGGCGTCGGCGATCTGGTTGCTCAGGCCGGGCCAGGAGCGGTGGACGTGGGTGCGCGGACCGGCCAGCGCCTGGACGGCCGTGGCGTCGGCGAGCTGCGGCCCGGTGACGATGACGTGCTCGTACCCGTCCGGCACGTCCATCGCCGCCGCCGCCCGCAGCAGGTCGTGCCCGTCCGAACCGCCCCCGGCGGTGGTGAGGATGAACGGGGCCCGGCGCGGCTCGCCCGCCCCGTCGAGTTCGCGCCGACCGTTCGCCAGGTACCCGGTGAACCGGACCTTGTCGGCGAGGGCCAGGGGCACCTCTCCGCTGGCGATGGGGTCGTGGACGTCCTGGTCGCCGTAGACCCACACCTCGTCGACGAGGCGGCGCAGCTCCGAGAGGTCGCCCAGGGCGCGCCACTCGGCCGCGGCGGCGGCCGGCTCGTCGAGCACCTCGCGCAGCCCGAGGACCACGCGTGCGCAGGGGCGGCGGGCGCGCAGCCGGCGCAGTGGTCGGCGCAGTTCCCGCCAGACCCCGTAGATGTGGCGGTCGATGACGACCAGGTCGGGGGCGAAGGACAGCATCGCCGACTCGATGAGGACCGAGCGCAGGTCGATGAGCCGGCTCGTGGGGCCGGCCAGGTTGCGGGGCTCGTAGCCGTTGCTGCCCTTGGCCACCCCCGGGATCGTCAGCCAGTCGAATCCTTGGGGGAGCAGGACGTCGTCGCCCATCGGCAGCCCCGAAACGAGCAGTCCCGAGACCGGACGGCCGGTCCGCTCGGGGATGGTGCGGGCCAGGTGGTGGGCGAGCGCCAGGTTGCGGCGCACGTGGCCCAGCCCCTGTGAGTCATGGCTGTACAGGAGTACTCGAATGGTGGTGTCGTCCACGGGAGGTTCCGATCAGGTCCGGCAACCGACACCTCGGCAGTGGGATTCTTCCCTGCGGCGGGGCCACGGGACTGCGCCGGGTGGAGTGCGCGTTGTTCATGGCTTGGGTCACTGCTGGGCCAGGGGCCGCGTTCCTCGGCGCGGCCCGGCACGGGGACAGCCGGCTTGGGTGCCACATGATGCCCGATCTCGCTGCGGGCTGCTGCCTTGGTTCCTCCCATGGTAGCCGCAACTCCCCAAATGCGGCCCCTCTGGGCTCTGATCGGCTCGCGGCACGGCCCCGGCGAGGCCGCCCGACCGACCCGAAGCAAGACCCGGCAACCAGCGGGCCGCGAAGACGCGGGCCCCGGAACACGGATGCGGGTCACCGGTGCTCGCCCACACCGGTGACCCGCATCCTTCCTCAAGCGATTCGCCAAGGCTACCCTAATTCAAAGCAAGCGGAATGGGAAGCCCGGATTTCTTCTTCCCGAACCCGTCGCCGACAGCACCGCCCCCGGCCGGCCCGATCCCCCCGGCGTTCTCCACCCCAGCTCTTCGGGGTGCCGGGCCCCGCGCCCATGAGTCGTTCAGGGCTTGCGCAGGACGATGCCGACCGCCGTCAGATCGTCCTTGTGCGCCTTGAAGCCCTCGCGCATGGCGTGCACCCGGCGTCTGGCCTCGGGGCGCCTGCGCAGGTTGTTGAGGAACCTGACCGAGCCGATGATCCCCTCATCGGCGATGATGCGGCCCGGGTCGAGGAGGCGCATCGGGGCGCACCCGACCCAGACGACCTCGAAGCCGGCCCCCTCGAAGAGCGCCCGCCATGCCGCGATCTTGAGCGGGCGGGCCCCGACCTTGATCCGCGCGGAGAGGTCACGGCCGACCGGGCCGCGGGCGTTCTCGTCGGGGTCGTCGGCCTGGTCGGTGAGGGCGAGTTCGTGCACGGCGTAGCGACCCCCTGTGTCGAGCACGCGCCATGCCTCGGCCAGGATCGTGCGGCGCTGCGCCGGTGGACACATCGTGAGCATGGCCTCGCCGACGATGAGATCGGCGCTGGCGTCGGGCAGCGTGGTCTCGGCCGCGTCGGCGGTGACGACCCGGGCGCGGGGGTTGCCGTCGAGGACGGCGTCGAGCTGGGCGCGCCCCTCGGGGTTGGGGTCGACGCCCGTGTACGAGACCGGGTCGACCGCCAGGAGCATCCCGGCGGTCAGCCCCACGCCGGGGCCGAACTCGACGATGCGGTCGTGGCTGCTCGGGTGCGCCCGGTCGAGCAGCCGCCTGGTGAGCCCCCGACCTCCGGGGCGCAGTACTCGCTTGCCGAGTGAGGCGAGCAGCCAGTGGCCCTGCAGCCGCGCGTCCTGGGCCGGGCCGGCGTCACGTCCCGCCTCGCCGGCATCTGCCGCCTCACCGGCCGGCCCGGCTCCGGGCGCCCCTTGGCGGGCGAGGCGGCCGGCCTCTGCCATGGCACCGGGGTCGACCTGGCTGCACAGGCACTGGCCCTGCTCCGGCTCGGCCTCGACGTCGACAGCCCCGGCACGCTGCCCGTTCACCGGCCCGCCGCGGCGACATCGACGAGGACGAGCGTCATGCGGCAATCGGTCTCGGCCTTGAGGGAGTGCAGCACGTCGGGCGCCATGTAGAGGCAGTCACCGGCGTGCAGCAGGTGGGGCTCGCCGCTCAGCGTGAACGTCATCTCGCCCTCGAGGAGCTGGACGACCACGCCCTTCGGGGCGGCGTGCTCACTGAGCATCTGACCGGCGCCGAAGGTGAACTGGGTGACCTGGAGCAGGTCGTTCTTCACCAGGATGCGCGATGTGGTGCTCTCGGGGACGATGGGGAGCTCGTCAGCCACGCCGGTGCTGACGACGTTCTCGGTGTACGTGGTCTGGTCATCGCTCATGGTCGATCTCCTTCGTACTCGGGGTGCGCCGGAGCGGATCCCGCGGCCGCACAGTCCTCCGTGAACTAAGGTAATCCTCATTGAGTAATTAGCACGGAAGAAATCCCACATATTGGAGACCGGCTGGCTCGGCGGCGCATCCGGCACTCGATGCAACGAGTTGCCGCCGCTGCAACCAAGTGCCGTGCTTTGAAATGAGTGAGCGCTCACTCATACCCTCGTCGTGTGAGCCGAGCAGCACCCATGTCGCCTGAGGAGCGGCGAAGGACGATCATCGAAGCGGCCCGGCCGCTTCTCGTCGCCAATGGGGGCCGGTTCACGACGAAGCAGGTGGCCGAGGCGGCCGGGATCGCCGAGGGCACCATTTTTCGTGTCTTCCCCACCAAGCAGGCCCTCTACGACGCGGTGATCGCCGACGTGCTCGACCCCACGCCCACGGTCGAGGCGTTCCGGACAATGCCCGAGCATCACAGCCTCGAGGAGCGCATCACCGCCGTCCTGACCCTGCTGTACTCGGACATGGACACGATCGAGGAGGTGTTCATGGCGGTCCACGCCATGCCCTCCGACGACCTGTCGCCCCGCAAGCCCCCGATGAAGAACTGCGACGGCGCCCCGACCCGCTCCGACGACCTGCGCGGGGCCATGGCCGAGGCCATCGCCCCCTGGCGGGACGAGTTGTCGGTCTCGCTGGAGGAGGCCGCGGCCTGGCTCCGTTCCGTCGCAATGGCGACCTCACACCCCTTCCTCAAGCGGGGCGCGGACTTTCCCCCCGAACTCGCCGCCCGCCTGATCACCCACGGTCTCACGAAAGGATCCACACGGCCTTGAAAGGGGATTGCGCATGTTGAGGAGACTCATCGGGCGCTTCGGCGGGCAGTACCGCGGCCAGTTCGCCCTCGTGGTGCTGCTGCAGGCGGTGGCCTCCGTGGCCTCCCTGATGCTGCCCAATCTGAACGCCCGCATCATCGACACCGGCGTGGCGAACGGCGACACCACCTACATCTGGCACGCCGGCGCCAGGATGCTCGCCGTCGGCGGCACCCAGGCCGTGGCCCAGTGCCTCGCGGCCGTCTTCGGCGCGCGGCTCGCGATGGGGATCGGCCGTGACATTCGTGCCGGCCTGTTCGACACCGTGTTGAACTACTCGAGCCAGGAGGTCAACCATTTCGGGGCCCCGTCGCTGATCACCCGCACCACCAATGACGTGCAGCAGGTGCAGCAGTTCCTCCTCATGACCTGCATCATGATCCTCGGCGCACCGATCACCATGATCGGCGCCATCGTCATGGCGCTGCGCGAGGACATGGGCCTGTCGTGGATCGTCGCCGTGGCCGTCCTCGTCATGGTCGTCGTGGTGGGGATCATCGTCAGCCGGATGACCCCGGCCTTCAAGAGGAACCAGGAGAGCATCGACCGGATCAACCAGGTCGTGCGCGAGCAGCTGAGCGGCATCCGCGTCATCCGCGCCTTCGTCCGCGAGCACCGGGAGCGCAAGCGCTTCGACGTGGCCAATCAGTCGTTGATGCTGCTGGGGTTCAGGATCGGCACCTTCTTCTCGCTCCTGGCGCCGATGGTCATGATGATCATGAATGCCTCGACCGTCGCCGTGTGGTGGTTCGGCGCCCTGCGGGTCGACAGCGGCGACATGCAGGTGGGCCAGATCACGGCCTTCATGACGTACATGATCCAGATGCTCTTGAGCGTGATGATGGCCGCGATGATGATGATCCAGCTGCCTCGCGCGCAGGTCTGCGCAGGCCGCATCATGGAGGTCCTGCGCACCCCCTCGACCGTCACGCCGGCTGCCAAGCCCGTCCGGGAGCTCCCCATGACCGGGGCGATGGACCTGACCAACGTGGAGTTCAGTTACCCCGGGGCCGAGGCGCCGGTGCTCCACGACATCAACATCTCGCTGCGACCGGGGACGACCACCGCCGTCATCGGCTCGACCGGCTCGGGAAAGACGACCCTGGCCAATCTCGTCCCCCGCCTGTACGACGTGACCGGCGGCTCGATCAAGCTGGATGGCGTCGACCTGCGCAAGATCGACATGGACCTCATGTGGAGCCGTATCGGCCTGGTCCCGCAGAAGCCGTATCTGTTCAGCGGCACGATCGCCTCCAACCTGCGGTACGGCAATCCCGAGGCCACCGAGGACGAGATGTGGGCCGCGCTGCGCACCGCTCAGGCCGCCGACTTCGTCGAGCAGATGGACGGCCGGCTCGACGCCCCCATCGCCCAGGGCGGCACGAACGTCTCCGGCGGCCAGCGCCAGCGCCTGTCGATCGCCCGGGCCCTCATCAAGAAGCCCGAGATCTACGTCTTCGACGACGCCTTCAGCGCCCTCGACGTCGCCACCGATGCCCGCCTGCGCGCCGCCCTGGCCGCCGAGACCCAGGACGCGGCGGTACTCATCGTCGCCCAGCGCGTCTCGACCATCCGCGACGCGGACCAGATCATCGTGCTCGACTCCGGCCACGTCGTCGGTCGCGGCACCCATGCGGAACTGCTCGACAGCTGCAGTACCTACCAGGAGATCGTGTCCTCGCAGATGAGCTCTCAGGAGGCGGCGGCATGAGCAGGGCCGACAGGAAGAACCGGGACAGGGGCACCGTGACCAGGGCCCATGAGCGCCCCGACTACGCCAAGAACGTCCACCACGGCGGCGGCCCCGGCGGGGGCAGGGTGCAGGAGAAGGCCGTCAACTTCGGCCCCTCCCTGCGCCGCCTGGTCGGCGAGCTCGCACCGCACCGGTGGGCGATCCTGTTCGTCATCGTGATGGGTTCGGCCGGCGTTGCCTTCAACGTCTACTCCCCCAGGCTGCTGGGGCGGGCGACGAACGTCGTCTACGAGGGCTTCATCGGCAGGATGCTCCCCGCCGGACTGACCAAGGAGCAGGCCATCGCCGCCTTGGAGGCGGCCGGCAAATCCGACCAGGCGCAGATGATCTCTGCCCTGGACGTCGTACCCGGCCAGGGCATCGACTTCACGCGCCTGGCCCACATCCTGCTGGCCTGCCTGACGCTGTACGTGCTGGCCTCGGTGCTGCAGTTCCTGCAGGGCTACATCCTCAACCGCGTCGTCCAGCACTCGGTGTACTCGATGCGCGACCAGGTGAGCAGCAAGCTCGACCGCCTGCCGCTGAGCTACTTCGACGCGCAGCCCCGCGGTGAGTTGCTCAGCCGCATCACGAACGACATCGACAACATCCAGCAGACCCTGCAGCAGACACTCACCCAGATGCTCAATGCCGTGCTGCAGCTGGCCGGCGTGCTCATCATGATGCTGACGGTCAGCCCGCGCCTGACGATCATCGCGCTGTGCGCCATTCCCGTCTCGTTCGTCGTCTCGGTGTCGATCGGCCGGGTGGCCCAGAAGCGCTTCGTGGGCATGTGGACCGCCACCGGCGTCCTCAACGGCCAGGTCGAGGAGGCCTTCACCGGACACTCCCTGGTCAAGGTCTTCGGCCGCCGCCGTGAGGTCGAGGCGGAGTTCGCCACGACGAACGGGGAGCTCTACAAGCAGAGCTTCGGCGCCCAGGCGGTCAGCGCCCTGCTCATGCCGATCAACTTCTTCGTCGGGAACCTGACGTATGTGGCAGTGGCCGTCGTCGGCGGCCTACGCGTGGCGAGCGGCCAGATGCTCCTGGGCGACGTGACCTCGTTCATCCAGTACTCGCGGATGTTCACCCAGCCGATCACGCAGGTGGCCTCGATGGCGAACCTGCTGCAGTCGGGCGTGGCCAGCGCCGAGCGCGTCTTCGAGGTCCTCGACGCCGCCGAGCAGACCCCCGACCGCGAGGGCTCGCTGGAGTTGCCCGTCAAGGGCCACGTCGAATTCGATCACGTCGAGTTCTCCTACCGTCCCGATCAGCCACTCATCAAGGACCTCTCGCTCGACGTGCGCCCTGGACAGCAGATCGCCATCGTCGGCCCGACCGGGGCCGGCAAGACGACGATGGTCAACCTGCTGGAGCGCTTCTACGACGTGGACGGCGGTGCCATCCGCATCGACGGCGTCGACATCAACGACGTACCGCGCGCGCAGTTGCGCGACCAGCTCGGCATGGTCCTGCAGGACACCTGGCTGTTCGGCGGTTCGGTCCGCGACAACATCGCCTACGGCAAGCCGGGCGCCACGGACGAGGAGATCGCCGAGGCGGCGAAGCAGGCCTACGTGGACCGCTTCGTCCAGACCCTGCCGGCCGGCTACGACACGGTCATCAACGACGAGGGGACGAACATCTCGGCGGGCGAGAAGCAGTTGCTCACCATCGCCCGTGCGTTCATCTCCGACCCGTCGATCCTCATCCTCGACGAGGCCACGAGCTCTGTCGACACCCGCACCGAGGCCCTCATCCAGAAGGCCATGGCGCGGCTGCGCGTCGGACGGACGAGCTTCGTCATCGCACACCGCCTCTCGACGATCCGTGACGCCGACACCATCCTCGTGATGGAGCACGGCGACATCGTCGAGCAGGGGAACCACGACGAACTGATCGCGGCCGAGGGCGCCTACTGGCGTCTCTACCAGGCCCAGTTCGCCGGAGGCCAGGAGGCCGCCTAGGGCAGAAGGCATCCTCCGTGGGACCGCCTGGGGCAGTGGGCGGATCGCAGTGAGAGGGGAACCCCGGTACCGAACACCCTCCGGTACCGGGGTTCCCCCTTGTCCCAGGCCGATTCATCACCCATGGCGCTCAGCCCTGTTCTCCATGGGCGAATGTTACTTTCTTGTATAAAGGAACTTTCTATGAGAAAGTATTCATTGTTCCGATCCCCGAAAGGAGAAATCCCATGACCTCAGTTTCGATACTCGGTGCAGGCAGTATTGGCTCGGCCGTCGCCACCGTGTTCGCCAAGGCCGGCGCCGACGTGCAGGTGCTCGCCCGTGACACCGCCAAGGGCGCAGACATTGAGGGCGTCACCGTCTCCCCGCTGGGAGAGCCCATCACCGGTGACGTCGTCGTCCTGGCCCTCCCCTACCCGGCCGTGGCCGAGGTCATCGACCAGTACGGCGCGAGCGCCTTCGACGGCCGGATCGTCGTCGACCCCACCAATCCGGTGAGCATCCCCGAGCTCACCGCGCTGCTCCCCGCCGGCACGTCGGCTGCCGCCGAGATCGCCGCGAAGCTGCCCGGCGCCAGGGTCGTGAAGGCCTTCAACACGAACTTCGCGGCCACGATCGCGGCCGGCACGGCGTCCAACGGCGCGACGACAGTCGTCCTCGCCGCGGGCGATGACACCGAGGCCAAGGAGGCCCTGCGTTCACTCGTCGAGGGCGGCGGTCTGGCCTTCGCCGACGGCGGCGGCCTCGCCAATGCCGTGCGCCTCGAGGCGGTGGGCGCCGTCGGGATGCACCTCGCCCTGGCCGGCCGGATCGGCTGGACGGGCGGGTTGCTCATCACCGAGTGACTGAACCGATCGCTGCGCACAACGAATGCCGCCGGAGCCACGGTTCCGGCGGCATTCGTGCGTGCCCGTGTTCTGTACAGTGGTCCCAGATGTTCTGGGGGTGATGATGTCCGAAGCGCCGGGCGGAGCGGGCGAGGGCTCCTTCAATCCTTATTCCCGGGCGTGCCCCTCGCGGCGGTTTCTGAAGTTCCTCGGCGATCTGTGGACGGTTCTCGTCATCGGGGCGCTGTACGAGGCCGGTTCGCCGCAGCGGTTCACGGAGATCTCCCTGCGTGTCGACGGGATCTCCACGAAGATGCTGACCAATACCCTGCGCGCCCTGGAACGCGACGGCCTGGTCCTGAGGCACCAGTACGCCGAGATGCCTCCGCGCGTCACCTACGAGCTGAGTCCGATGGGGCAGGACCTGGCGAACGTCCTGCGGGACGTCGAGGGATGGGCGACGGGTCACATGCAGGACGTCCTCGACGCGCGCGAGTCGTACGACGTCGCTCACGGCGAGTGACCCGGCCACCCGCCCTGAACCTCAGTGCGTCAGCAGCTGGGACAGCGACAATGCTTCGCGGCCGGTCAGGGCGCGCACGTCATCGGTGACCATGGCGACCTCTCCGGCGGCGATGGCCGTATAGGTGCTGACCCACGCGTCCAGCTGCCAGTCGGGAACGCCGTAACGGGCGCGGTCTGCGTAGGCCTCCTCGACGGTCTGGGGCCGGTAGCTCGTCGGCACACCGGTCAGGCGGGTGACGGTCTCGGCCACCTGCGCCAGGCTGATCGCCTGCGGGCCGGTCAGGTTGTAGGTGAGTCCGGCGTGCCGCGCTGGATCGGTCAGGACGGCGGCGGCACTCGCCGCCACGTCGGCCTGGGCGACGGCTCCGACGACGCCGTCACCGGCGGGACCGGCGATGACCCCGTCCACGGCCATCTCGGGCAGGAAGTCGAGGTAGAAGCTGTCGCGCAGGAAGGTGAAGGCCATGCCCGATGCCCGAATGGCCTGCTCGGTGGCCCAGTGGGTGCGAGACAGGGTGAACACGGCATCGGGCGCCGCGCCCAGAAATGACGTGTAGACCACGTGGGACACGCCGGCCGCCGCGGCTGAGGCGATGAACGCCCGGTGCTGGTCGAGACGGTCGGCGCTCTCGGCCGCCGAGACCATGAACAGCACGTCGAGCCCGGCCAGCGCCTCACGATTGGCGGGGTCGCCGTACCCGTCGGTGACGCGCACCTGCCAGGGTCCCTGCGGGGCGCGCGAGGCGTCACGGACGACGAGAACGAGTTCGTCCGGTCCCCCTGCGAGCAGTCGCGCCACCATGCCGCCGATGTGGCCGGTCGCTCCCGTGATCCCGATCCGTGTCATGGATGCCCTCCTTGTTCATCCTGATTCTTCAGCAGTTCCTGGTCACAGGCCCCGATGTCCAAGACATCCGGGGCCAGGACATGACCCGGCAGGTCGCCGGGCGCGCCACGAGGAGCAGGGCGGCCGCCCCAGCAGTTCGTGCCTGCTCGGCAGGTGTTCACAGCGCGGCATCCTGCCGGGAGAACCCGGCGTAGCGTTGGTGTGCCCGGATGATGATCGCCCAGGTCCGCTCGGGCTCCTTGCCGAGGACGGTGTTGGGCACCGGTACGCTCTCGGCCGGCTGCTCGGGGGTGGCGGGGATCTGCAGGTGGCAGATGCGGTTGTTCGACCGGCCGATGCGGTCCACCGTGACCTGTGAGATCTCGTGCCAACGGTAGGCGTACTGACGCCGCCAGACGCCCTTGACCTGTTCCTCGTGGACGATGCCGATGGTGCTCAGCGCCACCTGGTGGGGCCGGGCGAGCAGTCTGGTCATCGCATAGCTGCCGATGATGCTCAGGACCGCCGTGCCGCCGAAGACGGCGATCATCGCCAGGTCGTGGCCCCAGAGGCCGATGAGTCCGAAGATGAGTGCGACGCTGACGGCGCCCCCGCTGAGCAGCAGGAAGTCCCGCCGCGGCCCGGCCGGGTCGGACGTCATGACGAGGGGCCAGCCGGTGTCGATGTGCGCCAGGGCGTCCTCGACACCCTGGTCCGCGGACGCGTCGTTCATCCAGGGGGCGGGCTCTTGTCTCATCGACCACGATCGTAGCGGAGCGCCGCCGCGCCATGTGCCGACCGGGGCCGGGGCCGACGGGCTCACGGTGATCCACGCCGCAGCGAACCCGGTTGCCAGGTGCGGGGTGTCAATGGCCCGGATCGGCGACGATGATCTCGCTGACGGCCTCGACGAGGTCCTCGGGCAGGGGCGCGGCCTCGCCGTGGACGATCCCGCGCACCCGCGCCTCGCGCAGCGCGACGACCTGGTCGAGCGGTTCGCCGGCGGCGACGAGCTCGCTGATGGCGTTCTTCGCGGTGTGCGCGCACTGCGCCGCCACGAGCAGTTCGTGGATGCGCGGGGCGGGCTCGTTGGAGCCCAGGTCCGTCCCCTCGGGCAGCTGGACGACCAGGCCCTCAACGGCCCGGGCCTCACCGAGGTAGACCACGGACCCCGAACCGTCGCCTTCCGGTTCCGCGCCAATGACGCGCGCCCTCCAGCGCCGCCGGTCGGGCACCACCCAGGTGGCCCCCTTGGCCGGGTGCACGGTCAGCGTCCGTCCCGCCTGGTCCCACTCGATGCGGGTGCGGGCGGTGGCGGGCTCGAGCGCCCCGTCGTCCTCGACGAGCTCGTAGGAGGCGTCGGCTCCTGGCACGACGAGCAGCTCGATCTCGTCGGGGTTGTCGGTGGCGGCTCCGGTGCTCGTCGGGATGATGGAGCCGGCACGGGCGAACACGGGGATGGTCTTCAACCCCCGGCGCACGGTGAGGAAGCGGTCTCCCCGGTAGACGAGCCCGGTGAAGACGTCCACCCAGGTGCCCGGGGGGAACCAGACGCGGGCGGACGCGGTCTGCGAGGCCTTGTCGAGGGGCCGCGTGATCGGGGCGACGAGCAGGTCGCGCCCGAGCAGGTACTCACCGGAGGCCTCGTAGGACTCGAAGCGGTCGCCCCACTCGTGGTAGACGGGCCGCACGAGTGGGGCCCCGGTGGCCCACTCGGTGTAGAGATAGGGCACCAGGGCGTGACGCAGGCGCAGGAACCGGGTCATGACCGACCGCGCAACGGTTCCGTAGTTCCACGGTTCCTTGCCGGCGAACGGGTCATCGCTCGAGTGCAGCCGGGTGAACGGCGAGAACACACCGAATTGCAGCCAGCGAGTGGCCAGCTCGTCGTCGTGGGACCCGAAGACATGCCCGCCGATGTCGTGGCTCCACATGCCGTAACCGATGTTGGCGGCCGTCGCTGTGAACCTCGGCTGGAAGGCGAGGGAGGCCCACGTGGCGACGGCGTCGCCGGAGAAGCCCACCGGGAAGCGGTGGGAGCCGGGTCCGGCGTACCGCGACAGGATCAGCGGGCGCCTGCCCCGGGCCGCCATGTCGGCGGTGTGCGCCTGGTTGAGCCGCCACAGCGGGTCCACGCCGTCGGTACCGACCGTGCCCTGCTGCCAGTCGATCCACCAGAAGTCGACGCCCATGTCCTCCAGCGGGTGGTGCACCTGCTCGAAGTAGGCCCTGGTGAACGCCGGGTCGGACAGGTCGAACTCCACCGGGAGCCCGGCCTCGGGGTCCCGCCCCATGGCCTCGCACACCGCCGGGTAGCAGTCCTCGTAGGCGCGGATGCCGTCGGCGGGGTGCACGTTGAGCGTGACGTGCAGGCCCCGCGCGTGCAGGCCGGCGAGGAAGCCCTCGGGATCGGCGAACAGATCGCGGTTCCACGTATACCCGGTCCAGCCGTGCCCGTAGGCGGGGTCGATGTCGGTGATGTGCCAGTCCATGTCGATGACCGCCACCGAGAAGGGGACGTTCTCGGCGGCGAAACGGTCCATGAGCCGCTCGTACTCGTCCTGCGTGTAGGCGTGGTAGCGGCTCCACCAGTTGCCGAAGGCCCAGCGGGGGATCAATGGCGGGGCTCCCGCGATGCGGTAGAAGTCCTCGACCGCCCCGGCGTGGTCGAGCCCGTGGACGAAGACGTAGACGTCGACGGTGCCCGGGGCCCTGGGGACGAGCCGGTCGCCGTCGATGACGAGCGAGGCCGAGTCGTCGAGCACCGCCAGACCGTTACGGGTGGCCAGGCCCTCCCCCATGGCGATGGGCCCGTCGGCGCCGTCGAGGGTGCGCGCGGTGCCGCCGAGGTTGGACGCCAGCCCAAGGGCGGCGCCGAACATGTTCGGCAGTGGCTGGCCGTAGCGCCACGCCGACTCGTAGTCGCCCCGGCCCTTGACCCGCAGGGACTGCGGTGACGGCTCGGTGCCGTCGTAGTCGAGTTGGAAGGCGGCGGTGATGACCTGCACGACACCCGGTTCGTCGCGCACCTGGGCGCGGACCGGGCTGAAGGGGCGTCTGGTCACGACCTGGGTGGGACGGTCCTCGAAGACGCCCTGCGGGCTCCACTCGTAGCGCAGCAGGTGCTCACCGAGGACGCTGATGCGCCAGTGCTCGCCGCTCAGCTGCAACCGCTCGGACTCGCCCATCCCCATGTGATCCCCCTTGTCGTAGGCCAGTCGTGACATACGAGGGCCAGCCTAGCGGTTGTCGGCTCAGGCGTCATGGAGTTCAGGCGGCGGCGGTGAACGTTCAGTTGGCGGCCTGGAACTGCTTCGACCACTCGTAGTAGCGCATGTGGGCCTGCTGCATGAGGAACCAGACGTGCTCCCTCTCCTGCACGTCACGGATGACATAGTCCGGGAACGCGACGACGGTTTCCTCACCGACGCCGCGTTTGGGTCTGAGCTGGCAGATCTTGATCGTGCGGCCTGACCTGACGGCGACCACGTCGACCTTGTCCACGTCGCACCAGCGGTACGCGAACTTGTTCACCCACCCGCCGTCCCTGAGCGTGTCGTGGACGACGCCGCGGCTGTTGATGACGACCCTGACGGGGGCCTTCTGGATGAAGTTGTAGGCGATCGCGCGCACCACGGCGACGAAGGCCGCGACGACGATGACCCAGGCGAGGGTCGTCCTGGTGATGAGGGCGGCGACAAGAGCACCGACGAGGATCACTGCGCAGATGACCAGGAGCCAGATCCTGAATCGTTTCGACTTCGTGGGCTCGAAGGTGTAAAGGAGGTCCTCACCGGCATCCAGGCCGGAGAACATCCGGTTGAGTTCGTCCGGGGAGACCTGGGACCGCGTTTGGTAGATCGGAGGGGGGTCGATTGCGCTCATGAGAGGTGTCCGTCTTGTCCTGGTCGTGTGCCACCGTCATGGGCGGGGCAGTGCGGGGTGTTCCCGCTGAACGATACACCCGGCCCCAGTTGTCCCTCCCCTTGAACGGCGTCGTCGATACCCAGGAGAGAACCCCGGGATCTGCTGGGTGATGGGTCGGATGAGCAAGCACAGAGTTTCATTGAAACTTGAAACGCTTGACGGTGACGATAGTCTCGCTCTTGCGCACTCAGCGCGTGAACGAACCCACCCCCGCAACCCGAGGAGCAGACATGACGACCGTGCTCATCGTCAGGGCCCATGTGCTCGACGCCACCCGCTCGCACTCGATGAAGGGCCTGGACCGGTTCATCGAGGTCTACTCGGCCACCCACCCCGGCGACACCCTCGAGGTCCTCGACGTCTACGACGGCTCCGTGCCGGAGATCGACGCCGACATCGTGGCCCACCTGTACCCCGACGGCACCCAGCCCTCACCCGAGGCGGCCGCCAAGGGCGCCCGATTCGACGCGCTCACCGACCAGTTCCTGGCAGCGGACAAGATCGTCATCGCCAACCCGCTGTGGAATCTCAACCTGCCGTCGAGGCTGCACTCCTGGGTCGACACGATCTGCGTCGCCGGCAAGACCTTCACGTACACCGAGCAGGGCCCGGTCGGGTTGGCCGCCGGCAAGAAGGTGCTGCACATCCAGTCGAGCGGCGGGGTCTACGGCGGCAAGGAGCCGGGCTCGACGTACCTCGAGCAGGTCCTGAGGCTGACCGGCATCACCGACATCACCTCCGTGTTCATCGAGGGCCAGGACTACGCCCCGGACAAGGACGCGGAGATCACCGCGGCCGCCCTGGCCCGGATCGAGGAGATCGCCAAGGACTTCTGAGCCGAACTCGGCGAAGAGGGCCGCCCGTCGCCGACACGATGTTCGCGGCGGCCGGCGCCGATCTGCGACCGGCCCGTTCGGCACCTGCCAGGCCCCGGTGCGTGGGCATGCGCCGCCATGCGAACATCATCGCCAGGCAGCATCACGCATCGGGGCCGCCGCGCCTGGGACCACGGGGGCACCCGAAGCGGTCGTCCCGGCACGATGCCGGCCCTTCGTGCATCGTCTCGGTGGGCCCCACGTCGGCGCCATCGCCTAGCATGGTCACCGGAACACCCCAGCCCCTGGAGATCACATGAAGCGCCATTCCCGCGCGGCCGCCCTCGCCGCTGTTCTCACCGCCCTCACCCTGTCGATGTCGGCATGCTCGACCGCATCGGACGGCACCACCGGGTCACCGGAGTCCAGCGAGGCGGCCAGCTCACCCACTCCCACTGTCCCCGACGGGTACGCCCTCACCGAGGTGCCTGGAACCGGGCTCTCCATCGCCATCCCCTCCAGCTGGGAGACGCTGACCGCCGAGAACAGCTCGGACGATGCGCTCGTCGAACGCATCGCGCAGGCCCGGGGGATGGCGCCGGAGGCCCTGACCATGAGGCTGGAGGACTCCCAGCTCATCAGCGTCGACACCTCCGACACCACCGATTACGCGGAGAACATCACCGCGATGCAGGACACGGAAGAGGAGCTCGACGGGCTGCCCAGCGAGGAGGAGTTCACCGAGGAGTTCCTCTCCGACCGTGAGATCGACTCCGGCGAGTACGCCAGGGTGACGACGGGGAGCGGCGCCGATGCCGTTCGTTTCGTCTTCACCGCGACGGGGGCCGACGGTCAGAAGCACCACGCGTCCCTCGTCCTCCTCGAGACTGGGGAGCACACCTTCTTCGCTGTGGCAGTCGACGCCGCCTCCACCAGCCGCGCGCAGGAGCTCGCCGACGCGGTCATCGGATCTCTCTGAGCCCACCGCCCGACGGAGGGGAGACGGCCCCGTCCCACGGGCATGAACCCGCCGGGCTTAGCGAACCGGCGGGTGGCTACCGTTCTCTCATGGAACACGAGTTGCCCGACCTGGTGAACACCCTCGCCGGCCTGGGCCGGATCTGCGCCGAGGCCCCCGAGGGCGACAGGGCGTCGCTGCTGGTGGCGCGGGATGTCGTGAGGGACCGTGCCGTACAGATGGCCTACGAGCGAGCCAAGGCGGGAGACTGGCGGACGGTCCTCGAGGCGTGGGCGCGCCACGAGATGTTCGCCCGCGGGTGCGCCCACCACGCCAAGCCGAGTTCGGGGTGGTCGTTCCTACACCAGGCCGCGTTCTGGGGCCACGAGGCGGCGTGCCGTGAACTCATCCGGTGGGGAGCTGACATCCACCTCAATGGCAAGGACGGCATGACCCCGTCCCAGGTGGCCACCGCGCGGGGGCACGGTGGCCTCGCGGCGCTCCTCGACCAAGCCGGCGAGCACGCCCGTGCCGCGTGGACTGCCCCCTCAGAGGCGTCACTGCTGCCGGCGAGCAATGCCTTCACTGAGGGCACCGCCTGGACCCCGCCTCACAACGACCGGGTCCGCTACGGCAACGGGTCGGTGCCGATCATCGCGGGGATCCCGGTCTGGGTCGATGACTTCCAGCGGATCCTGGTGGGATGGCGCGGCTCCATGACCCCTCCCTACGATATGGACCTCAAATCGCTGATTCCCGGTGTCGACTGAACGGTGGGGCCTCCAGCAACTCGTTCGTCGGCGCGCCCCTGGCCCGGCACCACGCCATGCTTCGGCAGCGCCCCGCACCGGTCGCCTGCCACGCGCGCACCCGGACGAGGCCGACAAACGACCTGAAGGCCAAGGCCGCCCGCGCCTGCCACACGCGCTTGGACCAGGCGCGGTGTCCCGACAGGACGGACCATACGTACCTCAGGTCAGGAGCTGAAGGGCCTCGGCCGCGCCGATGGCCAGGGCGGCGCCCAGGACCACCGCCGACAGGTCGTGGCCGCGCCAGCCGAGCACGAGGGCGACCCCCAGGGCGACGAGCCCGGTGGCGAGTGAGGGGGCGTCGGTGAGGATGGCGGGGAAGGCCATCGCCGCCAGCACCACGTAGGGCAGGTAGTGCAGGAAGCTGAGCGCCCACTGGTTCGTGATGCGTCGCCGGATGGCCAGCAGGGGGACGGCCCGCATGAGATAGGTGACGACGGCCATGATCGCCACGCCGAACCACAGGTTCATGCCTGCGCCCCATGCTCGTCCGACGCTCGGACCGGGGCGATGGTGGCGAGCACCGCCGAGACCACCAGGGCGGTGACGATGATCCGCCAGCCCGAGGCGAGGTCGGTCCACACGGCGAGCACGGCGCTCAACCCGGCGCCGCCCGCCACGGCGCCGAGCACGGAGCGCGCCCGGGCGGCGACGGGGGTGACGATCGCCACGAACATGACGTACATGAGCAGGCCGAAGGCGGCGGTGAGCCGGGCCGGGAGTGCGTCGCCCACCAGCCCGCCGAGTACCGTGCCGCTGGTCCACCCGATGATGGGCAGCACGCAGCCGCTCAGGTAGGAGGCGACGGTGAGCCGCGTGCGTGACATTCCCAGGGCGTAGATCTCGTCGGTGATCCCCCACGCCAGCAGCATGCGCTGCCAGGTACCGGCACCAGGCCCCAGACGCTGGCCCAGCGAGATCGACATGAGCACATAGCGCAGGTTCACCAGGAAGACCCCGAGGGCGAGCTGCAACCACGAGCCGCCGCTGGTGATCACCGTCACCCCGGCCAGTTGGCCCGAGGAGGAGACGTTGGTGAGCGAGATGAGCCCGGACATCGCCGGGGGGATTCCGCCGCGGGCGCAGAACAGCCCGAAGGCCATGGCCACGAAGAAGTAGCCGACCATGATGGGGATCGAGTCCCTCATGGCGGTGGTGATCTCCTCGCGTCCGGTCACTGCGACACCCTACGCGCGCAGGGGACCCGTCGCCGAGTCATCCCACCCCTCGAAGCCGGTCTCACGCAGCGCACAGGCTCTCGCCCTGCACCCGGGATACGGGCGAGTCTGTCGACGGTGGCCCTCGAAAGTCATGCGCGGGGAGGGCCCGGAGCCGCCTCGGACACGGGCACGACTGTGGTGACCCGCCCCGTGCGTGTCTCGGATCACCCGGTGCCGCCCGGGTACGGGCACGACCCTCCCCGCCCGGCGTGCCGGCAGCCTCTCGGCCCATGCCCGGCACCATGGAATGATGCGGGTCATGGGCCGGCCGGCCCGCGACGCCCCGGTCAGGTCAGGACGGAGCCGACTCGCGTCATGAACTCCCCGAGGAAGCGCTCGACGTCGACCTGCACCGCGACCTCAACCGTCTTCACCGGATCCGATAGCCCCTCGAGACTGCCGATGGTGCGTCCCCGGGTCGGCCCCTCCAGATCGACCTGCATGTTGATGGGGAGCAGGGTGACCAGGCTCTGATCGGCGGCCACGGCGACGGCGAGCGGGTCGTGCAGACCACAGCCGGCGATGTCCATGGCCCTTGTCTCGAAATCGATGTAGTAGTCCGTCATGTCCGCGTAGCAGCGGCCGGCCTCCGTGCCCAGGTCGCGCCACGTCGAGGTCTCGGCCTTGGTCAGGAGGGTCTGGTGGGTGACGTCCAGGCCGATCATGATCACCCTGGCCCCGGACCGGAACAGCCGGTCGGTGGCCTCGGGGTCCTGGCTGACGTTCGCCTCCGTCCATGCGTTCACATTGCCCTCGGTGGTCAGCGCGCCGCCCATCATGACGATCGGCCCCATGAGGCCCTTGATCGCCGGGTCCTTCTCGAGGGCTGTGACGATGTTCGTCGCCGCCCCGGTCGGGATGCACATGAGCTCCTCGCCGTACCGGTGCGCCGATTCGATGATGAAGTCGACGGCAGGTTGGTGCTCGACGGGGCGCTTCGCATCGGGGATCTCGACCTCGCCGATGCCGTTCTGGCCATGGACGAAGGTCGAGATCTCGGTCGGGGTGAAGGAATCGGCGGTCATCGAGTGGCCGACCCCGGCGAACACCGGCACATCCGTGCGCCCCAGCATCTCGAGAACGGCCAGTGAATTGCGTACCGACCGCTCGACCGTGACGTTGCCGTAGGTGGCGGTGATGCCGATGAGTTCGAGCTCCGGGCTTCCGAGGGCGTAGGCGATCGCGAGCGCGTCGTCGATCCCGGTGTCGAGGTCGAGAATGATTTTCTTGGTCATGCTGCTCTCCTTTCCGTGGGTTCTTGCGTGTCAGTGGTTCCGGAGGAGTCGGCTCGGGGCATCGAGCGGGGAAGCAGTCGGCCCTTCCCGGAGCAGAGGGGGACCAGGCCCGTTCCCGTCACCAGACGAAGAGTCCGACCATGCCCGCCGAGAGCAGGGAGACGAGGATTCCCGACAGGAGCATGCGGCCGACGTTCTTCGCAATGAGTTCGTTGCGCTCCTTGTCGACGATGCCCTTGAAGGTGCCGATGATCATGCCGAGGGTCCCGAAGTTGGCGAAGGAGGTGAGGAACACCGTGAGGACCGCTTGGTGATGCGGGGAGAACGTGGTGATGGTGTCCATGACCTGCCCCATGGCGACGAATTCGTTGGTGACGAGTTTGAGGCCCATGACCTGTGACATGTCCCACGCGGTGGCGGGGTCGAGCCCGAGCAGGAGCGAGGGGACGTACAGGAAGACGCCGAGGATCGATTCGAGGGACAGGGGCGACCAGATGGCGCCGAGGATCTTGTCGATGAGGGCCGCGAGGGCCACGAAGGTGATGACGTTCGCCGTGACGATGAGGACGAGCCGGCCGCCGTTGAGGATCGAGTCGCCGAGGAAGGAGAAGAAGGGTTCCTTCTTGGGCCGGTTCGGATCGCGCCTGACGATCTTCTCGAACCAGCCGCCGAGCCCCGGTTTCACCGCCGTCTCGACTGCCGCCGGGGCCTCCGCGGGCCGGGACGTCGCATCCGCCTCGGATACGGCCGCCGTCGACACGGGCTGCTTCTCCGCGTCCTGGGCCAAGGCGTCCTCGTAGGTGTAGACGACGTCCTCCTCCGCGGTGACCTCGACGGGGTAGAGCATCGACGTCACGATGAGGGCGTTGAGGCAGTTGAGCGGAACCGCGGTGAGGATGTACTCCGCCGGCATCATCTGGATGTACGCGGCGAGAATCGATGCCGTCACGCAGCTCATCGTCATCATCGCGACCACGACGTTGCGGGCCGGTGACATCTTCTGGAGCTGGAGTTTGGAGACGACGGGCGCCTCCGTGTTGCCGAGGAACATCATCTCGATGGAGTAGAAGGTCTCGAACTTCGGCCGGCGGGTGATGAAGCTCAGGATGCGGCCGATCCACTTGATGAGCCATGGCAGGAAACCGATGTACGTGAGGATGTCGAAGATCGGCAGGATCAGGAGGATCGGGAGCAGCGCGGAGACCACGAAGTTCACCGGTTCGGGGTTGACGCCATCGGCGCCGACCCAGTTGGCGAGCGCGAAGTTGATGCCCGTCCAGGCGACGTCGACGAGCTCGTTGAAGGCCGCCGCGGCTCCTCGAACAGCCGCCCGCCCCAGGGAAAAACTGGTGAGGAGCCACGCCAGCGCGAGGTTGAGCGCCGTGAGGATGCCGACGGACTGTCAGTCGATCTTCTTGCGGTCGTGCGAGAACGCCAGGCCGATTGCGAGGAATACGACGACGCCCACGATGTTGAGTGCGAGATACATGTGAGACCCTTCGGGGTGATGGTGGTTTGCCGGAAATGGAAAAGGGGTTCGCGCGCCGAGGCGATCAGGTCTGGGGCAGCCTGCGGAGGGCGTCCTCGACGGCGCCCCAGAAACGATCGACGTCCAGACCCGTGCCGATCCTGGTCCGGCACTCCGGGTCCTCTTCCCCGCGCATGTCGGCGACCGTCATGCCATAGGTGATCCGCCCGCGGATCTCGACGTCGAGGGGCGCCCGGCGGGTCTCGACGATCGACGGGTCGATGACGTAGGCCACGGCGCACGGATCGTGCGTGGGCGGATCGGCAAAGGCCTGCTGATCCCGGTAGGCGGCGCGGAAGAAGTCCATGAGCCCGTTGACGACTCCCGCCAGCCTCGGGTTGGCCGCGCAGAGCCGCTCCTGGACCTCGTGAGTGCACAGCGCGCGGTGCGTCACGTCCAGCCCGATCATCGTCACCGGCCACGTCTCGTTGAAGACGATGTGCGCGGCCTCGGGATCGCACAGGATGTTGAACTCCGCCACGGGCGTGGCGTTCCCCGGCCCGTGCGCGCCGCCCATGAGGACGACCTGCTTGACCCGGTCGACGATGCGCGGTTCGAGCCTGGCCGCCAGCGCGATGTTCGTCAGCGGCCCCGTCGGCACGAGAACGACCGTTCCCGGATCACGGGTCATGATCTCGCCGATCATCCACTCGACCGCGTGCCACTGGGAGAGCTCGCGGGTCGGCGCCGGGAGCTCCACGCCGTCGAGCCCCGTCTGGCCATGGATCCCGGCCGCATCGATCGCCTCCCGGATCAGCGGGCGGCGGGCACCGGCGTGCACGGGAACATCGGGGGCGCCGGCCACCTCGCACACCGCCCGGGCGTTGTATGTGACCTTGTCCAGGGAATGGTTGCCACCGACAGTGGTGATGCCGATGAGGTCGATCTCGGGGCTGCCGAGCGCCATGAGGATGGCGATCGCGTCGTCGTGCCCCGGGTCGCAGTCAAGGATGATTGATGTTGCCACGATGAAACTCCTTCGTTCGCGTGGTTCGGCCCTGCGACGCGCCCCTTCTTCGGGGTGCCGCCCGACCACGGGCCCCGCCCGTCCCGCTCTCGCCGATCCGTGTTGGCGCGATGCGCGGTCTTGACGATTCGGTTGGCTCGTGCGAAAGTTGTAGCACGTTTGGAAACGTTTCCACAAGGGGGTGGCCGATGACGAATCCCACTGAGCCCGGGCCGACGGTCCCGACGGGTTCCCCACAAGGCATCGAGGCGCAGTCGACGAACAGGGCTCCTCGCGCCCGCCCGACCATCAAGGACGTCGCCGCACTCGCCGGCGTATCGCTCGGAACCGCCTCGCGGGTTCTGACCAACCACCCGGCCACTTCCGCGACCGCTCGCGAGAAGGTCCGCGCCGCCGCCCTCAGCCTCGGCTACCAGGTCAACCTGAGGGCCCGCTCGCTGCGCACCTCCCGCACGAACGCGATCGGCCTGATCGTGCCCGACATCCGCAACCCCTTCTTCGCCGGGCTCGCCCAGTCCATTCAGTCGGAGGGTCTGGACGACGGCATCACGGTCTTCATCGCCTCCTCGCAGGAGGATCCGGACCAGCAGGACCAGCACCTGCGGACCCTTCTGAAGGAGCAGGTCGATGGCCTCATCGTCGTCCCCCTCGGAGGGATGACGCCGATGCTCGAGCAGCTCAGGGATCAACAGATCCCCTTCGTCACCGTTGACCGCACACTCGACGAGCTCAAGGCCCCGTCCGTGGACGCCGACCCCCTCCCCGGCGTGTACGCCGCCGTGGAGGCCCTCAGGAATCTCGGCCACCGGAGGATCGTCTACGTCGGCTCCCTTCTCGACTCCTCGACCGGACGCGAACGTCTCCTCGCCTTCGACAACGCCGGCGACGCACTCCTGCCGGGGGGCGACGCGCGCATGGTGATCGCAGCCCCTCTCGATGACGACGGCTGGCTCCGTGAGCTCGACTCGTTCCTCGACGACGGGGCGACGGCCGCCATCTTCGGTCACTCGCGGCACGCCCTTCGCGCGTTCGGCCACCTTCGTGACGCAGGACGAGTCATCGGCGATCGGGGGGTCTCGCTCGTCTCCTTCGACGATCTCGACGTCTTCAGTCTCCTCACCCCCGCCATCACTGCCATCACCCAGCATCCGGAGCAACTCGCCAGCAGGGCGATGGCCATGCTGTCCGCCATGATCGGCGGTGACAGACCGGGCTCGGTGCGGATCGAGACCTCGCTGATACCCCGGGAGTCCCTTGCCGCGCCGCCCGCCGGATGACCAAGCGACTCAACACAACCGAGCCACCGGCCGGGGAACGGAGCACCGCCCCGGGCCCATGGCATCCAGCAACCACCGAACAGAGGGACCACTCATGGGACGCGTCATCGTCATCGGATCCATCAACCAGGACATCACGGTCACGGTCGACCGCCTGCCCGAGCCCGGGGAGACCCTGTTGGGCACATCGTTGACGTACCGGCTCGGCGGCAAGGGCGCGAACCAGTCGGCCGCGGCCGCCCACGCCGGCGCACCGAGCCTTTTCATCGGCAGGGTGGGAGCCGACCAAGCGGGAATGGTCCTCGTCGATGAGCTCTCCTCGCACGGAGTCGACGTGTCGCACCTGCTCGTCGACGAGGACGCCACCACGGGCATCGCCCTGATCACCGTGAGCGCCTCCGGCGAGAACACGATCATCCTCGACGCGGGCGCCAACGGGCGAGTGACGGCCGAGCAGGCCCGAGAGGCCGTCGAACCGTCCCGCGAGGACGTCATCGTCCTGCAGGGGGAGATCGGCGCCGAGGTCAACGAGCAGGTGATCCGTTGGGCGCACCGGACCGGCGCCCGGACCGTCTTCAACATCGCCCCCGCATACGAGGTCGCCCCCGAGGTTCTCGCCCTGGTCGACTGCGTCGTCGTCAATGAGACCGAGGCCGGGATCGTCCTCGGCCGTCCGGCGCCCCAGGACGCCGACAGCGCCCTCGATGCGGCGGCCGCCGTCGTGGACCTGGGCCCGCGTCTGGCACTCGTGACCCTGGGGGGACATGGTGCGGCATGGTCGGACGGCGATCGGAGCGAGCACGTGCCGGCACTGCGCCTGGGCCCCGTCGTCGATACGACGGGGGCGGGCGATGCCGCCGTGGGCGCGCTCGCAGCCGCACTCGCCATGGACTGGGACTTCCCCGAGGCCGTCCGGGCGGGGGTGCGCGCGGGATCGACCGCCGTTCTCGCCGAGGGCGCGGCCGCCTCCTACGCCGGGATCGAACCCCTGCAAGCCCCCTGAACCATTCGGAACCGCGCGATGGCAGCCGAGGGCGAAACGGTGACAGCACGAGCAGCAGAAAACCTGTATCCCTGCAAGCTGCTGCCCTGCGATGTGCGCAGTAGTGTCGTTTTCGGCAATGACGACTCCGAATCGCCCCCGAGTAGAGAGGTGGGAACTCATGGCCGAGTGGTCCTTCGAAGCACAGATGCAGGCCGTCGAGGCGCTCTCTGACGCCTGCGCCCGCTGGATGCGCTCCTCCCACATTGAGGAGATGTCCATCGATGTCCAGGCCGTCGGTACGCGCGCCGGCGTGCACAGCCGCGCCCTGCGCTCCTCAGGGCTGATGCGTCGGGGCGGCTGGAAGGACAACATCGTCCCCCGGGAGGTCGTGGAGCCCGCGGTCCAGGTGCGCACCGCCATGGCCCGCCCTGGCGGCGGCACCTGGACCCGGGGCGTGTTCACCATGAACAAACAGGACTACCAGCTCGTCTCCGACTTCGACTACGACCACGAGCCCGTACTCAACCCGCCCTACAGCCCGGAGGACGTCGCCGACGAGCTGAGGCTCTTCCCGCGGGACCCCGGGGCGACCCCCGACTGGATGAGGCCGGGCCAGTGAGCAGCCTCCTGCCCGACCATCCCCGTAGCGCCCCCGCGGGCGTCGCCTCCAACACCGGCTCGGCTTGAGCTCGGTGGCCCGTACCCTGCGGGCCAGGCGTACCAGCTCCCGCTGAGAGCGCCGACAGGCGTGGGATCGCCTGATCGTCGGCGTGTGTGGCGAGTGAGCCGGCCACGGCGGGGCCGTGTCGGACGGACGCCGCACCCCGGTCCGGGAACGCCGGCGCACGGGTCTTGACGGGGCAGCCCCGCCGAGTAACATATCGATTATCAATGCATCGATAATCGATATGCATGGATGGTTCATCGCAGACTCATCCACCGTGCAGTCTCACCGAGGAGGCCGTCATGACCGTGTCAGCATCCGACAGCGCCCGGCCCACCTGGACGCCGGCGGTCGGCGTCGTCGGTTTCTTCGCCTTCCTCGCCGCGGGGGCCGTTCTGGAGGGCCCGTGGCGGATGCTCAACGACATCGTGGGCGGCAGGGGCGTGTACGTCGCCGTCGTCAATGAAACACCGCCCACGGGGACGCCGGGCGCCCTGCCCGGGCCCCTCGCCACAGCGATCGACTTCACCCCGGACGCCTCTCCCCTCGCCGGGCACATCACCTCGGTGCCGGCCGCCGCCCAGGCCACCATCGCCGTCACGGAGGTCCTCGTCATCGCATCGACCCTCGCATCACTCGTCGGCCTGTACCGCCTGCTGGCTGTGGCTCGCCCGCAGCTGGCCGATCCCTGGGAACGGCTCGTGACCCGCAGCAGGACCCTGCGCAATCTGCTGTTCGCAACGGCGGCCGCCTGGACCCTGGAGCATTTCCTGACGGTGTTCGTCCTTCGTGCCGCGGTCCCCGAGGAGGTGAACAGACTGTGGCTGGAGCAGGGGCACCCCAGTCCGTCGATCGTGCCGGCGACGAGCAGCGCCACCTATGTCATCGTCGCCATCCTCGGCTGGGCGCTCAGCTATCTGCTGTCCGCCATGGCCCGCCTGCACCAGCGCAGCACCGAGCTGGAGGAGGACAACGAGGAACTGATGAGCCGCAACGCGACTCTGACCGCCGAGACGGAAGGACTGGTGTGAACCGGGTGAGCCGACCCCTCAGAAACCATCGTCACGGAACACGACGGCACGGGCCGACCGCCGTGGCCGGTGCGCGCGACGAGCACCACTGACCCAGGGACCGGCGAGGGAGGAGAAACCATGAACACAGACCCGGTAGACGCCGAACCAGCCGCCTTTCAGCAGGGCACCGAAGGACCCTCGGCGCTGCGCACCCGTGTCGCCCTCTGGCGCCGGGTGCGCGCCGTGGTCAACGAGTTCGCCCCCGAGGGGGACGTCCCTGACGTCGGACGAATCAGCGTCACGATCAGTTCCGCGGTCATCGGGCTGTGCCTGGTGGTTCCACGGTACGAGCGCACCACCAGCCCGGCTGCCGAAAACACCGAGCTGCTCGAACAGACCGAGGGGCTGGTGTGACGGCGACCGCCGCGCACCGGGCGGCCGTTGGCGACGTCGGCTCCGGGGATGCTGCACCTATGGTTGGCGCTGTGAGCGCCGCACCGTCACCCGACCCGCACGTCGTCTGCCACCTGGACCGGCTCCTCGCGGCGCGCGGCATGACGCTCGTGGAGCTCTCCGAGCAGGTCGGGGTCACCGTCGTGAACCTCTCGGTGCTGAAGAACAACCGGGCGAAGGCCATCCGCTTCTCAACGCTCGTGGCGATCTGCGAGGCGCTGGGCTGCGAAGTCGGCGAACTGCTGGAGGTCACCACGGAGGAGGCGGAACCCGGTGCGCACGGCACTGAGGACTGATGCATCCAGGCGCGAACGCCGCTGAGCGCGTACGAACCCGACAGAACAACAGAGCAAGTGCTCCCGACAAAGAAGATGGGGACTCGGCCCCGACGGTGTCGGAGGTGTCCCCATCTGTCCCCGAGGGTATACAGCCGCTCGGATGAGCGTCCAGCAACCGGTGTTCTCACGTTGCTCGTGGCCTTCGACGCAGGGTTCCCGGGAAAAACCGCCTCACCCTCCACAGCTGCTACCTGCAGGGCTCACCCCCGTGTCGTCGAGGGCTACCTATGCCGACCGCATGATCATGTAAAGGCTCGGTCGTAGTTCCACACTCCCAACCACGTTAATCGCCCACCTACAGCTCACACCAGAGATCTCTGAACCTCTCCACGTAAGCGGTCAGCGCCTCGACGACGCGCGCCTTGCGCTCGTCATGGCTCTGGCCGGCTGCGGCCTTGCGGAAACGGGAGACTCTTGGGAGCAGCCGAGTGATCGCCGTGCCCTCGGTAGGAACAACTCCACTACGCAGGGCAGCGCCGATGAACTCCTCGGTTTCTGTCTCGTGGAGGCCTTCGGCGGTAACGATGGCGTCCAACTCTGCGGCCATCCGCGCCGCGATGAATTCCTTCCACTGCTCGTCCACCGTCCCGTTACTGGAGACGGACCTGACGAAGTCCTCGATGAGGTCCCGCTTGGAGTGGAGCGTGGGACTGGAGGCGATGGCGCGCGTGATCTCCACGGGGATCTCCCGGTCCTCGCCGTCGCCCCGCTGGGTGCGCTTGTCCTCGACGAGCCGCAGGATGTAGTCGACACCGACCTCTACCTGCTTGATGAGCTCGATCTCGAAGACGAGGTCCTCGTTGACGACTTCCTTTTCCGCCTCGGAGGCCGCGCGCATCTGGGCGTGGATCTCCAGGTACATGCTGGTGTAGTCGGCGAGGTCGGCGTCGTTGAGGCCACCCATGTTGTCCTCAGCGAACTCGTCGAAGGAGACGAGGATGTTCCGCAGCCTGAGGATCTGACCAAACAGCGTCACGAACTCCTTCTGGGCTTCCTCCGAGAGGATCACCTCACCAGGCTGCCACTTGCCGCGCAATAGCGCGACCTTGGCGATGAACTCCTCCAGGTACTCGCGGTAGGAGCGCAGGAGGATGGTGCCACTGGCGTTCTTGTTGCCGAACAGGGCGATGGCGGCATCTGTCTCGGCCTGAAGATTGCGGAAGCAGACGATGTTTCCGTAACTCTTGACGGCATTAAGGATGCGGTTGGTGCGAGAGAAGGCCTGAATGAGGCCGTGAGTACGCAGCGGCTTGTCGACCCACAGGGTGTTGAGGGTCTTGGAGTCGAAACCGGTGAGGAACATGTTGACGACGATGACCAGGTCGATCTGCCGCTTGGTGAGGCGCGCGGAGATGTCCTCGTAGTAGCCCTCGAAGCCTGAGAAGCTGGTGTCGTAGCTGGTTCCGAACTGCTGGTTGTAGTCGGCGATGGCGGCGTCGAGGAAAGCCCGGTCGTCGGCGGACAGTGCGGTTGGGTCGGTGGATTCCTCGGCGAGTGAGTCGCCGGGTGCTTCGGCGTTGGCAGCGTAAGAGTAGATGATGCCGACGCTGAGCCGCTGGTCGCTCGGCAGCCCCTGCTGCTGGCGGGCGAACTCCTGGTAGTAGGCGCGCGCGGCAGGGATGGAGGCGGTAGCGAGCAGTGAGTTGAAGCCGGCCAGGCGTTGTTGTCCGAGCGTGTAGGTCCGGTTGCGCCGGGTCTTCTGGTTGAAGTGCTCACGAATGTAGGTGACTACCTGCGCGATCCTCCCCGGGGCGAGGAGCGCCCGCTCGGTGTCGATGGCACTGACTTCCGCGTCGACGACGTCGTCGCGGCTGTGCACGGTGTCGATGTAGTCGATGCGGAACGGCAGGACGTTCTTGTCGCCGATGGCGTCGACGATCGTGTAGGAGTGGAGCTGGTCGCCGAATGCCTGGGCGGTGGTGCGCAGTTGCACGTTGCCGCTGGAGCCGGCGTTCTCGGCGAAGATGGGTGTGCCGGTGAAACCGAAGAGGTGGTAGTTGCGGAAGGCCTTGGTGATGGCGGTGTGCATGTCGCCGAACTGGCTGCGGTGACATTCGTCGAAGATGAGTACGACGTGTCCCGTGTAGACGGCGTGCTTACGGTTGCGACCAACGAAAGTGGACAGCTTCTGGATCGTGGTGACGATGATCTTGACCGTGGGGTCGTTGATCTGGGCTGTCAGCTGGGTGGTGGACTGGTTGGCGGAGACGGTGCCCTCGGCGAAGCGGTTGTATTCCTTGATGGTCTGGTGGTCGAGGTCTTTGCGGTCGACGACGAAGATGACCTTGTCGATCTCCTCCATTCCGGCGGCGAGCTTGGCGGTCTTGAAGGAGGTGAGGGTCTTGCCGCTGCCGGTGGTGTGCCAGATGTATCCGCCGGCGGCGAGGGTGCCTGTTTGACGGGCGTTGGTGGAGGTGTTGATGCGCTGGAGGATCGCCTCGGTGGCGGCGATCTGGTAGGGCCGCATGACCAGGAGTTTGCGGTCGGCGAGGGTGTCGGCGACGGTGAAGACGCAGTAGCGGGTCAGGACGGCGAGCAGTGTGTGCTTGGACAGGAAGGTGCGGGTGAAGTCGACGAGGTCGGTGATGCGCTGGTTGGTGGCGTCGGTCCACCAGGAGGTGAACTCGTATGCGTCCGATGTCGCGGCCTTCACCTGCCGCTGGGTGCCTCGGTTCTCGGTGACGTGGTCCTGGCGGGTGGTGTTGGCGTAGTACTTGGTGTAGGTGCCGTTGGAGATGATGAAGATCTGGACGTAGCCGAACAGGCCAGCTCCGGACCAGAAGGAGTCGCGCTGGTAGCGGTTGATCTGGTTGAAGGCCTCGCGGATGTCGACGCCGCGCCGTTTGAGCTCGACGTGGACGAGTGGGAGCCCGTTGACCAGGATGGTGACGTCGTAGCGGTTGGAGCGCGCAGCGTTGGTGGCGACGTACTGGTTGGTGACCTGCAGCCGGTTGTTGTGGATGTGCTGCTTGTCGATGAGGCGGATGTTCTTGGACTCGCCGTTGTCCCGGGTGAGGACCTGGACGTGGTCCTCCTGGATGCGTTGGGTCTTCTCTACGACGTCGAGCGCGCCTCCGGTGGTGAGGATGGAGTGCTCGAAGAAGCGCTTCCACTCGGCGTCGGTGAAGCGGTAGTCGTTGAGCATCTCTAGCTGGGTGCGAAGGTTCGCGATGAGTTCGGCTTCGGCGTTGTCGGGGCTGAACTGGATGTACTCGTAGGCCTGGTCCTGGAGCTGGGCGATGAAGGCGCGTTCGAGGTCCGCCTCGGACTGATAGGTTTTGCTGGTGCGTTCGCTCGGCTCGTAGGCGCCAACGACGGTGGACTCGTCGGTCAGGATGACGGGCTCAATGCGCACAGCACGGGCTTCGCGGATGGTCATGCTGACGCACCCTTCTCCGGGAAGGTCAGGAGCCTGTCCCGGTAGTACTCGTACTGCTTGCGCCGCGCCGCGATCTCCGCGGGCAGGCCGGAGTTCAGGTCGTTGACGAGGGCGTCGAACTTGTCGAGGATGTCCGCGATGCGTCGCTGTTCTTCCAACGGCGGAACAGCGACCATCGTCGCCCCGACAATTTTGGAGTTTAGGTTACTTACCGTCCCACTACCAACGCGCCGCGAAAAATCCGCCTGAATCGGCGCAGATCGCAATAAATGATACAGATAGTCGACATTAAAAGCATCTTGATAATCAGACAGGACGAGCCAGCCATCATGAACACAACCCTCAATCGCAGAAATGTATGGACGTCCATAACTCATAGAGTTCGACAATATGAAGTCATCGGGATAAACTCGGCGCGACTTAGCTGCACCAGCCTCCGTAATATACTGACGCGTACCCGTAACGAACTTATCCAACGGAGACACATCACCGATCTTTATCCAGGGAACACCGGAGCTATCCGCAAAGTACCGACGAATCGGCCGCGGGGAAGCTCCTCGAACAATCGAGAGTACGTCACCCAAGCGAACACTACGAGCATCTGGAAGTGACACGGTAAGGTGATCGCGATAATACGCGTATTGCGTCTTTCGCGCCTCCAGTTCCGCCTCCAGTTCCGCCTCCAGCTGGGTGAACTGGTCCAATATTCTCACAATTTCACGCTGTACCGCAAGCGGAGGAATCTGTACGACCATGCGAGCCAAGTCCTTGCCATAGACATTCGGAACCCCAGCAACCGAAGCCATTGCGTTGATCTCACGCTGCCGACGCCTAAGGACATGGAACAGGAACTTCGGAACAATACCCGAAGACTCATTAGGGTCCACAGAAAAAGCATTTGACACATAAATGGGTTCATTCCAGAAAGAAACAAATCCGGCATACGCACCAGAAGACGCGACAACAATAGTCTCACCGCGACGATTACTCTCGTCATGCCAAGCGCTCACATTCTGCGAACTGGTAACAACAGGTATTGTTCCTTCGTGTAACTCTGAAGCCTTTATCCATCGGCCACGGTTGAAAGTGCACAGGTCTCCCAGAGGAACTCCCATAACGCCGTCGGGGCACAGTTCCTTGACCAGGTCGTCGATGCGGCTCACTTGGCGCCCCCTTCCAGGTCGGCGACGATCGCGTCGATGCTGGCGCGCAGCTCGGCCTGGCGCGCCACGATGCGCGCAATCTCGGCGTTCAGCGCCACGATGTCGACCTCCTCGCGGGTGTCCTCCGCCTCCACATAAGCCGACACCGAGAGGTTGTAGCCGTTCTCGGCAAGCTGCTCGGCGCCTACCACAGCGGAGCGGTGCGCTATCACCTCACGCTTGGACACGGCGTCGACAATGAAGTCGCGGTGCTCGGCGGCGAGATGGTTCTTGTTGCCGGTGCGGACGAACTGGTCGGAGGCGTCGAGGAAGAAGACGTCGTTGGTGGTCTTCGACTTCTTGAGCACGATGATGCAGGTGCCGATCGTCGTGCCGAAGAACAGGTCGGGCGGCAGCTGGATGACCGCCTCAACGTAGTTGTTCTCGATCAGGTACTTGCGGATCTTCTGCTCCTCCCTGTCCCGGTACAGGACGCCCGGGAACTCGACGATCGCCGCTGTGCCTTTGACGTCCAGCCAGGACAGCATGTGCATGGTGAACGCCAGGTCGGCCTTCGACTTCGGAGCCAGGACGCCCGCGGGCGCGAAGCGGGGATCGTTTATCAAGGCCGGATCGTCCTTGCCGATCCAATGGGTTGAGTACGGCGGATTGGAGACGATCGCCTCGAAGGGCTCGTCATCCCAGTGCGCCGGATGCCGCAGCGTGTCACCGTGCGCGATGTTGAAGTCTGCGAAGTTGATGTCGTGGAGGAACATGTTGATGCGGCACAGGTTGTAGGTGGTCAGGTTGATCTCCTGGCCGAAGAACCCGCCACGCACGTTCTCCTTGCCGAGCACCTTGGCGAACTGGAGCAGCAGCGAACCCGAGCCACAGGCCGGGTCGTAGACCCGGTTGACGTTCGTCTTGCCGGCCACGGCGATGCGCGCGAGGACCTCGCTGACCTCCTGCGGGGTGAAGAACTCGCCACCGCTCTTGCCCGCCGAGGAGGCATACATGGTCATCAAGTACTCGTAGGCGTCCCCGAAGGTGTCGATGGTCGAATCGCCGTAGGACAGGTCGAGGTCCCCGACGGCATTGATGATCCGCACCAGCTTCTCGTTGCGCTGCGCGACCGTGGAGCCGAGCTTGTTGGAGTTGACGTCGACGTCGTCGAACAGTCCGCGCAGGTCCGACTCGGCTCCGGTACCGAAGGCCGAGAGCTCGATGTTCTTGAAGATCCTGGACAGCGTCTCGTTCAGGTTCTCATCGTGCGGCGCCCGCTCACGCACGTTGCCGAACAGCTCCGAAGGGGCGATGAAGAAGCCCTTCTCGTTGATGATGCCGTCGCGCGCCTCCCAGGCAACGGTGTCGCCCAGTTCCGCGTAATCGAAGTCATGGTCACCGGCGGCTCGCTCGTCGGCGTTGATGTACTCGGTGAGATTCTCCGAGATGAACCGATAGAAGAGGAAGCCCAGCACGTAGGCCTTGAAGTCCCAGCCGTCCACGCTCCCGCGCAACTCGTTGGCGACCTTCCAGATCGTCCGGTGGAGCTCGTCGCGCTCGGTCTCTTTGGTCACAGGTTCCTCGTCTCTTCGTTGGTGCGGCGCCGGAGTCGGGCACCACAGGACAGTGTCGCACCCCACCCCCGACACGAACACGAGGCACCCCAGCAGGTGGCCAAACTGTGTTCTGCACCGGCCAGTCACCTCGGGGCTCAGGGATCCAGCCACGCAGGTCGCGGAGGGTTACCCGTATACGGCTCGCGAACTCCGGCGCGCGCATTGTCCTCCCCCGCATCAGCGGGGACAACGCCACAAGAGACCTCACACTATGATTCATCCCCTGGACACCAGGGAACGGACGTGACGACGTCCAGCCTAGTCAAGCGGTACTCTTGAGTCATATCGCGCGGCCCCCTCTGCGCGGAAGACTCATGGTGTCGGGGGCATGTTCAGAGCGTCAGAAGGTGCCTGTCAAGAGTGCTGACGACCGTGATATGACCTCGAACAACAGCGGCAAGCGGCCTCAAGACGGAGCAAGGGCTCACAGGCCGTGGCGCCGCCTGGCCTGCTCCAGCACCGCGAGGTAGCCGGAGCGCTCGTACTCGTCGACCCGGGTGTCAGCGGGCACGGCGAGCATCCCCCGCAGCCGGCCCAGCGTGAGCTGGTTGCGGATGAGGTAGTGCCGCAGCCCGTTGACGAGTTCGCCGGCGTAGCTGGCTCCGTGCCGGACCAGCGCCGAAGTGGTCATCACGACGTCGGCGCCGGCGAGCAGGGCCTTGACCACGTCATCGGGGCCCGCCACGCCGCTTGCCGCGGCCAGTGAGGCCCTGACCTTGCCGTGCAGCGCCGCCAGCCAGGTGCGGGACAACAGCCCCTCGTCCTGGCCGGACAATCCGGCCCCGGCGACGACCTCCTTGCGGCGGATGTCGATGTCGGGCTGCAGGAAACGGTTGAACAGCACGAGCGCGTCGGCGCCGGCCTCGTCCAGCCGCAGCGCCATCTGCCCGAGGCTGGAGAAGTACGGCGAGAGCTTGACCGCGACCGGCACGGACACGACGTCCTTGACCGACTGGAGGATCTCCAGGTGGCGGTCCTCGACCTCGGCGCCGCTCATCGACAGGTCGCCGGGCACGGCGTAGATGTTCACCTCGATGGCCGACGCGCCGGCGTCCTGCATGCGGCGGGCGGTCGCCGTCCACTCGCCGCCCCGGAACCCGTTGAGACTCGCGATGAGCGGCACGGACAGTTCCCCGGCACCGGCCTCGAGCAGCCGCAGGTACGCGTCCGTCGCGGCCGGCTCATCGCTCTGGGACGCCGGAGGGGCCTCCGGCGATCCGGCCTCCTCGCGACGCACCTGCTCCTCGAACAGCGAGAACATGACGATCGCGCCGACCCCGGACTCCTCCAGCTCCTTCATGGAGTCGAGCGACTGCGACAGCGGACCCGCCGACGCCACCAGCGGCGACGGCAGGCGGAGCCCCATGTACTCCGTCGCGAGCTCACCGCCGGCCGGCGTGTCGACCTGGGCGCCCGCCTGCTCGACGGGCATGAGCAGATCAGTCGCGCCACTGCCCGCCGCCGACTTCGCGGCGGCGGACTCGGCGGCGGCCCTCAGGGCCTCGTTGAACTCGACGGCCATGTCAGTCGGCCCTCCGGGCCACGGAGGCGAACATCTCGGCCGGCCGCGAGGCCATCTCCTCGTAGTCGGCCCAGCGACGATTCACCTGCTCCTGGGCGATGTCGGTGAGGCGCCTGGCCTCGTCCGGGTCCGAGGTCATGAGCATCTTGTACCTCAGCTCGCCCTTGCGGTACTCCTCCAGCGGGATGCGCGGGCGGGCGGAGTCCAGCAGGAACGGGTTGCCCCCGGCGTTGCGCGTCTCGGGGTTGTAACGGAACAGCGGCCAGTGGCCGGAGGCCACCGCCTTGTACTGCTGTTCAAGGCCGAGCCGCATCGGGAAGCCGTGCGAAATGCAGTGGCTGTAGGCGATGATCAGGCTCGGGCCGTGGTAGGCCTCGGCCTCCCTGAAGGCCTTCAGCGTCTGCTCCGGGTCGGCACCCATGGCCACACGGGCCACGTAGACGTCGCCGTACGAGACGGCCTGCATGGCCATGTCCTTCTTGTTCGTCACCTTGCCCGCCGTGGCGAACTTCGCCACCGAGCCCATCGGCGTCGACTTGGACGCCTGGCCGCCGGTGTTCGAGTACACCTCGGTGTCGAGCACGAGCACGTTGATGTCACGGCCCGAGGCGAGCACGTGGTCGACACCGCCCGAACCGATGTCGTAGGCCCAGCCGTCGCCGCCGACGATCCACACCGAGCGGCGCAGCAGATTGTCGGCGACCGACCGCAGGTCCTCGACACGGAGGCGGGTGGTCTCGTCGAGCGCCGGGTCGGCCGCCATGCCGGCGAGCCTCTCCTTGAGGGTCTCGACGCGCCGGGCCTGGGCGCGCAGCTCGGACTCGAAGGACTGCTCGGCGCCCAGCAGCGCGTCGACGAGTTCGTCGTCGGCGATCAGCGGGCGCAGTTCGGCGAGGCGCTGGCAGGCCAGTTCGTGGTGCAGGTCGGCGGCCATGCGCATGCCCAGACCGAACTCGGCGTTGTCCTCGAACAGGGAGTTGCTCCAGCTCGGGCCGCGTCCCTCGGCGTTCTTCGCCCACGGGGTGGTCGGCAGGTTGCCGCCGTAGATCGACGAGCAGCCGGTGGCGTTGGCCACCTGGGCGCGGTCGCCGAACAGCTGGGTGAGCAGCTTGAGGTACGGCGTCTCACCGCAGCCCGGGCAGGCGCCGGAGAACTCGAACAGCGGTTCGAGGAACTGGGTGCCGCGCACCGAGCCGAAGTTCACCCGGGTGCGCTGCGGGTTCGGGATCTTCTGGAAGAACTCGACGTTGGCGCGCTCGTTCGTGCGGTCGAGCACGGACTCCAGGTTGATGGCCTTGCGCTGGGGCTGGCCGATCGGGCGCACCGGGCAGGCCTCGACGCACAGGCCACAGCCCGTGCAGTCCTCGGCGAAGACCTGCAGCGTGTACCGGGTATCGGGCAGGCCGGCGGCGTCCAGGGGCATGGACTGGAAGCCGGCCGGTGCGGAGTTGAGCACGCCCGGTTCGTAGTACTTGGCGCGCAGCACGCCGTGCGGGCAGACGAACGAGCAGTTGCCGCACTGGATGCAGTTCTCCTCGTCCCAGACCGCGATGATCTCCGAGACGTTGCGCTTCTCGAAGCGGGTGGTGCCCGAGGGGTAGGAGCCGTCGGCCGGCACCTTGGAGACCGGCAGGGTCTCGCCGCGCTCGGTCATCATGGCGGCCGTGACGTCCTTGACGAAGTCAGGCGCGTTGTCCGGCACCGGCGGCAGGTAACCGGTCGTACTCGTCACCTGGCCGGGCACCTCGATCCGGTGCAGGTGCTCCAGCGCAGCGTCGACGGCGGCGTGGTTCTTGTTCACGATGTCCATCGACTTCTTGGCGTAGGTCGCGGTGATCGAGTCCTTGATGGCCCTGATCGCATGCTCGGCCTCGAGCACGCCCGAGATCGCGAAGTAACAGGTCTGCAGCACCGTGTTCGTACGGTTACCCAGGCCAGCCTGTCGGGCGACGGCGCCGGCGTCGATCGCGTACACCTGGAGTTCGAGGTCGATGATCTTCTGCTGCATCGGGGCGGGCAGCAGGTCCCAGACCTCCTCGGCCGGGTAGGGCGAGTTGATGAGCACGGTCGTGCCCTTGCGGGCGAAGACGAGGACGTCGATGCGCTCCAGATCCGCCCAGTGGTGGACGCCGATGAACCCGGCCTGGGTGACCAGGTAGGGGGCCTTGATCGGGTCGGGCCCGAAGCGCAGGTGGCTGGTGGTGCGCCCGCCGGACTTCTTCGAGTCGTAGACGAAGTAGCCCTGGGCGTAGATGCCCGGCTCGTGGCCGAGGATCTTGATGGTGTTCTTGTTGGCGCCGACGGTGCCGTCCGAGCCGATGCCGTAGAAGACGGCGCGCTGGGTCCGCGGGTCCTCCAGGTCGACGGTGTCGTCCCACGGGATCGACAGGTTCGTCACGTCGTCGGTGATGCCGATGGTGAAGCGGCGCTTGGGCTTGTCCTTGGCCAACTCCTCGAAGACGGCGGCGCACATGCCCGGCGTGAACTCCTTGCTCGACAGGCCGTAGCGGCCGCCGGTGACAAGAGGCAGCCAGGGGCGCTCGCCGGCCGCGTAGGCCTCGGCCAGCGTGGTGGCCACGTCGAGGAACAGCGGCTCACCGTTGGAACCGGGTTCCTTGGTGCGGTCGAGTACGGCGACCCGGCGCACCGTGGCGGGCAGGGCGTCGAGCAGCTGGGCGGCCGGGAACGGGCGGTACAGGCGTACGACGAGCAGGCCGACCTTGGCGCCCTGCTCGTTGAGCCTGCTAACGGTCTGCTGGACGGTCTCGGCCCCCGATCCCATGATGACGATGACGCGTTCGGCGTCGGGCGCACCGTAGTAGTCGACCAGGTGGTACTGGCGGCCGGTCAGCGCCGCGAAGTCGTCCATGGCCTCCTGAAGGATGGTGGGGACGGCGTTGTAGTACTTGTTGGCGGCCTCGCGCCCCTGGAAGTAGACGTCGGGATTCTGCGCCGTGCCGCGGATGAACGGATGCTCGGGGCTGAGGGCGCGCTCGCGGTGGGCGCGGATGAGCGAGTCGGGCACCATGGAGCGCAGCTCGTCGTCGGTGAGCTGGATGCACGTATTGAGCTCATGGCTGGTGCGGAACCCGTCGAAGAAGTGCATGAACGGCACGCGCGAGCGCAGCGTGGCGACCTGAGCGATGAGCGCATTGTCGTGGCACTGCTGGACACCGGTTGAGCACAGCATCGCCCAACCGGTCTGGCGGCAGGCCATGACGTCCTGGTGGTCGCCGAAGATCGACAGCCCCTGGGCGGCCAGGGACCGGGCCGCGACGTGCATGACCGTGCTGGTGAGTTCGCCGGCGATCTTGTACATGTTCGGGATCATGAGGAGCAGGCCCTGGCTGGCGGTGAAGGTCGTCGACAGCGCACCGCCTTGCAGCGCGCCGTGCAGCGCACCCGCGGCACCGCCCTCCGACTGCATCTCCATGACGTGCGGCACCTGGCCCCAGATGTTGGGACGGGCCTTGGCCGCCCATTCGTCGGCCAGTTCGGCCATCGGGGAACTCGGCGTGATCGGGTAGATCGAGCAGAGCTCGTTGATGCGGAAGGCGACATCGGAGGCGGCGGTGTTGCCGTCGCAGATCATCTGGTTGCGGCGATCGCGCTCCTCCCGGGTCTCCCTGACCTCCTCGACGGCGTCCTCGGCGCCTTCGGCGATGTCGACCGGCGAGGGGGTGGCGGTGGCCGCCTCGCCGGTGGGGATCGAGTTGTCGACCGACATGGCGTCGGAACCTGGGACTGGGCGGCGGGTGGTTGTCGTGCTCATGTCAATCACCTCTCCGGGATCATTTCAATGGCGTGGACGGGGCACTGCTCGTAGCAGGTGCCACACCCGGTGCACTTCTCGTAGTCGAAGCGGTAGCGGTGGCCCTTGCCGAGTTTGATGATGGCGTCCTCGGGGCATGACCCGAAGCAGCCGTCGCATTCGAAGCAGTTGCCGCAGCTGAGGCAGCGGCGGGCCTCGAAGATGGCCTCCTCCTCGGTGAGGCCCTTGACGACCTCACCGAAGTCGATGCGCTCGCTCGGGTCGAGCTCGGCCTGGACCTCGCGCGGGTGGTCGCCGAAGTACCACAGGTGCAGGTCGTCGAAGTGGACGATCGGGTGCTTGACGCGCGGGCTCGGGGCCAGGTGGTTGAGCCAGGTGTCGATCTGCCGGGCGGCGCGCTTGCCGTGCCCGACACCGACGGTGACCGTGCGCTCGGAGGGGACGGCGTCGCCGCCGGCGAAGATGCCGGGCACGTCGGTCATGAGTGTCGTGGGGTCGACGCGGACGACGTCGCCGTTGAACTGCATCCCGGGGATCTTCTGCAGGAAGCCGGTGTCCGCGACCTGACCGACGGCCATGATGACGGTGTCCGCAGCGAGCCGCTCGAACTGTCCGGTGCCGTGGGGCCTGCCGTTCTCGTCGAGTTCCATGATCTCGACCTCGACGCCCTCGGCGTCCATCTGGTTGATGGTGCGCAGCCAGTGCATCTGCACGCCCTCACGCTCGGCCTCGTCGAGTTCCTCCTTGTGGGCCGGCATCTGCTCCTCGGTGCGGCGGTAGATGATCACCGCGTCCTCGGCCCCGAGGCGCCTGGCCACGCGGGCGGCGTCCATGGCCGTGTTGCCGCCGCCGTAGACGGCGACCCGGCGGCCGATGACCGGCTTGTCGCCGCTGGCGACACCGCGCAGGAAGTCGACGGCGTCGACCATGCGGCCGGCGTCCATGCTGGGGATCTCGACGCGGCGCGACAGGTGCGCGCCGATGGCGACGAAGACGGCGTCGAAGTTGCCGTCCCGCTGCTCCGCCAGCAGGTCCTCGACCGGATGATTGAGGACGATCTTGACGCCCAGTTCCTCGATGCGGGCGATCTCGACGTCCACGACGTCGCGCGGCAGCCGGTACTCGGGGATGCCGTACCGCATCATGCCGCCCGCCTTCTCGCCCGCGTCGTGGATCTCGACCTCGTGACCGAGACGCGCCAGGTGGTAGGCGGCGGACAGGCCGGCGGGGCCCGCGCCGATGATCAGCACGCGATAGCCGGTGTTGTTGCGGGGACGGTTGAACTTCCAGCCGCGCTCGATGGCCATGTCACCCAGGTAGCGCTCCACGGAGTGAATCGAGACGGACTGGTCGAGGTCGCCGCGGTTGCACGCGGTCTCGCACGGGTGGTAGCAGACGCGGCCGTGAATTGCCGGGAATGGGTTGTCGCGCACGAGCTGACGCCAGGCGTTCTCGGGGTCGGTCTCCTTGACCAGGCGCAGCCACTCCTGGCAGTTCTCGCCCGCGGGGCAGGCGTTGTTGCACGGCGGCAGCAGGTCCACGTAGATCGGCATGCGCGTGCGCACCGGACCCACTCGGCCGGCACTGGACGCAAGGTCGGGGAGCATCGTGATGTCGCTGCGCTCGGTGGTCATGGCGAACCCTTTTCCTTTGCCTCGTCAGCGGGACTCCACAGTGAGCGGGGCCTCGTTGAACCCGCGCCAAGAACCCCGCATCAGTCGCAGGACCTTGGCCACTGACTTTCCGGCGGGCCTGCGGGGGACCTGGGTCCACCACAGGTAACGGACCGGCTTGGTCCCAAACTACATCAGAATGCGTGGAAAGTAACCCCCGGCGGCTTGGGTTCTTGGTATTTTTTCTGGCTCGCAGGGAGTTATTCACGGTCCAGTCACGACGCCGGCAGAATCACCCTCCGCTCCGAGCCACCGGGTATTCACGGTGCCATTACGGTGAGGCTCGCCTTAATTACTTCATCGACCATCAATGCCGCCCCATTGACAACCGCGATCCGGGGAGAATTATCGGAACTGCCGCCACGAACGAACTGAAAAGGAAAGCCTCGCCTTGGCAAATGCGAGGGGCCGGAGTCGAGAGGAGCCCCGGCCACACGTTTACGAGACACCCTGCCACCGCGCTGCGAGCCGGGTCGGCGACATGAGAATCGCAAGGGCTCATTCTTGATACGTTGATGTCGTGATGCGATGATGTGTTTATGCGGACAACTCTTGACCTCGACGACAAGGTTCTGGCGGTGGCCCGTGAACGAGCGCGACGCGAAGGGATCTCCCTGGGGCGTGCAGTGTCTCAACTGGCCCTGCTGGGCATCACCGGCACCTCGTTCAAGACCGGGAGCCGAGGCGTCCCTCTGTTCGCCCCACCACCGGGAAGCAACCCCCACCCGGTCACGCCTGAACTCATCGAACAGCACCGTGACGAAGACGAGTGAAACCCATGACGCGGCATCGGACACGACTCCTCGACGTCAATGTCGTCATCGCATTGTCCCTGCCATCCCATGTTCATCACGAGATCGTCACGGCCTGGTTCGAGGACGTCAGGGACTGGGCGACCTGTCCGATCACGCAGTCGGCGTATGTACGACTGCTGCTCAACCAGAATGTGACGGGGTTCCGGATCGCGCCGGGCGACGTTCTTGCCGGACTGGCCGCCCTGTGCGCCGTGGACGGACACGAGTTCCTGTCCGATGACGCACCGCTGAGTGAGCCCCTGATCGACTTCTCCGTCCTGTCCGGCAGCAAGCAGATCACCGATCTTCATCTCGTCGACCTGGCGGCCCGGCATCGCGCGGTTCTAGCGACAATGGACAGCCGGATCCCGGACGCGCTCACCCCCGATGACCGCAGGCATGTGGAACTGATCCCCGTCTGAGCGGGAAGGGCGTTCGGCGCGGCCAGGACCACGAAGGGGCCGGCCGTCAGCCGATCTGCTTGAGGGCCTCGTCCAGGCGGTCGAGCTTGCCGGTCATCTCGCCGGTGAAACCGGTGTGGATGTCGGCCTTGAGGACGAGCGAGACACGCGGACTCACCGCTGCCACCGCCTCGCAGGCGTCGTGAATGACCCCCATGCACTCGTCCCAGGTGCCCTCGATGTTCGTGAACATCGAGTTGGTCTCGTTGGGCAGCCCCGACTCGCGGACGACCTTCACCGCCGCGGCCACCGCATCGTGGATGTAGCCGTGGGCGTCGTCGCCGCCGGCTGGGCTGATCGCAAAGGCAACAAGCATGACACGAGACTACGACACCCGCCCGCCCCTCCGGGAGCCCCTGTGGCCCTGGACTCCAGGAGCCCTGCGTGCCAGAGTGTGGCCCATCAGCCGAGGGACTCACTCCCGATCCGGTCATCACCGTCCTTGAATCCGGTCATCACCGTCCTTGAGGGGAACGATCATGTCAGAACGAACCGCTCGCATCCTCGGCAGCACCGAGCCCGCGCGACGCCACGTCGGGACGGCGCTCCTCGTCGGCGCCATAGCCGGCCTCTTCTCGGCCATCGTCAAGTTCGGTTGGGAGGTGCCCTTCCCGCCCCGCACGCCCGAACGTAACGCCACCAACCCTCCCCAGACCATGCTTGAGCAGTGGTTCGGCATGAGCCCCGAGCAGTCCCATACGACCGTGTCCTTCAACCTCAACGACACGCTCCCGATCTACTCCTTCATCGTCCACTTCGCCTTCTCGATCGCCGTCGCGCTCTTCTACTGCGTGGCGGCCGAGTACGTCCCCAGGATCAAGCTGTGGCAGGGCGCGGCGTTCGGCCTGCTCGTCTGGATCGGCGCGCACCTCGTCCTCATGCCGCTCACCGGCATCGTCCCCTCGCCCTTCCCCTGGGTGGACGGCGGCCAGACCTGGTCGGAGCACTTCTCCGAGGCTCTCGGCCACATCGTGTGGATGTGGTCGATCGAAGTCGTCCGCAGGGACCTGCGCAACCGCATCACGCACGAACCGGACGCCGAGATCCCCCTGGCAGCCGCCACCCGCTAGGACCGGTCCGGCAGCACCGGCCTTCAGACCCGCACCGCCGAGCGGAGCCCGACCCGCCGGTCGCAGGCCTCGACCAGACCCGGGTCGTGGGTGATGACGAGCACCCCGGCGGCCCCGACACCCGCCCACACGTCACCCATGAGCGCCTCAGCCGTGTCGTGGTCGAGGTGCTCGGTGGGCTCGTCCAGGATGACCAGCCGGTTTCGGTCGCGGCTCACGAGCAGACGCGCCATCGCCACCCGGCGAGCCTCACCGCCGGAGAGGGTCGCGCCGGCCTCCCCCACCTCGCGGTCGGGGTTCATGGCCCGCAGGCCGGCCGCGTCGAGGGCGGCACGCACCTGCTCATCGGTGGCGTCCTTGTTCCCGATCCGCACGTTCTCGGTGATCGAGGTGGCGAAGATGTGGGCGTCCTGGGCGAGGTAGCCGATGCCGGACGGTGCCCTCATCCGGCCACCGCGCGGGGGGATGAGGCCCATGACGGTGGCGGCCAGGGTCGTCTTGCCGGCTCCGGACGGTCCGGTGAGCGCCACCCGCTCGCCGGGGTCGATGCGCAGGCTGACGGGTTCGGTGACGATCGGCCCGTCGGGCCAGCCCACCTGCAGGCCGTCGAGCTCGAGTTCGCGCACGCCGTTGTCGACGCCTATCTCCCGGTCGCCGCGGCCCACGGGCTCAGCGGTCATGATCGCGAGCACCCGGCTCAGGGCCGTACGGGCCCGGGTGAGGCTCTGCGCCGCCTTGATCAGGTCATTGAAGCTCTCGTTGAGGGCGAGTGGCGTCAGGACGAGGACGGCGAGTTCGCGACGGAGTAGCGTCCCGGCCATGACGGCACGCCCGCCGATCAGCAGGCCCCCGGTGACGGCGATGCCGCACAGGAGCATCTGGCCGGCGGCGGCCAGGCCCCGGGTCCAGGCCGCGCGGGCCTCGGCGGCGGCCAGCCGGCCGTCGATCTCCTGCAGCCGGGCCAGGGCGGTCCCGGCGCCTCCGTAGGCGACCAGTTCTGGAGCGCAGCGGGTCATCTGGCGCACCTCGTCGCCCAGATCCCCTCGTAGGGGGATGACCGCGCGGTCGGCCTGCTCGGACAGCCGCTGGCCCAGCCAGGGCAGGACGAAGCCGGCGAGGGCGCTCGTGACGAACAGCAGCACGGCTGCGGCGGGCGAGAAGGCCCACATGACGGCGCTCGCGGCGACGACGACCAGCCCCGAGCCGAGGAAGGGCACGAGCACGCGGACGACGATGTCGAGTACGCCCTCGACATCGGCGGTGACGCGCACCAGCAGGTCGCCGCGGCGGCGGCCCAGCAGCGTGGTGCGGGCGAGCCGGGCGAAGATGGTCTCGCGAAGGGCGCTCTCCATGCGCAGGGCCAGGTCGTGGCCGAGCAGGCGCTCGGCGTAGCGGAAGGCGCCTCGCCCGATGCCGAAGAAGCGCACGAGCACGGCGGCGGCCATCAGGTGGAGCACCGGCGGGTGCTCGGCGGCGCGGCTGAGCAGCCAGCCGGCCACCCCCATCAGACCGACGGACGACCCGGTCGCGCAGACGGCGAGCAGGGCGGCGCCGGCCAACCGCGCGTAACCGGCCGGTACCACCGCGAGCAGGCGCCCGACGAGCCGGGCCGGTGTCTCGACGCGGCACTGCGACGGGTCGAGGCCGGGTAGCCGGTTCCTCTCGGGGGGCCTGCGGTCCAGGGCGTGCGGGTGGCCGCCGTTGGCGAGAAGGAAGGTGTCCTCGTCCGCGCCGGACCCGGGACCGTCCACTGGTCCGGGCTCCGCGGCAGTCCCGGTCTCGGCCCGGGGCGCCGGCTCGGTGGGCGCCGGGGGCATGGCGACGGTGACGACCTGATCGGCCGTCTCCATCATGGCCGGCCGGTGCGAGATGACGATGGCGGAGGCGCCGCTGGAGCGCACGGCGGCGATGGCGCGGGCCTCGGTGTCCTGGTCGAGGCCGGCGGTCGGCTCGTCCAGGACGAGGAGCCCGGCGCCCCCCAGCTCGATGCGCAGCAGGGCCCGGGCGAGGGCGACACGGCGGCGCTCCCCCGAGCTGAGCCCCTCGCCCTCATCGGCCACGCGGTGGTCGAGGGTGAGCGCCTCGCCCCCGGCACGGTCGAGGGCCGCGCGCAGCTGCAGGTCGTCGGCGGCCGGGAAGCCGGCGCGGATGTTCTCGGCGATCGTCCCATTGAGCATGGCCGGGTCCTGCGAGACGTAGGCGATGCGGGCACGCCACGAGTCGAGGTCGATCCGCGCCAGGTCGACGTCGCCGACGAGGACGCGTCCGCTCGTGGCGGGCTGGAAACCCATGAGAACGTTGAGGGCGGTGGATTTCCCGCCGCCGGAGGGCCCGGCGAGGACGAGCACCTGGCCGGGGTCGAGGCGGCAGCTGAGTGGGGCGAGAGCCGGGCCGGCGGCCCCCGGATAGGTGACCGACAGGTCGTCGAGGATCACCGGCGCCCGGGCCGGGTCGGGCGCCGGGACCGTGCCGCCGGATGCGTTCGCCTCGGCCCGCTCGATGATCTCGAAGGCCTGGGCGGCTGCCGCGGTGCCGTCGGCGGAGTCGTGGAAGTGGACACCGACCTGACGGATCGGCAGGTAGACCTCGGGGGTCAGGATCAGGACGAACAGCGAGGTGCGCAGGTCGAACTGGCCGGCGACGACGCGCATGCCCATCGAGACGGCCACGAGCGCCACGGACAGGGTGCTGAGCAGTTCGAGGACGAAGGACGACAGGAACGCCAGGCGCAGGGTCCGCATCGTCTCGGTGCGGTGGGCGCGTTCGGTGCGGCGCAGGCCCTCGAGCTGGGCGCGGGCGCGACCGAAGACCTGCAGGGTGGGCAGGCCGGCCACGAGGTCGGCGAAGTGGTTCGACAGGCGGGTCTGCTGGGTGAAACGCCGGTCGACCTGCTTGGCGGTTGCGATGCCGATGAGCGCCATGAAGACCGGGATGAGGGGGATCGTCACGGCGATCATGACTGCCGAGCGCAGGTCCTGGGTGAGGATCGCGACGCCGATGATGAGCGGCACGCTGGCGGCCATCATGAGTTGCGGCAGATATTTCGAGTAGTAGCCGTCGAGGGCGTCAAGCCCCTGCGTGACGAGCGTGATGAGCGTGCCGGAGGGCGCCGACGCGTCGTTGGGTTGCTGCAGGCGGGCCCGCATGACGTCGGTACGAAGCTGGGACTTCACGGCGGAGCAGGCGCGATGGGCGAACAGCTGCGAGACCCAGTTCAAGATGGCGCGTGCGGCGAAGACGGCCAGCAGCAGGACCGCGGTGCGCGCGATACCGTCCATGTCGCCGGTGTCGACGACGTGTGCGACGCCGTCTGCGATGAGCCGCGCCTGGGCGAGCACGAGGAAGGCCGTCGCCACGCCGACCAGCGCGATCGCGACGAGGAAGAATCTCGTCGCCCTGGCCCGCCTGATCAGGCGCGGGTCGAGTGGGCTCGGCATCGGCCGGTCTCCTCCCCCAGTCGTTCCGCACTGCCGCCGTGGGCCCTCGCACACGATTTTTCACGATGATACCCATGAAAATAATGTCGGCAGGGCAACTCCCAGTGAGACCGTACCTGCATGGTCCCGCCGCCGGCGACTCACGTCCAATCCGTCGCCGGGACCTCGTTGGGCTCGTTCTCGTGCTCGGGCAGTTCCCGGCTGCTGATGCGCTTGCGGAAGACCCAGTAGCTCCAGATCTGGTAGCCCAGGACGACCGGCACGATGCAGACCGCGAAGATCGTCATGAGCCGCAGGGTGTGCGGCGAGCTCGACGCGTTGACCATGGTGATCGGGTTGGTCGGGTCTTCGGAGACGAAACCGAGCGTGCCGTAGAGCTTGGTGAAGACCATGACGAAGAAGGTCACGATCGACACCCCGGTGAAGAAGAAGGCCCGCCCGTTGCGCTCGGCGCGCTGGGCCAGCACCGCTGCCGTCAGGGCGAGGACCGAGCCGAGACCGCCCGCCCACATCACGACGGCGGCCGGGGTGCCGAGGTAGGGGTTCTCGCCGGCGCCGTGGACGGAGCAGGCGGCGAGCACGAAGACGGCGAGGACCGCCACGGTGATCGGGCCGAGGGTCCGCAGCACCGTCATGGCGCGCTCACGCACATCACCGTAGGTCTTGAGGGCCAGGAAGACCGCGCCGTGGGTGCAGAACAGCAGGACGAGCAGCACCCCGCCGAGCAGGCCGAACGGGTTGAACAGGCTCCAGAAGCCCCCCGTGAACAGATTGGGCGCCCCGAAGGCGGCACTCGTGTCGGGGGCGACGGGCAGGCCGCGGACGAGGTTCGCGAAGCCGATGCCGAGCACCAGCGTGACGATGAACGAGCCGGCGCTGGCGCAGGTGTCGAAAGTGTTCCGCCATCGGTCGTCGGGCATCTTGGCGCGGTACTCGAAGGAGACCCCGCGGGCGATGAGCCCGACGAGGACGAGGAAGAGCGGGAGGTACAGGGCGCTGAACAGTGTGGAGTACCAGCCGGGGAAGGCCGCGAACATGGCGCCGCCGGCGGTCAGCAGCCAGACCTCGTTGCCGTCCCAGACCGGGCCGATCGTGTTGATCATGACGCGGCGCTGCCTGGGGTCCCGGCCGAGCACCGGGTAGAGCATGGCGACACCGAAGTCGAAGCCCTCGAGGAAGAAGAACCCGGTCCACAGCAGGGCGATCAGGAAGAACCAGACGATCTGCAGTGGGCCCGCGTCGAGCGGGATCTGCAGGGGAACCATGGTGGTCAGCATGGGTCGGTCACCTCTCAGTACGCGAAGGACATCGGGCGGTCGGTGTCGCTCGCGGCGGGAGCGACCAGTTCGGGCAGACCTTCCCTGATCGTCCGGATGAACAGCTTCAGCACGACCACGGCCACGGCGGCGTAGATCAGCGTGTACAGGACCATCGTGAGGAGCACGTCGAGTGCGCTGTTGCCCGGTGAGACGCCGGCGGCGGTGGGCAGGACGCCATAGACGATCCAGGGTTGACGGCCCATCTCGGTGAAGATCCAGCCGAAGGAGTTGGCGAACAGCGGCAGGAACGGCAGACACACCATGACGGCGGTGTAGAGACGGCCCCCGCCGGGGACACGGCCGGCGCGGGTGAGCCACAGCATGACGGCACCGATGCCGATGGCCAGGCAGCCGAGGGCGATCATGAGGCGGAAGCTGTAGAAGCTCACCATCACGTTCGGCACCGGGTCGACCGGCATGTCCCTGAGTTCGGCGGCGAATGCCTCCTGCAGCTGGTTGACCTCGCCGTCGTTGTCCCGGTAGCCCTCGTCGAGGTACTGCTGGCGCAGGTCCTGGATGCCCTGGACGGTGGCGTTCGGGTCGTGCTGGGCGAGGACCGACAGCACGTAGGGCACCTCGATGCTGAGCACCTTGTGGTAGGTGGTCTCGGCGCCCTCGCCCTCGGTGGTGATGATGGCGACGATGGAGAACGGCGCGCCCTCCTCGGCCTCGATGAGTCCCTCGGACGCGGCCAGTTTCATGGGCTGGTACTGGGTCTCGACCTGGGCCTGCAGGTCACCCGAGACGAGGGTGGCGGCGCCGGCGAACAGCAGCACCCAGGCGCCCAGGCGGGCGGACTTGCGCCACGTGTCGACGTCGGCCTGCCCGCCTGCGTCGGCCAGGGCCTCACGCCGCTTGGCGGCGAGCCACCAGCCGCTCACGCCGAGCAGCAGGGCGCCGGCGACCATGAGTGAGGCGCCGATCTGGTGCGGGAAGGTGGCGAGGAAGAAGGGATTGGTGAGCACATCGGTGAAGCTCGACAGCTCGGCGCGTCCCGCCGCCTCGTTGTAGACGGCGCCGACCGGGTTCTGCATCCAGCAGTTGGCCGACAGGATGAAGGCGGCCGAGGCGGTGCTGCCGAGGGCGACGAGGTAGATGCAGGCCAGGTGCAGCGCCCTGGGCAGCCGGTTCCAGCCGAAGATCCACAGGCCGATGAAGGTTGACTCCATGAAGAAGGCGATCAGGGCCTCGAGCGCCAGGGGTGCGCCGAAGATGTCGCCGACGAACCGTGAGTACTCCGACCAGTTCATGCCGAACTGGAACTCCTGCACGATGCCGGTGACGACACCGGCGGCGAAATTGATGAGCATGAGCTTGGCGAAGAACTTCACCAGGCGCAGCCATTGGTCGTCTCGCGTACGCATCCAGGCGGTCTGCATCCCGGCGATGAGCCAGGTGATGCCGATGGTGATGGGTACGAAGAGGAAGTGGTAAACGGTGGTGATGCCGAACTGCCACCGCGAGAGAACCTCAGCGTCCATGGCAGGCAGGCTAGGCCCTGCGACACCCTGACGCAAAAATCAGGGATCGCACCGTTCGCGTCCGGCTGACGAGTCCGCCCCCCGAACCTCTCGACAACTGTTTAGGTCTGGCCCCAGCCATACAAAACAGCCAGAGAAATTCCTTGTCGGAGAGGATTCTTCCGGTCATTTCACCTGTTGTGAACACGGCGCTCCCCAGCCGGGGGAGAACCCACTGGGAGGCTATGCCCGCAGGAGGAGGGGGGCGTCGGCGGGGTCGGTGAGACCCGCCGGCCAGGCGTAGGCCTCGGCCCGGCCACGGGCCCGTGACCAGGGCACGGGGCCATCGAGGGCATCGGCCATGCCCATGTAGACGCCGAACAGTTCCGCGGTGGCCCGCGCATCCCCCAGGGCGGAGTGGGCGTGCTCCAGGTTGACGCCCGCCGCCCGGCAGCAGTCGGCGAGCTTGAAGGTGGGCGGGCGGGGGCTCAGCAGCCTGCGGCCCAGGCGCATCGTGCAGGCCGAGGGCATCCGCTCCGGCGGCAGCTCGGTGCCGACGCGCCGCAGCTCGGAGTCGAGGAAGGACACGTCGAAGGACGCGTTGTGCGCGACGACGAGCCTGCCGCGCAGCTGGTCGACGAGACGCCCGGTGACCTGTCCCAGGGTGGGGGCGGCGGCGACATCGCGTTCGGTGATGTGGTGCACGGCGGTGGCCCCCACATCGCGGCCCGGTTGGATGAGCGTGCCCCACTCCCCCTGCCTGCGGCCCTGCTCGTCGAGCAGCACGACGCCTATCTCGACGATCCGGTCGCCCATTCTCGGCGAGAATCCGGTCGTCTCGAGGTCGAGCACTGCGTATCCGGGCATGCAGCGATTCTTGCACCCGGCACCGACCGGCCCGAGCCCCGTCCATCGACCCGGCGCCCACGACCGGCCGGAGCCCGGCCGTCTCACCACAACGGCCAGGACCCTCGCCTCGAAATGTCCCAATCCCCATGACCGGGGACCACCAAGACCGGTAGGTTCGGAACATCACCCCAGACCGGTCACCCCGGACGACCCGTCTCCATGGAAGGAGATCGACCTCGTGAGCGCACCCCAGCCGCCGGGCACCGGCCTGCCCGCCGCCCCGAAACCCGCCGGGCGACGTCCCGTGAACCAGCGGCTCATCGTCGGCATCGTCATCGCCCTCGCCCTCGCGATGGTCGCCGCCGGCATCGTGACCAGCTGGGTGCGCGACCGCGGGACGCTGGGGAAGGCCCGGGAGGTCGTCGAGGACTACCTGACCGCCGTCGCCGAGGGGGACGCGGACCGGGCCCGCAGCCATCTGGACACCTCTCGCAACTATTCCGGGGACGACTCCCTGCTCACCGACGAGGTGCTCCGGGCCTCGAAGGAACGCGCGCCGATGAGCGGCATCGACGTCGGCGAGGCCACCAAGGATCAGGACCGATCGGCCACCTATCACGTGCCGGTCTCCTACACCGTCGGCGAGGACACGGTGTCCACCACCGTCGAGGTGCAGGTCATCAGCTCCCCCGACGATCCCGTGGTCATCAGCCTCACGCGTCTGAGGCTGGACCAGTACAGGGGTGCCGAGGTCACGGTCAACGGCGTCACCGCGCGCAGCAACGCCCCGGCCGTCTTCCCCGGCAGCTACACGGTGGCGCCCGCCAGCGAGTACCTCGAGATCGTCCGCGGCGACGTCGCGGCAACCGACGTCGCCAAGGAGGACTACACCCCGTCGAAGGAGAGCCATCTGGCCGTCTCCGAAGCAGGCGTGGAACTGTTCCGCGACAAGGTCGTCGCCGAGGCCGAGAGGTGCCTGGCCTCCACCAGGCTCGACCCGGGCTGCGGCGCCGTGATGCCCCAGCACCCGGACCCGGCCCTCTACTTCAAGTGCGCCGAGGTCAGGGAGGGCTCGGTCCACCGCTGGCAGGAGCCCGAGGAGGCCGCCAGGCTGCACTCGGTGACACCCGAACCCAAGATCGGGTCACCGACCGTCATCAGGGCAGATGGTGACCAGCTCGGCCGCATCAGGCTCACCGCCACCTGCCGCCAGGGCGACACCTGGAGCGAACGTGAAATGGACCGGTACGACCCGGGCACCCGGTTCGGTTCCCCGTCCCTCGACCTGACCGATCCGGACCGGAAGATCATGTGGACCACCTGACCCGCCGGCACGCCCTGTCCGGGCCGGCCCGTTCGTCCGGCTCGCCCCGACCAGGAAGGATCATTCCATGAGCACACCCCAGCCACCGGTCCACGGCGCACCGGGCCCGTTCCCGATGGGCGGCCAGGCCCCCCAGAACGCGTGGCCCGGCCAGGCCCCCCAGAACGCGTGGCCCGGCCAGGGCCCCTATGCGGGGGCCTGGCCCACGCCGGGCGGCACGCCCGCTCCGACGGGTCGCACCACTCGACCAAGGAGGACCCGGGCAGTCATCATCATCGGCGCGGTCGTGCTGGCGCTGATCATCGGCGCCGCCCTGACGCGCACCGCCCTGGGTGGCTCCGACGAGGACCTGTCCAGGAAGATCGTCGAGGAGTACCTCACCGCGGTCGCCGAGGGAGACGCCGACAAGGCCAAGGGCTTCCTGTCCTACTCCTCCGCTGACGAGTCCCTGCTCACCGACGAGGTGCTCCGCGTCTCGAACGAGCTCGCCCCGATGACGAACATCACCGTCGGCAGTGTCACAGCGAGCAGCGAACACGCCAACGACTACCTGGTGCAGGCCTCCTATGACATCGGGGACGAATCCGTCTCGACCACCATGACGGTGTTCATCACCAGCAGGAGGTCACTCCTGCCCAGCAAGAAAATCGTGACCATCACGGACCACACAAGACTGTCACTGAGTTTGTTCGAAGACGTCGACTTCACGGTCAATGGCGTCACTCCCGACACGGACTATCCCGACGTCTTCCCCGGCACCTATGAGTTGGCGGTGAGCAACGAGTACCTCGAGATCACCGGCGACCCCATCGCGGCCCTCGACCCGGCCGGGAACGCCTATTCCCCCTTCGACACGGGTCCCGACGGGCGGCGCGAGAAGAACACCGTGGGCGTCTCCGAGGCCGGCGTGCAGATGTTCCGCGAGAAGGTCGTCGCCGAGGCCACCGAATGCCTGGCCTCCACCAGGCTCAGTCCCGGCTGCGGCACCTGGGTGCCGCAACGCCCGGACAGAGAGTTACGATGCGAAGAGGTCCGCGAGGACTCGGTCCACCGCTGGCAGGAGCCCGAGGAGGCCGCCAAGCTGCAAAATGTCACGCCCGTCCACAGGCTCGGTCCGCCGACAACCCTCGAGGCCGTTTCCACCCAACTCGGCGACATCGAGGTCACCGCCACCTGCCGCCAGGGCGACACCTGGACCGAACAGCGACTGTACAGCTATGAGGCCACCTATTTCGGCACCGCCTCCATCGACCTGACCGACCCGGACCTCGCGGTCGTCTGGGGCCGCTGAGCACGCCGGCACGGCCCACGTGCGACCCGGGCGCCGCCCGCACGGTTCATGACACGCCCGGCCGGCGACCGCGCGCCTGGGATGATGGTGCCGCGGAGAGGAGCACGCCCATGAGCACACCCCAGCACCCCGGCGACGGCGACGCCGGGCAGCCGGCCGACTGGGCGAGCCGGCCGGCCAGGCCCGCCGACGGCTGGTGGCCGAGCCCAGCGGCGGCCGGCCCGGGCCACGAACCCACGGCCGCAGCACCTGCGTCCGTGCAGGGCGCCGTCACCGGGCGGGCGGGGCGCCCGGCTCTCGCCGTGGCGTCCACCGGCGGATCGAGGGCGACGGTCGTCATCGTCGCCGCGGTCCTCCTGGCCATGCTCATCGCCGCCGTCACGCTGAGCACCGCCGTGAACTCGAACGAGGGCCGCGCCAGGCGGATCGTCAGGGAGTACCTCACCGCGGTCGCCGAGGGGGACGCCGAGAAGGCGCGCGGCTACCTGAGCGAGGTCGACGACGACTCCCTGCTCACCGGCGAGGTGCTCCGCGTCTCGAACGAGCTCGCCCCGATGACCGACATCTCCGTCGGCAGGGTGAGGCACTCGCGCTACATCAGCACGGACTACCAGGTGCGGGTCTCCTACCGGATCGGAGACGAGACGGTCTCGACCATCATGGATGTGTCCCTCCCCCGCCAGAACTCGTCCACCGCGGTCAAGAGCGCCGGTGTCGCCAGCCTCTCCTCGCTGTGGCTGACCGGGTTCGGCGACATCGACGTCACGGTCAACGGCGTCATCCCCGACACGAACAGACCGGCCGTCTTCCCCGGCAACTACAAGATCGCGGCGAGCAACGAGTACCTCGAGATCACCGGCGACCCCATCGCCGCCACCGACCCGTCCGAGCACAGTTACTCCGCCGCTGCCGCCGGCAATGAGTTGGCCGTCTCCGAGGCCGGCGTGCAGATGTTCCGCGACAAAGTCATCGCCGCCGCCCGGGAATGCCTGGCCTCCACCAAACTCAGCCCCGGCTGCGGCACCAAAGTGCCCCAGTACCCGAACAACAATCCACGGTGCGAGGAGGTCCGTGAGGACTCCGTCCACCGTCGGCAGGAACCCGAGGAGGCAGCCAAACTGGAGTCGTTCACGCCCAAGCTCAAGGCCGGGGCCCCGATGACCATCACGGCCGGCCCCACCGATCTCGGCTACTTCACGCCCACCGCCACCTGCCGCACGGGCGACACCTGGACCGAGCAGCAGTTGTACGGCCCCACCGAGGCCACTCGTTTCAGCGCCCCGTCCATCGACCTGACCGACCCCGACCTCGCGCTCGCCTGGGAGGGCTGAGTACCGCCATGAGACCGCACACCACCCCGAACACCACGAAGCGCACGGCCGTCGTCGCTACCGTCCTCCTGTCCCTGGTCATCGGTGTCGCGCTGGCGACCGCCATCTGGCACCGGGCCGCCATCGGGCACCGGGACGGGCAGGCGGCCAGGGAGACGGTCGGGGCCTATCTCACCGCCGTCGCCGAGGGAGACGCCGAAACGGCCCGCGGCTATCTGGGCGAGGTCGACGACGACTCCCTGCTCACCGACGAGGTACTCGAGGAATCCCGTGCGCGCGCCCCCATGACCGACATCACCGTCGGCCGCGCCACCAAGAACTGGCTCGAAGACGGCGTCTACGACGTGCAGGTCGCCTACACCCTCGGGGAGGAGGTCTCCACCGTCATGCGAGTGGAGACCGCCGGTGGCCTGGTCATCACCAGCGTGTCCTGGTTGTGGCTGGCCGAGTTCACCGACGTCGACTTCACGGTCAATGGCGCCATCCCCGCCACCGATGAACCGAACGTCTTCCCCGGCAGCTATCTGCTGGAGGCCAGCAACGAGTACCTCGAGATCGCCGGCGAGCCCATCGCGGCCACGGACACGAGCATCGCGCCCTACGGCCCCTCTGTGGAGAACGAGCTGGTCGTCTCCGAGGCCGGCATCCAGATGTTCCGCGGCAAGGTCGTCGCCGAGGCCACCGAATGCCTGGCCTCCACCAGGCTCGACCCCGGCTGCGGAATCCACGCGATACCCCAGTACCCCGACTCGGTACCCGAATGTGAGGAGATCGGTGAGGACTCCGTCCAACGCCACCTGGACGCCGGCCAGGCAGCCCGGCTCGAAACGGTGACCCCCGAACCCGACCATTGGGAGCCGACCATCATCAAGGTCCTGTTCACCGAGCTCGGCCGCTTCACCGTCACCGTCAGTTGCCGCACCGGCGACACCTGGAGCAGCCGCGAGATCGCCGACTACAGCCAGATCCGGGGCCTCTTCTTCGGTTCCCCGTCCATCGACCTGACCGACCCCGATCTCGCGGTCGTCTGGGACAGATGACCCGCCACACCGACACGGGCCGCCGCGACCACCTGGGGCACACCCCCTGTTCCGACGCAGTCCGCTCTGGCGAGGCGGCCCTGTCCCTGCCATGATGGCCCGCAGGAGAGGACCCCACCATGAGCGCACCCCGGCAGTCCGGCGCAGACGGCGCCGGAGCGGCCCACGACTGGGCGAGCCGACCGGCCCGGCCCTCCGACGGCTGGCGGCCGGGACAGACCCCGCACACCGGGGTACCCGCCCCGGCGGGCCCGGCCGGCACGCCGCAGCCCGCGCAACTCATCGCCATCGGCGCGCTCGTCCTCACCCTGCTCATCGGCGCCATGACGGCAGCAATCGTCGCGGACCGCTCCGCCCTGCGGACCGCGGAACGGGCCGCCCAGGAGGCCGCCCGGACCTATCTCACCGCCATCGCCGAGGGGGACGCCGAGACGGCCCGCGGCTACCTGGAGGTCGACGACGACTCCCTGCTCACCGACGAGGTGCTCCGGGTCTCGAACGAGCTCGCCCCGATGACCGACATCACCGTCGGCGAGGTGACCAGGGACAGACGTATCGTCACCCACCAGTGGGTGCGTGTCGGCTACCGCGTCGGTGGCGTGGAGGTCTCCGCCCTGTTGAGCGTGAGTCGCTCCGATGATCCGACCATCTTCAACGCCTCCGAGCTGTCGCTGCACGGGTCCCCCGACGTCGGTATCACGGTCAACGGCGCCATCCCCGCCACCAGCTCGCCGACCGTCTTCCCCGGCACCTACGAGCTGGCGTCCAACAACGAGTACCTCGACGTCACCGGAGAGCCCATCGCCGCCATCGACCCGACCGAGTACTTCTACGATTCCCTCGGCACGGAGAACGAGGTGGTGGCCTCCGAGGCCGGCGTGCGCATGTTCCGCGAAAAAGTCGTCGCCGCAGCCCAGGAGTGCCTGGCCTCCACCAGACTCGACGCCGGCTGCGGCATCGACGTGCCCCGGTACCCGGAGGGCCTCTCGGAGTGCGAGGAGATCCGGGAGGATTCCGTCCACCGCAGGCAGGACTCCAGCCAGGCGGTCCTGCTCGAAACGGTGACCCCCCGCTTCAAACCCTTCGAACCGAACGCCCTCTGGGCTCCCTTCATCGACCTCGGCCGCGTCGACATCACCGTCACCTGCCGCGTGGGCGACACCTGGACCAATCGTGAGATCACCAGTCACGGCAGGTGGCGCTTCTTCGGTTCCCCGTCCATCGACCTGACCGACCCCGACCTCGCGGTCGCCTGGAACGCCTGACCCCACCAGCACCGACCCGGCTCACCGAGGGCGGGCTTCATGGCCGGCCCTCTGAGATGCCGGGGACGTGCGGCGCCGACGCATGCGGCCGATCAGCGCCGTCGGCGGCCTGTTCAGCGCGAGACAATCAGGGCATAGTAGGGGTCATCACCCATGAACACCCTATTCATGGCATGGCCAGAACCAGGGGATCCCATCGTGGACACCGCGTTCCGGACGGCGCATTCTCCTAGAATGGCTATCCCACAGGAGAGGACCAACCCCCTATGAGCACACCTCAGCAGCCGGGCGCAGGCGGCGCCGGGCAGAACAACTGGGCGAACCAGCCCTCCCAGCCGAACAGCGGCTGGCAACCCGGCCAGGGCGCCCCGAGCCAGAACCCCATGGGAAACCAGGGCGCCCCGAATCCGAACGCGCCGTGGCAGCAGCAGCCGCAACAGGGATACCGGCCCCAGCAGGGATACGGGCAGCCGGCGACGCAGCCGCAGCCCACCGCCTTCACCGCCCAGGGCCCCACGCAGCCCAACCCGGCACAGCAGCCCCAGCAGGGCGCCTGGCCGGGCCAGCCCAACGCCTACCCTGGGCAGCCCAACGCCTACCCGGGGCAGACCGCGTACGCGGGTGCACCGGCCGGCCCCGCGGGTTCCCCGCCCAAGTCGAACTCCAAGAAACTGGTCATCATCATCGGCGCGATCGTCCTTGCGCTGATCATCGCCAGCGTGCTGGCCTTCGCCCTCCTCCGGGGCGGTTCGAAGGAACGGAAGGCCAAGCAGGCCGTCCAGGGCTACATCACCGCCATCTCCGAGGGCGACGCCAACAAGGCCAAGGGGTACCTTTCCGACTCGCTGAGCGACACGTCCCTGCTCACCAACGACGTGCTCAAGGATTCCAACGAGCGTGCACCGATCACGGACATCGCCGTCGAGGACGCACAGCAGGTCACCGGCTCCGACATCGAGTACCTGGTCCCCGTCAGCTACACCATCGACGACACGGCCACCCGAACCTCGCTCGTGGTTTCCTTCTACAGCAACAACGATCCCGTCGTGGAGGCGCCCTCCACCCTGCCGCTGAGCCTGCTCGAGGATGTTGAGATCCAGGTCAACGGGGTCACGCCGGACAGCGATTCGCCGTACGTCTTCCCCGGGAGCTACAACGTCACCACCGACAACAAGTACCTGACGATCGAGGACGGCGAGATCGAGGCCTACAGCCCCGAAGAACTCATTCTCGACATCCCTGATGTCGCGGTCTCCGAGGCAGGCAAGCAGATGTTCCGCGAGAAGGTCGTCGCCGCGGCCACCGAGTGCCTGGCCTCCAACCGGCTCGACTCCGGCTGCGGAGAACCGCTCCCGGCCACCTGGGAGACCGGCGAGACCCTCGACGAGGGCACCGTCAAGCGTTCGCAGAACGCCGCGGAGGCCGCCAAGCTGCAGTCGGTGTCCCCCTCTCTCGGCCTCAAGGGACCGACCATCCTCTCGGCGTCCTACGCCGACCTCGGCACCATCGACACCACGGTCGGCTGCAGCAAGGACGGTCAGCACGGCGAGTGCAGCGTGCACAAGACCCTCTTCGGGGTGGAAACGGGCTGGTACTTCGGGTCCCCGTACATCGACGTGACCGACCCGGACCTCGTGGTCAAGTGGGAGGACTGACCGGCTCTTCCGTCCCGGCGACGGTCCCGGCCGGGGACGCCCCGGCGCGGGCAGCCGGTCTGGCCCGTGACGGACGACGTCTCCTCGGCATCGCCGGGGAACCCGGGTCTGGCAAGTCGACGCTGGCCGCCTCGCTCCAGGACTTCCTGGGCGGGGCGGCCGTCGTCGTCCCGATGGACGGTTTCCACTTGGCCCAGCAGCAGTTGGAGCGGCTGGGGCTGGCCGAGCGCAAGGGTGCTCCCGACACGATGGACGCCTGGGGTTTCCTGGCTCTGGTGAGACGCCTGAAAGCGGCGGATGAGCCGACCGTCTGGGCTCCGGAGTACCGCCGCGAACTGCACAACGGCGTCACTGGAGCGATCGAGGTGCCGGCAAGCGTGCCGCTCGTCATCCTCGAGGGCAACTATCTTCTGCTCGACACCGAGCCGTGGGCGCGCATCCGTGCCCACCTCGACGAGAGCTGGTTCGTGTCACTGGATGCCGCCGTCCGGTTGGAACGACTGGTCGCCCGTCACATCGCCACCGGCAAGTCGCCGGACGCGGCTGCTGCGTGGGCGAACGGCCCCGATGAGGAGAACGCGCGCGTGATCCGCGAGAGCGCGAAGAACGCCGACGTGATCGTCGAGGGCCGCTGAACCCGGTGCACCGCGTCCAGGCGGGCTTGGTCTGCCCATTTAGGCTGAGCCCATGACCAATCCCACCAAACCCGACGTCACCCTACCGTCCGCCGCCCCCACCAGCCTCATGGTCGAGGACCTGGCCACGGGCGATGGCACCGAGGCAACAGCAGGCTCACTCGTCGACGTGCACTACGTGGGCGTCGCGCTGAGCACCGGCGAGGAGTTCGATTCGAGCTACGACCGCGGGCAACCGCTGACCTTTCGGCTCGGCGCCGGTCAGGTCATCACCGGCTGGGACAGGGGTGTCCAGGGCATGAGGGTCGGCGGCAGGCGCCAGCTCGTCATTCCCCCGCACATGGGCTATGGCGCACGCGGGGTCGGTGGCGTCATCAAACCGAACGAGACGCTCGTGTTCGTCTGTGACCTCGTCGACGTGCACTGAGCCGCGGCAAGGGCCCGTAACAGAGCGGTGGGCTCGGCGCATCCGACGTCGCCGAGCCCACCATCACCGCTCCGGCTCCGAGATCTAGGCAACCCCCAAGCCCATCTCGGCGGAGCAGCGTTCCGCGCAGTGCGCGGATTCCGATTCCCCTCGATCCACAGGAGGGGGAATCGCACCCCATATGGATTGAGTGGCCGACCCGAGGGCCTGCCCTCGATCCATGGAGAAGATAATCACTCTCAAACGCGAGAACAAGCTATGTGCTGTCAGTGGATTTTCTGTGAAGATGAGTCCGGTCGGTTCATCGCCGCAGCAGGCCCGCAGCCAGTTCCCCGGCCCAGCTGTACTCGGTCATCTCGATGACACGTGACGGGGCGAGTTCGGCGCCCCAGCCGATGCCGGCGCATGAGACGGCGATGGTGATACAGACGTCCTGCAGGCCGGGGACGAGCCATTCGGGTTCGGCCTGCTCGTTGACGAGCTCGCAGAACTCGTGGCGGTCGCCGGCGAGGGCGGCACGGACGACGAGCATGGCGTAGGCGCGGGCGGCGACCTCGGCCTGCTGCTCGGACTCGGTGACGAGCCGCTGTCCCAGTGTCGTGGCCACGAGCTGGGGAAGATCCTCGGGGGCCAGACCGGCACCGCGTTCGGCCAGCCAGTCCGGCACGAGCACGGGCTCGCCGGAGTCGACGGCGGCCCGCATCCGCGTGCCGAGGTCGGTGAGCATGCTGCACGCCAGTGACAGCGCGCCCACGAACTGGCAGACGAAGGTGACCCCATAGGTCAGCCAATTGCTCTCGTCGGAGTCGCCGATGCCCTGGCCCGCCTCGACGGCGCGAGCGTCGGACAGGAGCACGCTCTTGTTGAGCCGCCATGCCTCCTCCCAGGGAACCGTCACGGAGTAGGGCTGGTAGTGGATCTCGCCGTTCTCGTCCGGAGCGGGCGTGGGCACGGGCTCGGCGTCGGGGTCGCCCCACCACTCACCCGTGATCGGGTAGGTGATCTTCTTGTCATGGCTCATGCTCATGGTCAGGCCCTTCGCGTGCGGGACTCGTGGAGTGTTGGTCATCATCGTCAGGCGCCCGGCGGGCAACCGCACTGCGCCGAGACTACCGGTCGGCTCAGTGCGGCCCTCAGCCGCCCCGACGACTTCGGTTCACTCGGCGAGCGGCAGCCTCACGGTGAGGACGATGTCCTTGTCGTCAAGGGCTGCGTGGACCGTGCCGCCCATCCTGTCCACGAGTTCGGCGACGATGGACAGCCCGAGTCCCGCGTGCGGGCCGCTGCGCGCCGGGTCGGCGCGCCAGGAGCGCTCGAACAGGTGCCGCACGTCGGTCTCGTCGATTCCCGCCGCCGGGTTCGCCACGACGAGCACGGCCGTGTCGGCGTCCCGGGACAGTTCGACGCGCAGGGCTCCCCCGCCGTGGACGAGGGCGTTCGAGACGAGGTTGGTGATGACCCTGGTGAACGCCGTGACGTCGACGCGCACCGGCAGCGACGTGGGCGGCAGGGTGACGACTGGTTCGGCGCCGCCCGCAGCGAAGTGCGTCTGGAAGCCGAGCAGGGCCTGGGAGACGAGGTCCGTCGCATCGGCCCTCTCCAGGCGGAGCGTGTGATCGGCCGAGTCCAGGACGCTCAGCTCGAAGAAGTCGTCGACGAGCCGGGACAGATCATCCACCCTTGCCAGCACCACATCCAGCCGGCCGGGGACGGCGTGGGGACCGTCCCGTTCGACCAGCTGCAGATAGCCCTTCACGGCGATCATCGGGGTCTTCAGGTCGTGCGAGATGTTGGCGATCTCGCGGCGCAGCCGCTCCTCGCGCCGCTCGGCCGCGGCCAGGCGTTCCTGCCCGTCCCGCCAGGCCAGGTCGATCTCGGCGGCCAGGGCCTCCAGCTCGTCGTCTCGGGTGTCCACCACCAGGGGCGCCTGCGCCCCTGTAGACCTGCGATCGGCGACCTGGGCTCGCAGCTCCCCGATGCGGGCGCGCAGGCGCCGGGGGCGTTGCGCGAGCAGGATCGCGGCGAGCGCCAGCACGCCCGCCGCGATCCATCCGATCATGCCTCGATCCTGTCAGCTCAGCTCGCGGTTGCGCAGCCGCGCCACGCAGGCCGCCAGGAGCAGCGGGATCCCGACACCGACGAGGATCCACGCCTGGGTGAGCAGTTCGGGCTCGGCCCAGTACCGGGAGATCTGGTAGACGTGGCGCACCGGGTTGATCGAGGTGACGAATTCGAAGACCCTGCCCGGCTCATCGCCGCCGAACGACATGGCGATCGGATGGGCCATGACGAGGACGACCAGCAGGATGAGCGAGACGATACGGCTGGACGTGAGGAGGGCCGCCGTGGCGCCCAGGAGCATGACCACCGTGTACACGCAGAACTGCACCGTGACGAAACCGAGCCAGGTGCGCACCTGGGCGCCGGTGAGTGACTGGTGCTCGCCGACGAGCACCAGCCCCATGGTGAGGCCGTTGTGCGCGAACCACAGCACGCCCGTGACGAGGAGACCGACGACGAGCTTGGAGCAGAACAGCTTCACCTGCGACTGGCCGGCCGCAACGGCGAGCTTCGTGATGCCGGAGCGGTCGTCGGCAGTGGTGATCGTCGTCATCGTGATCATCATGGCGAACAGGGCGATGATGCCGAAGCACGACGCCGAGTAGACCAGCTCCCAGAACTGCGGGTTGTCGGGGTCGGCGTAGGCGAAACCGACGAAGCCGTCGATGAGGGCCACGCCATCCTTCTGGCCGACAGCGCCGCCGAAGGAGAAGACCCCCTCACCCTGGATGAAGAGACAGAGAAAGCCGATGACGAGCGCGAATGACGGGATGATGGTCTTCGCGAAGCGTGAGCGGGTGAAGCGGTAGAGGTCGGCGCGCATGATGTTGACGAACATCTCAGGCTCCTTTCACGATCTCGGTGAAGTAGTCCTCGAGGCTCATCGAGCGGGCCTCCAGGGCACTGACGGCGATGCCGGCGGCCACGAGCCCGGCGTTGATGGCGGCGGCCTCGTCCAGGCGCTCGGTCAGGACGATCTCGTTTCCGGTGACGGTGTAGCGCCTGATGCCGAGGGACTCCTCCAGGACGGTGACCGCCCGGGCCGGGTCGTCGACGGCGATCCGCAGGCCCCGCTCGCACCGTGCGTGCAGTTGCTCGGCACTGATCTGCTGGGCCAGTCGGCCGTGGTGGATGAAGCCGTACCAGCTGGCGAACAGGTCGAGTTCGGCGAGCAGGTGCGAGGAGACGAGGATCGTCGCGCCCTCCTCGTGGGTGCGGCGGACGAGCTCCCGGCGGATCGTGACCATCCAGGTGGGGTCGAGGCCGTTGACGGGTTCGTCGAGGATGAGCAGCTCGGGATTGCCGAGGAAGGCGGCGGCGAGACCGAGCCGCTGACGCATGCCGAGGGAGAAGGCGCGCGCGTTCTTCTTCCCGGTGTCGGCGAGGCCGACGAGGTCGAGGGCCTCGTCCACCCAGTGCCGGCCTGCCAGCCCGCGCTGGATGCGCAGGGCCTCCAGGTTCTGGCGGGCGGTGAGGTCGAGGCTGAGGGCAGGGGCGTCGATGAGGGCACCGATTCTGTGCCGCTGCTCGTTCAGTCCCGTGGCGTGGCCGAACAGTTCGATGCTGCCGCTCGTGGGCCTGGCCAGTCCCGTGAGCAGCCGGATGAGCGTCGTCTTCCCGGCCCCGTTCTGGCCGACCAGACCGTAGATCTGTCCCGGCTGCACCTCGATCGACACCTCGTCGAGGGCTCTGAGTCGCCCATACGCCTTGGTGAGGCCCTGTGTGCGGATGATGGTCTCCATCGCCCACTCCTGTCCCGGGGACGCGCCCCGCTGTCTGACTGATGGGACGATCCTCATGGGCGGATCTCAAGAAAATGTGAAGAGACGGGTCAAGAATTCCTCAAGAAACGACGAGTTCAGGCCGGGCGCAGCGTGTAGCCGATGCCCCAGACGGTGCGAATCGGGTCGTCTCCGCTGGCCTCGCGGATCTTGCGACGCAGATTCGACATGTGCGTGTTGACGGTGCGCTCGTCGTATCCGGCCTCGGCTCCCCACACCTCGGCGTAGAGCTGGGGTTTGGACAGGACCAGGCGCGGGGCACGGATGAGTGCGGTGAGCAGGCCGAACTCGGTGCTCGTGAGGGCGAGTTCGTGGCCGCCGGCGGTGGCCCGCCGCTCGGTTTCGTCGAGCAGCAGGCCGGCGGCCTCGTGGACGACCCCGACCGTCCCCGCGCTGCCGGCGCGGCGCAGCGCAGCCTCGGCTCGGGCGACGACCTCGTCGACGTCGAAGGGCTTGGTGACGTAGTCGTCGGCGCCCATGTGCAGCAGGTCGATCTTGGTCCGGGTGGTCTCGCGGGCGGAGACGACGATGACGGGCACCTGTGACTCGGCGCGGATCGCGGCGAGGACCTCGTCTCCGCTCTTGAAGGGCAGCATGAGGTCGAGGAGCACCAGGTCGGGGTGCTCGGCGTGGGCCATACGGATGCCGTCGGGCCCGGTGCGTGCCGCGACGACGCGCCAGCCCTGCTCGGCGAAAATGTCGCCGAGCAGCCGGCCGGCCTGTTTGTCGTCCTCGACGATCAACACCACGGGTTCGGAGTCCACGGCGCCATTGTGCCAGCGGCAGACCGCTGGGGCCCGGCCCGCGTCCGTCCCGAGGCTCAGCGCGTCGGCCGGAAGCCGCGCAGGCGCAGGCTGTTCGTCACGACGAAGACCGAGCTGAACGCCATGGCGGCACCGGCGATCATCGGGTTGAGCAGGCCTGCCGCGGCGATCGGGATGGCGCACACGTTGTAGAAGAAGGCCCAGAACAGGTTGCCGTGGATGGTGCGCAGCGTGGCGCGCGAGAGGTCGATGGCGTCGACGGCGAGCATGAGGTCGTGGCGCATGAGCGTCAGGTCACTGGCCGCGATGGCAGCGTCGGTGCCGGTGCCCATGGCGATGCCGAGCTCGGCGGCGGCCAGGGCGGCGGCGTCGTTCACGCCGTCACCGATCATGGCGACCCGGTGGCCCTTCTCGCGCAGGTCGGTGATGACGGACAGCTTCTGCTCGGGCAGCACCTGGGCGTGCACCTCATCGATGCCCACCTGGGAGGCCACGTGGCCGGCCGCCCGCTCGTTGTCGCCGGTCAGCATGACCGTGCGCAGGCCCAGCGCGTGGAGGCGCTCGACGGCTCGCGCCGAGTTGTCGGCGACCTCGTCGGAGACGGCGATGACCCCGCGGACGGCGCCCGACCAGGCGACGAAGACGACCGTCGCCCCCTGAGCTGAGGCGGTGTCGGCGGCCTCGGTGAGCGGGCCGGGGATCGGCAGGGCCTGCTCCTCCATGAGGGCCGTGTTGCCCGCGAAGGCCGTCCTGCCCTCGAGATCGGCCTGTACGCCGCGGCCCGGGATGATGCGGAAGCCGTCGGCCGGTGGCACGGCTCCCTGCTCCGCGGCCCTGGCGACGATGGCCTCGGCGATCGGGTGCTCCGAGCCGGCCTCGAGCGCCGCGGCGTTGGCGAGGACGGTGGCGTCGTCCTCGCCGTCGGCCGGCACGACCCGCTGAACGCTCATCTCGCCCCTGGTGAGGGTGCCGGTCTTGTCCATGACGACCGTGTCGATGGTCCGCGCCTGTTCCAGGGCCTCGGGGCCGCGGATGACGACACCGAGCTGGGCGCCGCGCCCGGTGCCTGCGAGCAGGGCGGTCGGGGTGGCCAGGCCGAGGGCGCAGGGACAGCTGATGATGAGCACCGAGACGCCCGCGGTGATGGCGAAACTGGCGCCTGCGCCTGCGATGAGCCAGCCGAGCAGGGTGACGAGGGCGATACCGATGACGACCGGCACGAACACGGAGGCGATCCGGTCGGCCAGGCGTTGGGCATTGGACTTGCCGGTCTGGGCCTGTTCGACGAGGTGGGCGATCTGGGCCAGCTGGGTGTCGGCGCCCACGGCCGTGGCCCGCACGACGATGCGGCCCGTGGTGTTGAGCGTGGCGCCGACGACCCGGTCGCCCGGGCCGACCTCGACGGGAACGGACTCGCCCGTGATGACGTGGGCGTCGATGGCCGAATTGCCCTCGACGACCTCGCCGTCCGAGGCGACCTTCTCGCCGGGGCGGACGACGAAACGCCGGCCCACCGTGAGGGTCTCGATCGGCTTGGTGGTCTCGGTCCCGTCGTCGTCGAGGACGTGGACGAGTTTGGCCCCCATCTTGAGCAGCTCACGCAGGGCCGAGCCGGCCTCGGACTTGGAACGGGCCTCGATCCAACGGCCCAGGAGGATGAAGGTGATGGTGCCGCAGGCCGCCTCGAAGTAGACGGCGTCGAGGTTGTCGGCGCGCATCAGGTGAAGGCTGAAGGGGTGCTTCATGCCGATCATTCCGGCATTGCCGAAGAGCAGGCAGTAGGCACTCCAGAAGTAGGCGGCCAGCGTGCCGACGGAGATGAGCGTGTCCATCGTGAAGGCGCCGTGCCTGAGGTTGACCCACGCGGAGTGGTGGAAGCTCCAGCCTCCCCAGAACAGTACGGGGGTGGTGAGCACGAGACTCGCCCACTGCCACCCGGGGAACTGCAGGGGGGTGATCATCGACACGAGGATGACCGGCACGGCGATGCAGGCCGAGAAGACGAGGCGGCGCCTGATCCGGTCCGCGTGCTCGCGGGCCCTGGCCTCGGTGTCCTCGGCGGGATCGGGCAGGCTGGCGTCGTAGCCGGCGGCGCGGACCACCTCGATGAGTGACTCCGTGCTGGTGCCGTAGGGGGCCAGCACGTGCGCCTTGTTCGTCGCATAGTTCACCGCGGCCTGGACGCCGTCGACCTTGTTGAGTTTCTTCTGGATGCGCGCGGCGCAGGAGGCGCAGGTCATGCCCTGCACGTCGAGGTCGATGCTCGAGAACTCCGGCGACGCGGTCCTGCCGGCGCCCGAGTCGGGCTCGGTTCTCACGGTGTCAGTCATGTCAGTGCCTCCCGCGCCCGGATGGGGCGCTCCATCGTGTCGTGGGAATGAGACGTCGGCGGCCGGGGCACTGCGCGCCGCCGGCTGGGCCTGCCAGCGCATCGGCGATCTGCGCGGTGGGGCCCCCGCCAGGCGTCAGACGGCAGTGACCTGGTAGTCGCCGGCCTCGTCGACGGCTTCGGCGATCTTCGCGAAGTCGACCGGGGCGTCGCTGGTGACGACCATGGAGCCGTCGTCGAGGGTGACCTTGACGTCGGTGACGCCATCGATGGCCGAGACCTCTTCGGTGACGTGGTTGACGCAGTGCTCGCAGGTCATGCCGGTGACGGTGTAGTGGGCTGTGGTCATGTTCTCCCCCTCATGTGTGGTGGTGTCTTCGTGCCCGGGAACGGGCGGGTGCCCGCCCTGGGGATTCGAGCAGCCGAGCGATCAGGAGCGGACGAGCCTGGCGATGGCGTCGTGGGCCTCGGCCAGTTTGATCTCGGCCTCGTCACCGCCGGCACGCGCTGCGCGGACGACGCAGGTGCTCATGTGCTCGTCGAGCAGCCCCAGGGCGACGGATTGCAGGGCCTTCGTCGTGGCCGAGATCTGGGTGAGGATGTCGATGCAGTACTTCTCGTCCTCGACCATCTTCTGCAGGCCACGCACCTGCCCCTCGATGCGGCGCAGACGTTTGAGGTAGTTGTCCTTGTTGTCGAGATAGCCGTGATGGTGTCCGCACTCCGGGTCCTGGCAGCATTCGGACGTGGTGCGGGCGTCCTCGCCGGCGATCCTCAGCTCGCTCATAGCCAAGAGACTAATACCCCTCTAGGGTATTTTCAAATACCCTAGAGGGGTATCCGAGACGCGAATGAACCACCCTGCCCCACATGCTCAAACCGTCAATCATCGGCCACCCATAACCCCTAGTGGTTGAGCGCGAAATACCCTTAGGGGTCACCCGGTCGTCGTCACCTCGCGGCGGTGCATCATTATCCACAGCACGACACCGCGGTCGTGGATAACCATGGCGCGCGGCGGGGCCATACCTCATGCGTCCCGGAAGCTCAAATCGGGACCAGACGGCGCACTTCTCACAGAATTTCTCACAGCAAATACTTATCTTTGCTTGTCAAGTCGGTTTTCATAGAGAAAAATCTGTGAGCGCACAGAGCTGTGCACAAGTCGTCCACGCGACACGCCGCGGCCTTCCACACCTACCCGGAAATTGTCCACACCCCCTGTGGACAACTCTGTTTTCTTTGGTTTCTCCCGCGTTGAACGCCCCGCGTTCGCGGCGCTAGCGTGAGGGCCCGCGAGCCGGTCTCCGGGGCCCGAACGGATGGTTCTCCATCCGGGGAGCGGCCCGGTGGTTTTGTCAGTGGCGGCCTCTAGCGTGCCGAGTGCCACTGGTGGGACCGGGCCGGTTGCAGGGAACGAAGCAATGGGAGGGGAAGGGCGATGACCATCACGTCCATCATGAGCGAGGAGCCCCCTGCCGAGGCCCTCGACCGTGTTCCCCCGCAGGACATCGACGCAGAGAAATCGGTGCTGGGCGCCATGCTGCTGTCCAAGGACGCCATCGCCGACGTCACCGAGGAGCTGCGCCCCGACGACTTCTACCGTCCCAACCACGAGGCGATCTTCAACGCCATCATCGAGCTCTACGGCCACGGCGAGCCCGCCGATGCGGTGACGGTCGCGGCCCAGCTCGAGAGGACCGGTGAGCTCGAGCGGGTGGGGGGCCGGGTCTATCTCATCGACCTCATGCAGTCGGTCTCGATCGCGGCGAACGCCGGCCACTACGCGCAGATCGTCCACGACAAGGCGACGCTGCGCCGCCTCGTCGAGGCCAGCATGAAGATCTCCCAGCTCGGCTACCAGGGCGCGGGCGATGTGCCGGACATCGTCGACGCGGCCCAGCAGGCGATCTACGAGGTGTCGGACATCAACACCTCCGACGACTACCAGTCGTTGAAGGACCTGCTGGAACCGACCATCGATGAGATGGAGGCGATCCAGTCGCACGACGACGCCATGTCGGGTGTGCCCACCGGTTTCGCCGAGCTCGATGAACTCACCAACGGCCTGCACGCGGGCCAGATGGTCATCGTCGCGGCCAGGCCGGCGGTCGGCAAGTCCACGCTCGCCCTCGACCTGGCGCGTTCGGCCGCGGTGAAGAATGGCTTGACCACTGTCTACTTCAGCCTTGAGATGGGCAAGACCGAGCTGGTGATGCGTCTGCTGTCGGCCGAGGCGGGCGTGCCGCTCAACCACATCCGCAACGGCAAGATGAGCGAGGACGACTGGCAGCAGATCGTCCGCAAGACGGGTCACGTGCAGGAGGCGCCGCTGTTCATCGACGACTCGCCCAATCTGACGATGATGGAGATCCGCTCCAAGGCCCGGCGGCTGCGCCAGCGCAACGACCTGCGCCTGGTGATCATCGACTACCTGCAGCTGATGAGCTCGGGCCGCAAGGTCGAGAGCCGCCAGCTCGAGGTCTCCGAGTTCAGCCGCCAGATCAAGCTGCTCGCCAAGGAGCTCCAGATCCCGGTAATCGCGCTCTGTCAGCTCAACCGCGGGCCCGAGCAGCGCAACGACAAGAAGCCCATGCTGTCCGATCTGCGCGAGTCGGGCTCGCTGGAGCAGGACGCCGACGTCGTCATCCTCCTGCACCGTGAGGACGCCTACGACCGGGACAGCCCCCGCGCGGGTGAGGCCGACTTCATCGTCGCCAAGCACCGCAACGGGCCGACCGCCACCGTCACCACGGCCTTCCAGGGCCACTACTCGCGGTTCGTCGACATGCAGCGGTGACGATCTCGCCGCCCGCGCCCGCGAGTACGCCGTCTACCTGGCCGGCGACCGGCTCGAGGCCCTCTGCGACCACGAGTGAGCATCCGGCCGATCGCCGCGCCTCGCCGGTCTGCGTCTCAGAGCAGGGGCAGACCGGCGAGCATCGTCTGAAGGCGGATGACGCTGCGCGGGATGAACTCGGCGACCGTCAGACCGACGACGTCGGCCGCGCCGGCCAGGTCACCGATGACCCGGCGCACCTGGGCGCCGGTCAGCCCGCCGGGCACCTGCCCGAGACCGAGGACGACCTCGTCGGAGTCGACGACGTCCACGTCGAGGTGGATGGCGACCCTGTGCGCGCCGGTCGACGCGAGCCAGTCAAGCAGCGGCCGCGTGCTGTCGCGCAGGTCGTCGGGGCCGAAGGATGACAGGCCCCACTCGCCGACGTGCGCGTAGGCGTCCTCGACCCAGTCGTGCAGTCCGGCGAGCGCGACGCGCGAGGCGTCGACCGTGGCGGGCAGCATGCCGACGAGTTCGGGGTCGCCGCGCCCGAGGAGCGCGCTGACGGCCATGGCGTGCCAGCCGTCGTAACCGGTGTCGGGGGTGTCGACGTCGGGATGCGCGTCGAGCCAGACGATGGCCAGGTCGTCGCCGTACCTGGCGGCGAGGCTGGTGAACGGGGCGACGGAGACGGAACACTCGCCGCCGAGGGTGCAGATGCGTTCGGCGCCGGGGCAGGACTCGATGGCCTCGAGGGCGGCCCGGAGGCCGGCGCGGATCGCCGAGCGTGACTCGATCCCGCCGGTGGAGCCCTCGTCCGGGTCGCCGCCGTCGATGGGGACGATGCGGGTCGGCCCGGCGTGCTCGGGCAGGATCGCCTGCAGCACCTTCGTGCCGACCGTATAGGCCCGTCGGGCCCGGTCGATCTCGATGCCGGGCAGCAGTTCGGCGACGTTCGCCGCGTCGGCGCCCTGCCACTGCGGCCAGACGAGACGGAGAGTGGTCGTGCTGTTCGGGCCGGTGATGCTCATTCTCTGCTCCTTGTCCTCGTCATACCGGTCATGCCTGCCGTTCCGGCTGCCCGGCCCCTTGCGGCCGAGTTCAGTAAACGCTCCTGACCGCCTGCCACAACAGCTCGTGGCCCTCGGGGCCGGGGTGGATGCCGTCAACGAGCAGGTCGGCGCGCCCTTCGAGCGCCGGCCACGGGTCGATGAAACCGTGGCCGTTGTCCGGCGCCCACTGCGACAGCGCCCGGCGCAGCAGGCCGGCCGCCTCCAGCGTGACGTCCAGGCCCATCCCGGTCTTGTTGGCCTTCTCGTCGAACCAACCCGGGCCCATGACGACGACCCCTACTCCACGGCGTGCGAGGGCGTCGGCGGTCAGGTCCATGAGGGTCAGCACGTCGAGCGGGCTCGCCCTGACCCCGTCCACGCCGGCCAGGTCATTGATCCCGGCGGCGAGGATGATCGCGTCGGGCTGCCGCGACAGGGCCTCGTCGACGGTGGCCCGGCTCAGGACGCGCAGCGTCGCACCGGGCCACGACAGGTTGAAGACGCGGTTGGCCTGTTCGTCGAGGGCGATGTGATGCTGGGCCAGCCGGTGGGCCCAGCCGCCGGAGGCGTCCGCCCGCCCGTAGGCGATCGAGTCGCCGACGATCGCGATGCGCCTGAACCCGCTCAGGACCCCAGTGGCGGCCATCTCACCCTGCCTTCCGCGGACGTCTCCCGGCTCGTCAGTGCACCCGGGCACACCAGTGAGACTAGCCCCTCGGCACGGCCGCGTGGACTGGCGGTCCAGCCGCGAAGGACCTCAACCAGTGCCGGCATGGGCCCGAGGATCGTCAGCGTCGGACGACGGTCAGCAGGGGCTCAGGGCCCCGTCGCTCATGCGCAGCACCCGGTCGCACACCGGCAGCAGCCGCTCGTCGTGGGTCACCATGACCGCGGCCCTGCCTCGTTCGTGGGTCTGTTCGGCGAGCAGCCGGGCCACGACCTTCGCGCGTCCCGAGTCGAGCGCGGCCGTCGGCTCGTCCGCCAGGACGACCTGCGGGTCGTGGTACAGCGCCGTCGCGATCGCCACCCTCTGCCGTTCGCCGCCGGACAGTTCCTCCGGGTACTTGTCCCGGTGGTCGGCGATGCCCAGGGCCTCCAACAGCCCGGCCCGCCGCGCCTCATCCGCGGCGGTGCGTTCCACCTTGTCGTGCAGGGCGAGCTGATCGGTGACCCTCAGATAGGGCACCAAGCCGGCGTCCTGCAGGACGAAACCCATCTCGCGGTGGCGTCGCCGTGCCCGCTCCTTCTCGGGCAGCCCGGTGATCTCCCGGCCCGCCAGGAGGACCCGGCCCGCGCTCGGGGTGCGCAGCCCGCCCATGACGGTCAGCAGCGTCGACTTGCCCGAGCCGGACGGCCCGAGGACACCGACGAGTTCGCCTGCCCGGACGGTCAGGTCGGTCGCGTGCAGGGCGTCGATCGTCTCGTCGCCCTGGCGGTACTGCTTGCTCACCCCGGACAGTTCGAGCACGGGTGCGCCGTCCTGGGCCGCGCGCCGCGCCCTGTCCGCCCCGGCGCTCATGCGATCGCCTCCGCGGGGTCGATGCGTGACACGAAACGAACCGAGATGAGCCCACCGATCACCGAGCAGAGCACGAAGGCGGCCAGGATCGCCGCGTACTGGCCGGGCATGACGCGGAAGGGGATCTGCTCGGGCAGGACGAGCGAGGTCGCCGCGGTGAGCGCGAAACCGGCCAGCACCCCCGTCGCCGACAGCACGGCGGCCTGGACGACACCCGATCTCACGAGGTAGTTCGTCGGCACGCCGCGGGCCTTCATGATGCCGAAGACGGGTTTCTTCTGCAGGTTCAGCACGTACAGGAAGATCGCCAGCACCAGGGCCGCGATGACGATGAGTGCGGCCACCATGAGCGAGAAGGTGGCGACCTGAGCGCTGTAGCCGCTCAACGTGTTGATGAACTCCTGGGTGCTCAGCGCCTGCAGCCCTGCGTCGTCAAGGCTCTGCCGGGTCCGTTCGGGGACGGTCTGCTCATCGGATGCCGCGTGGTGGACGAGCAGCGCGTTGACCGCGGGGACGAGGGTGTTCGGCGTGTTGGCGAGGACCGCTTGGCGGTCGGCGAAGACCATCGGCGCCGTCGTATAGGTGTCATCGTGCGTGAACCCGACGACGGTCCACCGGTGCTCCGAGCCGACCAGCTGGAAGACGGTGCCCAGCCCCCAGCCGTCGCGTTTCAGCGAGTCGTCGACGACGACCTCGTCGGCGGCATCGACGACGTCCCTGCCCTCGACCACCTGGGGGCGGGCGAAGCCACCGAGGTCGAGGCCGAAGACGTACAGGTCGGAGCGCGTCTCCCCGGACGCCGCGCCCGAGACGGGCCTGGCGGTGCCCGCCACGAGGGCCAGCTCGTCGACCCCCTGGGCGGCCAGCGCACCGGTCCCGGCCTCCACCTGGTCCCGGCTCAGGAACGAGGCGTTGATCTGCTCGTTCGAGTCCTCGGTGATGACGACGGCCGCGGCATCGCGCTGCTCGATCCCGGTGCGGTAACTGCTGGCCAGGCCGTTCGCCAGCCCGTCGAGGAAGAACGTGAGGTAGGCCACGAGGGCGACGACCGCGACGGCGAGGGCGAACTTGGATGGTTGATGGCGTATTTCACGCAGTGCGAGGAACACATGACTCCGAACTCGATGGTGACCATTGACGTTCGGGGGTTGGCACCGAGGATAGCAACCGGAGCCGCGGCGCCGAAGCGACGGTTCCGGGGCTCCCGCCCGTCTCGCGTAGCGGGCGCCGTGTGGAGCCCGCCCATAGGATTGAGCGCATGACTGCCAAGGATCCCCTGTGGGAGCTGATCCGCTCAGAGGCGCGGCGTGACGCCGCCGAGGAACAGCTCCTCGCAAGCTTCCTGCACGCCTCGATCCTGGACCACGACCGCCTCGAGGACTCGATCAGTTTCATCCTCGCGTCCAAGCTGGGCAGCGAGACGCTGTCGAGCATGAGCCTGCGCCGGCTGATCGACGACGCCCTCGTCGCCGAACCCGGCATCGGCGTGGCGATCCGTGAGGACCTGCGCGCCGTGCTGCGCCGCGACCCGGCCTGCCGCAGCTATTCGACGCCACTGCTGTTCTTCAAGGGCTTCCACGCCCTGCAGTCCTACCGGGTCGCCCACCACTACTGGGTGGCCGGCCGCACCGTGCTGGCCCTGTACCTGCAGAGCCGTATCTCGGAGGTCTTCGCCGTCGACATCCACCCCGGTGCGCGCATCGGCAAGGGCATCATGTTCGACCACGCGACGAGCGTCGTCATCGGCGAGACGGCGGTGGTCGAGGACGACTTCTCGATGCTGCACGAGGTGACGCTCGGCGGCACCGGCAAGATCGGCGGCGACCGCCACCCGAAGATCGGGCGCGGCGTGACCATCGGCGCCGGCGCGAAGGTGCTGGGGAACATCCGGGTCGGCGACGGCGCCCAGGTGGGTGCCGGTTCGGTGGTGCTCAAGGACGTGCCGGCCCACGCGACGGTCGTCGGGGTGCCGGCCAGGGTCACGAACGCCCCCGTCGAGGCCGCCCCGTCCGACAGCGGCAGGCCCGGCGAGGGCGCGGCTGCGGACTAGCCCCGGACAGCGGACCGCCGTCGCTGCGGCGGCATGCCCCCGTCAGGGCTGGTCGCGGCGCCCCCTGTTCGAGCCGCGCACGGCCGCGGACAGGACGCTGGCGATGGCCAGGATGAGCAGTGCGGGCAGCCCCTCGCCACGGAAGGCACCACCGCCGCGCTGTCTCCTGGTTTGGTTCCTTGCCATCGTCACCCCTTGTCACACTGAACGCCGTTGGTCACGGCGCAACCCGCGGGCGCACCAAGTGCGCTCGCCGCGCCACGTAAGGCTAACGCAGTCCGGCGCTGGGGAGCCAGGTGTCCATTCCGGCGGGCCACGGCCGGACCACGCGTCTTCTTGGCGGGTGGACGTCTCAGCTCGTGGGCCGCAGCGGGCGGGCCCCTGGCCTCGGTACGCTGAACGCCATGCGAATGATCCGCCCCGAGGACCTCGGCACCGTGACCGCAGGCCTTCCCGACGAACCACGACTTGTCGCCCCCGGCAGCTTCTCCACCCCCCTCGAGCTGCTGAACCTCTTCGACGCCCGGCTCGAACGCTGGGCGCTGTTCTGCGTCAACGCCCCCGCGGGCATCCCCTCGCGCGAGGGCCTCACCCACGAGACCATCTTCCTCGGCCCGGCCATGCGCGCCTCGGGCCGCACCCGCTACTTCCCGATGCGGCTGTCCCTGTCGACGCGGCTGTTCCGCACATCCTGCCCGCCCGACGTGGTCGTCCTGCACACCACGCCGCCGCGCGACGGCAAGGTCTCCATGGGCATCGAGGTGCAGGTGATGTCCGGCGCCATCGAGGCCGTCCGGGCCCGTGGCGGGCTCGTCGTCGCCCAGGTGAACCCGCAGATGCCGTTCATTCACGGCGACGGCGTCCTCGACGTCGACGACATCGACTACGGCGTCGAGATCGACCACCCGATGATCACGATCCCCGAGCCCGTCCCCGACGACGCCTCACTGCGGCTGGGCGAACTCATCGCGGACCGGGTCGAGAACGGTTCGAGCATCCAGGCGGGCATCGGCGCCGTGCCCGACGCGGTGCTCGGCTGCCTGCACCAGCGCCGCGGCCTGCGGTTCTGGAGCGAACTGGTCAGCGATGGCGCCATGCTGCTCGACCGGGCGGGCGCCCTCGACCCCGACGTCCCGCTCACCGGCACCTTCATGCTGGGCACCCAGGAGTTCTACGACTGGGCCGACGACAACCCGAGGGTGCAGCTGCGGCGCTGCGAGGTGACGAACGACCCGGCCGTCATCGCCTCCTTCCCGAAGGTCGTCAGCGTCAACACGGCCATGCAGGTCGACCTGTTCGCGCAGACGAACGCGACCCGCCGCGGCGACCGCATCTACTCGGGCACCGGCGGCTCGACCGACTTCCTCGTCGGCGCCATGCACTCCGAGGGCGGCGAGGCGATCATCGCCCTGCACAGCTGGCACCCGAAGGCGGACGTGTCGACGGTCGTACCGAAGATCGCCTCACCGGTCACCTCGCTGCAGATGAGCGCGATCGCCACCGAGAACGGCATCGCGCAGGTCTTCGGCAACGACGAGCACGAGCAGGCCCGGCAGATCATCGAGCAGGCCGCACACCCGAACGCCCGGGACGAGCTGCGCGAGGCCGGTCGGGCGATGGGTCTGAAGGTCTGAGCGGGCAGGCCCAGACCATCTTCACCTTCGTAACGGAGCGGCGTGGCCTATAGGCTCTGTCCATGGATGAGGCCGCGTGGCGTGAGGCCTGGTTGCGCGCGCACCGGGTGATCAGTGGCGACCATGCGGACCTCGGGATGCAGTTGCTCGTTAGACGTCCTGGCCCAGCATCAGGAACGCACCATGGTGAGGACTTCTCCCACGCCACAGCAGTCGCCGCGGGCATCACGGACCACACCACCGAGAGTCGCAACAGATGATCCGACGGCAAACAGACGGGAAGGGGCGGGCCATGAGTGCTGAACGGAGCGTTCACGTGGTGGCCAGTGGCCTCGTCCAGGGCGTCGGTTTCCGCTGGCACACCCTGCAGCAGGCCGAGGCGCTCGGCCTGACCGGGTGGGTGCGGAACCTGCCGAACGGCGACGTCGAAATGTTCGTCCAGGGCGGCGAACTCGTGGTCGAGACCTTCCTGGCCTGGCTGCGGGAGGGGCCCGGTTACGCGCAGGTCCGCAGGCTCCGGGTGCGCGAGGCGCCGCGGCAGGGGGGCCTGACCGGGTTCACGGTCCGCTGATCCGGCAACGCACTGAGCCCCAGTCCCCCACCCAACCGGCCAGGGCCCTCTCCGGTGCGAGGATGTTGGATGCTCTCCCCCGCCCGGGCGGGCCGGCACTCACCGCGTACTTGTTCTCGGTACTCAAAGCTTGCTTCCCCCTACCCGGGCGGGCTGGGCGCAGACGTGCCCCTCACCACAATGCGGGTCTGGTCCCGGCCCAGGGTTTCGGTGGGCCGGGTACGAGAGCGACGCATCGCAGGGCACCCCGCCGGGCGGGCCAGGACATGCCGGGCCTTCCCGCCTCATTCCTGCTGGCCGTTGTTGGCCGCCCAGAACCGTTCGGCCTCGTCGCTGCGGCCCTCGCGGTCGAGCCAGTTGGCGCCGAGGGCGGCGAACTCGCCGCGCAGCCGGGCGTCCTGCATCCGATCGGCCAGCTCCATTCCGGCCGCGATGTCGGTGAAGGCGCCGCGCTCGTCGTTGACGGCCAGCCGGATTCGGGCGCGCAGGTCGAGTGTCGAGGCCGCGAACTCCTCGTTGCCGTGGGCGAGGATCTGCTCGGGCGCGTCACCGAGCTCGCTCAGGGCCTGGTCGTAGGCGCGGTGGGTGGCCAGCAGCCGCACCCGGTCGATCGCGACGTCGAGCATCGTCATCTCGGTGTCGATGTTCGTCCGTTCCGCGAACTCGGTGTCGGCCAGCACCCGGTCGCGCAGCGTCTGACCGGCCTCCGCCGCCTCGGCGTGCACGGCCAGGCCGGCGTCCAGTCCGTCGGCGTCGGCCGCCGCCCACATGCGGCGGCGCTGCAGTCTCAGCAGTTCCATCTCGTCGCCGGCGGCGCGGGCCTGCTCGACGGCCTGGGTGTACGCCCGCAGCGACTCGACCGCATCCGCATCGCGCAGTTCGTCGCCGACGATCCCGAGCAGGAAGGCCGCGGCTCCCGGGGCGTCCAGCTGCTGGGCGTCGGCTGCGCCGCGGCGGGCCAGCGAGACGGCCCGGTCGCTCTCCCCCAGCGTCTGGCACAGCCGGGCGCCCATGTGCAGCAGGTTGGCGCGCTGGTAGAGCATCTGGTCCGGGCTCCAGGACACGTACGGGTCGTCGGGGATCTCCAGGTCCGCCAGGGCCTGCTCGACGATCTCGATGGCCTCCACGGTCCTGCCCTGGCGCATGAGCAGGTCGGCCAGGTCCCACCGGACGTTGGTCACGACGGCCCTCCTGCCGGAGGCCTGGGCGGCGGCGAGTGCCCTCTGGTAGTAGTGCTCCGCCTCGGGGGCGTCGCCGCACGTCTCGCTCATGAGCGCCCGCTGGCCCAGTGCGTTGGCGAGGAAACCGATCGTGCCCATCCGCGAGTGGTACTCGATGAGCCTGTCGCACACCGCCATCGCCTCGTCGCGCTCGTCCGCGTTCCACAGGGTCGAGATCCTGGACATGCCCAGGTGCTGCCTGATCGAGGGGAATTCATCGGGGTCGGGGAAGTAGGACTCCACCTCGCCCCAGGTGCTGTGCACCAGGTCGGGCGCCGAACCGGCCTGCAGCAGCAGGTGGCCGAGGGCATTGCGTTCCCGGGGCTCGGAGCCGGGTGTGACCCCCAGCGCGAGCAGTTCCTCGCGGCGCTGCCGGCAGGCCTCCGGGGAGTCGGCGTCGAGCGGCGTGTGGTTGAGCGCCGACAGGACACGGCCGGGTGAGCCCGTGGCGCGGATGCGGGCGAGCAGTTCGTCAGCACGATCCTGGTCGTGGGTGATCGTCATGGCCAGCCAGTACTCGACACCGAGCGCCCTGTCGGGTCGACCACTGGCCTGCAGCAGGCGGATGCCGGTCTCGTTGCTCTCCAGTTCGGCCGAGACCCGCAGGTCGGGGTCGAGGCCGGTGATGTTGAGCTCGGCGAGCGCGACCTGCTCCTGGAAGTCCGGGTCATCGCTGATGTCGGCCTGCTCGATCGCCTTCTCTCGCAGCTCGCGCCAGCGCGCCAGCAGGGCACGCTCTGCGCTGAGCCCTCCCCAGCGTACGATGCGGTCGGCCAGCCCCATGAGATCCATGACGCCGGCGTCCGCGATCTCGTCCGGCCCGGGAGACAGCGGGTGCTGCGAGTCGCCGTCGGGGGCGAAGACGCTGCGGGATCCGGCGACGCCCGGGGTGAGGGGCATGGGGGTTAGGTGTTGTGGGTCATGACGTTGTGGGCGCTGGGGGTGGGGAACGGGTCTCTGTCCGGCACGATGGGTGGTGCTGAAACCGTTCATCTGTTGACAGGAGACCCGTTCCA
>NZ_OMOH01000012.1 GCF_900289195.1 Propionibacterium ruminifibrarum
ACGCGATGCCTTGGCCAGCTGGATCCACTTCTACAATCACCACAGACCCCACACGGCCTGCGGGAACCTCCCACCCATCACACGGTTAACCAACATCCCCGATCAGTACAGCTAGCCCGTCCGATGACGGGGAAACGCTGCGCGGCGGGCGCTGGATCGGCGTCCTGGAGCGCGCCGCCGTGTTCGGCTCCCTACTGGCAGGGCAGCCCGCACTCGTCGCCGTCACCGTGGCGGTGAAGGCCTCGGCCCGATTTCCCGAGATCCGCGGGGCCCGCAGCGGCGAGGTGGCCGAGCACTTCATCATCGGCACGCTGGCCAGCTTCCTGCTCGCCGGGGGCCTTGCCGTGTTGCCCGGCTGGGTCGTGCGCCTGTGGTGATGAGCATCGAGCAGTGGCGCCGGAGCCGGACTGCCGCTCGGGGTCAGCGGAGCCGGCGGTAGCCGTCGTCGTACGGTCCCAGTGCTGCGACGGCCTCGTAGTCGGCCCGTGCCTCGGCCAGGAGCACCGGCGGCAGCCCGGCGAGTTCGAGACGATGGCCGTCTGCGAGGACGGACAGCGACTCGGTGGCGCAGGGCATCGGTTCCTCGTCGTTCAGGTCCTGGCCGGTGAAACGGATGACCACCGTGAGGCCGCTGTCCCCGATGGCCTTCTCGTACTCGTTGAACCAGTGGAAGTCCAGGTCGCAGCGGGTGTAACCGCGCGCGGTGATGGTGTCGCGGAAGCGGAAGGTGTCGCTGACGTGGCCGCTCAGGTCCTCCATGCGGGTGATGAGCGGTTCGACGACCGGTGTCCCCAGCGCGCTCCACTGGTCGAAGAGCGGTGTCACGGCGTGCTCGCTCAGGTGAGCGCGCCATGCCTCGGCGGCCTCGGCGCCGAGGAGGGTGCCGTGGGCCACGGCGAGGCGCGCCTGCGGATCGAGGGCGAGCGGTGCGCCGTCGACGCCCACCGGTGCGCCGTCCGCGGTGGGACGGAAGGCCCGCTGCTGAGGTGTTCCGGGGTTCTCCAGCCAGACGAGCCGGGCGATGAGCAGGCGCATGAGTGGGTGCGCGGCCAGGGACTCCTGCCAGTCGGCCGACTGCCAGACCCGGCCCAGGCACATCGCTCCGTGGAGGCGGGCCGGTTGACGGGACATGACCGCGGCGAGCTCCCGGCGTGAGGCGCGCAGCCGGTCCTTGGCGGCTGCCGCGAGGTCGGGGTCGTCCCCTTCGGCGGGGCCGGGCAGCGACCTGATCGCCCGCGAGTCGGGGCCGATCAGCTGGAGACGGCCCTTGTCGGTGAGGCGGCCGTGGAACCGGTGGGCTCCGAGGTCGAGGTGCAGCAGCCCGTCGTCGGCGAAACCGGCAGTGGCGATGGTGCGGTCGGCCAGTTCATCGGCCGTCCACCCGTGACGTTCGGCGAACCGTCCGGCCAGCTCGCCGGCGGCCTTCTGGACGGTCGCCATCGAGTGGTGGCGGGCGATCGCCATGAGCAGCTCGGTGCTGTCCGGCTGGTCGTTGGCGGCCAGGGCGGACAGCAGGGCGATGAACTGTGCCCGACGCTGCGGGTGTTCGTCCATGTAGGTCCGCACGATCTCGGCCAGCTCGCCGTTCGGCATGGCGGCGGTCAGGGCGAGCAGGCCCTTGTCGTTGATCGCCGAGCCGATGTAGGAGCGCTGGTTGTTCTCGAAGTACTGGTTGATGAAACTGCGCAGGGGCCGGGCCGCCTGCTCGCGGATCGTCTGGGCGTACGGGTCCGTGTCCGCTGGGGTCAGGGCCGCGGCCCGGCGCTGCCATTCCTTGTGATCCCAGCGCGCCCGCTGCTCGGCCCGGGTGCGGTTCTCCTCGGCGCTGCGGCGGCGGGTGTCGTACTCGATCCACCGGTTGATGATGTGGCGGCCGAGTTCAGCGGCGTCGCCGCGGTCGAGCTGGTCGAGGTGGAGGGCCATGAGGGTGGAGCCATCGGGGTCCTTCATCTTGTCGGCCAGCACCACCCACCAGGCGAGGACACCCGGCTTGACCGGTGTGCCGTCGGCCCAGCGGGCACGTGGCAGCGCATCGGGGTCCAGCCAGTCGAGGTTCTTCGGCCACCGCCTCCCCAGCCCGCGCGTCGCCTCGGCGGTCAGGGTCCGGGGCGAGAGGAATTCGCCGATGTCCTCGCCGCAGGCCCGCAGCGCCTTGATCTCGGCGGCGCGCACGACCTGGTTCCGTTCACCTCGGAGGCCCTCGCGCAGCGTGGACACCGCGTGCGGGCCGCCGACCGAGCCCAGCCATTGTGCGGCGAGGATTCTCCGGTCCGGGGTCCGCAGCCCGAGCTGGGCGCCGGCCAGGTGCGGGGCGACCGGGGTGCCGGCGAGGATCTGTCGGGCGAGGCGGCGCTGCACCGGGGAATCGCAGGTTGCCCTCTCGGCGAGCAGCGGCAGCAGACGGGCCGGGATGCGCGGGTAATGGGCGAGGACGCGCAGGGCCTTGTCCGGGTGGCGGCCGGTGAGCCATGACTCGATGTCCTCCGGGTGTTCGACGAACCAGGGCCACAGGTCCGCCGGGTCGTAGGCCCACGTGATCTGGTAGTCAACCTGGGCGCGGATCGTCTCCTCGGCGATGCCGGCCCGGCGCAGGGCGTCGGCGAGGATCCTCGGTTCACTGTTCACCTCCTCATGGCCCACGCGGAACCGGGTGAGCATCAACAGTGCCTGGCGCAGCCCCGCCGGATCCCCCCGGTGAATGACGCGGGCGATGCGGGCGAGGTGGATGAAGTTCAGCTCGTGGCAGCAGCGGGACAGGGCGTCGATGACGATGGTGTACCAGCCGCGGTCGAGGGGCGGGGTCTCGTCGGAGCCGTCGGCGAGCCCGATGAGGGCGTCGAGCAGGTCCTCGTCGAATTGCGCGCAGGCCCCCGCCGGCTGAAGATACTCGGGCGACAGGAAGTCCGGTGGCGGAATCGGGCGGAAGGACGAGTCGTACGGGCCGGTGCCCTCGGCGAAACGAGCGACGATCTCGCGGATCTGCTGGCGGGCCGCCTCGGCACTGGTCTCGGGGAGCCCGCGCAGGGGCGGGAGTTCGAGGGGCTCCTCGTCGCCGAGGAGCTCGGTGAGATCCGGCAGGATCTGTTCGCAGACCGCGATGGTCTCAGCGGCTGAGTCGTCATACGGGTGGGCAGGCATGAGTGCTCCTGACTCGGGGGTTCGTCCGGGGGCCGCCTCAGGCTATCAGTGCCGGGGCGGCGGATGCCGTTCGGTGAGATCCCGGAGGGGGCGCCCGGGCCGTTCCCGCCCGGCGGACGGCCCGTCGTCAGTCGGCGCCTGCCGGCGGTCCGGACGGCGCGAAGCGCTCGTAGACCCGTCGGAAGGTGCCCTGGATGACGAGCTGGATGCCGTCGGCGCCGTACTGTGACAGCTGCTGGGCGCGGCCCTGGTCGGAGACGTAGTAGAGGAAGGGGGCCAGCGGGTCGGGGCCGGTGCGGTACTCCTCGAGGGCCCGGGCCGACATGGCGCTCAGCGCGCGGGTGAGGCCATCGCCGGCTGGTACGTGGACGAGCAGGAGCCCTGCCCGCGGGACGGTGAGGACGATGCCGGTGGCCGGCAGGGAGCCCCGCCACGGTTCGGGCAGGAAATCGGCGAGCAGGCCGAGGCGGCCGCTGACGAAACCATCGCCGCTCACCGCCCACGTGGCATCGGTGCCGTCGGCGTCGGGTGCCAGGTCCACCGGTCGCCGGCGCAGCCTCTCCCGCGCCGCGGCGTAGAGCGCCGACGGGCCGCCGTGCCGGGCCGCCAGGTGCTCGTCGGTCATGACGAGCACCTCATCGCGCTGGGGCTGTGCGGGAACGAGCGTGATGCCCGGCAGGAGCTCGGGGAAGTGGTCGGTGCCATAGCGGGCGACGGCCCTCGTCGGGACGGCGCGCACCAGCATCGAACCGGGGTCGATCGGTGACTGCCGCGTCGCATACCTGCTTGGCATGGCTCCACGCTACCGGCAGCCGGTGGCGGTCCCGCGGGGCCGGACGGGAGTGTCGGACGGTGCGCATAGGCTCGGATCATGCGTCCAGTCGAGTCGATCACCCGCACAGTGGCACCCTTCGCCGTGAAGGCCGACTTCGCACCGTCCGGCGACCAGCCGGCCGCCATCGACGAACTCGAGCGGCGCATCAGGGCGGGCGAGCAGGACGTCGTCCTGCTGGGCGCCACCGGCACCGGCAAGACGGCCACCATCGCCTGGCTGGCCGAACGGCTGCAGCGGCCGATGCTCGTCATGCAGCCCAACAAGACGCTGGCCGCCCAGTACGCCACGGAACTGCGCGAGTTCTTCCCCGACAACGCCGTCGAGTACTTCGTCAGCTACTACGACTACTACCAGCCCGAGGCCTACATCCCCCAGACTGACACCTACATCGAGAAGGACTCCAGCCTCAACGAGGAGGTCGAGCGCCTGCGGCATTCGGCCACCAACTCGCTGCTCACCAGGCGTGACGTCATCGTGGTCGCCACGGTCAGCGCCATCTACGGCCTCGGTACCCCGCAGGAGTACGTCGATCGCATGGTGCCCCTCACCGTGGGTGACGAGTGGGAGCGCACCGATCTGCTGCGCAAGCTCGTCGAGATGCAGTACGTGCGCAATGACGTGGCCGCCACCCGGGGCACCTTCCGGGTGCGCGGCGACACGCTCGAGATCTTCCCCATGTACGAGGAGAACGCGCTGCGGGTCGAGTTCTTCGGCGACGAGATCGACGCCCTCACCACCCTGCACCCGCTCACCGGCGAGATCCTCAGCGAGGACCAGCAGGTCTACGTCTTCCCGGCCTCCCACTACGTCGCCGGCCCCGAGCGCATGGAACGGGCCATCGCCTCCATCGAGGCCGAGCTGGCGGCACGTCTCGACGAGCTCGAGAAGGACGGAAAACTCCTCGAGGCCCAGCGGCTGCGCATGCGCACCAGCTATGACATCGAGATGATGCGCCAGATCGGCACCTGCGCCGGCATCGAGAACTACTCGCGGCACATCGACGGGCGCGGGCCCGGCTCACCGCCGAACTGCCTGCTCGACTACTTCCCCGAGGACTTCGTGCTCGTCATCGACGAGTCGCACGTCACGGTGCCGCAGATCGGCGCCATGTTCGAGGGCGACATGAGCCGCAAACGCACCCTCGTCGAGCACGGTTTCCGGCTGCCCAGCGCCCTGGACAACCGGCCCCTGCGGTTCGAGGAGTTCACCGAGCGCATCGGCCAGACCATCTACTCGTCGGCCACCCCCGGCCCCTACGAGACGGCCCGCGCCAATGGTGTCGTCGAGCAGATCATCCGGCCCACCGGCCTGGTCGACCCGGAGGTCGTCGTCAAACCCACGCACGGGCAGATCGACGACCTGCTCGGCGAGATCCGCGACCGCGCCGCCCGCGACGAGCGCGTGCTGGTCACCACCCTCACCAAGAAGATGGCCGAGGACCTCACCGATTACTTCCTCGAACGCGGCGTGCGGACCCGGTACCTGCACAGCGAGGTCGACACCCTCGCACGCGTCGACCTGCTGCGCGAGCTGCGCACCGGCGAGTACGACGTGCTCGTCGGCATCAACCTGCTGCGCGAGGGCCTCGACCTGCCCGAGGTCTCGCTGGTGGCCATTCTCGACGCCGACAAGGAGGGCTTCCTGCGTTCGGAGCGCTCGCTCATCCAGACGATCGGCCGTGCCGCCCGCAACGTCTCCGGGCAGGTGCACATGTACGCCGACGAGATCACCCCGTCGATGGAGTCGGCCATCAACGAGACGAACCGCCGCCGCGCGATCCAGCTGGCCTACAACGCCGAGCACGGCATCGACCCGCAGCCCCTGCGCAAGCGGATCGCCGACATCACCGACATGCTCGCCCGCGAGGACGCCGACACCGACCGGCTCATGTCCTCGACCCGGCCCGCCGGCCGCGGCGCCCCCGCCGCCCGGACCGGCACGGCGCGGGCCACCGACACGGCCCAGATGCCCGCCACCGAGCTGGCCGACCTCATCGCCGAGCTCACCGATCAGATGCACGCGGCGGCCACCGAGCTGCAGTTCGAACTGGCGGCACGCCTGCGCGACGAGATCGGCGAACTCAAACGCGAGCTGCGGGCCATGGTCGAGGCGACCCGCTGAACCCTGCCGGCGGAGCGGCCATGCGCGGCAACTCGGGTCCGGTTGCCATCCGGCTTGCTCCGCGGTGCCACAATGGGGGCAGTTGAGGGGAGTACTCCACTCGCGCAGTGATCGTCAGTACGGTGCCAGGGCGCCCGGCGCTGCGCTCCGCGTGGTCACGCGGAGGGAAGAGACCTCATCGAAGGACACATCTTCGTGGAGGCCCCGCCATGCACGTCTCCGTGCTCACCTGGATCATCACCCTCGTCGTCATGCTCGGGGTGCTCATCGCCGACGCCGTGCACATGGCGAGGAACCCGCACGTGCCGAGCGTGCGCGAGTGCGTCGCCTACATCAGCATGTACGTCGGCCTGGCCGTCGTCTTCGGGCTGTGCCTGCACTTCTTCGCCGGGGGTACGCACTCGGGCGAGTTCTTCGCCGGCTGGCTCACCGAGTACAGTCTCTCGCTCGACAACCTGTTCATCTTCCTCATCATCATGCGCAAGATGCGGGTCCCGCGCGAGAGCCAGCAGTTCGCCCTGCTCGTCGGCATCATGCTGGCCCTGCTCTTCCGGGGCGTCTTCATCGCCCTCGGCGCCACGCTCATCGCGCGGCTGGCCTGGGTGTTCTTCATCTTCGGCGCCTGGCTCATCTACACCGCCGTCGACCTCGTGCGCGACTACCTGCGCCACGACTCGGACGACGACGCGGACGACGCCACCGAGGGGCGGCTCATGCGCTGGGTGAAGAAGGCCGTCCCCTCCACCAACGAGTTCGACGGCGACAAGGTGTTCGTCCGCGTCGACGGCAAGATCCTGGCCACCAGCCTGTTCTTCGTCATCGTGGCGCTCGGCTCCACCGACGTCATGTTCGCCCTCGACTCCATCCCGGCGATCTTCGGGCTCACTCAGCAGCCGTACATCGTGTTCACCGCGAACGTCTTCGCGCTCATGGGGCTGCGCCAGCTCTACTTCCTGCTCGGCGACCTGCTCAACCGGCTCGTCTACCTGCCGATCGGCCTGTCCGTGCTGCTGACCTTCATCGGCGTGAAGCTCGTGCTGCACGCCATGAACCACTACGGCCTCGACGCCCGGCTCGGTTTCGACGGGGAGATCCCGACCTCGGTGTCCCTGCTCGTCATCGTCGGGATCCTCGCCGTGACGGCCGCCGTCTCGGTGTGGCGGATCAGGCACGACCGGAAGGCCGTCGAGCGGGCCAAGGCCGAGCGGCTCGCCAAGGACAGGGCTCGGTTCGAGGCCACCCAGGACCAGTGGAGCTGACCGATCGTCCACCTGCGGGTCAGCCGTGGCCGGGCGTCCCGACAAGATGAATCCCATCCGGGGATTCATGCTCGTATCATGGAAGACATGAGCGTTCAGATCACCGTTCGGCTTCCCGGCGAACTCGTGGCCTTCCTCGACAGCAGCGTGGCTGAGGGGCTTGCACAGAGCCGGGCCGCCCTGGTGGCTTCTGCGCTGGAACGGGAGATGCGGCGTCAGGCCGCGATCGACGATGCGAGAATCCTGGCCGAGCAGGGCCCGGGGGACGACCTGGACGAGTTGGTGTCCTGGTCAGTCTCGGGTGCTGCCCTGGGGGATTGACGTGCGAGAGATCTGCCTGGCTGAACTCGACAAGACCCGGCCCGTGCTCGTCCTCACCCGGGAGCTTGCGCGGGAAGCGATGACGAAGGTCACGGTTGCGCCCATCACGTCCACTGTCAAGGGCTTGTCCAGCGAAGTGCGTCTTGGCCCGGACAACGGTCTCGACCATGAGTGCGCGGCGTCCCTCGACAACGTCGTGACGATTCCGGTGACGTCGTTGGGGCGGACGGTGGGCTTCCTCAGGCCCGACCAGGAACGAGACCTGGCTGTGGCTGTTGTCCTGGCATATGACCTGGAGGTATCTCTCCTGGGGGACTGACCGGACGCCCGAGCTGCTCCGGCGCCGTCAGAACGTGCCCCCGGGTCGGTCCGGCCGGCCGGGGACCCGCGATGGCGGGGTGCTGCTCACCAGCCGCGTTCGCGCCACTCGCCGAGGTGGGGGCGTTCGGTGCCGAGCGTGGTCGGCGCCCCGTGGCCGGGCAGGACGCGGGTGTCGTCGCCGAAGGCGTCGAAGAGCTTGGTCGTGACGTCGGTGTAGAGGCTGTCGAAGTCGGCCGGCGAGGTGGTCTTGCCGACGCCGCCGGGGAACAGCGAGTCGCCGGTGATGAGGGTGGTGGCCGGCTCGGTCGGCACGACGAGGGTGATCGAGCCGGGCGTGTGACCGACGATGCCGATCACCCGGAGCAGGTCTGCGCCGACGGCGATCGTGTCGTGGTCCCAGACGCCGGTCGGCTCGACCCCGGTCCGGGCCCGGATGGTCTCGACATCGGGGGTGCCGGCGTAGAGCGAGGCCCCGGTCGCGGCGGCCAGCTGGGCCAGGGCCTCGATGTGGTCGGTGTGGCTGTGCGTCGTGATGATCGCCTCGATGGTGCGCCCGGCGATCCATTCGATGAGGCGGTCCGCCTCGTCCGCGGCGTCGACCAGGACGTGGTGGCCGGTGGTGTCGGTCAGCAGGTACGCGTTGTTCTCCAAGGGCCCCACGACGAGGGACTCGATGCTGATGGTCATGTCCGCCATCCTTCGGGTAGTTCGGGCAGTTCGTTGCGCGCGGGGTGGTCGCCCGGCAGCCGCCCGGTCAGCCAGCCGAGCAGCAGGGCGTCGCTCCCGCCCACCGGGGTGGGGCGCCCCTTGGCCCCCAGTCTGGCGTGGAAGCCGGAGGTCGACTCCACCTGCAGCGCGGGCAGCTGATCGTCGCCCGCGAGCCAGTAGCAGGTCCATTCCAGCACCCAGCGGGCAATGTCGTCGTCGGCGTCGGTGATGGTGAAGCCGCAGTCGAGGTCCGCGTGGTGCAGGAGCACCTCGCGCAGCCTGGCCAGCGGCAGCAGGTCGAGCCGGATGAGGCGCCCGTCACCCAGATCCACCGGTGAGGTGCAGGAGCCGATCTTGTCGAAACTGCGGTGCAGGCGACCGGCCGAGGTGTCCAGGTCGATCTGCAGGTCGAGTGCCCTGCGTTCGGCGCCGCGCTCGATGTCGGTGAAGCGGTCGCGGTCGGACAGGTACAGGGGGATACCGGTGCCACCGGAGGGTGCCGACTCGGCCAGCCGAGCGAGGGCGTCGGCGCCGCGGGCCAGATGGGTGGCGACGTGGGCCCGCGACCAGCCGGGCAGCGCACTCGGCTCGTGCCAGGCGTCCTCCTCGATCATGATCGTGTCGCCGAGGAGCTGCTGGGTGGCCTCGAGCTTGCGGCGGCGTACCAGTTGGACGTCACCCGCGCCGGGCAGGAAACGCTGGTCGTCCAGTGATGGCATCGCGGTGGCTCCCCTGTCCTTCCTGTCGTTCCTCGGTCCTCGCGGCGCCTGCCCGCACCGGCTCCGGCTCCGTGGCGGTGCGTGTCCCAGCTGATCGCGCCGGGTGCGACCAAGGACTCGCATCCCTGCAACCGTACTCTGCGCCGAGGAACCATGCCGCCCCAGGCCGCCACAAGACACCGGATGTGTCGCTCCCGGCGCCGGCGGAGCAGGGGGCTGTTCACTGTCCGCTGGGGTACCGTGGCCGGGAAAATGCCGGTGCCCGCTCATACCATGGGGCCCGTGAATGACATGCTCGTCGTCCGTGGTGCACGTGAACACAATCTGCGCGATGTCAGCCTCGACATCCCGCGCGAGAAAATGGTGGTGTTCACCGGCCTGTCGGGCTCGGGGAAGTCCTCTCTCGCCTTCGACACGATCTTCGCCGAGGGACAGCGCCGGTACGTCGAGTCGCTGAGCTCGTACGCCCGCCAGTTCCTCGGCCAGATGGACAAGCCTGCGGTCGACTTCATCGAGGGGCTCTCACCGGCCGTCTCGATCGACCAGAAGTCCACGAGCAACAATCCGCGGTCCACCGTCGGAACCATCACCGAGGTCTACGACTACCTGCGGCTGCTCTACGCGCGGATCGGCCACCCGCACTGCCCGGTGTGCGGTGAGCCCATCGCCCGTCAGACCCCCCAGCAGATCGTCGATCGTCTCATGGGGCTCGAGGAGGGCACGCGCTTCCAGATCCTCGCCCCGGTGGTGCGGGGCCGCAAGGGGGAGTACGTCGATCTCTTCCGCGAGCTGGCCACCGACGGCTACGCCCGCGTCATCGTCGACGGCGAGCAGCACCAGCTGTCGGCGCCGCCCGGCCTCGACAAGAAACGCAAGCACGACATCGACGTCATCGTCGACCGCGTCGTCGTCAAGGCCAGCGCCTCCCAGCGCATCACCGACTCGGTCGAGACCGCTCTCGGCCTGGCGAAGGGCCTCGTCGTCATCGACTTCGTCGACCGGGAACCCGACGACCCGCACCGCCGGCGCCGGTTCAGCGAGAAGATGGCCTGCCCCAACGGCCACGACCTCGAGATGGACGAACTCGAACCGCGCCAGTTCAGCTTCAACTCTCCGTGGGGCGCCTGCCCGACCTGTACCGGTCTGGGCACCCAGCTCGAGGTCGACCCGGCCCTCGTCGTGCCCGACGAGACCCTCTCGCTCAGGCAGGGCGCGATCGCGCCGTGGGCCTCGGCCATGGTCAAGCGGCACTACGACCACGTCTTCGAGGCGATGGCCGAGACCGACGGGTTCAGCGTCGACACCCCGTGGGAGGAACTGCCCGACACCGTCCGGGCCTTCATCCTCAAGGGCCACGACAACCCCGTCTACGTGAGATTCCGCAACCGCTTCGGGCGGGTGCGCACCTACACGCAGAAGTACGAGGGTGTCCTGCCCTATGTGCACCGCCGCTACGACGAGGCCGAGACCGATGCCGCCCGCGACCGGTGGGGGGCCTATCTGCGGGAGATCCCCTGCCCGGCCTGCGGGGGCGCCCGCCTCAAACCGGCCTCGCTCGCCGTCACCATGGCCGGCCGCTCCATCGCCGAGCTGTGCGAGCTGTCCATCGGCGAGGTGCTCGAGGTGCTCGAGTCCATGCGGCTGTCCGAACGGGAGGCCCAGATCGCCTCCCGCGTCGTCAAGGAGATCCGCGAACGCCTGCACTTCCTGGTCGACGTGGGCCTGGACTATCTCACCCTGTCTCGCTCGGCCGGCACGCTGTCCGGAGGCGAGGCCCAGCGCATCCGGCTGGCCACGCAGATCGGCTCGGGCCTCACCGGGGTCCTCTACGTGCTCGACGAGCCCTCCATCGGGCTGCACCAGCGCGACAACGAACGGCTGCTCGAGACCCTGCAGCGGCTGCGCGACCTGGGGAACACGCTCATCGTCGTCGAGCACGACGAGGAGACCATCCGCTCCGCGGACTGGGTCGTCGACATCGGTCCCGGCGCCGGCGAGCACGGCGGCGAGGTCGTCGTCAACGGCACCGTCGACGAGCTCCTCGCCAATCCGCGATCGGTCACCGGCGCCTATCTCACCGGCAGACGCCGTATCGAGGTGCCCGGGCGGCACCACGCGCCCAACGGCGCCGAACTCACCGTGCACGGGGCCGCCGCCAACAATCTGCGCGGCATCGACGTGAGCTTCCCCCTCGGTCAGCTCATCGCCGTCACCGGCGTCTCCGGTTCGGGCAAGTCGACGCTCGTCAACCAGATCCTCTACACGGCGCTCGCCAAACGCCTCTACGGGGCCAAGGCGGTCCCCGGCAGGCACTACTCGATCACCGGCGTCGAGCACATCGACAAGGTCATTCACGTCGACCAGACACCGATCGGCCGGACCCCGCGTTCCAACCCGGCCACCTACACGGGTGTCTTCGACAAGATCCGCCAGCTGTTCGCCCAGACCCCCGAGGCCAAGATGCGCGGCTACCAACCGGGCCGCTTCAGTTTCAACATCAAGGGCGGCCGCTGCGAGAACTGCTACGGCGACGGCACGATCAAGATCGAGATGAACTTCCTGCCCGACGTCTACGTGCCGTGCGAGGTGTGCAACGGCGCCCGCTACAACCGCGAGACCCTGGAGGTGCACTACAAGGGCAAGTCGATCGCGCAGGTGCTCGACATGCCCATCGAGGAGGCGGCCGAGTTCTTCAGGCCGATCACCTCGATCCACCGCCACCTGGCCACCCTCGTCGAGGTGGGCCTCGGCTACGTGCGGCTGGGCCAGCCCGCCACCACCCTGTCCGGTGGGGAGGCGCAGCGCGTCAAGCTGGCCGCCGAGCTGCAGAAGCGCTCGACCGGGCGCACCCTCTACGTTCTCGACGAACCCACCACCGGCCTGCACTTCGAGGACATCCGCAGGCTGCTGGCCGTACTGAGCAAGCTGGTCGACGCCGGCAACACGGTGATCGTCATCGAACACAACCTCGACGTCATCAAGACCGCCGACTGGGTCATCGACATGGGACCGGAGGGCGGCGTCAAGGGCGGGACGGTCATCGCCCAGGGCACCCCGGAGTACGTGTCCACGCGCGAGGACTCCCACACCGGGCACCACCTCGCCCGGTACGTCACGCCCGACGCGGCCTCGGCGCCGCTGCCGCCGCGGCCGGAAGTGCCCACCGCGGCCCAGCTGAAGGCCCAGGCCAAGGCGAAGAGGAGCGAGGAGGCCGCGGCGAGAAGAGCGGCCGCGCGGAAGAAGAAGACCCCGGCCAGGACGAGCACGCGGCGGAAGGCATCGGTGACGACCAGCCGGTGACGTGCGGGCCGGACGCCCCGCCCGCCGAGGGCGGTGACCCGGCCGCCGCGTGGGAGCGGGGCGGTCACGGGCTGTCCGCGGGCGCGGCCCGCGGACCCGTGCAGCGCGGCGCCGTCAGATGACTTCCTCGTTGTCGAGCCGGTAGACGCGGTTGATGCGCCTGGTGCCGTCGGCGCGCAGCGCCTGCTCGGCCGATTTGTGCACGAAGACGAAACCTAGTTTCTGGATCGCCTTGTTGGCCCGCTCGTCGGCGTCGTCGGCGCGCGTGATGACACCGGAGCAGTCGTTCGCACGGGCCTCGTGGATCATCAGGCGCACCAGGCGCAGATGCAGCCCAGTGCCCCAGACGCTGGGCGACAGATAGGTGGCGCCCAGCTCGACGCACTCGCCTCGACGGAAGTGGCTGGAGGTGCCGATGACCCTCCCGTCGAGACAGGCCGTCCAGGCGATGCGTTCGGGGCCGTCCTCGCGCTGGGCGAGCCTGGCGGCCAGATCCTCCGGCCCGTCGGGCATGCCCTTGGGCGCCGAACCCCAGACCTCGGGGGAGGACAGCGCCTCCCACAGCGGCTCGGCGTCGTGTTCGGGATCCCATACGTGCGCGGTGAGGTCACCGGCGCGCAGCACCTGCTCGGCGAACGGCCAACGAAGCATGTCTCAACCCTCCGATGCCCCGACGCCCACCGGCGCCCGGGCGCGTCGCGCACGGACTCTCCCGTCAACGCTAGCGCGGCCGGGCGCCGGACGCATCAGGACTGCTCGGTCTTGGCCTTGGACCTCTCGAGTGCGCGCTTGCGGGCCACCTCGGAGCGCTCGGCGATCTCGGCGGCGTGCTGCTCATCGCGGGTGAGATTGCGTCCGGACTCCGGGTCGAAGACCATCATGTCCTCCGGCCTGAAGTACAGCGAGGCCTCCTCGCCCTCCAGGATGCGCGAACTCGGGTCGAGATTGACGATGAACTGCGTGCGCATTCCCTCGCCGTCCAGGTCCCGGTCGAGTTCCTCGAGGGTGCTCTGCACAGCCGGGTCGGAGGTGAAGGGCACGTACGCGTACTGCTCATTGCCGAGCCACTCGGTGACGTCCACGACGGAGGAGAACTCCACGGCCCCTTCCGGGGGAGTGTGCACGTCGGCGTCCTTGATCACCTCGGGGCGCAGGCCCACGACGACGACGTCCTTGCCCTCCAGGTCGGCGCGGATGCGCTCGGGGATCGGCGCGCTCGTCATCGGCAGCTCCAGGCGGCCGTCGCGCACCCTGGCGGGCAGGAAGTTCATCGGGGGAGAGCCGATGAACCCGGCGACGAAGAGGTTGACCGGCTCCTCGTAGAGCTCGCGCGGTGAGGCGCACTGCTGCAGCACGCCCTTGCGCATCACGGCCACCCGGTCGCCCAGCGTCATGGCCTCGGTCTGGTCGTGGGTGACGTAGACCGTCGTGATGCCGAGCCTGCGCTGCAGGCGGGCGATCTCGGTGCGCATCTGGCCGCGCAGCTTGGCGTCCAGGTTGCTGAGCGGCTCGTCGAAGAGGAAGGCGTCGGCGTCCCGGACGATGGCCCGCCCCATGGCCACGCGCTGGCGCTGGCCGCCGGACAGGTTCGCCGGCTTGCGGTCGAGGTGCTCGGTCAGTTCGAGCATCTCCGCCGCCTGGTTGACGCGCCGGTCGATCTCGGCCTGGGACATCTTGTTGCGCCCGAGCCGCAGCGGGAAGGCGATGTTCTCGCGCACGGTCAGGTGCGGGTAGAGCGCATAGTTCTGGAAGACCATTGCCAGGTTGCGGTCCTTCGGCGCCAGGTCGTTCACCCGCTTGCCGTTGATCTCCAGGTCGCCGCCGGTGATGTCCTCCAGGCCGACGATCATGCGCAGCGTCGTCGACTTGCCGCAGCCGGAGGGGCCGACGAGGATCATGAACTCGCCGTCGGCGATGTCCAGGCTGATGTCGTTGACGGCCTTGAAGCCGTCGCCGTATTCCTTGACGATGTTTTTCAGAGTGATCTGGGACATTGCGAATTCCTAGGGGTTCAGCCTTTGACGGCGCCGGAGGTGAGGCCGGAGACGATCTGGCGCTGGAAGAAGAGGACGAGCAGGACGACGGGGATGGTCACGACGACACCTGCGGCGCAGATGGCGCCGGTCGGTGACTCGAACTGGCTGGCGCCGGTGAAGAACGCCAGTGCCGCCGGAACGGTGCGGGCGTGGTCACTGGTCAGCGACATGGCGAAGACGAAGTCGTTCCACGCCGTGAAGAAGGCGATGATCGCGGTCGTGAAGACCCCGGGGGCGGCGAGCGGGACGATGACCTTCCGGAAGGCCTCCCAGCTCGTGGCCCCGTCGACCTGGGCGGCCTGCTCCATCTCCCAGGGGATCTGCTGGAAGAAGGCCGACAGCGTCCAGATCGACAGCGGCAGCGTCAGCACGAGGTAGGGCAGGATCAGGCCAGGGATCGTGTCGAACAGGTGGATTCGGCGCCACAGGTCGAACAGCGGGGTGACCAGTGAGATGACGGGGAAGAAGGACACCGTCAGGGCCGTGCCGAGGATCAGTCGCTTGCCGGGGAAGTCCAGGCGCGCGATCGCGTAGGCGCAGAAGGTCGCCAGGATCACGGCGATGAGCGTGGCGGCGATGGCGACGACGATCGAGTTGCGCAGCGCCGGGAGGAAGAGGTCCTTCGCGCCGCCGGTGAAGATCAGCTGGTAGTTCTCCAGCGTCGGGTTGTGCGCCCAGAACTTCCCGTCGGCCCGGTCCGCCGTCGACTTGAGCGACATGTTGAGGATCCACAGCAGCGGGACGACCGTGTAGACGATGATCGCCACCGAGGCGACGATCTGCCAGAACTTCTGGCTACCGGACATTTCACGATTCATCGGAGCTCACTTCCTTCCACCGGCCAGGTCGACGCGGAAGCCCTTGACGAAGATCATCGCGATGATGACGACGCAGCAGAACAACAGCACGGACACGGCCGAACCGAGCCCGACCTCGGTGCGGGAGATCGTCTGGTTGTAGGCCACCAGCGACAGCGACGAGGTGTCGTGGCTGCCGGCGGTCATGATGAAGATGTTGTCGAAGATCCTGAAGGCGTCGAGGGTCCTGAACAGGAGCGCAACCATGATCTGCGACTTCATGTTGGGCAGGATCACCTTGCGCAGCCGCTCGCCCCAGGTCGCGCCGTCGACGACGGCGGCCTCCTCCATGGCGCTGTCGATCTGGGTCAGCCCGGCGAGCAGCAGCAGCGACATGAACGGGGTGGTCTTCCAGATCTCCGAGATGCAGATCGGCACCATCGCGCTCCAGAACCCGCCGAACCAGTCGAAGTCGGCGGGGAACAGGCCGAACGACAGCTTGTTGAGCAGCGGGTCGACGAACCCGGTGTCGGTGGCGAAGGCGTAGAACCAGGAGAACGCCGAGACGACGGTGATGATCGAGTAGGGGATCAGCACGATGGTGCGCAGCAGGCCCCGGCCGTAGATGACCTTCTCCATGGCCAGGGCGATGGCGAAACCGAGCACCAGCTCGACGACCACGGTCACCACGGTGATGAGGGTGGTCGTGCCGAACGCCCGCCACCACAGCGGGTCGGTGAGGATGATCCCGTAGTTGCGCAGGAAGACGAACTCGCGCTGGTCGGGGTCGGTGAGGCGGTACTTGAACAGCGAGGTGTAGACCGCCTGCAGGATGGGGTAGAAGGTGACCAGGATCATGATGACGAAGGCCGGTCCGGCCAGCCTCCAGCCCAGCCTGCGCTCGTCGCGCGCCCGGTCACTCAGGTGATTCTCAACGGTTCTGGTACTCATAGCAGGGCCTCTCCCCGCAGGACTTTCATGATCAGCTCGGTGGACTCCGCCGGTGTCCGGTTCGGGTCCACCTGCTCGGGCGGCGACCAGGTGCGCTGCACGGCGGTGGACAGGTCACCGTAGTAGGAGGTGCGGGGGCGCTGCACGGCCTGGTTCAGCGACTCGCGGAAGACGTCGGCCATCGGGAACTGCTCCTGGATCTGCGGGTCGTCGAACACCGAGGAGCGGGAGGCCGCGTTGCCGGTGCCGAGCATGTACTCCTTCTGGTGCTCGGCGCTGGTGATGCAGGAGATCGCCTGCCAGGCCTTGTCCTTGTTCCTCGAGGCCGTGTTGACCCCGAGTTCGATACCGCCGAACGGGGGAGCGGCCGGTTTGTCCGCATCCACTCGCGGATAGGTGGTCCAGGCGATGTCGTCGAGGAAGGACAGGTCGTTCTCCTTCATGGCGGCGTAGACGTAGAGCCAGTTGAGCATGAAGCCCGAGGTCTCCTCGTCCTGGAACATGTTGAGCGCGTTGGTCTCGTTCATCGAGGACAGGGCCGGGCCGACGGCGCCGGAGCCGGCAAGCTCCTGGATGATCTCGGCGGCCCGCTTCCCCTCGGGGGTGTCGAGCCCAAGCTGGGTGTCCTCCGCCGAGGCGCCCTCGTTCTGCACGATCGAACCGCCGGCGCCCGCGACGAGGGCGTTGATGAGCACGGTGTAACCCTCGTAGCGCCTGGCCTGGACGGCGAAGTCCGTGTCCGTCGCTTGGGCGGCCTCGATGATCTGCTCGAAGGTGACCGGCTTGGTCATGTCGAGGCCGGCTTCGGCGGCCACCGACTTGCGGTACCACAGCAGCTGCGTATTGGCCCAGAAGGGGGCCGCGACGAACGTGTCGTTCCACTGGGAGGCGTCGAGGGAGCCCTGCACCCGGTCGTCGGTGAAGTCCTCGATGTACTGCTCGGGGACGTCCACGAGGTAGCCGGCCTCGGCGAACTCGGGAACGACCACGGGGTCGAGGCTCATGATGTCGACGCCGGAGTCGTTCGCAGCCAGGCGCCGGACCAGCTGCTCGCGCTGGTCGGTGGCCTCGTTCGGCAGCTGCTCCACCTGGATGGTGTACGCGCCGCCGGAGGCCTCTGAGCACTCCGCCGCCAGCTGGGCCTGTCCGCCGCCGGTGGGGGATGCGCCGCCACCGTCGGGATTGATGAACCAGGTGAGGGTGTCGGTGCCTCCGGCATCGCCCCCACAACCGGTCAGGCCTGAGACTGCCAGGGCGAGTAGGCACCCGCCCAGCAGGGGTTTGAGAGCTCTTGTTCTTCTCGGTCTCATGGTCACCTGCCTCGTTGCATGATGAATCCGCGCTCACCGCAGAATTCCTCACCGATCCTAGGTGCGGGGTCCGCTGAGAGGGCGCCGGTCCGGATCCCGTCGTGGCCTGTTCGCGGTGTGCGAACAGGCCACGACGGGGCTGCGATCACGCGGCCTGTCGGCCGAGCGCCTGCTTGAGGCTCACCCTGCCGTGGGTCTGCAGCAGCGAGCGGTTGTAGATCATCGACCCGATCCAGATCGCCAGCGGGACGAAGGCCAGGGTGATCGCCAGGGCGATGACGGCCTGCCACCAGGGGACCCCGCTGGTTGCGAGGCGGGCCGGCATGAGGACGCAGGAGACGATGGGGACGAAGGACAGCACGGTCTGTGCCTGGCCGTGGACGGCGAAGCCCACGACGTAGACGGCCATGAGCAGCCAGGTCAGCGGCTGGGAGGTGTGCTGCAGGTCCTCCTGGGAGCTGGCCAGGGCACCGGCCGCGGCCCACAGGCAGGCCAGGGCGAGGAAGCCGACGAGGAAGAAGCCCAGGAACCAGACGATGGAACCGGACAGGCCCGGCAGGAAACTGCCGAGGTCGGTCTGCGACAGGCCGATGAGGCCGACGGCCAGGTAGAGGGCCATCTGGGCCAGGGCCATGAGCGTGTTCCCGGCGATCTTGCCCAGCAACAGTTGATGCGTCGGCACGGCGGCCGCCAGGATCTCGATGACCCGGGACTGCTTCTCGCCGGTCACCGACTGGGCGATCTGCATGCCGAACAGGAGCGAGGAGACCATGAACAGCACCGAGAAGGTGAGCCCGACCATGTAGCCCCGCATGGTGAAGCCGGCATTCGGGTCCAGTTCCTCACTCGTGACGTTCATGGCGGCGGCCAGTTGTTCGCCGCTCAGGCCGGCCTGGGTGGCGATCTCGGTCAGGGCGCCCTGTGAGACGGCCGTGCTGGTGTACGACAGCAGCTGGCTGTCGCTGGACCCTCCGAAGGTGAGTACCCAGCCGGACTCGGTGCGGTGCAGCCAGGCCGCGTCGTCGTCATCGGCGAGCCGGGCGCGGGCCTCGCCCTCGTCGCTCGCCTGGACGTGCTCGACCCGCGCGTCGGAGCCGTTGGCCCGGGCCACCGGTTCGATGGCCTCGGCGACCTGTGCCGAGACGGTGTCGGTGGTCACGACGGTGAAGGTCTGCTCCCTGGTGTTCTGCCAGGCGGCGAATCCCAGTGCGCCGGCGATGACGGCCAGCATGAGGACGGTCGAGATGATGAAGCCCCGGTCGCGGAGCTTGACGGACATCTCGTGGCCGGCGACGGTCAGCCACAGGTTCTTGGTGTTCATCGGGTCACCTCACGGTAGATCTCGGCAAGAGTGGGACGGATCTCGGCCAGCTCGCGCACCTCGCCCCTGGCCAGGGCCTCGGTCAGCAGGGCGCGGCGGGCCGCGTCGTCGTCCAGGATCAGCAGGGCCCTGGGGCCGTCCACGTCCAGGACGGACAGACCAGTCATGTCACGCACCCACCCGGTGTCGGTGTCCATGACCAGCCGATGCCTGGCAGTGCCGCGACTGCGCAGCTCCTCGCCAGTGCCGTCGGCCACGACCCGCCCCTGGGAGAGGATGACGAGACGGTCGCACAGGCGCTCGACCAGCTCGAGCTGGTGGGAGCTGAACAGCAGGGGCACGCCGGTGGCGGTCCGGGTGCTCAGCACCTCGGAGAGCGAGTCGACCGCGTCGGGGTCGAGCCCGCTGAACGGCTCGTCGAGGATGAGGGCGGCCGGCTCGGCCATGACGGCCGCGGCGATCTGGACGCGCTGCTGATTGCCGAGGGAGAGCTTCTCGAGCTTCTCCTTGGCCCGGTCGCCCAGGCCGAAGGCCTCGAGCAACTGCATGGCCTCCGCCCGCGCCCCGGCGGTGGAGGCCCCGCGCAGTCGCGCCAGGTAGACGAGCTGGTCGAGCACCTGCTGCTTCGGGTAGAGGCCGCGCTCCTCGGGCATGTACCCGATCGTGCGGCGCTCGGCGGCGGTGATCTGCGCGCCGTTCCACAGCACGTCGCCGGCGTCGGGGGCGAGCAGGCCCATGATCATGCGCATCGTCGTCGTCTTGCCGGCGCCGTTGCCGCCGATGAAGCCCACGGTCGAGCCGTCGGGCACCTGGAAGCTGACGTCGTCGACGGCGACCAGGTCGCCGAACCGACGCGTGAGATGACGTGTTTCGAACATGCCCCCCATCCTGTCGGCGAGCCCGTGCCGACACATCGGCCTTGCGGGCGAATCCGTAAGGGTGCCCCTGAGGGAGGAGTCCTCGTTCGAAGGGATGAGGCGTCCGCGGAGGGCATCTGGCAGGCTGACAGGGTCTGGATCGTCCATGCGCCGGAGGAGGCCGCATGACTCTTCCCGTGAATGAGCCATTGATCCGTGTCACCGGCGCGGTGAAGCACTATGGCGAGCTGGCGGCGCTGTGCGGGGTGGACCTCGAACTCCGCCCGGGCGAGACACTCGGGGTCCTGGGGGCCAATGGTGCGGGGAAGACCACCTTGATCGAGTCGATCATGGGAGCGCGCCGGCTCGACGGGGGCGGAATCGAGGTGCGGGGCCTGTCGCCGGTGTTGCAGCGCTCGGAGTGCCTGAGGCACGTGAGCCTGCAACCACAGGATTCGTCACTGTTCAAGCATCTGACCGTTCTGGAGCACGTCGCGCTCTGGGCCTCGCTCTACCCGAGCCCGCATCCGGTCGATGAGATCATCGCCATGGTCGGCCTGGACGACAGGCGGCGGGCACGGGTCAAGACCCTGTCGGGCGGCCAGCGGCAGAGACTGCGGCTGGCCCTGGCGCTGGTCGGGGGCACCGCGGTCGTGGCTCTCGATGAGCCGACGGCGGGTCTTGACCCATTGGCCCGCGAGCAGACGTGGGACGTCATCCGCTGGCGCGCAGGCCTGGGTGCCGTGCTCATGACGACCCAGATGATGGACGAGGCCGAGGCGCTGTGCGACCGCGTCGTGATCCTCGACGCGGGCCGCGTCGTCGCCGAGGGCGCCGTCGACGATCTGCTGGACCGGTACGCGGGACGGGGCAGCGTCTCGTTCACGACCCGGGCCGTCGTCGACGACGCAGTGCTGCAGGGGCTGCCGGGCGTGCTGTGGTTCTCGACCCGGCGAGTGGGCGACGGTGCGAGCGTCAGGCTGGTGAGCGCCGATGTTGCCCGGACCCGAGCGGCCGTCCGGGCCTCGAGGGCTCTGCTGGCCGCACACGTCAGGGCCGCCGGTCCGTCACTGACCGACGTGTTCGTCCGGCTGGTCGGCCGGGAACCGGCCGCCCATGTCCCCGGGGAGAACTCATGAAACAGGTGGGGGCTCTCACCCTGGCGAGTGTCAGGGAGATGCTGCGCGATCCGCTGGTGACCGGGCTGGCGATGGCGTACCCGGCGTTGTTCATCATCATGTTCCTGTTCCTGCCGGACCTGCCCCAGTCCCAGGGGAGTATCAGCGCCCTGACCTTCGGCCTTCCGGCGGTGCTCATCTTCGCCGTCCTGTCGCTGGCGCTGACGGGCACCGCCGCGCCCATGGCGCAGCTGCGCAGGGATGGCGTGCTGCGCAGCCTCGGCATGACCCCGGTGACGCGCAGCCAGTACCTGTGGGCACAGCTACCGGGACGGCTCGCCGTGATCGGAGCCGAGACGGGCCTGATCTGCGTGCTGGCCGCCCTGACCGGCTCGGCGTCCATTGGACCGCCCCTGCTGCTGTGCTGGGCCGTGGTGTTGTGCGCAGCGACCGCGCTGTCGATGGGACTGCTGGTCGGCGCCAGGTCCGACAATCCGGCGCTGGTCGGGGCGATCTCGGGTTTCCTGGGACCGGGCCTGCTGTTCCTGTGCGGCGTCTTCCTGCCGTACCGGATGATGCCCCCGGCGGTCGAGCGCATCGGCCTGCTCCTGCCGTACACCTATATCGGGGACATGCTGAGAGGCGCCCTGGCGGGGACCGATCTGGAGTATCCGATGGTGCGTGGCTCTCTCATCTGCATCGCCTGGACGGTCGTCACGGGGCTGTCGGCCTGGCGGGCCTTCGTCTGGGACGCGAACCGATGACCACGTGACACCGGTCCGGCACAACAGGGCGACTCTGAGGCCGACCGGGGCGCAGGCGAGGCGGCGGCGCCCCGCTCACTCGGCCAGGCCGTGCCGGAACGCCCAGGCCACGGCCTGCACGCGGTCGCGCAGGCCGAGCTTGGCCAGCAGGTTCGAGACGTGGGTCTTGACGGTCGCCTCCGAGACGAACAGCTCTGCGGCGATCTCGGCGTTGGACAGGCCCCTGGCGATGGCTCGCAGCACGTCGGTCTCGCGGTCGGTGAGTTCGGGGATGTGGGCCGGGCCCGCGGCGGCGCGCTGGAGCGGGGCCTGCGGCGCGGGCTCGCCCGGGGCGTCGGCCGGCGGCTGCGTCCTCGCGCCGGGCGCCGCCATGGCGCGGATGACGCGCAGCGTCACCTGGGGGCTGAGCAGTGCATCGCCCCGGGCGACGGCGCGGACGGCCGAGACCAGTTCGTCCGGGTCCGCGTTCTTCAGGATGAAACCCGAGGCGCCGGCCCCGAGGGCCTCGAAGACGTAGTCGTCGCGGTCGAAGGTGGTGACCATGATGACCTTGGCGAGGTGCTCGTCGACGATCACCCGGGTCGCCTCGATGCCGTCGACGCCGGGCATCTGCACGTCCATGAGGATGACGTCCGGGTGTTCGCTGCGGGCCAGCTCGATGGCCTGGGCGCCGTCGCAGGCCTGCCCGGCGACGGCGATGTCGTCCTCCAAGGACAGGATCATGTCGAAGCCGGTGCGCACCAGCTTCTGGTCGTCGGCGAGGAGGACGCGGATCATTGGGACTCCATGAGGGGTAGACGGACTCGCACGCGGTAGCCCCCGGTGGGGCGCGGGCCGATCTCGACCTCGCCGTGGTGGTGGGCGGCGCGTTCACGCATGCCCAACTGCCCCAGGCCAGTGCCGGACGTGCCGGGCACGGGGCGTCCCGCGTCGAGGATCTCGGTCTCGACGTAGTGTTCGGCGACACGGACGACCACCTGGGCGCTCCGGGCGGTGGAGTGGCGCCGGACGTTGGTCAGCGCCTCCTCGACGGTGCGGTAGATCGACAGTGCGACCGGCAGGGGCACCTGCGTGGCGGCCCCCGGGGTCGGCTCCAGCAGCTCGTAGTCGACCCGCAGGCCGTCCGCCCGGCCGGTGGTGAGCCCGGTGATCTGGGCGATGGTGGGGGAGGCCTGGCGGGAGTCGTCCTCGTGGCCGGCCGCGCCGCGCAGCGCGCCGAGCAGCCCGCGCATCTGCCCGATGGCCTCGCGGGAGGACTCCTCGACCATGCCCAGCGCCCGGGCGGCCTGGTCCGGTCTCCTGTCGAGGGCCCGCCTGGCCGCGGCGGCCTGCACGCCCGTCACGGAGACGTGGTGGGCGACGACGTCGTGCAGCTCGCGGGCGATGCGCAGGCGCTCCTCGATGATGGCCTGGTCGCGCAGCTGCTCGGACTGCCGGGCGAGCTGGGTGGCCTGGGCGGCCAGCTTCGCCTGCTGTCGCGCCCTGCGCCAGGCGCTCGTCCCGAAGACGAAGGCCGAGACGAAGAAGACGATGTTGATGAGATAGGCGTAGATGCCGTAGGAGACCGCCGGGCTGAGCAGCCCGCGGGCGGGGCCGTCCAGCGACGCGATGATGTGTTCGGTGCTGAGGCCTACCGCGAAGTCCCAGGTGAGCCAGAGCAGGTCGGCGAGCAGGATCCCCGTGACGGTCGCGGCCAGGGCGCGGCGGTTGCGGGCCCAGCAGGCCGCCGAGAAGACGGCCAGGAAGAGCAGAACCTGGCCGACCAGCTGGGCCGCCACCTCGTCGGCGGTCGACCGCGCCACGACGAAGGCGGCGAAGACCGCCATGGCGCAGACGAGGGGGAGGCGCCGCCGCCACAGCAGGGGCAGCGCCAGCAGTACGATGAGGCCGTACTCGAGGGGCCGCGGCTCCATGGCCTCGGCCGGGTAGTAGCCGCGCAGCAGTTCCAGGTTGAGCGCCAGCGCGGCGGCCATGACCAGGGTGACGGCGACGTCGCGCCGGTCGACGTGCTGGACCGGCCGCTGCCAGTCGTCGTCGAGACCGAGCCACGCCCCGAAGCGCTCGGGCAACGACTGCTCGACCATGCGGTTCTCCTCTCCTCCGGCGAGCCTAGCGGCGCCGGTCACCTGATGCGCCCGCCCGTCCACGACCAGTGCCTGCCGCGGTCACTGGCACGCCGGGACGGCCCCGCTCTCGGGCCGGACGGTCCACATCTCGTGCCGGTGCGGCTGAGGCCCTGACCGTCCCGCTCACGACCGGACCGTCGCGGGTTCCTCGGTAACCTGGCAGGCATGGCCGATCCGTCCACCTACCGCCCCGCGCCGGGCCAGATCCCCACCAACCCGGGGGTCTACCGGTTCAGCGACGCGCACGGCCAGGTGATCTACGTCGGCAAGGCCAAGAACCTGCGCAACCGCCTGAACTCCTACTTCCAGGACGTCTCCGCGCTGCACCCGCGCACCCAGACGATGGTGCGCACGGCCAGCCGGGTCGAGTGGACGGTGGTGCAGAACGAACTGGAGTCCCTGCAGCTCGAGTACACCTGGATCAAGCACTACAGGCCGCGGTTCAACATCAAGTACCGCGACGACAAGACCTACCCCTGGCTGTGCGTCAGCTGGAGCGAGGAGTACCCGCGCGTCTTCGTCGGCCGGGGCGCAAAGCACAAGGGCTGGCGCTACTACGGCCCCTTCGGCAAGGCCTGGGCGATCCGTGAGACGGTCGACATGCTGCTGCACGTCTTCCCGATGCGTTCGTGCACGAAGGGCGTCTTCAACTCGGCCCAGTCCAGCGGGCGGCCCTGCCTGCTCGGCTACATCGGCAAGTGCTCGGCGCCGTGCGTGGGCCGGGTGAGCGCCGACGAGCACCGCGAGATCGCCGCCGACTTCTGCGCCTTCATGGAGGGACACACCCGGCGCCTCGAGAAGAAGATGACCGAGCAGATGACCCGGGCCGCCGCCGAGGAGAACTTCGAGCGCGCCGCCGTGCTGCGCGACTCGCTCGCCGCGCTCGCCGAGGCGAGCGAACGCAACGCCATCGTGCTGCCCGAGGGAACCGACGCCGACGTCATCGCCCTGGCCCTCGACCCGCTCGAGGTCGCCGTCCAGGTCTTCCACGTGCGTGCCGGGCGGGTGCGCGGCGAACGCTCCTGGGTCGCCGACCGGGCCGACGACGCCGGCGAGGGCGAGCTGGTCGAGTCATTCCTGCTCAGCCTCTACGCCGACTCGGCGGTGCCGCGCGAGGTGCTCGTCCCGGCCCTGCCGCCCGACGCCGAGGCCCTGACCGATCTGCTGAGCGCCCAGCGCGGCTCGGCCGTGCACCTGCACGTCCCCCGGCGCGGCGACAAGCGCGTCCTCATGGACACGGTCGCGCAGAACGCCGCCCAGGCGCTGGCCCGGCACAAGACCAGGCGCTCGTCCGACCTGGAGACCCGCAACCGCGCGCTGGCCGAACTGGCCGAGCTGCTCGACCTGCCCGAGGCGCCGCTGCGCATCGAGGGCTACGACATCTCGCACCTGCAGGGCACGCAGGTGGTCGGGTCGATGGTCGTGTTCGAGGACGGCATGGCCCGCAAGAGCGAGTACCGCCGTTTCGTCATCAAGAGCTTCGAGGGCTCGGACGACCTGCGTGCCATGGACGAGGTGCTCTCGCGCCGCTTCACCCGCCTGCTCAACGACCGCGCCGCGATGAAGGACGCGGGCCCCGGCGGCGGCCTCATCGACCCCGACACCGGGCGGCCGCTCAAGTTCGCCTACGCCCCCTCGCTCGTCGTCATCGACGGCGGCCCGCTGCAGGTCGAGGCGGCCCAGCACGCCATCGACGAGCTGGGCGTCGACGAGGTCCGGGTCATCGGCCTTGCCAAGCGCCTGGAGGAGGTCTGGCTGCCCGGCGAGGAGTACCCCCTGATCCTGCCGCGCAGCTCGGAGGGCCTGTACCTCCTGCAGCGCGTGCGTGACGAGTCGCACCGCTTCGCCATCACCCACCACCGCCAGCGCCGCTCCAAGGCGATGGTCGAGTCGGTGCTCGACCAGGTGCCGGGCCTGGGCCAGGTGCGCCGGGCAACGCTGCTCAAGCGCTACGGCTCGCTGAAGAAGCTGCGCGCCGCCACCGTCGAGGAGATCGCGGAGCTGCCCGGCATCGGTCCGGCGACCGCCGAGGCCATCGTGGCCCGCCTGGCGGCCGACGACACGGCCCCGGCCGTCAACATGTCGACCGGCGAGATCCTCGAGTAGGCGTCCCACCCGGGTGACCGCCGAGTGCCGTCCACGGCCGGGCGGGGCGCGCCGATGGCCGAGACGGCCTCTGGCCATAATGGAGCCGTGAGTGATCTGCCAGCACCCGCCCGCACCCTTCCCAAGGCACCGCGCACCGTCATCATCACCGGCATGTCCGGTGCCGGGCGGCGCACCTGCGCCCACGCCATGGAGGACCTCGGCTGGTTCGTCGTCGACAACCTTCCCCCGTCGATGCTCCCCGAACTCATCGGCACCGCCGACGACTCGGGCCTGGGCCGCCTCGCCGTCGGCCTCGACGTGCGCGGCCGTGAGATGTTCGACCAGCTGCCCGCCGTCTTCTCCCGGCTGCGCGAGCGGGGCATCTCGCCGGAGATCTGCTTCCTCGAGGCCAGCGACGAGGCCATCGTCCGCCGTCAGGAGTCCAGCCGCCGCCCGCTGCCGCTCCAGGGCGACGGCCGGCTGCTGGCCGGCATCGAGAAGGAACGCCGGATGCTCTCGGACCTGCGTGCCAGCGCGGATCTGGTCATCGACACCTCCCGCCTCACCGTGCACCAGCTGGCCGCCCGCGTCGCCCACGCCTACGGCGGCGACGAGGCCGGCACCCTGCGGGTGCAGGTCATGAGTTTCGGGTTCAAGAACGGTGTGCCACTGGACGCCGATTTCGTGTTCGACGTGCGTTTCCTGCCCAACCCGCACTGGGTTCCCGAGCTGCGCCCGCAGACCGGCCTGTCCGAGGCGGTCAGCGGCTACGTGCTGGCCCAGGAGGGCGCGAACGAGTTCCTCGACGACCTGCAGGGCATGTTCCGCATCGTCGCCCCCGGCTACCTGCGTGAGGGCAAACGGCAGGTCACCGTCGCCATCGGGTGCACCGGGGGCAAGCATCGTTCAACGGCCATGACCGAGGCGACCGCCAGCCGGTTGCGCGAGGAGGGGATGCAGGTGAGCGTCCTGCACCGCGATCTCGGTCTCGAATGAGGAGGACGTGATGAGTGACCCAGGCGATCTGCCCAAGGTTGTCGCCCTCGGGGGAGGGCACGGCCTCTCCTCGTCGCTGGCCGCCCTGCGAAAGGTGACCGACAACCTCACCGCCGTTGTCACGGTCGCCGACGACGGCGGCTCGTCGGGGCGGCTGCGGTCCGAGCTCGGCGGCCTGCCGCCGGGCGACCTGCGGATGGCTCTCGCCGCCCTGTGCGGCGACGACCACAACGGACGGCGCTGGGCCACCGTGCTGCAGCAGCGCTACCGCTCCGAGGGCCCCCTCAACGGGCACGCCATCGGCAATCTGCTCATCGAGGGCGTCTGGCAGACGATCGGCGACCCGGTCGCCGGCCTCGACATGGTCGCCGAACTGGTCGACGCCCGGGGGCGGGTGCTGCCCGCCTCGACGATCCCGCTCGACATCGAGGCGGACGTGCTCGGTCTCGACCTCGAGTTCCCCGCGGAGGTCCAGGTCGTGCACGGCCAGCACGAGGTCGCCGTGACGCGCGGCCTGGTGCAGGCGATCCGTCTGCTGCCCGACGACCCGCCGGCCTGCCCGCAGGCGCTGGCGGCCATCGCCGAGGCCGACTACATCGTGCTCGGTCCCGGCTCCTGGTTCACCTCCGTGCTGCCGCACCTGATGATCCCGGAACTGGCCAGGGCGATCATCGAGGCCAAGGCGCACAAGGTACTCACCCTGAACGTCACGGCCGGCTCCGAGACCGCCGGCTTCTCACCGACCCGCCACATGGAGCTGCTCGGCGAACACGCCCCCGGCCTGCGCCTGGACACCGTCATCGCCGACGAGACCTTCACCCGCGAGGACGAGACCCTCGAGGGCGCCTGCGCCGGCTTCGGGGCGCGCCTGGTCGTCGACGACGTCGCCATGCACGACAACACGGCGCGTCACGACCGCCTGCGCCTGGCCGCCGTCTACAGCGAGATCATGCTCGGCCTGCGCCACGGGCGGCCGGACGTTTGAGCCCGGCTGCGTAGTCTGGTGGGGGTTGACGCCGAACAGGGGAGCGAGCAGATGGCACTGACACAGCAGGTGAAGTCCGAGCTGGCCACGGTCGCCGTGCTCAAACCGGAGTCACGCCGGGCCGAGATCGCCTCGATGCTGCGTTTCGCCGGGGGCATCCACCTGGTCAGCGGCCACATCGTCATCGAGAGCGAGTTCGACACGGGCAGCGCGGCCCGCAGGCTGCGCGCCGGCGTCCGCGACCTGTACGACTTCGACTGCGACATCATCGTGGTGAACTCCTCGGGCATGCGTCGCGGCACCCGCTACGTCGTCCGGCAGGTGCGGCACGGTGAGGACCTGGCCCGGCTGACCGGTCTCATCGGTGCCCGCCGACGGCCTGTGCGAGGTCTGCCCGCCCAGATCGTCGGCGGCTCCCTCGAGGATCAGGTGGCCGCCTGGCGGGGCGCCTTCCTGGCCCGCGGCACGCTCACCGAGCCGGGCCGTTCGATGGCTCTCGAGATCACCTGCCCCAGTTCCGAGTCCGCGCTGGCCCTGGTCGGCGCCGCCCGCCGTCTCGGCATCAGCGCCAAGTCACGGGAGGTGCGCCAGAGCGACCGTGTCGTCGTTCGCGACGGCGACGCCATCTCCTCGTTGCTCACCCGCATGGGCGCCCACGAGTCCGTGCTCGCCTGGGAGGAGCGACGCATGCGCCGCGAGGTGCGCGCCAGCGCCAATCGCCTCGCCAACTTCGACGACGCGAACCTGCGCCGTTCGGCGCGCGCCGCCGTCACCGCCAGCGCGCGTGTCGAGCGCGCCCTGGAGATCCTCGGCGAGGACATCCCCGACCATCTTCGCTCGGCCGGCGAGCTGCGCCTGGCCCATCGTGACGCGTCCCTGGAGGAACTCGGCCAGCTGCACGTCCCACCGCTGACGAAGGACGCGGTGGCCGGCCGGATCAGGCGCCTGCTCGCCCTGGCCGACAAGACGGCGAACGAGTGCGGCATCCCCACCACGACGGCGGCCCTGACCCCCGAGATGCTCGCCGGCGACGCATGATCCTCGCAGACCGGCCCGGGCGCCCGGGTCGGTTCGGGGCTCGGCGCGGCCAGGGGGCCACGGTGCGGTGCGCGCCGGGTGGCCCGCAGGCCAATCCTGGTGTCCCGCCGAATCCCAGGGACTGAACCCATGGGAACGAACCGCCCGGTCGGATAAGATCAGCTGTGTCCGCGCCTGGGGCCGGGCGACGCCGGGTGGCCAGGCATCATGACCTGTCGAAGGAGAATCGACTTTATGACCGTCAAGGTTGGTATCAATGGGTTCGGCCGCATCGGCCGCAACTTCTTCCGTGCGATGATCGAGCAGGGGGCCGATCTCGACATCGTCGCAGTCAATGACTTGACTGACACCAAGACTCTCGCCCACCTACTCAAGTACGACTCGATCCTCGGCCGCTTCGCCGGCGAGGTCGACTATGACGACAGCAACATCATCGTCAACGGCAAGGTCATCAAGGTCTGCTCCGAACGCAACCCTGCCGATCTGCCCTGGAAGGAGCTCGGTGTCGAGGTCGTCGTCGAGTCGACCGGCCTGTTCACCGACGGTGAGAAGGCCAAGGCCCACATCGACGCCGGCGCCAAGAAGGTCATCATCTCCGCCCCGGCCAAGAACATCGACGGCACCTTCGTCATGGGTGTGAACGACACGGAGTACGACCCGGCCACCCAGAACATCATCTCGAACGCCTCCTGCACCACCAACTGCCTGGCCCCGCTGGCCAAGATCCTGCAGAACAAGTTCGGCATCGAGCGTGGCATCATGACCACGATCCACTCCTACACCGGTGACCAGCGCATCCTCGACGCCCCCCACAAGGACCTGCGTCGCGCCCGCGCCGCCGCGCTCAACATGATCCCCACCAAGACCGGCGCCGCCCAGGCCGTCGCCCTCGTCCTGCCCGAGCTCAAGGGCAAGTTCGACGGTCTCGCCGTCCGCGTCCCCACCCCGACCGGCTCGCTGACCGACCTCTCGTTCATCCCGAGCCGTGAGGTCACCGTCGAGGAGATCAACGCCGCCGTCAAGGAGGCCGCCGAGGGCGAGCTCAAGGGCATCGTCGAGTACACCGAGGACCCGATCGTCTCCACCGACATCCAGGGCGATCCGCACACCAGCATCTTCGACGCCTCCGAGACCAAGGTCATCGGCAACCTCGTCAAGGTGCTCAGCTGGTACGACAACGAGTGGGGCTACTCCAACAGCCTCGTCAGCCTGACCAAGCTCGTCTGCGACAAGCTCTGAGCATCCCGAGCACACACATCGTGAAGAACAGGGCGCGTCGGCTCAGGCTGACGCGCCCTGTTCGCCCATGAACGACCAATCCAGGAGTTGCCCAGTGAAGACTGTCTCCCAGCTCGGCGATCTGCGCGGCAAGCGCGTCGTGATCCGCTGTGACTTCAACGTGCCGCTGAACGGCACCACCATCACCGACGACGGCCGTATCCGTGCCGCCCTGCCCACCCTGAAGGCCCTCCTCGGCGCCGGTGCCAGAGTCACCGCGCTCGCCCACCTGGGCCGCCCCAAGGGTGAGGTCAATCCCAAGTTCTCCCTCGCCCCCGTCGCCGCCCGCCTCGGTGAACTGCTCGGCCAGGACGTGAAGTTCGCCACGGACACGGTCGGCGAATCTGCCCAGGCGACCAGTGCCGCCCTGACCGACGGCCAGATCGCGCTCGTCGAAAACGTCCGCTTCGAGCCCGGCGAGACCAGCAAGGTCGACGCCGAGCGCGAGGCCCTGGCCGCCAAGTACGCCCAGCTCGGGGAGATCTTCGTCTCCGACGGCTTCGGTGTCGTCCACCGCAAGCAGGCCAGTGTGTACGACCTGGCCAAGTTGCTGCCGAACGCCGCGGGCGAGCTCGTCGCCAAGGAGGTCGAGGTCCTGTCGAGGCTCACCACCGATCCCGAGCGGCCCTATGTCGTCGTCCTCGGCGGCGCGAAGGTCGCCGACAAGCTGGCCGTCATCGACAACCTGCTCTCGGTCGCCGACACGCTCGTCATCGTCGGCGGCATGGCCTACACCTTCCTCAAGGCGCAGGGGCATGAGGTCGGCAATTCGATCCTCGACGAGTCCAAGGTCGAGACCTGCCGCGAATACCTGGCCCGCGCCGAGGCCACCGGGAAGAAGATCCTGCTGCCCACCGACGTCGTGACGGCCGCCGGCATGGACTTCGACGCCCGCAAGGCCCTCGGCGAGGTCACGGTCGTCCCCGCCGACGCCATCGGACCCCAGCGCGAGGGCCTCGACGTCGGCCCCGAGACGGTCCAGGCCATCGCCGCGGAGATCGCGGGCGCCAGGACCGTCTTCTGGAACGGCCCCGCCGGCGTCTCCGAGATCGCCGACTTCGCCGAGGGGACCAAGGGGATCGCCGAGGCCCTGGCCTCCAGCGACGCCTTCTCCGTCATCGGCGGCGGTGACTCCGCCGCCGCAGTGCGCACCTTCGGTTACTCAGACGATCAATTCGGCTGGATCTCCACCGGTGGCGGCGCCTCGCTCGAGTACCTCGAAGGCAAGGAACTGCCGGGCCTGGCAGTTCTGGAAGGGAATGACTGACATCATGGCACGCAAGCCGATCATGGCCGGTAACTGGAAGATGAACATGAACCACGTCGACGCCGTCGGCCTGGTCCAGAAACTGGCCTTCACGCTCCAGGACAAGGGCTACGACCCGGACGCCTCCGAATGCGTCGTCATCCCCCCGTTCACCGACATCCGCACCGTTCAGACCCTCGTCGAGGGCGACAAGCTCCCGATCGTCTACGGCGCCCAGGACGTCTCGGAACACGATGATGGCGCCTACACCGGCGACATCAGCGCCGACATGCTCGCCAAGCTCGGCTGCACCTATGTGGTCATCGGGCATTCCGAGCGCCGCCAGTACCACGGCGAGACGGACGAGATCGTCAACGCCAAGGCCGTCAAGGCCCTCTCCAAGGGGCTCACACCGATCATCTGCGTCGGCGAGTCCCTGGACGTCCGCAAGGCCGGCCAGCACGTCGAGTTCACCGTCAACCAGGTCAAGGGGGCGCTCGCCGGCATCCCGGCCGAGCAGGTCGCCGGTCTCGTCATCGCCTACGAGCCCATCTGGGCCATCGGCACGGGCGAGGTCGCCACGCCCGAGGACGCCCAGGAGGTCTGCGGCGCCATCCGCGCGGCCGTCACCGACCTGTACGACGAGGCCACCGGCGATGCGGTGCGCATCCAGTACGGCGGCTCTGTCAAGCCCGGTTCCGTGGCCGCCATCATGGCCAAGCCCGACATCGATGGTGCGCTCGTCGGCGGCGCCAGCCTGAAGCCGGACGACTTCGCGGCCATCGTCCGCTTCTACGCCATGGCCCAGGCCTGACGAAGATCAGAACACCGGGGGCGCCCAGGCATCTGCCGGGCGCCCCCGGTGTTCTGCGTGTGCCCCGCCGATCCGCCCGTCCCGCCAGGCGGTCGTGCCATCAGCCCTTGCGCCGTGGGATAAAATCGCCTGGTGATGCTAGTTCCGCTCATGACATGGCCCATCACGACGTTGTCCATCGTGCTCGTGGTGCTGAGCTTCACCCTCACCGCCTTCATCCTTCTGCACAGAAGCCGCGGCGGTGGTCTGTCGGATCTGTTCGGCGGCGGTATGACCACCTCGACGAGTGGCACGTCCTCCGCCGAGCGCATGCTCGACAGACTCACGATCATCATCGGTCTGCTGTGGGTGGCCTGCATCCTCGGCCTGCTCACGCTGTATCGCGTGACGGCCTGAGCCGATCCACACACGCATCCCCCTCGTTAGGAGCATTCAGCTGTGGCCAGTGGCAGCGCAATCCGTGGCAGCCGTGTCGGTGCCGGTCCGATGGGCGAGGCCGAGCGTGGCGAGGCCGCGCCCCGCATCCAGGTCTCGTACTACTGCGCCAACGGGCACGTGACGTGTCCCTCGTTCGCGGAGGAGGCCGAGGTCCCCGAGGGCTGGGAGTGCACGAGATGCGGCCTGCCCGCCAGTCAGGACCGGCAGAACCCGCCCCCGCCCCCGAAGAACACCCCGTACAAGACCCACCTGGCCTATGTGAAGGAGCGGCGCAGCGACAAGGAGGCGGCGGCCATCCTCAAGGAGGCCCTGGCCAACCTCAAGGAGCGTCGGCGCAGCGGCGAGGTCATCTACTGATCTCGCCCGGATTCCCGTTCTCCCGCCCGGTGATGGTGCTCCCGCCTCAGGGCCGTCACAGGTCGCACCGGTAGTAGGGCACCTGCGCCGCCGCGGCCCGGTCGACGAACCATGTCGTCCTGGCCGTGCCGCGCACCTGGGCCGCGGGGGTGCGCGGGTCGCCCCGGAGCGTGTCGGCCAGGCAGCCGGCGATCCCCGCACCGCTGGCCAGGCCCCAGATCTGGCGGGACCTGTTGATCGCGTTGTAGGTCAGCGTGATCTGCTCCGGGGGCCCTTCGGGGGCGTCGGTGACGCCCATCGCCAGCAGGTTGAGGTTGTTCTGAGCCGTGAAGCTCGGATGGCGCGGGAAGATCGAGGCCACCCGGCCGCCCAGACCCAGCTCGAGCAGGCAGATGTCGAACACCGTCGCGCCGAGCTCCTTGGCGTAGATGTACGCGGCGTCATCGGGGTCAGCGGAACCGTTCGAACTCGGCATGGCATGGATGTTCGACGGCGGCACCGCGAGGGCCCCGCCCAGGACCCCCAGCGTCGCCAGCGAGTTGCGTGAGGTGTCGGCCGTGGCGACGAAGGCCTCGGAACTCCACCACAGGTGCAGGCCCGACGGGTCGATGCTGCCCGAGCGGGCCAGCGTGGCCAGGTGCCCGCACACCATCCGTTCGGCCCGGCCACCGCACAGGCACAGGTGGGCCGTGCCACGTTCGGCCTGGGCCTGGGTCAGCGAGTTCACCAGGTGCTTGCTCACCTCGCCGGCGAGCTCACTCTCGTCCGCATAACGCAGGACGTACGGGAGGCTGTTCATCGTCGAGACCTCTCGGCCAGTCGTGCCAGTGCCTGGGCGAGGATCACGTCGGGGTCGAGCCTGCGCAACTCCTCGCTCAGCAACGCCACCGTGCCACGGCGGCCCAGTGCCGCCGTGCGTACCGGCTGGTTCGGGATGATGAAGGAGGCGTCGGCCGGCTTCGTGCGGCGCACCGCCAGCTCGCCGGCCTCGGTCTGCAGGCGGACAGCCGTCAGACCCGGGCCCATCGAGGTCCTGACCTCGACCGGTACGCCCAGGCGGGCGTCGAGCCAGGCCGCGAACAACTCGGCCGGTGCGTTGTCGGCGGCGGCCTCGACGACGGCGGACTGGACGGGTAGGCGACACTGGTCGAGAGCCGAGGCCACGAGGGCCCGCCAGCGCGTCAGACGGGTCCAGGACAGGTCGGTGTCGGCGCCGCTGTGCTCGCCATTGGCCCGGGCCACCAGGGCGGCGACCGGGTCGTCCGCATTGGCCGCATCGGTGATGCGGCGCTGGGCCAGTGCGCCAATGGGGTCCATGCCGGGCAACTCGGGCCCGCGGCCGGGCCACCAGGCGATGACCGGCAGGTCGGGCAACAGCAGCGGCAGAACGACCGAGTCGCCGTGACCGACGAGATCGCCGGTCAGCCGCAGGGTGATCATGTCGCCGGGGGTTCCCTCGCCGACCCGGATCTCGGCGTCCATGGCAGTGGGCCTGTCCCTGCTGCCCTCGATGACGACGATGATCCGTGAGGGGTGCTCGATGGCAGTGGCCTGCGCGGCGTCGAAGGCGTCGGAGTACTGACGCGTGGTGCTGACGACGATGAGCGTCATGACCAGGCCGGATGCGGCACCGGTGGAACGGCGGGCGGCGAGCGCCCGGGAGGCCACCTCGGCCGAACTGGTGTTGGTGAGTTCGATGATCATCTCTTCAGACTCCCTAGGGGCGACGCCAGACGAAACCGTCATTGGCCAGCATGCGGGCGCCGCCGGCCGGCCCCCACGTGCCGGACGTGTACTGCTCCGGCCGTCCCCGGGTCGCCCAGTGCGCCAGGACCGGGTCGAGCAGCTTCCACGAGAGCTCGACCTCCTCCTGCTGCGGGAAGAGCGGTGGCTCGCCGAGCAGGACGTCGAGGATGAGCCGTTCGTAGGCCTCGGGGCTCGTCTCGTTGAACGAGTCGGCGTAGGCGAAGTCCATGCTGACCTGGCGGATCTCCATCGCCGTGGCCGGCACCTTGGCGCCGAAATGCATCGAGACGCCCTCATCCGGCTGGATGCGCAGGACGAGCGCGTTGGTGCCGAGCTCGCGTGTCTCGGTGTTGTTGAACGGGAGATGCGGGGCGCGCTTGAACATGAGCGCGATCTCGGTGACACGGCGCGGCATGCGTTTGGCGGCGCGCAGGTAGAACGGCACCCCGGCCCAGCGGCGGGTGTCGATGTCGAAGCGGACGGCGGCGTAGGTCTCGGTGACCGAGTCGGGCGCGATGCCCTCCTCGTCGAGGTAGCCGATGACACTGCTGCCGCCCTGCCACCCGGCTGCGTACTGACCGCGCGCGGTGTGGGCGTCCAGATCCGCGGGCACGCGGGTCGCGGCGAGGACCTTCTGCTTCTCGATGCGCAGTTGGGTGGCGTCGAAGCTGTTCGGTTCCTCCATGGCGGTCAGGGCCATCAGCTGGAGCAGGTGGTTCTGGATGACGTCCCGGGCCGCGCCGATGCCGTCGTAGTAGCCCGCCCGGCCCCCGATGCCGATGTCCTCGGCCATTGTGATCTGTACGTGGCTGACGTAGTTGTTGTTCCAGATGGGCTCGAACATCTGGTTCGAGAACCGCAGGGCCAGCAGGTTCTGGACGGTCTCCTTGCCCAGGTAGTGGTCGATGCGGAAGACCGACTCGGCCGGGAAGGCCTTGGACAGGGTGGCGTACAGCTCGCGCGAGCTGGCCAGGTCGTGGCCGAACGGTTTCTCGATGACGACCCGCTTCCAGCCGGTCGACTGGTCGGTCATCCGGTGACTGGTGAGCTGGTCGATGACCACCCCGAACCTGCTCGGGGGCACCGACAGGTAGAAGGCGTGGTTGCCGCCCGTGCCCTGCCGGGCGTCCAACTCGTCGAGCGTGTCGTGCAGGCGCTCGAAGGTGCTGCCGTCGTCGAAGTCCCCCCAGACGAATCGGATGCCGGCGACGAGTTGCTTCCACGTCTCGTCGTTGAAGGGTGTCCGGGCGTTCTCCTGCACGTACCCCTTGACGATCTCGGCGAACTGGGTGTCGGTGTAGTCGCGACGCGCCACGCCGACCAGGCCGAATCCCGGCGGCAGCAGGCCGCGGTTGGCGAGGTCGTAGACGGCGGGCAGGAGCTTCTTGCGCGACAGGTCGCCGCTCACACCGAAGAAGACGAGTGCACAGGGCCCCGCGATGTGGGGCATGCGGCTGTCCTCCGGGTCGTAGAGCGGATTCACCCACTCCTGGGGGGTTGCAGCTGCGTTCATGGAGTCCTTTCGCAGGATGAGGAACGAACTCCAAGACTAGCCCGCACGGCCGGGGTCTCCCAGTCGCCCCCGCCGTCGTCACGCGTGCGGGTCCCCGCGTCCCACGCCGCGTCGCCGCAGGCCGCGGCGATCGCCGTCACCGCCCGCTCCAGCTGGGGCACCGGCACGCCGGCGAAACCGAAGACGATGCCCTGCTCGCCGCCTGCCGTGCCCCAGCGGCCGGCCAGGTCGCCCACCAGGACACCACGGTCCTCGGCGGCCCGGATGACCCTCGCGCCCGGCGCGTCGGTGAGGACGATGGCCTGCAGGCCACTCACCAGGGGAGCCAGCCGCGCTCCGGGCGCGTCGGCGAGGTGCTCCATGACGACGTTGCGGCGCGACCGGTAGCGGCGCCTCATCCGCTGGATGTGCCGCCGCAGTTCCCCGCTGGCCAGGTACTCGGCCAGGGCCTGCTGGACGATCGTGCCGGAGGCCGGGCCGAGAGCCCGCCGGTGATCCAGCAGGGCCTCCAGCAGATTGGCGGGAGCCACTGCGTAACCGGTTGCCAGAGCCGGTGAGAGCACCGTCGAGAACGTGCCGAGTGTGAGGACGCAGCCCGCCTCGGGGTCGTCGAGGCTGGCCAGCGGCGGCAGCGGCATGCCGACGTAGCGCAGCTCTGAGTCGTAGTCGTCCTCGATGACGAGCACCCGGCCGGCCTGCGCCCAGGCCAGCAGCTCCTGGCGGCGGCGGGCCGACAGCACGCCGCCGTGCGGGTACTGGTGGCTGGGGGTGACGATGACCGCGTCGAGTTGCGCGGGGTCCGGCAGCCGGTCGGTGACCAGACCCTGGTCGTCGGCCGTCAGGGCGATGGTCTCGTGTCCCAGCGCCGCGGGCAGCAGGGACAGCGCGGGGTGGCCGGGGCGTTCGACGCCGATCGTCAGCCGGCCCGGCCCCTCACCTGTGGAGCCCCGGCGCCGGGCCGAGAGGGCGCCGAGCGCGAGGGTGAGCCCCTCGCGGGCGCCGGCCGTGATGAGCACCTGGTCGGGCGGGCACACCAGTGACCGCATGAGGCGCAGGTGTTCGGCGATCTCGATGCGCAGGGCCGCGAGCCCGGCGGGGTCCGTGGTTGCCGCGGGTCTGGACAGCGCTTCCCGCCACGCGCGCCGCCAGGGCGGGGAGTCGACGGCCGAGATGTCCGGGTGACCCGGGCGAAGATCGAGCACGTCACCGGCCGGGGTCCCGTCGCCGTGCCCCGGGCGAGTCTGCGGGCGGGGCCCCGGGCTCCGCGCCACGATCTGCGCCACATGGGTGCCCGAACCCCGGGCCGCGGTCAGATAGCCCTCCGCCTCGAGCTGGTCGAAGGCCGTCACGACGGTGCCGCGGGCCACCCCCAGCTCGGCGGCCAGGGCACGTGTCGAGGGCAGGGCGTCTCCCGCCACGAGAGTGCCCGCCTCGATGAGGTCCCGTGTGCCGGTGACGATCTGGCGTGTCAGCGGCACCGGGAGACTGCGGTCGAGGGTGAGCGGGGGATGGACCACCAGATCGTTGCGCATGGCATCACTGTCTCACCGAGGACAAGAAGTGGTCCATCGAGAATGGCTGGATTTGGATCTTGCAGTGGTCCAGTTGGCGGTCTGAAATGGCCTCCATGACGACGCAGAACACGACACCGGCAACGACCCGTACCGCCACCACCCGAGTCAAGAGGGGACTGGCCGACATGCTGAAGGGCGGCGTCATCATGGACGTCGTCACCCCGGAACAGGCCCGGATAGCCGAGGACGCCGGCGCCAGCGCCGTCATGGCCCTCGAGCGCGTACCCGCAGACATCCGGGCCCAGGGCGGCGTGGCCCGCATGAGCGACCCGGGCCTCATCGAGGGGATCATCGATGCGGTCTCGATCCCCGTCATGGCCAAGGCGCGCATCGGTCACTTCGTCGAGGCCCAGGTGCTGCAGGCCCTCAAGGTGGACTACATTGACGAGTCCGAGGTGCTCTCGCCGGCCGACTACGCGCACCACATCAACAAATGGGATTTCGACGTCCCCTTCGTCTGCGGCGCCACGAACCTGGGTGAGGCCCTGCGGCGCATCACCGAGGGCGCCGCCATGATCCGGTCCAAGGGAGAGGCGGGTACCGGCGACGTCTCCGAGGCGGTCAGGCATCTGCGCACCATCCGCGATGAGATCGCCCGGTTGCGCGGCCTCGATCCCGATGAGCTGTACGTCGCGGCCAAGGAACTGCAGGCCCCCTATGACCTGGTCCGGGAGGTCGCCGAGACCGGCGAACTGCCCGTCGTTCTCTTCGTCGCCGGCGGCGTGGCCACCCCGGCCGATGCGGCGCTGGTCATGCAGATGGGCGCCCAGGGCGTCTTCGTCGGTTCGGGCATCTTCAAGTCCGGCAACCCGGCGGCCCGGGCGGCCGCCATCGTCAAGGCCACGACCATGTACGACCGTCCCGAGATCATCGCCGAGGTGTCTCGTGACCTCGGAGAGGCCATGGTCGGCATCAACGTCGCCGACGTACCCGCCCCGCACCGTCTCGCCGAGCGCGGCTGGTGAGCACGTCGCCACGGGCCCCGCTGATCGGCGTCCTGGCGCTCCAGGGCGGCGTGGACGAGCACCTCGATGCCCTGGCGGCCAGTGGCGCCCGGACTCGCACCGTCCGCCTGCCGGTCGAACTGGACGGCCTGGACGCCATCGTGATCCCCGGTGGGGAGTCTTCCGTACTCGACCGTCTGATGCGCGCCTTCGGTCTCGACGGACCGCTTGGCGAGGTCATCGCCGACGGGCTGCCGGTGCTGGCCACCTGCGCCGGGATGGTCGCGTGCGCCCGCGAGCTGTACGACGCAGCGCCCGGACAGCAGTGTCTGGGCGTCCTCGACATCGGTGTGCACCGCAATGCCTTCGGTTCCCAACTCGACTCCTTCGAGACGCGTCTTGACGTCGACGGTGTCGGCGCGGACATCGAGGCCGTTTTCATCCGGGCGCCCGCCGTGACCCGGGTCGGTGGTCGAGTTCGTGTCATCGCGACCGTGGGGGACCGGGTCGTCGGCGTGCGTCAGGGCGCGATCACCGCCCTGTCCTTCCACCCCGAGCTCACCAGTGACCGACGGGTGCATCGCGCTCTCGTCGAGCAGGCCCGGGCCCGCCGGAACCGGCCCTGACCGGGTGTTCGCGCCGTCCTTGTGCCCCAGGCCCCGGGATCATGCCCACCGCTTGGCCGTGGCGCCGCGCGAGGTGGCCGCAGGGATCACCCGAATTGAGGCAAGGCTTACCAAAATGAGTGGTAAAACCCCTAGCTGCTGTCGTGATTCGCTGTGGACGATGGGGTTTGACAGTGCCCCGATTTAGGAAACAATGGGGTTATGAAATCGGTGACGGAATTCGAGGACGAGCCCGAACGGGGCGAGTACTCCACCCGTCACCAGGTGCTGCACGAACTCCTCGTCAACGGGTCCGCGACGACCGCTGAACTGGCCGACCGCCTTGGCGTCACCCCGACGGCCATCCGTCGTCACCTGGGCATCCTCGAGGCATCGGGTCAGGTCGTCGAGAAGGAGCGCTATGTCCGCGGCCGGCGCGGCAGGGGCCGCCCCGCCAAGGCGTACGCCCTCACCGACCGTGGCCGCTCATCCTTCTTCCAGGACTACGACACTCTCGCCCTGCAGGCGCTCGGCGCTCTGGTCGAGGCGGCCGGCCCAGAGGCCATCGTCACGGTGGGGGAGCGTCGTTACGGCGAGGTCGAGGCCCGCTATCACCAGCTCCGCGCAGAGGCCCCGGACGCCGATCCGGTCGAGGCGCTGGCCATCGTCCTGCGTGAGGAGGGATACGCGGCTCACGTCAGCGAGGTGCCAGGCGGCCACCAGTTGTGCCAGTATCACTGTCCGGTCGCCCATGTCGCGGCCGAGTACCCGCAGCTGTGCGAGGCCGAGACGAGCATGTTCGCCAGGCTCTTCGACACCCCGGTGCAGCGGATCGCCACCATCGCCCACGGCGATGGCGTGTGCACCACCAACATCCCGTTGGGCACCCCCAACGGTCCCCACAAGCGAGAGGCAACACGCGCATGACGCAGGTTGATACGAGGCTCGAGAGCAGACTCGCCGAGCGCGACGAGCTGGTCGAGGACCTGACCACCTACAAGTACGGCTGGCACGACGCAGACGACTACTCGGCCGCCTTCCAGCGGGGCCTCTCCGAGGATGTCGTGCGCAGCATCTCCGGGCTCAAGAACGAGCCGGCGTGGATGCTGGAGCGGCGGCTGAAGGGCTTGGAGCAGTTCGAACGCAAGCCCCTGCCCACCTGGGGCTGCGACCTGTCGAAACTGCGTTTCGACGACATCAAGTACTTCGTCCGTGCCCAGGACAAGCCGGCCAGTGACTGGAATGACCTGCCCGAGGACATCAAGAACACCTACGACAGGCTGGGCATCCCCGAGGCCGAGAAGGCGCGTCTGGTCGACGGTGTCGCCGCCCAGTACGAGTCGGAGGTGGTCTACCACAAGATCAACGAGGAACTCGGCCGCCAGGGCGTCATCTTCACCGACACCGACACCGGGCTGAAGGAGTACCCCGAACTCTTCAAGGAGTACTTCGGCACGGTCATCCCCGCCGGCGACAACAAGTTCGCGGCGCTGAACACGGCGGTGTGGAGCGGGGGCACGTTCATCTACGTGCCCAAGGGGGTGCACTGCACCATCCCGTTGCAGGCCTACTTCCGGATGAACACGGAGAACCTCGGTCAGTTCGAGCGGACCCTCATCATCGTCGACGACGACGCCTATGTGCACTACGTCGAGGGCTGCACCGCCCCCATCTACAAGACGGACTCGCTGCACGCCGCCATCGTCGAGATCATCGTCGGCAAGAACGCGCGCTGCCGCTACACGACCATCCAGAACTGGTCGAACAACGTCTACAACCTGGTGACCCAGCGGGCCACCGTCGCCGAGGGCGGCACCATGGAGTGGATCGACGGCAACATCGGGTCCAAGGCGAACATGAAGTACCCCGCCTGCCTGCTCATGGGGCCCCACGCCAAGGGCGAGGCGCTGTCGATCGCCTTCGCCGGCGAGGGCCAGCACCAGGACACCGGCGCCAAGATGGTGCACACCGCGCCCCACACGTCGAGCACGATCGTCTCGAAGTCGATCAGCCGCAACGGCGGACGCACCGGCTACCGGGGCCTGGTCGCGGTGGCCGAGGGGTCCCACCATGCGATGTCCTCGGTCAAGTGCGATGCCCTGCTCGTCGACAACGTCTCACGCTCCGACACCTACCCCTACGTGGACGTGCGGACCGACGACGTGCAGATGGAGCACGAGGCCACCATCTCCAAGATCTCCGAGGACCAGCTGTTCTACCTGATGCAGCGCGGTCTCAACGAGGACGAGGCGCGTGCCATGATTGTGCGCGGCTTCGTCGAGCCCATCGCTCGCGAGCTGCCCATGGAGTACGCACTCGAACTCAACCGCCTCATCGAGCTTCAGATGGAAGGCGCGGTGGGCTGATGTCGCAGAGGAATGGAGCTGTTGCCGTGGCCGAACCGATGAGCCCTGGCGCCGAGGCGGTGGGCAACGCCATCGAGACCGTTGCCTCGCATCTGCACCCGAGGGTCTCGTGGAACCTCGATGACCATCCCGTACCCACCGGCCGCGAGGAGGTCTGGCGGTTCACCCCGGTCGACGCGGTGAAGGGGCTCCTCACCAGTGGTCCCACCGGCATCGAACTCGACTGCGAGCTCAGGCTGCCCGCCGGCGTGACCGCCGGGTTCATCGAGGGCGACGCCGTGCGCGCGGCAGCCGTCGAGCCCCCGGCCGACCGCACCTCGGCCGTCGCCGCCGCCAACACGGACCGGGCGCGCCTCGTGCAGGTGCCCGCCGGTCTCGAACTGGACGAGCCCATCGAGCTCAACTTCACCGGCACCGGCGTCGACGGCTTCGCCTACGGGCAGACGATCATCGAGGTCGGCGCCCATGCCACGGCCCAGATCCTGCTGCGCTACGAGGGTTCGGCCCAGGTCGCGGACAAGATCGACGTGCGGGTCGGTGAGGGGGCCCGCCTCGACCTGGTGACCCTGCAGGACTGGGCGCCGGACGCCGTGCACGTCGGACAGTCCTCCCTGCTCGTCGGGCATGACGCCACGGTCCGCACCGTGCAGGCCTCGCTCGGCGGGGCGGTCACCAGGATGCTCGAGCGCGCCAGCTACGAGTCCTCGGGCGGTGAGCTCGAGCAGTTCGGCCTCTACTTCGTCGATTCGGGCCGCCACGTCGAGCACCGTCTGTTCGTCGACCACAACCAGCCGCTGAGCCGCTCGAACATCGACTACCGCGGGGCCCTGCAGGACAAGGGCTCACTCGGCGTGTGGGTGGGTGACGTGCTCATCCGCAAGGAGGCCGAGGGCATCAGCACGTACGAGGCCAACAAGAACCTGCTGCTCACCGAGGGCGCCCGGGCCGAGTCGATTCCGAACCTCGAGATCGCCACCGGTGACATCGAGGGCGCGGGCCACTCGTCCACCACCGGTCGATTCGACGACGAGCAGCTGTTCTACCTGCGCAGCCGGGGCATACCCGAGGACGAGGCCCGGCGCCTGGTCGTCCAGGGCTTCTTCGTGGAGATCGTCCGCCGGATCGGCATCCCCGAGGTCGCCGAGCGACTCATCGCCGTCGTCGAGCGCCAGCTGGACGCCATCGCCCCGGACTGGGGCGCCCAGGAGCCGGCCTCGTGAACCCGACACGTCTCATACCGCACATTCCCACACCCATGTACCCAGTTCGCGCCGAGGACGCCCCGGTTCTCGTCGGCATCGAACGCCCCGTGAAGGAGAACTGAAGAAGATGGCTGAACTCGTCATCAAGGATCTGCATGTCGATGTCGACACCGAGAATGGCCCCAAGGAGATCCTCAAGGGTGTCGACCTGACCGTCAGGGACGGTGAGGTGCACGCCATCATGGGCCCCAACGGCTCCGGCAAGTCGACCCTGGCCTACGCCATCGCCGGCCACCCGAAGTACACCATCACCCAGGGGTCGGTGACGCTCGACGGCGTCGAGCTGTCCGATCTGCCCGTCGACGAGCGCGCCCGCGCCGGCCTGTTCCTCGGCATGCAGTACCCGGTCGAGGTTCCCGGCGTCTCGATGGCCAATTTCCTGCGCACCGCCAAGACGGCTCTTTCCGGTGAGGCCCCCAAGGTCAGGACCTGGCCCAAACAGGTCAACGAGGCCCTGACCGTCATGGACCTGACCAGCGACTTCTCCGAACGCTCCGTCAACGAGGGTTTCTCCGGCGGCGAGAAGAAGCGCGGCGAGATCGCCCAGCTCGAACTGCTCGATCCGCGGGCCGCCATTCTCGACGAGATCGACTCCGGTCTCGACATCGACGCCCTGCGGGTCGTCTCGGCCGGCATCGAACGGTTCGCCAAGAAACCCGACAAGCTGGTGCTGCTCATCACGCACTACACGCGCATCCTGCGCTACGTGCACCCCGACCGCGTCCACGTCTTCGTGGACGGTCGGGTCAAGGTCTCCGGCGGCCCCGAGCTCGCCGACAACCTCGAGGAGCGGGGCTACGAGCAGTATGCGAAGTGACGTCGACGTCGAGGCGATCCGCCGCGACTTCCCGATCCTGGGACGGCAGGTGGGGCCCTACCCCCTCACCTACCTGGACAGTGCGAACACCTCCCAGAAGCCCCTCAGCGTCATCGAGGCGCTGACCAGCCACTACCGTGAGCACAACGCCAATGTCGCCCGCGCCATGCACGTGCTCGGCGCCGAGTCGACGGCGGGTTATGAGGGTGCTCGCGCGAAGGTCGCCGGCTTCATCGGGGCGAAGGACCCCGCGGAGGTCGTCTTCACCAAGAACGCCTCGGAAGCTCTCAACCTGGTGGCGAACACTCTCGGGAACCGGCTGGGGCCCGGTGACGAGGTCGTCATCTCGGTGATGGAGCACCACTCGAACCTCATCCCGTGGCAGATGGTGTGCGAACGCACCGGGGCCACGTTGCGCTGGTTCGACATCACCGACGAGGGCCGTCTCGACCTCGAGGCGGCCGAACGGGACGGGCTCATCAACGAGCGCACCAGGATCGTCTCGCTGGCCTGGGTCTCCAACGTGCTGGGCACCGTCAACCCCATCGCGCGCATCGCCGAGCAGGCCCACGCCGTCGGCGCGGTCATGGTGGCCGACGGCTCCCAGGGGGTGCCCCAGCTGCCCACGGACGTGTCCGAACTCGGCGTCGACCTGCTGGCCTTCACCGGCCACAAGATGCTGGGACCGACCGGCGTGGGGGTGCTGTGGGGCAGGCGCGCCCTGCTCGACGAGTTGCCGCCCTTCCTGGGCGGCGGCGAGATGATCGGCGTCGTCACCATGGAGGGCGCCACCTGGGCCGACGTGCCGCACAAGTTCGAGGCCGGCACCCCACCGATCGCCCAGGCCGTCGGTCTCGGCGCCGCCGTGGACTACCTCGCGAACGTCGGCATGGAACAGGTCGCCGCCCACGAGCACGAGATCACCGAGTACGCGCTGGCCCGGCTCGGCGAGATCCCCGCCGTGCACGTCATGGGGCCGACCACGGCCGTCGAGCGTGGGGGAGCGATCAGCTTCACCGTCGACGACGTGCACCCGCACGACCTCATGCAACTGCTCGACTCACGGGGCGTCGCGGTGCGCGGCGGACACCACTGCGCCGAACCACTGCACCGGCGCCTCGGTGTGCAGAGTTCGGCTCGGGCATCCGGGTATCTTTACACGACGAAGGCCGAGATCGACGCCCTCTGCGAGGCCGTCGTCTGGGCCCACGATTTCTTCACCGGGAAGCTGAGAGGCCGCTGATGAACGTCGAGGAGATGTACCAGGACATCATTCTGGACCACTACCGCGAGAAGCACCACAGCGGGCTGCGCACCCCCTTCGGCGCCGAGGTGCACCACGTGAATCCGAGCTGCGGCGACGAACTGACGCTGCGCGTGGCGATCGACGGTGACCGGATCGGGGATGTGAGCTACGCCGGTGAGGGGTGCTCCATCTCCCAGGCCTCCAGTTCGGTCATGACCGATCTGGTCATCGGTCACACCGTCGAGGAAGCAATGGACGTCTTCTCGGTGTTCAAGCAGATGATGGAGAGCCAGGGCCGGATCGAGCCCGACGAGGACGTCCTGGAGGACGCGATCGCGTTCGCCGGCGTCTCACAGTTCCCGGCACGCGTCAAGTGCGCCATGCTGAGCTGGATGGCTCTGCGCGATGCGCTCGCCCGTGCCGGCGCGAACATCAGCGACGAGAAGGAGACAGAATGACTGAGCAGCAGTCACTCAACGGCGGTATGACGCCCGGGCAGCGCCCGTCCGACTTGGTGCGCGACAGGCTGCCCGACGCCCCGACCGGCGTCACCGAGCCCCCGACCCAGGATCAGGTCCTCGAGGCCCTCAAGGAGGTCATCGACCCCGAGCTCATGGTCAACGTCGTTGATCTGGGACTCGTGTACGGCGTCGAGATCGACGAAGAGGCCAATGTCGTCGTCGACATGACATTGACGAGCCCGGCCTGCCCGCTCACGGACCAGCTCGAATGGGGTGCCCAGTCGGCTCTCGACGGGCTCGTGAACTCGGTGACGATCAACTGGGTCTGGCTGCCGCCGTGGACCCTGGACCGCATCACCGACGACGGACGGGAGCAGTTGCGGTACATCGGCTTCAACGTCTGAATCGGCACAGGGCACGTGATGGGGGTTGCCGTGCACCGGGCACGCAGCCCCCATCACGTGCCTGCCCCGACCCGGGCGGGTTCGGGGGTCACTCGTTGTGAATCCGTTCGGGGCCGAAGGAACCGGCCCAGCCCATCAGGACGGCTGAGACGAACCAGCAGACGTTCTCGATGACGCCCAGCCAGGTGCCGACGAAGACCTGGATGAGCGCGTTGATCGCCATGACGACCACGACGATGAGAACGAAACGCGCCACGAGGGCACGCCGGCTTGGGCGCGATGCACGTGAGGCATCTGACATCTGGTTCGCTTTCGTCGTCCTGTGCTGCCTATGGGGGTGGCGGGGGTACATGGCGCCTGCTCCCGGGTACCTCGCACGATCGGGGGGCGTTTGCGACGATGACGCGACACGCAGGTGTCTTCATTGTGCGACGGAACGTCCCCTGTGACCAAATCGAAAGAACCTTTTTCAACCATTTTGTTGTCCCCATGACGCGGACGGGCGACTTTTGTGCGGGGCCGGCGCGTGCGGGAGAATGGACGACGGTCCATCGTCGAGGAGTGCAGGAGCACAGTGTTACAAGCCAATGACCTGGAGGTACGTGTCGGCGCCCGCCTGCTGCTGGCTCCCGTGAGCTTCCAGGTGGCCGACGGTGACAAGATCGGGGTCGTCGGCCGCAACGGTGCCGGCAAGACGACGACGATGCGGATCCTGGCCGGTGAGAGTCTTCCATCGGGGGGCGTGGTCAGGCGCTCGGGCCGGATCGGATACCTGCCGCAGGACCCCCGGGAATCGGACCTTTCGATCACGGCTCGGTCGCGCATCATCTCGGCCCGCAACATCGAGTCCCTGATGACCAGGATGAGCCGGGCCACCGATGACATCTCCCGCACCAGCGGAGCTGAACGCGAGAAGGCGCTCGCCGCCTACGACCGAGCCGAGGCCGCCTTCGTCGCTGCCGGCGGCTACGGCGCCGAGGCCGAGGCCGCGCGCATCGCGTCCAACCTGGGTCTGCCCGACCGGGTCCTCGCCCAGCCGCTGCACGAACTGTCGGGCGGCCAGCGACGCCGCGTGGAGCTTGCCCGCATCCTGTTCAGCAATGCCGACACCCTGCTGCTCGACGAGCCGACGAACCACCTCGACACCGACTCGATCACCTGGCTCCGTGATTTCCTGGCGTCCTACGCCGGCGGTGTCATGATGATCAGCCACTCCACCGAGTTGCTGGACGAGACGGTCACCAAGGTCTTCCACCTCGATGCGAACCGGGCCACGCTCGATGTCTACTCGATGGGGTGGAAGCTCTACCTGGCCCAGCGCCAGGCCGATGAGAAGCGCCGCCGCCGGGAGAGGCTGAACGCCGAACGCAAGGCCGCTCAACTGCTGGCCCAGTCCGAGCGGCTGCACGCCAAGGCGACCAAGGCGACCGCCGCTCAGAACATGGCCCGCCGCGCCGAGAGACTGCTGGCCGGCACCGAGACCGAACGGACCCAGGACCGGGTTGCGGCGATCTCCTTCCCCGATCCGGCTCCCTGCGGCAGGACACCGCTCATGGCCGAGGGACTGTCGAAGGCCTACGGCTCGCTGGAGGTCTTCACCGACGTCGACCTCGCCATCGACAAGGGCTCCCGGGTCGTGGTGCTGGGGCTGAACGGTGCCGGCAAGACGACCCTGCTGCGCCTGCTGTACGGCGCCGAGAAGCCCGACACCGGCGAGGTGCTGCCCGGTCACGGCCTCAAGCTCGGCTACTTCGCCCAGGAGCACGACATGCTCGACATGGACGCCACCGTGCTCGAGAACATGCAGGCCGCCGCACCCCAGCTGAACGAGACCGATGCCCGTGCGGTACTCGGCGCTTTCCTCTTCACCGGGGATGACGACCACAAACCGGCGCGAGTGCTGTCGGGCGGCGAGAAGACCCGGCTGGCGTTGGCCACGCTCGTCGTCAGCGCGGCCAATGTGCTGCTGCTCGACGAGCCGACGAACAACCTCGACCCGGCGAGCCGCGAGCAGGTGCTGGGCGCGATCCGCGCCTACAAGGGCGCGATGGTGCTCGTCACTCACGACGAGGGCGCCGTCCAGGCCCTCAGCCCGGACCGTGTCCTGCTGCTGCCCGACGGGGACGAGGACCTGTGGAACGAGGACTACGCCGAGCTCGTCGCGCTGGCCTGAGGCGCCGTGAGGCGGCCGGCGGCCGCCGGACGGGCGCGATGAGCGGCCCGGACGGGGTCAGGGCCACCCGAGCGTGCGGACCACCTCGTCGAAGGTGTTGTCGGTGCGTTCGCTGCGGTTCAGGTGGAGTTCGGCCTGGGCCTGATCCATCTCGATGGCCATGGCGGCGGGGTCATCGGCGGCGGCCGCCGGCAGGGGATTCCTCGTCGTGGCGTTGAGGCGGACGAAGGCGGCGAGCTCATCGGCCGCCCGATCGATGTGGGCGCGCACGTTCTCCATGTCCCCGCCCAGCTCGCTGGTCGTCAGGTAGACGCCGGTCGGTGTGGTCATGGTGCGCAGATAGCTGAACAGCGGACGCATGGCGTGCTCGATGACGAGCGAATGACGTTCGGAGCTCCCGGTGGCGCCGAGCAGCACCGGCTTGTGGACCAGGTCGGTCGGCGGCAGCAGGTCGATGAAGGACTTGAACAGGCCCGAGTACGAACCCTGGAAGGTGGGGGAGACGGCGATGAGGGCGTCGGCGTCCTTCACCGAGGCGATCACCTCTGCCAGATTCGGATGGGTGAAACCGCCCAGGAGCGCGTCGGTGATGGCCTGCGCGTAGTCGCGCACCTCGATGCTGGTCACGGTGAGCGGCCCGGGAAGCCGCACGCACACCGCCTCGGTCAACTCGTCAGCCAGCATTCGCGTCGTCGACGGTGCGCGCATGCCGGCACTGACCACGGTCAGGGTCGTCATGGTGATCTCCGTTCTCACCCCGGATCGTAAGGCCTCCAGACGGCCGACGACCACGCCGAAATGGATATGTGCCGGACGAGGACATGATCGTGACACCCGACTTCCGGCGTCACCCCTAGCCGGAGGGCGCCATCACGGTGTTAAGCCGCTCGCGAGTTTCCCGGGCGGGGCCGAGGCGGCCCCGGCTCACCGGGCCGTTCGCGTCCAGACGCTCACGAGAACGCTCACGGTGATGGTGCCGGGCCCGTTCGGCCCGGCGTGCTCGTGGAAGGCGTTCGGTCCCATGGCCACCAGGTCGCGCAGCTGATCCAGGGTGCATGCGGCCTCGAACTCGACGAGGCGCCGGCCGGCCAGTTCGAGACCGGCCCCGCCCATCTGCTCTGCGAGCCGCTCGGTCTTGTCACCGGCCACGTCGAGCAGCCCGAGCATCGCTCGCAGGCCGGCCAGGTGGGCGGTTTGCGGGGTGGCGACCACGACGCGTCCCGCGGGCGACAGGACGCGGGCGAATTCCTCGGCGTTGCGTGGGGCGAAGACGCACAGCAGCGCGTCGACGCAGCCAGAGCACACCGGCAGCCCCGCCCAGGTGTCGGCCACGACCGATGCGAGGCCGCGGGCGGCGGCCCGCCGGAGCGCGGGCACCGAGACGTCCATGCCCAGCGCCGTGGCCCCGGGGTTGGCGGCTGCGGCACCGGCCAGGTACCAGCCGGTGCCGCAGCCGGCCTCGGCGAGGCGTGACGGCGTCCCGCAGGCTTCGACGACCGCGGTGCGCAGTGGCTCGTAGACGCCCGAGGCGAGGAAGCGGTCGCGGGCGTCGAGCATGCGTGGGGTGTCCGCGTTGCGCGGCTGGCCCGTCCCGGAAAGGTTCACGTATCCCTGCCGTGCGACGTCGAAGACGTGCCCGTGCGGGCAGTGCAGGGTTCGCCCGGACATGGCCAGTGGCACGTCCCGGGTGCCCCGGCGGGCGCACACCGGGCAGGCCAGCAGCGGGCAGGCCCGCCCCAGGGCGTCCAGGCGCTGCGCGATCGGGACGGGGCCCTGCCCGATCACAGCCCGCGGAGCATCCCGCCGTCGACGGGCAGGAGGCATCCGGTGAGGTAGCTCGCCGCGTCGGAGAGCATGAAGGCGGCCACGGCGCCGAACTCCTCGGGCGTGCCCAGGCGCTCCATCGGGATGCCGGCGCGTCGGGCGTCCTCGGCGGTCGGTTCATGCCCCAGCAGGTCGACCATGCGCTGCGTCGCGATGTTGCCCGGCAGCAGACCGAAGGTGCGGCCGCCGTCTCGGGCGATCTCGTCCCCCAGCTGCTTGACGAGCATCGCCAGGCCGGGGCGCAGGCCGTTGCTCGGCGCCATGTCGGCCAGCGGCATCCTGGCCGAGACCGACAGGACGAAACCGAGGCGGGCGGCCGGGTTCGCGCCCAGCACGGCGCGCGCGGTGCGGAGCGCGGCGAGGAAGACGGAGTCGAAGGCGCCGAGCCACTGCTCGTCTGTGGTGCCGGTGACGGTGCCCTTCGGTGGGCCGCCCACCGAGACCATCGCGCCATCGAGGCGTCCCCACGTGGCCAGCGCCAGGTCGACGGCCTCTGGCGCCGTGCCGGGCAGTGACAGGTCCGCCGCCAGGGCCGTGGCGTTGTCGCCGAGCTCGGCGACGGCGGCGTCGAGGGCCTCCCGGCGGCGGGCCACGAGCACTGCGCGGGCCCCCTCGGCGACCAGCGCCCGGGCACTTGCCAGTCCCAGACCACTGCCGGCGGCCGTGACGATGAACACCCTGTCGTGCAATCCGAGATCCATGTCCTCATCCTGCCGCACTGTGTGCATCGCCACACGCAGGGGCACGAGAACCGGTAGCGTGGCCGGGTGAGCAATGAGCAGAACGGGCGCGTAGCCCTCGTCACCGGAACAAGCCGCGGTATCGGCGCGGCCATCGCCGCCCATCTCCTCGAGGCGGGCTACCGCGTCGCGGGGACCAGCCGCACGGGCACCGCCCCAGAGGGCGTGCTGGGCATCGCCTGCGACATCACCGACCCGGAGCAGGTCGACGCCGCCTACCAGCGGATCGAGGCCGAACTCGGCCCCGTCGAGGTCCTCGTCGCCAACGCCGGGGTCACCCGCGACGGCCTCATGGCCATGATGAAGGACGAGGCCTGGCAGGAGGTCATCGACACGAACCTGTCGGGCACCTTCCGCACCGTGCGCCGCGCCGTGCGTCCCATGACGCGCGCCCGCTTCGGCCGCATCGTGCTCATCAGCTCGGTGTCCGCCTACGTCGGCACGCCGGGCCAGGTGAACTATGCGGCCAGCAAGGCGGGGCTCATCGGCATGGCCCGCTCGGTCGCCGGCGAGCTCGGCAGCCGCAACATCACCTGCAACGTCGTGGCGCCCGGTTTCGTCCGCACCGACATGACCGAGGAGCTGTCCGACGACGTCAAGGCCGACTACCTCAAACGCATCCCGCTGCGTCGTGCCGCCGAGGTCGACGACATCGCCGCCGCGGTGCGTTTCCTGTGCTCCGACGAGGCCGGCTACATCACCGGCGTCGTGCTGCCCGTCGACGGCGGCATCGGCATGGGGCGCTAACCTTCGACGGGAACGAAAGGACAAGGACACATGGGCATTCTCGAGGGCAAGAAGATCCTCATCACGGGCATCACGATGGACACCTCCATCGCCTACAAGGCGGCCGAGGTCGCCCAGCGCGAGGGCGCCGACATCATCGTCACCGGTTTCGGCCGGGCGCTCAGCCTGTGCAGGCGCGTCTGCGCCAAGCTCGACCCGGCGCCGCCGGTCATCGAGCTGGACGCCACCAGCGCCGAGAGCCTGGCGGCACTGCCCGGCACGCTGGCCGAGAACGGCTTCGACCACGTCGACGGCGTGCTGCACTCCATCGCCTTCGCCAACCCCGAGACGGCGCTGGGCGGCAACTTCCTGTCCACCGGGTGGGACGACGTGGCCACCGCACTGCACACCTCGACCTACTCCTACCCGGCCCTCGCCGTGGCGCTGAAGGACATGATGGGCCCCGGCTCCTCGGTCGTCGGCCTCACCTTCGACGCCACGATCAGCTGGCCGTCCTACGACTGGATGGGCGTCGCCAAGGCCGGCCTGGAGTCCGCGAACCGCTACCTGGCCCGCTACCTCGGCCCGGACGGCATCCGCGCCAATCTGGTCTCGGCCGGGCCGATCGACTCGCTGGCGAAGAAGGCCATCCCCGGCTCGGCCTCGCTCAACGACGTCTGGGACGAACGCGCCCCCCTCGGCTGGGACGCCAAGGACGCCACCCCGGTGGGCACCGTGATCTGCGCCCTGTTCAGTGACCTGTTCGCCGCGACCACCGGCGAGATCATCCACGTCGACGGCGGTCTGTTCTCGACCGGCGCCTGATCCCTGGAACACTGCGACGAAGGGCCCGGTCCCTCGGGGCGGGGCCCTTCGCCATGTTCACGTCCGGGCCCGGCAGCGGCAGGCGCCCTCCCATCCTCTCGTTCCGGCACGGTGTGGGACCGGTACAGCGCCACATGGGTCCGGCCGGAGGACCGGTCACGGGTCTGCGGGCGCCTCGTCGGGTTCCTCGGAGCGGCCGCGGCCTGCTCACCGGCCCGCCGCACGGGCGGGACGGGGTGTCCGGTCAACGCTGAAGGATTGCGGGACGGGCGGCCGCTTCTGGCCGGGGGATACCCAGAGGAGGGGCGTGGCATAGGGGCCGACGTGCCGGTCAGGCGCGGGCCGGGCTCATGTCGGGCCAGCTCGCGGCGGCGCTGATGGCCTCGCAGCACAGGGCGTCGAGGCGGCGCAGGTGCGTGAAGCGGATCTGCTGGGCGTGCGAGTGCAGCAGCGCGTCACCGGCGTCCAGCCCGGCCGCGCAGGCCTCGCGCCAGAGCATCGCCTTGTCGAGCAGCTGCTGGTTGCGGGCCGGGTAGGCCTGCCCGAGGACGACCGACGCCGCGTCCGCCGGCCTGCTGCCGGCCACCACGTCGAGCGAGGCCAGTTCGCGAGCCGACTCGAGGATCTGCTCGTTGAGTGCCGTCGCCGCCTCACTCGGAGTGGGAGGGGGCAGGGGGCGCTCGGCGCGGGCCAGCTGCCACTGCATCGCCGGGCCGACCGGGTGGGGGAACCAGACCGCCCCGCCGTCGTGACGGATGACCGCGGCCCCGCAGGCCAGGGCCTGCTCGTTCACCGCGGCCGGCCCGCGCAGGCCCCCGAGATCTCCCGGCCGGGCCAGCACCAGCATCCACAGCGCGCCCCGCATCCGGTCTGAGATCCTGGCCAGGGCAAGCCGCACCGGAACGGCGCCGTCGGTGTCCAGGCCCAGTACGGATTCCGGATCGGCGACGTGGTGGGGACGGTCCGGCTCACCGGCCTCGGTCATGCGCAGCACATGCTCGGCCTGCGGCGCATCGAGAGCGCCGACGCCCATGGCGTTGAGCAGGCTCACGAGCCGCAGGCACTCGATGACGGAGTCGGACACGGCGACAAGGTTAACGGCGGTCCCGGCCACGGCTAAGTGGTTGCGTTGCAGGCGAACGCGGGAATCCCCGGCCGATCCGGGCAACGCGGCGCCGGGCGGGATTGTAAGGTCTAACCATGGTTTCGGTGGCAGAGCTTGCAGGGGTCAGCGTTCGGCGTGGTGAGAAGCTTCTGCTCGACGACGTGAACCTGAGCATCGACGAGGGCCAGCGCTGGGTCGTGATCGGGCCGAACGGAGCGGGCAAGACCACGCTGCTGTCGATCCTGGCGACCACCCTGTACCCCACCAAGGGCGTCGTCGGAATCCTCGGGGAGGTGCTCGGAGCGGTCAACGTCTTCGAACTGCGGCCCCGCATCGGCCTGACGAGCGCCTCGATGGCCCACCGCATCCCCTACCGCGAGAAGGTGGGCGACGTCGTCGTCTCGGCCAGCTACGCCATCAACGGGCGCTGGCACGAGCACTACGACGAGATGGACTTCGAACGGGCCGGCCGGCTCATGGACTACTTCGGGGTGGCCCATCTCGCCGACCGCACCTATGGCACGCTGAGCGAGGGCGAGCGCAAACGCGTCGAGATCGCCCGCGCCATGATGACCGACCCGGAGCTGCTGCTGCTCGACGAGCCGGGCGCCGGCCTCGACCTCGGCGGGCGCGAACGTCTGGTGTCCACGCTCAACCAGCTGTGCGCCAGCCCCTACGCCCCGACGACCGTCCTCGTCACCCACCATGTCGAGGAGATCCCGGCCGGCATCACCCACGCCCTGCTGCTGTCCGACGGCCGGGCCGCGGCATCCGGCCCGGTCGGCGAGGTACTCACCGACGAGAACATGTCCGCCGTCTACGGCATGCCGCTGCACATCGAGCAGGCCGCCGACGGGCGCTGGACCGCCAAGGCCGCCGTCACCGGCTGAGGCAAGGGCCACGATCCAAGGCGGCGCGGCCCCTGCGTTGTGCACAGCCTGCGGTTTCTGTGTGTCTTTCCACGACGAACGCAGGGCGAAGTCGTGCAGGCAGGGTCAGGTCGAGGGTTTCTCGGTGACGCTCAGCCGCCCGGCCCGCTCGTGCCAGGCGGGGGACTTGGTGCGGTAGCGCCCGGCGATGACGCCGCAGGCGATCAACTGCGCCATGTGGAAGATCATCAGCGGCAGGACGAGCAGCGGCACCTGGGCGGCGCTGAACAGCACCGAGGCCATCGGGGCGCCGGTCGCCAGCGACTTCTTCGTGCCGCAGAACTGGATGGCGATCTGGTCGCGGCGCCCGAAACCGAGCCGGCCGGGCAGCCACCACGTGATGGTCAGCATGACCGCGAGCACGACGAGCAGCACCGGCAGCAGCCGGACGATGTCGAACGCGCCGACCGTGTGCCAGACGCCCTCGTTGATGCCGTCGCTGAAGGCGCTGTAGACGACGCAGACGATGCTGAACTGGTCGACGAGCTTCAGTCGCGGGTGCGATGTGACGAAACCGGCCGTCCAGCGCCGGGTGAGCTGGCCCAGCACGAACGGCAGCAGCAGCTGCACGCACAGGTCGAGGATCGAGCTGGGTTCGATGACCAGCCCCCCGGTGCTCATGACGACCATGGCCAGCAGCGGCGTGAAGAAGACGCCCAGGATGTTCGACAGCGAGGCCGAGACGATCGCCCCGGCCACGTTGCCGCCGGCGATCGAGGTGAAGTTGATGGAGCTCTGCACCGTGGACGGCAGGATCGACAGCCACAGCACACCCAGGTACAGCTCGGGGCTCAGGTAGTGCCCCGACAGCGGGCGCAGGGCGAGCGCGATGAGCGGGAAGACGACGTAGGTGAAGACCAGGATCGTCACGTGCAGGCGCCAGTGGGTCAGGCCGGCCAATGCCTCCCGGGGGGCCAGCCGCACGCCGTACAGGTAGAACAGGATGAAGATCAGCACCTTGACGGCCCAGTCAAGCACGTGATTCGCCTCACCGGTCGCCGGCAACAGGGTGGCGACGACGGCGGAGACGACGATGGCCGTCACGAACCAGTCGACGCGGATCCGCCGGTACCAGGGCCTGTGCTCGTGCGGTGGGGTCTGCGACGTAGTCACGCGGTCAGTCTAGGATCGAGCGGGCCGGGTGACAGCCGGTGCCCACCGCCGGCAGCAACTACTCTTGCGCCGTGGCAACCCTCATCCCGGTCACCGACCCCGAAGACGAGCGCCTGGGCGACTACGTGCGGCTGCGCGACGTCTCACTGCGCCGATCGCTCGAGGCCGCCCACGGCCTGTTCATCGCCGAGGGCGAGAAGGTCATCCGGCGGGCCTGCGAGGCTGGTTACGAGCCGCGCTCCTTCCTGCTGGCCGAACGCTGGATCGCCGGGCTGAGCGAGGTCCTCGACCGGTTCGACGTGCCCGTCTACGTGGTCGACGAGGCGCTTGCCGAACAGGTCACCGGCTTTCACGTGCACCGCGGTGCCCTCGCCTCGATGAAACGCACCACCCGGTGGACCATGAGCGACCTGCTGGGGGCCCGGCGGCTCGTCGTGGCCGAGGACATCGTCGACCACACGAACGTCGGCGCGATCATCCGGTGCGCCGCCGCTCTCGGCTGGGACGGCGTGCTGCTCGCCCCGCGGGCCGCCGACCCGCTCTACCGCAGGGCCATCAAGACGAGCATGGGTGCGGTCTTCTTCCTGCCCTGGGCGCGCATGGACGACTGGGCAGGGGGCCTCGACGTGCTCAAGCGGGCCGGCTTCACCGTGGCGGCGATGGCCCTGCGCGACGACGCCGTGACGCTCGACTCGTTCGCCGCAGAACTGGCCGGCGAGTCCCGCAAGGTGGCCCTCCTCATGGGCACCGAGGGCAGCGGGCTCAGCTCGCGGTGGCTGCGCCAGGCCGACGTCGCCGTGCGGATCCCGATGGCCCGCGGCATCGACTCCCTCAACGTGGCCGCTGCGGCCGCGGTCGCCTGCTACACGCTGCGACCCGGGGAATGAGCCGATCACTGCCGCCCTCACCGCCCGTCGTCAGTCCCCGTACGGGGGAGAGAGGGCTGTGCCACTGTGGCCCGAACGGTGACGGCGAATGGGACAACTCGCTCTCAATCGGCGGTTCGGCTTCCGGGACCGCCTCTGGCATCCTGCCCGGTGACCGGCCGCTCCGAGACCAGCGTCCCGATCTGCTCGGTGAGCTCGGCGACCTGCCGCTGCAGATTGGTCACCTGCGCCCGGGTGGCCGCCTCCTCCTCGGCGCTCTCCACGGCCATCGTGCTGACGATCCACGACGCGAGGGTCGCGGTGATGACGCCGATGAGCGTGATGCCGCCGATCATGAGCAGCGCCGCGACCGTGCGCCCGATCGCGGTGACGGGGGCCAGATCGCCGTAGCCGACGGTCGTGATGGTCACGAGCGCCCACCACAACGCGTCGGGGAAGGTCGTGATCGAGGTGCCGGGGGTGTTCCGCTCGGCCTCCAGGACGGCCAGCGAGGCCACGAAGGTGATGAGTGCCGCCCCGCCGGCCGCGTAGATCATGATGCGGCCCCGCAGGGCGAGACCCGCGTTGCGCTGCAGCACCCTCACGAGCGCCACGACGCGCAGCAGGCGCAGTGGTCTCAGCAGGGGGAGCGCGACGGCCGCGAGGTCGAACAGGTGCTGTAGGAACCAGCGCCCCCGCGCCGGTGCGAGGGCGAGGCGGACGAGGTAGTCGACGATGAAGACCACCCAGACGGCGTTCATCACGACCTCGGTGACCGTGCGCGCCGTGCTCCGCAGATCGGCGATGACCTGCCATGCGTAGGCGGCGAGGAAGACCAGGGCGGCGACGATCAGCGGCCACTCGGTGACCCGCTCCCAGGTGAGCAGCCGGTCAGCGCGGACATCACTCCTTGCCATGACTGGATCATAAGTGTCCGGGGGCGGCACTGTCGCCGGTAGCGCTCATCCAGATCAGGCGACTCGCCGTGACGGGGATCGGTGATCAGCCCGGTGGCCCGGTGTGCCGCAAGGCCTCGTGGAGGCGCCGACGGTGGCCGGCCGATGACTGGCCCGGCCGGCCACCGTCAGAAGGGGAGGCCCTCCCCGTGCGGAAACAACTGAAGAGAGGAGGTGAAGGAATCACGGGGAGGGCCGGTACTGGGTGCGGGCGTCAGCCCGCCGCTGTGTCAGCTGTGGAAGATGACGTTCTTGTAGGTGAAGTCCGGGGCCACCTCCAAGACCAGGTCGGCCGGGTCGTTGACGCCGAAGGCGATCTGGAACTGCACCTCACGGCCCGGCAGGAGCGAGGTGGACGGGCTGTCGCCGAGCTGCCCGGAGTCGTACACCTGGCTGGCCTCCTGGTTCCCTGACTGGAGCGTCGCGTAGAACAGGCTCGGGTCCCAGTTCTCGCTCGTGCCGTTGACGATGCGCACGGTGAACACGACGAAATCGCTGTAGCCATCGGAGCCGATCGCGTACTCGCCGGGGGTGAAGGGCTCGGGTGCGCTCACCTCGATCGCCAGTCCGTCGTCCCAGGTGTATGCGGTGCCGAAGGTGGCGTCGGTGCCCTGCGTCGTGCCAGAGGAGTCCTGGGCGGGTTCGCTCGCCGATCCCGCGTTGACTCCGGCCGGTGCGCTGTCCGAGTGGCTGGCCTGCACTGTGCTGCACGCCGTCATGGTCAACGCGGCGAGACAGAGGCCGAGCCCTGCGATCTTCTTCATCATGGTGACTCCTTGATCGGAACAGATGTGGTGCCGGTCATGAGCTCACCGGCGGTGTGACTCAACTGTCGACCAGACCGTTGACAGCCACAACATGAGTGACTGATAAGGCCCCTTATCGGTCATTCAATGAAAAAGTGAAACAGTGCGATCTAGGCTTGGGGCACCGCGAACACAGGAGCACGGAGGCACGATGAACGGTCTTTCCCTCGGTGACGTGGCCCGGCTGGCGCGCGTCCGGCGTCCGGTCGTGTCGATGTGGCTCAAACGGCACAAGGACGGCCTGCCCTTCCCCGAGCAGGACGCCGAAGGCCGTGTCGACGCCGACGAGCTCGTCGACTGGCTCGAGGCCACCGGTCGGGGCAACAACCCCGATGCCCGCGCCGAGGTGGCACTTCACAAGACGCTCACCCCGGGGGTCCCGGTCGAAGAACTCGAGGCGGTCCTCACCCTGCTTGCCGCCCGGGCCGTCACCGGTGTCGACGTTGTCGGCCTCGACCGTGACGACCTGCTCGACCGCGTGGAGGAACTCGACCCCGATGACGAGTGGCTGCTCGACGAGACCGAACGGTGCTGGACGCCCGAACTCGCCGCCCGGGCCGATGCCGTCGCCGACGCCGCATGGAATGACGCCGCGGCCTACGAACTGCTCCACGGGCACCATCTCGCTCGTGGGGAGGCGACACGGCTCGCCGAACCCCTGGTGCGGCTGCTCGCCTCCACCGCACAGTCCATGCTGGACGACACGGGCCTGCTCGTCGATGTGCGGGGCAGCTGCTGCGATGTCGTCGTCGCGCTCGCAGCGGACGAGGAGCACGAGATGCCCGGGCTGCTGCTCGTCGCCGGCGACCTCGACGGGCTGCGCCCGATGCGCAGGCGGCTCGCGGTGCACGGGCTGAGCCCCCTGGTGGCCCGGCTCGACGAGGACTGGGCGCCACCGGCCGGTTCGGTCGTCCTGGTTCGGCTGTCCGATGCCTCGCCGGACGGACTCGACCTGCTCGACCGGGTCTCGCTGCAGTTGGGCGAGCAGGTGAGCCTGCTCGCCGTCGGCCCCTCGTCCCTGCTGGTCGACCCGCTCAGTGACACGACGGCTACGAGGCGCGACGAGTTGCTGCGCTCGGGCGTGGTCCGCGCCGTCGTCCAGCTCCCGGCGGGCGTGCTGCGGGGCGGCAGGGGCCGAACGGCCCTGTGGCTGTTGCGGGGAGGATCGGGGCAGGGGCCTCGTGGCGTCGTGCGGGTCGGCGATCTGTCCGGGCGTCGGTTCGACGCGGCTGTCCAGCAGGGGCTGCTCGATGACCTGCTCGCCAGCGCCGAGGCCTCCGGCTCGCATGTGTTCTCGGTGCTGCGTCCCGTGGCCAGGGCGCACCTGGTAGCCGGCCGGGGCCCTCTCGTGACGCCGGAGCGCGTCACCGTCCCGGTCATCGGGGCCACGCCGAGGCAGGACGCCGCACGCATGCAGCAGCTCTACGACTCGCTCGCCCAGGTGTTGCCGCCCTTCGGGAAGGGTTTCGATGTGGCCGTCGCGGACGACGACGTGCTGAGGGTCGAACGCATCTCACTCGGCGCCGCTCTCGTGCGCCGCGGGGGAGAGACGTTGCTGAGGCTGCGCAAGGGGCGTCGTCTTCCCGAACTGGCGTCCGGCGAGTTGAGGCGGTGGAGGGCCGAGGACGTCGCGGCCGGTGCGCCCTCGCGGGTCGACAGGCTGGCGCTGACCGGGGCCGTGCCCGACCACGAGCTGACCGAGCCGGGCGACGTCGTCTTCACCGTGAGTCCGCGGCCCGCCGCCGTCGTCGACCGCAGCGGCGGTGCCGTGGTCGCCTATCCGGCGCGGGTCCTGAGGGTGACCGATCCGCAGCGGAGGCTGTCGGCGTCGGCCATCGCCGCGGTGATCAACGCCCGGGGTTCGGGGGACAGGGCCTGGCGCGGCTGGCTCGTACCGGTACGGGCCGTCGGTGCCGGGGACCCGGAGGAGTTCCTGACACACTTGGAGGGCTGGCGGGCCCTGCTGGAGCAGTGGAAGGCCCAGATCGACGAGCTGGGGGCCATGGTGATCGACTCGGCGCTGTCCGGGGCGGTCACCATCGGGGCGCGCGATGACGACAGGAACAACGAGGAAGGCCGCTGATGGCACGCAGGAAGACGACGACCGAGGCCCTGGTGCCCACGTCCATGAAGGACCTGAAGAACACGCTGTGGAAGGCGGCCGACAAGCTCCGGGGCTCGCTCGACTCCTCGCAGTACAAGGACGTGGTGCTGGGACTGATCTTCCTCAAGTACGTCTCGGACGCCTTCGAGGAACGGCGCCGCCAGATCCCCGACGAGGTGAGGGCCGATGGTTCCGACGAGGAGGCGGTCGAGGCGTCCCTGGAGGATCCCGACGAGTACCACAGCCACGGCGTCTTCTGGGTGCACCCCGACGCCCGCTGGGAGCATCTCGTGAGGCTCGCCAAGGTGCAGGACACCCAGACCATCGGCCAGCGCATCACAGAGGCGATGGACCTGCTCATGGCCGACAACATTTCCCTCGAGGGCACCCTGCCGCGCCTGTTCAACCGCGAGAACGTCGACCAGCAGCGCCTGGGCGAGCTGCTCGACCTGCTCAACTCGCTCCAGTTCGCGGGGGAGGGCGCGACGAAGGCACGCGACCTGCTCGGCGAGGTCTACGAGTACTTCCTGGGCCAGTTCGCCTCGTCCGAGGGCAAGCGGGGCGGCGAGTTCTACACGCCGGCCAGCGTCGTGCGGACGATCGTCGAGGTGCTGCAGCCCAGCCGCGGACGCGTCTACGACCCGTGCTGCGGCTCGGGCGGCATGTTCGTGCAGGCCGAGAAGTTCCTCGCCGCGCACCACGCTGACGCCTCCGATCTGTCGGTCTACGGGCAGGAGCTCAACGAGGCGACGTGGCGGATGGCCAAGATGAACCTGGCCATCCACGGGCTCAACGGCAATCTCGGCCCGCGCTGGGGCGACACCTTCACGCTCGACTACCACGTGGGCGTGCAGATGGACTTCGTCATGGCCAACCCGCCGTTCAACATCTCCGACTGGAACCGCATCGAGGGCGACGCCCGCTGGGTGCACGGCGTGCCGCCGGCGGGCAACGCCAACTACGGCTGGATCCAGCACATCCTGTCCAAGCTGGCCCCGGGCGGCTCGGCCGGTGTCGTCATGGCCAATGGCTCGATGACGTCGAACTCGGGCGGTGAGGGCGAGATCCGTGCCAGCATCGTCGAGAACGACCTCGTCGCGGCCATGGTCGCGCTGCCCGAGAAGCTGTTCAGGTCGACCGGCATCCCGGTGTGCCTGTGGTTCTTCGCCAAGGACAAGACCGCCGGCCCGGGCGGCAGCATCGACCGCACGGGGCAGGTGCTGTTCATCGATGCCCGCGGCCTGGGACACATGGTGACCCGCGCCGAGCGGGCCTTCAGCGACGCCGACATCCAGAAGATCGCCGACACCTACCACGCCTGGCGCGGCATGGACCGCCTGCCGCTCGGCACCAAGGACCTCAGCCCAACCGGTGACACGGACGGGGTTTCGGTCGCACCCGCCGCAGAGGCCGGCGGTCTGGGGGAGTACGAGGACATCCCAGGGTTCTGCAAGTCGGTGCCGCTCGCCGAGATCAAGCAGGCCGGCTACGCGTTGACCCCGGGCCGCTACGTCGGCATGCCAGAGCCCGAGGACGACGGTGTGCCCCTCGACGAGAAGATCGCCCGCCTCACGGCAGAACTGGAGGAGCAGTTCGCCGAGTCGGAGCGACTGCAGAAGATCGTGCGCGAACAGCTGGGGAGGATCTGATGAGACTTGATCAAATTTGTACCCATATCGTTGACTGTGAGCATAAGAGTGCCCCGATTACTCCAGGTGGTGGGTTTTTTGCGGTCGGGACGCCGGCTATGCAAGGCAACGTCATTACTTACTCGGAGGCTCGCGAGATATCTGCAGAAACATTTGATCTGTGGACCCAGCGTCTCAAGCCCGAGAAAGGTGATCTACTTTTTGCTCGGGAAGCTCCAGTTGGTCCCGTTGTGATTATTCCTGCTGCGCTCAATGTTGCGCCAGGGCAAAGAACGGTTTTACTTCGCCCTGATCCGAGACTGGTTGATTCAAAATTTCTGTATTATAAAATTTCAAGTCCCGGGGTACAGAATAGCATTATGAATTTTGCCATGGGGTCCACGGTGGCTCACATGAATGTTGTGGATGTGCGATCACTAGACCTTCAACTCCCATCTCTGGGTGAGCAGCGGGCAATTGCAGAGGTGCTGGGGGCTCTGGATGACAAGATCGCCGTAAATCGACGGCTTGTTGAGTCGATGGAAAGACTTCTCCGAGCTGAGTATCAAAAAAATATTGCCTCTAATGATGCTCCGAAGGTGCCATTATCTGATGTGGTGGAACTCAATCCTAGGCGCTTTATAAAAAATGAAGTGGCTCCTCGTATTCCCATGCAGTCACTTCCCTCTCCTGGTATGACAGTTGATCACATCACCTTCGAGAAGCCTAATGGTGGTGTCCGGTTTATGAATGGTGATACTATCTTGGCTCGCATCACGCCGTGTCTTGAGAATGGGAAAACGGCGTACATAGCTTGTCTGCAAGAAAATGAGGTGGGTTTTGGTTCAACCGAATACATTATCATGCGATCGCGAAATGGATATCCTCTTGTGCTGACCTATTTCATTGCAACTGATGCAAGATTCAGGTCTGCCGTGATTCGACGCATGGTTGGAAGTTCGGGTCGTCAGAGGGTAAAGGCCTCGGATATTGAAGATCTCCCTGTTTTTCTGAATGGTGATCATGATGCGATGATGATTTTTGGGGAGCAGAGTGAAAAACGGATTATCTTGATGCAGAATCTGTCGGCGGAGTCCCGCACCCTCGCCTCGCTCCGCGACACGCTCCTGCCGGCCCTCATGAATGGCACCCTGCGCGTCAAGGACGCCGAGAAGCAGGTGGGGGAGGTGTTGTGATGATCACCGAGGCGCAACTCGAGGACAGCCTGCTCGACTGGCTCGGCGACCTGGGATGGGAACCCGGCACCGGGGCAGAACTGGAGTCCCAGCGGGCCACGCTGGGCGACCTTGTGCTGACCGGGGACTTCGTCGAGACGCTGCGGCTGCTCAACCCGTCCGTGCCCGACCAGTACCTGCGAGAGGCGGCCGCCGACATGGTCAGGGCCCGCTCCCAGGACGCGCCGGCCGAGAACAGGGACTTCCACGTCCTGCTCGTCCACGGCTACCGGGGCCTCACCTACGTGGACACCAACGGCCGCGAGCAGATCCCCACCATCCGCCTGCTCGGCGCGCCGGAGCAGAACCGATACCGGGCCGTGCGGCAGGTGCGGCTCCGCCAGGGCGACAACAGCCGTCGTCTCGACGTGGTGCTCTACGTCAACGGGCTTCCCCTGGTGGTCGTCGAACTCAAGCAGGCGGGCACGAGGAACGCCACCATCGCCAAGGCACACGCCCAGCTCGGCGCCTATCTCGCCGAGTTCCCGGCGGCCTTCCGCCCGGTCGTCGCCACCGTCGTGAGCGACGGCATCAACGCCCGCTACGGCACGCCGTTCACCCGGCTCAACCACTACAGCCCGTGGAACGTCGACGAGGACGGCGCGCCCAGGCCGGCCGACGGCGAGCAGCTGCTCGAGCTGGAGAACCTCGCCCACGGGCTGCTGGAACCGGCCCGCCTGCTCGACATGGTCCGCAATTTCACGGCCTTCGACGAGACCGACGAGGGGTTGATCAAGCGCATCGCCAAACCCCACCAGTACTTCGCCGTGCGCAAGGCGATCGACAGCACACTGGCGGCGCTGGGAAGCAACGGCAAGGCCGGGGTCGTGTGGCACACGCAGGGCTCGGGCAAGTCGATGGAGATGGAGCTCTACGCCAATCTCGTCCTCACGCACCCGCGCATGCACAACCCGACGATCGTCGTGATCACCGACCGCAACGAGCTCGACGGTCAGCTGTACGACACCTTCGCCCGCTCAACGCTGCTGCCCGATCAGCCCAGGCAGATCAAACGCCGCTCCGAGCTGCGCAGCGAGCTCTCCGGCCGGGTCAGCGGGGGCATCTACTTCACGACCCTTCAGAAGTTCGGTCGTACCGCCTCCGAGCAGGACGCCGGTCACGCGCACCCGCTGCTCACCGACCGCCGCAACGTCATCGTCATCGTCGACGAGGCCCATCGCAGCCACTACGACGACCTCGACGGCTACGCCCGGCACCTGCGCGACGCCCTGCCCAATGCCACACTCATCGCGTTCACCGGCACGCCCATCAACGAGACGGACCGCAACACTCGCGAGGTGTTCGGCGACTACGTCGACATCTACGACCTGTCACGGGCCGTCACCGACGGCGCCACCGTGCCCGTCTACTTCGAGCCCCGCCTCATCGAGGTGCGGCTCGATGATGACATGAGCGCCGAGAAACTCGATGAACTCGCCGACGAGCAGACCTCCGGCCTCGACGACGAGGCGCGCGAGCGGGTCGAGCGCTCCGTGGCCGAACTCAACGCGATCTACGGCGCCCCCGAGCGCATCGACGCCCTGGCACGCGACATCGTCGAGCAGTGGGAGCGGCGCCGCGGGGCCATGACCGAGTTCTTGGCCCCCACCGGGCCCGACGAGAACCCGGACCCGCACGGCAAGGCCCTCGTCGTCTGCGCCACCCGCGAGATCTGCGCGCGGCTCTACGCCAGGATCGTCGAACTGCGCCCCGGCTGGCACTGCGACCAGGACGACCGGGGCCTCGTCAAGGTCGTCTACTCGGGTAGCCCCTCCGACCCCGAGCCGATCCGTGACCATGTGCGCCGCGACTCGCAGAACAAGGCGATCAAGAACCGGCTCCGTGACGTGGACGACGAACTCGAACTCGTCATCGTCAAGGACATGCTGCTCACCGGTTTCGACGCCCCGCCCCTGCACACCCTCTTCCTCGACCGGCCCCTCAAGGGCGCCCTGCTCATGCAGACGCTCGCCCGCGTCAACCGCACCTTCCGGGGCAAGCGGGACGGGCTGCTCGTGGCCTACGCGCCGTTGACCGAGAACCTCAACAAGGCCCTGCGGGAGTACACGGCGACCGACCAGGCGACCCGGCCCGTCGGGCGGGACAGCGACGAGGCCGTCCGAGTCACCGTGGAACTCGTCGAGGCCCTGCGCGTACTGCTGGCCGGCCACGACTGGCGCACCACGGCGACCAGCGGGGCGAGGGACGCCGGCCTGCGGGCCGTCGGCGAGACCGTCGAGTACCTGCGCTCCCCGGCCACCCCCGGCAACCAGGCCGAGCAGGAGGGCCAGACGCTCGGCGAACGCTTCCGCGCGCTGTCCGGCCGACTCGCCCGCATGTGGGCGCTGGCGGGCGGGGCCGAGAAACTCTCCGAGATCGCCACGGAGGTGCGCTTCTACGAGGAGGTGCGCGTGTGGATGGCCAAGCTCGACGCGCGCCAGCGCGAGGCGAGCGGCCAGCCCGTGCCAGAGGAGATCGTGCGCGTCCTGCGTGGGGCGGTGGCCCAGGCCACCGCTGCCGGCGACATCACCGATCTGTACGAGGCGGCCGGGCTGCCGAGGCCCTCCCTGCAGGAGCTCGACACTCAGACGCTCGACCAGATGCAGCAGGCCCCCAACCGGCACCTGGCGGTCGAGGCGCTGCGTGATCTGCTGGTGAAGGAGGCCGAGGCGGTGACGCGGAACAACGTCGTGCGCCGCAAGACCTTCAGCGAACGCATCAGCGAACTCATGATCCGCTACACGAACCAGCAGATCACCGCGGCCGATGTCATCTACGAGCTCGGCAGGATCGCCGAGGAGGTCAGGGGCGAGGCCGATCGCGGCACGAGCTTCGACCCGCCACTGAGCCACGACGAACTTGCCTTCTACGACGCGGTGAGCCAGAACGACTCGGCAGTGCTCGCCCAGGGCACCGACGTGCTGGCCCAGATCGCCCGCGAGCTCGTCACGGTCATGCGCCGCGACACCCGCACGGACTGGACGCGGCGTCCGGAGGTGCAGGCGAAACTGAGGGCCAGCGTCAAACGGCTGCTGCGCCGCTACCACTACCCGCCGGACAAGCAGAAGGGCGCGGTCGAGCTGGTCATCGAGCAGATGGAGACACTGGCGCCGAATTATGCGAGGGGGGAAGATTTGCTGTGATCATCAGGAATTACGGAGCTAGAGTCGGTGATTTATACAGGTTCTCGAATGATTCAGCTGTCGCTGCTTCCGATTCAATGTGAAGGTTCGTCTAACTCAGATCCGCAGTAAATAAAGAGTATATGATGTCATTATTAACTCATTTTGTATGATTGGAGTTCTGCAATGTTGGCGTACCGTAGTTCTTTTCATGTTTCGCAGCCCGTTGAAGAAGCATGGAGGACTGTCTCTTCGACGATGGTTAACTGGGCTGAGCGTAAACATCGCAAACAGCTAGGTCCAAAGGGTCTCTACGCACTGGAACCTAATTCTTCAATCGCCCTTAAATCGGGAATCAAGTTTACGATTATTGATTCGATTCAGCAGCCAGGTGATCGAATCTTTGGGTTTCAATCGGTCGAGCCAGATGGCGATCACAAATGGACGAGTAAAGTTTTGGTTGCCGGTAATCCAAAACGAGATGATGAATCGGTTGTATCAATAATTATTGACGCGCCTGCAGATAAGCATGATCCCCTTCGTCCTAAATATGCAGAAGTTCCTAGGTTTGTGCGAAGTATGTTAGATCAGATGGATTGCGATGATTGTGGAATTCATCTGGGGAATAAGCCTCGACAGCTAGATGTTGCCCTGATACCCACTCTTATTCGTGAACTGAAGGAAGATGATCATCACGGCTTAGTTCTTGTAGCGGGAACGCCGGCTGACTTTCCATTTGAGCCGTGGAAGGAATTCATTGCTGACACGACCAAAAATACTGTAGGTCAAAGTGCAACGTACGTTTTGGATGTTGAAGCTACTAACTATTTCAACCAGCACGTGTCGAAATACCACAGGGTAGATCCAGGATCTCTTCGGAGCTTTGTTCCAGGGGCAGACTTTGACGATCCCCTAGACGGAAAACGCCATAGGTTTATAACAGCTAAAACGCTGGCTGATGATCAGCTGAGAAAAGCAGCATCCAGCATCATTACGCGTCGTTCTCGGGCGTTCACGAACTCGCGACCAATTGATAGAAAAACTCGTCGATACAATGAGGCTTATTCACAGCTCCAATGAATCAATCCATGACTAGGGGTTTCATCACCCTCTGGGTCTCTGTGAATAAGCCTCAATGAGATATTCGATCAAAAAATTCGAGGAATTGATTCCCTGGCTCGATCTAGTACCAATGTTGATGGTGCTACTAAAAAAATGGAGCCAGTGGCAGTGCAAGTCAAAGCAAATGCTGCTCACAAGTTGTCTCCGAAGTCAAATAATAGTGCTAGCGTCAAAGAGCTTACACCGCTCCAAAAAGATCTTGACCAAGTTCGAATGCAACTCGCCGAAGAACGGCAGAAGAATTAAGAACTGCGATTCAAATTCGAATATGCACGGTTTCTTCTGGAACAGCGCGCGGAAGAGCTTAACACGTTAGAAGACCGGCTGAAGGTGGTAGTTTCTGAACGAGATGAACACGAACTCAACTATACGGTAGTCTTAGAAGAAAAAGATGATGCGCTTACGCGCGCAGAAAAATCTGAGGCTCGAGTGTCGTATTTGTTGTCAAGATTACAGCAATCGGAACTGACAGCTGATGATTGGGGCTGGCAGTCTAGTGTTGAAGAAGTAAAAACCCCATCAAGTTGGACCGAGCTTGTCGAATGGGCTAATTCTGGATATTTAGAAAAGTGTTTGCCGTGGCTTTGTTTTACGTGTGATTGGGATCGTGCGTTAGATCTTGATGACCAAAATGAGTGCGCTTGGATAGCTACTACTTGGGATATAATCAGAACTCTCAATGATTATGGGCGCGCCTGTCAAGACGAGAAAATATCTGTGACTAGTCTCTATAATTATCTCAAGGAGCCTCCTTCTGGGTATAGATCTGTTCCGCTGAGGCGTTATAAAGCAACCGAATCTGAATCTGTTACAAATCGAAAACGCTATCGAATAGAGCGCATCTTCCCGGTTCCGCAAGAAATTGAAGGTCGTGATGAGAATGGCATGATATATATGGATAAACACTTTGTTATTGCCAAAGCTGGAATGATATCACCACGTCTATACTGTCATGATGGCACTGGTAATCGTAGGTATGGCAAAGTCGTCATTGGCTATATTGGCCGCCATTTGACTAATGATCAGACGAATTAAATATGGCCATGATGAAACAAAGAGATTTATTTAGGGTGTAGGTGAATGTGATTCCGAGTATTGCAGTGATGGTGTCGGGAGGCGTCTGTGGCGGGTTTTGAGAGTGTGCCAGGTTTTGAGATTGGCATGACCTGTTCGATCTGCCATCTGATTTTGTTGATGGCCCGGTTGTAGTTCTTGTGGGTTTCTGGTTTGGGTAGTCCGGCTGGTTTCTTGACGGGAGTTATCAGCCCTGTTCCGGCGTATCTTTTGTCTGCGATGTGCCGGATGAGAGGGCATCGGGGTGGATCATTGCTCGTGAGCTCACTGTTGGGGTGGAGGAGGCCTGATTCGGTGAGGGCCCGGGCGTCGTGGGTGCGGCCGGGTAGCGGGTCGGACACCCAGGCGAGGTGTCCGGTCAGGGTGCAGGCCACTTGGAGGTTGGCTCCGGTGGTGTGGTGTTTACCGGAGTAGAGTTCGGGCTTGTCGCGCCATGCCCAGCAGGGTATGAGGGTGCCGTCGATGATCAATTGGGTGTCCGGGTCGAGGCCGTCGGCGGTGGGGACGTTCTGTTCAAGGATGCCGGCGATCAGGGGTGTCCAGGCGGTCAGGACGCGTGAGACGGTGGGCTGGGAGATGCCGAAGAGTTCTGAGAGGGATTCTTGTTCGAGGTTGTGGCGTAGGCTGGCCAGGACGAGTCGGATGCTCTGGTAGGGGCCGAGCCTACGTGATCCGGCCGCTGGCAGGGCACCATTGACCGTTGCATGGATTTTCTGGCACAGGTCTTGTATCTGAGTGTGGGTCAGTCGTGTGATAGCATGTGGCCTGCGGCCTGTCCCTTGATTGTTTCTTTTCACACATTAATCATCTCGGGACAGGCCGTCCCTTCGTCTTCAATGACACGCCTCATACGAGATCATCCAAAACCACTCGAACAAACCCTATGAATGAGCCTCACTCTAGGGTGAATTTCTTGATTCCATGGCTCGCGATGGGTCGGCAAACTGCTCGTCTGTGAGCGGTGGTCGATTTATTCCATATTCAGGATCATCATGCACATCGAATCCTGACGTATTTCGAATGAAGCGGTAAACGGGGCTTACGAGAACACATGAGGGAAGAATAAAATGTTTGACAAAAGGGTTGGATTCTGATTCTAGGCGAACGTAATACCGCCCCTTTGGCCCTCGGAAATAGTAAGGGCTCTCGCCTATTGGTTGAAAAATGCGCTCTATCAATGAGCTGATTTGTTGTATGGCTGTGAGCGCAGTTTCTCGTGCTTCGCCTGAATCAAGTTCGGACTGATAATGGATAGCCGTGTTGCGCATCTTCATCAAAGCTCTGTACCCTCTCACTGTTTCATCATCGAAGATGCCCCATTCTCGTAAAGCATCGATACACTTGTCCCACTTATTGATAGACTCCTTGCTTTTGACATACTTAGTTGCAGGGCAGTTTTTATATTTGTCCTCGTCTCTTAATGTGAGAACCAATTGGTTTAGGATTCTTTCGCCAAGCCCGCAGGCTCCTAGGAGTGCCGGATAATAGCACTGTGCAACAAAGGCGTCTCGAATCTGTTCTAGATAGATACTATGAAGTGCGATAATCGACCAAGGGGCGTTGCCAAGATCAATGAAATTTTGAACTTTATGTCGATAATTATTAGCTCCGAAGTCATGGATTAGAGACTCCCTGATCTTGGCCTGATTTTCTTCCCATTGAGCCCTTATGAGTGGGGCACAATCCTCCTCAAGTGGAACAGTTAGACAGTGTGATCGTGTATCGAATGTCATATTGACAGGGAGGAAACGGCGCGATCCATCATTGGGTCCCCGCTTGCGTCCGGGTTCAATCTTGACGGCTTGAGCTTTGTCATTGGTGAGATCTGTCATTTTGAGTTCCTAAGATATTGATGCTTATCCATAGGACAAGCTTGGATCATTGTCAGTTGCCTTGCGTGGGGCGTGTCGCAGGAGGCGAAAGAGCGGTCCGCGCTGAGACAATTAATGCGTGGCCAAAACAATCAAAGAACAGACTGCATGCCATATGCTATCACGCGGCTAGCTGTAGTTGCGCATGACGTTGGTGATGCCGGTGGGGAGTCGTGTGGCGGGGGGCTGGTCTCGGCAGGCGGTGTGGGGTCGGTGGTAGTTGTAGTGGATGTTCCAGATGGCGACGGCTTGGGCTCGTTCGGTTTCTGAGTGGTAGGGGCGGGCGTAGAGAAGCTCCTCGGCCAGGATCCGGTTATAGCGCTCAACCTTGCCGTTGTGTCGTGGCGTGTAGGGCCGGGTCCGCTGATGGGTGATGCCCTGGGTTTTGAGTCGGGCGGTGAACAGTTCGCTGGTGTAACACGGCCCGTTGTCAGTAATCACGCGAGTGATCTCGGTGATGCCGTGGGCGGCGAAGAAAGCTTGCGCGTTGCGCCAAAACTCCAACACGGTGGCGGCTTTCTCATCGGTATGGGGTTCGGTATAGGCCAGCCAGGAGAACCCGTCGATTGCCGAGTGCAGGTAGGCGTAGCCGACCTTCTGCCGCGGGCCAGCCTTGCCGCGGCCGCGAGACCGCCAGCCCCCACCATCGAGGATCCGTCCGACCTTCTTCACATCCAGGTGGACCATGTGGCCCTTGTAGCGGGCAGTGATCTTGCCCGGCTTGCGCAACAGCTCGCCGTCGACATCAAACCAGCGGCGACGATTCAACCCCAGCCGACGAAGCCAACGACCGACAGTGGCCTGAGAGATCTCGACGCCTGTGTCGGTGAGCTCGATCCAGATCAACCGCGCCGACCACT
>NZ_OMOH01000001.1 GCF_900289195.1 Propionibacterium ruminifibrarum
GTCATGGAACGGGTCTCCTGTCAACAGATGAACGGTTTCAGCACCACCCATCGTGCCGGACAGAGACCCGTTCCCCACCCCCAGCGCCCACAACGTCATGACCCACAACATCTAAGCTGGTCCCATGGCTCGTTATTACCCGGTTCACCCGGTGAACCCGCAGCAGCGCTCGATCAACCAGACAGCCGACCTGCTCCGCGAGGGAGCCGTCATCGCGTACCCGACCGATTCCGGGTTCGCGCTGGGCGCGGCCTATGGCAACAAGGCAGGGATCGACCGCATCCGCCGTATTCGTGAACTCGACGAGAGACACCACTTGTCGGTCGTCGTCAGCGACTTCGCCCAGCTCGGTACGTACGTTGAGATGGGCAACCGCCAGTTCCGGGCCATCAAGGCGGCAACGCCCGGCCCGTACACGTTCATCCTGCGCGCCAGCCGTGACGTGCCGCGTACCATGCTGCACCCGAGCCACCGCACGGTGGGGGCAAGGGTGCCCGATCACGTGACGGCGCTGGCGCTCATCGAGGCACTCGGTGAGCCGATCGTCTCGTCCACGCTCATCCTTCCCGGCGAGGAGGGACCCATGGCCGACGGCTGGCAGATCAAGGAGGCTCTCGACAGCGACATCGATGCCGTCCTCGACTCCGGTGACGCCGGGTACCTGCCGACCACCGTCATCGACCTGACCGGTGACGAACCCGAGATCGTGCGCCGTGGCGGTGGAAGCACCGAGCTGTTCGAGTGACCCGGTCGGTGCCCCTGAGCGGCTGAACCGTGGGCGGCGCGCCGCCGGAGCGACGATGCAAGGGGCATCACCGTGACGGATTCGTGCGTGAGGGAGCGACGGGGGAGTACCCTCCGGCTGAGACTGGCAGGGGCGCGGGCCTCAGAGCAGGGCGGCGATCAGCAGCATCAGGACGACCGGGACGAGCAGCACCCACATCTGTGTGGTGACGGTCCGCCCGTTCTTCCTTCGCCGGAGCAGCCAGCCGGCCGCCAGCCCCATGAGGAATCCCCCCAGTTTCTGCTGCCAGGGGATCCACGGGTACATGAACACCAGGAGGAGGTTGATGACGAGGATGGTCCAGAAACCGCTCATGGAGCGCAGCTGGTCCCTCGGCAGGAGGGTGATGAGCAGACCGAACGTGCCGAGGATCACGGCCGATGCGCCGGTGGGGATGAGGTACACGTCGAAGACGCGGCACCACAGGACGACCGTCGCCGAACCGGCGGCGATCAGCAGCAGGTAGACCAGCAGGAAGTCGATGTGGCCCAGGGCCGGTTCCAGGCTGCGGCCCATGATCCAGATCATGAGCAGGGCGAAGATGAGGCTGAACAGGCTCACATTCGTGTAGACGAACCCGCCGGTGATGAGCCGCCATGGTTGGCTGAACGCCAGATCGGGGCTCATCTCGAGGGCCCCGGCCACCTGGGGGGCGAAGATCGAGAAGAACCACAGGGCCGCATTGATCGCCATCACGATGTAGGTGACGAGCGGCTGGGGCTCCCGCGGTATCGGCTGACCTGCAGTGACGACGCCACCGTCAGGCGTCTCCACGTACTGCGGGGCGCTCGGCATCTGGGCCGGCTGCTGGCCCCAGACCGGCATGGCGGAGCCCCCGCCCATCCCGGGGCCCGGCTGACCGCCTGCCGCGTAGGGGTTCTGCACCGGCTGGGGAGTGCCCGTTCCGTAGGGGTTCTGTTCGGAGGCAGGCGGCGTGTAGCCGTGCGATCTTTGTGGATCCCAGGAGGGGTTCTGCGGTCCCGCTCCGGGACGGGCGTCGGCCCGAGACGTGTCGGCTCCCCGGGACCGGCTGCTGTCGCCTGCCGTGGAGGTCCATCCCTGTGACTGGGGTGAGGCTGGAGCGGGGCCGCCACCGTCCGGTCCTGCCGGGGCCCACTCCTGCGGCAGAGGCGATGCGGTGCCGGCATCGAAGGCCGGTGCCTGGTTGTCTGTCGGCTGCCCGGGCTGTGACCACATCGGTGTCAAGGGCACCCGAGGGGGCTGCCCGGGCACGGGACCGGGGCTGGTCCCGTCGAAGCCAGGCTCTTCGAGCGAGGGCCATGCGGAATCAGGGGCGGTGAAATCAGGCATCCCGGGCGGGGGAGTCGCCTCGGTGCCGCCGTCCTTGTTCGTCTCGTCACTCACCCAACCAGTCTACGGGCGTGCAGCAGACCGCCTTCTTCGCGCGCATGCGGGCAGCCCCGCCCTCGCGAGGACACATGCGCGAAGAGACAAGCCAGTGACAAGCGCGGAGGTGATCCTGCGGGACTGTTCAGCTCAAGGCTTGACGGCCCCGGACCGGGGAAAACTGGGGGATGATGGCTCGGTGACGAACTGGGTCTTCTTCCATGCGCATCCCGACGACGAGGCGAGTCAGACCTCCGGCACCATGGCCATGGCACACGAGAGGGGTGACCGGGTCGTCGAGATCCTCGCCACCGATGGTGCACTCGGTGTCGTCCCCGACGGTCTCGGCCCGGAAGAACTGGCCGGGCACCGCCGGGCCGAGCACGAGCGAGCCGCCGAGGTCATCGGCATCGACCGAATCGTCCGCCTGGGTTTTGCGGACTCGGGCATGGCCGGCTGGGACTCCAACCGGAACCCCGCGGCCTTCTGCAACGCGGATCGGGAACTGGTGGCCGAACAGGTCGCGAGGATCCTGCGCGAGGAGGACGCCGACGTGTTCGTCCACTACGACCCGCGCGGCAACTACGGCCATCCCGACCACGTCATGGTGCACCGTGTCGGTGCCGCTGCGGCGGCCCTGTGCGATCCACAGCTGCGTGTGCTCGAGGAGACGGTCAACCAGGACGCCATGATCGACAGTTACGAGAAGGCCCGTGTGATGGGTCTCGACAGCAACATGTGGGGTCCAGAGGCGGTCGGTGACGACGGCGAACTGATCGGTTCGCCGCAGTCGTTGATCCGCTGGGCCGTCGACCTGCCCGACCACATCATCATCACCAAGCACCGTGCCCTGGAGGCCCATTCCAGCCAGGCGAGCGACGTGGGTGTCATGCTGTCGCTCCCGGCCGACGCCTTCGCCCTCATGTTCGGCATCGAGTACTACCGCGAACCCGCCGACCCGGGCCCGATGAGGCACGCCTGGCCCATGTGAGACCGGACGTGGTCATCATGGTCGAGGGCCGTCAGGGGCGAGCGGCCGCCGCCATCTTCCACACCTCCGCCGGCATGGGAACTCGCAGACGCCAGTCGATACCGATCGGGCGGCTGCCTTCATGGGATATGTAGTCAGCCGTTCCCAGACACAGATAAGGTGCCCCGGCGCCGTACTCGCTCTTTTTGTCCTCACGTACGAACAGCACTCTCTCGCTGCCAGATCCGTCAAGTCCTAGATATCGGCGAGCCGTTGGAGATTCCACAGAGGTAGTCGACTGGGACTCCCAATGGAAGATTGACTCGGAGATCGCCACGTCGTTGTACATGGTCGTCGGGGAATACCCTTTCTCATTCTTGCGCAATGTGATGAGTAGGGCATCCGCATTGAGCTTTTTGCTGAAGAAGACGCCCTCGCGGATCGAGTTCGGGTGTCGGTCAAAACCGCCATGCCTCATACCGACGACGATTTCCTCCCTGGTATAGCGGGCGTGGACGCGCAGGGCCTCGTCGTGAAGACGACCGGAAAGGGGGCGGGTGATGTGTCGGATGCGCCGCGCTGCCACGTCGAGCACTTGGCTGAACTCGTCGCAGGCAGCCGGCTCGTCGGTGAGCGCCGCCAGCGCCTGGCCAAGGTTGGCGAACTTGCCGCCATCTGGCCAGATGGTGAAGACCAGCATCCTGAGGAGCGTCAGCTCGCGTCGGTTGAGGGTACTGAGGGGCGGGAGTTCACCGGCGAGCGCCTGACGGTAGACGTCCAGTCGTTCCTGGTCATCGACGTGGGAGAGAGCGCGGGCGCGTCGAATGATCGTGTCATGTCGCGGGCCTTTTCGCCGTACCGGAAGACCAGCATCCTCGCGGAGCTTGGTCCAGCTGTTTCTGGCCGTCGATGATGTCGAGATCACCGAACTCAGCTCGTGCTCTGATTCTTGTAGGAACGTTCCAAGATCACAGTCCCCGCGCGACGAAACGAGCTGTCTCAGGTCGATGACCTTCTGATTCCACCTCGGGTTCAGCTGGCTTTTAAGATTATCAAGGATGATCTCTTGGCTCATCTGGTCAATGCTTATCTCGGTCCCAGCTGGCAAGACATGAAAACCTTCGCTGATGCGCTGACGTAGCTCGCTTTTTGTGGAGCCTGTCAGCGCACACAACTTCTTGTCGAATCGGAACTCTGCGTGTTGCATCCCGACAAAGTCCAGCACGGTCAGGGCTGCCTTGTCCCGGGACTTGCGCAGTCCTCTGCCAAGTTGTTGTAGGAAAAGAGTCGAGGACTCGGTAGGGCGCAGGAAGAGGACCGTGTCGATCTCGGGTAGGTCGATGCCTTCGTTGTACAGGTCAACGGTGAAGATGATGTTCGTCGTTCGTCCTCGCAGCTGGTCTAAGGCATGTGCACGTTCCTCGTCCGAGCTCTGGCCTGTCACGGCGAGAGCAGGCACGCCGGCTTGGTTGAAAACCCTGCTCATGTAGCGGGCATGGCGGACGCTGACGCAGAACCCGATGGCTCGCATACCCCGTGGATCGATTACCAGCCGATGAAGCTGTGTCAAGATGAGTGCACTCCGCGCTTCGTCCTGGACGTACAGCTCGCTCAGCGCCTCCGGGTCGTAGCGTCCACGATTCCAGGACAGCCCTCGGAGGTCTGTGTTGTCCGATATCGCGAAGTAGTGGAAGGGGCATAACAGATCGGCCTCGAGGGCATCCCACAGCCTGATCTCGTAGGCACTGCGGCCATCGAAGAAGCTGCGGATGTCGACGCCATCAGCACGCTCAGGAGTGGCAGTCAGTCCAAGCAACTCCTTTGGTTTAAGCCGGCTCAAGAGTTTCCGATAGCTCGTCGCATGCGCGTGGTGGAACTCGTCGATCACGACATAGTCGAAGAGATCTTGTCTGATCATGTCCAAGCGCGGGCTCAAAGACTGCACGGTGGCGAAGACGTGTCGCCAGCGTAATGGTTCATGGCCATTACCCAACAGTTCACCGAAGGAACCATCTTTGAGTACAGCTCGGAAAGTACTGCGAGCCTGCTTCAAGATTTCGATGCGATGGGCCACGAAGAGCATGGTGGGAAGCCGTCCATCACTGCACAGACTGCGATAATCAAACGCGGAGATCACGGTCTTTCCAGTTCCCGTGGCTGCTATGACCAGGTTACGGTGGTGCTCATGCATCTCACGCTCGATGCGCAGGGCTTCCAGTGCCTCCTGTTGGTGGGGATAGGGGCGTACGTCCAGGTTCACTGGGATGACATCGCTGAAACGTGCCGAGCCACCGCTGGCCAAATCGAGTTGTTCGTCGAGGCGATTTGCATCCCGGGTTGGGTTGTAGATTTCATATGAGGGGTCATTCCAATAGGTTTCGAAGGTTCTACGGAACTTGGCCAGTAGAGGTCCCGTCTGTTCCTTGGACAGTCGTACATTCCATTCAACGCCATCCAGTAGTGCAGCCCTGGAAAGATTCGACGAACCCACATAAGCCGTGTCCCAGCCAGTGTTGCGGTGAAAATACCAGGACTTTGCGTGCAACCGGGTGCGTTTGGTGTCGTATTGGACCCGAACCTCGGCGCCGAACTCACGGACCAGCCGGTCGATCGCCCTGCGCTCAGTCGCACCGATATACGTGGTAGTGATAACGCGCAAACGTCCGCCACGCGCGCGCAGCGCAGCGAGTTCATCCTCGAGGAGACGCAGGCCGGTCCATTTAAGGAATGCGCAGAGCAGATCCACGTTGTCTGCTGAGGCCAGTTCAGCTCGCAACTCTGAGTTGAGTGTCGGATCGTGCGAGGCGTTGGTCAAAAGCGCGGCATCATTGAGTGGGGTCTCAGGGCGAGTATGAAAGTAATGCTTGTCGATGATTTCACTACGTGGCATGAGAGCAGTGATCTCGGTTTGGTCAACAGGTGTCTTTGACACTTGGCCGATCGCGGTCAAGAGCTGCTCGATGATCAGCGCTCGTTGTTCCCTGGGAAGACTGCTCAGATGGGCCCGCACGATGTTTGCCACATGTCGGGCATACCGCTCGGGGACCTCAGCGTCATCAATCTTGTCCAGACAAGGTTCGATCGCTGCGGAGCTCTGCCGCAGGCTCTCCTGGAGTTCTCTGGTGAGAATGGTTTCAGTGACTCCGGGGAATTGCCAATCAACGCCAGCACCACTCATAGCCGGCAACCTACCAGGCGCTCGTCCTGAGGCGGTTCCGCCTGGCCGAGACGACAGTTGTCCGGTGCATCGGATGATGCACCGGACAACTGTCGTCTCGTACCTTCTTCAAGGGTGCAGCGCTGGCGCGATTGGTGGGGACCGATTCAAATCAACCCGTCCATGCCTCTCCCTTGGCCTGTACCGCCGTACGGACCGTCAGTTTGGGACTTGCGCCAGTATTGGACCGTCAGTGAGTTCTTGATGTCACTGAGGGTCCTGCCCCTGCTCGGGCCCGGTGTCGTCCTGCGGTCCCGCCTCCTGCGGCGGAGTGTCCGGGCCACCGGCCTGGGTGGACCCGTTGGCCTGGCCGAAGCCCTCCCCGGGAGTACTCTCGTCGTCCAGGCTCGCGAGGAAGTCCTCGACTGCCTGACCGATCTCTTCGGCGTTGGGCAGGCCCTCGCCGTTGGTCGGCAGGGAACGGTCGGCCATGAACCTGTCGTACTGGGTCTCCAGTTGGGTGACGATCTGCTGCAGCTGCTCGGAGGCGTTCACCTGGGCGTCGATCTGGCCGCGCACCAGCCGGGCGGCCTGCTCCAGGTCACCCATCGGCACGTCGAGACCGGCGTTGAGGTTCAGCCCGTGCACGAGGGCTATCGCGGCCGGCGGGTACTCGTTCTCCGCCAGGTACTGGGGCACGTGAACGGCCAGGTTGATGACGTCGAGGTTCTTCTCGCCGAAACGCTGGGTCATCATCGACGAGAAGGAGGCGCTCATGCGGAACGACCCGATGCCCTGATTACCGGGCAGCAACTCCGGCCGGGTGGACAGCTTCGTCAGCGACGCCGGCCTGGTGTGGGGAACCGGCATCGGCACGCCCTGCGCGGTTATCACGAGCTGCACGTCGAGCTCGTCGACGATGCGCTCGATCGAACTCGTGACACGCTCCCACTGCAGCGACGGCTCGGGGCCGGTCAGCAGCAGGAAGGGCGCGCCGGACTTGTCGGTGACCTCGTGCAACTCGATCGCCGGTGTCTGATAGTTGGTGTAGTGGTCGACGTCCAGGTCGATCATGGGGCGGTGCTCCCGGTAGTCCATGATCTGATCGACGTCAAAGGAACCGAGCTTGCGGTGGGCGAGAGTGTTGAGCAGGTGCTCGTCCAACTGCGCCTGAGCCGAACCCGCGTCTGCATAGCTGCCCAGGGTGATCACCAGCACGCGGTCGTGAATGGTGCGCTGGTCGATGGAGCTCTCGTAGTGGAACAGTGATGTGGGATCGGGCATGTCTTCTTCCTCCTGCGCTTGCGTCGCGTGCGGGCGCGATCACGACACATAAGGTGCAACACCTGTGAGACGCGATTCATTCCAGAAACTTCAGCGGCCCTGACTCAACTTTACGTGACACGCTGGGAGATCCCGAACCGCGCTGTGCCCCGGGCCAGGACACGGCCTCAGGCGAGCAGCGTCCGGTCGGACAGCTGGACGCCCTTGATCTTGTCGAACTCGGCCATCAGGTCCTCGACGCTGGCCGCCGCCTTGTCCTCGCCGCCCAGCTCAAGGATGATGCGTCCCTCGTGCATCATGATGAGTTTGTTGCCCAGCCGCAGGGCCTGGCCCATGTTGTGCGTGACCATCAGGGTGGTCAGGCCCTTCTCCGCGACGAGCTCACGTGTCAGGCGCGTGATGAGTTCGGCGCGCTGTGGGTCGAGGGCCGCGGTGTGCTCGTCCAGCAGCAGCATCTTCGGATTACTGAAGGTCGCCATGACCAGTGACAGTGCCTGCCGCTGCCCGCCCGAGAGCAGACCGACCTTGGTGGTCAGACGGTCCTCGAGCCCCTGTTCGAGCACCGCGAGCCGCTCGCGGAAGAAGGAGCGCTTGGCCTGGGTGATGCCGGGGCCGAGGCCGCGGGTCGTGCCGCGGCCCAGGGCCAGTGCGAGGTTCTCCTCGATCGTCATGTGCGCGGCGGTGCCCGCCATCGGGTCCTGGAAGACCCGCGCCACATGGCGGGCGACCTTGTAGTCGGGGAGGCGGTCGACGCGCTGGCCGTCGATCTTCACCGCGCCGCCGTCGGGCCGGTAGCGTCCTGAGATCGTGTTCAGCAGGGTCGACTTCCCGGCGCCGTTCGAGCCGATGACGGTGCAGAAATCGCCTTCGTCCAGGTGCAGGTCCACTCCTGCCAGGGCGACCTTCTCGTTGATCGTCCCGGGGAAGAAGGCCTTGTGAATGTTCACCACGTCAAGCATGTCAGGCTCCTGGTTTCACCAGACCGGACACGGGGTCACGGTCCTCGATCGGCGCCGTCACGTCGGGCTCGGCGGGCAGGTTGCGGGCCCGCCGGCGGGCGCGGACATTGGCGAACACGCCCCAGCGCGGGATGAGCAGGGCCAGGACGACGATGACGGCGCTGACGAGCTTCATGTCATTGGGCTGCAGCCCCACCATGAGGGCCAGCTGGATGATGACGCGGTAGATGATCGAACCGAAGCAGACGGCGGCGGTGGCCACCGCGACCCGCGACGAGCTGAAGATCGCCGTGCCGATGATGACCGAGGCCAGGCCCGCGACGATGAGGCCGATGCCCATCGAGATGTCGGCGTAGCCCTGGTACTGGGCGATGAGGGCCCCGGAGGCTGCGACCAGCCCGTTCGACAGCGCCAGCCCGATGATCTTCGTCGTGTTCGTGTTGATGCCGTTGGCCCTGGCCATCGACTCGTTGTCGCCCGTGGCGCGCATCGCGAAACCGAGATTCGTCGACAGGAACCAGTTCATGGCGAGGACGAACAGGGCGAGGACCAGCGCGAAGAGCACGATGGAGGTCAGCGTGCCCAGCAGGGCGCGGTCGGACAGCGGGGTGAACACCGTCGTGGCGCGCAGCAACGGCAGGTTCGCCCTGCCCATGATGCGCAGGTTGATCGAGTAGAGCGCGATCTGGGTGAGGATGCCGGCCAGCAGCGGGTGGATCTTGCCCATGGTGTTCAGCAGCCCCGTCACCATGCCGGCGAGCAGGCCGCCGCCGAAACCGGCGGCGGTTGCCAACACCGGGTTGCCCCCGTGGGTGATGATGAGGGCGCAGAGCCCCGCCCCGGTGGTGAAGCTGCCGTCGACCGTCAGGTCGGCGAAGTCGAGGATCCTGAAGGTGAGGTAGACCCCCAGGGCCATGAGCCCGTACAACAGGCCCAGTTCGATGGCACCGGGCATGAACGTTCAGCCGACCTTCTCGGCGCCGTCGAGCAGGTCATCGGGGATCGTGACGTCCATGGCCTGCGCGGCCGCCTCGTTGACGTAGACGGTCAGGTCGGACTGGGTCTCCACGGGCATGGTCGCCGGGTCCGCGCCGTCGCGCAGGATCCGGATTGCCATCTCGCCCGTCTGGCGCCCCAGCTTGGTGTAGTCGATGCCGTAGGTGATGACACCGCCGTTGCGCACGGAGTCGCCCTCGCCGACGATCAGGGGGATCTTGCGGTCCTCGCACAGCGCGACGACAGTGGCCAGACCGGAGATGACGTTGTTGTCGGTGGGCAGGTAGATCGCGTCGACGTCGAGGGCCTCGGCCGCCTGCTGGAGTTCGGCGGTGTTGGTGATCGTCTTCTCCTGGACCGTCAGTCCCTGGTCATCGGCGGCCTCACGGGCCAGGTCGATCTGGACCTGTGAGTTGACCTCGCCGGAGGAGTAGAGGAAGCCGACCGAGGCGGCGTCGGGCTTGATCTGCTTGATGAGGCCGATCTGCTCGGCGACCGGGTTCATGTCGCTCGTGCCGGTGACATTGCCGCCGGGGGCGTCCTCGGACTCGACGAGCTGGGCCGTCGTCGGGTCGGTCACGGCGGTGAACAGGACCGGGGTCTGGGTGATGGTCTGGGCGGCGGCCTGAGCGGCCGGGGTGCCGATGGCAAGAACCAGGTCGAGTCCCTGGGAGGAGAACTTCGAGGCGATGTTCGTCGCGGTGCCCTGGTCGCCCTGGGCGTTCTGCTCGTCGAACTCGCAGGAGATGCCGGCCTCCTCGAAGGCGGACTTGAAGCCCTCACGGGCGGCGTCCAGCGAGCTGTGGGTGAGGATCTGCATGATGCCGATCGAGTAGCTGGTGGACGAGGAACCCGAACTGCTCGAGTCGGAGGAACAGGCGGCCAGCGGACCGGCCAGGGCAGCGAGACCGGCAGCGGAGAGCAGGGTTCGTCGATTCATGATTGTCCTTGCCATGATGAAAGAAAATTTTTGAGGGCTTCACGTTAACGCTCGACGCAGGTGCGCTCCGCCCGTGCCCGACCGCTGGACATTCTCCCGTCGCGGCGGTGGAACCGGGTCGCGAACGAAAGATCGTGTGGTGCCATGGCAGTCGGGACAGCCTGTCGGCTAACTAGGATTGTACGGGCCGGCCGGACCGGGCCGGTCCTGGGGGAAGGGGGAACAATGCCGGTCAGTCCTCGCCTGGTCCTGGTGCGACACGGCCAGACCGAGTGGAACACCCAGCAGCGCTGGCAGGGGGCCACGGACATTCCCCTCAACGAGACCGGGAGGCGGCAGGCGAGATCGGCCGCGCCCTTCTACGCCTCGCTCGGGCCGGTGGCGATCTGGAGTTCCCCGCTGAGCCGCGCCATTGACACGGCAAGCGAGGTCGCCGCACTGGCGGGGCTCGAGGTCCACACCGATGATCGTCTCAAGGAGATGGACTTCGGCGAGGCCGAGGGGCGCGTCTGGGAGGAGGTCCTGGCCCTCGATCCGACCATCGCCGAGTGGCGGACCGGGCAGGACGTGCTGTGGCCGGGCGGCGAGTCCGGCTCGCTCGTCCAGCGGCGCATGGGCGGGGCACTCTCACAGATCGACCAGTCGGCGCCCGACGGCGTCGTGCTCGTCTTCACGCACGGCACGGCCATCCGCATGGGCTCTGCGGCCATGCTCGGATGGGGGATCGAGGGGGCATGGCGTCTCGGTTCGGTGGGCAACTGCTGCTCGACCGGCCTGGTGGCCACGAGCGCCGGGTGGCGTCTCGATCACTTCAACGCCTCACCGCAGTGGGGGCATGACGAGCGACACGTGCTACTTTGACCGCCATGGCGAATGCGGAGGGGACGAGCGGCGCCGGTGACTTCATCAGCGACGCGATCGGGCATGACATCGACGGCGGCGTCTACAAGGGGCGTGTCCAGACTCGTTTTCCCCCCGAACCGAACGGATACCTGCACATCGGTCATGCGAAGGCCATCACTGTCGACTTCGGTACGGCCGAGAAGTTCGGCGGCGTGTGCAATGTGCGCCTCGATGACACCAATCCGGTGGCCGAGAACCCGGAGTTCGTGCAGTCGATCCTCGACGACATCGCCTGGCTCGGGTACGAACCGGCCGCCGTCCTGCACGCCTCCGGCTACTTCGAGCAGCTCTACCAGTGGGCGCGGTACCTGATCGAGCAGGGTCTGGCCTACGTCGACGACCAGGACAACGAGACCATCTCGGCCCAGCGCGGCGGGTACGGGCGGCCCGGCGTCGAGAGCCCCTTCCGGGACCGTTCCGTCGAGGAGAACCTCGACCTGTTCACCCGCATGCGCGCCGGCGAGTTCCCCGACGGCTCCCGCGTGCTGCGGGCCAAGATCGACATGGCCTCGGACAACATGGTGCTGCGCGACCCGGTGATGTACCGCATCCGTCACGCCGAACATCACCAGACGGGCATGCAGTGGCCGATCTACCCGACCTACGACTGGGCGCACGGCCAGAGCGACGCCATCGAGGGCGTCACCCACTCGCTGTGCACCCTCGAATTCGACACCCACCGTCCGCTGTACGACTGGTACCTCAACCACCTGCCCCTGCCGACGGAGAAACCACGCCAGATCGAGTTCGCGCGGCTCGAACTCACGTACACGATCACATCCAAGCGCCGCCTGGCGAGGCTCGTCCGTGACGGCATCGTGGACGGGTGGGACGATCCGCGCATGCCGACGCTGCGTGGTCTGCGGCGTCGCGGCTACCCCGCCAAGGCGGTCCGCGACTTCTGCGCCTACCTGGGCACCACGCGCACCAATGCACGGCACAACATCGAGGAACTCGAGTCCTTCGTCCGCCGCGAACTCAACACGACGAGCCGGCGGCGCATGGTCGTCACCCGGCCACTGCACCTGGTGATCGACAACTGGCCCACCGACGAGAACGGCAGCCCCGTCGTCGAGTACTTCCCGCTGACGAACAACCCCGAGAACCCGGACGAGGGCACCCGGCTGGCGGCCTTCACCGGTGACCTGTTCATCGAGCAGGAGGACTTCGCCGAGACGCCCCCGCCGAAGTTCTTCCGCCTGGCACCCGGCCGCGAGGTGCGTCTGCGCGGCGCCTATCTCGTCACCGCCACCGGTGTGGTCAAGGACGAGAACGGACAGGTCGTCGAGGTGCACGCCACCTACGACCCGGCCACCCGCGGGGGCGACGCCCCCGATGGGCGCAAGGTGAAGTCGACGATGCACTGGGTCAGCGTCCCTCACGCCGTCGATCTCGACGTGGCCCTCTACGACCGCCTGTTCACCACGCCCAACCCCGGGGAGAGCACCGGGGAGCCGCTCGACGACCTCAACCCCGACTCACGTGAACTGCTGTCGGCCAAGGGCGAGGCCGCGATCACCGATGTCGAGCCGGGCCAGGTCGTCCAGTTCGAGCGCCTCGGCTACTTCGCCGCCGACCCTGACCGTCCGGGCCTGTTCCACCGCACGGTCGGCCTGCGCGACGAGTGGGCGGCCCTGCAGCGCAAGGCGGCGAAGGGCGCGAGGGCGGCGAAGAGGGCCTGAGGGACCCCTGCTGAGGGCCGGTTCGTCCCCACCACCCGTCGCCGGGTAATGGCTGATGTCGCGCCATGGCCATGCGCCGTCGGCGCCCGGGCTGGTCGTCGGCATGTCATGGGCTCGGCTCGGGCACCGGCGGCAAGACGCTCGGTGGGGGAGCAGGCCCCGCTGCTGCTCGTGGGGACCAGGCAGCAGCGGGGCCGGGTGGACCCTTCCGGTCAGATCGTGAAGAGCGTGCTCTCGATGTAGTTGCGGGCCTTGACGGCGTACTCGTGCGGGTTCGCGATCGCCGGGTCCTGCTCGGCCTCGACGAGGATCCACTGGTCATAGCCGTGGTCGACGAGGAGCCGGTAGGGCTCGGTGAAATCGATGCAGCCGTCACCCGGAACCGTGAACATGCCGGCCAGGAAGGAGTCGAGGAAGGAGCGCTCGGCGTCCCGGGACTCGGCCATCTTGTCCGGGCGGACGTCCTTGAAGTGGACGTGCTTGACACGGTCGATGGTGGCCTCCAGCAGCCCCATGACGGTGCCTGCCCCGACGAAGGCGTGGCCGCTGTCGAACAGCAGGGAGACCTTGGCGGGGTCGGTCATCTCCATGAGTCGGATGGTCTCCTCGGTGGTCTGGATGACGGTTCCGAGGTGGTGGTGGTAGACGAGGTCGAGGCCGTGTTCGTGGGCGACATCGCCGAGCCGGTTCAGGCCCTCTGCCAGCACCGGCCACTGCTCCTCGGTGAGGACCGGCTTGTTCGTGAAGATGCTGACGTCGCGGACGCCCTGCACCGATCCGGTCTGTTCCGAGACGACGATGCGAGTGGCGCCCAGGTACTCCAGGTAGCGACAGTTCTCCTCGAAGACGGGGACGACGGCGTCGATGCCGTCCCGCAGGATGAAGGAGGAGAACCACTGGGCGACGATCCGGATGCCGCGCGCCTCGATGCGTTCCTTCACCTCCTCCTTCGGGGGGAAGAAACCGGCGCACTCGGTGCCGGCGTAGCCGACGTCGGCGAGGTCGAGCAGCATGTCGTCGAGGGTGTTGAAGGCCCCGACCTCCGGGATGTCGTCGTTGCGCCAGGCGATGGGGTGCATGCCCCAGTTGATGCCGTGCGGATCCTTGATCGCCGTGGTGGGGTCGAGCCGGAAGGCCATGGTGTGTCTCCATTCTTGGTGTCGAATTACTCGTGGGTGCGAGGTGCGAAGAGAAAGTGGTCGTCGATCGTTCCGATGCCGAGGCATCAGGAGTAGCGCTCCTCCATGTCGTGCTCGATCTGCTCGAGCGAACGGCCGGAGGTCTCGGGCATGATGCGGAACAGCACCACCGCGATGACGAGGTTGAGCACCCCGTAGATCGCATAGGTCAGTCCGCCGCCCAGACCCTCCATCATGGTGGGGAAGGTCCAGGTGATGATCGCGTTGGCGATCCACATGCAGAAGACGGCGGTGCCGTTCATGACGCCGCGGACGTTGGCCGGGAAGATCTCGCCCAGCATCGTCCACACGACGGTGCCATTTGAGGACTGGACGATGAGCATGAACACGGCCATGAGGCCGAGGACGAGGAAGGCGGCCCAGGACGGCGGCGTGCTGCCGTCCGCCATGTGCGGGGCGATGGCCAGCTGGAAGGTGGCGGCGATGCCGAGCAGGCAGATGCCCACGCCCGTGACGTCGGCGATGAGGATCTGACGGCGGCGGAACTGGAGGATGAGCCAGATGCCGATGGCCGAACCGATGACGCTCATGACACCGTTGGCCACCTGAGCGGTGATCGAGGTCGAGGTGGACATGCCCGCGTACTCCAGCACCTTGGGCGCGTAGTACATGATCGTGTTGACGCCGGTGGTCTGGTTGATGATGGCCAGGAAGATGCCGACGAAGAGCAGTTTGCGCAGCCAGGGTGTGGCGAGAACGTATCCCAGTCCTCTCTTCTGGGCCTCCTCGGCCAGTTCGTGCTGGCGGGCCTCGGCCATTTCCATGAGCTCGTCCTCGAGCGGGCCATCGCGGTGCGGGTCGCGCACGCGCTTGAGGGAGCCGATGGCGTCATAGAGCCGCTCCTTGGCGATGTACCAGCGGGAGGACTCGGGCATGAGCCGGATCCCGATCCACAGCGCGACGGCCGGGATCGAGCACAGGACGAGCATGTAGCGCCAGGTCTCGCCGTTGCCGCCCGCGATGACGAGCTGATCGAGGAAGGCGTGGTACTGCTCGGTGTTCATCGTGCCGCCCTGGGAGGCCTGGAGGGCCTGGACGGTGTCATATGCGTACTCGCCCGGGGCGAGTGTGCCCGAGGGATCGGCCTCGATCGTGATCCGGGGGCCGCCCTGGATGTTGCTGATGATGGCGTTCATCGTGAAGGCGAGCAGCTGCCCGGTGACGATCATGAGCTGGTCGATGGCGACGATCGAGCCCCGGATGCGTTTGGGGGCGGTCTCGGCGAGATAGACGGGCACGGTGGCGCTGGCGCCGCCGACGGCGAAACCGAGGACGACGCGGAACGGGTACATGACCCAGATGTTCGGGGCGAAGGTGGTGCCCAGGGCGCCGATCAGGAACACGATGGCGAGCAGCGTGATGTTGTGCCGCCTGCCGTACCGGTCGGAGAGCCGGCCGCCGAAGAGGGCCCCGAAGGCAGCGCCGATGAGGAGGGTCCCGCCGATGGCGCCCTCCTCGAGGCTGGTGAGCTGGAAGCCCTCGGCGGCCTGGGGCATGTACATGAAGGGGAGTGCGCCGGAGATGACGCCGGTGTCGTAGCCGAACAGCAGAGAGCCGAGGGTGGCCACGCCGGCGATGGCGATGATGCCCCGGTGCTTGCCCGAGGCGGGGGTGGCCGCAACTGCCTGTTTCATCTGGTCCGCGGTGATGTTCTTCAGCGCGGTTCCGTGAGCTTCTTCGCTCATGGTTCTCCATTCGTCGTGGGATCCGCTGGTTTCATGGCCCAACGGGTGGTGGTCTGCCGGTCGCCGGGACCGCACGGTGATGTTCAGAGGTCGAAGGTCGTCGTGCCCTCGACGCGGGCGACGTCATGCCAAGCACCATCGGCCGCGGAGGCCACGATGGCCTCGTCGACCTCAGCGGCGCACCAGGCGTCAGCGGCCGAGGGAGCGAGCTGTTCTCCGGTGAGGATCGAGCGGATGAACTGGGCGGCCTCGATGGACTTCATGTCGTCGAATCCCATGGAGGTGCCGATGGCGGGCTGGTACCGGCTCCACTCTCCCCAGGCCGGGTTGGCCATGGCTCGGGTGTAGCCGTGGGTGGGGCCGCCATCGACGGTGGTGCAGACCTCGAGTTCGTTGAGACGCTCGAAGTTCCACCGGGCCGAGCCGTTCGTCCCGTAGACCTCGACGACGTACTCGGCGCGCGGGCCCACGCTCACGCGGGAGGACTCCATCGTGCCGATAACACCGTTCTCGAAACGGACGAGCATGCCGACGTAGTCCTCGTTCTCCACGGGGCCGGTCTCGTCGCCGATCTCAAAACCGGAGTGCCCCACGCCCATTTTCGTGGGGATCGGGCGTTCAGTGATGAAGGTGTCGGTGGTGGCGGTGACCGAGGCGATGCGTCCGACGATGTACTGGGCGAGATCGGCGCCGTGGCTCATGAGATCGGGGACGACACCGGCACCGGCCTTCTCACGAGAGGCACGCCAGGTGAGTGGCCCCTTGGGGGAGGCGTTGTAGTCGGCGATGAACCAGACGCGCACATTGGTGATCCGGCCGAGTTCCCCGGAGCGGACGAGGGTGCGCAGGTACTCGATGGCCGGGACATGACGGTAGTTGAACCCGACGGCGGTGACGAGGTCGGCCCGGGCCGCGGCCTGCGCAATGGTCCGGGACTGGTCGGCGTTGACACCCATCGGCTTCTCGATCCAGAAGGGCTTGCCGGCCTCGATGGCGGCCAGCGCGATCTCCTGGTGCAGGTAGTTCGGGGAACAGATGGACACGGCCTCCACCTGTGGGTCGGCGAGCAGTTCGTGGTAGTCGGAGAAGGCCCGTTCGAAACCGAGATCCTCGACGGCCGCCCGCCGTGCCTCGTCGATGGGGTCGGCCGCCGCCACGAGACGGGCCGCGACGCCCAGTTCGGGGAAGCGTTCCGAGACCGAGCGGTAGCTGCGGGCGTGGAGGCGTCCCATCCATCCCAGGGAGACGACGCCGACTCCGATCTGCTTCTTGCTGCTCATGGGTGTTCTCCTTCCCGGTCAGCAGTGACCGGTCGCGCAGTTTCCGACCTGCGCCGCACGATGTGTTCGAGGTGTGGAACGTGAGGTGCCATGAAAGATGTGCTAACGCGCGTCATCAATGACATGACAAAGGTAGCAACAGTCATCGGGGCGCCGCAAGATCCTGGTCCATCCGATTTCTTGCGTCCGGGACGAGGACGTCGTGTGAGCCCTGGGGATTCAGTCCTGTGGTGACGTCCGCAGACTCGAGCTGCGGACGACGAGTGTGGCCGGAACCGTCACATGCGCCACCGGGGCGTCAGCGGGGGCGAGCACAGCCGCGACGGAGGCCTCGGCCAGCCGGTCCGGTGACTGGTCCACGCTCGTGAGCGAGATCTCCTGGCGCGCCGCCAGTGATGAGTTGTCGTAGGAGACGATCCCGATGTCGGAACCGGGTGCGAGGCGGGCCGACAACACCGCCGCGATGAGATCGATGCCGAGCACATCGTTGTAGGCGACGGCGCCGAAAGGCTCCGTCGAGGTGGCGCGGGCCATCGCCAGGGCCTGGCCCGCGCCGTCGTCGCAGACGATCTCGGCGAAGTCGAGGCCTCTGCCCGCCGATGCCGCGCGGCAGGCCTCGCGCCGCTCGTTGAGCAGCGATTCGAACCGGCTGCGGGCGGGTGAGAAGAAGACCATCCGGCGGAACCCCTGGTCGGCGAGATGGTCGGTGATCTGCGCGGCGGCATCCGCCTCGTCGAGGCGGACCGTTGGGATGGACGGCTCGTCGAGGGCACGGTCCAGGACGCACAGCGGCACCTGCTCGGACAGGGCCAGGAGTTCCGACTGGCTCATCGAGGTGCCGGGCAGGATCAACCCGGCGGGGCGCATCGACAGGACGTCGTCCACCGTCGCCTGCTCGAGTTGCTCCTCCAGATCGGAGACGAGGACGATCAGGAGGTACCCGGCGGCACGGGCATGGTGGCGCAGGCGCCGCAACAGACGATCGAAGAAGGGATTGTCGAGATAGGGCAGGATGACCGCCAGGCGTCGCGAGCGCCGGGCCGCCAGCTCGGCCGCGGCGGCGTTCGGGTGGTAGTCGAGGTCTCGGGCGGCATCGAGAATGCGCCGGCGCGTCTGCTCCGACATGCGTCCCTCGCCCTTGAGTGCGAGTGAGACGAGTCCCCGTGAGACCCCTGCACGGGCCGCGACGTCCTGCTGCGTGGCGTGGGTCTCACGGTCGGGAACGGTCATGGGTGCTGATCCTCGGGTCGTCGATGGAACTCTTCCGCATTCTGACAGCAAAAGAGCCATCGTGCGTGCTGCGGTGGCGCTGCGATGGCTCGGTGTGTCCGGGAAGAATCGTTTTGGGTGTCGGTGGGCTCCCTTCGGGTCTTGCCGTGGTGCTGTCGGCGGTGGTCAGTTCTGGGCGAGCGCGTTGATGCCGGTGTAGACGCTCAGGAGGGTGGCGGCGCTGAAGACGAGGGTGCCGGTGAGCATCATGGCGGTCGTCGTGGTGGCGAGGCCGACGATGATCATGAGGATGCTCGCGGCGACGAGGGCGCCGGCGACGAGGGTGCCGACGATGGCCGAGGGGATGGTGGTGGTCTCGTGGCGGATCGTCGAGGCCTGGGTGGCGATGGTGTCGATGGCGGTCATGATGTTCTCCTTCGTGATGGAGTGCATGCCGCGACACCAGCCGCGACATGCACGACGGTGTACTCAGTCCCAGGGACGCCCTGGTCCTGCTGACGAGATCCACTATAGGTGTGGGTATTTGTTAGAACAAATGGGATCGTCTGGTGTTGCTCACGGTTGGCATCAGGGAACAAAAGGCCGGTGGCCGTGGTTCGTCGCCGGCTCTCGCGAGAGATCGTCATCGAACGCCGGGTCCTTGCCGATCGGCCTCACAGGAGCAGGAAGACCGAGGAGACGATCGTCAGGATGATCACGAGAACGTCGAAGACGGTGGTCCGGATGCGGCGGATGACGAACCTGCCGAGGAGTGTCCCCAGGGCCAGCGGCACCAGTAGCAGGGCGTCGATGCTCAGCGAGCGCGCCGAGAACAGTCCGAGCCCGGCCTGGAAGGGCACCTTCGCCAGGTTGACGAAGAAGAAGAAGTAGGCCTGCGTCCCCATGAAGCGCATGACGTCGAAGCCCGAGGCCACGAAGTACATCGTCATGGGCGGGCCGCCGGCATTGGCGACCATTGTGGTGAAACCCCCCAGCGACCCGTAGATCCAGCGTGCCGCGGGGTTCTGCGAGAAGGAATGAGCCGTCCCGCCGTGCCCTGGACGACTGCGGCGCCACATCATCCACAGCGTCACCGCGGTGAGCAGGAGCAGGATGACACCGATCATCCGTTTCATGTTCGCATCGTCGATGCGCCACAGGACGAGTGTCCCGGCGCCGAGCCCGACCAGGATCGCCGGCGCCAGCCGGCGCAGTGTCGACCAGTCGACGTCGTGGCGGTACATCCAGATCGCGTACAGGTCACCGGCGATGAGGAGGACGACCATCGCCGCGGTGGACTCGCGGGCCGGTAGGACGGCCGCGAACAGGGCGACCGACAAGGTGGCGAGCCCGGGCAGGGCGGTCTTCGCGATGCCGACGAAGAACGAGGCCATCGCCAGGACGGCCCACTGCATGATCATCAGGTCGAATGGAGCGGGCACGGGGTTCATCCTAGTGTTGCGGTGGCTGCGGAGGCGTGCTCGTGCCCGCCGATTGGGGCTTCGGCCCGCCGTGCGCACGGGGAGTCACGGGATTGCCGGTGAGGGCTGTGCGCACGGGTTGACCCGTGCGCACAGCCCTCTGGCCGGACCCCCGGGGAGCGGGTCGGCCGTCTCGGTCCTGACGGTCAGATCTTGGCGACGGCGGCCAACAGGTTGGATGCGGACACCTGCAGGCCTTCGACATTGCCGTACTCGGCGTCCTCGTGCTCGATGTTGACGTTCATGTCGGGATCGGCGTCCTGAATGGCACGCAGGAACTCGGCCCAGTAGTCGGTGTCGTGTCCCAGGCCGAAGGCGACGAACCGCCAGGCCGGGTCCTGGGGCCATGCGGAGCACCAGTAGCCATAGGCCGTCGGTGTCTTGTTCTCGGCGTCGGCGGGCACATGGCCGAAGTCGGTGTCGAGCACGCCGCGGTAGGCGACGCCCGGGAAGATCTTCGTGTCCTTGGCGTGGACGTGCCCGACAAGACTGCCCAGTCGCTTGGTTGCGGTGATCGGGTCCATCTGCTGCCAGAAGAGGTGCGAGGGGTCCATGTTCACTCGCAGGTTCGTGGAACCGGTCTCCTCGACGAGACGTTCGAAGGCGGGGATGTTGAAGACGAGGTTGCGCGGGTGCAGCTCCAGGCAGACCTTGACGTCATTGTCGCGGGCCAGTGCGTCGATCTCCTTGAAGAAGGGCACGACGACGGACCACTGGTAGTCGAGGATCTCCAGGTCGATCCCGTTCCACGGGTTGACGACCCAGGAGGCGTACTTGGCGGTGGGGTCGGTGCCGGGGGTGCCCGACATCGTGACGATCTCCTTGACGCCGAGCAGCCCGGCCAGCTTGATGGCGTTGCGGATGTCCTCGGCGTGCTTGAGGCCCTCGTTCGGCAGGGGCGAGACCGGGTTGCCCGAGGTGTTGAGGCCCGACAGGACCATGCCCTTGGATGCGAAGACGCCCAGGTAGTCATCGCGGGCCGCCTTCGAGGCGAGCAGGGCGTCGACGGGGCAGTGTGGCGAGGGGATGAAACCGCCGACGTTGACCTCGGCGCCGGTCAGGCCGGCTTCCTTGAGGATGTCGAGAGCCGCTTCGAGCGGACGGTCCTGGAGGCACGCGGTGTAGGCGCCGTAGGTGAGTGACATGGCAAAACTCCTTTGTTCTTCAGTGGGTCAGTTGAGGTGGGAGACGTCGACGGCTGCACCGTTGGCGGCGGCGGAGCGGGAGATGGCGTCCATGATCTGCATCTCGCGGTATCCGTCGGCGAAGGACGCGCACGGGGGCAGGCCCTCGACGCCGGCGACCTGCTGCAGGAAGGCGTATGCCTGGTAGGTGAACTGCTCGATCTGGGTGAGCCCGACACCGCCGAAGGCCATGGAGGAGCCACGGGCGAAGTAGGGGAAGTCGGGGTTGACCAGCACCTGGCGGGCGCCGCCCAGGCCGGCAGGAGAGTTGGTGTCGTCGACCTTGATCTCGCCGCAGCGGGCGAGATCCCAGGAGGCACGGCCCTTCGTGCCGAGCACGTCGATCATCATCGCATTCGGCATGTTCCAGGCGACCCGGGAGACCGAGAAGGTGCCGACCGCGCCGTTCGCGAAGTGGCCGGTGAAGGTGGCGACGTCGTCGTTGGTGACCGCCTCCATCTCAAGCTCCGAGGTGTCCAGGGTCGTGCCGCGGGTGACGTGGCCCTTGGCGACGGGGCGCTCCTTGATGGCGGTGGTCATGGCGCCCCCGGCGACGGAGACGAGCGGGCCGCAGATCGTCTCGGCCGTGTCGATGAGGTGGCTGCCGACGTCGCCCAGGGCACCGGATCCCATCGGGCCGCGGTAGCGCCAGGCCATCGGGGTGTTCGGGTCGACGCCGTAGTCGCACCAGTAGCGGCCCTCGAAGTGGTTGATCTCGCCCAGATGGCCCTCTGCGACGAGCTTCGCGATCTCGGCGACGGCGGCGTTGCGCCGGTAGGTGAAGCCGACGGATGTGACGACTCCGGCCTGGGCCTCGGCCTCGGCCATTGCCTTGGCGTTCTCGAGGGTGTCGGCGAGCGGCTTCTCGCACAGGACGTGCTTGCCCGCCCGGATCATGGCCTCGGCGATCTCACGATGCAGCGCATTGCCGACGACGATCGAGACGATGTCGATGTTCGAATCGTCGGCGACGTCGCGCCAGTCCTCGACGGCCTTCTCATAGCCGTAGCGCTCGGCCGCGTCCTCGGCGAAGGGCAGGTAGGCGTCGGCGATGGTGGCGAGCCGGATCTTGGGCAGTCCCAGGTCGTAGACGGTGCCGACCTGGCGCCACGCGTTGGCATGGGTCGTGCCGGCCATACCGGCACCGATGACGGCTACGGAAAGGGTTTTCGTGGTCATGTCGAACCTCTTCTCGTCTTCAGTGACGAAGCTAGTCCAGGGGAATTAACGCGCGTGAATAACGTGTTGTTACGAGTATGGGCCGAGCGCCGAAGAAGTGTCAACCCCTTGGTTCCCTGGTTTTCTGCGCCCTGCACGCTGCACCCGGTCGGGCGGCCGGGTTCACGGCGAGCGGCCTGGTCCGTGCGCGTCGCGAGGGGCAGACAATGCCGGGTGAGCCTGGACCTTGACCCACTGCTGGTTCGGGGTTCAATGCCCGCTGGCGGACCCGGCCGGGTCCGAGGAGTCCCTGATGGCGAGGGTGGGCTCCAGCACGACGTCGCGGGAACGCGTGGTCGCATCGTCGGCGCGCTCGCGCAGCAGGCGCACGGCAGTCGTCCCCAGCACGTCCTCGGGCTGGTCGACGCTGGTGAGGGAGAACTCCCCGCGCCTCGCCAGGTAGGTGTTGTCGTAGGAGACGAGGGCGACGTCGGTGCCCGGGTGCCGGTCCGTCTCGCGCAGCACCGGGACGGCGTCGATGGCGAGGATGTCGTTGTGGATGACGAGGCCGAGCGGTTCGGGGTGGGCCTGCAGCAGGTCGCGCACGGCCGGACCGGCGTCCTCGTCGCACTCGCGGACGTCCAGGGTCAGTCCGGTCGCCCGGGCGGCGCGACGCAGCGCTGACTCCCGCTCGAAACGGGAGGTGTCGTTCACGACGCGCGGTCCGACGTAGCCGACCGAGCGCATGCCGAGCCCGGTGAGGTGGCCGATGAGCAGCCGGGCGGCGGCCTCCTCGTCCACACGGACCGAGTCCACTCTTCCGCCGGGGCTGCGCCGTCCGATGAGGCAGACGGGCACCTCCTCACCGATGGCGATGAGGTCCTCGTCCGGTAGCCAGGGGGAGACGAGGATGAGCCCCATGACGCGGACGCTCAGCAGGCTCTCGATGGCGCGGTGGAGGACCTCGGGCTGCTCGGAGCCAACCGTGACGAAGAGGGCGAGGTCCCCGGCGCTCGTGGCGTCGCCCAGGGTGTGGGCGATCTGCTCGAAGAAGGCGTTGCGCAGGTTGGGCAGGACCAGGCCGATGGTCCTGGACTGCTGGCGGGCCAGGGAGGCCGCGGCGGCGTTGACTCGGTAGCCGAGCCGGTCGGCGGTCTCGGCGATGCGCCGCCGCGTCTCCTCGGCGACCTTGGGGGAGCCGTTCAGCGCCAGGGAGACCAGGCTGCGCGAGACCCCGGCGGCACGCGCCACGTCGTCCTGGGTGACGTCCTGTCCGCTCGTCGCCACGGGTCCTCCCTGTCTGACGGTGGGGCGGTCCGCCCCACCGTCAGCAGGTTACACGGGAGCGCTGTTGCGGCGCTGATCCCAGTCGGCGCTGCCCGGTAGCGGCGCTCAGGTGTTCCACGGGTGAGGAGCTGCGCTCCTGGCCGTTGACGGTGGTGTGCCGATCTCATGGATCTCGTGACCGGCACATGCTTCGCAGGTGACGTTGGCCTCCTGGATGCGAGCCACTGCGAACCAGCGGACGGCGGATCGCAGACGACACCACCCGATGAGGTACCAGCGGCCACCGGTGGAGGCGAACAGGATGGGCTCCACGTCACGGTGGCTGGTCACTCCTTCGCCGGATGTGTAGTCGATGCGGACCACGCGCTGGTCGGCCATCGCCTGTTCCAAGGCGGATCGGATCGCTCTCGACGGGACGCCGGCGCGGTTGACCCAGACGCGACTGGCCAACTGCTCGGCCCGTTCTCGGGTTCGCGGGTCCAGGACATCGACGATCTTGCGGGCTCCCGTGGCGGCCAGGTCGGAGTACGGTGCATCGGGCGATGCGGCAACCGCCGCCAGCAGGGCCATCGCCTGGACTGGGGACAGGTTCACGGGCGGGAGCGAGGCGCCCTGAGCCAGTCCGTACCCGCCGCCGGGGCCAGGACGCGACCAGATGGGAAGGCCGGCGCTCTCCAGGGCTGTCATGTCTCGTTTGATCGTGCGAACCGACACCTCGAACTCGTCGGCCAGTCGCTTGGCGCTGCACCCTTGTTTTCCACTGCGGCGCAAGGCCTCCGAGAGGGCGTGGAGCCGCTCGGACCGCTTCACGATCCAACCTGGAAGAAATTCATGCCAGAAATAGTGACACACCGTTGTCCACGAGGGCTGGAAGCATCGTGCCATGATGTCAACACCACAGCGTTCAGTCCTGCCCCTGATCGTGTTGGTTCCCGGCCACTGGCTGGGGGCCTGGGCCTGGGACGAGGTGCTCGCTCACCTCAGAACCGCAGGCCTCCGAGCCGTTGCGTTGACCCTTCCCGGGCTTGACGACCAGGACCCGCGGCGCTCCTCGAGGACCCTCGAGGAGCAGGCCGCAGCGATTCAGGCAGTCGTCGAGTCCGTGCCCGAAGGCGTCGTCCTCGTCGGCCACAGCGGCGCCAATGCTCCGGTCAGCCTCGTCCTGGATCGAACCCCGGAACTGATTCGGCGCGTCGTGTGGGTCGATTCCGGCCCGGTTGCGCCCGGGAACGTGTTCGCTCCGGATCTTGCCGAGTCCGTCGAAGAGCTGCCGTTGCCCTCCTTCGACGCGCTGGGGGAGCGGGCCAGTCTCGAAGGTCTCAGCACCGACGACCTCGATCGCTTCCGTGCCAGGGCCGTCCCCGAGCCTGGTCCCGTGCTGCGGGCGGCTGTCCAACTGACCAATGACGCCCGGCTGAGGGTTCCGACCACACTGGTGTGCTGCTCCATCCCCGGCCCGCGGGTACTGGAGCTGGCCCAGGTGGGCGATCCCATGTTCGCTGAGGTGGCCAGGCTCGAACACGTGGAGGTCATCGACCTGCCCACGGGCCACTGGCCGATGTGGAGCCGTTCCACAGACCTTGCCGAGGCGATCCGTGAAGCGGCCCTGTCCACCTGAGCGGACTTCCCCGCAGGAATGAGCGGACCCGCCGGCGATCGGGTGAATCGACGTGGACCGCTTCGCCGCGCCCACGCTGCGGCGGAAGGAACAGGGCCGGGTTCTGCTCACGGCTGTCCGGTGAGCAGAACCCGGCCCATGTCGTGGCAGGGGTCAGGGATCGATCGCGGTTCAGGAGGCGAGGCGGATGACCTCGCCGGTGCGGGCGGACGTCGTGGCCGCCTCGGCCAGCCGCAGGGCCTCGACGGCGTCAGCGATGCCGGTGGGAGGCGTGGTGCCGGCCTCGACGGCCTCGATGAAGGCGGACAGCTCCAGGCGGTAGGCGTCGGCGTAGCGTTCGAGGAAGAAGTCCAGGTAGGGCTCCTGGGCGTCGGTCACCTCGGCGTTGGACAGCCGTACCGTCGTGCCGCGGATGTTCTCGGCGAACAGGGCGCCGTTCCTGCCCGATGCCTCCAGCCGCTGGTCGTATCCGGAGGCGCAGTGGCGGTTGTTGATGATCGTCGCCACGGCACCGGACGCCGCCTTGAGGGTGACGACGGCGGCGTCGAAGTCGCCGGTCTCCTTGATGGCCGGGTCGAGGTTCTGACCCACCGCGTGCAGCTCGACGATGTCGCCCAGGAAGAAGCGTGCGGTGTCGAAGTCGTGGATCGTCATGTCGCGGAAGATGCCGCCGGACACCTTGATGTACTCGACCGGGGGCGCGGCCGGGTCACGGCTGATGATGGTCAGCTGCTCCAGCGCACCGATCCGGCCTTCTTGCACGGCGGCGCGAACCGCGGCGAACGAGGGGTCGAAGCGGCGGTTGAAACCGAACATGACGGGCGTGCTGATGGCGTCAAGATCGGTCTGTGCGGCCTCGACATCGGCCATGTCCAGGGCGATCGGCTTCTCGCACAGAACGGCCTTGCCGGCCTTCGCCGCCGCGACGAGGTGGGGGATGTGCAACGGGGTGGGGGAGCCGACGATGACCGCGTCGACCTTCGGATCGGCGAAGGCCTCCTCGGCGTCCTTGGCCGCCCTGGCCCCGTAAGGTGCTGCGAGCTGCTCGGCGGCGTCGCCGACGGGATCGCAGACGAGGGCGAGTGAGGCCTTGGGGTGCCCCGCGATGGTGCGCGCATGGACATGACCGATGCGGCCGGCGCCGATGACGGCGATGTTGAGCATGGTGTTCCTTGTCTGATCGGATGGACTGGGTGATTGGCTGCCGATGTCGATGACATCACAGTGGACGGCTGGGGCATGATGACGTCCCGCACGAGGGCATCCAGGTCGGCATCGGCCTGGAGGAAGCCACGCAGCGTACGGACGGTGGCGCCGAAGGTGTCGAACTCCTCCGGGGTCATGCCGTCGGGCTCGTAGGCGCGGACGAACTCGGGGATGCTCTGGAGGGTCTTCATGATCTCGGGAGCGACCGGCACGTCGATGCGGCTGACGGCCTTGTAACCGGAGTTGTTGATGAGCTGCTGCCACTTGAACGGCGGGGAGACGACCAGGTCGCCGCCGACCAGTTCGGACCAGTGCATGACATTGCGGAAGGCGGCCGACAGCACGCGGGCACGCAGCCCGCGGGACTGGAACTCCTGGTAGGCGCGCTTGAGCGCCGCCACGCCGGCCCACTCGAGGTGACCGGGGTCGATGAACAGGTCGTTCTTCTTGGCGACGATCTTGATCCAGTCGTCCAGACGCCCGCCCATGAGGGTGACGACCGGGCCCATCGTGGAGACGTCCTTGCCCTCTGCCTCACGGCGCTTGAGACCACGCTCGATGGCCTCGCCGGTGGCGACCGCCTGCGGAACGGAGAAGGAGACCGTCACGTTGACCGAGACGCCACGGTAGGTGGCGTCCTCGATCGCCTTGATGCCCACCGAGGTGGCGGGGATCTTGACGATGATGTTCTTGGCCAGCTTGGAGAACTCCTCGGCCTGGTCGGCCAGGGCCTTCGCATTGCGAGCCAGACGCGGGTCGGTCTGGATGGAGAGCCGACCGTTGCGTCCGTTCTGCTCGTCGAAGATGGGCTCGAGCAGCTTGGCGGCCTCGATGCTCAGCTCGCGCACGACCTGCCAGCCGATCTCGGACTCGGTGGCCTCGGGCATCTCCTCGGCCAGCTCGGCGATGCGGGGGAGCCATACGTCCTTGCGCTGGTTGATGCAGGTGAAGGCAATCGCCGGGTTGCAGGTTGCGCCCACGGCGCCGAAGGAGATCGACTGGCTCAGTTCATCGGGATCGGCCGAGTCGTTCCACAGAGCGGTCGGGGTGTTCCGCGACGCGTCGAGGAGGGGGCCTGGAGTGTATTCAATGGTCATGCGCTGCTTCTCCTATGCGGTTGGACCTCGCGCCCCGCCGTCGGTGCCGGGGTGCGTCTGACATTCATTGAAGCCCCTCCGGGGGTGGGATGTCAACTAATGTCATGACAAATGATCCGGCTGGAGCGTCGCTTCGGGCAAGGTGTGGAGCTTGCCCGGCTGGGTGGGTCGTATAGTGAGTCATCGGCCGTGATGGTTCGTTGAGCCACGGTATTGGCGCGTTCCAAAAAAGTTCGTGGACGGGCCTTCCCAAATCCTGATTGTCATGACAATATGAGGGAAACATCGACACCGCCGTTGATTGAACAGGAGCAGCACCTGTGGTTGACATCGCCCTAGACCCGAACATGTACTACATGACCATGTCGGCGCCGGACACCCTGCGCAAGGCAGCTGAGCTCGGCTTCTCGTACGTGGAGCTCTCGCCCCGCTCGGACTTCCACTTCTGGCACCACTACCCGAAGGCCGACAGGGCCTACATCGACGAGTTGAACAAGACGCAGAAGGAGACCGGCGTCACCATCCGCACCCTCAACCCGGTCTTCAACTGGTCCGCCGTCGACGAGCAGGAACGGCAGGCCCAGGTGCGCAACTGGCGCCGGCTGCTGGAGATCGCCGACCAGCTGGACGTGCGCGACATCGTCTCGGAGTTCTCGGGTGACCGCAACCGGGCCCGCGAGTCCGAGCACCAGTGGTACCACTCCATCGAGGAACTCACGCCCGCCTTCGAGCGCTACGGGATCAACCTCATCATGGAGGCGCACCCCTACGACTTCGTCGAACTGCACGACCGTGCCCTGGAGATCGTTCGCGGCGTCGACAAGGACTGGATCGGTTACGAGTACTGCTGCCCGCACACCTTCCACCTGTCCGACGGCGCCGGCGACGCCGCCCGGATGATCCGTTCCGCGGCTGCGGCGGGCAAGCTGCGCGAGGTGCACGTCTCCGACGCCTTCAACCATCGCGCCAATGACGGCAACCGCTACATCGTGAACCCGCCGGGTGCCGATGTCACGGTCCACCAGCACAACGCCATCGGTCAGGGCGAGGTCCCTTGGGGCGAGGTCTTCCAGACACTGCGCGAGGTCGGTTTCGACGGCATCATGTCCGTGTGCATCTTCGGCTGGCACGAGTACGCCGACGAGTACAACAAGGCTGCGCTGGAGCGCCTGACCGCCGAACTCGGCGCCTGATTCCCGGATCGGTCGCCTTGTGCGCCGCGAAGGCGACCGATCCCTCTGCTTCCTTCCCATCGTTGGGAGGGGCAGCCCCTCTCGCGGCGCGTCCCCTAACCTGTCCATGACGACAGGCCCTTCAAGGAGAAAACATGTCCTCATCACCCGTCGCGGCGGCGGATTACAGCCGCGAGAAGCTCCAGGAGCTGGTCGACAAGACCCCTCCGTCGGGCAAGAAACGCTCGCTGGGGCTCATCGCGCTGGTGGCCACACTCGGCTCGCTGCTGTTCGGCTACGACACCGGCGTCATCTCCGGCGCCCTTCCCTACATGTACCTGCCCACCGATGCCGGCGGTCTCGCCCTGAAGACCTGGGAGGAGGGCCTGGTCGGCACCTTCCTGTGCATCGGTGCCGCGCTGGGCGCCTCGATCGGCGGCAAGCTCTCCGACAAGTACGGACGCCGGCACAACATCACCATGCTGGCGGTCGTCTTCCTCGTCGGTGCGCTGGGCTGCACCATCTCGCCGAACATCTGGATCCTGTACGCCTTCCGCATCATCCTCGGCTTCGCCGTCGGCGGCGCCTCCGCCACTGTTCCGGTCTTCCTCGGCGAGACGGCGCCGAAACGCATCCGCGGCACGCTGGTCGCCGTCGACCAGATGATGATCGTCTTCGGCCAGTTCCTCGCCTACGGGATGAACGCCATCCTCGCCCAGGTGCACGGCGGCCCGGAGGCGACGATGGCGAACGACGTCGTCAACAGCGCCGGTGAGACCGTCGCCAGGGCCGGCCAGACCGTCTCCTGGGAGACCGTCCAGAACCTGGCCAATGTCGCGGTCACGTCCGGCAACGGCATGACCTGGCGCTACATGCTCGTACTGGCCTCCATCCCCGCCATCGCCCTGTGGATCGGCATCCGCCTCATGCCCGAATCCTCCCGCTGGTACGTGGCCAATCTGCGCATTCCGGAGGCCATCGGCTCCCTCAAGCGCGTGCGCAACGAGGCCAAGGACGGCCCCATCGCCGACGAGGTCGACGAGATGCTCGAGATCCAGCGCAAGGAGGCCAACCAGGAGAAGTGGAAGCTGTCCCAGATCTGGAACACCAAGTGGACCCGGCGGCTGCTCATCATCGGCATCATTCTGGGTCTGGCAGACCAGATGACCGGCATCAACACGGCCATGTACTACACGCCGAAGGTGCTGTCGGCCGCCGGCCTGCCCATGAGCGATGCCATCTCGCTCAACGTCGTCTCCGGCGGTGTGTCCTTCATCGGCTCGGCCGTCGGCCTGTGGATGGTCACGAAGTTCGCCCGTCGGCACGTCGGCATCTACCAGGAGACCAGCATCGTCATCTCGCTGAGCCTGCTGGCCGCGGTGTTCTTCTTCCTCATCCAGCCCTTCCAGAACGAGGACGGCGACATCATCGGCGCCCCGACCTTCGCGCCCTTCCTCGTGCTCATCATCGTGAGCCTGTTCGTCTTCGCCAAGCAGTCGGGCACGGTCACCTGGGTCCTTGTCGCCGAGATCTTCCCCAGCAAGATCCGCGGCACTGCCATGGGCCTGGCCGTCGGCGCGCTGTGGATCGCCAACGCCATCGTCTCGGCCGTCTTCCCGATCATGATGAAGGGCCTGGGCGGTGCCCTGACCTACCTCATCTTCGCCCTGGTCAACGTGCTCTCGCTCATCTTCTACATCAAGTTCGTCCCCGAGACGAAGTACGACTCCCTGGAGGAACTCGAGGAGCGCTTCGAGAAGGAGTACAGCTGACGGTACTGGCCTGACCCGGGTCTGACCGCCCGAGCGCAATCGGTTCGCCCCGTGTCCCCGAGGGACACGGGGCGAACTCGTCCCATCGCCGCCACGAGGTCGCTCGCGTGGGCCCGCTGGGCCCACCGCTGCCGGGACGGAACCGCCGCCGGTGACGCACACGTTGGGCGCGGTGGTCCCTCTTCCCGGCGCATCGGGGCGACGAATCGCTCGCAAGGCCGTCCGCGGGCGAGTTCTCGCCGACGGGCTCACGCCGCGCGTGGCGGTGAGGTCGAACCGCGGGCGACCAGGTGAGGCGTGAGGCAGTGCCTCTGGCGTCTCCTGTGGGTCATCCTGCGCGATCTGCGCGAGAACACATCGACGGCGAGGACGTCCTGGTGTGCGGCGTTCTGGTTGACTGACGTGAGATCCCATCCGGGCGGCGATGACGGTGTCGTCGTGGCTGACGACCGAGACATCGCGGGGCACCGACAGCCCGTGCTGAGACAACGCGTTGAGGGCCCCATGGCCTGGACATCGTTGCGCAGAAGATCGCGGTGGGCAGCCGTCCCTCATCGATGAGGCCAGCGGTCGCATCGGCGGCCCCATCGGCAGTGACAGGGGAGAACACCACACGGCCCCGCAAGCCGCGATTGGCCATGGGCAGACCGGAAACCTGCGGCGCGTTCCTCATAGGGAATGTCGGCGGGCAGGGCCAAGTGGACGATGTCACGGTGTACGAGCCCCGCAAGATGGTCGACGGCCGGCTCAGCCCCTCAGCGGGTCGTTGCAGTAGATGCTGGTGACCCCGTTCATCTCGATCTTCCGGGTGACTGCGACCACGGGCAGCGAGTTGACGGCGGCCCCGAGGGCCGTCGTCAACCCGGCATGACCCGCCAGGACGATCCCGTCGGGCCTCAGGGTGACAAGGTCACGCAGCCTGCGGTCCTCCCAGGCGATGTCGAAACCGCCCTGCATGACGATGACCCGGTGACCCTGTTCGCGCACAAGACCGGCAAGACTCTCGAAGACATCGATGAAGACCGGGTTGGCCAGCGATTGTGCCAGGAAACCGATGATGCAGTGCGAGCGATTGCCGGCCGATGAGGTGGCGATCTGGTTGCTGAGGTAACCGAACGAGGTCACCGCCTCGAGGATCTTCTGGCGCTTTCGGCCGCGACGTGTTCGAAACCGCCTGGTCAGCGAGACGGGCGGCCGTGACACGCCGTCGGTGCGTTCCCGTCAACATCCGAGCGAGAGCAGCTGTCCGGCCGCGAGAAAAGGGTGGTGGCCCACGGCGTCGTGCCGTGGGCCACCACCCTTGGAGAGTCACTCACCCGGCCCTCAGGTGTGCTCATCGGGCCGGAAGCGACAGGGACGTCACTCCTCGCGCTGGAAGGACATCGTCGCCGCGTAGGTCTTCTCAGAAGGCCAGCGAGAGGTGATCGCCTTGGCGCGGGTGTAGAACTTGACGCCCTCGGGGCCATGGATGTGGGTGTCGCCGAGCAGCGACTCCTTCCAGCCGCCGAAGGAGTAGTAGGCGACCGGGGTCGGAATCGGCACGTTGACGCCGACCATGCCGGCCTCGGTGTCCAGCGTGAAGCGGCGGGCGACGCCACCGTCGTTCGTGAAGATCGCCGAACCGTTGCCGTAGGGCGAGGCGTTGACGATCTTGATGGCCTCGTCGTAGTTGTCGGCGTGGACGATGGTCAGGACCGGGCCGAACACCTCCTCGGTGTAGGCCGGGGCATCGAGCGGCACGTCGTCGATGATGGTCGGGCCGAGGAAGTGGCCGTTCTCGTGCCCCGGGATCACCAGGGAACGCCCGTCGAGCACCACATTGGCGCCCCGCTGCTCGGCGTCGTCGATGAGACCGGTGATGCGCTGCTTGGCCTTCGCATCGATGACCGGGCCCATCTCGACGCCCTCGTCCATGCCGTAACCGACCTTGATCTTCTCGGCGTTGGCCTTGACCCGCTGGGCCAGGTCCGGGCCGATGCCGCCCACGGCGACGACGACCGGCAGCGCCATGCAGCGCTCACCGGCGGCGCCGAAGGCGGCGGCCGAGATGTGCTGGGCGGCGAAGTCCAGATCGGCGTCGGGCATGACGATCGCATGGTTGTTTGCCCCGCCGAGCGCCTGGACGCGCTTGCCGTGCGCCACGCCCGTGTCCTGGATGATGTGCGCCACCGGTGTCGACCCGACGAAGGAGATCGCGTTGATACCAGGGTGCTCCAGGATCTGGGTGACCATGTCACGCCGGCCGGCCACGACGTTGAAGACGCCGTCGGGCAGACCGGCCTCCTTGTAGAGCTGTGCCGTGAGCAGGGACGCGGAGGGCGTCGGCGATGCCGGCTTGAGGATGAACGCGTTGCCGGTGGCGATGGCCAGCGGGTGCATCCACATCGGGACCATGGCCGGGAAGTTGAAGGGGCAGATGCCGGCGACGACGCCGACCGGCTGGCGCAGCGTGTGGATGTCGACGCCGGTGGAGATGTCGTAGGAGTACTCGCCCTTGAGGGCCACATTGATGGCGGTCGCGAAGTCGAGGGTCTCACGGCCCCGCTGGATCTCGCCGATGGCATCGGAGTAGTTCTTGCCGTGCTCGGCGACGATCAGCTCGGCCATCTCGTCCTGGTGGTCCAGGACCAGCTGGCGCATGCGGAACATGATCTCGACGCGCTTGGCCAGGGAGAACTTCGCCCACTTCTTCTGGGCCTCGGTGGCCACCTCGACGGCATGGTCGAGATCGGCCGCCGAGGCCTGGAGCAGCTCCGCCTCGACCTCACCGGTTCCGGGGTTCTCGACGGGGATGCGCCCCGCCGGCGTGCCGGTGTACGGCGCACCATTGATCCAGTGCTCAATCGTCTTCATTGTCCGTGAACTCCTCTGGAGTGTGTTTGTGTGTATGAGCGAGTGATCGGCGGCCGGGCGTCGCCCGGCCACCCACGGGCCACCCTTCGGACCCTGTCTGGGGGCAGATGGATGTCACTCGCCACCCGTTGGTCAGTTTACCCTGCGCTGTTCGATTTGTAACCCATCACTCGATATTTGTTCTAACAAATGATCGTCCTTGTGGGTGCCTTGTCCTGGAATGCGAGAGGGCCCGCGGCCCAGTCCGGTGGGGACTGTGGCGCGGGTCCTCCCGCATCGGTGGCGGCCGCTTCTCACAGGTAGTGGCGCTGCGGTGCGCGGTCGCGCAGGTAGTCCTGGTAGGCCTCCTGCGTGCTCTCGATGCGCGAGACCTGGGAGACGGGCACGTCCCACCAGGACGAGCCGGGCGGGTTCGGGCCGTACAGATCGGTCTCGATGTGGATCATCGTCGGACGGTCGGACTCGGTGGCCCGGCGGTAGGCGTCCTTGAACTCATCGATGCCGTGCGCCTCGATGACGTCGATGCCCCACGAGCGGGCGTTGGCGGCGATGTCGACGTCGAGCAGCTTGCCATCGGCCGTGTGCGAGGCCCCGGCGCCGCCCTGACGGTAGCGGGTGCCGAAACGCTGGGAGCCACGCGACTCCGACAGCGAACCGATCGAGGAGAAGCCGTAGTTCTGCAGCAGCACGTAGATGACCTTGATGCCCTCCTGGGCGACCGTGGCCAGTTCCATCGGGAGCATCTGGTAGGTGCCGTCACCGACGATCGAGACGACCTCGGAGTCGGGCAGCGCGAGCTTGACGCCCATCGCCGCCGGGATCTCGTAACCCATGCATGAGAAGGCGTACTCAACGTGGTACTGGACCGGGGTGCGGGCACGCCACAGCGCCTGCAGGTCGCCGGGCATGGACCCGGCGGCGTTGATGACGACGTCCTCGTCACCCATGAGCTCGTTCAGGGCGCCGAAGACCTCGGTCTGGGCCGGCAGCGGACCATGGCCGAGGTGGTAGCACTCGTCCACCCGCTTGTCCCACGCCGCCTTCTCCTGGGCGATCTCAGCGGCGTACTCGCTGCTGACCGAGTAGCCGTCAAGAGCCTCGGTCAGCGCGGTGAGGGTCTCGCGGGCATCCGCCACGAGCATCTCGCCGCTGTTCTTGACGGCGTCGAAGGCCTTGACGTTGATGTTGACGAAACGCACGTCCGGGTTCTTGAACTGCGTCCGTGAGGCCGTCGTGAAGTCGGAGTAGCGCGTGCCCACGCCGATGACCAGGTCGGTCTTGTCGGCGATGTGGTTGCCCGAGTCACCGCCGGTCGACCCGACGCCGCCGATCGACTGGGGGTGGTCGAAGTTGATGGCGCCCTTGCCCGCCTGGGTGTCGGCGACCGGGATGCCGGTCGCGGTGGCGAACTGTCGCAGCTGCTCGGAGGCCTCGGAGTAGATGGCGCCGCCACCGGCGATGACCATCGGTCGCTTCGAGGCCTTGATGAGCTCCACCGCGCGCTCGAGGGAGGCGGGGTCGACGGGTGTGCGGCGCACGTGCCACACGCGCTTGCGGAACATCTCGACGGGGAAGTCGAAGGCCTCCGCCTGGACGTCCTGCGGCATCGCCAGGACGACCGCACCGGTGTCGGCCGGGTCGGTCAGGGTGCGCATCGCCTGCATGAGCGAGGGCAACAGCTGCTCGGGGCGGTTGATGCGGTCGAAGAAGGCCGAGACCGGGCGGAACGCATCATTGCACGTGGTGTCGAGGGTCTGGGCGTTCTCGATCTGCTGCAGGACCGGGTCGGGGTAGCGGGTGGAGAACTGGTCGGACGGGAAGAGCAGCACCGGGAGCCGGTTCGTCGTCGCCAGGGCCGCGCCCGTGACCATGTTGAGGGACCCCGGGCCGATGGACGCGGTGCACATCATCGTCTGCAGACGATTCGTGCTCTTCGCGTACGCGGATGCCGCGTGCACCTGGCCCTGCTCGTTGCGGGGCATGATGTAGGGCATCGAGCCGCCGTCCGGTTCGGGATCGAGTTCGTTCTGCAGCAGCGCCTGACCGATTCCGGCGACGTTGCCGTGCCCGAAGATGCCGAAGGCGCCGGCGATGAGGCGCTGTTCACGGCCGTCGCGCTCGGAGTACTGGTTGACGAGGAATCGGATGGTCGCCTGAGCCACCGTCAGACGAACCGTGGGTACGGGACTGGTCATTGTTTCTCCTGCTCGGGACGCGAACGATGGTGGTCGCGTCGGGTTTTCGATGGGGTGTCAGTTCATCGGTGTCATCGGCAGCCTGGGGTCGACCTCCTGGGTCTGCCAGGACTGACGGATCCAGGTGTGGTGGGGGTCATCGGTCATCAGCCAGACCGAGTCCTCGGCCGGGCCGGCCATGACGTTGAGGTAGTAGAGATCGTAGCCGGGCGCTGCCACGGAGGGGCCGTGGTAGCCGTAGGGCATGACGACGATGTCGCCGCTGCGCACCTCGGTGCACACGTCGATCTCGTGGCCGGGGGACGGGTAGATCCGCTGCAGGGCGAAGCCCGGCTCGGCGCCCTCGTTGCCGGGGCGCACCTCGTAGTAGTAGATCTCCTCGAGGACCCGCTCGACGTCGTTGTGCTCGTCGTGCTTGTGCGGGGGATAGGAGGACCAGTTGCCGCCCGGGGTCAGGACCTCGCACGCCAGGAGGTGAGAGGTCTCCACGTCATTGCCCAGCGCGTAGTTGTTCACCTGGCGAGAGGACGGACCGGCTCCGCGCAGTCCCGTACCGACCTCGTCGCGTCCGCAGTAGCGCACGGGCAGGTCCCTCGTCGCCTTGGCGCCGGGCAGGGCGACGCGTGCGCCCTTGTCGCTGGACAGGGCGATGTCGGTGGCGCGCGGAATGTACATGTAGTCCGTGATGTCGGTGAACACGGACTCCCGGCCGCTGATCTCGTAGGAGCGGCCATTGACCTCGACGGTACAGCCGCCCGAGAGGGGCAGCACGAGGAACTCCGCCTCGCCGCCGGGCACGTGGACGTCCTGGCCCGGTGCCAGGTTCAGTACGCGCAGGGAGGACCATTCCCAGCCTGCGCGCTCAGGATCCAGGTCGGTCTCGTACGCATCATGGGCGAGCTGACCCGAGCGGATGATGTACTTCTCTTCGTTCACAGCAACTCCACTGCATTGTCGACGGCCGCCTCGACGTTGTCGTCCGGCGGATAGAGCAGGGACCGGCCGATGACCAGGCCCCTGACGTTGGGCAGGGCCAGGGCCCTGCCCCATGAGGCCCGCGCGGCCTCGGGATTCTCGGAGACCTCACCACCGAGGATGAGACTGGGCAGGGTGGTGGACTCCATGACGCGATCCATGTCCGCCACGCTCGGCAGCTTCAACCAGGTGTGCGCCGAGCTGTGACCGAGCCCCTGGGCCACCGCGATCGAGCGGATGACCGCGTCGGTGGACAGGTCGTTGACGACACGTCCGTCCTCACGACGCGAGATGAAGGGCTCGATCATGGCGTTGAGTCCCCGGTCCGCCAGCGCATCGATGGCATGAGCGCTTGCCTCGAGAGTCCTGGCAGTGGCCGGGTCGTCGTAGTCGATCCTGGTGAGCATCTTGCCGCCGTTGAGCCCCGCGGTGACGATGCCCCTGGCGTCGTATCCCCCGAAACGGTCATCGATCTCGAATGCCGCCCCCTGCAGGCCGATCCGGTTCATGGACCCCCACACGAGCTTGCCGTCGAGAGCCCCGAGCAGGGCGAGGTCCTCGATGAGATCGGCGGAACCCAGGAAACCATTGACACCGGGGCGGGACAGCGCTGTGACGCAGCGCCGCAGCAGATCCTCGCGCGAGGCCATCGCCATGGGATCGGAGCCGGCGCCGAGTGCACCCCGGGCGGGATGGTCGCAGGCGATGACGAGGAGCCGGTTGGTGGCGGCCAGATCAGCGCGCGGACGCAGGGCGAGGGCGCGGGAGATTCGTTCCGGCTCGCTCGCCCTGATCTCGGCGAGCTGTTCAATCAGGATGCCCATCGGTCTCACCTTTTCTCGATGACTGGCTGGATGTCGGGGTGCTCACTGATGGCGTGCTCGACCTCGTAGGAGGTCGGCATCGCGGTGGAGCACTCCAGGCGTGAGGCGACGATCGCGCCTGCCGTCGAGGCGAACTGTACGGCCCTGGCAAGGTCGAAACCCTCGAGGATCGCATGGCAGAAGGCGCCGCCGAAGGCATCCCCCGCTCCGAGGCCGTTGCAGACCTCGACGGGGGTGACGGGCATGACGATCCGCTCGGTGCGGGTCTTGGCGAGGGTCCCCAGGGGGCCCTGCTTGACGATGGCGATCTCCACTCCCCGGTCCAGGAGCGCGTCGGCGGCCCGATCGGGTTCGGTCTCGCCCACGGCGATGCGGCACTCCTCCTTGTTGCCGATCGCCACGTTGACCTTGCCGAGGACTCGCTCGACCTCACGAGTGGCGGTCTCCTCGTCCTGCCAGAACATCGGACGGTAGTCCAGGTCGGCGATGGTCCACTGACCGCGTTCGCGGGCGTCGAGCGCCGCGTGGTGCGCCGAGCGGGACGGTTCGACCGACAGACCGGTGACCGAGAACCAGAAGATCTTGGCGCTGCGCACGGCGTCGATGGGGATGTCCTGCTCCGTGAGCTCCAGGTCGGGCGCCTTGGGCTGGCGGTAGAAGTAGAGGGGGAAGTCGTCGGGCGGGAAGATCTCGCAGAAGGTCACGGGGGTGTTGTACTCCTCGTTGCGTACGACGAACTTGTCGGAGACGCCGAGTCTCCTCATCTCGCGACAGATGAATCGGCCGAATGGATCATCGCCCACCGCAGTGATCACCGCGGCGCGTGCGCCTTGGCGGGCGGCCGCCACCGCGACGTTCGTCGGGGAACCCCCGAGGAACTTGCCGAAGCTGGTCACGTCCTCGAGCCCGATCCCGGTCTGGAAGGGGTAGACGTCGATACCACTGCGTCCGATGGTGAGTAGATCGAGTTCGCCGTTCTCGGCGCCGGTCTGGTTGGACATCATTGTTCCGGAAAGACTGGACATCATCGTTCCTTCTCGTGAGTACGGGCGCTGCCCCGTACAGTTCTGAATCTATGCGGTCGGGAGGTCGAACGTCAATCTTTTGTCCTGACAAATCAGCGCGGCTGCTGGGTTCAGGTGGGCGATGTACACTGCGATGGCTTGATGACACTCAGCGCGGTGGGCGGTGACCTGCCGGCGGCAACACCGAGGTGAGTCGATGGAGGAGACCGACGGCACCGTGAATCTCGACGTGCCCTTCGTTCCGCAGATCGTGCTGGATCGGGAGTCCGATGTCCCGCTGTACCAGCAGATCGCCCGGCCGATCGAGGAACTCATCCTGGCCGGTGAACTCGCTCCCGGCCGTCTCATCGAGGACGAGGTGTCCATGGCGAAGCGACTCCAGGTGTCGCGTCCCACGACCCGCAGGGCGCTGCGCGATCTCGTCACGAGAGGAATGCTCACCCGCCGCCGTGGCGTCGGCACCCGGGTGACCCCGATGCACGTGCGTCGTTCGCTGGGGCTGACCTCGCTCAACGACGATCTGGTCGCCGCCGGTTTCGCCCCCCGTACCGAGGTCCTGTTCTACGAGGTGATGCTCGCCGATGAGGAGGCGGCCCGCCGTCTGCACTGCGATGAGGGGACCGAGATCATCCAGGTGAGGAGGCTGCGCTTCATCGAGAACGAGCCGCTGGCCGTCATGACCAATCTGCTTCCCGCCGGGGCGAAGGCCCCCACCGTCACGCAGCTGTCCGGGCAGGGCCTCTACGAGAGCCTCGCCGCACACGGCATCCGCCCGGCCATGGCCCAGCAGTCCATCGGGGCGCGGCTCGCCTCCCCCGAGGAGGCGCGGCTGCTCGCCGTCGACGAGGGCGCCGCCGTGCTCGTCATGGAGAGGACCGCCTTCGACAAGGAGGGCAATGTCATCGAGTACGGCAACCACGTCTACAACAGCGGTCTGTACTCGTTCCAGTTCAACCTCGTCCAGGACGGCTGAGCCCGGGGCGCGGCACGAACGGAGCCGCCCCCGGGCCGGTGAGTTCGAGGAGTGCGCGTCACAGCGACATGTCGGCGACGCCGCGGCCCTGCACCTTGCCCTGCCGCAGCAGGTCATAGCCCTCGGCCACCTCGTCGAGCGCGAACCTCCGCGTGACGATGTCCTGGTAACGGATCGTGCCCTCCGCGGCGAGACGGACGACCTCGGGCAGGTCCTGCCGGGTCCGGGCCCCGTAGGAACCCAGGATCGACTGGGAGCGCCGCACCGTCCGGTTGATCTCGACCTCCGCGGTCTGCACGCCGGCGCCCAGCCCGATCGGCACCATCCGCCCGCCGTCCCTGAGGGCATCGAGGGCCGACGTCCAGGTCTGGGGACGTCCGAGTGCCTCGAAGGCGACGTCGACGCCGCGGCCCCCCGTGAGCCCGAAGACCGCTTCATGCACGTCCTGCTTCGTCGAGTTGACGACGTCCGTGGCGCCCAGCGCACGGGTCGCCGCCAGCTTGTCGTCGTCGACATCGATCGCGATGATCTGCTTCGCGCCGAATGCCCGGCAGACCTGGATGATGTTGGAGCCCACGCCGCCGGTCGCCACGACGGCGACCGACTCGCCGTGGCGCAGATCGGCGCCTCGGCGTACCGCGCCATAGGCCGTCATTGCCGCGCAGCCCAGGATGGCCCCGGCGACCGGGTCGACCGAATCGGGCAGGGGAGTGACCGATGTGGAGGGAATGACGCAGTACTGGGCCAGTCCGCCCATGGAGTACATCGCGATGGGCGACCCGTCCTGGTCGAACAGGCGGGTCTCGCCGTCGTAGAGCTTGCCCTGGAGACGGTTCAGGTCGAAGAAGGGGCCACACAGGTCGTCGCGGCCCTCCGCGCACGCGGGGCACTGGCCGCAGGGCATGAGGAAGGCGCCGGCGACCCGCTGGCCGACGGCGAGTCCGGTGTGCTCATTGCCGGGGCCGACCTCGACGATCTCACCCGCCACCTCGTGCCCCAGCACGCAGGGCAGGGGGAAGGCGATGGCCCCCGCGATGACATGGAGATCGGAGTGGCACAACCCGCAGGCGCTGGTCTTGACGAGGACTTCGCCCGTACGGGGCCTTGGCGTGCGGATCTCCTCAATCTCCAGACCGCGTGAGACATCACGCAGGACAGCCGCGCGCATCGTTGCGGGAATTTGTACTGACATTTCATCCTCCGGTGGATCAAAGTCGCCATGAACAACCCATGCTGGTGTCATGAGTTCGCTTCTGACAGTAGCTGACGGCGTTCAGCTTGTAAAGAACAATTGTAAGAACAAATTATTTCACCGCGGAATCGGTCATGCTGTTCCGGGGTTGCTCGAACCGCGCGGCACCAGCGACGGGGCGAACACCTGCTCGGCCTGCTCGGCTCGTCCGGCGATGCGCTCGCTGAGCAGCACCATCGCGGCCTCGGCCAGCTCAGTGGTCCGCGGGTCGATGCTGGTGAGCGAGACGGCGGGGTGGGAGGCGATCCGGGAGTCGTCGAACCCGGTGACGCCGCAGTCGCCCCCGACCCGCAGCCCCCGATCGACGAGGACGCCCATGGCAGCGAGGGCGATGTCGTCATTGTGGCAGCAGAAACCGGTTCCGGCGCCGAAGGTGTCGAGAACGCCTGCAACGGCGTTCTCGGCGCTGGTCGAGAGCAGGTCGATGACCAGCGGTTCACGACCCTGGTGCCGCATCTCCTGGCAGAATCCGAGCCGGCGGGCCGCCGCCGAGTCGCCCGGGACGGCACGGTCGAAGCCGAGGTAGACGACGGGGTCGTAGCCCTGCGACAGGAGATGGCCGGTGGCCATGCGGGCACCTGCCTCGTCGTCGCAGTGGACGAGATCGACCTGCTCGGGGCCTTCGTTGTGCGTGAGCAGGGTCGTGGGTACCTGGGCGCCGATCCGGTGCAGATCGTCGGTGTCCAGCGGCGGGGAGACCAGTGCCAGGCCCTCGATCCCCATGTGGATGAAACGTTCGGCGGACATGAGGCAGGTGTCGCGGTCGTGGCCCGACACCGCGATCAGTGGCACCAGGTTCAGCATCTCGCAGCGGTTGCGCAACTCGCCGCACAGGTCCGCGTAGAAGGGGTTCGTGATGTCGGTGAGGACGATGCCGATGAACCGGGAATTGTGCGCGGCCAGGGCCCGGGCGGCGATGTTCGGCTGGTAGTCGAGTTCACGCATCGCGGCGAGCACTCGTTCACGGGTGGCCGGTGAGACCCTCGGGTCGTCGAGCGCCACCAGTGAGACGGTCTGCCGGGACGTACCCGCCAGACGCGCGACATCAACCTGCGTCGGCCTGTGCGGCTTGACCATGACCCACCCTTTCGCCGTCGCCGGACGGAGAAGACAGCGTACCGAGGCGAGGGGAGCCCGTCGATGGCGCCCGGGCCGGGAGCCCCGCGGGGCTCCCGGCCACTGATGCGGCGCCGGACGATCAGGCGTAGAACGCCGGCTTCTCCATGAGGGTCACCTCGACCATCGGCGAGGTCTCGTCCTCGAGCGAGGAGACCGCGGCGTCGACGACGGAGGTGGCGGCGTAGCCGTCCCACGAGGTCGAACCGGTGTGCTCGTCGCGGGCCACGGCGTTGATCCACTCCTGGAACTCGCGGTTGAAGGCCCCCTGGAAACGATCGATGTGCGACTGGCACATCGCGTTGCGGTTGCCCTGGGAGTCGCGGATGTGGATCTTCTCCTGGTCACCGAGACGCACCGCGGCGGTCTCGAGCACGAGCTCGCACTCGATCGAGTAGGCCCACTGGAGATTGACGTTGACCTCGTCGTCGATACGAACGCCGGACTCGGTGTACATGACCACGACGACCGGGTCGATGAGGTGGTCGAAGCGGTGCGTCGTCGACTTCGGACGCTCGACGCGGACCCTGACGATCTCCTCGCCGAGCAGCCAGCGCATCGTGTCGATCTCGTGGATGGCGGTGTCGTCGATGGCCATGCGCGAGGTGTACGACTCCGGGACGGAGGGATTGCGGTGGCGGTTGTGCACCAGGAGGGCCTGGCCGTTCTCGCCCGCCTCCAGGACGGCCTTCATCTCGTTGTACGCGGCGTCGAAGCGGCGCATGAAGCCGACGGTGACGAGCTTCTTGCCGGCCTTCTGCTCCGCCTCCATGATCGCGATGCAGTCCTCGGCCGTCGTGGCCAGGGGCTTCTCACACAGCACGTACTTGCCGGCCTCGATGCACTTGATGACGTCGGGCGCGTGGACCTTGCCGAAGGTCGCGATGATGACGGCGTCGACCTCGGGGTCGTTGATGAGCTCATCGGAGGTGTCGTAGGCCTTGGCCCCGTAGGGCTCGGCGGCAGAGACCGCGGCGTCGTGGTTGATGTCGGCGACGGCGACGATCTGGCCGCCGGACAGCTCGTTGGTGATGCGGGCGAGATGGGCCCGGCCCATGCCGCCGGCGCCGATGAGTCCGATGCGAACAGTCATGATGGGTTCTCCTCTTCGAGTGATGTGACGGTGAGTCAGGCCAGACCCAGGCCGCACTCGGCCAGGTAGGTGCGCATGTTGATGGCGTTGGGCTTCGGGAAGGACGGATCGCAGGGGTAGCAGTCCTGTTCGCAGATGCAGTAGATCGGCTTGTCGAGCTCGGCGAGCGCGTCGACGAAGGCATGCATCTCGGGCAGGCCGGCGGGCGGGCAGACCGACGCGCCCTTGGTGACGGCCTCACCGAAGGGCCAGTCCTTCTCGTGGGCCTCCTTCGTGATCGCCTCGTCGAAGGCCTTGATGTGCACATAGGTGATGCGCTCGGGGTACTTGCGGCACAGCTCGACCGGGTCGCCACCGCCGTAGACGACGTGGCCGGAATCGAGGCACAGGTTGACGTACTTCGGGTCCGTCGCGTCGAAGATGCGGGCGATCTCCTCGGGGGTCTCGATGTGGGAGTCGCCGTGGGGGTGGAGCACCATCTTGAGGCCGTACTCGTCCAGCAGCATCTGACCGAGCGCGTTGGCGTGCTCGACGTAGAGCTTCCAGGCATCGTCGCTCAGGACGCGGTCATCGGTCCACTCCCAGGTCTTGTCGTCGCGGTAGAGCGGGGGCAGGTGCACCATGTACTCGGCGCCGACGGCCGCGTGGGTCTCGGCGATCTCGCGGAAGTGCCGCAGCGTCTCGGGCCAGGCCTCCTCCTTGTGCAGGATGCCCCAGCCGGTGCCGGCGACGACGCGCATGCCGTACTCGTCGCACCACTTCTGGAGCTCCTTGGGATCGGTGGGGAAGTATCCCCAGGGGCCGGTCTCGATGACCTCGAAGCCGGCCTCGGCCATCTCCTGCCAGGCCTGGCGGGGATCCATCTGCTTCGGGTCGTCGGCGAACCACACACCCCACTGGTCAGGGCACACGCCGATGGTGAGCTTCGAGTACTTCGGGTCGTTGGTGTTGCGTGCTCGTGAGGCCATTGTCGTCTCTTCCTCCTCATTGAGGGTCTTTGTCGAATGCTCTATTGGAGCGCGCTAATAGCGTATCAATCCGAAGCCGAAATGGGTACCCCCAGTTCCCCCGGGTTCTGGTGGCCGATGACACACCGACCCGGCTGCCCCGGCATGCGTGGTGCGGTCCTCGCCGCCTATGGGCTGGTCTGCCCGGGGTGGGGCCGTTGTTCGGCATGCCCGAGGCCTGGCCCGGTCCGGACTCGGGCCGGCAGCCGGCCGCACCACGTGCACAACTGGTCGAGGAACTGCGCCAGCGCCGGTTCGGACTGGACGGCCCTGGTGCGGTGCCGCACGAGCAGCCGGCGCACCCCCAGCCCGGGCAGCGCCGTGACACGTACCTCCGGCCGGTTCACGTCGGTCAGGGCCAGCTGCGGCAGCACGGTGGCGCCGAGCCCCTCGGCGACCATGGCCACGCCCGTCGAGTACGAGTAGTGCATGTGCGGGCTGCGGATCGGGCGGGCCATCGACGCCGTGATGCGTTCCATGGCGTGGTTGCCGGCCGAGCCGGGGGGCTGGCGCAGCCACGTGAGCCCGTCCAGGTCGCGGCGCGAGGCGATCGGGCCGTTGCCGACATGGGTGATGAGCACCCACGGCTCGTCGTAGACGGGGGCGTCCGTGTAGCCCTGCGGCGCCGTCTCGGGGTTGGTGTCGCGTTCCAGGCACAGGACGTCCAGGCGGCCCGAACGCAGCAGCGTCATGCCCTCGGGCTCCTCGATCTCGGCGATCCGGACATCGATGCCTGGCGTCGTCGCGGTCAGGTCCCGGCGGTAGGGCAACAGGATCGCATTGATGAACGTGGGGAAGGCCCCCACGCGGATCGTCCCGGTGACGCCGTCGGCATAGCTGCGCAGGGTGCTCGACAACTCGACCAGCTCGTTCTCGATGCGTTCGGCGCCGGCGGCCAGGGCGCGCCCCGCGGGCGTGAGCACCGCACCGGAAACGGTGCGTTCGATGACGGCGACGCCCACCTCGCGTTCGAGCCGGGCGAGCTGCTGGGACACCGCCGAGGCCGAGATGGACAGCCTCCCGGCGGCCCCGGTGACACCGCCCTCACGGTGCACGGCGAGGAGCACCTCCAGACGTCGGGGATCGATCTTCACGGCTCACATGCCCCGCGAGACCGCCTCGTTGACGAGGGCGAGCGGTCCCGCCTCCCCGATCAGCTCCACATCGGCCTCACGTCCGTACAGCCACATGGCCAGCTCGGTCGGGTTCCCCCGGACGAGCACCGCGGGGCTGCCCTTGGCCAGGACGCGTTCCTCGGCGGCCCCGTCGTTGCGGGCGAGTCGGAGACCGACCTGGCTCCGGCGGCCGATCAGCCTGCCGACACCGCCGATGGCGCCCCAGACCTGGTCCGACAGCGCGAACCGCTCCTCGGCGAGCAGCTCGGGACGTTCCACGGAGCCAGTCGGCTGTGCGCGGAAGAGGTCCTCGTAGTGAACGAGATACTCCAGCCCGTTGACCCGCCTGTCGACGGCCCTCATGCGCATGATCGTCGGCCCGAAGGGTCCACGGCGCAGGGCGGAGACGATCTGGTCGAAGTTCTGCCGCGCCAGCAGCGTGTGGGTGCGGGCGACGGTGATGGGCTCGAGGGCCGGGATCAGCATGCCGGGCAGGGAGAGCACATCGTTCTCGCGCAGGAACAGGTGCGCCGCCAGGTCCTTCGCGTCCCAGCCAGTGCAGAGCGTGGGTGCCTGCGGGCCGACCTGGTCGAACAGATCGCAGATGGCCGAGCGATAGAAACCGGCAAGGATGAGGCTCATGGCTGCGAGTTTATTGGCAGACCGGCATTCGGCGGTTGCGATTCTCCCTGTGGACATGCGGGGAGAATGGTGCCATGCACTCTGATGCCCTCGATTCACCCGATGCCCCGGAACTGCCGGCAGAGATCGCCTCGCGCCTGCGTTTCAACGAGGCCGGACTCGTCCCCGCCATCGCGCAGGACGCCACGAGCGGACGGGTGCTCATGATGGCCTGGATGAACGCCACCTCACTCGCGATGACCCTCGCCACCCGACGTGCGACCTACTGGTCGCGCTCGCGGTCCGAACTGTGGGTCAAGGGCGCCACGAGCGGCCACACGCAGCACGTACGACGGGCCTGGCTCGACTGCGACGGCGACACGCTCCTGCTGAGCGTCGACCAGGTCGGCGGCGCCTGCCACACCGGAGCGCAGTCCTGCTTCGATGCCGGCGGACCGCTGCCGATGGGTGATGAGTCCGAGGGGAGCCGGGCATGACACGCGAACTCGAGGTCACCCCGGGCCTGGACGAATTCGTCGCCCAGGCCGTTGAGCGCCGCGTCATCGGCGTCCACGCCCGCCTGCGCGCCGACGACCTGACCCCGGTCGCGCTCTACCAGCAGCTCACCGGGGGGCGCCAGGGCAGTTTCCTGTTCGAGTCGGTCGAGCGGGGCGTGTGGTCCCGCTGGTCGTTCGTCGGCGTGGACTGCCCCTCGACCCTCATCGGCGCGGCGGGTCGGAGTCACTGGCTCGGCCGCCCGGTCGCCGGCCTTCCGACCCGTGGTGCCCCGCTGACGGTCCTGGGGGAGACGCTGAAGGCGCTGCACACGCCATCCGATCCCGGGCTGCCGCCATTCAGCTCCGGCATGGTCGGCTACCTGGGTTACGACATGAAGCGTGAGCAGGAACCCACCCTGGGGCCGCCGCTGCCCGACGACCTGGGCGTGCCGGACATGGTCATGATGCTGGCGTCGGACATGGCGGTCCTCGACCACGACCAGGGCGAGGTCTGGCTCATCGCCAACGCCATCAACTTCGACGGCAGCCCCGAACGCGCCGAACAGGCCTGGGCCGACGCGGCCCGCCGGGTGCGCGCCATGGCGGCCAGATTGTGCGAACCCCGTCCGGCGATGCTGGCCAGACAGGTGGCGGCGGCTCCGCCGCGGGTCCGAGACCAGCGGGCCCGCGGGGAGTTCCAGGGACTCGTCGAGGCCGCAAAGGAGCACGTGCGAGCCGGCGACATCTTCCAGGTGGTGCCCTCCCAGCGTTTCGACGTGCCCTGCACCGCCTCGGCCCTCGACGTCTACCGTGAACTGCGGGTCACCAACCCCAGCCCGTACCTGTTCCTGCTGCGCCTGCCCGGATTCGACCTGGTCGGGTCGAGCCCCGAGGCCCTCGTCACCGTCAAGGACGGCGTGGCGACGACCCATCCGATCGCCGGCACCCGGCCCAGGGGGAGGGACGAGGCCGAGGACCGCCGGCTCGCCGACGAGCTGCTGGCCGACGAGAAGGAGCGCGCCGAGCACCTCATGCTCGTCGACCTGGGCCGCAACGACCTGGGGCGGGTCTGCGTTCCCGGCACCGTCGCCGTCACCCGGTTCATGCACGTCGGCCGCTACTCGCACGTCATGCACCTGGAGGCCTCCGTCACCGGAACCGTCCGGCCCGGCGTCTCGGGCCTGGACGTGACGATGGCGTGCTTCCCCGCCGGCACCCTGTCGGGCGCCCCGAAACTGCGCGCCATGCAGATCATCGACGAACTCGAGACGACCCGCCGGGGCCCGTACGGCGGGGTGGTCGGCTACTTCGACTTCGCCGGCAATGCCGACGCGGCCATCACGATCCGCTCCGCAGTCCTCAAGGACGGTGTCGCCCACGTGCAGGCCGGCGCCGGGATCGTGGCGGATTCGGTGCCGGACGCCGAGGACGCGGAGACCCGCAACAAGGCCGCCGCGATGATCGCCGCCCTGGGCAGGGCCCAGGCCAGCGTCCCGCTGGTCCCGGTACCCGAGGACGGCCCGGGCGGCAACGACGAGGGGAGGACACGAGCATGAGCGGCACCGTCCTGGACGAGATCATCGTCGGCGTCCGCGCCGACATGGCGGCCCGCATGATCCGCACGACCCCCAGCCAGCTGGAGGCGGCCATCGAGCAGAGGGGACCGACGATCGATCCGCGTCCCCACCTGCGCAGTGCCGAGTCCGTTCGGGTCATCGCAGAGGTCAAGCGCTCCAGCCCCTCCAAGGGCGCCCTGGCCGAGATCCCCGATCCGGCGGCCCAGGCCCGCGCCTACGAGCGGGGCGGGGCCGGTGCCATTTCGGTGCTCACCGAGCAGCGCCGCTTCGGCGGCCGGCTCGCCGACCTGGTCGCCGTGCGCACCGGTGTTGAGGTCCCGGTGCTGCGCAAGGACTTCGTTGTCGACCCCTATCAGGTGCTCGAGGCCCGTGCCGCAGGGGCCGACCTGATCCTGCTCATCGTCGCCGCCCTCGACGACGCGACGCTGCGGGAGCTGTACGACCTGGCCACCGGCCTCGGCCTGCTGCCGCTCGTCGAGGTGCACACCCCCGACGAGGCCCGCAGGGCCGTCGATCTCGGCGCCGAGTTGATCGGCGTCAACAACCGCAACCTGAGGACCCTCGATGTCGACCTCGCCCAGTTCGAGCGGCTCGTCGGCCTCATTCCGGACGAGGCGATCAGGGTCTGCGAGTCGGGCATCGGTACCGTGGCAGATGTCGTGCGCGTGCACGATGCCGGAGCCGATACGGTACTCGTCGGGGAGATGCTCGTGCGCAGCGGCGACCCCGCTGCCGCAGTACGCGCCATGATGGAGGCCACCGGGCGGCGACCGACCGGTGCGAGAGACGGAGATGGGGAGTCGCGATGAGTGAGATCGTGTCGGGAGCGCTGCCCGATGCCCTGGGGCACTACGGCCCGTTCGGGGGCCGATTCGTGCCCGAGGCGCTGATGGCGGCGCTGCAGGAACTGTCCGAGGCCTTCGAGGCCTCCCGGAATGATCCCGAGTTCGCAGCCGAGCTCGCCGACCTGCAGGTCAACTACGCCGGCCGTCCCAGTCCGATCAGCGAGGCCCGCAACTTCGGCGAACGCTGCTGCGGCGGTGCGCGGATCCTGCTCAAACGCGAGGACCTCAACCACACCGGCAGCCACAAGATCAACAACGTGCTGGGCCAGGGGCTGCTCACCAGGCGCATGGGCAAGAAACGCGTCATCGCCGAGACCGGAGCCGGCCAGCATGGCGTGGCCACCGCGACGATCGCTGCGCTCATGGGCTTCGAGTGCCGCGTCTACATGGGCAGGGTCGACACCGACCGGCAGGCGCTCAACGTGGCGCGCATGCAGCTCCTGGGGGCCGAGGTCGTGGCCGTCGAGGCCGGCAGCGCCACCCTCAAGGACGCGATGAACGAGGCCATGCGCGACTGGGTTACGAACGTGGACACCACGCACTACCTCATCGGCTCGGCCTCGGGGCCGTACCCCTTCCCGAAGATGGTCAAGCAGTTCCAGTCGGTCATCTCGGCCGAGTCCCGCGCCCAGATGCTCGACCGCTTCGGCGTCCTGCCCGATGCGGTCTGCGCCTGCGTCGGGGGCGGCTCCAACGCCATTGGCTCCTTCGCCGAGTACATCGGGGACGACGACGTGGCCCTCTACGGCTTCGAGGCCGGTGGGTCCGGTGTCGAGACCGGCGAGCACGCCGCCTCGATCAACGGCGGCTCGGTGGGCGTCCTGCACGGCACACGCACCTTCGTCCTGCAGGACGACGATGGGCAGACGGTGGAGTCGCACTCCATCTCGGCCGGCCTGGACTACCCGGGTGTCGGCCCGGAGCACGCCTACCTCGCCCAGACCGGCCGCGCCCACTACGAGCCGGTCAACGACGACGAGGCCATGACCGCCCTGGACCAGCTGACCCGGTGCGAGGGGATCATGCCGGCCATCGAGTCCGCCCATGCGATCGCCGGCGCCCGCCGTCTGGCCCTGCGCATGCTCGCCGAACGGCCCGATCACCGGCCGACGATCCTGGTGACCGTCTCGGGCCGCGGCGACAAGGACGCTGACACGGCGATGCGCTACTTCGGCGTGCACGGCGACGTGGATGCCACCACCGGGAGGATGTCATGACCGATCTGACCAGGCCCTTCGATGACGAGTCCCGATTGGGTGTCTCGGGGCGCATGGTGGCCGCCTGCCGGGCCGAGAACCGGGCCGCGCTCGTCGGCTACCTGCCCGTCGGCTACCCCGACGTGCCCGGTTCCATCGCAGCGATGGTCGCCCTCACCCAGGGAACCCAGGGCAGGGGAGTGGACGCCGTCGAGATCGGCATGCCCTACTCGGACCCGATGATGGACGGTCTGGCCATCCAGCACGCCGACACCAGGGCCATTGAGCGCGGCGTGCGGACCCACGACGTCTTCTCGGCCGTCGAGGCGGTCGCCGCGACCGGTGCCACCCCCCTCGTGATGATCTACTACAACCTCGTCGAACACTACGGCGCCAGAGGGCGCAGCACCGATCCGGCCGCCTCCGTGCGGGCCTTCGCCCGGGACCTGGCGAACGCCGGGGGCGCGGGGCTCATCACGCCCGACCTGACGCCCGATGACGCCGAGTTCTGGACCGCCGCGTCGGACGAGTTCGGGCTCGACCGCATCTACCTGGTCGCCCCCTCCTCCACCGACGAGCGTGTCGCCCGGACTGCCTCGGCGTGCCGGGGCTGGATCTACTCGACCTCGGTCATGGGCGTCACGGGCGCCCGGGCACAGACCTCCGACGCGGCGCCACGACTCGTCGCCCGGGTCCGCTCCCTCGCCCCGGACCTTCCGGTCGGCGTCGGGCTGGGCATCTCCAACGGGACCCAGGCCGGCCAGATCGGCGCGTTCGCCGATCTGGCCATCGTCGGTTCGGCGCTGGTGAAGGAGCTCATCGCGGCCGAGGACTCGGGAACCAACTCCCTCGACGGCCTGCGCGCCCTCGTCGACGATCTGGCGGCCGGGGTGAGGAACTCCCGGTGACGACGCTGTTCCTCCCCAGCCCGGCCGCCAGTTCCTTCTCGATCGGCCCGGTCACTGTGCACTACTACGCCCTGTGCATCCTGGCCGGCATCTTCGTGGCCTGGTGGCTCAGCGCGCGCAGGCTTCGCGCGCGGGGGGCCGAGCCCGGCCAGTTCGACTCCATGATGGGCTGGGCCGTCGTGGCGGGCATCGTCGGCGCCCGCGCCTACCACGTCGTCACCGATCACCAGTTCTACTTCGGCCCCGGGCGCGACCCGGTCGACGCCCTCAAGATCTGGAACGGGGGCCTGGGCGTCTGGGGCGCCGTCCTCGGCGGTGGTCTGGCGGTCCTCGTGTGGTGCCGCGTGCACCGGGTGCGTTTCGGGGCGGTGGCCGATGCGATCGCCCCGGCACTGCTGCTCGCCCAGGGCATCGGCCGGGTCGGCAACTGGTTCAACCAGGAACTCTTCGGACGCCCGACCTCGCTGCCGTGGGGCCTGGAGATCGACGTGGCGCACCGGCCGAGCGGCTACGTGCAGTACGCGACCTTCCACCCGACCTTCCTCTACGAACTGATCTGGGACGTCGCGGGCGGCATTCTCCTGCTGTGGGCGTCCTCGCGGTTCAGGCTGGGCCGCGGGAAGACCTTCACCGCCTATGTCGCCTACTACTGCCTGGGCCGCTTCTTCATCGAACTCCTTCGCATCGACCCGGCCAACCAGATCGGCGGGCTCCGGGTCAACAACTACACCAGCGCGATCTGTTTCCTCGCCGCGCTGGCGCTGCTCGCCTGGCAGCTGCGGTACCGTCCCGGCTGCGGTCCCAGGCTCGACGCCGACAGGCCGGGGCCAGAGGCCGAGCAGGACGGCGAGCACGCCGAGACCCCGGCCCGGGCCGGCGGGGACATCACCGGTGAGAATCCCTCCGGTTCGGGTTCCCGGCGAGGGGAGGACGGCGGTGCCCCGGTGAGCCGAGCAGCGGACCAGGACGTCACCGACGGGTGAGGCGCCTGCTCACAGCCAGTCCCGCCGTTTGAAGACGATGTAGAGCACCATGGCCGAGGCGGCCATGAGTCCGAGGGCCATCGGGTAGCCGTAGCGCCAGTCCAGTTCGGGCATGTGGGAGAAGTTCATGCCGTAGATCGAGCCGATGAGGGTCGGGACGAGCAGGATGGCGCCCCACGAGGAGACCGTCTTCATGCTCTCGGTGCGTTGCTGGTCGGTGAGGGCCTTCGGTGAAGGTGACGTTGCGGGCTTGGTGGCGCTGGTTCCTGGTGCCCCGGTGCCCTCGGCCCCAGGCCACGATGGCTGCGGGCTGGGCCTGATTCATCGGGGCCGAGATGATCAGGTGGGCGATCCTCGACGGTCTTCTTCCCGTTGATGATGCGGGCGCGCCGGATCTTGACGATTTGACGGGCGCTGGGGAGCCGATCCAGGCCGGGGTCACAACTGCATGGATCGTGCGCGTGACCTTCAGACCGCGTGGAAATTGGGTTGGGAATCCTGCGGGACGTGTTTCCAGAGCAGGTGCTCCAGAACGCGGTAGGGACTCGGCTGGTTGAGCTTCACGGGATAGGTAGTCGCCATGCTGATCTGCGACCTGTTTGGGCGGTCATGGCCTGGATGAGTAGTGCGTCCATCGCCCATGACCGCCCCCAGATCCATCAGGGCTGGTAGGTGGCAGGTGGCTGAGATTTCGTTCGGCTCGATCCGTGACGTGGGCTGGCCCAGTGCCGGGTCATGCGGGGGTGGGTTGCTACCAGATGCGGGGCATCAGCGTCGTGGGCCCGTGCATGGTTTTGTCGTCGAGGGCGAGGGTCAGCTTGCCGCCGGTGGTCTGCGCGCGTAGCCGTGGCCATGCTTCCGGATCAGGAAGAGGGTCTCGGCCTCCAGCCACTCGATCACCCGGAGAAGCGTGGCCCCGCTGACCACATTGGTGGGATGGTCGAGTCGGGCCAAGAGCCTGGTCTGGTGTCGGCAGCGTAGTCGTCCGATCGCGTGCACCGATTTCGCGCCGGGCCACGGCTGCGACAGCAGGGCCAGCATCACCGACATCGGATGCCGACCGGGCACATGGGTAAACAGTGACATGTTCCTCCCCGGTCATACTTATCAGTGCTGGGGATGGGGCGTTCTGTCTGTCATTCCTGACCCGGCGTCTTGTCGGTCGGCGTCACATGCCCCATAGGATCTGGAAGCCTCGGAAATCGACTTGGGGTTTTAGTGATTCTAAACCAACTGGTTCGATGAACTCCACACTGTATTTCGGTGTCGATATGATCTATTTCTGTCTCATGATCATTTCAGTTACCTTCCAACAACATCAAACGCTCCAGGATATGCGCCGTGACGCCGCGCGAATCATCTCCCCTAATGCTACCGCCTGGTCAGGGACCAGATCGGAGCATGGATCCGACGCGGCTTCACGGCCGATGGCTGCTAACCATCCTTCGGTTCACTCACCTAAGATCCTGATCCACCCAAAATCTGGGCGGGGCCTGATCGTGCTGCTCTTGTAGTTGGCCATCTTGAAGACTATGATGAATGATCATTCATTCAAGGAGGAGAGATGACTGGTCAAGAGCTAACACCCCCACCTGTCGTGAGTAGCTGGAGTAGGGTGACCTGGATCACGGTGCTCGTGTCGGCTGTGCTGTCCTTGCTGATCCTCACCTTTGCTTGGCCGAGCTCCCGTGCTGAGATGTCGGGGCAGACGATTGCGGTGACTGGGGATGCTGAGCTGGTCGAACAGTTCATGTCCAATGTCAGTGGTGGCCTGAGCGGGATCGCAGACTTGGAGCAGGTCAGCGATCGGGACGCGGCTGTCGCGGGCGTGCTGAAGCGAGATTTCATAGGTGCCGTCGTGCTCGTTGACGGAGCCCCTGAGGTACTGACCGCGTCAGCAAACGGGCAGGTGCCGACTGCAGTCATGACCGAGGTCTCTGGGCGATTGCAGACCATGCTGGACGCGCAGATCTACGACGGGATCCGCAGCGGGATCGATGCTGCAGCAGAGCGTGGGATCGATCCAGCGGCCGTGGCCGGACAGCTGCCCGAGTCGCTTCCCCAGGTGGCCGTGACAGACCTGGTGCCCTATTCCTCGGATGACCCGAGTGGGGCTGGCGCCACAGCCGCTGGTATTCCGCTCACGGTTGGCGCCCTGCTCGCCGGGCTGACGATCGCTTATCTGGTCAAGGGCGTGTGGCGCAAGGCAGCCGCTGTGCTTGGACTCGGGGTCGGCGGGGGCCTGCTGCTCGCCCTGATCCTGGATACGTGGCTTCAGGTGTACCCGGGATCCTTCGGTGCCCTCTGGCTGGCCCTAGGGCTGTCCCTCATGGCGACGAGCGGGCTGTTCTCCGGTCTGCACGCAGCCTTCGGCGAGGTGGGCATAGGGATCGCTGCGGGGATCACCCTGTTCGCCGCGATGCCATGGGCTGCATTTGCCGTTCCCTACAAGTTCCTTCCCGCCGGTCTGGGTTGCATCGGACAATGTCTCATCCCCGGTTCGACGACAACGCTGCTCCGGATCGTCAGCTACTTCCCTGATGCCAGTGCAGCGGGCCAGTGGTGTGTGCTGTGTGCATGGCTTCTCGTCGATGTCGTGCTGCTCGCGCTCGGGCGTCGTTCCACCGCACGGATGCGGGCGGAAGCCTGAGAGGCGGCGGGTCGGGCCGGGGGACTGCCCCGGCCCGACCGGCTCTTCGCGTGTCCCGATGGGTTCCTATCGAGCGCTCTCACTTGGGCAAGTGCGCGTCGTTAGCACGTGGTCTGTTACCGTATGATCATTCGTTCTCTGAAGTGAGGATTGTCGTGGTGAAGGTCAGCAGCGAGTACATGCAGGCGAAGCGAGACCAGATCGCCCGCGCCGCCATTGAGCAGTTCTCGCGACGAGGAATTCACCTGACCTCGATGGCCAACATCATCGAGGCTTCCGAACTGTCGGCCGGTACGATCTATATCCATTTCAAGGGAAAGAACGAGATTATCGCTTACGTCGCCCGGACGACCTTCAGCGGTCTGTTCGCTGAGGTGGAGGCTGCTGTCACCACGGAGCCGCCGCCGCGGCCAAGCGAGCTGATTGACCTGATCACCTCACGCATCGCCACCGCCGACATCCCCTCAGGGCTCTTGATCCAAGTCTGGGGTGAGGCCGTGTCAAACCAGGAGGTCCGGAGGGCGGCGAACTCCGTCTATGAGCAGGCGCTTGACACCCTCCGCGAGTACTGCGTGGCCTGGATGCTCTCTGGCGAAGGGAAAGGTCTGCCCACAGCCCGACGTGAGGCACCCGCTCGCGCTCATCTGATGGTCAGTCTCATCTACGCGCAGATCCTCCAGATGTCACTCATCGATGGCTACGACACAGGCTCCCTCAGTGCGGAGCTCGCGACCCTGCTTGACCGCTCCTGATGCCTGGCAGTGTGCGGAATCTGGCCTCACAGCCGGTCGCGTCGTTCGAGGATGGCGGGGCTCTCCTGTTCGAGGACGTGTCCCCGGTGGAGCCGACGTACGTGGTGTCGGCTGGGCTGAGAACCGGAGGAGCAGGCCGTGCGGCGAGTATGCTTCGAGCGCTTCTCATCGGCTATTGCTTGTGGGCCACTCGATACAGTGGACGCTCATTGTCGACTCTCTGCCACTGATCGCCGTCATCCTCATTGCGGGACTGTCGACCTGTTGGGAAGTGGTGAGTGGTTCCGTGCTGGTGAGCCCTGAGCGAATCTTCTGGGGCTCACAGCCAGTCCCGCCGTTTGAAGACGATGTAGAGCACCATGGCCGAGGCGGCCATGAGTCCGAGGGCCATCGGGTAGCCGTAGCGCCAGTCCAGTTCGGGCATGTGGGAGAAGTTCATGCCGTAGATCGAGCCGATGAGGGTCGGGACGAGCAGGATGGCGCCCCACGAGGAGACCGTCTTCATGTTGTCGTTGCGTCGCTGGTCGGCGAGGGTCGCGTTGACCGTCAGGATCTGCGTCAGCAGTTCGCGCACCTGACTGATCTGCTCGCCGACGCGGCGTACGTGGTCGGCCACGTCGCCGAGGTGGGCGCGCAGTTCGGCGGCGACGCCGTGCTTGTCGAACCCGGCCCGCAGCGCCTCGATGATGTCCGATATCGGGGCGACGGCCTGCTGCAGGTCCAGGGCCTCGCGGCCCAGCCGGTAGATGCGTTCCGGGGCGGCCGTGTCGCCGCTGAACACCTGTCGTTCGATCTGGTGCAGATCGGTCTGCACACCACGCACGACCGGGAAGACCGAGTCGACCACCGCGTCGAGGATGCCGTAGAGCAGGGCCTCCGATCCCAGGGCGAGGAAGTCCGGCGGGTAGCGGAGCGGTGAGCCGGGCCAGATGAGGCCGTGCGCGGTCGGGCGCACCAGCATGACGACGAGATTCTCCCGCTTGAGGACGTGCACCTCGGCGACGTCGACGTCCTCGATGTCATCCAGGTAGAAGACCGGCTCGACGACCATGAACAGGGCGTCGTCGTAGCGTTCCAGCTTCGGCCGCTGGTGCCCCTTGCGCAGATCCTCGACGAGCAGCGGATGCAGGTTCATCGCCTGCTCCAGGCCGCGGATCTGCGACGGGGCCGGGTCGGAGTAGGTGACCAGCGCCGTACGCTCGGGATGGTCGGCCAGGAAGTCGAGCGCATCGGAGAGTTCGCCCGTCCCGTCGCGGAGGATCCAGCGTCCCTCGTCGAAAAGACTGATGGTGACCGTCCCGCCCACCGGTCCGGTCCCGGCTCGCTGGTCGTTCCTCATGGAGCCCCCTCCCCGGCGCCGGAGCGGCGCGATGTTCAGTCGATGACGTCGCCCTCGATGATGACATCATCGCCCCCGTCCTCGTCGCGGCCGCCACGCCGACGCCGGACACGGTCCGCCGCCCGCCGGGCGGCCATCGTCTCGTGGGGTATGGAGGCGGCCCTCGCGCCGATGGCGTACCCGCGCAGGCGCACGGCGAATGCGATGAGGGAGGCGCCGAACAGGGCCATGAGAAGGCCGATGACGATGCCTGCGGCAGCGGTGCCGAACTGCGGATGGACGAGCAGGACGATGCCGATGACGATCCCTATCAGCCCGATGACCTGCAGCCAGCGGGTGCTGCCGAACGAGCCGTGCAGAACCGTGCCGAGAGCACCGGCCGCGAGGGAGCACACGAGGATCGCCCCACCCATCGCCATGATGATGAGCTCACCGGTCAGCCCGGGGTGCCAGAGCATGAAGACGGCGGCCAGCGCCAGCAGGACGCCGGAGAGAACCATCATGCCCGAGCCGACCCGGCCGCGCGAACGCAGACCGGTGACGACCGAGCCGAGTGCCGAGACGATCATGGCGAGGGCGATGATGCGGACGAGCGCGTTCACCGAGTGACCGGGCCAGATCATGCAGGCCAGGCCGGCGGCCGTGATGACGATGCCGGCGACCAGGCAGGCGAGCCAACCACGCCCGGAGGGCGCGCGGCGCGCGAACCGGTCCTGACCCATGCCGGGGACGTGCATTCCGGAGATGCTCATGGTGACTCCTGAACCAGATGTGATGAACCAATCCTGAGCGAGGACGGCTCACCCATCAAGGTGAAACGCTGGACGTTGTTCGCCCTGGGCCGCACCGGCGGACGGGGCGCCGCCGGGCGTTGCCCGTGACGCGGGCGGGGTAGCCTGTGACGGGTCGGTGCCGGAGCCTCCAGGCCCGTGATGGGAGGCGTGGTGAGGGGAGCGAGATGAGCAGGAGCAACTTCGTCCATCTGCACGTGCACACCGAGTACTCGATGCTCGACGGTGCCGCCAGCAATGCGAAGCTGTTCGCCGAGGTCGCCCGGCAGCGCATGCCCGCCGTGGCCATGACCGACCACGGCAACATGTTCGGCGCCTACGAGTTCTTCCAGACCGCCAAGAAGTACGACGGCACCGAGAACCCGGCCGTCAAACCGATCATCGGCATCGAGGCGTACGTGGCTCCCAGCAGCCGGTTCTCCCGCAAGCAGGAGTTCTGGGGCGTGGGACGCGACTCGGATGCGCCGGAGGTCGAGGGCGGCAAGGACGTCTCCGGCGGCGGGCGCTACACGCACATGACGATGTGGGCTCGCAACCCGACCGGCCTGCGCAACCTGTTCAAGCTGAGTTCGCTGGCCAGCTACGAGGGCTACTACATGAAGCCCCGCATGGACCGCGAACTCATCGCCGAGCACGCCGAGGGCATCATCGGCGCCACCGGCTGCCCCTCGGGCGAGGTGCAGACCCGGCTGAGGCTCGGCCAGTTCGAGGCGGCCTGCGAGGCCGCGGCCGCCTACCAGGAGATCTTCGGCAAGGAGAACTACTACTGCGAGCTGATGGACCACGGGGTGCCCATCGAACGGGAGGTGCGCGACGACCTGCTGCGCCTGGCCAAGCGGCTCGACCTGCCCCTGCTGGCCACCAACGACTCCCACTACGTCACCGAGGACCAGGCCGATGCGCATGACAACCTGCTGTGCGTCGGCGTGGGGCGCAACAAGGACGACCCGAACCGTTTCCGCTTCAACGGCTCGGGCTACTACATCAAGACGAATGAGGAGATGCGGGCCCTGTTCCCGGCCGAGGCCGCCGACAACACGCTGCTCCTGTCCGAGATGATCGAGCCCTACGACGAGGTCTTCGCCCACGTCGACCGGATGCCGCAGTTCGACGTGCCGGAGGGCGAGACCCAGGAGAGCTGGCTGCGCAAGAAGATCCAGGTGGGTCTGAAGAAGCACTACGGCGACAACCCCAGCAGGCAGGTGCTGGAACGCGTCGAGACCGAGCTGGCGACCATCGAACCGCTGGGTTTCAGCTCGTACTTCCTCGTCGTCTCCGACATCTGCGACGCCGCCCGCCGGATGGGTGTGCCGGTCGGTCCGGGGCGTGGCTCGGCCGCCGGTTCGATGATCGCCTATCTGACCGACATCATCGCCATCGACCCGCTCGAGCACGACCTGCTGTTCGAACGCTTCCTCAACCCCGAGCGCGTCAACCCGCCCGACATCGACCTCGACTTCGACGACCGCCAGCGGGACAAGGTCATCGACTACGTCACCGCCAAGTACGGGGCCGAGTACACCAGCCAGGTGAACACCTTCAGCACGATCAAGGCGAAGGCCGCCGTCAAGGACGCCAACCGCATCCTCGGTTATCCCTTCAGCCTCGGCGACCGGATCACCAAGGCGATGCCGCCCGACATCATGGGCAAGGGCGTCCCGCTCAACGACCTGTTCGACCCCGAGCACCCGCGGTACGCGGAGGGCGGGGAGTTCCGCGAGTTGTACGAGGCAGACCCGGACGTGCACCGCGTCGTCGACACCGGCAAGGGCCTGGAGGGTCTGATCCGCGGCACCGGCGTGCACGCCTGCGCCTTCATCCTGTCCAACGAGAAGCTGCTCGACCTCGTCCCCATGCACAAGAGGGACAAGGACGGCATGATCATCGCCGGTTTCGCCTACCCTCAGCTCGAGGAGATGGGCCTCATGAAGATGGACTTCCTGGGGCTGCGCAACCTCGGCATCATGGACCACTGCCTGAAGATCATCAAGCAGAACCGGGGCGAGGACGTCGACCTCACCGCGGTTCCGCTGGACGACAAGGCCACCTACGAGCTGCTGTCGCGGGGCGACACGCTCGGTGTCTTCCAGCTCGACGGGACGGCCATGCGTGCCCTGCTCCGACAGATGGGCCCGAACGTCTTCGACGACATCATCGCCGTCCTGGCCCTGTACCGGCCCGGCCCGATGGGCGCGAACGCCCACATCGAGTACGCCGACCGCAAGAACGGCCGCCGCCCGGTCACCCCGATCCATCCCGAACTCAAGGAGGACCTGGACGAGATCCTGGCGCCGACCTACCACCTCATCGTCTACCAGGAACAGATCATGGCGATCGCCCGCAAACTGGCGGGCTACACCCTCGGCGGCGCGGACCTGCTGCGCCGGGCCATGGGCAAGAAGAAGAAGTACATCCTGGACCAGAACTTCACGCCCTTCCAGGCCGGCATGCGCGCCAACGGGTACTCGGACGAGTCGATCCAGGCGCTGTGGGACGTCATGGTGCCGTTCGCCGGATACGCCTTCAACAAGTCCCATGCCACCGGCTATGCGCTCGTCAGCTACTGGACGGCCTATCTCAAGGCCAACTACCCGGCCGAGTACGGCGCCGCCCTGCTGACCAGCGTCGGCGACGACAAGGACAAGATGGCCCTCTACCTGGCCGACATGCGGGCCCAGCACATCAAGGTGCTGCCGCCCGACGTCAACGCCTCGCAGAACGAGTTCACGGCCGTCGGCGAGGACATCCGGTTCGGGCTGGGCGCCATCCGCAACGTCGGCGAGTCGGTCGTGGCCGGTATCGCCGAGGCGCGCCAGGAGCACGGGCCGGCCAAGGACTTCTACGAGTTCCTCGACCAGGTGCCGCTCAGCGTGTGCAACAAGCGCTGCATCGAGTCGCTCATCAAGGCGGGATCCTTCGATTCGATGGGGCACTCGCGCCGTGCGCTCATGGATGTCTTCGAGAGCGCCGTCGACGACGTCATCGACCTCAAACGCAACCAGGCCAACGGCCAGGACGATCTCTTCGGCGACCTGATGGGCGGCGGCGACGCCGCGGACACCGGCCTGTCCCGCAGCGTTCCCGAGACCCCCGACTGGGACAAGCGCACCAAGCTGGCCTTCGAACGGGAGATGCTCGGCCTGTACGTCTCGGACCATCCGCTGCAGGGGCTCGAGCACGTGCTCAGCGCCGAGAGCTCGATCGGCATCGGCACGCTCATCGAGACCGGCTCCGAGCTCGACGGCCGGGTGGAGACCATCTGCGGCATGATCACCCAGGTCCAGCGCCGGCAGTCCAAGTCGGGTGCCTTCTGGGCGACCGTCACCGTCGAGGACCTCGACGCCAGCGTCCAGGTCCTCGTCTTCCCGAAGGTCTACCAGACCTGCCTGACCCAGCTCGTGCCCGATACCGTGGTGCGCATCACCGGCCGCGTGGCCAACAAGGACGAGTCCATCGAGATCCAGGCCAACGAGCTGACGGTGCCGGACGTGCGGATGAGCTCCGACGGGCCCGTGACGATCCAGATGCCCGTCGTGCGGTGCATCCCGCCGGTGGTGCAGGAGCTGCGGCAGGTGCTCACCGCCCATCCGGGCGGCACCGAGGTGCGGGTCAAGCTGGTCGGCCCCCAGAAGAGCACCCTCATGAGGCTCGGCGACTCACTGCGGGTCAGCAACGAGCAGCCGCTCATCGCCGACCTCAAGGCACTGCTCGGCCCCGGCTGCATCGCGGTCTGACCGGTTCGGCCCGGTCCGGCGGGTGCGGCTAACCTGTGGGAGTCGTCGAACTCGAGGGGGCACGTCATGAGTGAGCAACCGCTGCGCACGCCGGATGGCCGCGTCCCGGCGGTCGTCGCCTCCACCGAGACGACCGGTCCCCAGAAGGCGATCGCCGAGCCGGTCGCCTCCGAGCTGCACCGCGTCAGCCTGTGGCGCCCGCACATCAGCAGACGAGACGGCGTCCTCATCGCCCTCTTCGCGGGGCTCGTCCTCGTCCTCGGTCTCCTGGCCGGGCTCTGCTGGTCGGTGGTGACACCGCTGCAGTCGGTCACCGTCAGCTCCGACGGCACCGCCACGATGACGAATCACGCCGCCGTGGAGAGTTTCAGCCCCGATGCCGTCTTCGTCATGATCGGTCTCGTCGTCGGTCTCGTCCTCGGCTTCTTCGCCTGGCACTGGTTCAGGCACGCGGGATGGCCCGTCGTCCTCCTCGCCGTGGCCGCCGCCGGCCTGTGTGCGCTCCTCGCGGCACGTTTCGGGGCCATCATCGGGCCGAGCGGCTTCGACACCCGCCTGGCCGGTGCAGGCGCCGGTGAGACGGTCGTCTTCGACCTGGCCCTGACGACCCCGACGGCCTGGGTCGTCTGGCCCTTCGCGGCCGTCATCCCGGTGCTCGTCTACAGCTCCCTCACCCATGACGGCGACGACCGGCGGGCGCGCACCCGGGCCGAGGAGGGGGCCACCGGGGACGGCGAGGACGACCACTCCCCGCGCTGGGCGGAGGAGGGACGGACCGGCAGCGGTCACAGCCTGCTGCGCTTCCTGCACGGCCAGCGCACGACGGTACCGGCCCCGGACGACGGGCGGACCGGGGCCTGACACGCGCTCGCCGCGAGGATCCCCGGTCAGCGGGTCAGTCCCGCCAACGTGCCCCGGGTGGCCGTCAGCAGGGCCGCCGGGCTCAGTTCGACGCTCAGCCCGCGGCGGCCGGCCGAGACGAAAACGGTCTCGTAGCCCATCGCGCTGGCGTCGATGAAGGTTCTCATCCGGCGTTTCTGCCCGAACGGGGAGATCCCGCCGACGACGAATCCGGTTGCCCGCTGCGCCAGGCCGGGACTGGCCAGGGCGGCGTGCTTGCCCCCAGCCGCCGCGGCGGTCGCCTTCAGGTCGAGCAGCCGGTCCGAGCCGATGACGGCGGTGACGAGCCGGCGGGGATCGTCGTCGAGCTCGACGACGAGCGTCTTGAAGGCGCGGCCCGGTTCGACGCCGAGCGCCCTCGCCCCCTCCAGGCCGTAGTGCTCGGCCCGGGGATCATGCTCGTACGAGTGCAGCGTGAACGCCACCCCGGCCCTCGTGAGGGCCGTTGTCGCGGGCGTCCCGGTGGACCTGCGGGTCATGGCTCAAGTCTGCCCCGCTCGGGTGGGGCGGATCGGTGTGGTCACAGCAGCGAGATGACCCACACGGCGGCCGGGGCCAGGACCAGCGCGGGCAGCACCTCGACGACCGGCAGCTTCCTGATGCCGGTCATCGTGAACCCCAGTGAGAGCAGGATGATGCCGCCGGCGGAGTTCAACGCGGCCACCTCGGGGTCGGGCAGCATGCCGCCGGCGAGGTAGCCGATGAACGTGACCGTACCGAGGTAGATGAACTGCACGACGGCCGAACCCATCACCGAGGCGCCGAAGGTCGACGCCAGCGCGATGGACGTGAAGCCGTCGAGGACGGCGTTGATGCACAGCTGGCTGGGGCCGTTGCCGAGGCCGTCCTGCAGGGCCCCGAGCAGACCCAGCGGGCCGACACAGAAGATGAGGACCGCCGTGACGAAACCCTCCAGGTCGTCCCGGTCGCCCGGCGCCGGGTCCTTGCGGCGCATCCGCATGACCATGCGCCGGCCCCACTGGCCGAGCCGGTCGAGCCGTTCGGGCAGTCGCAGCCCCCGCCCGATGAGCGTGCCGACGACCAGGCTGAGCATGACGACGACCATGCCGAAGTCCCCGACGACCTCGGCCAGGGCGGCGTCGGAGAAGTCCATGCCCGAGTCGACGCCGATGACGATGACGACCAGGCTCAGCACGGTGGTGATGGCGGTGCGTGCCTCCTTCGACAGGCGCTGGCCGATGAGCAGGCCGATGACCGAGCCGACGAGGATCGACGACACGTTGATGACCGTTCCGGCTCCGATGAAGATCTGAGGGGTCACCGTCCCATTCCACCACCGACGGCCGGCCGGGCGTGGCATCGTCCAGGCCCGGATCCGTCGCGGGAGCGGTCTCACGCCCGTGTGCGGCCGCGCGCCCGGGCGGAGGCCGCGACTAGGCTGATGCCATGCTGCGGATCACTGACCTACGTGGACGACGACTGGACGACTACACGGCCGTGCTGCCGCGCGGCACCTTCGACGTCGAGCATGCCCTGACAGCCGTCGAGCCCCTGTGCCGGGCCGTCAGGGACGAGGGACAGGCCGCGCTCCTGCGTTTCGCCGAGCAGTTCGACCACGTCGTGCCCGAGCAGCTGCGCGTGCCGGCCGAGGCGCTGGACGATGCCCTCGACCGGCTCGACCCGGCCCTGCGCGCCGCCGTCGAGGAGTCGATCCGTCGTCGCCGTGTCGTCGCCGAGACCGTCGAGACCGAGGAGCCCTACCGGCAGGTCGAGGTCGCCCCCGGGGCCGTCGTCGGCAACCGCCTGGTCCCCGTCGAACGCGTCGGCCTGTACGTGCCCGGCGGCCTGGCCCCGCTCGCCTCCACCGTCCTCATGAACGTCGTGCCGGCCCAGGTCGCCGGTGTCGGCCAGGTGGCGGTCGCCACCCCGCCCCAGGCCGAGTACGGGGGCCTGCCGAACCCGACCATCCTCGCCGTGTGCAGGCTGCTCGGCGTCGACGAGGTCTACGCCGTCGGCGGAGCCCAGGCCATCGCCATGTTCGCCTACGGCGTGCCGGGCCTGTGCCGCCGCGTCGACATGGTCACCGGCCCGGGCAACATCTACGTCGTGGCCGCCAAACGCCATCTGCGCGGGCTCATCGGCATCGACGCCGAGGCCGGCCCCACCGAGATCCTCGTGCTCGCCGACGGCACCGCCGATCCGGTCCACGTGGCGGCCGACCTCATCAGCCAGGCCGAGCACGATCCCATGGCGGGCGCCGTGCTCGTCACCGACTCGACGGCGCTGCTCGAAGCCGTCGAGGCCGAGCTGGCCGGCCAGGTCGCCCGGCTGGACACCGCCGACCGCCTGCGCATCTCGCTGACCGGCGAGCAGTCCGGCGTCGTGCTCGTCGACGACATGGAACAGGGCCTGGCCGTCACCAACGACTACGCGCCCGAGCACCTGGAGATCCAGACGGCCGAGGCGGCGGCGCTCGCCCGGCGCGTGCGCAACGCCGGGGCGGTCTTCGTCGGCGGCTCAGCGCCCGTGACGCTCGGCGACTACTCGGCGGGCTCCACGCACGTCCTGCCGACCGGGGGAGCGGCCCACTACGCGTCCGGTCTCACCACGCGCAGCTTCATGAAGTCGGTGCACGTCATCGAGTACACCCCGCAGGCGCTGGCCGACCTGGGGGACGGCGTCCAGCGGTTCGCGCACGCCGAGAACCTTCCCGGCCACGCCGCCGCCATCGCCGCGCGCACGGGAAGCCAGGTGCAGGCATGAGCGAGACCCCACGCATCCCGGGCCCGGCGATAACCCTCGACGAGTTGCCGCTGCGCCCCGAACTCGTCGGATCGCAGCCCTACGGCGCCCCGCAGCTCGACGTGCCGGTGCGGCTCAACACCAACGAGAACCCGTACCCGCCCAGCGCGCGCGTGCGGGCTCACATGGCCCGTCAGATCGATCAGATCACCGCGTCGATCAACCGCTACCCCGACCGCGAGGCCCTGGCGCTGCGCGCCGATCTGGCCGCCTACCTCGGTTTCGGGCTCACCAGTTCGAACATCTGGGTTGCCAATGGCTCCAACGAGGTCATGACGCACATCCTGCAGGCCTTCGGCGGCCCGGGCCGCACGGTGCTGAGCTTCACCCCCACCTACTCGATGTATCCCGAGTACGCGCGCAACACCCACACGAGGTATGTCGCCGTGCCCCGCAGGGACGACTACACGCTCGATGCCGACCTCGTCGTGGCGGCCGTCGCCGAGCACCGGCCCGACGTGCTGCTCATCACGACGCCGAACAACCCGACGGGCACCATCACCCCGGTCAAGGTGATCGAGGAGATCTGCGAGCGCGTCGACTGCATCGTCGTGGTCGACGAGGCCTACCAGGAGTTCACGGAGTTCCCCGCGGACTCCTCGCTGGCCCTGCTCGCCCGTTTCGGCCGCCTCATCGTCTCGCGCACCATGTCGAAGGCCTTCGCCCTGGCAGGCGGGCGCGTCGGCTACTTCGCCGCGGCTCCGGCGGTCGTCGACGCCTGCCGCATCGTGCGTCTGCCCTACCACATGAGCGCGCAGACCCAGGCCATCGCCAGGGTCGCCCTGGCCCACAGGAACGAGATGCTCGCCCAGGTCGACGCCCTGCGCCAGGAGTGCCAGGAGCTGCAGGAATGGCTGCGGCGTGCCGGTCTCGAGGTCGTGCCCAGCCAGGCGAACTTCATCCTGTTCGGCAGGTTCGCGGACCGCCACGCGGTCTGGCAGGAGGTCCTGGACGCCGGCGTCCTCATCCGCGAGGTCGGCCCCGAGGGCTTCCTGCGGCTCAACGCCGGCACGCCGGACGAGATGAGGGCCTTCCGCGAGGCCATCAGCCCGGTCATCGCCCGCCCCGGCGTGCTGGTCCGCTGAGAACCCCCGAATCCCGCTGCACGTTGTCTCCGGAAAGGACGAACATGAGCCGCACGGCACGCATCCATCGGGTCACGAGCGAGTCCGACGTCCAGGTCAGCCTCGACCTGGACGGCACCGGCGCCTCGCACATCAGCACCGGTGTGGGCTTCTACGATCACATGCTCACCGCGCTGAGCAGGCACTCGCTCATCGACCTCGACGTCACCACCACCGGAGACACCTGGATCGACGGGCACCACAGCGTCGAGGACACCGCCATCGCCATCGGCCAGGGGCTGCGTGAGGCACTTGGCGACAAGTCGGGCATCCGCCGTTTCGGCGACGCCCTCGTCCCCCTCGACGAGGCGCTGGCCCAGGCGGTCGTCGACGTCGCCGGCCGGTCCTACACGGTGTGCACCGGCGAACCCGAGTCGCAGGTCACCGCTCGCATCGGGGGCTCCGGGGTGCTGTACGCCGGGTCGATGACCTACCACGTCATGGAGTCGCTGGCCTCGAACGCGGGCATCTGCCTGCACCTGCGTCTGCTGGCCGGCCGCGAGCCGCATCACATCGTCGAGGCCCAGTTCAAGGCCGTTGCTCGCGCCCTGCGCGCCGCCATCGAACCCGACCCGAGGGTCACGGGCATCCCGAGCACGAAGGGCGCGCTGTGAGCGGGTCCGGCCCGCTGATCGGCGTCCTGGACTACGGCTCGGGGAATCTGCACTCGGTCAGCCGTGCGCTCGACGCCGCCGGGGCGCAGGTGCACCTGTCCTCGTCCCCGACCGGATTCGAGAACTGCCAGGGCCTCGTCGTGCCGGGTGTCGGCGCGTTCGCCGCCTGCATGGCGCAGCTGCGGGCCGGCGGGGGAGCCGACCTGGTCAGGTCCTGGGCGGACCGGTCTCGTCCGCTGCTGGGGATCTGCGTCGGCCACCAGGTGCTGTTCGCCTCCGGGGACGAGCACGGGCAGGTGAGTGAGGGCATCGGCGTCTTCGACGGCACCGTCACCGAGCTGACCAGCGCCCGCCTGCCGCACATGGGCTGGAACGTGGTCGAGCCGGCCGCCGACAGCCGGCTCTTCGCCCATCTGGCGGCCGAACGCTTCTACTTCGTCCACTCCTACGCCGCCCACAGCGCCCCGTCGGGCGCGCTCGTCAGCTGGGTCGAGCACGGGGGCGATCGCTGCGTGGCAGCCGTCGAGCGGGGCGTGGTCTGCTCCACCCAGTTCCACCCCGAGAAATCCGGAAGGGCCGGGGCCCGGCTGCTGCGCAACTGGCTCGACATCGTCGAACGGTCCTGAGCCACTGAGAGGCTCGGCGCTGTGTCGAGGGCCTGGGCCGGCCGGCCGGGTGGGCTAGGGTTTTCCCGTGAGCATTGAACACAGCGAGACCCTTCAGCTCCTTCCCGCCGTCGATGTCCAGAACGGGCAGGCGGTCCAGCTGGTTCAGGGAGTAGCCGGCTCGGAGAAGGTCTTCGGCGACCCGCACGAGGCCGCCAAGCGCTGGGTGGAGGCCGGGACGACCTGGCTTCACCTGGTCGACCTGGACGCGGCCTTCGGCCGCGGCTCGAACGCCGACCTTCTCGCCGGGCTCATCAGCGAGCTCGACGTCGACGTCGAGTTGTCCGGCGGCATCCGCGACGACGCCAGCCTCGAGCGCGCCCTGTCCACCGGCTGCCGCCGGGTCAACATCGGGACCGCGGCGCTGGAGAACCCCGGCTGGTGCGCCGAGGTCATCGCGAGCTACGGGGATCGCATCGCCATCGGCCTCGACGTGCGCGGCACCAGGCTCGCGGCCCGCGGCTGGGTGTCCGAGGGCGGCGAGCTGCTCGACACTCTCGAGGTCATGAATGCGGCCGGCTGCGCGCGGTACGTCGTCACCGACGTCACCTCGGACGGCATGCTGTCGGGACCGAACCTGGAACTGCTGACCACCGTCTGCGCCCACACCGACGCGCCGGTCGTCGCCTCCGGGGGCATCACCTCACTCGAGGACGTCCAGGCCCTCCGGGCGATGGTCGATCAGGGCATCGAGGGCGCCATCATCGGTACCGCCCTGTACATCGGCAGGTTCACCCTGTCCGAGGCCCTGGCGGTGGCGCGGTGACTCCGGAGTGGGCCGAGACCTTCGTCGATGACCTCCTCGACTGGAGTTTCCTGAGCTTCGACGACCTGCCCGAGCTGGCCGAGCTGCGGGCCGCCATGGAGTACTACGACGACCCCCTGCAGACCATGGGCTACGACGATCTCGTGGCCGACTGGAACCGGCCGGGCGCCCATGCCAGTCACCATGCGGTCGTGGGGCGCGAGAAGAGCGGGCGCATCGTCGCCTACGGCTGGAACCATCCGGACCTCAGCGACCTGTCGCTGCCCAGGGTGTGGTTCGACGTCGGTGTCCATCCCGCGTGGCGGCACCAGGGAATCCGTCACAATCTCTCGCTGTGGCTCATCTCCCGCGCCGAGCAGTGGTACCTGCACGTGTACGAGGAGGGCACCGGTCCGCTGTGGATCGGTTCGATGGTCGACGAGAAACGCATCGGCCTGACCGATTCCATCGTGAGCGCCGGCCTGGCCCCGGAACGCTGGCAGTTCGACATGCACCGCGACCTGGCGGGGGCCGAGCTGCCGGAGCTGGTCATCCCCCCTGAGGTCACGATCGTGCCCTTCGAGGAGAAGTACTCCGAGCAGGCCCGGGCCGCCCACAACGAGGCCTTCGCATCGCGCCCCGGGGCCCACGAGACGAGTCGCGAGGACTGGGAACGCTCCCTGGACTCGGAGGGGGCCCGGGCCAGGCTGTCGTGGCTGGCCATCGTCAACAGCCCCCAGCCCAGCCACACCGACGCCCCGCACGGCAGGGTCGTCGGCTACGCCATCAACCGCGCCTACGAGGACGAGGTCCTGGAGGGGTGGACCGAGCGCATCGGCGTGTGCCCCTGGTGCCACGGCAAGGGCATCGGCCGCGCGTTGATGGTCACCTCGATGCGCGGGTTCGTCGAGGCCGGCCTGGAGAGCGCCGGTATCGGTGTCGACACGGTCATGCCGCAGGTCGCGAAGGACTACTTCGCCTCGATGGGTTTCGAGGCCACCGAGAGCCTCATCGTCTACGGACGCACCAGCAGCTACGAGGAGCTCCTCGCCAAACGCACCGGCTGACCCGGCCTGGCGGACGGCTGTCCGGCCGGATCCTGCCGCCGGCTTCATCGCGGTGAGTAGAATCGATGAGGTTGTGGCGCCGCCGAGTCGGCGCGCCCGTCACCGAGCATGAGGAACGAACGAGTCAATCAAGAGGGGATCTGCGTATGAGCGGTCACTCCAAGTGGGCCACCACGAAGCACAAGAAGGCGGCGATCGACGCCAAGCGCGGGAAGCTCTTCGCCAAGCTGATCAAGAACATCGAGGTTTCGGCCCGCGTGGGCGGTGGCGACCCCACCGGTAACCCGACCCTGTACGACGCGATCCAGAAGGCGAAGAAGAACTCCGTCCCCAACGACAACATCGACCGCGCGGTCAAGCGCGGCTCGGGTGAGGGCGCCGACGCGGTCAGCTACGAGGAGATCATGTACGAGGCCTACGGGCCCGCCGGCGTGGCGATCCTCATCGAGTGCCTGACGGACAACCGCAACCGGGCCGTCTCCGATGTGCGGACCGCCGTCACCCGCAACGGGGCGACCATGGCCGATGGCGGTTCGGTGCAGCGCCTGTTCAGCCGCAAGGGCATCGTCACGGTCCCCAAGACCTTCCAGGTCGAGGAGGGGCGCAAGACGGTCGAGCACACCGTCGACGAGGACCAGGTGCTGGAAGCCACCATCGACGCGGCCGTCGAGGACCTCCAGGACCAGGGCGAGGTCTTCGAACTGGTCTGCGACCCGAACGACCTGGTCGAGGTGCGCAAGGCCGTCCAGGCCGCCGGCATCGACTACGACTCCGCCGAGGTCAGCTTCGTCGCCAGCTTCGACCAGGGGGTCGACAGTGCCGAGGACGCCACGAAGCTTGAGAAGATCCTCGACGCCCTCGAGGACCTCGACGACGTGCAGAACGTGTACACCAACGTCGAGTACTCCGAGGCCGTCGAGAAGGCGCTCGCCGGGCAGGACTGAGCGCCCCGGAGTGTTCCCGCCCGGCCCCGGCCGGGGACGGGATACACTCGGTTCTCGAACTGATGTTCGGATCCGGCTGCGGGTGTTCACCATCCCCCGGCCGGATCCGGTGCCAGGGCCGGCCCGGCCCGGATGCTAAGGAGCGCCAGTGCGCGTCATGGGAGTCGACCCGGGACTGACCCGGTGCGGGGTGGCCATTGTCGAGGGGCGCCCCGGTGCCCGCCCCGGGCTCGTCGCTGTCGGCGTGGTGCGCACCAGCCCCGACATGCCGCACGAGTACCGCCTGCTGCGGCTGGAGGAGGGCCTCACGGGGTGGTACGACGCGTACCACCCCGAGACCCTGGCGATCGAACGGGTCTTCGCCCAGCACAATCTGCACTCGGTCACCGGTATCGCGCAGGCCGCCGGCATCGCCATGCTCATCGGCGCCCGGCACGACACGCCCGTCGCGCTGCACACCCCGAGCGAGGCGAAGGCCACCATCACCGGCTCGGGACGGGCCGACAAGAAGCAGGTCGCAACCATGGTCGCCCGGATCCTCGGACTCGCCACACCCCCAAGACCCGCCGATGCGGCTGACGCCGTGGCGCTGGCCATCACGCACCTGTGGCGCGGCGGGGTCCAGGCCAGGTACACCGAGGCCGCCGCGGCTGCGGCGCGGAGGAGGGCCTCGTGATCGCACAGGTGCATGGGACCGTCGCAGCCATCGGCGCCACGTGGGTCGTCGTCGACGTGAACGGGCTCGGGCTGCGCGTCGCCACGACCCCCGCCACCGTTTCCGCACTGCGCATCGGCGGCGACGCCCTGCTGCACACCGTCATGATCGTCCGCGAGGACGAGATGAGCCTGTACGGGTTCGCCGACCGTGACGAGCGTGAGTGCTTCGCCCTGTGCCTGTCGGCCTCCGGCGTCGGGCCGAAACTGGCGCTGGCCATCGTCAGTGTGCTGAGCCCGGCCCAGCTGGCCGCCGCGGTGCGGGCCGAGGACATCGGCCAGCTCACGCAGGTGCCGGGTATCGGCCCGAAGGGCGCCCGCAAGATCGTCCTCGAGCTCAAGGACAAGGTGGCGGCGCTCGGTGTCCAGGACGTCCCGGCGCCCCAGACCCCGGAGGCGGAGCCGTGGCGCGAGCAGGTTCGCGAGGGCCTGGAGTCGCTCGGCTGGTCCAGCCGGGACGCCGAGGCCGCCATCGAATCGGTTGCCGAGCTCGCCGGATCCGAGCCGGCGCCGTCGGTCTCGGTCCTCATGAAGGCCGCCCTCGCGTCGTTGGCCCGCGCATGAGCGCGGTTCCGACGAGTTCGCGCATGAGCGGCACGTGCGGTCGTGCGCCGCGAGGCGGGCGCCGATCGGCGGTGTCGGCGTTCCCGCTCGCCGTTCCTGGCTCTAGGCTGGACTGATCATGGAGTACTCACCGGTCAGTCCTCAGGCCGAGCCCGCCGAGCGGGCCGCCGAGGCGGCGCTGCGTCCCTCCACCCTGTCGGAGTTCGAGGGCCAGCCGCGCGTCCGCGAGCAGCTCGGTCTCGTCCTGGCCGCAGCCAGGCACCGCGGTGCCGTCCCCGACCACGTCCTGCTCTCGGGGCCCCCCGGCCTGGGCAAGACGACGCTGGCGATGATCATTGCCGCCGAGATGGGTGTGCCGCTCCACATCACCTCCGGTCCGGCGATCCAGCACGCCGGCGATCTGGCGGCGATCCTGTCCGGGCTGGTCACCGGCGAGGTGCTCTTCCTGGACGAGATCCACCGGATGTCGCGTCCGGCCGAGGAGATGCTGTATCTCGCCATGGAGGACTTCCGGGTCGACGTCGTTGTCGGCAAGGGCCCGGGCGCAACGGCCATCCCGATCGACATCCCGCCGTTTACGCTCGTCGGCGCGACGACGCGCGCCGGCCTGCTCCCGGGCCCGCTGCGCGACCGTTTCGGGTTCACCGCGCAGCTCGACTTCTACGAGACCGAGGACCTGGCGCAGATCGCGCAGCGCTCGGCGGACAAGCTCGGGTTCAGCCTCGACGACGAGTCCGCCCAGGTGATCGCCTCGCGCTCCCGCGGCACGCCGCGCATCGCCAACCGTCTGCTGCGTCGCGTGCGCGACTACGCCCAGGTCAACAACGGGGGCGAGGTGACCGCGACACTGGCCCGGGCCGCGCTGGAGCTCTACGAGGTGGACGAGCTGGGTCTCGACAGGCTCGACAGGGGAGTGCTCGAGTCGATCTGCCTCAAGTTCGGTGGTGGCCCGGTCGGGCTGTCGACGCTGGCGATCAGTGTCGGCGAGGAGACCGAGACCGTCGAGGAGGTCGCTGAACCGTTCCTCGTGCGCAAGGGCTTCATCATGCGCACCCCCCGCGGGCGGGTCGCAACCGCCGCCGGCTGGGCCCATCTGGGGCTGACCCCGCCCCAGGGGGCGGGGGACGACCTGTTCTCCTGAGAGCGCTCCTGGGCACATTCGTCCGGAATCGGCTCGCAGGCCGTGCCACGGTCCTGTGATGCTGGACCGAGCCGGTAAACTCGCCACGGCGTGCCATGCCGGGCACGGCTCGACTAAGTGAGGATTGCAATGAGTAGCTCCTATCTCATCATCATGATCGTGGTGATGTTCGCCCTCATGTACTTCATGGTGATGCGTCCCCAGCGCAAGCAGATGGAGAAGCAGCGAGAAATGCTCAACCAGATGGGCGAGGGCACCCGCGTCATGCTCACCAGCGGCCTGTTCGGCACCGTCCGCGCCACCGGGGACAACCAGGCGGTCATCGAGCTGGCACCCGGCGTCGACATCACCGTCCTCAAGCAGGCGATCAGCAGGGTCGTCAAGCCCGAGGACGAGGAGTTCGAGTTCGCCGATGACATCGCCGAGGACCAGGAGCCCTCCGCCGACGAGGCGCCCAGCGATCCCAGCGCCGAACCCGCCAGTGGCGAGGGGCAGCCGGCGCAGGCCGGCGAGGCCGATGACGTCGAGCCCATCGGCACCGAGCAGGACCGGTCCGGTGATGCCCAGGACGCCGTCGACGACGGCACGACGACGGAGGCCGCCGACGGCGCCGCCGTGGCCGGTGACGACGACAAGAACTGACCTGACACGAACCCTGGAGAGCCTGATCAATGGCCGCTCGAAACACCACACACTTCTCCCCCTGGAAGCGGCTGGGGGCCTTCGGCCTGGTCGTCGTCCTGCTCTACGTGATGATGGCGCTGACCGATTCATGGACCCCACGGCTGGGCCTGGACCTGCGCGGCGGCACCACCATCACCCTGACGGCCAGGAATGACGCCGACGGCTCCACCCCGAGCCAGGAGAACATGGAGACCGCCCGCACGATCATCCAGAACCGGGTCGACTCGCTCGGCGTCGGCGAGAGCTCGGTCACTCTCCAGGGCGACCGCCAGATCGAGGTCTCCGTGCCGAACGTGAGTGGCGACGAGCTCGTCGACCTCGTCGGTACGACGGCCAGGCTGGCGTTCCGCAACGTCTACTACATGGACTACAGCGCCGTCGCGCAGCAACCCGCGTCGGATGGGCAGAGCGGCACGGAGGGCGAGTCCGACGGTGCCCAGGACACCGGTTCGGCCGATGAGTCGGCGCCGTCGGACCAGGGGAGCGGCGAGCCCAGCAGCGCGCAGAGCCCGGCCGGACGCGTCCTGCCCGAACTGCCGACCTCCCCCTCACCGGCCCCGACCGAGCGACCCACCGCCGCCGGTTCCGGTCCGGCCGACTTCGAGGGCCGGCTGAACTGGACGCCCAGCCAGCAGGACTACACGGACTTCGCGTCGTGGGACTGCGACCAGGCCACGCCGGACGTCGAGGACCAGCCCCTCTTCGCCTGCAGCGAGGACGGCCAGTACAAGTACCTGCTGGGCCCGGTGCTCATCTCCGGCGAGAACGTCACCGACGCCACCGCCGGCGTCCCCCAGAACGAGGTCTCCTGGGTGGTCAACCTGGACTTCGACGAGACCGGGGCAGACGAGTTCGGCCAGGCCACCACGTACCTGGCCACCCAGCAGAGTCCGCTCAACGAGTTCGCCATCGTCCTCGACGGCGAGGTCATCTCTGCCCCGCAGGTCTCCGAGGCCATCGTCTCCGGCTCCGCGCAGATCAGCGGCGGCAACATCAACCAGGAGACCGCCACGACGCTGGCCAACCAGCTCAAGTACGGCGCCCTGCCGATCGCCTTCGACGTCTCCAGCGTCAACACCGTCTCGCCGACCCTCGGCGGCGACCAGTTGACCGCGGGCCTCATCGCCGGAGCCGTCGGCCTGGGACTCGTCCTGCTCTACAGCTTCGTGTACTACCGCGGCCTCGGCATCGTGGTGGCCGGTTCGCTCATCGCGGCCGCCGTCGTCACCTGGGCCACGCTGGTGCTGCTCGGCACGGCCGTCGGTTTCGCCATGAACCTCCCGGGCATCGCGGGCGCGATCGTGGCCATCGGCGTGACGGCGGACTCGTTCATCGTCTACTTCGAACGCATCCGGGACGAGATCCGCGACGGGTACTCCCTGCGGCACTCGATCCAGAGCGGCTGGACGAAGGCCCGCGGCACCATCGCCATGGCCGACGCCGTCCAGCTGCTGAGCGCCGTCGTGCTGTTCATCCTGGCGATGGGCACGGTCAAGGGTTTCGCCTTCACGCTCGGCGTGACGACCGGCATCGACCTGTTCATCGTCTTCTTCTTCACTCATCCGCTCGTCACGCTGCTGGGCCGCACCGCCTTCTTCGGCCAGGGCAAGCGCTTCAGCGGTTTCGAGCCGGAACACCTGGGGGTCAGCCGCGCCTCACTCACCGGCCTGCGCCGTGCCCGCGGTGGCGCCCCGGCGGCCACGGGGGATGACGGGGACCGGTCCGCCGACGATTCGAAGGAGTCGTGATGAGTACCACCGCTGCAACCCCCGGGCCGCAGGCGTCCGAGCAGGAGAAGGCCTCCGGCAGTGGCTTCTTCCACAAGCTCTACACCAGCCAGTTCGCCATCGACTTCGTCGGCCGGCGCAGGCTCTGGTACGCCATCTCGATCGCGCTGATCCTCATCTCGCTGCTGGCCGTCGCCGTCCGGGGGCTCAACCTCGGTATCGAGTTCACCGGTGGCTCGGTCTTCACCGTCCCGGTCTCCCAGGTCGGCGACGACACGGTCAGCCAGGTCCGCAGCACCGTCATCGACTCGGGTGTTCCCGACGTCTCAGGCGCCCAGGTGACCACCGTCGGCGACAACTCCATCCGCGTCCAGACCCGCAGCCTGTCGACCGAGGAGGTCGTCCAGCTGCGACAGGCGCTGGCCGGCCAGGAGGAGGGTGTCACCTCCGATGACGTCACCTACCAGCTGATCGGCCCGTCATGGGGCTCCCAGATCACGGTGAAGGCCATTCAGGCACTGGTGGTCTTCCTCGTCCTGGTCGGCGTGATGATCTGGATCTTCTTCAGGAACTGGCGGATGTCGGTGTCGGCCCTGCTCGCCCTGGCCCACGACCTGATCGTCACCGTCGGCCTCTACGCCCTCATCGGGTTCACCTTCACGCCCGCGACCCTCATCGGGCTGCTCACGATCCTCGGCTACTCGCTCTACGACACGGTGGTGGTCTTCGACAAGGTGCGCGAGAAGACGGTGAACATCACCAAGCAGAACCGCACCTTCTCCGATGCCGCGAACACCGCGATCAACGACGTGCTCGTCCGGTCGATCAACACGACACTGCTCGGCGTCCTGCCCGTGCTGGCCCTGCTGATCGCCGGCGTGGTGTTCATGGGCGGCGACGGTCCACTGGCCGACCTCGGCCTGGCGCTGCTTCTCGGCATGGTGGCCGGGGCCTACTCCTCGCTGTTCATCGCCACGCCGCTGTTCAGCCAGCTGCGTGAACGCCAACCCGACATGGTCAAGCACCGCGCCAACCTGGCCAAGCGCGCGCGACGGGCCAAGGCCAGGGTCCAGATCGCCACGACCGAGGTCGACGAGACGGCCGACCCGGCCACCGTGATCACCGGCCCGGTCCCGGTGACTTCCGAGGAGGGGCCCGACAGGCCACTCGGCTCGAAGAACTCCGCCGGACGCGCCCAGCCGGCCCGTACCACCCGTGCCCAGCGAAAGAAGTGACCGATGGCAGCGAATCAGGCCCGGCTCGAACGCATCGAGTCTCTCATCCGTACCGTCCCTGACTTCCCCAAACCAGGCGTCATCTTCCGAGACATCACCCCTCTCATGGGCGATCCGGCCGGCCTCGGCGCGACGATCGACGAGCTCATCAACCAGATCCCCGGCACGATCGACGTCGTGGCGGGCGTCGACTCGCGCGGCTTCCTGTTCGGTTCGCCGATCGCTGTCGCCCTGGGGATCGGTTTCGTGCCGATCCGCAAGCCCGGCAAGCTGCCGGCGGCCGTCTACGAGGAGAGCTTCGAGCTCGAGTACGGCTCCAGCACGTTGAGCATCCACCAGGACGCCCTCGAGCCGGGCCAGCGCGTCCTGCTCATCGACGACCTCCTGGCCACCGGCGGCACCCTCGGGGCGGCGGCCCGGCTCGTGCTGCGCGAGGGGGCGGTCCTGACCCACACCGAGACGGTCCTGGAGCTCAGTGGTCTGGGAGGACGCGAACACCTGGCGCGGCAGGGCGTCGAGTCGTTCTCCTCGCTGCTGACCTTCTAAGCCTCCTTCCCGTGCGACGCGCCCCGGGACGGCCCGACACGATGGCCCCGGCGGGCGATACCTCGCCCCCACTGTTGCGTGGGTGCGCTTGAACCGTGCGCGCCCGCACTAAGATTGGCGCACCAGGACAGCGAAGGGGCTTACCGCGATGACGGATGATGGAGTCTACGGGCCCTACGGCACGGGCAAGGGCGGGGCGCCCGCCTCTCCCACCTCGGCGGCTGCCCTGGCGCGCGTCAACTCGGGGCCGGAGCAGCCCAGGCGGCGGATGCGCCAGCGCATCGCACGTCTCGGCTCGAACACCAAGAACCCGCAGCTGGCCGTGCTCGATCCGCTGTTCTCGGTCGTCCGGGCGAACCATCCGCGGGCCGACCTGGCCATCCTCGAGAAGGCCTACCGCACCGCCGAGCACTACCACCGAGGCCAGACGCGCAAGAGCGGCGACCCGTACATCACGCATCCGCTGGCCGTCGCCACGATCCTCGCCGAGCTGGGCATGACCGAGCCCACCCTCTGCGCGGCCCTGCTGCACGACACCGTCGAGGACACCAGCTACACGCTGGACCAGCTCACCGCCGACTTCGGCGAGACGATCGCCGCGCTGGTCGACGGTGTCACCAAGCTCGACAAGGTCCAGTACGGCGCCTCGGCCAAGGCCGAGACCATCCGGAAGATGGTCATCGCGATGAGCCGCGACATCCGCGTCCTCGTCATCAAGCTGGCGGATCGGCTGCACAACATGCGCACCCTGGGTTTCCTCCGCCCCGACAAGCAGAACCGCATCGCTCGCGAGACGCTCGAGATCTATGCGCCGCTGGCCCACCGGCTGGGCATGAACGCCATCAAGTGGGAGCTCGAGGACCTGTGCTTCTCGATCCTGCAGCCCAAGGTGTACGACGAGATCGTCCGTCTCGTCGCCCAGGCGGCTCCCCGACGCGAGCAACAGCTGCGCGAGGTCATCGACCTGGTCAAGGGCTATCTCACCGAATCCGGGCTGGAGGCCGTCGTCTACGGCCGGCCGAAGCACTACTACTCGATCTACCAGAAGATGGTCGTGCGGGGGCGGGACTTCAACGACATCTACGACCTCGTCGGCCTGCGCATTCTCGTCGACACGGTACGCGACTGCTATGCGGCGCTCGGTGTGATCCACACCCACTGGAACCCGCTGCCCGGCAGGTTCAAGGACTACATCGCCATGCCGAAGTTCAACATGTACCAGTCACTGCACACGACGGTCATGGGTCCGGGAATGCACCCGGTCGAGTTCCAGATCCGCACCCACGACATGCACCGCCGGGCCGAGTACGGCGTCGCCGCCCACTGGAAGTACAAGGAGGACCCGAACAAGCGCAACGGCGACGTCGACCCCGAGGGCACGGATCTGGCCTGGGTGCACCAGCTGAACCAGTGGACGAGGGAGGAGAAGGACCCGGAGGAGTTCCTCGACACCCTCCGCTTCGAACTGGCCACGACCGAGGTCTACGTCTTCACGCCGAAGGGCGACGTGCTGGCCCTGCCGCAGGGCTCCACACCCGTCGACCTGGCCTACTCGATCCACACCGAGGTGGGTCACCACTGCATCGGCGCCCGCGTCAACGGCAAGCTGGCCCCGTTGGAATCGAAACTGTCCAACGGCGACCTGGTGGAGATCCTCACGTCGAAGGCCGAGAACGCCGGTCCGAGCCGGGACTGGCTGAACTTCGTCGTCAGCCCCCGGGCCAAGAGCAAGATCCGGGCCTACTTCACCCGCGAACGGCGCGAGGAGGCCATCGACCAGGGCAAGGACGCGCTCGCCAAGCAGCTGCGCCGCGCCGGAGTGCCGATGCAGCGGCTGCTCACCATCGAGCACCTCACCGAGGTCGCGGACAGCTTCCGGCTGCCCGACGTCGACTCGCTGTACGCGGCGATCGGCGAGGGCAACGTGGGGGCTCCCGGGGTCGTCGCCCGTCTCATCGCGGCCGAGGGCGGTCTCGAGGAGACCGTGCAGGAGAGCCTCGAGGAGGCGGCGATCATCCCCAACGCCGACGGGCGGCGGCGCCGCCGAGTCGGCAAGGGCACGACCGGGGTCGTCGTCGAGGGGGACCCCGACATGTGGGTCAAGCTCGCCAAGTGCTGCACGCCGCTGCCCGGCGACGAGATCCTCGGCTTCATCACCCGGGAGAACGGCGTGTCGGTGCACCGTCGTGACTGCACGAACGCCGCGAACCTGTTGACTCACCCCGAACGCATCGTCGAGGTCAGCTGGGCCCCGGACGTCTCGAGCGGCTATCTGGTCAGTGTCCAGGTCGAGGCGCTCGACCGTCCCGGCACCCTGGCCGACATCACCAGGGCCATGGCCGACCAGCAGGTCAACATCACCTCGGCGACGGTCAACGTCACCAAGGACCACTTGGCCAGGATCAAGCTCACCTTCGAGTCGAGCGACCCGGTGCACCTGCACCACGTCATGTCGACGATCCGCAAGGTATCGGGGGTCTACGACGCCTACCGCCTCAAGCAGTGACGCACGCGGGCACGGACGGCACCGCCGCCCGAGGCGGAACAGGCCGCCGCGCGGTCAGGCGCTGAACTCGTCGAGCGTCTTCTGCGCCTGGTCGAGCCAGCCCTGGTAGGTGGTGATCGACTCGCGCAGCTGCTCGGCCTTCCGCTCCTCGCCCCTGGCCTGGGCTGACTCGGCCTGGGCGGTCAGCTTCTCGATCTGTGAGCCGAGCATCGCCACCGTGCCGGCGGCACGCTCCCTGGCCTGCGGGTCGGTGCGCTTCCACTCCTTGTCGGCTGCCTGCTTGACGGCCTGCTCAAGGGCGCGGACCCGGTTGTCGACGGTGCGGATCGCCTCGCGCGGCACCTTGCCGTAGGCGTTGAACCGTTCGAGGAAGTCACGGAGCTGGCCGCGGGCCCGCTCGACATCGGTGACCGGCAGGATCGTCCGCTCCGCCTCGTCGAGCAGTTCCTGCTTCGCGGCCAGGTTCTGGGCGAACTCGGCGTCCTGCTCGCGGAAGACCGCGTTGCGGGCGTCGAAGAAGACGTCCTGCAGTCCCCTGAACCGCTTCCACAACTCGTCGTCGACATCGCGCGGGGCCGGCCCCGCGGCCTTCCACTGGGCCATCAGGTCGCGGAAGGCGCGAGCCGTGGGACCCCACTCGGTGCTCGTCGAGAGCCTCTCGGCCTCGACGATGATCTTCTCCTTGGTGCGGCGCGCCGCCTCGCGCTGTTCGGCCTGCTGCGCGAACTGTGCCTTGCGGCGGCGCGTGTACGTGGTGCGGGCAGAGCTGAAACGGTGCCACAGCTCGTCGTCGGTCGCCCGGTCGATGCGGGGCAGGGTCTTCCACTGCTCCAGCAGGGCGCGGAAGCGGTTGACGCCGCCGCGCCAGTCATTCCCCGCGGCCAGGGCCTCGGCCTCGGCCACCATCTGCTCCTTCGCCGCCTTCGTCTCCTCGTGCTGGCGGGCACGGGCCTCACGGCGTTCGGCGGCCTTCGTCTCGAGAACAGGGGTCACCTCGTCGAGGCTGGCGGCGAGGGCGTCGAGATCACCCACCGCGTTCGCCTCGAGGATGCTCGTGCGCAAGGCCCCTACCTGCTTGCGTGCCTCTTCGGGACTCACCGACCCGGAGGCGACGCGCTGCTTGAGCAGGTTCACCTCAGTCTCCAGTGACTCGTAACGGCGGACGAAGAACGCCATGGCCTCGTCGGGGCCGACATCGGGGACTTGACCGACGCGGCGCTCACCGGCTGAGGTGACCACGTAGACGGTCCCATCGGCATCGACGCGGCCGTGATCGGTCGGACTCGGTGTTTCGCTCATGCTTCTTATCTTGCCCGATAGGCTGGCGTTTGTGTTCATCGCCTACTTCGTGGCCGGCCCGCTGGGCAACAACTGCTACCTCCTCGCGCCGGACCGGGGTACGTCTGCGGTCGTGGTCGACGCGCCGGTGGGCTCGGCCGCGACCATCGAGCACGCCCTCGACGAGCACGGCCTGGAGCTGGCCGCGGTGCTCCTCACCCACGGGCACCTCGACCACTGCGCCGAGGCGGCCGGGCTCGCCGATGACCACGACGCACCGGTTCTCATCGGGGCCGCGGACCGGATGCTGCTCACCCGCCCCGAGGCGGCCCTGTCGCCCGAGCTGGCCGGTCAGCTCACCGACCTGCTCCCCGAACCGCTGTCCGAGCCACGGCGCGTCGAGACGTACGAACCCAGCCGCCCGCTGCTGATCGGCGGCCTCACCTTCACCGTTCTGCCCGCGCCCGGTCACACACCCGGGTCCGTGCTGCTGCGCACGAGTACCGGCGAGCAGGAGATCGCGTTCACCGGGGACGTGCTCTTCGCCGGTAGCATCGGTCGCACGGACCTGCCCGGCGGTGACGACCCGACGATGCGCGCGAGCCTGCGCGACGTCGTCCGGGCCCTGCCGCCCCAGGTCCACGTGCTGCCGGGCCACGGTCCGTTCAGCACGATGGCCACCGAACTGGCCGACAACCCATACCTGACCGATGCCTACCTGGAGGCGCTCAACTGATGGCACGTCCCAAGCCGTTGTCCGGATTCCCGGAGTTCCTGCCCGAGGAGAGGATCGTCGAGCAGACCGTCCTCGACACCCTGCGCGAGACCTTCGAACTGCACGGGTTCAGCAGCATCGAGACCCGCGCCGTCGAGCCCCTGACGCAGCTGTCCCGCAAGGGCGAGATCACCAAGGAGGTCTACGTCGTGCGCCGTCTGCACGCAGACGAGGCCGACAAGGACGAACTGGGGCTGCACTTCGACCTGACCGTTCCGCTGGCCCGCTGGGTGCTCGAGCACTCGGGCAGCCTGCAGTTCCCGTTCCGCAGGTACCAGATCCAGAAGGTCTGGCGGGGGGAGCGGCCGCAGGAGGGCCGATACCGCGAGTTCACCCAGGCCGACATCGACATCCTCGGCCAGGGGTCCCTCGCGTCCCACCATGACGTCGAGGCCCCACTGGTCATGCTCGAGGCCCTCGAGACGCTGCACGAGCGGATCGGTCTGCCGCCCGTCCTCATGCACGTCAACAACCGCAAACTGTCCGAGGGCTTCTACCGCGGCCTCGGCATCGAGGACACACTGGCCGTCCTGCAGGTCGTCGACAAGTACGGCAAGATCGGCGCGCAGGCCACCGCCGAGCTGCTGGTCAGCGAGCTGGGCCTGAGCGCCGAGGTCGCCGACAAGTGCGTGCAGCTGGCCACCATCCGCAGCGACGACACGGATTTCGTCGGCCAGGTCCGTGCCCTGGGAGTCACCGGCGACCTGCTCGACGAGGGACTGGCAGAACTCGCCGCCCTCGTGGTCGAGGCGAACAAGCGCGTTCCCGGCCGCATCTGCGCCGACCTGTCCATCGCCCGCGGCCTGGACTACTACACCGGCTGCGTCTACGAGACCGAACTCGTCGGCTTCGAACAGATGGGGTCGATCAGTTCCGGCGGCCGCTACGACTCCCTCGCCTCCGACGGCCGCACCAGCTACCCGGGCGTCGGCATCTCGCTGGGCGTCACCCGGCTGCTCGGACCCCTGCTGGCGAGGAAGCAGTTCGTCGTCTCGCGCCCCGTGCCCACCTGCGTGCTCGTGGCCGTCGACTCCGAGCAGACCCGCGACCAGGCTCTCGACGTGGCGGCCGCCCTGCGTGCCCGGGGCATCCCCACCGAGGTCGCGCCGAAGGCGGACAAGTACGGCAAGCAGATCCGCCATGCCGACCGCCGCGGCATCCCGTTCGTCTGGTTCGGCCCGATCGTCGGCGAGGTCAAGGACATCCGGTCCGGCGACCAGCAGCCGGCCGATGCCGGAGACTGGATGCCGGACGAGGCCGACCTGCACCCGCGCGTCCTGCCGGCCGAGTGAGCCCTCAGGATCAGGTGCCGGCGATGAGCAGCGGACAGGACCTGCGTCACCACGTGGTGCGCCACGAGGTCTTCCAGACCAGCCTCATGAGCGCCCTGCTCGACGGCGTGTACGAGGGCGAGATGACGCTGGCCGAGCTGCTCGGCCACGGGAATTTCGGCATCGGCACCTTCCAGGGGCTGGACGGCGAGATGATCATCATCGACTCGGTTCCCTGGCGGATGCGGGCCGACGGCGGCGTCAGCCGGGCCCGCCTCGAGGACCGCACCCCCTTCGCCACCGTCACCAACTTCGTCCCGAACGTCTCCCGCGAGATCAACGGGGCGACCACCAGGGCCCAGCTGCACGAGATCATCGACCAGCTGATGATCTCGACGAACTACCTGTACGCGCTGCGCATCACCGGCGAGTTCGAGTGGGTGAGCACCCGCACGGTCCGGCGCCAGGAGCGCCCCTACCGGCCCATGGCCGAGGCCACGGCCGGTGAGGCCGTCGTACGGCACGAGCGGACCGGGGGCGTGATGGTGGGGTTCCGGACGCCGTTGTTCGAGCAGGGCATCAACGTCGCCGGGTGCCACGTGCACTTCGTCGACGATTCCCGCAGCCGTGGCGGGCACGTCATGGACTTCGTCCTCGACCGGGGCCTGGTCGAGGTCTGCCTCGGCACCGACCTGCACGTGGCGTTGCCACTCACCGAGGAGTTCGCCGACGCCGACCTGGCCCCCGATGACCTGGACGCCCAGGTGAGGGCGACCGAGACCCACGAGTAGACCGGGGCGGCTGGCAGGTCACTGTCCGTCGGCTCTACAGTGGGTCTGGTCACCGCGTGCCGCCAATGGGCGTCGGCACGCGAGGCGGTACAGGCGGCCCGTCCTCTCCGGGGCGGGGCTCGTTCCGCCATCCACCGGGCCTTCGGGCCATCGCGACAACGGAGTGCAGAAACAATGACGATCGCCATCAAGTACGGCGCGCTGGTCGACGAGAAACTGGTCGACGAGGAGGGCAATCTTGCCGCGAGGGGCAGCGGGGGCGCCCTCGTCGAACGGTTGTTGAAGATCTTCCCCGAGTCCTGCCTGGTCGGCTACGAGGACATGAAGGCCAAGGGTTTCGAGGTCAAGCGCATCACGAGCCTCGACCCGGTCTCCGACCTGGTCATCAACCTCGACGTCATGGACAGCGTCGGCAGCTTCCAGATACTGCACCGGCACGGCGCCGAACCCAAGATCATGAACCTGCAGTGGCTGCCCCCGCGGCACTACCACCACAGGGTCAACTTCGCCGCTCTCGGCCTGAGCTATGCGCTCTTCCCGACCCTGTGCGCCGGCGAACGCACCGCCAGCGAGGTCACCGAGTTGTGCCACCGCTGGGGCAGCCCCGCCATCCGGGAGAAGGCGCCCATCTCGTGGTTCTACCCCGGGGTCCGGGACGACCTCGTCCAGCCGCACCGAGGCGCCGAGATCCCCACTGTGCTGTACCCGACGATTCACGTCTCCGAGGACAAGCAGCCCAGGGTCTTCATGGCGATCGTCGCCGAGGTCGCCACCCGCATGGAGCTGCGGATGGAGGCCAGCCTGGCCGAGCGCGAACTCGTCTCGATGGCCGCGATGCGCATGAGCTCGCACTCGTGGACCCATGTCGGTCCGGTCTTCGGCCGGCGCGAGAACTACTGGGAGTCGCTGTCCCAGATGACCGCCTTCCTGTCGACCGCCCGCGAGGAGGCCTACTCGCTGGAGTACCTCGAGGCGCTGCTGGCCGGGGTCGTCGGCGTCCTGCCGCGCCGCGAGTGGGTCAAGGGCGTCGTCCCGGACGCCTACCCGTACCTGTACGGCTCAGAGGAGGAGGCCGCCGACATGCTCGAGGAGGTGCTGCGCGACCCGCAGGCCGCTCAGGCCAGGGTCGACGAGGCCTCCGGAGGCTCCATCCGCGACTGGATCCTCACCCACCACGCCCGCTCGGCGGGCAACAAGGCCATCCAGGAGAAGGTACGGGACTGGTTCCCCGAGGTCTTCTGAACCAACCACCGGTCGGGTCGGCCGCCGCGGGTTCATTCGTGGAAGAATGGCCCCGGCCGCCGTACCGTCCATGCGGCGGCGCAGAAGGGAATACATCGTGATCCGAACTCGTGAAGCGGGCAGCCTGCGCGCATCCGACGAAGGCAAGACCGTCACCCTGGCCGGCTGGGTCGCCCACCGGCGCGACCACGGCGGGGTGGCGTTCATCGACCTGCGTGACGCCAGCGGCATCGCCCAGGTCGTCGTCCGGGACGAGGTGCTGGCGAACTCGGGGGCGCACGAGCTGCGCAACGAGTTCTGCATCGCCGTGACCGGTGTCGTCGAGCACCGCCCCGAGGGCAATGAGAACCCCGACATGCCGACCGGCGAGATCGAGGTCAACATCAGCGAGCTCGAGGTCCTCAACCCCTCTGCGCCGCTGCCATTCCCGCTGGACGAGCACTCCACCGTCGGCGAGGACGCCCGCCTGAGGTACCGCTACCTCGACCTGCGCCGCCCCCGCATGCACGACGCCCTCGCCCTGCGCTCCAAGGTGAACCAGGCGGCCCGCTCGGTGCTGGCCGAACACGACTTCGTCGAGATCGAGACCCCGACCCTGACCCGGTCGACCCCGGAGGGGGCCCGCGACTTCCTGGTGCCCGCCCGCCTGGCGCCCGGGTCCTGGTACGCCCTGCCGCAGAGCCCCCAGCTGTTCAAGCAGCTGCTCATGGTGGCCGGCATGGAGCGGTACTACCAGATCGCCCGCTGCTACCGGGACGAGGACTTCCGAGCCGACCGCCAGCCGGAGTTCACCCAGCTCGACATCGAGATGAGCTTCGTCGACCAGGACGACGTCATGACCCTCGGCGAGGAGGTCATGAAGGCCTGCTGGCGGCTCATCGGCTACGAGATGGTCACCCCGGTGCCGCGCATCAGCTGGCACGAGGCGATGGACAAGTACGGTTCCGACAAGCCCGACCTGCGGTTCGACCTGCAGCTCACCGAGGTCACCGAGTTCTTCGCCGACACGCCCTTCCGCGTCTTCCAGGCGCCCTATGTCGGCGCCGTCGTCATGCCCGGCGGGGCCTCGCTGCCGCGCCGCCAGTTCGACGCCTGGCAGGAGTGGGCGAAGCAGCGCGGGGCCAAGGGCCTGGCCTACATCACGATCGCCGACGACGGCACCCCCGGCGGCCCCGTCGCCAAGAACATCGCGGAGCACGAGAAGGCCGGCATCGCCGAGGCCGTCGGGGCCCGGCCCGGCGACGCGATCTTCTTCGCCGCCGGCGAGCGCACCAGCTCCCAGGAACTGCTCGGCGCCGCCCGCCTCGAGATCGGCAGGCGCTGCCGGCTGTACGACCCCGCCGACTGGGCGTTCTGCTGGGTCGTCGACGCCCCGCTGTTCAAACCCGCCTCCCAGGCCCGGGCCGAGGGTGACGTGGCGGTCGGCGAGGGCGCGTGGACTGCCGTGCACCACGCCTTCACCAGCCCCAAGCCCGAGTGCATGGAAACCTTCGACACCGACCCCGGCCAGGCGCTCGCCTACGCCTACGACTTCGTGTGCAACGGCAACGAGGTGGGCGGCGGTTCGATCCGTATCCACCGCCGCGACGTCCAGGAGCGGGTCTTCAAGGTGATGGGCCTGTCGCCGGAGGAGTCCCAGCGCAAGTTCGGCTTCCTGCTCGACGCGTTCCGGTTCGGCGCCCCGCCGCACGGCGGCATCGCCTTCGGCTGGGACCGTCTCGTCATGCTGCTCGGCGGCTTCGACTCGATCCGCGACGTCATCGCCTTCCCGAAGACGGGCAACGGCTACGACCCGCTGACCGGCGCCCCGGCCCCGATCACCCCGGCCCAGCGCCGCGAGGCCGGCGTCGACGCCAAGCCGGCCGGCAAGACAGGGGAGAAGACGCCCGGGGACTGAGCGGTCGTGCTCCTTCCGGGGGCGTCGCGCCCCGGCGCTAAGGTCGGGGTGTGAGCGAGGACCTGTTCGGAACGGTGACGCCCGCCGACCAGTCCCACGGTCTGGGCGGCTCGCTGGGCGACGCCGTCAACCCCGACGCGCCGCTGGCGGTGCGCATGCGCCCCCGCACCCTCGACGAGATCGTCGGCCAGAAGCAGCTGCTCGCCCCCGGCTCACCGCTGCGCAGGCTGGTCGAGGGCACCGCATCGATGAGCGTCTTCCTGTGGGGGCCGCCCGGTGTCGGCAAGACGACGATCGCCTCGGTCGTCTCGCACGTCACCAACCGCCGGTTCGTCGAGCTCTCCGCGGTCACCGCCGGTGTCAAGGACGTGCGCCGCGAACTCGACGTCGCGCGCCGGGAACTGGCCCGCGGCAGGCCCACCGTTCTGTTCGTCGACGAGGTCCACCGGTTCAGCAGGGCCCAGCAGGACGTCCTGCTGCCGGCCGTCGAGAACCGCATCGTCACCCTCATCGCGGCGACCACCGAGAACCCGTCCTTCTCGGTCATCTCGCCGCTGCTGTCCCGCTCACTGCTGCTGACCCTCACGCCGCTGTCGGCCGAGGACATCAACGAACTCGTCGACCGGGCGCTGAGCACCGAGCGCGGGCTGCGCACCCCCGACGGCGGGCACTACACGATCACCGAGGAGGCGCGCGAGGACCTGCTGCGCCTGAGCGGTGGGGACGCCCGCCGGGTGCTCACCTACCTGGAGGAGGCCGCCGCCGGGGCCACCGCCCGGGACACCGGGCAGATAACCGCCCAGATCCTCGCCGCCTCGGTCGACAGGGCGGCCGTGCGCTACGACAAGGACGGTGACCAGCACTACGACGTCATCAGCGCCTTCATCAAGTCGGTGCGCGGCTCCGACCCGGACGCCGCACTGCACTGGCTGGCACGCATGATCGAGGCGGGGGAGGACCCGCGCTTCATCGCGCGCAGGCTCATCATCCTGGCCAGCGAGGACGTCGGCATGGCTGCGCCGAGCGTCCTGCAGACCGCCGTGGCGGCGGCGCAGGCCGTGCAGCTCATCGGCATGCCCGAGGCCCGCATCAACCTGGCCCAGGCGACCATCGCGGCGGCCACCGCCCCCAAGTCGAACGCCGTGGTCACGGCCGTCGACAGGGCCCTGGCCGACGTGAGTGCCGGCCGGACCGGACCCGTCCCGGCCCACCTGCGCGACGCCCACTACGCGACGGCATCCGATTACGGCCACGGAGTCGGCTACCGCTACGCCCACGACTGGCCGCACGGCGTGGCCCCCCAGCAGTACCTGCCCGACGACCTCGCGGGTGTTCGCTACTACGAACCGACCGACCACGGCAACGAGGAGTCGATCGCCACCAGGCTCGAGACGATCCGCTCGATCCTCGCCTCAGACCCCCCAGAACAGTGAGCAGACGGCCCGTCGCCGGCCTGATCGCTGCGGGGAAAGGGCTGCGGCAAGGGCGGTTCGCCTGTTCGCGGTAATCTTGTCCGCGGACCACGCACGGTGCGGGTCCCACCCCTGAGCATCACGAGGGAAAGGCACCCATGAAAGCTGCTGAGATCGGCCGTCGATTCCAGGACTTCTTCGTCGCCAAGGGACATGCCGCCGTGCCCAGCGCCTCGCTGCTGTACAACGATCCCACGCTGCTGTTCGTCAACGCCGGCATGGTGCCCTTCAAGCCATACCTCATGGGCGAGGAGCCCTCGCCGTGGAAGCGTGCCACGAGCATCCAGAAGTGCCTGCGCACCCTCGACATCGACGAGGTCGGCAAGACCACCCGGCACGGCACCTTCTTCCAGATGCTGGGCAACTTCAGCTTCGGCGACTACTTCAAGAAGGAGGCCATCGAGTACGCCTGGGAGTTGGTCACCGGCTCGCTCGACGACGGCTGCTTCGGTTTCGACCCCGCCACGGTCTGGGTCACCGTCCTCGGCCCCGGCCACCACCCGGACTACCCGGACGGCGACGTCGAGGCCCGCGAGGCCTGGCTCGCGGTCGGCGTGCCCGCGGACCACATCCAGGGCCGCGGCCTCAAGGACAACTACTGGCACATGGGCGTCCCCGGTCCCGGCGGCCCCTGCTCCGAGATCTACATCGACCGCGGCCCCGAGTACGGCCCCGACGGCGGCCCGATCGCCGACGAGGACCGCTTCCTCGAGATCTGGAACCTCGTGTTCGAGACCGAGGAGCTCAGCGCCGTCCGCGCCAAGGACGACTTCGACATCGCCGGCCCCATGACGATGCGCAACATCGACACCGGGGCGGGCCTGGAGCGCATCGCCTACCTGATGCAGGGTGTCGACAACATGTACGAGACCGACGAGGTCTTCCCCGTCATCGAACGCGCGGCCCAGCTGGCCTCGGTGACCTACGGCCAGGACCGCACCACCGACGTGCGCCTGCGCGTCGTCGGCGACCACATCCGCAGCTCCCTCATGCTCATGACCGATGGGGTGAGCCCCGGCAACGAGGCCCGCGGCTACGTGCTGCGCCGCCTGCTGCGCCGCTCCATCCGCTCCATGCGCCTGCTGGGGGTCCAGCAGCCCACGGTCGTCGAACTGCTCGACATCTCGCGGTCGTGCATGCACGCCACCTACCCCGAGATCGACGAGGCCTGGGACCGCATCGCGGACGTCGCCGCGGCCGAGGAGGCCTCGTTCGCCCGCACCCTGAACTCCGGCACCCAGCTGTTCGAGAGCGCCGTCGCCGAGACGAAGGCGGCCGGCGCCCTCGTCCTGCCCGGCGACAAGGCCTTCCAGCTGCACGACACCTACGGCTTCCCCATCGACCTGACCCTCGAGATGGCCGCCGAACAGGGTCTGAAGGTGGACGAGGAGTCCTTCCGCACCCTCATGGACGCCCAGCGCGCCCGGGCGAAGGCCGATGCCCGGTCCAAGAAGTCCATCCAGGCGGGCACCGAGGCCTACGCGAAACTGCGCGCCGATGGCGAGACCGGTTTCGTCGGGTACTCCGAACTCGACATCCCCACGACCGTGCGCGGTCTCATCGCCGACGGCCAGGTGGTCGACCGGGTCGCCCCCGGCCAGACCGTCGAGATCGTCCTTGACGAGACCCCCTTCTACGCCGAGATGGGCGGCCAGGACTCCGACGCGGGCGTCATCAGGGCGGCCAGCGGCGAGTTCGAGGTCATCGACGTCCAGCGTCCGGTGCCCGGCCTCATCGTCCACACCGTCAAGGCCGACAGCGAACTCGCCGTCGGGGACGAGGTCCAGGCCGTCGTCGACGCCTTCCACCGCCAGGGCTCCTGCCAGGCGCACTCGGCGACGCACATCCTGCACGCCGCGCTCCGTCAGCTCGTCGGCCCGACCGCGACCCAGGCCGGCTCGTACAACAAACCCGGCTACCTGCGGTTCGACTTCGGCGCCACGCACGGCCTGTCGGACCAGCTGGTCGCCGAGATCGAGGCCCGGTGCAACGAGGCCATCCGTGACGACCTGGAGGTGCGCGCCACCCAGATGCCGCTCGAGAAGGCCAGGTCGATGGGCGCCCTGGCGATGTTCGGCGAGAAGTACCCCGACATCGTCCGCGTCGTCGAGATGGATGGCGCGTGGAGCCGTGAGCTCTGCGCCGGCACCCATGTGGCGCACTCCAGCCAGATCGGCCTGCTGAACCTGCTCACCGAGCAGTCCGTCGGCGCGGGGACCCGCCGCATCGAGGCCCTGGTCAGCACCGATGCGTTCGATCACATGGCCGCCGAGCGCACACTCGTCAGCCAGCTCACCGGGATGCTCCACGTGCGGCCCGAGCAGCTCACCGAACGCGTCGGCTCCCTGGTCACCGACCTGAAGGCGGCCCAGAAGCAGATCGAGGACATGAAGAAGGCGCAGCTGCTCGCCGGCGCCGCGACCATCGTCGACTCGGCCAAGGACATGTGGGGGGTCGCCTTCGCGGCACGGCAGCTGTCCGGGGTCGACGGCGGGTCGCTTCGCACCCTGGCCGGTGACGTCCGGGACCGCTTCAACGACCGCCCGGCCGTCGTCGCCCTCATCGGTGGCAGCGACAGCAAGCCCACCATCGTCGTGGCCACCAACCAGGCCGCCCGTGACAGGGGGCTGAGGGCGGGCGAGCTCCTGCGCGAGGGAGCCACCGCGCTCGGCGGCCGCGGCGGCGGCAAGGACGACCTGGCCCAGGGCGGCGGCTCGGACGCCGCCAGGGCCGCCGACGCGCTCCAGGCCGTCGAGTACGCCGTCGGCCATGTCATCCTCGGCTGAGGGGCCGTCGGGCCGTGGCACTGCGCGGTGGCGACCCGGAGTCCGGCTGTGCCTCGACTGGGGCAGGGCCCGCATCGGGGTGGCGGCCTGCGACCCCGATGGCGTGCTCGCCTACCCGGTCGCCACGGTGCGCAATGACGACGACGTGATGGTCTCGATCAGGGCCCTCGTGGCCGAGTACGAGCCCCTCGAGATCGTCATGGGCCTGCCCACCGATCTGCGGGGCGACCGCGCCGGTGTGGCGGCCCGCGCCATGCGCAAGAACGCGCGGCGGGTCAACTCCGAGACCAACCTGCCGGTGCGGATGCTCGACGAACGGCTCACCACCGTCACGGCGGCCCAGCGGCTTGCCGCCACCGGCAAGGACGCCCGGGCGCGCCGGCCCATCATCGACCAGGCCGCCGCCGTGGCGATCCTGGAGCAGGCCATCGACATGGAGAAACGCAGCGGAACAGCGCCGGGCGAGGTCATCGACAGGGCCTGAGTCCGCTACAGTGCAGGCCAACGAGGGGAGGTGACTCGGTGAAACCGAAACGAGCTGCCGACAGCGACGATCTCGATGACTTCTTCGCAGAGCCGGACCCTGGGCACGCCTCGCGGCGCTTTGGCCCCGACGACGAGTTGGGCGAGGACGACTTCGATGCCGAACCCGGTGAGCGGGTGGCAGCCCGGGCCGCGGAGGATGACCCCGACGACGACCCGGAGGCGACCCGGTCGCTCGACGCGGAGGAGCAGCCGGACGACGATGACGAGGACTCGATCCTCGGCCTCGGCGAGCAGTCCCAGCGCGGTGCCGGCTCCCGGTGGAAGTCCGTCATCGCCGTGCTGCTGTCGATCGCCATCATCGGCGGTGGCGGCTACTTCGGCTTCCAGAAGGCGTCCCAGGCCTGGACGAGCTTCCGGGGCGTCGACTACGACGGCGCCGGTGACGAGTCCACCTCGGTGCTGGTGACCATCCGTGAGGGCATGACGATCACTGAGATCGGCGACACGCTGGCCGCGAACCAGGTGGTCGCCTCCTCGAGGGCCTTCGTGCGCGTCGCCAGCGGGGACGGCCGCTCGAACAGCATCCATTCGGGCACCTACCAGATGCGCCAGCACATGTCGGCCCAGGCCGCGCTCGACGTCCTCGTCGATCCGGCGAACCTGGCGACGAACCTCGTCACCGTGCCCGAGGGGCTGCGCGACTCGGAGGTCTTCACCCAGCTGAGCCAGATGACCGGTCTTCCCGTCTCGGACTTCGAGGCCGCCGCGAAGGACACCGATGCGCTCGGCCTGCCCGACTACGCGCAGGACAACGTCGAGGGCTACCTGTTCCCCGAGACGTACACCTACGACCCGGCGGACAGCGCCACCGACGTGCTGGCGAAGATGGTCGACCAGTTCAAGCAGGTCGCCGCCCAGGAGGACCTCGTCGACAAGGCCGCGGCCCTGGGCCGCTCACCGCACGACGTGGTCGTCGTGGCGTCGATCATCGAGAAGGAGACGACGAACTTCGACTACGGCCCCCAGATCGCCGAGGTCTTCTACAACCGGCTCGACAAGGGCGTGAAGCTGCAGTCCGACGCGACGGTCATCTACGCCAACAACATGAGCGGGCGCATCACGACGACCGACGAGGAACGCGCCATCGACTCGCCCTACAACACCTACGTCACGGACGGCCTGCCGCCGGGCGCCATCTCCAACCCCGGTCGGGACGCGCTGCACTCGGCGCTCAACCCGACAACCGGCGACGACATGTTCTTCGTCGCCGTCAACCCCGACACCGGCGAGACCAAGTTCGCCGCCACCGAGGAGGAGCACGCGGCCAACGTGGAGGAGTTCCAGGAGTGGTGCCGGGCCAACGCGGACCGGTGCGACGAGGAGGACTGACCCCTCCGCGCGGTGAGCCGGCACCGGCCGTGCCCACATCCGAGCCGATCCCGCCCAGACCCCGGATCGGCTGGGATACTTGACCTCATGCTGCGCTATCTCACCGCCGGGGAGTCCCATGGTCAGGCGCTCGTCGCCACCCTTGACGGCGTCCCCGCCCACGTCCGTGTCAGTTCCACCGACATCCGCCGGGCACTGGCCCGCCGTCGGCTGGGGGCGGGCCGTGGCGCGCGCATGAGCTTCGAGGCGGACGAGGTGACGATGGTCGCCGGCCTGCGCCACGGCGAGACCCTGGGCTCGCCGGTCTCGATCATCATCGGCAACACCGAATGGCCCAAGTGGCGGACCGTGATGAACCCGGACGAGGTCGACCCGTCCGAGCTCGAGGGCCTCGCCCGCAACGAGCCGCTCACCCGCCCGCGCCCCGGTCACGCCGATCTGGCGGGCATGCAGAAGTACGACTGGGACGAGGCCCGCCCGCTGCTCGAACGCGCCAGCGCCCGCGAGACCGCGGCCCGCGTCGCCATCGGCCAGGTGGCCAAGAACTTCCTCGCCCAGGGCTTCGGCATCACCGTCCTGAGCCATGTCGTCGAGCTCGGCGGGATCGCCGCCCGGATCGACGAACCACCGCGCATGGCCGATCTCGAACTCATAGACGCCGACCCGGTGCGCTGCTTCGACCCGCAGGCATCGTCGGCGATGCAGGCCGAGATCGAGGACTGCCGCAAGGACGGCGACACGCTCGGTGGCGTCGTCGAGGTGCTCGCCTGGGGCTGCCCACCCGGGTTGGGCGCGATGCGCGAGGGCGACACCCGGCTGGACGCCAGGCTCGCGCTGGCGCTCATGGGCATCCAGGCCATCAAGGGTGTCGAGGTCGGCGACGGCTTCGAGCTGGCCCGGCTGCGCGGCTCCAGGGCCCACGACGAGATCGTCCGCGGGCCGGGCGGGATCCGGCGGGCCACCGGCCATTCCGGTGGCACCGAGGCCGGTATGACGACCGGCGAGGTGCTGCGCGTGCGGGCCGCCATGAAACCGATCGCCACCGTTCCGCGCGCCCTGCGCACCATCGATGTCCGCACCGGCGAGGCGGCCGCCGCCCACCACCAGCGCTCGGACGTCTGCGCGGTCCCGGCGGCCGGGGTCGTCGCCGAGGCCATGGTCGCCCTGACGCTCGCCGACGCCTGCCTGGAGAAGTTCGGCGGTGACTCGCTCGGCGAGTGCCGGCGCAACTACCAGTCCTATCTCGCGGACCTGGCGGGCAGGGGCCTGTCGGTGCCCCGGTGATGAGTACGGCACGGCCGCCGCGGGGCCGCCAGGTCGTCCTGGTCGGTCTGCCCGGTGTCGGCAAGAGCACCGTCGGAGCTCTACTCGCCAGGAAATACGGGCTGGATTTCTTCGATGCGGACGACTGTCTCGAAGAGCAGCAGGGCCGTTCGATCAGCGAGATCTTCGCGACGGACGGCGAGGCCGGTTTCCGCGCCATCGAGACGGCCACGGTCATCGAGCTGCTGTCCCGTCCTGGCGTCATCGCACTCGGCGGGGGAGCGGTGACGAACGAGGCGATCCGTGCCGCACTCGCCGGACGCGACGTCGTCTGGCTCACGCAATCGGTCGGCCAGGGCGTGGAGCGCATCGGGAGTTCGACGCACCGTCCCCTCATGGCCGGCAGCGATATCGCCGGCACCCTGCGCCGTCTCAAGGCCGGACGGGACCCCCTGTACCGTCAGGTCGCGACCATCCGCATCGACACCGACCGGAAGCATCCAGGCCGGGTCGCCACAGAACTGGCCGCCGCACTCGGGTGGGGCCAGGACCTGGAAGGGGAGGACTGAACATGAGCGTCGTCGAGTTCGCCACCGAGAAGCCCTACCAAGCCGTCATCGGCCCCGGCGTCCTCGACCAGCTGGGCCGGTATCTCGGCGCCGCCACGAAGGTCGGCGTCCTGCACGCCCCGCCGCTGTCCGGAGCCGCCCAGCGGGCCGCCGACACCGTGCGGGCCGCCGGAGCCGAACCGGTCCTCATCGAGCTTCCCGAGGGCGAGAGCGCCAAGACCCCCCGGGTGCTCGCCGACACCTGGAGCGCACTCGCCGTCGCGGGCTTCACCCGCGGCGACCTCATCGTCGGCATCGGCGGGGGAGCGACCACGGACCTGGCCGGTTTCATCGCCGCCACCTGGATGCGCGGCATCAGATGGGTGAGCGCACCAACCACGGTCCTGGCCATGGTCGACGCGGGCATCGGCGGCAAGACCGGCGCAGACCTGCCCGAGGGGAAGAACCTCATCGGCGCGTTCTGGGAGCCCTCGGCCGTCCTGGCGGACACCGGCCTGCTCGGCACCCTGCCGGTCGGCGAGTTGCGCGCCGGACTCGGCGAGGTCATCAAGCACGGTTTCATCGCCGATGGACGCACCCTCGATCTCATCGCGGCCTCCCCGTCCGAGGCCCTCGACCCGACCAGCCCCCTCCTCACCGAACTCATCACCCGGTCGGTGCAGGTCAAGGCTCGTGTCGTGAGCGCGGACCTGCGCGAATCCATGTCGGTGGGCGACGACGTGGGACGCGAGCAACTCAACTACGGCCACACGCTGGGCCACGCCATCGAGGCCGGCGAGCACTTCACCCGCCGCCACGGCGAGTGCGTGGGGCTCGGCATGATCTTCGCCGCCGAGCTCGCCCACCGCACCATCGGCCTGGCGGCCGAGCACGTGGACCGGCACCGTCGCATGCTCGAACTCGTCGGCCTGCCCACGAGCTACCGGGGCATCGGCTGGGAACGGGCCCGCGCACTCATGGCCCGCGACAAGAAGACACGCGGCAGTACCCTGCGTTTCGTCGGGCTGCGTGCACCCGGTGACGTCACGATGATCGTCGACCCGCCCGAGCAGGCGCTGCTCGAGGCCTGGGACGCCCTGACCGGTTGAGGGCCGCACCGTGTACGTTCCCGAGCACTTCTCCTTCGACGCCGCCCAGCTGGGAGCCCTCCTGCAGCGCGTCGGTGCCGGCGATCTGGTCACGAACGGGCCGGATGGCCTCGACGCCACCTTCCTGCCCTGGAGCCTGAACCCGGCGGTCGGCGAGCACGGGGCCCTGCGCACCCACGTGGCGCGTGTCAACCCGCAGTGGCGCGACGAGGGCCCCGCGATGGTCATCCTGCACGGCCCGGACGACTACATCGACCCGGCCGATCACGCGGAGCCCGGGCAGGTGCCCACCTGGAACTACATCACCATGCACGTGCGCGGAACCCTCGTCGCCCACGAGGACCCGGAGTGGATCATCGCCTCGCTCGACGAATTGGTCGGCGCCCAGCCCACCGAGTGGAGCATCGACGAGATGAGCCCCGAACGGCTCCGGGGCATGACCGCCGCGATCGTCGGTGTCGAACTGCGCATCGAGTCGATCACCGGCAAGGCCAAGATGAGTCAGAATCGCCCCAGCCGTGACATCGACGCCCTGGCCGACGCGCTCGAGGCGCGCCGCGGCCAGGCCGAGGAGCCCCGCTACCGGCGCCCGTCACCCGAGGCCGTCGCATACCTGCGCGGCCCCTCCCGCGACCACGCCCTGGCCCGCGAGCGGGCCGCCGAGCGGGCACGCACCACGAGGAGGCCGGGGCGAACCATCGGCTAGGATGGCTGACTGCGGCCGCGAGCCGCCCGACCGGTCGCCGGTGCCAGGCGGCGGGCCCTCCTGCCCCGGCAGCGGGCCGTGCGCCGCCGTGGCCCGCTGACAACTGCAGAAAGGCTTTCACCAGTGGCTACGACCAATGACATCAAGAACGGCACCGTGCTGAACCTCGACGGTCAGCTCTGGCAGGTTCTGTGGTTCCAGCACCACAAACCGGGCAAGGGCAACACCGTCGTGCGCACCAAGATCAAGAATGTGCTGAACGGCAAGGTCGTGGACCGCACCTTCCCGGCCGACACCAAGATCGAGATGGCCCAGGTCGACCGCCGGGACATGCAGTACCTGTACAGCGACACCAGCGGCTACGTCTTCATGGACACCGACACCTACGAGCAGCTCGTCGTCGCCGACGACATCATCGGCGACGACAAGGAGTACCTGCTCGAGGGCATGACCGTCACCGTCGCCACCAACGAGGGCAACCCGCTGTACATCGACCTGCCGGCCTCCATCGAGGTCGAGGTGACCTACACCGAGCCGGGCCTGCAGGGCGACCGCTCCACAGGCGGCAGCAAGCCCGCCACCATCGAGACCGGCAAGCAGGTGCAGGTACCGCTGTTCATCGACAACGGCGAGCGCATCAAGGTCAGCACTGCCGACGGCTCCTATCTCGGCCGAGCCCAGGGCTGATGACCGACGAGGAGATCATCGCGTTGGCACCGGGGGAGCACCCCCCGGTGCCAGGCGCGGTGAAGGTGGCCAGCACCAACTATGAGGGCGCCCGGCACTCCACGCGGACGAAGGCCCGCAAGCAGGCGCTCGACGTCCTGTTTCAGGCCGAGCTGCGCGATGAGTCGGTCGACGCGGTCCTGCGGCGAAGGGCCCAGCAGGGCGAACCGGACGTGCGCGAGTACGCGGCGGCGATCCTGCACGGCTACTGGGACCATGCCTCCCAGATCGATCAGCGCATCGCCGAGTGCATGAGCGGTGACTGGACGCTGGAGCGCATGCCCCGGGTCGATCGCAACCTGGCCCGTATCGCCATGTGGGAGCTCGACTTCACCGACATCGCACCGAAGGTGGCCATCAGCGAGGCCCTCGGGCTCGCCGACGAGCTGAGCAGCGACGAATCCGTCGCCTTCCTCAACGGCGTGCTGAACAAGGCGCTGGAAACCCGGCCCGCTCGCCGGCAGTGAACCGCCCGGTGATTCATCTCGCGGGTACCGGTCCTGACCGACCACCGATGCGGGCGCTGATATCGTTCCTCAGGGATCTGCCGCGGTCTGGCACTCGCAGGCTGCTCAGGGCAGGGAAGGATGGTCATGAGCGCGCACGAACAAGACGCGATCCTGGTTCTCGAGGACGGCCGTGTCTTCCGCGGCCAGGCATTCGGGGCCATCGGTGAGACATTCGGCGAGGCGGTGTTCTCCACCGGCATGTCCGGCTACCAGGAGACCCTCACCGATCCGAGCTACTACGGCCAGGTGGTCGTGGCCACGGCGCCCCACATCGGCAACACCGGCTGGAACGACGAGGACGACGAGTCCAGTCGTATCTGGGTCGCGGGCTACGTCGTGCGCGACCCGTCCCGGGTGCCCTCGAACTGGCGCAGCAAACGCAGCCTCGACGCGGAACTCGTTGCGCAGGGGGTCGTCGGCATCAGCGGCATCGACACGCGCGCGCTGACCCGTCACCTGCGTGACCGCGGCGCCATGCGCGTGGGCATCAGCTCGGTCAGCACCGACGCCGACGCCCTGCTCGCCAGGGTCCGTCGTGTCCCCCCGATGGCCGGCGCCGACCTCATCGGGTACGTCACCACCGCCGAGCCCTACGTCATTGCGGCCCAGGGCGCCAGGAAGTTCACCGTGGCAGCCCTCGACCTGGGCATCAAGTCCATGACCCCGCATCAACTGGCCGAGCGCGGCATCGAGGTGCACGTCCTGCCCGCCTCCATCAGCTGGGAGCAGGTGGAGGCCCTCGCCCCGGACGGCCTGTTCCTGTCCAACGGCCCGGGCGACCCGTCCACCGCCGAGAACGCCGCCGCCCTGTGCCGCCGGGCGCTGGCCGCCGGGATACCGCTGTTCGGCATCTGCATGGGCAACCAGGTGCTCGGCCGGGCGCTCGGGTTCGACACCTACAAACTCAAGTACGGCCACCGCGGCATCAACCAGCCCGTCCTCGACCGGGCCTCGGGCCGGATCGGGATCACCGCTCACAACCACGGCTTCGCCGTCGATGCACCGACCGACCGCCCCGTCGACACGCCCTACGGGCGGGTCGAGGTCTCACACGTCTGCCTCAACGATGACGTCGTCGAGGGGCTGCGGCTGACCCGCGACGGCCGGCTCGCCGCCTTCTCAGTGCAGTACCACCCAGAGGCCGCGGCGGGCCCGCACGACGCCGCCTATCTCTTCGACGAGTTCGTCGCGATGATGGCCGACAACACCAGCACGACCAAGGCGGGGGAGCAGGCCTGATGCCCAAGCGCACCGACATCTCATCCATTCTCGTCATCGGCTCCGGCCCCATCGTCATCGGCCAGGCCGCCGAGTTCGACTACTCCGGCACCCAGGCCTGCCGCGTCCTGCGCGACGAGGGCTACCGGGTCATCCTGGTCAACTCCAACCCGGCCACGATCATGACCGACCCCGAGTTCGCCGATGCCACCTACATCGAACCGATCACCCCGGAGTTCGTGGAGAAGGTGATCGCCGCCGAACGCCCCGACGCCCTGCTGGCGACCCTCGGCGGGCAGACCGCCCTCAACACCGCCGTCGCGCTGCACGAGTCCGGCGTGCTCGCACGCTACGGCGTCGAAATCATCGGCGCCAGTGTCGAGGCGATCCAGCGCGGCGAGGACCGGGAGCAGTTCAAACGCGTCGTCCAGGGGCTCGACGTCGGTGACGCCGAGGTCGCCCGTTCCCACATCTGCCACTCCCTCGCCGAGATCGAGGCCGCGGCCGAGGACCTCGGGTACCCGCTCGTCCTGCGCCCCAGCTACACGATGGGCGGCGTCGGCTCCGGTTTCGCGCACGACCACGACGAACTCGTCGCGATGGCCACCATCGGTCTCGACGCGAGCCCCGCCACCGAGGTCCTGGTCGAGGAGTCGGTGCTCGGCTGGAAGGAGCTCGAGCTCGAGGTCATGCGCGACAAGACGGACAACGTCGTCGTCGTGTGCTCCATCGAGAACTTCGACCCGATGGGTGTCCACACCGGCGACTCGATCACGGTCGCCCCCGCGATGACGCTGACCGATCGGGAGTACCAGCGCATGCGCGACGTCGGTATCGAGATCATCCGGGCCGTCGGCGTCGACACCGGTGGCTGCAACATCCAGTTCGCGATCAACCCCGAGGACGGGCGCCTGGTGGTCATCGAGATGAACCCGCGCGTCTCGCGGTCCTCGGCGCTGGCCTCGAAGGCCACTGGTTTCCCGATCGCCAAGATCGCCGCCAAACTGGCCGTCGGCTACACGCTCGACGAGATCCCCAACGACATCACCCGGCAGACGCCGGCGAGTTTCGAGCCCACGCTCGACTACGTCATCGTCAAGGTGCCGCGCTTCGCCTTCGAGAAGTTCCCCTACGCCGACTCCACCCTGACCACCCACATGAAGTCGGTCGGTGAGGTCATGGGGATCGGCCGCAACTTCACCGAGGCCCTCGGCAAGGCCCTGCGCTCCACCGAGCAGGGCTCGGGCTTCTGGCTTTCGGACTCCTTCGACGGTGACGTCGACGCGATCCTGACGTCCCTGGCCCGCCCCCATGACAGCCGCATCCTGGAGATCGGCGAGGCGCTGCGGGCCGGGGCCACCGTCGAGCAGATCGCCGAGGCCACCGACATCGATCCCTGGTTCCTCGACCAGCTGGCCCTCGTCCACGAGATCGGCGAGCAGGTGCGGGACGCGGACGAACTCGACGAACGCCTGCTGCGCAAGGCCAAGCGGCACGGCATCTCCGACAAGCAGCTCGCGGTCCTGCGCGGCGTCGACGAGGCGGACGTGCGCGCCAGGCGGTGGGAGCTGGGCGTCCGCCCGGTCTTCAAGACGGTCGACACCTGCGCCGCCGAGTTCGAGGCCCGCACCCCCTACCACTACTCGAGCTACGACGAGGAGACCGAGGTCGCCGCGCGCGAGAGGCCCGCCGTGCTCATCCTCGGCTCCGGGCCCAACCGCATCGGGCAGGGGATCGAGTTCGACTACTCCTGCGTCCACGCCGCCCAGGTGCTCAGCGCCAGCGGCTACGAGTCGATCATGATCAACTGCAATCCCGAGACCGTCTCCACCGACTACGACACCTCCGACCGCCTGTACTTCGAGCCGCTGACGCTTGAGGACGTGCTGGAGATCTACCACGCCGAGTGCCAGGCCGGCCCCGTCGCCGGCGTCATCGTCCAGCTCGGCGGGCAGACCCCGCTGCGGCTGAGCCAGCGACTCAAGGACGCCGGTGTCCAGATCGTCGGCACCACGCCGGAGGCGATCTTCCTCGCCGAGGACCGCGAGGCCTTCGAGAAGGTGCTCGACGACGCGGGCCTGCCCGCGCCCAAGTACGGCATGGCGACCAGTTTCGAGCAGGCCAAGGCCGTCGCCGAGGGCATCGGCTACCCGGTGCTCGTGCGTCCCAGCTACGTGCTCGGCGGGCGCGGCATGGAGATCGTCTACGACGAGCCCTCACTGGCCTCGTACATCGAGAACTCTGCGCTCGTCGGCCCGGACTCACCGGTGCTCGTCGACCGCTTCCTCGACGACGCCATCGAGATCGACGTCGATGCGCTCTACGACGGCACCGAGCTGTACGTCGGCGGCATCATGGAGCACATCGAGGAGGCCGGCATCCACTCCGGTGACTCGGCCTGCTCCCTGCCGCCGGCCACCCTCGGCGACGCCGTTCTCGAACACATCCGGACCAGCACCGAGGCCATCGCGAGGGGAGTCGGCGTGCGCGGCCTCATCAACATCCAGTACGCCCTGTCGGCCGACACGCTGTACGTCATCGAGGCCAATCCGCGGGCCTCGCGCACGGTCCCGTTCGTCTCGAAGGTCACCAACACCCAGCTGGCCAAGGCCGCGACCCTCATCATGCTCGGCTCCTCGATCGCCGAGCTGCGGGCATCCGGCCTGCTGCGCCCGGTCGACGACGGAGCCGCCCGCTGGCCCGGCATGCCCATCGCGGTCAAGGAGGCCGTCATGCCCTTCAGCCGGTTCCTCACCGAGCAGGGCCGCAGCGTCGACACCCTGCTCGGACCCGAGATGCGCTCCACGGGCGAGGTCATGGGCATCGACCGCAGTTTCGGGGTGGCCTTCGCCAAGGCGCAGGACGCCGTCTACGGTTCGTTGCCCACCGGCGGAACCGTGTTCGTCTCGGCCGCCAACCGCGACAAGCGACACATCGTCCTGCCCGTCAAGGAGCTGTCCCAGATGGGTTTCAGGATCCTCGCCACGGCGGGCACCGCGAGCGTGCTCATGATGCACGACATCGACGTGACCACGGTGCGCAAGTACACCGAGGGCCGAGGTCCCGATGGTGAGCCGACCATCGTCGACCTCATCGAGGACGACCGGATCGCGCTGATCTTCAACACGCCCACCGGCGAGACCCGTGGTGGCAGGCCGCGTGGCGACGGCTACGAGATCCGTACTGCGGCGATCGGGCACGGCGTGCCCTCCATCACCACCGTCCAGGCACTCGAGTCCGCCGTTCAGGCGATCCAGGCCGCGCGCAGCGGGGACATCCAGGTGCGCTCCCTGCAGGCCTGGGGCGCCGACATGGACGAGCACTTCGCCTCCGCCCGGGCGCACTGACACAATCAATCCAGGCGGCCCCACCGCGCGGGCGGCCGACGAGGACGAGGAGAGGCCATGCCGAGTGTCGACGAGCTGTCCGTGCGAGCCGTCCGCCAGGGCTACAGGGGCGTCGTACGCCCCGTGCTGTTCCGCATGCACGGCGGGGACCCGGAGAAGATCCATGGCCAGCTCATCTCCGCAATGGGTCACCTCCCCGAGTCGCTGCTGGGCGTCATCGAACGTCTCATCGGGACCGGACGCGACCCGGTGGACGTCGCCGGCATCCATTTCCCGGGCCGGGTGGGGGTCGCCGCCGGTCTCGACAAGGACGCGGTGGCCGCCAGCGTGTGGGGGCCGCTCGGCTTCGGTTTCGCCGAACTCGGCACCGTCACCCGCCACGCCCAGCCCGGCAATCCCCGTCCCCGCCTGTTCCGGTTGATCCGGTCGGAGGCGATCATCAACCGGATGGGTTTCAACAACAACGGCGCGGAGGCCATGGCCGCCAAGCTCGACAACGCCGGCGTCAGACGCGGCAACAACCGCCTGGGCGCGCCGATCGGTGTCTCCATCGGCAAGACGAAGAAGACCCCGCTCGCCGAGGCCGTGCCCGATTACCTGTTCAGCCTCGAGACCCTGGCGCCGTACGCCGACTATGTCGCCATCAACGTCTCCAGCCCGAACACCCCGGGCCTGCGCAGCCTGCAGGACCAGCGCCGGATCGAGGAACTGACCGGCGCCCTCGTCGCCCGCGCCCGCGAACTCGACCCGGCCGCTCCGGTACCGGTCTTCGTGAAGATGGCCCCCGACCTGTCCGCCGGCCAGGTCGATGACATCCTCATGGCCTGCGAGAACGCCGGGGTCAGCGGCATCATCGCCACGAACACCACCGTCGGCCGCGAGCACCTGGCCCCGGCCGACCAGCATCTTGCGAGCCAGGCCGGCGGCCTGTCGGGAAGGCCCCTCACCGCCATGGCGCTGGAGCGGGTGCGCTGGATCACCCGGCACACCGAGCTTCCGGTCATGGGTGTCGGCGGCATCATGTCCCCGGCCGATGCGCAGGCCATGTTCGACGCGGGAGCCGTGCTCGTGCAGGTCTACACGGGTTTCATCTTCGAGGGCCCGGCCCTCGTCATGGGCATCAACAGGCTGTGCCGACCGGACAGGGCCGCACGATGACCGGGTCGTTCAGCGCTCGCCTGGGTGCCGTGACGGCCGAACGGGGGCGCCTGTGCGTCGGCCTCGACCCGCACGAACAGCTCGTCGCCGACTGGGGGCTGGCCTACGACGCATCGGGAATCGAACGGATGGCCCGCGAGACCGTCGCGGCCCTCGCGGACCAGGTGGCAGTCTTCAAACCGCAGAGCGCCTTCTTCGAGGTCTTCGGCCCCGCCGGTGTCGCGGCCCTGCAGCGCGTCCTGGCGGACATCGCCCAGACCGGTGCGCTCTCGATCCTCGACGTCAAACGCGGCGACATCGGCTCGACCATGGGCGCCTACGCCCGTGCCCATCTGTCCGAGGGCGCACCAATGGCCGCCGATGCGATCACCGTCAGCCCCTACCTCGGTTTCGAGGCGCTGCGGCCCGCCATCGATCTGGCGCACGAGAGCGGCCGGGGCCTGTTCGTCCTGTGTCGGACGAGCAATCCGGAGGGCGCCGCCGTCCAGCTCGCCACGTCAGCCGGACGCACCATCGCTCAACAGGTGCTCGACGCCGCCCAGGCCGAGAACACCGCGACCGGGCTCGACGACGTGGGCCTGGTCATCGGCGCCACCCACGAGGACGCAGGTGTCGACCTGACCGGTTTCACCGGCTGGGTCCTGGCACCGGGTATCGGCGCCCAGGGCGGCACCGTGGAGGGTCTGGCCGCCATTTTCGGCGACGCCGTCGGCCGTGTCCTGCCCAGCACATCCCGCGGCGTCCTGCGAGCCGGCCCGGACGCCTCGGCGCTCCGTGAGGCGGCGGCCGCCACGGTCCTACGCTGAGCCCTCGGGTTCGGCCTGCGCCGGTCCGGGCTGCTTCAACCGTTCGGCCAGCGCTGCCAAGGACTCGTCGGGGACGAACTCGGGGAGCTCCTCGTGAGCGATGAGCCGGGCCTCCTCGTCGGCGAGGCCGAGCAGGCGCAGGGCCCCGACCGCCAGGGCGTCGATCTGGGCGCCCATGTCCTCGTCGGATTCGGACAGGAGATAGGAGACCACTCCCAGCAGCGCACCGCCGATCGCCGAATAGGCGACGTCGGCGTTCGGAAGGCTGAACCGGCCCGCTCTGATTCCCCTCTCGATGAGGTCCACCGAGGCCTGGTGGAGCGAGCCGCCGAACTGCAGCGTCGCCACGCCGGACTGGGTGACGAGCGAGGCGAACCCAGGAGCGATCTGCGCGACGCGGCCGATGATGCGGAAACCGATCGAGACCGCCCGGGCCGTGTCGGCGACGTCCTCGATCAGCCTGCCGAGACTCAGACTGAAACCATCCATCGCCTCGGCGAAGGCCTCCGAGAACAACTGCTCCTTCGTCGCGAAGTGGTTGTAGAACGAGCCGAAGCCGACGTCCGCGCGTTCCGTGATCGTTGCGATCGAGACGTCGGTGCGGCCTTCGGCGATCAGCTGCTGGGCGGCCTGGATGAGGGCGGCGCGAGTCGCCGCCCTGCGTCGGCCGTGGCGGCCCACGCGGCCGACGCCCTCGGCTGCCCTGGCGATGTTCATCACACCCATTGTCCCGCACCACCGTTCCGGGCGGTGAACCGGTCCGGTAGAAGAGTCGTCGTGCGGGCCCTGCCGGTCAACGCGATGAGCACGACCAGCGCCGCGGCCCACCATGCGATCAGTGCGGCCAGTGCCGAGACCAGCCCCGCGCTCGTGGGTACCGCCATGACCCGGATGAGAGCCACTGCGGGGTCGGTCGGCAGGAACGATGCGACCGACTGGAGCCAGGCCGGCTGCGCCGACCAGACCCCACCGACGACGGCCAGGACGAGTACGGCCAGCGCCACGACGCGGCCGCCGATGCGGTGGATCGAACCGAGGGCCTGGTTGATCGCGAGGAAGACGAGTTCGATGAGGAAGGCCGCCGCCAGAACCGTGAAGAAGGCTCCTGCCCCGGGACGCAGCGCGACCGTCGCGATGGTGCTGACGACCAGGGCGCACCCCGCCGAGAACAGCAACGTCGGTCCGAGCGAGCGCAGTGCCAGCTGCCAGGTGGGCAGATTCGACGCGAAGGCGGTCCGGGTGATCGCCGGGCTGTTCACGCTGAACGCGATGGCTGCCACCCACAGGGCGAGGACGCCGAACAGGGCGACGGCCGAACGGGCGTAGGAGCCCAGGCCGCTGGTCGCGGAGACCAGGGGAGTGGTGACGACCTGGGAGATCTGGTCACGCTGGTCAGCGGTGTAGCTCGGTACCTGGCCGGCTGCGCTGCGCAGGCCGCTCGCGAGGGTGCCCGAACCATCCTTGAGACGGGTCGTGCCCTCGTGCAGGGTCGTGGCGCCATCGGCCAGGTCGTGCGCCCCGTCGGCGGCCGACTCGGTGCCGGTGACGAGTTGGTCGGCGCCGCTCGATGCCGAGGCGATCGCCTCGGTGAGCGTCGGGGCCGACGAGGCCAGGGAACCCGTGGCGCTGGACAGGTCGTCCGCACCGGAGGCCACCTGCTGGGCCCCGGACCGCAGGTTGGTCGCCCCGGTGGCCAGGTCGTTCGCTCCGGTCGCGGCCTCGTGGGCGCCAGTGGCGAGTGAGGCCGCACCGTCGGAGATCTGACCGGCCCCGGCGGCCGCCGCGCCGATGCCAGCCGACAGGTCGGCGGCGTTGTCGTTGAGTGTCGATGCCCCGGCGGCGACCTGGGAGGCGCCCTGCTGGAGCGCACCCAGCTGCGTGCTCAACTCACCCAGACCGGCAGAGGCCGCCTGGCAGGCCTCGGCGCTCTGCGCGCAGGCGCCGGACAGCTGTTGGAGCTGGGTCGCCAGGGCGTCGACACCGGCGCTCACGCTGTTCGCACCATCGGCGAGCGCCTGGGTCCGAGTGGGCAGGTCGGCGGTCTGCGACTGGGCGTTCGCCAGGGCGTCGGACAGTTGCGAGGCGCTGGCGGACAGCGTGTCCGCGCCGTCGCCGATCGTCTGGGTGGCTCCGGCCAGCTGGGTGGCGCCGTCGGCGACGCTCGTCGTGCCGTCGGACACCTGGTGCGCGCCGGTGGCGAGCTGGGTGGCGCCGTCGGCGAGTGCCTGGGTCTGGGTTGGCAGGTCGGCGGTCTGGGTCTTCAACTCGGACAGCCCCGCGGCGAGGCTGCGCTGGCCCGATGCCAGCGTGTCCGTTCCGGTGGCGAGGGTGTCCGCACCGGTGGCCAGCTGGGCCGCGCCGTCATCGGCGGTCCCGATCGACTCGGCGAGGGTGTCGGCGCCGTCGGAGGCTGTCGCCAGGTTGTCGTGCAGGGTTCCCATGCTCGTCAGAACGGTGTCGACGTAGGTCTGGGTGATCTGCTGGCCCAGTGAGCGTTCGGCGGCCTCGGCGAGGGCGGTGCCGACCCGGGCGTCGAGCAGCGGGGAGTCCTCGGCCGTGGTGATCGTCACCGAGGCCTGGCTGGCGGCACCGGCATCATCGCCCGCGACCGAGGTGGCCTTGGCCGAGAAGTCCGAAGGAATCTCGACGGCCACCGTGTACTCGCCGTTCCTCAGCCCATCGGCGGCGTCACCGGCCGTGGTGAGCACCCAGTCGTAGTCGTCGTTGTTCGAGTTGACGAGTTCCTTGACCAGCTGGCGCCCCATCGGACGGGTCTGCCCGTCGATCGTGACCGGTGTGTCGTCGTTGACGACCGCGGCCCGCACCTGGCCCATCTCGGAGTCGGGGTCGTGGAAGGCGAGTACGAGCAGACCCATGAGCAGGGCCGGCACGCACAGCATCGCCGCCCAGGTGCGCCAGGAGGTGCGTCCGCGCAGATGTCCGATCGTTCGTTCCCTCATCGGGAGGCCTCCTCGAGAATGGTGCTGAGCGGGGCGGACGGTTCGTCCGTCCCCTGGTGATGGCCCGCGCCGAGTCGCGCCGGGACGGGCGGGGTCATCGGGATCGCGACGGGCGCGATGCCGCCGGGCAGGACGTGGGCCACGGCGCCGGGGTTCGTGCCCGTCAGCAGGACGCAGGTTCCGCTCGCCGCCAGCTCGCCGATGAGATCCTTGACCTCGGCCGTGCGGTTCGCACCGATGACGGCGTCCGCGTCGTCGACCGCGGCCAGTACCGCATGGCGGTGCAGGCCCTCGGCGAGGACGGCGATGACGTCCCCGCGGCCCGAGGTGAGCACGCTGCGGGCGCGGACGGCGGCGTTGCGCTCGGGCAGCAGGTAGCCGGCGACGCGGGCGTCACCGTCGAAGCCGGTCAGGCGGCCCGTGAGCCCGAGCAGCAGCTCGGACTTGCCCGAGCCCTCCGGCCCGGTGAGGACGACCACCTGACCGGGGTACAGGTCGAGGTCGATCGGACGGGTGAGTGCCCTGCCGTCGCGGTCGCGGACGGTCATCCCTCGCGCGGCCACGGCCTCGCTGCTGTCGGCCGGCCAGCCCTCGAGCGAGAGCTGCCGGGACAGTGCGGCGCCCTCGACGTCGAAGTGGGGGAGCACCCTGGCAAGCCGCTCGGGCATCGACCAGGCGCGGTGGCCGAGCAGCTTGAGAACGGCGGGCACCAGGGTCATGCGCACGCAGAAGGCGTCGACGAAGACCCCCACCGTCAGGGCCGTGGCGATCGGCTTGATGATGCCGGAGCTGCCCTCGGGAATGAACATGGCGAAGACGCTCAGCATGATGAGGGCGGCGGTGGTGACCACCGGGGCCGCCTTGCAGAAGCCCTCGTGGATGGCCTGCACGGGGTCACCGCTGTGCGCGTACTCCTCGGCGGTGCGCGAGACGAGGAAGACCTCGTAGTCCATGGCCAGGCCGAACAGGACGCCCATGACGATGATCGGCAGGAAGCAGATCAGCGAGCCCGTGAAGTCGGCGCCGAGCAGCCCGGCCAGGTGCCCGTCGACGAAGATGCTCGTCGTCACGCCGAAGGACGCCAGGATCGACAGCAGGTAGCCGACGGTCGCCTTGATCGGCACCGCGACCGAGCCGAAGACCATGACGAGCAGGACCAGTGACAGGCCCACGACGAAGACGCCGTAGGGCAGCAGGGCGCGTGTCAGTTTCGCCGAGACGTCGACGGCGACGGCGGTGATGCCGGTCACCGCGAAGTCCCGGAAGTCGTACTTCTCGGCCATGGCCGGCCCTTGGGCGCGCAGCGCCTGCACGAGGTCGGCCGTCGCCGCCGAGTCGGGGGAGCCTGTGGGGATGACCTGGACGATGCCATAGGTGCCGGCCTCGTTCGGGGTGTCCATGGCGATGCGGGCGACCCCGTCGATCGTGGCCAGGTCGTCGCCGAGATCGGTCATGCCCTGGACGGGGTCGGTGCTGTCGAGGACGTTCACCACGACGATGAGCGGGCCGTTGTAGCCGGGCCCGAACTTCTCGCTGATCGTGTCGTAGGTGGTGCGCACCTCGCTGCCCGGCTTGGCGGCGCTCTCCATCGGCAGCGACAGTCGCAGGCCCCTGGCCGGCAGCGCGAGAACGGTCACGGCGGCGACGACGAGGACGATGGTGATGAGCGGACGCGCCGTGACGAGCCTCACCCAGTGGCCGAAGAAGGAGTCGCTGCCGTCGCGACGGCGCCGCGTCCGCGGTGTGATCCGGGCTCCGAAGAACCCCAGGGTGGCCGGGAGCAGCGTCGTGGCCACGCACACCGCCGTGCCGACGCCGAACGCCGAGGCGACGCCCATGATCGTCAGGAAGGGGATGCGTGCCACGAACAGGCCCACCAGCGCGATGATCACGGTCACCCCGGCGAAGACCACCGCCGTGCCGGCCGTCGCGATGGAGCGGGCCGCCGCCTCCTCCGGTTCGAGCCGCTGGGCGAGGTTGTCTCGGTAGCGGGAGATGATGAACAGCGAGTAGTCGATGCCGACCGCCAGTCCGATCATCACCGACAACAGCACGGTGGTGCTCATGATGGTCATGAACCCGGTGGCGGCGTAGACGAGGGACTCGGTGACCGCCACGCCGACCAGTGCCATGACGATCGGCACGAAGGCGGCCAGGACATTGCGCAGGAAGATGGTGAGGAAGATCAGGGCCAGGACGACGCCGATGGCCTCGACCACGGAGATGGTCGGGATCACGTTGTCGAAAGCGGTACCCCCGACGTCCACCTGGGCGCCGGCGCCGAGCCTGGACTGCAGGTCGGCGGCCGACTGCCGGACCGCGTCCAGCGTCGCAGGCGTGATGGTGTTGCGCTGCCCGTCGAACTGGATGGTGATGATCGCCGCCGTGTCATCGGCGGAGATGGCGCCGTTCACGAGCGGGGAGAACGGTGAGGCGACCGTCGCCACCTGGTCGAGCGCGTCGATCTCGTCGACGGCTTCACCGATCGCGTCTTGTACCGGCTGCGAACGCACCGAGACCCGGTCGGGTACGACCACCACGATCTTCCCGGAGGCCCCCGAGACCTGCGGGAAGACCCGGTCCAGCGTGTCCAGCGCGCTCTGCGAGGACGCGCCGGGGATGCGCACCGTGTCGTCCGTGCCCTTCGACAGTGCGCCCATGAGGGCGAACCCGGTGACGAGGATCAGCAGCCAGACGAGGACGACGGCCCTGCGTCGTCTGAAGGCGGCACGGCCGAGGCGGTACAGGCGGGAGGACATGACGTGAACCCCTCAAGGATGATGACAATATCGAAACTGATGAAACCATCATTTATGCTCAAGTGCTCAGAGTCAACTCCGGACTGTGCGTGTCCTGGGGCGGGACTGCTGGGATGAGCCTCAGGGGATCATCAGGAATGACCCTGAGAGCGGCGCTCAGGGGTCGCGGAGGCCCGTTTTCATGAGAAATAGCCCAGAAATTGGCGAATAACTAGGCATGAAAGGGCGGGAACGGGCCGATTGGCGGTACCTTGTTCCCAAGGCCGGACAACAGGGTCACCGGCATGTCTTGATTGGGGAGAGGATCCATGGCTATTCCGACTCTTTCACCTGAACAGCTCCAATCCGCCCGTTCGGCTGCGACGAAGGCCCGCCGTGCCCGCGCGGACTTCAAGGACAAGGTGCGCAGGGGTGAGCTGACCCTGAGTCAGGCGCTCGACGAGGCCGCCAAGGACGACGTGCTCGCGCACGTCAAGGTCGTCGACCTGCTCAAGGCACTTCCGCGCGTCGGCGAGAAGCGTGCCGCCGCCATCATGGAACGCTTCGACATCGCACCCAACCGTCGTCTGCGCGGTCTGGGACGCCACCAGGTGGCAGGGCTCAAGAAGGAGTTCCACTGACTCATGGGCGAGACGCGATCGGCCGCCCGCGGCACCACCCCAGAAACCCAGGGCGGCCGCATCGGCTCCTCGAAGCCGGGTGTCTTCGTCCTCTCCGGGCCCACCGCCGTGGGGAAGGGCACCGTCTGCAACAGGCTGAAGGTGCTCTACCCGGAGATCTTCGTATCCGTCTCGGCGACGACGCGGCCCCCGCGCCCCGGCGAGGGCAACGGCGTCGCCTACTGGTTCGTCACCGATGACGAGTTCGACCGGATGATCGCCGACGACGGGCTCCTCGAGTGGGCCGTCGTCCACGGGATGCACCGCTACGGCACGCCCCGGCGCCCGGTCGAGGAGGCCGTCGCGGCCGGAAAGACCGTCATCCTCGAGATCGACCTGCAGGGCGCCCGCCAGGTGCGCACCACCTACCCGCAGGCCACCCACATCTTCCTCGCGCCCCCGAGCTGGGACGAACTCGTGCGCCGCCTGCAGACCCGCGGCACGGAGACCAGTGAGCAGCAGGCGCGTCGACTGCAGACCGCCGCGCGCGAGCTCGAGGCCACCTCCGAGTTCGACGAGATCATCGTCAACGGCGAACTCGATCCGACTGTGCACAAGCTGGTAGAGTTGATGCGATTGTGAGTTCTGGGCTCGCAATGGATTCCTTCTCGCGGGTCCCGCCCCACCCGGGCCGCGAGGCACAGGGGCGCACGAGCGCCCGTCACGACACAGACCTCCCCACGAGGGATGAGACGAGGATTGCATTTTGACCAGCATGACGCCTGAGGGCTCGATCGGACCGTCCGTTGACGACCTGCTTGAGCACGTCGACTCGAAGTACCGTCTCGTGCTCGTCGCCGCAAAGCGCGCGCGTCAGATCAACGCCTACTACTCCCAGCTCGGTGAGGGCCTGCTCGAGAACGTCGGGCCGCTCGTCGACACCGGCCCTCAGGAGAAACCGCTGTCCATCGCCATGCGCGAGATCGACGCCGGTGTCCTCGAGTACACGGAGATCGACCCGGCGGCCGAGGCGGCGGCCCGTGCCGAGGCGGCCAAGGACCCGGAGTTCGACTTCGGCGATCCGCTGGCCGACCTCGACGCCCTGACCGACCCGGGGATCGACCTGGCCTGAACCAGTCGGCCGGGACGTTCAGCACCCGCTGCGTGACCGGCCCCCGACCCAGCGCCCGGACGGCTGCCGCGGCGCCGTGCCCGACTCTTCGTCGGGCGGAAAGCAGACAGCACCCATGAGCAGGTTGTTCACCTCGGAGTCGGTCACCGAAGGCCACCCCGACAAGGTCGCCGACGCGATCGCCGATGCGGTCGTCGACGACATGATGACGCAGGACCCCACCTCGCACACCGCCATCGAGGTCCTCATCAGCAACGGCGTCGCCATCGTCGCGGGCGAGGCCACCACCGAGTCCTACGTCGACATCGCCAATGTGGCCCGCGCGCGCATGCTCGACATCGGCTACGACTCCTTCGACAAGGGCCTGGACGGCGCCACGTGCGGTGTCATGGTCGCCCTCAACAACCAGTCGCCCGACATCGCCGGAGGCGTCGCGAACTCCTGGGAGGTGCGCTCCGGCGCGGCCGTCGACGAGGCTGACCAGCAGGGCGCCGGCGACCAGGGGCTCATGTTCGGCTACGCCTGCACCGAGACGCCCGAACTGATGCCGATGCCGATCCACATGGCCCACCGCCTGTCCGAGCGGCTCTCGGCCGTCCGCCGCGACGGCGTCCTGGACCACCTCGGCCCGGACGGCAAGACCCAGGTCACCATCGACTACGACGGCATCACCCCAGCGGCCGTCACGAACATCGTCGTCTCGACCCAGCACGCCGAGGGGATCGACCTCGACTCGGTGCTGGCCCCCGAGATCCGCCGCGAGGTCATCGACCCCGTGCTCGCCGAGTACGAGGTCGCCTCCGACGCCGTGCAGGTGCTCGTCAACCCGTCGGGGCGCTTCGTCATCGGCGGCCCCCAGGGCGACGCCGGGGTCACCGGCCGCAAGATCATCGTCGACACCTATGGCGGGATGGCCCGTCACGGCGGCGGGGCCTTCAGCGGCAAGGATCCCTCCAAGGTGGACCGCTCGGCCGCCTACGCCCTGCGCTGGGTCGCCAAGAACATCGTCGCGGCGGGCCTGGCCGCACGCTGCGAGGTGCAGGTGAGCTACGCCATCGGACGCGCCCACCCGACCAGCCTCCACGTCGACTCCTTCGGAACCGGCGCCGTCCCGGACGCCCAGCTCGTCGAGGCCGTCCAGCAGGTCTTCGACCTGCGTCCCAGAGCGATCATCGGCACCCTCGACCTGCTGCGCCCGGTCTACTCGCGGTTCACCAACAACGGCCACTTCGGCCGCGAGATCCCCGAGGCGACCTGGGAGCGCACCGACCGGGCCGACGCCCTCGCCGCGGCCGTCCGCGGCTGATCGCCGGGCCTGCCGGCCGGCCTGCCCGGGCCGGTGAAAACGTCGGCTGCCCCTTCTAGGATCGGCACCATGACGACCACCGACGCGCTCATCGCGGCACCGGCGTCAGCCCCGGATCCGGTGCCGTCGCGCCGCATCGCGCGCGTCGCCCTCGACGTCCACCTGCCCCACCTCGACCGTTTCTTCGACTACTCGGTGCCCGAGGCCATGGCCGATGAGGCAGTGGTCGGCGCCCGCGTCAGGGCGCGTTTCGCCGGGCGCGCCGTCGACGGGTTCATCGTCGAGCTGCCCTGCGACTCCGAGGTCGACAAACTCACGCCCCTGTCGAAGGTGGTCTCCGCCGAACCCGTGCTTGACGCCCACCAGGTCAGGCTCATCCGGGCCGTCGCCGACCACTACGCCGGCACCTTCGCCGACGTCATGCGGCTGGCCGTGCCGCCCCGCCACGCGGCGACCGAGTCCGCCGAGCAGCACCCCTGGCCCCGGCCGGACCTGTCGAGCATCCCGGCCGGGGCGCTCGACCAGGCGCCCGGCGGCGACCGGTTCCTCACCGGCCTGCGCCAGGGCCGGCACCTGCGGGCGCACTGGCAGGTGCCGCCGCGGTTCGTCACCGACGGCTCGGGCGCCGTCGACTGGCGCCGTGGCTTCGTCCAGGCCTGCGCGGCCGCCCTCGAGGGCGGGCACAGCGCCCTCGTCCTCGTGCCCGACGTGCGCGACGTGCGGCGGGTGCGGGACGCCCTCACCGGAAGCCTCGGCGAGGGCTGCGTCGCCGAGCTGCACTCCGAGCTCGGCCCGGCCGCCCGCTACCGCAACTACCTGGCGGCCAGCCGGGGCGTGGCCCGGGTCCTCGTGGGTACGCGGGGCGCCGCCTACGCCCCCCTGCACGACCTGGGGCTCATCTGCCTGTGGGACGACGGCGACGATCTGCACGCCGAGCCCCGCGCCCCCTACCCGCACGCCCGCGACGTCGCCGCCCTGCGCGCCTCCATCCAGCCCTGCGCCCTGCTCCTGGCCTCCCACGCGCGGTCCAGCGAGGTCGAGCGCTGGGTCGAGTCCGGCTGGCTGGCCGCCCTCGCCTGCCCGCCGGGCCTCGTCCGGCACGGCTGCGCGCTGGTGCGGGTGGCCGCCGACTCCGACGAGGCGCTGCGGCGGGACCCGCTGGCGAGCGCCGTGCGCGTCCCGAGACGCGCGTTCGAGACGATCAGGGCCGGCCTGGCCTCGGGCCCGGTCCTCGTCCAGGTGCCACGTTCGGGCTACCTGGAGGCGCTGTCCTGCGGGGACTGCCGAGCCCCGGTCAGGTGCCGTACCTGCAACGGCCCGGTACGGGCCGACCGCATGCCCGACGGCGGCCGCAGACTCTCGTGCCGCTGGTGCGGGCGGGTCATGACGTCCTGGCAGTGCCCCCGGTGCGGCTCGTCCCGGCTGAGGGCCCCGATGGTGGGTTCGCGGCGCACCGCCGAGGAACTGGGCAGGGCGTTCCCGGGGGTCTTGCTCGTCGACAGCTCGGGCCAGACCCCGCGCGAGAGCGTCGGGGACACGCCCGCCCTGGTCGTCGCCACCCCGGGCGCCGAACCGGTCGCGTCGGCCGGGTACGCCGCCGCCGTCCTGCTCGACGCCGCGCTGCTGCTGGACCGCGCCGACCTGCGGGCTGGCGAGGAGGCGCTGCGCCGCTGGCTCGCCGCCGTCGCCCTCGTCCGCCCGGCGTCCGAGGGCGGCTCGGTGTGCCTCGTCGGCCCGGCCTGGGACGCCTCGGTGCAGGCCCTCGTCAGGCTCGACCCGGCGGGCTTCGCCGCCCGCGAGCTGGCCCAGCGCGCCGAGGCCGGGTTCCCCCCGGCCGTCGCCCTGTGCGCCGTCGAGGGAGCCGAGGGCGTCGTCACCGGCTTCGCCCGGCTCGCCGACTGGCCGGAACAGGCCGAGGTTCTCGGCCGGGTCGAACTGCCGCCCGACGAGCCGGGAGCCGACCGGCTCTGGCGCCTGCTCGTGCGGGCCCCACGGGCGGCGGGCGGGGCGCTGGCCGGGGCCGCGAAGAAGGCCCTCGCGGTGCGCAGCGCGCGGAAGGAGCCCGGGGCGGTGCGGGTGCGCATCGACCCGGTCGAGCTGTCCTGAGAGGCGAGCCGGTCCGCGGCAGTAGGCTGTGGCGGGCAGCAACGTGAAGGAGCACTCCATGCGCATCGTCTTCGCCGGGACCCCCGAGGCGGCGGTCCCGAGCCTGCGGGCACTGGCCGGGTCCGGGCACGACGTCGTGGCGGTCCTCACCCGGCCGGACGCGTCGGCCGGGCGGGGCAAGAGACTCACCCCGTCCCCGGTGGCCGTCGCGGCCCAGGAGCTGGGCATCGAGGTGCTCAAGCCCGCGCACCCGCGCGACGCGGAGTTCGTCGAGCGTCTCAGCCGGCTCGCGCCCGACGTCTGCGCGGTCGTCGCCTACGGCGCGCTCGTGCCCGAAAACGTCCTGGCGATCCCCGAACACGGCTGGGTGAACCTGCACTTCTCGCTGCTGCCCGCCTGGCGCGGCGCCGCCCCCGTCCAGCGGGCCCTCATGAACGGTGACACCGTCACCGGGGTCACCACCTTCAGACTCGTCCCGGAACTCGACGCCGGCCCCGTCCACCGCCAACTGCGCGTGCCCGTCGCCGACGACGAGACCGCCGGCGAACTGCTCGACCGGCTGGCCCGCATCGGCGCCGACGTGCTCGTCGACACCATGGCCGACATCGAGGCCGGGCTGCCCGCCGTCGAGCAGGACGACGAGGCCGTCACGCTGGCCCCCAAGGTCGAGGTCGGCGACGCCCGCCTGGACTGGTCCGCGCCGGCCGAGCAGCTGGTGCGGGTCATCCGGGGCACCAGCCCGCACCCCGGCGCCTGGACCCTGTTCGAGGGCCGCCGGTTCAAGGTGCTGGCGGCCCGCGTCGACGATCCGGCGGCCCCGGGCCCGCACCCCGGCGACCTCGGCCCGGGCCGGATCGAGGCCGACCCCCGGCACCTGTGGGCGGGCACCGGCGACGGCGTGCTCGAACTCGTCCGCGTCCAGGGCTTCGGCAAGAAGGCCATGAGCGGGGCGGACTGGGCCAGGGGCACCCGACCCGCCCCGGGTGCCCGCTTCGACGATGCGGCCGACGACGGGCAGGACCGGCGGTGAGCGGGCAGAACCGGCCCCGCCGCGAGGAGTTCCCGCGCAACCCCCCGCGGCCCTCCGCAGGCCGCGGGCAACGCCGCCCGAACCGGTCCCGCGGCGGCACCAGGCGTCCCCTCGACCGGCCGCGCCGCACCGCGCTGGAGGCGCTGCGCGACATCGACCGGTCCGGCGCCTACGCCAACCTGGCCTGCAGCCGTGTCCTGGCCGAGCAGCGGATCACCGGCCGCGACGCCGCCTTCGTCACCGAACTCGTCTTCGGCACCTGCCGCATGGCCGGCAGCTACGACGCCATCATCGAGCACGCCTCCGGCCGCAGGCTCGGCGACCTCGAACCCGACCTCGTCGACGTGCTGAGACTCGGCGCCCACCAGGGGCTGGCCATGCGCGTACCCGACCGGGCCGCCGTCGACACAAGCGTCGACCTCGCCGCCCACGTGGTGGGGGAGCGCGCCACCGGCATCACCAACGCCATCATGCGCCGCATCGTCGCCCGCCCCTTCGAGCAGTGGTGCACGCTCATCGCCGGCGACGACCCGGCCCGTGAGCGCGCGCTGCGCACCGGGCACCCGCAGTGGATCATTGACGCCTACGCCGAACTGCTCGGCCCCGACGAACTCGAACCCGCCCTGGCCGCCGACAACGAGGCCCCCGAACCGACGCTCGTCGTGCGACCCGGCCTGTGCGAGCGCGACGAACTGCTCGCCGCCGGCGCGACCCCCACCCGCTGGTCGCCCTGGGGCGCCCGCCGCGGCGGCGACCCGGCCGAGGTCGAGGCCGTGCGCTCCGGCCGCGCCGGCGTGCAGGACGAGGGCAGCCAGCTCGTCTGCCTGGCGCTGAGCCGCGCCGAGCAGCTGAACGGGCCCCGCTGGCTCGACCTGTGCGCGGGCCCCGGCGGCAAGAGCGCCCTGCTGCGCGGCCTGGCCGCCGAACGAGGCGCCTTCCTCGTCGCGAACGAGGCCCAGCCGCACCGCGCCCGCCTCGTGAGCCTCGCCCTGCGCCGCTACGACCGGCGCGGCCACCAGGTGATCGTCGCCGACGGCGGCGAACCGGCCTGGGACGAGGCCGGGTTCCAGATGGTCCTGGCCGACGTGCCCTGCTCCGGCCTGGGCGCCCTGCGCCGCCGTCCCGAGTCGCGGTGGCGCCGCCACCCGGACGACCTCGACGAACTCGTCCCGCTGCAGCAGGACCTGCTCGACGTCGCCCTCGGCTCGGTGTCCTCCGGCGGCCTGGTGGCCTACGTCACCTGCTCGCCGCACCGCGCCGAGACCGCAGACGTCGTCGCCGGCGTGCTCGACCGGGTCGACCTGCTCGACGCCCCGGCCCTCATCCCCGAGGTGCCGAACGCCGCCGCGGCCACCGACCCGCGCTTCGTCCAGCTGTGGCCCCACCGGCACGGCACCGATGCGATGTTCCTGGCACTGCTGCGCAAGCGATGAGCGGACCCCTTGGGCATAGACTTGCACCGTGACCATGCGCATCACGCCCAGCGTGCTCAACGCCGACCTGTCCGACCTCGCCGGCACCCTCGAGAAGATCCCCAGCAGCGACGCCGTGCACGTCGACATCATGGACAACCACTTCGTGCCGAACATGACCTTCGGCCTGCCGGTCGTCGAGGCCCTGCGCCGGCGCACCACGCTGCCCATGGACATTCACCTCATGGTCGACAACCCCGACAGCTACGCGCCGCAGTTCGCCGAGATCGGCTGCGAGTCCGTCACCTTTCACGTCGAGGCCTCCGGCGCGCCGATCCGGCTGGCCCGCGAGCTGCGCCGGCTCGGCGCCCGCGCCTCCATGGCCCTCAAACCGGCCACCCCGATCGAGCCCTACGCCGACATGCTCGGCGAACTCGACCAGGTGCTGCTCATGACCGTCGAACCGGGCTTCGGCGGCCAGAAGTTCCTCGACCTCGTGCTGCCCAAGATCAGGCGCACCCGCCGGCTCGTCGCCGCCACCGGCCAGGACATCTGGATCCAGGTGGACGGCGGGGTCAGCGTCGAGACGATCAGCCGCTGCGCCGAGGCCGGCGCCGACGTCTTCGTCGCCGGCACCGCCGTCTTCCGCGCCGACGACCCCGACCAGATGGTGCGCCAGCTGCGCGAGCAGGCCACCGCTGCCTGCTCCCACTGAATCCCGGCGTCCCGGCTGCGGCTACCACCAACGGGGTTGCGAACCGTTCTCAACCCGCCGGGATATCCTGGTGCGGTGAGCACACCGAAAACAGCCATCGATCCCGACACCATCGCGGCGCTGACCGGGCGGTTCGCCGCCGACCCGGCGGCCCGCGTGGCCCAGAACGCCGTCGCCACCACCGACATCGACACGATCAGCCTCGACCGGTCGGTCGTCGCCTCGATCGACCCCAGCGTCTCGAACCGGGTGGACACCTGGCACGCCGCCAACCAGAAGAAGTCCGGCCGCTGCTGGCTGTTCAGCGGCCTCAACCTGCTGCGCAGCGGCGTCATCGACCGGCTCAACCTCGAACCGGACTTCGAGTTCAGCCAGGCGTACCTGCACTTCTGGGACAAGCTCGAGAAGGCCAACTGGTTCTGCACCTCGATGATCGAACTGGCCGGCCGCGATCTCGACGACCGCACCGTCCACCAGCTGCTCGCCGACCCGATCGGCGACGGCGGCCAGTGGGACATGTTCGTCTCCCTCGTCACCAAGTACGGCGTCGTCCCCAAGTACGCGATGCCCGAGACCTTCTCCAGCTCGAACACTCGCTCGATGAATGCCCAACTCGAGATGATCCTGCGCCGAGGCGCCCTCGTCATCCGCGAGGCCGTCGCCCGGGGCAGCGGCGAGCAGGCCCGCCTGGAGATCCTCGAGCAGGTCCACCGCGTGCTGTGCATCCACCTGGGCACCCCGCCGACCCGCTTCATCTGGCAGTACCGCGACAAGGACAAGAACTTCGTGCGCGGCGGCGAACTCACCCCGACCCGGTTCGCCGCCCAGGTGCTCGCCGTTGACGTCAACGACTACGTCTGCCTGGTCAACGACCCGCGCCCGAGCAGCGGCTACAACCGCATGCTCACCGTCGACCACCTCGGGAACGTCGTCGGCGGGCGCCCGGTGCGCTACCTCAACGTCGAGATCGACGTCATCAAGCGGCTCGCCGCCGAGATCATCCGCGACGGCCAGCCGGTCTGGTTCGGCTGCGACACGGTCCCGCAGTCCGACCGCGAGCGGGGCATCTGGGACGCCCGGCTGCACGACTACGAGGCCGTCTACGGCATCGACATGTCGACAACGAAGGCCGAACGCATGGTGAGCGGCCAGTCCGCCATGACGCACGCCATGGTGCTCACCGGCGTCGACCTGCTCGACGGTGTCCCGCGCCGCTGGCGCGTCGAGAACTCGTGGGGCGACGAGGCGGCCGACAAGGGCTTCTGGACGATGAATGACTCCTGGTTCGCCGAGTACGTCTACGAGGTCGCCGTGCCCCGCCGGCTGCTGCCGGCCGAGCTGGCGGCCGTCCTCGACACCGAGCCGGTCGTCCTGCCGCTGTGGGACCCGATGGGCGCCCTGGCCTGACCGGGGCCCTCGATGACGCCGGGACCCGGAGCGCGCGCCCCGGGCTCAGGCGTCATCGAACCCGGCAGCCTCACGGACACGGGCCACGGTGGTCAGTTGGTGCGATCCGCCCCCGGTCCCGGGCGCCGCGGGGTTCCAGCCGGACGGCGGGCGCTGCTCCGTGTTCGCCCGTCGCCTTGTCGATGGTTCCGGGTGGTCCGGACCGGGCAGGACGGCCCCTCACAGGTTGCGCCGGCGCAGGTAGCGCTGGAACTCGGCCGCCAGGGTGTCGCCCGTCGTGTCGGGCAGCTCCTCGGCGTCCTGCTGCTCCTCGAGGTCACTGATGTACTCGGCGACGTCCGGGTCATTGCTGGCCAGCTCGTTCACCCCGCGCTCCCAGGCCTGCGCCAGCTCGGGGATCTCGCCCGGGTCGAGCGCCTCGTCGACCAGGTCCTCGACCCGGGTCAGCAGGCTCAGCGTGGCCTTCGGGCTCGGGGGAGTGGCGACGTAGTGCGGCACCGAGGCCCACAGTGTCACGCAGGTCAGGCCCACCCGATCGCAGGCGTCCGCCAGCACGCCGACGATGCCGACCGGACCCTCGTAGTCGCTCGGGGCGATGCCGAGTTCTGTCGTCAGACCACCATGACTGGACGACGCGTTGACCGGCAGCGGACGCGAGTGCGGCGAGTCGGTGAGCATCGCCCCCAGGACGATGACGATCTCCGGCTCGGCCGAGCGGATCGCCGACACCAGCGAGGTGCAGTACGACCGCCAGTGCATGTTCGGTTCGGGGCCCGAGATGAGCAGGGCGTCGCGGTGCGGAAGGTGACACAGCGAGACCTCGGTGGCCGGCCAGCTGATCTGCGGCTCGTTGTCGATGAGTTCGACCCGCGGGCGGGTGGCCTGGAAGTCGTAGTACTCCTCGGAGTCGAGGCGGTACTGCAGCTCGGTGGGGTAGGTGCTCGCCAGATGCCTGATCACGCCAGTGGCGGCGTCCGCGGCGTCGTTCCAGCCCTCGAAGGCGGCGATCACGACGGACGGCATGCGCGACTCAACTGACTCGGCCATGCCTCAAGGGTAATGACCGGCTCCAACGCGGCGCCGGCTCCGCGCAGTATTGACGCCCGGCGGCGACCGGGGCTGATGGCGCGACCGGGAGCCGTTCGCCAGATGTGCGCCGGGCGAGAACAGCCGCCCGGCCCGCATACGCTTGGGCGGGTGGACACGTTGAGTTTGCGGGAGGCCCTGGCCGGCCGAGTCCTCGTCGGGGACGGCGGCATGGGCACGATGCTGCAGAACTGGAACCTGACGGGCGCCGATTTCGGCGGTGCCGAGGGCTGCAACGAGATGCTCAACCTCACGCGCCCCGACGTGGTGCGCGCCGTCCACGACGGCTACCTGGCCGCCGGCTCGGACATCATCGCAACCAACACCTTCGGCTGCAACTGGGCGAACCTGTCCGAGTACGGCCTCGACGGCCGCATCGCCGAGCTGGCCGGCGCGGGCGCCCGCCTCGCCCGCCGGGCCGCGGACGAGGCCCCCGGCCAGCGGTGGGTGACCGCGTCGGTGGGGCCCGGGACCAAGCTGCCGAGCCTGGGCCAGATCGACTTCACCACCCTCGTCACGGCCTACGAGACCCAGCTCGTCGCGATGATCGCCGAGGGCATCGACGGCATCCAGCTCGAAACCTGCCAGGACCTGCTGCAGGCCAAGGCCGCAGTCATCGCCGCCAGGCGCGCCTGCGCCAGGGCAGGCGTCGACCTGCCCATCATCGCCTCGGTGACCGTCGAGACCACCGGCACGATGCTCGTCGGCAGCGAGATCACCGCGGCCCTCGTCGCGCTCGAACCGCTCGGCATCGACATGATCGGCATGAACTGCGCAACCGGGCCCGCCGAGATGCGCGAGCACCTGCGGGCCCTGTCCGCCCACGCCCGCTGCGGGCTCATGGCCATGCCGAACGCCGGCATGCCCGAGATCACCCTCACCGGCGCCCGCTACCCGCTGACGCCCGACGAACTCGCCGAGAACCTGCTGGAGTACACGCAGGACTTCGGCCTGGGCCTCGTCGGCGGGTGCTGCGGCACCACCCCCGAACACATCGCCGCCCTGCGCGAGGCGATCGGCGCCGACCGCCCGGTCGCCGACCGGAACCCGGATCACCTCAACGCCGTCTCGAGCCTCTACGCGCCCACCGAGCTGAGGCAGGACACCAGCTACCTCGCCGTGGGGGAGCGCACCAACGCCAACGGCTCCAAGGCCTTCCGCGAGAAGATGCTCGACGGCGACCTGGACGGCTGCGTCGAGATCGCCCGAGCCCAGACCCGCCAGGGCGCCCACGTGGTGGACCTGTGCGTCGACTACGTCGGACGCGACGGCAGGCAGGACATGGCGGCTCTGGCCGCACGCTTCACCACCGACGTGACACTGCCGGTCATGATCGACTCCACCGAGCCCGAGGTCATCCGCGCCGGCCTGGAGCACCTTGCCGGGCGCGCCATCATCAACTCGGTCAACTTCGAGGACGGCGACCGCCCCGACTCGCGCATCAACCAGGTGATGCCGCTGGTCGCAGAGCACGGCGCCGCCGTCGTCGCCCTGACCATCGACGAGGAGGGCCAGGCCCGCACGGCCGAGTGGAAGCTGCGTGTCGCAGAGCGCCTCATCTCCACGCTCACCGGCGACTGGGGCATGGACGAGGCGGACATCCTCGTCGACTGCCTCACCTTCCCGATCGCCACCGGCCAGGAGGAGACCCGCCGCGACGGCATCGAGACCCTCGAGGCCATCCGCGAGCTCACCAGGCGCCACCCGCGCGTGCACACCACGCTCGGGATCTCGAACATCTCCTTCGGCCTCAACCCCGCGGCCCGTGTCGTGCTCAACTCGGTCTTCCTGCACGAGGCGGTCCGGGCCGGGCTGGACTCCGCCATCGTCCACGCGGCGAAGATCATGCCGATGGACCGCATCCCCGACGCCCAGCGCGAGGCCGCCCTCGACCTGCTGTACGACCGCCGCAGCGCCGGGTACGACCCGCTGGCCCGGATGCTCGAGCTCTTCGAGTCCGTCTCGACCGCCGACGTGCGGGCCGGCAGGGCTGCCGAGCTCGCGGCCCTGCCGCTGTCCGAGCGGCTGCACCGCCGCATCGTCGAGGGCGAGGCCGACGGGATGACCGCCGACCTCGACGAGGCCCTGGCCACCCGCGAGCCGCTCGACATCATCAACAACGACCTGCTGGGCGGTATGAAGGAGGTCGGCGAGCTGTTCGGCTCGGGCCGCATGCAACTGCCCTTCGTCCTCGCCTCGGCCCAGACGATGAAGCAGGCCGTCGCCCACCTCGAGTCGTTCATGGACGCCACCGAGGGGCCCGACAAGGGCACCCTCGTGCTCGCCACGGTCAAGGGCGACGTCCACGACATCGGCAAGAACCTGGTCGACATCATCGTCTCGAACAACGGCTACAAGGTCGTCAACCTGGGCATCAAGCAGTCCATCGACGAGATCATCGCCGCGGCCGAGGCCAACGACGCCGACGCCATCGGCATGAGCGGCCTGCTCGTGAAGTCGACGATGGTCATGCGCGACAACCTCGCCGAGCTCGACCGGCGCGGCCTCGGGGAGAAGTACCCGGTGCTGCTCGGCGGCGCCGCCCTGACCCGCGGCTTCGTCGAGCAGGACCTGGCGAGCGCCTTCAGCGGCCAGGTGCGCTACGCCAAGGACGCCTTCGAGGGGCTTGCGCTCATGGAGACGGTCATGGCCGTCAAGAACGGCGACCGGGACGCGGCTCTGCCCGCCCCCCGGGAACGCCGCGTCCCGGTCAAGCCGGGGCCGCCCGCCGAGCCTGCCCCCGCCCGCTCACGGACCACCAGGCCCGTCCCGGGCGGCGTCGACGTGCCGGCGGCACCGTTCTGGGGCACCCGCGTGGCCAAGGGCATCGGCCTGGACGAGATCGTCGCCTGGCTCGACGAGCGGGCACTGTTCCGGGGCCGCTGGGGGCTGAAGGCCGACGACGACCGCTCCTACGAGGACGTCGTGGGCACCGACGGCACGCCGCACCTGCGCGCCTGGCTCGACCGGATCAGGGCCGAGCAGTGGGCCGTGCCGGGTGTCGTCTACGGCTACTTCCCCTGCTGGAGCGAGGGCGGGAGCGTCCACGTCGTCGACCCGGACCGCCCCGGCGACCTCGACGCCGTCGTGGCGAGCTTCGAGTTCCCCCGGCAGAGCCGGGACCCGTGGCTGTGCCTGGCCGACTTCCTCCGCGACCGCACCGAGGCGGAGCGGTTCGGGCCCGACACGCTGGGCCTGCAGCTCGTCACGATGGGCCCGCGCCTGTCGCAGGCGACCAGGGAGCTGTTCGAGTCCGACTCCTACCGCGACTACCTGGAACTGCACGGGCTGTCGGTGCAGCTCGCCGAGGCACTCGCCGAACTGTGGCACCACCGCATGCGTGTCGAACTGGGCATCGCGGCCGCCGACGAGGACGTCACCGCCGCACTGCGCGGCCAGAACTACCGCGGCGAACGGTACAGCCTCGGTTACGGCGCCTGCCCCGACCTGGCCCAGCGCCAGATCATCCGCGACCTGCTGCGCCCGGACCGGATCGGTGTCGAGCTGAGCGCCGAGCACCAGCTGCACCCGGAGCAGTCGACCGACGCGATCGTCCTGACGCACCCGCAGGCCGGCTACTTCAACGTCCGCTGAGCGGGGTGCTGGATCCGGCGGGCCGGCCCGCCGCCGCGGTCGTACTCAGCCCCCGCAGGCCTGGATGGGGTTGGCCGACCACGCGAAGACGGTGGTCGCCGACGTGCACAGCTCGCTGGTGGCCGTCCCCGAGGTCATCGGCCGGCCGTGCGCGAAGACCCGCGAGGCATCGGCGCCGAAGAGACGCGACAGGGTGCCGGGCGTCGTGTCGGTGATGATCCTCGTGTCGCCGGGGTCGGCCCCGGCGTCGGTGGCCGCCTGGCGGAAGGCCTCCTCCCGGCCCAGCACGGCGTCGGCCAGGTGCTTGTCGACGGCGGTCTGGGCGTCGAACAGGTAGGCGCCCAGCTCGTCGCGGATCACGTCGGTGCTGATGCCGCGGTTGTCGGCGACCCACTGGACGAAGACGTCGTACTCGCGGGCGATGCCGTCGGTGTAGGTGGCACGTTCCTCCTCGGTCATGTCACGGTACGGGTTGCCCAAGTCCTTGCCGGTGCCCTGCGTCAGGTAGAACTGCTCGATCGACTCCGCCGAGACACCGCCCGAGAGGATTCCGTTGTCGATCTGGGTGACGCCGCTGTAGTGGGCGAACGGGCCCATGATGACGCCGATCGAACCGATGAGGGTGCCCTGATCCGCGTAGATGTGGTCGGCGCCGGCCATCGCGTACATGCCGCCCGAGGCCGACAGGCCCGTGACATAGGCGATCACGGGGTGCCTGGTGCGTTCCCGGTAGCGTTCGGCGGCCATGGCGATGGCGCGGGAGCCGGGAATCGTACCGCCCGTGGTGTTCATGAGCAGGAGCAGCCCGTCGGCGTCATCGGCCTCGAGGCCGTCGATGATGTCGGCCACGTCGTAGCCGTAGGTGGTGCTCGTGTACAGCGAGCTGGTGGACTCCCCGCTCGTCGCGATCGTGCCGGTCACCTCGATGGCCCGCAGCGTGTGGGAGGCGCCGGGCTCACCCCAGATCGTCTTCGTCGTCGACGTGTCGGCACTCGTATTGGCGCTGCTCGGGCGGGCGATGGCGAGCATCGCGACCAATCCGAGGATGTTCAGCAGGCTCAGCGCGCACACGACGGCGCCGATACCGAGGGCGGCGCCGGCGCCGGCGCCGAAGCCGCGCTTGAAGCTCGACGGCCTCGGCCCGCCGGCGACCAGCAGCGGCCCGGGCGGGGGAGGGGCCGGGTTCGGTTCGGCGCCGGCCGGTGCGGGCCGGGCGCCGTCCGGGGCCTGACGGGGAGTGGTCCTGGTGTTGTCCGATTCGGGTGCGGGGCCGGTGTCGTCGGATGCGCTCACCATGACTCCTTCGTCTCGCGGGCTCGATGAAAGCAGGTTAACCGCCACGGCCCGGTGCACGCCATCTCCGCCGGACGCTGCTGGGCCTTCCGGCGGGACGACTTGGGCCCGCTGGGGAGGGGCTGAGAGAATCGACGCCGTGACTTCCTCACTCAACACGCCGGACGCCGGCGGGCTCGCTCTCGAAGCGGTGCTGTGGGACTTCGACGGCACCCTGGTGGACACCGAGCCGATGTGGTTCGCCGCGGAGATCGAGTACGTGACCAGCCGGGGAGCCCCATGGCTCCCCGAGGAGTCCCGAAGCTATGCCGGCGCGGCGTGGACGACATCGGGGCAGGCCATGCGCGACCGGCTCGTCGAGTACGGCGCAGACCCGTCGCTGACCGCCTGGGACGTCTACGACGGTGTCACCGACGTCGTCGTGGAGCGCCTGCTCGCCGAGGGGGCGCCCATGCCCGGCGTGCTGGAACTGCTGGAACTCACCTGCGCGGCCGGTGTCCCGAACGCCATCGTCTCGGCGAGCCAGGCCAGGCTCATCGAGGCGGGACTGAGAGTGATCGGCGCCACCGACATGTTCGCCGCCGTCGTCGCGGGCCCCATGGTCTCCCACGGCAAACCGGCCCCGGACGGCTACCTGCTCGCCACCCGCCTGCTCGACGTCCGGCCCCACCGCTGCGTCGTCCTGGAGGACTCGCCGACCGGGTGCGAGTCCGGCCAGCGCGCCGGCGCCCAGGTGATCGGCGTGCCCTCGGTGGTGCCCCTGCCCGCCACCCGTGGCCAGCTGCGCCGCACCTCGCTGGTGGGCCTGACCGTCGACGAACTCGACGGCGCCGTCCGGGCCCACCTGGACGAGCCCGTCCCCGACGACGTCAACGCCGTCTGAACCGGGGGACGCGCCACCTGCCGCAGTGGACCGGCACGGCGGAGCAACTAGTCTTGGCAACCGGTCCCGCCCGGTGCGGGGCAGCCTGATCACGAGAGGCGCACATGAGCATCGATCCAGCCGACCTGTCCGGCGTCCGGCGGGGAACACTCCAAGCCGGTGAGCGGGTGACGCTCGCCGACATGAAGGGGCACCGCCACACGCTGCTGCTCGCCGAGGGGGCCGTCTTCCACACGACGAAGGGCGCCCTCGCCCACGACGACATCATCGGCCGTCCGGAGGGCATCGTCGTGAGCACCGTCGGCGGTCTGGAGTTCACCGTCTTCCGCCCCCTGCTGCACGAGTACACGGTGTCGATGCCACGCGAGGCCGCCGTCATCTACCCGAAGGACGCGGCCCAGATCGTGCTGTGGACCGACGTCTTCCCCGGCGCCCGTGTCCTGGAGTCCGGTGTCGGGTCGGGCGCCCTGAGCCTGTACCTGCTGCGCGCCATCGGGCCCACCGGCACGCTGCACTCCTACGAACGCCGCGAGACGTTCGCCCGGGTCGCCCGCGGGAACGTCGAGGAATTCCTCGGCGCCCCGCACCCGGGCTGGACGATCACCGTCGGCGACCTGGCCGAGACGATCACCGATGAACCCGTCGACCGGGCCATCCTCGACATGCTGCGGCCCTGGGACTGCATCGACGCGGTCTCCGAGCGTCTCGTCCCCGGCGGCCTGCTGTGCTGCTATGTCACCACGACCACCCAGATGGGCCGCGTCGCCGACCAGCTGCGCCACCACGGCGGCTTCATCGAGCCGGCGATCACGGAGACCACCGTGCGGGAATGGCACGCCGAGGGCCTGGCGATCCGTCCGGGCCACGGCACGAGCGCCCACACCGGTTTCCTCGTCATCAGCCGCCGCATGGCGCCCGGTGTCCTGGCGCCGGTGAAGAAGCGCCGCCCGGCGCCGGGAGCCTACGGGCCCGACTACGACGGGCCCATCCCGCGCAATGTCGCGGCCGAGCACCTCGAGGCCAACCGCAGCCGCGCCACCGACGACTCCGAGCTGATCCCACCGGCCATCCGCAAGGCGCTGCGCCGCCGCGGCCACTGACCCACCCCGATAGCCCGATAGGCTGAGAACGATGATCGACCACGCCAGTCCCCACGATCCGGGACAGTTCTGGACCCGGGCCAACGAATCCTTCGCCGACCTCGTCGCCCGGACCAGCCCAGGCACCCTTCCGCACCCGGGCCAGGGCGAGCAGCTCGCCGCCCACGGCACGACCGTGCTCGCCGTCGTCCACGCCGACGGCGTGCTCATGGCGGGTGACCGCCGCGCGACCCAGGGCAACCAGATCTCCCAGCGAGACATCCGCAAGGTCTTCGCCGCCGATGAGAGCACACTGATCGGCATCGCCGGCTCGGCCGGTTTCGCCGTCGACCTGGCCAAGCTGTTCGGCGTGGAACTGGCCCACTACGAGAAGATCGAGGGCACCCCGCTCAGCTTCAGCGGCAAGGCCAACCGGCTCGGCGGCCTGATCCGCGACCACCTGGGCCTGGCCATGCAGGGCTTCGTCGTCGTCCCGCTGCTCGCCGGCTGGGACCCGCGGACCGGCAGCGGACGGATCATGGGCTACGACGCCACCGGCGGCCACTACGAGGAGGAGTCCTTCGCCTGCATCGGGTCCGGCGCCGCCTTCGCCCGCGGCTCCCTGAAGAAGCTCTACCGCCCCGGCCTGGGCGCCGAACGGGCCGCCATGATCGCCCTGCAGGCCCTCTTCGACGCCGCCGACGACGACTCGGCCACCGGGGGACCCGACATCGTGCGCGCCATCTACCCGACCATCGCCTCCGTCGGACCGGACGGGCTCGACGAGTGGACGCCGGACCGGGTCGGCTCCCTCGTCGAGGCCATGATCGAGCAGCGCAGGACCGGCCCGGACGGAGCGGGGGAGGAACCGCGATGAGCATGCCGTTCTACGTCTCACCCGACCAGATGATGAAGGACCGGGCCGACTTCGCGCGCAAGGGCATCGCCCGCGGCCGATCGGTCATCGCCCTGCGGTGCGCCGACGGCATCGTCCTGGTCGCCGAGAACTCCTCGGGCAGCCTCCACAAGATCTCCGAGATCTACGACCGGATCGGTTTCGCGGCCGTCGGCCGGTACAACGAGTTCGAGGCGCTGCGGGTGCAGGGCATCCGCTACGCCGACCTGCGCGGCTACGCCTACGACCGGGCCGACGTGAGCGCGCGCGGCCTGGCGAACTCCTACGCCCAGCTCCTCGGCACATCCTTCAGCTCCGGCACCGACAAGCCCTTCGAGGTGCAGCTGTGCGTCGCCGAACTGGGGGCCGAACCCGAACTGGACCGCCTGTTCGTCATCAACTTCGACGGCTCGGTCACCCAGGCCGACGACTTCACCGTCATAGGCGGTCGCGCCGAACCCATCGTCGAGGCCCTGCAGAACGGCTACGACGTGAACGGCTCCCTCGCCGAGACGCTGCGGGCCGCCGTCGCGGCGCTGCGCACCGGCGGGGACGTGAGCCTCGGGGAGCTCGAGGTCGCCCTGCTCGACCGGTCCCGCCTGGACCGCCGCCGCACCTTCGTGCGCCTGGACGGCCCCCGCATCACCGAACTCGTGGGGGACGAGGGCTGATGGCGCCGAAACATCCCGACGCCGACGCACTGAGCCCCACCGTCATCATCGGCACCGGCCTCATCGGCGCCTCGATCGGCTGCGCGCTCACCGAGGCGGGCGTGGACGTGAGGCTGCGCGACCGCTACCGCTCCCACGCCGTCGTCGCCGCCGGTGTCGGCGCCGGGTCCGTGGAGGCGCCCATGGCCGCCAAGGTGCGGCTCGTCGTCGTGGCCGTCCCGCCTGCCGTCGTCGCCCCCACGGTCGCGCAGGCCATCAAGCACTACCGCAACGCGACCGTCACCGACGTGGCGAGCGTCAAACAGCCGATCCTGGCCGACCTGGAGGCCATGGGCACCGACCTGCGACGCTACGTCGGCTCGCACCCGATGGCCGGCTCCGAGCTGTCCGGCCCGCTCACCGCCCGCCCCCGCCTGTTCGTCGACCGCACCTGGGTGCTCGCCGAGGGCACCGGCTCCGCGGAGGCGGTCCAGACGGTCGAGAAACTCATCGGCATCTGCGGCGCCCGCCTCGTACGATGCGCCCCGGCCGACCACGACCGCGCCGTGGCCGAGACCAGCCACGTGCCGCAGATCATGAGTTCGCTCACCGCGGCCCGCCTCGCCGACGTGCCCTCCGAGGACCTTCGCCTGGCCGGGCAGGGCGTGCGCGACGTCACCCGCATCGCCAACTCCGACCCCGCCCTGTGGCGTCAGATCATCACCGGCAACCGCGCCGAGATCGCCACCCAGCTCAAGGCGATCCGTGACGACCTCGACCGGCTCATCGCCGGCCTGGACGACATCAGGACCATCGGTGACCTCATTGCCCGCGGGCGGGTCGGCGTCGCCGCGCTGCCCGGCAAGCACGGACGCCCGGCCAGTACGACCCTCGATCACGTCACCGTCGAGATCCCCGACACGCCGGGTGCGCTGGCCAGGCTCTTCGTCGACATCATGGGTCAGGGCGTCAACGTCGAGGACCTGTCGATCGAGCACGGCTACGACCGCGAGGTCGGCTACCTGTCGATCACCGTCGAGGCCGAGCAGGCGCAGGACCTGCGGGAGGCGATGGGCGAGAAGGGCTGGACGCTGCGGTCCTGAGTCTCCTGGCCGCCGGGCCGGACCGCCCGTGTCGTGGGGTGAGGCGGATGTCGCCCAGGCGATTTGTCGACTCCTCAGCCGGCCGATGTGCGCCCGGCGCCGCATGGCCCTAACCTGGGTGCGGCCGACGACCCGACCTGGCGCGGCCGCAGCACGAGCGAGGAGCACGCATCCCATGGCCCAGGACAACGAACTCGTCATCGCCATCGACGGGCCCAGCGGGGCCGGCAAGTCGTCGACCGCCAGGGGAGTGGCGACCCGGCTCGGGCTGGACTACCTCGACACCGGCGCGATGTACCGGGCGATGAGCTGGGCGTGCATGGTCGGGGGCATCGACATGACCAGCCCGGCCGCCATGCTGGAGCGCGCCGGGAACGCCGAGTTGCAGATGGTGCTCGACCCCGCCGATCCGCGGGTCGTCGTCGACGGGCACGACGTCACCGCCGCGATCCGCGAGCCGGCGATCGCCGAGCACGTCAGCGCGGTGGCCGGCGTCATCCCGATCCGCGAGCTGCTGACCGGCCAGATGCGCCGCATCATCGCCGACTCCGCCCGGATCGTCGCCGAGGGACGCGACGTCACCACGGTCGTGTGGCCGCAGGCCCAGCTGCGGTTGCTCATGGTGGCCGATCCGGCCGCCCGCATCGCCCGCCGCGAGGCCGAGCTGGCCGGCGCCGCCGGGCACGAGCGGGTCGTCTCGTCGATCGTCGACCGGGACCGCAAGGACTCCGCCGTCAGCCAGTTCGAGACCCCGGCCGAGGGTGTCAGGCTGCTGGACACCACCCACCTGGGCCTCGACGAGGTGATCGGAACGGTCATCGCGATGGCCTCGGACCTGGGCTGAGCCGCCCGTCCGGCCCGCACCGCGTGCGGGCCGGCACGTCTGGATCGGTGCGGGCGTGCCTCACGCCTCGCGCACCGGCTGGCGCAGGACCGTCTTGAGCTTCTCCGGCGCGACCCTTCTCGCGTCACTCAGGTAGATCTCGTGGTGGTGGCGCTCACCGGTGCCGTCCAGCACGTAGCCCTGCGACTCGGCGTACTCGTGCAGGAGCGCCAGGGTCGCGGGTTCGTCGTCGTAGGGTCCGACGTGCAGGCACTGCACGCACAACCCCTCGTCGAGGGTCCAGAACTCGGCGGCGGAGAAATCGGTCTGCTCCTTGCGGGCAGCCTCACCGGCCGCCCAGGCGAACTCGTCGGCCGTGACGAACTCGGGCAGGCGGATGGCCGCCGTCCACTCGAAGTCCTCCTTGCGGGAGAGATCGATCCCCGCGCCGCCCGGCTGCCACCAGAAGCCCTCGAGCGGGGGGACCACGAAGTCGAAGTAGCCCTCGATGCGGTGGTCGCCCCTCCTGCTCATCTTGATGGTGAACGCGATGCCGTACAGCAGGTCGATGGACCTTGTGAAGTCACCGTCCTCGGCGTTGGGGTCCCCCCTGCCGCGCACCGCGACGAAGTTCATCGGGGGCACCGTGACGGTTACCGGCCGCCTGGGCGGAAGGTAGAACTCCTTGTACTCCCTCTTGTAGTCGAACGCCATGACGCCTCCTGATCCTCCATGAGTCCCGCCCGTGGAGGTGCGCGGCGCTCACCCGTGAGCCGCCCGTGCGGAGGCGCTGGATTCTACCGGCCCCTGCTGCGAACCGCCACTTGCGCGTGTCCGGAACCGCTGCTCCGCCGCACCGTTGCCGGGGCCGCGGAGCGCCACCGCGGGGCGCCGCCCCGGGCCGTGCCGGTGACAGGACCGTCCGGTGCCGCGACCTGGGTCGGGAACACGACACGGCCCTGCTCGCTGCCGCACCGGCTTCTGCGACCAAGTAGGTTTGAGGGCATGTCCGAGCCCACGTCCGAAGCAGCAACGCCCTCCCGTCCCGTCGTGGCGGTCGTCGGGCGACCGAACGTGGGGAAGTCGACCCTCGTCAACCGCATCCTCGGCCGTCGTGAGGCCGTCGTCCAGGACACCCCGGGCGTCACCCGCGACCGGGTCAGCTACGACGCGGAGTGGGCCGGACGCGAGTTCGTGCTCGTCGACACCGGAGGCTGGGTGCCCGACACCGAGGGCATGGGGGCCATGATCGCCGAGCAGGCCGAGATGGCCATCTCCCTGGCCGACGCCGTGCTGTTCGTCGTCGACGCCACCGTCGGCACCACCGACGAGGACGAGGCTGTCGTCCGCGTCCTGCGCCGCTCCCGCAAACCCGTCGTCCTGGCCGCGAACAAGGTCGACGCCCCGCAGTTCGAGGCCGACGTCGCGGCCATGTGGAACCTCGGCCTGGGTGAGCCGCACCCGGTCTCGGCCCTGCACGGGAGGGGCTCGGGGGAACTGCTCGACCACCTGCTCGAGGTGCTGCCCGAACACCCCGCCACGCCGCTGGCCGACGAGGAAGCCGGGCCGCACCGCATCGCCATCGTCGGCAAACCGAACGTCGGCAAGAGCTCCCTGCTCAACAAGCTGGCCCGCTCCGAGCGCTCCGTCGTCTCCGACGTGTCGGGGACCACCGTCGACCCCGTCGACGAACTCGTCGAGATCGGTGGCGAGCCCTTCCGGCTCATCGACACCGCCGGCATCCGACGCCGCGTCAAGGAGGCCAGTGGCTCGGAGTACTACGCCTGGCTGCGCACCCAGGCCGCCATCGAGCGCGCCGAGATCTGCGTCGTCGTCGTCGACGCCTCAGAGCCCGTCAGCGAGCAGGACCTCAAGATCCTCTCGGGCGTCGAGGAGGCCGGCCGCGGCCTGGTCATCGCCTTCAACAAGTGGGACCTCGTCGACGAGGAACGCCAGCGCTACCTCAAACGCGAGATCGAACGCGACCTGCAGGCCTGGGCCTGGGCGCCCACCGTCAACATCTCGGCGCTGACCGGCCGTGGCGTGCAGCGCCTGGCGAAGGCCGTCGACACGTCCCTGGAGGGCTGGCAGACCCGCATCCCCACCGGCAGGCTCAACGCCTTCCTGGGGCGCGTCGTCGCCGCCAACCCGCACCCGGTGCGCGGCGGCAAGCAGCCCCGCATCCTGTTCGGCACCCAGGCGCAGAACCGCCCGCCCACGTTCATCCTGTTCACCTCGGGCCAGCTGGACGCCGGCTACGTGCGGTTCGTGGAGCGCCGCCTGCGCGAGGAGTTCGGCTTCGCCGGCTCCCCGGTGCACATCGAGGTGCGCGCCCGGGCCAAGCGCAAGGACCGCTGACCGGAGTCGCCGCCTCATCCGAGGGCAAGGAGGATTGGGGCTCGCCCCGTCCCTGCCGAACCGGCGGGTCAGTAGTGACTGACCACTGTCGTGCCCACCGGCGCGAAGTCGAAGACGTACTGGGCGTCGCCGGTCGACATGTTCACGCAGCCGTGCGACCCGCCCGGGCCGCTCCAGCCGAACGAGGGCTGCCAGGGCGCCGCGTGCAGGGCGTACGAGCCGTAGAAGTAGCTGACCCACTGCACGTTGGGGGCGGTCCAGGTGGTGCCGTCGTCATTGGTGCCGGTCATCGTCTGGGACTCGTACTTCAGGTACACCTGGAAGGTGCCGGTGACGGTCTCCATGCCCGGCCGGCCGGGCACCATGAGCATGGTGGCCTGCGGGTCCGCGCCGATGTAGGCGGTGACGGTGTTGTCACTGAGGTTGATGTCGAGCCAGTGCTCGCCGGGAGCCGCCGGGTGGGCGAGGTTCTCGGCGCCGTCGGCGATGACCGTGTCCTCGTTCTGCGCCTCGACGGTGTCGTAGGTGAAGGTGCCGGAGTAGGGCCGGCCCGAGTCGAGCGCGTCGAGCAGCTGGCTGGTGATCTCGGCCGCGTTGTTGACCGACATGCCGTCCGTGCCCTCGACCGTGACGCGGAGCACCTCACCCGAGGCGCTCACCAGTCGGGAGGCGCTGACCGGGGCGACATTGGTGCTCTCCGCGGTATCGGCCACCCACCCGGCCACGGCGTCCCGGTCAAGACTCGGATCGGTGACGGGGCGGCCGTCCTGATCGGTGGTGACCACCCAGGAGGCCTTGTCGGCAGGGGTCGCCGTGAGGACGACGCCATCGGTGCCGGTGACCGAGACGTCCAGGGCGACGAGGGCGTTGGCGGCGTCGGCGGCGGCCCGGGCCTGCTCGGTGGTGACGGCGGGATTGGTCTCGGCGAGCTCCAGGGACAGTGACTGGTCACTGAGCGACCTGCCGGCCTCGGCAGCCGCGTCGGCGATGGCACTCACGTCATAGCCCTTGCCCTTCTCCCCGGGCGTGACCGAGAAGGCTCCGTCAGTCGCCGAGAACACGACGGACGCGTCCTTGGCCGTCGCGCCGTGCTGGGCGGCCAGTGCCCCGAGGAAGGCCTGCTGCACCTCCTGGTCGACGGTGATGACGGCCGGCGTGTCCCTCTTGTGAACGATGGCGGCGAATCGCGCGGCCACCGACTTGTTCGCCTCGAAGGCCTGATCGGCAGTGGCCTGCGCGTCGATGCTCACGCCGAGCTCGGGCAGGGACACGCGATGGTCCTGGCCGTCCAGGGTGACGACCACGGCCAGTCGCTCGGCGCGCTGCTCGACCGACTCACGGACGGCATCGATCGACTCACCGGTGATCGACTGCCCCGCGACACTCGCGCCCGGCAGGCCACGATCAGCCGTGCGCAGCCCGTACCCGACGGCGCTCGCCGCGGCGACGATGACAACCGTCAGCAGCCCGACGAGCAGCCCCGTCCTCTTCTTCGACTTGACCTTGCCCACCAGGGCAGTCTAAGGGATGAGCCTTGGCCCACCCGGACGTTCCACGGTGTGGTGGGCCCCGGCGGGCCAGGACCGGCCGGCTGATCAGGCCGGTATCTCTGCAGTGGCGATGATGGAACCGCGCGCCAGGGTGTGGAAGAACACGTTGAAACCGAGGAAGGCCGGCGTCGCATCGGGCCCGACGTCGAGGTGATCCACGTCAAGGGCGAAGACCGTCAGGAAGTAGCGGTGCGGACCGTGGCCGGCGGGGGGAGCGGCCCCCACGAACCGGGCACTGCCCGCGTCGTTGCGCAGCTGCAGGGCGCGGTCGGGCAGGCCGGAACCGGTGTCGTCGCCGGCGCCGGCGGGCAGGCTCGTACAGGTGGCCGGGATGTTCGCCACCACCCAGTGCCAGAACCCGGAACCGGTCGGGGCGTCCGGGTCGTACATGGTGACGACATAACTCTTGGTGCCGTCCGGCGCGCCCGACCACGACAGCTGGGGCGAGACGTCTTCGCCCCCGGTGACGCCCATGAGACCGGACATCTGCGCCGGGCCGAACTCCTGCCCGTCGCGTACGGTCGTGCTGGTGATCGTCAGCGGCGGGACCTGTTTCATCGTGGCGAAGGGATCGTTTCCTGTCATCTTCGACATCCTCTCGACGGTGGTCATCCAAGGTTATCGTCGTCGCCGCCGGCATCAGCGGCGGACACCGTGCGAGGGACCCTGGTCGGGGCGGCTCGTCGAGCCGGAACACCGGCGTCTGGGCCCGGAGTGTCACCATGTGAGCATTCTTGAAGACAGATAAGGCTACCCATAGCTACGATGACATCCACCCCGGTCAATCCGGGCCACTCACGATCGATGGAGAACACAGTGGCCATTTCACGTCGCCTTCTTCTCGCTGGTGCCGGTGCTGCGGCGGGCGCTGCCGCCCTGAGCGCGTGCTCCGGCTCCGACAGCACTGATAACACCTCATCCTCGGCAGCCAGTTCGGGTGCCGGTTCCTACCCCGTCACCGTGGTTCACGCTCAAGGGGAGCTGACCCTGGACGCCAAGCCGGAGAAAGTCGTCGTCTTCGACCTCGGCGTTCTCGACTCCATGGTGGCTCTCGGCGTCGACGGCGCCGTCGTCGGCGTACCCCAGAACCAGAGCACCTACCCCGATGACCTGTCGAAGTTCGAGGGTGAGGAGTACACCAACGTCGGTTCGCTCTTCGAACCCGACCTCGAGGCCATCGCCGAACTCGAGCCCGACCTCGTCATCGTCGCCAACCGCTCGGCGAGTTCGTACGAGGCACTGGCGGAGTCCTTCCCGACCATCGATGCCTCGGCCAAGTCCGCCGAATCGGCCTCGGCGTCAGCCAGCGCCTCGGACCAGTCCTCGGCCGAGCAGTCCACCGCTGAGGAGCAGTCGGCCTCCGACGAGGGTTCCTCCGAGCAGGGCGAGCGCCGCGGCGGTGGCGGTGGAGGCCGTGGTGGCGGCGAGGGCGGCGGAGGCGGCCGCAATGCGAGTGTCGAGATGACTGCCTCGCTGGAGAACCTCGCCACCATCCTCGGCACCGCCTTCGGCGTCCAGACCGAGGCCCAGGGCAAGGTCGACGAGTTCAACACGGCGGCGGCCGAGGTCAAGTCCCTCGCCGCCGACAAGGGCACCGGGCTGGCGCTGCTGACCAACGGCGATGCGGTGTCCGCACTGGGCACCGGTTCGCGCCTGGACGTCATCTTCAACGAGTTCGGCGTCACTCCCGCCGTCGAGGACGTCGATGCCCAGACCCATGGCGAGGCGATCTCGTTCGAGTTCATCGCCGAGGCCAACCCCGACATGCTCTTCGTCCTCGACCGCGCCACGACGATCGGCCAGGAGGGCCAGTCCGCCCAGGAGCTGCTCGACAACGACCTGGTCAACGGCACGAACGCCGGAAAGAACGGGAAGATCTTCTACCTGTCCGGCGCGTCCTGGTACATCGTCGGCGCAGGCCTGAACAACTCGCTCTCCCAGGCCGCCGAGATCAAGGCCGACCTCGAGCAGTGACGACCACGCCCGTGGCCCGTGCCGGTGCGGCTTCATCGCCTCCATCGGCACGGGCCCGTTCACGCTGGGCGACCGGGCTGGTCGGCGCTCTCCTCGTGGTGCTGTCCGTCGTCTCGCTGTTCACCGGCACGCAGAGCCTCAGCCTGTCGGACCTGGCGCGGCTCGACGCCGGCCAGGTGCATCTGCTGGCCATCTCACGGGTGCCCCGCACTCTCGCGGCGATCCTGTCCGGCATGTGCGTGGCCGTCGCCGGCTCGGTCATGCAGCTGGCCGTGCGCAATCGTTTCGTCTCGCCGACGACGGCCGGCACGACCCAGTTCGCCCTCGGCGGCCTGCTCGTCATGGCGATCTGGTTCCCGTCGGCGCCCCTCGTGGGGAAGATGGTCAGCGCCGCCGTGTTCTCGGTGGCCGGTTCCCTGCTGTTCGTCGCGCTGCTGCGGGCCCTGCCGCGCCGGCGCACCAGCAGCGATGTGACCGTGCCGCTGGTGGGCATGATGCTCGGCGGCATCGTCGAGGCCGTCACGACGTTCTTCGCCTGGCGCTACGACCTGCTGCAGTCGCTCGGCTCCTGGACGGTCGGTGACCTGTCCACGGTGCTGGCCGGCCGCTACGAGTTGCTGTGGATCGTCGCCGCACTCGTCGTCCTGGTCTACCTGGCGGCCGACCGCCTGACCGTGGCGGGCCTGGGCCGTGAGACCGCCGTCGGGCTCGGCCTGCACTACGAACGGACGATCGCGCTGGCCCTCGTCATCGCCTCGGTCACGACGGCGATCTCGGTCGTCGTCGTCGGCACGCTGCCCTTCCTGGGGCTCGTCGTGCCGAACGTCGCCTCCAGACTGCTCGGCGACAATCTGCGCCGCACCCTGCCCTGGGTGGCGCTGGCCGGGGGAGTACTGACACTGGCCTGCGACATCGTCGGACGCCTCGTGCGCTACCCCTACGAGGTGTCGCTGTCGGTCATCATGGGCGTCATCGGTTCGGCCGGCTTCCTCATCATCCTCCTGCGGAGCGTGGACCGTGGCTGATCACCTGCTCACCACCGTCGAACCCGCCGGGGCCAGGGGCGTGCCGTCCCCGCGGCGGCGCGCCCAGAACCGCAACGGCGCGCTGCGCATCGGGATCGTCCTGGTCTGCGTCCTGGCCGCCTGCGCGGTCTTCCTGGTCCTCGACGCGCGCAACCCCTGGCTCGTGCTGCCCTACCGCGCCCCGAAACTCGGCGCCCTGCTCGTCGTGGGCTGGGCCACGGCGCTGTCGACCGTCATCTTCCAGACCATCACCGGCAACCGCATCCTCACCCCGGCGATCATGGGATTCGACGCCCTCTACTCGCTGCTTCAGACCCTGCTCATCCTCTTCCTGGGCGGGATCGGCTATGCGTCGCTGCCAAGCACCGTGCGGTTCACCCTCACCACGGTGATCATGGTGGGCTTCTCGCTGCTGCTGTTCGGCGCGGTGTTCAGGGGGAAACGCTCGGTGACGACGGTCGTGCTGGCCGGCGTCATCGTCGGCACCCTGCTGCGTGCCATCACCACCTTCGTGCAGCGCATCATGGATCCCAGCGACTACCTGATCCTGCAGTCTCGCCTGTTCGCCTCGTTCAACATGATCGACTCACGGCTCCTGGTGTTCACGACAGCCGTCGTGGCGGTCACCACGGTGTGCGCGTGGCGCTGGCTGCGTGCTCTCGACGTGATGGCGCTGGGCCGGGACACGGCCGTCAGCCTGGGCGTCGACGAGCGCGGCCTCACCCGCCGGGTGCTCGTCGTCGTCTCGATCCTCATCTCGGTGTCCACCGCCCTCGTCGGACCCATCACCTTCTTCGGCCTGCTCGTGGCACACCTCGCCTACAAGGCCGCGGGCACCGATCGGCACGTCATCACGGTGCCGATGGCGATCGCGCTGGCCATGCTCGTGCTCGTCGCGGGCCAGACGATCCTGCACAAGGTTCTCGGCGACGAAACCGTGCTGTCGGTCGTCATCGACTTCCTCGGTGGCATCGTCCTCATCGCGCTGCTCATCCGTCGCCCCAGGAGGCCCTCATGATTTCTGCCAAGGCGGTCACCAAGTCCTATGGCGTTCGCCGGGTGCTCGACAACATCACCCTCGACCTGCCCGCCGGGGGCATCGTGGCGCTCGTCGGGGCCAACGGGGCGGGCAAGTCGACCTTCCTGTCGATCATCTCACGTCTCCTTGCCGCCGACGCCGGCAGTGTCACGGTCGGCGGTCTCGACGTGACGAGCGCCCACCCGGGGCAGCTGGCCCGCACCCTGTCCGTGCTGCGTCAGGACAACCACCTGGACGTGCGTCTGACCGTGCGTGACCTCGTGGCCTTCGGCCGCTATCCGCACACCCATGGGCGCCTGACGACCGATGACGACCGCATCGTCGACGAGGCCATGGACTGGATGGACCTGGCGGACCTGGCCGAGCGCTACCTCGACGAGATGAGCGGCGGCCAGCGCCAGCGTGCCTTCGTCGCCATGGTGCTGGCCCAGCAGACGCCTTATGTGCTGCTCGACGAGCCGCTCAACAACCTCGACATGGTGCACTCGGTGTCGATGATGACGACGCTGCGCGCCGCCGCCACCGAGCTGGAGCGCACCATCATCGTCGTCCTGCACGACATCAACATGGCAGCCGCCTGGGCCGACCACGTGGTGGCCCTGCGCGACGGCGCACTGGTCGCGCAGGGCACGCCGGCCGAGATCATGACCCGCCAGTGCCTCAGCGAGGTGTTCGGCATGGACGTGCCCGTCCACGAGATCGACGGGCACCGGGTCGCCATGGTCTGGGGCTGAAACCGTCCCCGGCACGACGGACCCGGTCGAGAGGCACCGCTGCCGGCGGCCTGCCGTGGACGCCTCCGCCCTCCAGGCACCCCTGCTGCGGTCTCAGCCGGGCAGGGCCTCGAGGTAGCGGCGCACGATGGCCGCCACGAGCGCCTCGTGGGTCCCGATGGGCTCGGCCGTGGGCAGGCCGAGAGCGGCGATGCGCTGCTGGTAGAGGCCGGGGAACAGGGCGTGGGTGGACACGCTGATGTCGGTGGCGCCGGCCTCCCGCAGGCGGGTGGCGGCCTCATCGAGGCTGGGGTGTTTCGCGTAGAACAGCCCCACCTCGACGGGGCGGTCGAGCAGCCGGGACAGTCGCCTGGCCGTGGCCCGGGTCTCCCGGTTCGCCGTGTCGTGGCGCGAACCGGCCGAGGCCAGGATGACACCGTCGCCGAGCGGGCCGGCCTCGGCGAGCCGGTCGCGCAGGGCCGCGTCGAGGTCTGCGCCGACGTGGGAGGTTGCCCGGGCCAGGCCGTGAGTGCGTTCGACGGCTGCGGGGATGTCGTGGGTGACGTGGTAGCCGGCGCTCAGGAAGGCGGGGACGACGACTGCCGGCCCGACGGCGGGCAGGGTCTGTTCGAGGGTCTCCTCGTGCACGTCGACCCAGCCGACGCCGACGCGGACGTCGGGCAGTTGGGTTGCGACGCGTTCACTCAGCTGCTCGGCGCCGGTCAGGCCGGCCGGGTTTCGGGTTCCGTGCAGGGCGATGACGAGTGCGGGGCCGGTCGACGTCGGGGCGGGAGCGCTGGATGTACTCGCGGGTGTACTGGTGAGAGTGGTCATGTGTCCTCATGGGGGAGTGCTGCTGAAGCGATCGTGTTGCGGAGTGTGTTGGAAGGCGCCGGCAACACCGGTGATGGCGGCCGACCAGTGGGGCCCGTGGTCAGGCCCGAGCCGAGGGGCTCTTCGGGTTCAGCAGCGACACAACGCCGAGGACACGGCGGCGAAGTCGACGTGGGGGCGTCCCACGAGCATCCAGACATCGCGCCAGTTCATGAGGACATCGTATAACCAGCTGGACGCTCTGCCGCCGGTGTCCGGCCTGGCATATCCTCGTGTCCGATGGAGGTCTTGCGCGTCTTCAACAACAATGTGGTCCTGGCGCGCGACGAGCTGGGCCGTGAGGTGGTCGTCACTGGGCGTGGTGTCGGGTTCAAGAAGAAATCCGGCGACCCCGTCGACCCCGCACTGACCGTCACAGGACAGAACACCACGCAGGAAAGGACCACCACAGCATGACTGACAACCTCGCACAGCCCTTCCCGGAGGGCTTCCTCTGGGGAGGCGCCACCGCCGCCAACCAGATCGAGGGCGCCCATGACGTCGGCGGCAAGGGCCTGAGCGTCCAGGACGTCACGCCGAAGGGCGTCGCCGGGCCGCGGACCGAGGTGCCGACGGCGGACAACCTCAAGCTCGAGGCCATCGACTTCTACCACCGCTACGCCGAGGACATCGCCCTGTTCGCCGAGATGGGCTTCAAGGTCTTCCGCTTCTCGATCGCCTGGTCACGCATCTTCCCCAACGGCGACGAGACCGAGCCCAACGAGGAGGGCCTGGCCTTCTACGATCGCGTCCTCGATGAACTGGAGAAGTACGGCATCGAGCCGCTGGTCACCCTCAGTCACTACGAGACCCCACTGCACCTGGCCAGGGAGTACAACGGCTGGGCCAGCCGGAAACTGATCGGTTTCTACGAGCGGTACGCCCGTGCGCTGTTCGAACGCTACGGGAAGCGCGTGAGGTACTGGCTCACCTTCAACGAGATCAACTCCCTGCCGCACTTCCCGTTCATCTCCGGAGGCATTGGCGCCCCGGCCGAGGAACTGAGTGCCCAGGACCGCTACCAGGCGATGCACCACGAACTCGTCGCCTCGGCTTCGGCCACCCGCATCGCCCACGAGATCGACCCGGGCCTCAAGGTCGGCTGCATGATCCTTGCCGCACCCTTCTACCCCCTCACACCCGATCCGCGTGACGTGTGGGCGGCCAAGCAGGCCGAGAGGGAGAACTATGCCTTCGGTGACGTTCACTGCCGTGGACGCTACCCGGGTTACTTCCTGCGCACGCTGCGCGAGCAGGGCGTGGAACTCGAGATCACCGATGAGGACCGCCAAGTCCTGCGGGACAACACGGTGGACTTCGTATCCCTCTCCTACTACATGTCACTGTGCGCAACAGTCACCCAGGACGTGGAAACCAGCGTGGGCAATCTGCTCGGCGGCGTCAACAACCCCACCCTTCAGGCCTCCGAATGGGGCTGGCAGATCGACCCGCTCGGCCTGCGGATCGTGCTGAACGATTTCTGGGACCGCTGGGGCAAGCCACTGTTCATCGTGGAGAACGGCCTCGGCGCCGTCGACGAACTCGTCCCCGGGCCCGACGGCACCCCCACCGTCGAGGATGACTACCGGATCGCCTACCTCAACGACCACCTCGTCCAGGTCGCCGAGGCGGTCTCCGACGGTGTTGACGTGATGGGGTACACGAGCTGGGGGTGCATCGACTTGGTCTCGGCCTCCACCGCACAGATGTCCAAGCGCTACGGCTTCATCTACGTCGACCGCAACGACGACGGCACGGGCACCCTGGAGAGGTACCGGAAGAAGTCCTTCGACTGGTACCGCGAAGTCATCGCCGGCAATGGTGCCAGTCTGCGGTCCTGATGCCGTCAGGCAGGGCGCGGGCGGCGCGCTGCCCCGTCCCCGACCTGACTGAACGGTTCACGCCACCCGCGAGGAAAACAAGGCGCCGTGGCCCGGTGTGCGCATGCCGGGCCACGGCGCCGTTGATCACCAGAGAACTACCTCCTCTCCCTGAACTCGACATGGCGACGAGCGATGGGGTCGTACTTGCGAAGTACGAGCCGGTCAGGGGTGTTGCGCCGGTTCTTCGTCGTGACGTACCGGTAGCCGGTGCCGGCGGTGGACTCGAGAATGATCGTGGGCCGTGAAACGGCCGACCTTCTCGTGGCCATTACAGCCGCGCCCCAGCGGCGATGAGGTCGGCGACGACGGCGTCGATGCCCCGTCTGTCAATGGTCCTGATGGCCCGCGCCGACAGGCGCAGCCGGACGTACCGACCCAACGACGGCACCCAGTACCGCTTGGTCTGGACGTTCGGGTCGAAGCGGCGCCTGGTGCGCCGATGACTGTGGCTGACGTTGTTGCCGAAGCCGGGGCCCGCTCCGCTGACCTGACACCTTCTGCTCATGATCCCCTCTCAGTTATCATTGCGAATGATTATCATTAGAGCACAGAAGATGATCAGAAGAAAGGACCACTGTGAAACGAGGCGTTCACCCGGTTTATCAACCCGTCGTGTTCAGGGACAACGCGACGGGGGAGATGTTCCTGACCCGTTCGACGCTCGGTTCGTACGAGACGGTGGAGTTCAACGGCGAGACCTACCCGCTGGTCCGCGTGGAGATCTCGTCGAGCAGTCATCCCTTCTGGACCGGCCGGAGCCGTGAGATCGACACCGAGGGGCGCATCGAACGCTTCCGGAGACGCTACGGGGGCTGACCGGGCCTCTCGCGGGGCTTCCCCCGGAGGCGGTTCGCCCGCCGCAGGGCGATCACGGTCCTGCGGCGGGCGAATGTCGGGACGGGGCGGCGGCGACCGCCCTGTCACTCACTGCCAGGTGGCGGCCTGCGGGTCGATCCCCTGAGCGCGGGCAGAGGCGTCGATGACATCCCTGAGCCAGGCGGCCAGACCGGGCTCAAGGGCGTCGTAGTGGGCGACCCACCGCGGGTCCTCGGCGATGGTGCCGGCGATGAGGACCTGCTTGGACGTGGTGACGTCGAACCAGGTGTTGAGGTTGTCCAGGTGTCGCCGGGCGAGGTCGTTCGCCTGCGGGCTGCCCGGCTCGACACCGCCGCGCTTGGCGGCGACGAGTGCGGCCTCAAGCGCCTCGGTGTCGTCGCGTGCGCGCTCCCAGTCCTGGCGGGTCATGGCGGCCCTGCGGCGTTCTGCCTCGGCCCAGTCCTCGGTCCCGCCCCAGCGCTTTTCGACCTCGGCCTGGTACTCGGGGGTCCACGTCGTACCCCAGATCGCGGCCTGCTCCGACGGGGTCGGATTGGTGTTGCTCATGATCTTCTCCATCATCGTGTCGACTGCCCGGACCATCCGGTGCAGGTGATCGATGCGCTCCATGAGCAACGCGCGCTGACGGGTCAGATGCGCGCCGGCGTCGGCGTCGGGGTCGTCCAGGACCTCGGCGATCCGGGCCAGCGGCATGCCGGTCTCCCGGTAGACGAGCACCCGGTGGAGCCGGGCGATGTCCTCTGCCGAGTAGAGGCGGTAGCCGGACCAGGTGCGCCCGGAGGGGCGAACCAGGCCCATCGCGTCCCAGTGGTGAAGCGTTCGCACGCTCACCCCCACCAGGGACGCCACTGCGCCCACGGTCAGTTCCTGCCCGTCATCGTTGGTGTCCATGGCTTCAGCATCTCTCACGTGAACCAACCTGGTGCCTCACGCCGCGTGAGGGTCAAGCAACCGTGCTCGTCCTCGACGAGCCCACCTGTTCGGATCACCCCTGGGGCATGACGCGGTGCGTGAAGGCCTTGGCCGGGCGCCGGTCACAGGTGAGGAGCGGGCACCCGAGTCTCTCGGCGAGGGCCATGTACATGGCGTCATGGGCGGAGGCATTGTCGCGTAGCGCCCACGCGGCGCCGACCAGAGGGGGCGGTCGACCCAGATTATGCCGAGATCGTCGAGATCGCGCAGTGCGGTGGGCTCACTCCCTGGTGACGAACAGGACGACAGGTGCACGCCACGACGGGGAACCGTCCGGAGACCAGGGCGGCCGATGCCTCATCCTGGTGCTCCACCTGCGGGTGGAATTCGGCCCCGAGGGCTCCTCCGTGAGGGTGAACCGGGCTGGAAGAGCGACCACGGAGAAACCCGTCTCCCCTAGCGTGAGCGGCATGAACGCCAACATCACGCAGTCACCTGATATCTCAGCCCCAGTGCCGGGATCCCACGCCACCGGCGGGGGAGTACGCGCAGCGGACGCGGCGAGCGCTCCCCGCTACCAGGTCCTCGACGTCCTGCGAGGCTTCGCGGTCTGCGGCATCCTGCTGGTCAACATCGGTGACATCACCGAGCTGGGCATGGACGTCCCCGTCGTCGTCGGACAGGGCCCCTCCACCACGCAGAACGTCCTGTACTACCTCGTGTCCACGCGCTTCGTGCCGATCTTCTCCCTCATGTTCGGGATGAGCCTGATGTTCGTCGCCGACTCGGCCCGGCGGCGCGGCGTCCCGGCGTGGCAGGTGCTGCTGCGACGCATGGCCGGGCTGCTGGCCATCGGGCTGCTGCACACCCTCGTCTATCCCGGCGAGGTGCTCAAGATCTATGCCGTGGTGGGTGCGGTCATGATCCCCATCGTCCTGCGTGCGCCGCGCCGGTTGGTGGCCGTCCTGGGGATCGTGGCCACCGCCGCCAGCTATGGGCTCGCCGGGTCGAGCGAGCTCAACGTGCCCGGACTCTTCCTGCTCGGCGCGGCGGCGGTCGCCTACGGCCTGCCCGCCTTCCTCGAACGCCCCGACCGGCGTCTCGTCGCCGTCGCAGTCGGCCTCGCCGCCCTGACCGGTCTGGCCGTGTTCTGGCAGTCCAGGAGCGATGGCGGGGATCCCCGCTTCGTGTCCGCAGGCGGGATCGCCGGTGGGGTGCAGGCCGCGCTGTACGTGGCGCTCGTGGCGCTGGCCTGCGCAACGCCGTTGAGGCGTCCGCTCGTCGCCTTCCTGGAGCCGCTGGGGCGCACGGCACTGAGCTGCTACGTGGGGGCCAGCTGCGTCGTCGTGCCCGTCGGCCTTCTGCTGGGCTGGCGCGAGAGCACGGACCTGCTGCCCGTGCTGGGCGTCGCCGTCGTCGTCCTGGCCGGCCAGTCACTCGTCGCACGAGTGTGGCTCCGGCACTTCCGTTACGGGCCGCTGGAATGGGCCTGGCGCTGCCTGACCTGGTGGAAGCCCCAGCCCATGCGGCGCGACGGCGGTCAGGGCCTGGCGGCCGTGCAGGCGTGATGCACCAATGACAGCAGGGGCGGTCCCGGACCGCCCCTGCTGAGTCGTGTCCCTGCCGAGGGCAGGGGACGACCGGCCTGTGGTCAGTTGCTGTTACGGCTGCGGCTGCGCCGGACCAGCGAGACGACGGAGACCGCGAGCCCGCCCCAGATGATGACGATGGCCCCGATCATGGTGGTAATGGCGATGGTGGTCATCTCAGTGCGCCTCCTCGAGTTCGAGTTCGTCCAGGTTCACCGGCGTGAAGTCGTCCACGGGTGTCCGCCACTTGATCATGGTGAGGACGGCGGTGGCAACGGCGCAGACGAAGAGCATTCCCCAGCCGAAGACCGCCTCGAACCCGGGCGTGTAGCTGGTCGGGTCGTAGCCCGCGGTGGCGTAGGCCCAGACCGTCTGGACGAACATGAAGCCGAGCAGCACCGGCACGACGACGCAGATGATCACCTGCCACCAGACGCCGATGAGATGGGACCCGGAGACCACGTTGAGGTGGCGGCGCAGCGTGCCGGTCTGGCGCAGGACGAGACCGACGCCGACGCACATGATGATGGCCGAGACGACCACGCCGATGTTGTTGATGAAGGCGTCGACGACGTCCAGGTCGTACAGGCCCGAGTCGGTGCCGAACAGGACCAGGGAGATCACCATGGCGGGGATCCCGGCGAGAAGGGAGGCCTTCGCCGGGCTGAGGTTGAACTTCTCGGTGACACCGGCGGCGACCACCTGGATGATCGAGATGAACGATGTCAGGCCGGCCATCGTGAAGGAGGCGAAGAACAGGACGCCGAACAGGGCGCCGCCGGGCATCTGCGAGATGATCGTGGGGAAGGTGATGAACGACAACGCCACGCCGCTGATCCCCTCCAGGTCTCCGACGGCGACGCCCTGCTGGCCCGCCATGAAGCCGAGCGTGGCGAAGACGCCGATGCCGGCGAGGATCTCGAAGGAGGAGTTGGCGAAACCGGCGACGAGGCCGGTGCCCAGCAGGTCGGAGCGCTTGCGGAGGTAGGAGGAGTAGGTGAGCATGATGCCGAAGGCCACGGACAGCGAGAAGAAGATCTGCCCGAAGGCGGCCATCCACACGCGGTAGTCGCCGAGCGCGCTCCAGTCGGGTGTGAACAGGGCATTCAGCCCGTCGGTCGCCCCGGGCAGCGTGACGGCCCTGATGACGAAGGCGACGAACATGATGACGAGCAGCGGCAGGAAGAACTTGTTCGCCCGCTCGACACCGTTGGTCACGCCGAGGGCGATGACGATGAGGCCGAAGGCCCACACGATGATCAGCGGGATCGCGACGCCTCCCACCGGCGATGCCGAGTAGGCGACGGCGTCGGTGTTGAGGCCGATGAAGTCGTAGAAGAAGCTCTGGGCGTCGTCACCCCAGGCCGCGTTGATGGAGAAGAAGGTGTAGCGCAGGGCCCACGCCACGATGACCGCGTAGTAGGTCATGATGACGAAGCAGATGAGCACCTGCCACCATCCGAGCCATTCGAATCTGCGGCTGAGCCGGCGGAAGCCGGCCGGCGCCGACCCGCGGAAGCGGTGTCCGATGGAGTAGTCGAGGAAGAGGACGGGGATGCCGACCATCAGCAGGGCCACGACGTAGGGGACGATGAAGGCGCCGCCGCCGTTGGTGTAGGCGACGCCGGGGAAACGCCAGATGTTGCCCAGGCCGACGGCTGAACCGATTGCGGCGAGCAGGAAGCCCAACTGGCTTCCCCACTGTTCGCGCTGAGTGGACTCTTGCGGCGGAGCCAGGGAGGACATGGTGCCCACCTTTCCTGATCGTAGGAGCGGGAAGTACCCGGTCATGGTGCGCGTGCACCTGCGAGCACTTCCCGACAAGCCCGGTCATTATGGGGGAGCGCGTGAGCAGCTGCCGGGCGCGTCCAGGATGCGAACCGTGATGTCAGGTTCGGGCCGAGACCGGTGCGCGGGGCGGGCGCCCCGGCGCCCCGTCAGGTCTGAGGGGCGGATCGGGCCCGCCTCGACGGCGGGCACCACCGGGGACCGTGACGCATCCGGCCGGCGCGGTGCCGCCGGGCCGGGCGGGGTCAGGGCACGTCCTGCACCGGCCCGGTACCGGTGAGATGGCGCATGTCTGGGTAGCGGTCGCCGACTGGTTCGGGCAGCCCGTCCAGCCGGCCGATCTGCTCGGCGCTGAGGCGCACCGAGCAGGCGCCCAGGTTCTCCTCCAGTCTGGCGCGGTGCCGGGTGCCGGGGATGGGCACGATGTCGTGCCCGGGGCCACTCTTGGCGAGCAGCCAGGCGAGAGCGACCTGGGCCGGGGTCGCGTCGAGCTCGGCTGCGACCTGCTCGACCTGCTCGACGATGCGCAGGTTCGCCGGCAGGGCATCGCGCGTGAACCGGGGGTTGCCGCGGCGGAAGTCGTCCCGGTCGAGTCCTTCGAGATCCCTTATGCGGCCGGTGAGGAAGCCCCGGCCGAGCGGGGAGTAGGGGACCAGCGTGATGCCCAGCTCGCGCAGGACGGGCAGCACCTCGAACTCGACGTCGCGTGACCACAGCGAGTACTCGGTCTGCACGGCGGTGACGGGGTGCACGGCATGGGCGCGGCGGATGGTCCGGGCGTCCACCTCACTGAGTCCGTAGGCGCCGATCGTGCCCTCCTCGATGAGTTCGGCCAGGGCCCCGACGGTCTCCTCGATGGGCGTGCTCGGGTCCTGGCGGTGCTGGTAGTACAGGTCGATGTGCTCGACGCCGAGCCGCCTGAGCGAGCCCTCGACCGCCCGGCGGACGTTCTCGGGGCGCCCGTCGTAGCGGCGGATGCCGCCGGCCGGATGGGAGAGCATGCCGAACTTCGTGGCGATCACGGCCCGGTCCCGGATGCCCCGCAGGGCCCTGCCGACCAGTTCCTCGTTCGTGTAGGGCCCGTAGACCTCGGCCGTGTCGATCATGGTCGCGCCGAGGTCGACGGCCCTGCGGATGGTGCGGATCGACTCGGCCTCGTCCCGGCCCGCGCCGGTGTAGAAGGCGGACATGCCCATGCATCCCAGGCCGATGACGCCTGTCCGGGGGCCTGCCGTGCCGAGTCGTGTCTGCTGAATCATGAAACCGTCTCCCATCCGCCGGTACAACGCGATCTTGTGGTCGATGACGTCGAGGGCCTGCTGCAGGTCGTCGAGGCGCCGGCGCATGCCCCGGCGGTGCTCCTCGAGCAGGGCGAGCCGGTCCGGAGCACTGCTCTCGCCCGCCCGGGCGAGCTCGGTGTACCTGCGGATCATGCCGATGGGCATGCCGGACGACCGCAGTTTGGTGATGAACTCAACCCACCTCGCGTCACCTGCCCGGTAGATGCGTTGCCCACTGCCGTTGCGGGGAACGGGGTCGCGCATGAGCCCGGCACGTTCGTAGTACCGCAGTGTGTCCGGTGACAACCCCGTCTCGGCTGCGAGTTCGCCGATGAGGAGCGCGTCACGGTCGGGACTCTTCGTCATGCCCGGAACGCTAGGTGCTGGAGCGCGCTCCAAGTCAAGCGGGTGGGAGCACTGCCCAGGCGTCGATGCCTGTGAGCATTGGAGGCGACCACGACCTCACCGGGTCGGTGGTGCGGCATGATGCGGTGGTGCGCCGGTTGGTTCATGTGCCGTTCGGGTGGAAGCCGACGATCCTGGAGGTGGTGGTTCCGCGTTACCGGTGTGCGCCGTGTCGCCGAGGCTGGCGTCACGACATCACGGCGGCGGCGCCCTCGCGGGGGGGGGGGGGGGGGGGGGGGNGGGGGGGGGAAGCTGTCGCGTGACGCAATCATGGTGGCGGTGAAGTCTGTGGAATTGAGTCCCTCATAGTGGTGTAACGCGGTGGTCTCGTGGTCGTCTTGGACGAGGACGCGGCCACCGTGTGATCCTTCGAGTGAACCTCTCACAGCACTCTCGAACGGAGTCATCACGATGACCGCTTACCACATGTCGGCCCTCGCGGCTTGCTCGGTGAAGCCCTTACCGAAGCGTCCCCGGATTTGATGCGCAGCCTTCTCCAGGACGTGATCAATGCCCTGCTGTCCGCGGACGCGGACGCTGTTGCCGGCGCGGAGTACGGCCGGCCCAGCCCGGACCGGTCCGCCCAGCGTAATGGCTACCGCCATCGTGATCTCGATACCCGTGTGGGCACGATTGACGTTGCGATCCCCAAGCTACGCTCCAGCACCTATTTCCCCGAGTGGCTGCTGGAGCGCCGCAAGCGCGCCGAGTCCGCGCTGATCACGGTCGTGGCGGACTGCTACCTCGCCGGCGTCTCCACTGGTCGCATGGACAAGTTGGTCAAGACCTTGGGCATCAACAACCTCTCGAAGTCGCAGATCTCTCGCATGGCCTCGGATCTGGACGAGCACGTCGAGCAGTTCCGCCACCGCCCGCTGTCGGAGTCTGGCCCGTTCACGTTCGTGGCCGCCGACGCCTTGACGATGAAGGTCCGCGAGGGCGGCCGGGTCATCAACGCCGTCGTGCTCCTGGCCACCGGCGTCAACGGCGACGGGCACCGCGAAGTCCTCGGCATGCAGGTCGCGACCTCCGAGACCGGCGCGGCCTGGAACAGTTTCTTCGCCGATCTGGTCGCCCGCGGCCCGGGCAGGGGTCCGCCTGGTCACATCCGACGCTCATGCCGGGCTGGTCGAAGCGATCGCAGCCCACCTACCTGGCGCAGCCTGGCAGCGCTGCCGCACCCATTACGCGGCGAACCTGATGAGTGTCTGTCCCAAGGACACGTGGCCGGCAGTGAAAGCGATGCTGCACAGTGTCTACGACCAGCCCGACGCCACCGCCGTGAACGCCCAGTTCGAGCGGCTGCTGGACTACGTTGGCGAGAAACTCCCGGCCGTGGCCGAGCATCTCGACGACGCCCGCGCCGACTTGCTGGCGTTCACCGCGTTCCCCAAGAATGTATGGGCCCAGATCTGGTCGAACAACCCCACCGAACGCCTCAACCGGGAAATCCGCCGCCGCACCGACTCCGTCGGCATCTTCCCCACCCGCGACGCGATCATCCGCCTCGTCGGCGCAGTACTGGCCGAACAGACCGATGAATGGGCCGAAGGCCGCCGCTATCTCGGCCTGGACGTCCTGACCCGCTGCCGTCTCAACGCCATCACCGACGCCACAACACAGGAGATAACTACCAACCCCCCGCCCTCCCTCACCGCCTAATCCCCAACGAAGGACCACTACACACTTGGAGTGCTTGGTGTTTTTCGAACAGTGGGTGAAATGATCGTGAGGTAGAATTAGATCATGTCGGCACCGAAATACAGTGCGGAGTTCAAGGAACAAGTCGTTCCAGAGGTCGTCCAGAAGTCCAGGCCGATAGCCGAGGTCGCCAGGTCGTATGGTCTTGTGGCGCAGACGGTTGGGAACTGGGTCGCGAAATGGCGGAAAGAACACCCCGACCCCGGTACTGATGGCACCACCGCGGAAGAACACGCCGAGATCAGGCGCCTGAAAGCTGAACTCCGGGAAGCCCGCATGGAGGCCGAGTTCCTGAAAAAAGCGGCGGCCTTCTTCGCCCAGGAGTCCGGGTGAGCGTGAAATACCGTTGCATCAACCGCGAGGAAGGCAACTACCCGGTCCGCTCCATGTGCCGGTGGGCGAAAGTATCCAAGTCAGGCTACTACGCGTGGCGAAACCGACCCAAGTCCTCAACGGCCCGGCGGAGGGAAGACCTGACGGCCATCATCAAAGTAATCTTCGCCGAGTCCGAGCAGACCTACGGCTACCGCCGAATCCACGCCGAGCTGGCCCGAAACCGAACCCGGGTCTCGCGCGACACGGTCCGCAAGATCATGGCAGCAGAAGGTCTCGTTGCTTGTCAGCCCACGAAACGAGCCAAGACGACCACCCCTGCCCCCGACCTTCCAGGCCGGCCCGACCGACTGGGAAGGGACTTCACCGCCACCGCCCCGGGAATGAAATGGGTGGGCGACATCACGTACATCCCGACCTGGCAGGGATTCGCCTACCTCGCGGTGGTTATGGACTGCTTCAGCCGGAAGATCGTCGGGCACACGAATCGCCGGTCACATGCGCACCGGACTCGTCACCCAAGCCCTGGCTATGGCCCTGCGAAACTGCCCACCAACCCGCGGTGTCACTGTCTTTCACTCGGACCGGGGAGCCCAAGGTGGGTTCAACTGGTCGTCGCAACACCTTGAGGTGAGAGGTGTGGTTGATGGTGGTCGAGGACTGGGGTTTGAGGGTCGGGGGCGTGCCGGGGGTGGTGCGTCGGCAGTGGCGGGCTGATCGCGCGTTGCGGCCTGCGATGCGGTCCCCGGGTAGGCCAGAACCGTCTCGGGCGGTGCAGCGGCAGTTCTGGCGGATCATCGCGACTGGTGTCACGACTGCGGAAGCGGCGACGATGGTGGGCGTGTCTGTTCCGGTTGGTTCACGCTGGTTTCGTCACGCTGGGGGCATGCCGCCCATCCGTTTATCTGAGCCCAATGGTCGTTATTTGTCCTTTGAGGAGCGGGAGGAGATCGCGATCTTGCGGGCCAAGGGGGCCGGGTCCGTGCCATCGCGCGTGCTATCGGTCGTGATCCCGGTACCGTGTCACGGGAGTTACGGCGTAATGCCGCCACGAGGAGCGGGAAACTGCAGTACCGGGCCACGGTGGCCCAGTGGAAGGCCCAGCAAGCGGCCAAACGACCCAAGACCGCGAAACTGGTTACCAATCCCCGATTACGGGAGTACGTCCAAGACCGTCTCGCGGGCAGGGTCACCGGCCCTGACGGCACGCCTGTCACCGGGCCCGCCACACCGGCTTGGAAGGGTCTGAACAAGCCTCGTAGACAAGACAGGCGATGGGCAACGGCTTGGAGCCCTGAGCAGATCAGTAACCGCTTGAAGCTGGACTTCCCCGATGATGAATCCATGCGGATCAGTCACGAGGCGATCTACCAGTCACTGTTCATCGAGGGGCGCGGCGCGCTCAAACGCGAGCTCGTGGCCTGCCTGCGGACCGGGCGAGCCTTGCGGCGGCCAAGGGAACGTTCCCGCAACAAGCCCCACGGTCACGTCACTGCTGATGTCGTGATCAGCAGACGCCCCGCACAGGCCGCCGATCGAGCAGTTCCAGGCCACTGGGAAGGCGACCTGATCATCGGAACAGGCCGGTCTGCGATCGGTACCCTGGTCGAACGCAGTAGCCGCGCCACGATCCTTGTTCATCTGCCCCGACTGGAAGGCTACGGCGAGCAGCCACGCGGCAAGAACGGCCCCGCCCTGGCCGGATACGGCGCTGAAGCGATGAACACCGCGCTGGCCGCCTCGATCACGGCCCTGCCCCAGCAACTACGCAAGACCATCACCTGGGACCGCGGCAAAGAACTATCCGGCCACGCAGCCTTCACCATGGCAACAGGAACACGAGTTTACTTCGCCGACCCCCACTCACCCTGGCAGCGCCCCACTAACGAGAACACCAACGGGCTCCTGCGCCAGTACTTCCCCAAAGGCACCGACCTGTCCCGCTGGAACGCCACAGACCTCGAAGCAGTCGCCCACACCCTCAACAACCGACCCCGCAAAATCCTAGGATGGAAAACCCCAGCAGAAGTCTTCAACGAACAACTACAATCACTCAAACAAGCCAGTGTTGCAACGACCGATTGAACCCAGTCAATACACGTCGGCCGAATACACGCAATTCATGACCGACCGTGGGATTCTCTCGTCCGTGGGCCGGACCGGTAGCTGCTTCGACAACGCCGCCGCCGAGTCCTTCAACGCGATCCTGAAAAAAGAACTCACCAACCGTAAGGTCTACCCGACCCGCCTGCACGCGGCCCGGGACGTGACAGCCTGGATCGAGTTACGATACAATCACAAACGCCTCCACTCAGCCATCGACTACCAGACCCCCAACGAAGTCGACACCGAATGGAGACAACACCACAAGACAGCAGCCTAAAACCAACCACCAACCACTGTCCGAAAAACCTATATCACTTCAACTCCCAGGGACTTGACCGTCTGTGGTGGTCGATCGGATGTCGATTGCCCGGGCCTCGGCCAACCTCGGTGTTGCCTGGAACACCGCCTCGGATGCGATCTTGGCCGCCGGCACCGAGTTGCTGAGCGACAACGCTGACCGGCTGGAGGGCGTCACCACGGTCGGGGCCGATGAGTATGTCTGGCGGCGCACCCAAGCTGGCGACAAGTACGTCACCGGCATCATCGACTTGACCCTGACAAGGACCAAGATCGGAGCGCCGAGGTTGTTGGCGGTGGTGGAGGGCCGATCGAAGCAGGCATTCAAGTCCTGACTCGACGCCCAACTGAGGCGTTCCGTGACCGGGTGGAGAGCGTCGCGATGGACGGCTTCACCGGTTACAAGACCGCAGCACTCGAAGCGATCGACACTGTGGTCACAGTCATGGATTCCTTCCATGTGGTGGCCCTGGTCGCAGAGAAGCTGGACCACTGCCGGCAACGCGTCCAACACGAGGCTCTGGGGCATCGGGGACGCCCCGGTGACCCGCTCTACGGCATCCGCCGCGCCGCCCGCACCCGGGCAGGGCTGTTGACCACCAAGCAGCAGCACCGGCTCGCGAAGGTGTTCGTTGACGAGCGACATATCGCGTTCGAGGTCACCTGGAGCTTCTACCAAGAACGTGATAGACGCCTACCAAGCCCACGACCCAGCCGAGGGGAAGAAGATCATGACCCGTTTGATCACCAGCATCCACAGCGGAGTTCCGAGTGGCTTCGACTAGCTACGGCCACTAGGACACACTGACACGGCGCCGCGATAACACCCTGGCGTTCTTCTATCACCCCGGCACATCGGACGGCCCCACCAAGACCGTAACGGACTGCCCGAACACCTCCGCTTCAGACCACTGATCCACTCACTTCTGTGAAGAGCCGTTTCGCCGGAACACGGGGTACTGGGGAGCCGCGGATTCGGCCCGCGCTCAAGAACGGCGTGGTGCGCGGACCATGGTGTGGAAGCAACGGTGCTGAGGGCTTCAAGCGGCAGACATAAGACACCAGCCTCCCGCGATCGACACAGTGCCAGCTTCTCCTCAAGGTTGGCACCATTCTCTTCACAGGAGTGTACGATTGAGAGTACAGCTTGACACCTGAGCGGTTGGAGCGCCAGCCACGTAGCCAGCCAGATCCTCGCCCCGAGAAGCTCTCGATGCTATCCTCGGAGGGACAGACAAGCATCAAACAAGGGGCAAAAGTGGTCATCAATGAGGCTGTATCTGGGTTACTTCTTGACGAACGCAACCCACGGTTCCGAGAGCAAGTTAACGGACAGGATGAAGCCGTCACAGTGCTCCTACTAGACGCTGCAGACAAGCTCGTCAACCTTGCACATGACATCGCAACGCAGAATTCGCTCAATCCAACAGACCTCCCAGTCGTAGTTGAAGAAGATGGCGAACTGGTCGTTATCGAGGGGAATAGGCGGCTTGCCGCGCTAAAGCTGCTTCGTAATCCGGCTCTCGCGACGGCGGCAGCAGCGGAGTTGGACGAACCTCTTGTTGGGAAGTTCAAGACGCTTCAGCAGATTGGCGTCGGCCCGGACTCGATTGACGCCTTTCAGGCAGATAGTCGCGAGGCTGCACGGCACTGGATCAAACTGCGACACACAGGTGAGAACGACGGGGTCGGCGTTGTTGGGTGGAAATCATGGCAAACCAATAATTATCGACGCAGGAGAGGGAGTCAAGCTGACCGAGCCACGATGTTTTGTGAGGCAGTGGAAGTCGATTTCCCGGACGACACAGAGCTGCTATCCAACGTGGTGGCCGTACGTCAAAATCGTTTGACAACCCTGGGGCGTTTGGTTGCAGATCCTGACGTTCGTCGCGATTTTGGCTTCCAGTTTGATGAGGACGCTGTGCTGTTTGATTACGAGACCGATGATCTTCGCGCTGGAGTGAGTCGTATCTTCAGCGATCTTGCCCTGACGGCCAATGGCGTGAGCGTTACTGATATCAAGTCGAAAGACCAACGCCGACAGTACGTGGCTGATCGTTCCGAAGTTTTACCCAACAGGGCGAATCGACTTTCCACCCCCAGACGCCCTGGTGAGAAGTCCTCACTTGATCTCTTAGATGAGAATGATGGTGGTACCAGTACTGATGTTAGAGGCGGCGTTTCTAGTGTCGGATCAGGTGTGGGCAATGGTGCAGGGTCAGCAGGAAACAGAACTTCCACCAGCGGAGAGTTGAACAACAGAGGTGGGATTTCTGTTAAAGGCAGGAACGGGAAGACCCCGCCACCAGAAAACGTGATTTTCAAATCGTTGAAGATGCCTCACTTAAATCCGCGCATTCGAGAACTTCTCGACATGTCTCATAAGATCAACATCGTCGATGCTGCGCCTGTTAGCGGGATACTGGTACGCGTCCTCTTGGAGCTCACCGTCACTGAGGCTATCGCCTGCGGAGCCGTCACAGGCGCGACGGAGGGTGACTCGCTGAAGAAGAAGGTTCGGCAGGCGTTGTTGACGCTTGACCGCAATTGCGAGAACCCGTCTAAGCGAGACAAGTCGCTGGAAATGGCTTGGACGAGAACCCAAGATGGAGATGCGTTAGCTGTCCAATCCTTAAACGCCTTCGTTCATAACATCCATGGCAACGCTGCCCCGTCAGAAGTGCGGGCCCTGAGTCAGACGTTCCGACCCGTGTTGGAGCGTTTGGATCAACTCATTGGCAGCCACGTAAAGTGAGTCATCCGTTTCTCAGCCCGCTCCGATATCCGGGGGGCAAAGCTCGCGTCGCACCTTACCTCGCATCATTGATGCGCACCCAGTCGCCTCGACCAACGATTTATGCAGAGCCCTTCGCTGGCGGCGCTGGTGCCGCCCTCCGTCTACTTGTCGATGAACAAGTGCGCGCGGTCCGTATCAACGATCTCGCGCCAGGGATCGCCGCTTTCTGGCGGTGTGTCTTCTATGACACCGAGCGGTTCGCTAGAAAGATAGAGAGTGCCGTTGTTGATCTTGAGCAATGGAAACAGGCGAGACAGATATTTGAGAGCCCTTTTGGGCAAGAGGATCTCGAACTTGGATTCGCAACGTTTTTCCTGAATAGGTGTAATCGATCTGGCATTCTTACCGCACGCCCGATTGGAGGAATGAACCAGACGGGCAAGTGGAAAATTGATGCACGATTTAACCGGGTAGACCTTGCGGAACGGGTGCGTCGCTTGGGGCAGTACCGCCGACGAGTACAAGTCTCGCAGCTAGATGGCCGGGAATTCATGAGAACGCTCCAACCACTAGGTAGCGATGCTTTCGCTTACGTCGACCCGCCCTACATTGTTCAAGGTGAGAACCTGTACCTCGATTCGCTTTCATATGATGATCACAGACTTCTCGCAGCAGAACTACGCGCCTCCTCAACTCCTTGGATGCTGACATACGATGTCAGCGAGCGCGTGACCGAAGAGCTCTATGCTGGACTGCGAATGGCTCGGTTTGACATCGCTCACACGGCGCAACGCCAACACATCGGCTCAGAAATTGTCGTGTTCAGTGAGAACATTGACATCGAAAGCATTCAACTGCTCAGAGGTGCAAATGCCTCTTGGGTGTCGGCTTAGTGAATTGCCTCGGTGGGTCTGGGGGTGTCCCTGTGTTCCTTGGAATGCTCGGTTTTTCGGACAGTGGGCGAAATGATCGTGAGGTAGAATTAGATCATGTCGGCACCGAAGTACGGCGCGGATTTCAAGGAACAAGTCGTTCTCGAGGTCGTCCAACAGTCCAAGCCGATAGCGGGGGTCGCCAGATCATACGGTCTTGTGGCGCAGACGGTCAGGGTGTTGGGTTGCGAAGTGGCGGAAAACACACCGGCCCCGGTACAGATGGCACCACCGGAAGAACACGCCGAGGTCAAACGCCTGAAAGCAGAACTCCGGGAAGCCCGCATGGAGGCCGAGCACCTCGAGGAAAGCGGCGGCCCTCGTTCACCCCAGGAGCCCCGGGTGAGCTCGGAATACTGCCCCAGATCTTCCAGGCCGGCCCGACCGGCTGGGAAGGGACCTGCTCGGCCACCGCTCCCGGTACGGGATGGGGATGGGTGGGCGGAATCACGTACGTTCCGACCTGGCAGGGATTCGCCTACCTGGCGGTGGTCATGGAGCGCTTCACCCGTAAGATCATCGGCGCGCGATTGCCGGTCACATGCGCACCGAGCTCGTCACCGAAGCCCTGGCCATGGCCGCGTCGGGCCTGCCCACCGACCCGTGGGGTCACGATCTCCCCGCTCGGACCGGGGAGTCAAATACGCGTCGGCTTGTTACACGGAATTCATGACCAATCACGGGATTCTCCCGTCCGTGGGGCGGGACCGGTAGCTGCTATGGCAATGCCGCCGCTGAGTCCTTCAATGCGTTTGAAAAAGAACTCGTGGGTCAGCATGCAGCTCGAGACGTGACAGCCTGGATCGAGTTACGATACAATCACAAACGCCAACCGCTCGGCCATCGATTACCAGACCCTCAACCAAGTCGATACCGAATGGAGACAACAACACAAGACAGCAGCCTAAAGCCAACCATTAACCACTGTCTGACAAACCTATATCACTCCAGCCGGTAGCTCGTGTGACTCCGCGCTGATGGGCAGCTGGTACGTCCGCTCGTGTTGTGCGGTCAGTTCAGGAGCCGAGCGAGTAGCTCGGCTTTGTCGAGACGTGCAACTAGGTGGTAATCTTTGCCAGACTCTCAACAAGTACCTCTTGCACTGTGTTCTGCCACGCGGGGAATTCCTAACCGGCCTGCTGCACGCCAAGGCTAAAAGCTTGCTCTTTAAGCTCCTCAAGGACTTCGATGGCGCGCTCTGCCCTCATCCTTCGTCCCCTTGGGCCAGTCTGAGAATGAGCGCACCCACGATGTGCACCATAAGCCACCCGTCTGCTGTGCTCGCATTCCCTGTGCCGGGGTGGGCGTCGCTCTTCTGGTTACGCACGCTTGCCACCCAGCTCATGCTTTTCTCAATAGACTCGAGAAGGGGCGAATCCTCTCCTCCAAGGACATCTTTGGTCTTGGCATCCTTGAACTGTCGGTTGAGGGTCTCTCCCTCGCAGCCCACTGCCTTGAGCATCTCCTGGAGGGCTGTTCCCGCGTCGGTGAGGGCGTCTGCGGGGTTTCCCTGTGCGAGTTCCTCTAGCGCGGCTGTGTAGGCCTTCTCCACGCTTTCAAGGTAGGGTCGCCCGGACAAGAGCGTGAGAGTGGGCTCCATAATTGAAGCATGAAGTTCCTGCGATTTTTTCTGACACATATTTCCGTCAATGAAATCGTAAGCAATGCGATGTTCATTCAGATTTCTTTTGATAAAAGCATCATACTCCGAGAGGTCGAAACGTTGCCACCCATGAGACATGACCTGCTCGAGGCCAAAGCGCAAGGCCTCAATGATGTCAGGAACCGTCTCGTTCGGACCGAAGATCAGAGCATTCATTACGTCGGCATACTCTTCTAATTGGATGTGGTGGAGGTATGGCTTTCCCAACTCGAGCAGCATCTGATTTCGTGCTGTGTTGCAAATGCTCCATGCATACTCGAACAGATCTATGTAGTTTTTCACCTTGTAGCGGAAAGACTCATCGAATTCATCGGTCCAGAAGGAGACACCTTGAGCTTCCTGCTCGGCCATCTCCTGGAGTCGCTTCCGTCGTGAGTGGAGCGCCATGTTGTCTCCTGCTGTGTCTGTGTATTGAGCAAGCTACTTGCGAGTTCTGCATGACCTGACAGCTCTTATGCTGCTGCCGTCCACTGGCAGTTTCCCGATGAGACCGTCAGCGCTACTGATGACGGGGCATAGGGTAGCGCTAACAGTTCTCACTCTGACTTGAGCTAGTTAATCAGTCGCGTCCAGAATGTCTTCTTCACTGCTTTCTTTCGCGTCTTTGGGGCCTGCAACGGGAGACTCAATGAACTTCGGTAGCGCATCGACAAAGAAATGATCGATGGAGCGGATGTGCTGTCTCAGGAGTGGGTCACTCTCCATCATGGGGAGCAGATCACAGTAGAAGACGCCGTCGAGAGGGTTTAGCTTCACCGTGTAGCCCTTGAAATGGCCTCGAAGGAAGGTTTGACTGATACCGTAATTGGGTTCTTTCCCCTTTCTCTGTACATCGTGGAGGAAGATGGCGAAGTGGGGTAGCTCCACACTTGTCAGACGGTTGTAGAGAAACTTGTCGATGAAGACCTTGTCTAGGCGGTCTTTGCTGGATGTCTTAACTGACCCGATGGCCTTCAGGTCACCCTTCACCTCTACCATGAGGTCGTGCTGGTAGTTCATCTTGAAGAGCTCAGTATTGTTCTCGTCCTTCACCGGTACAGCCAGCACGCCGGAGTGACACTCAGCCCCGCACTCCTCAACTAGGAGGCCAATGAAGCGCTCGAAGAGATCGCCGTTCACCTTTCGGGCTTGGTTGCTTGCTCCTACTGGAAGAGCGTCGAGGGCAGCACCGATGGTCTGCTGTGAGGTGTAGATGACTCGCTGAAGAGCGCGGCGCCCCTCTGCGCCGACCTCTTCTCCATCCGCGCATGCTTGGAGCGTCTCAATGAAGGTTGCCCGTGCCGCCTCGAAGTTTTCTAAGTCGTAGAAGATATCGCTGTTGATTGGGCGCGAGATTTGAAATCCGGCCTCCTCTTTGAACTGGATAAAGCGGTAACGGTGGTCGTTTTTCGCTACTAATTCAGCCTGCATTCCTCCATTGGACCGCCACTCCATGAAAGCGGTGGCGAAGGTCAAGTAGTCCTGTGGCATAGTGAAGCGGGACTTGTCAATGGCCCACTCGCGGAGTTGGATAATGTTCATCGGATCGAGCCTCTTCTTTCGGCGTTGCGGCGATCGTGCTCGAACCAGTCATCTTCGGTCTGGAAAGGGACACGAGCGAGGCGCTCGGCTGCCCAGCTGTTGTAGGTGGGGTCAAGCTCGCAGGCAAGCCACCGCCGCTCGAGCTGGGTGGCAACCACAGCGGTTGTTCCCGATCCAGAGAATGGGTCTACGACAAGATCGCCTGGTCGAGACCCCGCGAAAACGAACTTTCTTACGAGCTCTTCGGGCTTCTGAGTCGGGTGTGGAGTTTTCTCGTTCATTCCGTTGCAGGTGGTGGGAACTTCGATGACATCCTTGGGCTTGGCGCCCAGCGGGTGCGGCATCCAATTATCTCGCTTACTAGGTCCTTTGCCGTAGGCGGATGTCTCCGCTTGTGGGTGGGAGGGGTATTTGAGTGTGTGATTCCCGTAGGGAATGCGCACATGGTCGATGTCGTGGAGCTTCTGAGCCTTGCTCTTTCGTAGATGCAGGATGCTTTCGTGAGAGCGTCCCCAGTCGTTACCCAGATTCGCCTTATTCTTGTAGTGCCAGACCAGCCAGCGTGACGCCTTGAAGTATCTACTAGCGGGGTGCTTGAGGTCAGCAAGAATCTCGGAGAAGCCACAAATGTAGAGGCTTCCTGTAGGGCTGAGGATGCGGCTGGCCTCACTGATCCATTGCAGAGACCACTCTATGTAAGCCTCCTGTGACTCGAAGTTGTCCCAGTCTGCCTTCTTGATGTTGTAGGGTGGGTCGGCAAAGACGAGCTCCACGCTCCCGCTTGGAAGTGTCGTTAACCATTGAAGCGAGTCTCCTTGAAACAGCGTCCCCTGTTCCGTGAGTACTTGCTCTTGACAGCGACCTACGCCCACCGGCTCAAAGTTCGCCTCTTGGGCTAGGTCGTGGACGGAGCGAATGTCGTGGTTGAATAGGGGTACTGCGGACTGTCTTGTTGTGACCATGAGCTCCCTGTCTGTCTCGTAGGGGGATAGCCTATCGAGGGGCTATGACACTTTAGGGGTCACAGCCCTGTGACTAAAATGTTGTGGGTCGTGACGTTGTTGGCGCCGAACGACCCCCGGGGAGCCGGGTGAGGTGGGGTGCCGGTCTTTGCTGGGTCGGTTCATCGCCTCGTGAGGCTGAGGTAGCAGGTCTCGACAACTGTCGTTGACGGGGATCGGGTCCATGGCTTCCGCCATCCTTACCGGGCCTTTCAGCGGAACGACGTCGAGGCATCGTCCAGGGCCGACACCTCATCGGCGGTCAACTCGAGGGTGGCCGAGGCGAGCAGAGCCGGGAGCTGTTCCGGGGTGCGGGCCGAGGCGATCGGCGCGGTGACCCCCTTGGCGCGCAGCCAGGCCAACGCGACCGTGCTCACCTCGACCTCGTGAGCATTCGCGACACCCCGCACCACGTCGAGCAGCGAGAACGCGGCCAGCGTGACCGCTTCGTCGGGCAGATAGGCGTCGATCATGTCCGCCCGGGCCGTGCCCTGGACGTCCTGAGGTGAGCGGTACTTGCCGGTCAGCAGCCCTGAGGCGAGCGAGAAGTAGGGGAAGACGGCCAGGTCGAACTCGCGGGCGAGCGGCCCGTAACCGTTCTCCACGTCGCCGCGGTGCAGCAGGTTGTACTGCGGCTGCAGGGCCACCGGACGGGCCAGGCCCTGCCGATCGGCGTACTCGATCCAGGCGCGTTCGCGTTCGACGGAGAAGTTCGACAAGCCGATGTGGCGCACCGTTCCGTTCCTGACGAGGGCGTCGAAGGCCGTGGCCATGTCCTCGACGCTCTGGCTCTGGTCGTCGAAGTGGGCGTAGTACAGGTCGATGCGGTCCGTGCCGAGGCGTTCCAGGGATGCCTGCGCGGCGGCCGCGATGTTGGTGGGGGAGAGGCCCTTGAACTGCGGGTGCGTGGCCACCTTGGTGGCGATCACCACCTGGTCGCGGTTGCCGCGGGCTGCGAGCCATCGCCCGATGATCGTCTCGGACTCGCCGCCGCTGTTGCCCGGGGCCCAGGCCGAGTAGCCGTCCGCGGTGTCGATGAGTGACCCGCCGGCCTCGACGAAGGCATCGAGTACGGCGAACGAGGTCTTCTCGTCGCTGGTCCAGCCGAAGGTGTTGGCGCCCAGGACGAGCGGGAGGATGTCGATGTCGGTACGCGGAATCTGCACCACGGGAACCCCTTTCAGCGTCTGGCCCCATCGTAGGGGCACAGGCCACAGGCGGGTCACCGGATGAGATCAAGCCCACGCCACTTGCGGGCTGCCATGGCGCGGGCCGGTGCGGGCGCGGCATGCAAGGACCCGGTGTGCGAGAAAAGCGGCCCCATGGCACGGGACCGTCATCTGTCGGGCTGACAGGATTTGAACCTGCGACCCCTTGACCCCCAGTCAAGTGCGCTACCAAGCTGCGCTACAGCCCGCCGGGCCATCACGGCCCGCCGCTGAACTCTAGCCCATGTCACTCGTGGTTTTCCAGTCGAGTCCTCGGGGCATGTCCGGGCCCGGGGCCGTGGCGCCACCACTGCACCTGATGCCACCGCGGTCCTCGAGTCAGTCCGGGGTCGTATCAGCGCGGATCATCGGTAACGACTATGGTTGCACCCGAGACACGAGCTCAGCGCCGAGCCTGGTGTCTGGCGTGAACGGCTCACACCCCCGTGACAAGCCGGGAAACGTCAGCTCTGCGCAGAGGACACCAGTCCCTGTTCCGCTCTGAGAGGAATGGACGGGCACTGATTCCCCTAAGGGTTCTGAGAAGATGTGTCACGGCGGGCCCACCCCTGGTGCCCGCGATCCGTTGCGATGAAGGAGTCGGTATGGAGGAAGTGGACACAATCCTCGAAGTCGAGAGAGAGTTCGCCTGTCCCCGCGACGTACTGTTCAGGGCATTCACCGAGCCCGCCGCGTTCAGTCAGTGGTTCGCACCGACCGGCTGGCACGTGCTCCCCGAGTCGGTGGAGCTGAACCCCCAGCTGGGCGGTCGCATCCGCCACACGAAGGTGCGCGACGACGACCCCGAGAAGATCTGGGTCGTCGACGGTGTCTACACGGAGGTCTTCTACCCCGACGTCCTCGTCACGCGCCAGCGCATCAGCGGCATCGCCGGGATCGACCCGAGCCGTCCGGTCGAGCTGCGCGTGGAGTTCACCCGACTGGGCCAGGGCAAGACGCTGCTGAGGATCGTCCAGGGGCCCTACACCGAGTCCGCAGCCCTGGACTACTCCGACGGCTGGGAGTCCATCCTCGACCACCTCCAGACCTACCTCGACACCCTCAACACACCCAAGGACACCACGCGATGAGCCAGACCACCACGGCCACCACCGTCATCCGGCGCAAGCCGATGATGTCGATGAAGCAGATTCTCCTCATGAACCTGGGCTTCTTCGGCATCCAGTACTCGTTCGGCATGCAGCAGACGGCCATCAACCCGATCTACAACTTCCTCGGCGCCTCGCCGGAGCAGCTGCCCCTGCTCAACATGGCCGGTCCGATCACCGGCCTGTTCATTCAGCCCCTCATCGGCTCCCTGTCCGACCGGACGTGGAGCGAGCGCTGGGGCCGACGCAAGCCCTTCTTCCTCATCGGCGCCACCGGGTGCGCGGTCTGCCTGTTCTGCTTCCCGTTCGTCTCGGCCGTCTGGATGGCGGCGTTGCTGCTGTGGCTGCTCGACGCCTCGAACAACACGGCCATGGAGCCCTACCGCGCCTTCATCGCCGACAAGCTGCCCCCGAGCCAGACGGCCAAGGGCTTCCTGGCGCAGAGCTTCTTCACGGGCCTGGGCATCACGCTCGCCAACATCTCCCTGTTCCTGTTCCAGCACGTCCTGTCGGGCATGACTGCCGCCGGGCTGCCGTACTGGGTCTTCGGCTCGTTCATGCTCGGCTCGGTCTGCTCGATCGGCACCGTGCTCGTCTCCGTGCTCAGCACCCCGGAGATCCCGCCCTCGCCGGAGGAGCTGGCCAGGCTTCGGTCGAAGCAGAACGACAACGCCCTCAAGGGCATCTGGACGGCCATCGTCGAGATGCCCACCCAGCTGCGCAAGCTCGCCCTGGTCTACCTGTTCCAGTGGTACGCGATGAACGTCTACTGGCAGTACGTGTCGCTGTCGGTCGCCAAGAGCGCCTTCGACACCACGGACACCCACTCGTCCGCCTACGAGTCCGCCGTCACCTGGACCGGGTTGATCAACGGCGGCTACAACGTCGTCACCTTCTGCGTGGCCTTCTCGCTGGTCGCCTTCGCCAAGAAGCACGGCGCCAAGTACGTGCACTCGGCCTGCCTCATGCTCGCCGTGATAGGTCTGCTGTTCTTCCCCCACATCGGCAACAGGTTCCTGCTGTTCCTGCCGATCATCGGCCTGGGCGTCGCCTGGGCCTCCATCATGGGTGTGCCCTACATCATGGCCGTGCGCATGGTGCCGTCCAGCCGCTACGGCGTCTACATGGGCATCATCAACATGATGATCGTCATCCCGCAGCTGCTGCAGACCCTCACCTTCGGCGCGGTGTACAAGCACCTGCTCGGTTCCAACCCGACCAACGCCATCACCTTCGCAGCCATCCTGCTCGGGTGCGCCGCGGTGGCAATGCTCTGGATCAAGGAGCCGCCGATCGTGCGCGACGTGGACGACGTCTCTGCCCCGGCCAAGGTCCAGATGGGGGAGGAGTGAGCCATGGACCTCGATCGCTACCAGAAGATCCTCGTCGGCACGGACGGATCGTCCCTCGCCGGCCCCACCGTCACCCGGGCGGCCCGGCTGGCCGTGGCCGACGACGCAGACCTCATCGTCGTGTGCGCCTACACGAAGCTGCCTCCCCGCGAGGCCGCCAAGGACCCCAACATCGAGGGCTCGGTGGCCACACTCGGCCAGGTGCCCGGCACTGAGGCGGCGACTCAGGCGATCCAGGAGGCCATGCGGGTCGCCCACGACGAGGGGGCCCGCGTGACGGCGGCCCTGCTCGTGGACTCAGACCCGGCCGCGGCGATCCTCGAGACCGCCCGAGACCACCGGGTCGACGCCATCGTCATCGGCGCCATCCGCGACACCTCGATCGTCGGCCGCCTGCTGGGGACGGTGGCCTCCGACGTCGTGCGTCGAGCCCACCGCGACGTACTCATCGTGCGCCCCACCGAGGACGCCCCGGAGCCGAACGTGGCCGAGGACGTCCAAGTCGACGATGTCACGGAGGACTGAGGCATGAGTCTTGACGCCCCTGCCCGCCAGAGTTTCGACCTGCGCTGGGACCGCTACGCGCCCCAGATCGCCGTCTGCCTGGCGCGGCTGTTCCCCGACCGCGCCTACGAGGTGACCGAACGGTTGTACGCGATTCTCGAGTCGGCGATCGAACAGCGCTCGGCCGAACTGCGCCGCCTCGACGAGGAACGACTGCTGCTGCCCGACTGGCTGCAGCAGCCCGACATGGTCGGCTACGTCTGCTACGCGAACCGCTTCGCCGGCGACCTGCAGGGCGTCAAGAACCACGTCGACTACCTGCACGGGCTCGGGGTGCGCTATCTGCACATCATGCCCTTCCTCAAACCCCGGCCCGGGGCGAACGACGGCGGCTACGCGGTGGCCGACTACCGCATGATCCGCCCCGAGCTGGGCACCATGGACGATCTCGAGGAACTCACGGCGGAACTGCGCGCCAATGACATCTCCCTGGTGATGGACCTCGTCATCAACCACGTGGCGCGCGAGCATGAATGGGCGGCTCGGGCCAGGGCCGGTGAGACCAGGTATCGCGACTACTTCCTCATGTACCCCGACCGCTCCGTGCCGGACGCCTACGAGCGCACCCTGCCGGAGATCTTCCCCGATTTCGCGCCGGGCAACTTCACCTGGGACGACGAGGCGGGCGCCTGGGTGTGGACCACCTTCAACGACTACCAGTGGGACCTGAACTGGGCCAACCCCGACGTCCTGTGCGAGTTCGTCGATCTCATGTGCTGGCTGGCGAACAAGGGGGTCGAGGTCTTCCGGCTGGACGCCATCGCCTTCATCTGGAAGCGCATGGGCACCAACTGTCAGAACCAGCCCGAGGTGCACGACCTGACCCAGATCATGCGCGCCTGTATGCGCATCGCCGCACCCGCGGTGGCCTTCAAGGCCGAGGCGATCGTCTCGCCCGAGGACCTCATGGCCTATCTGGGCACGGGCGAGCACTACGGCCTCGTCTCCGACATGGCCTACCACAACGAACTCATGGTGCAGCTGTGGAACTGCATGGCCACCGCGGACGCCAAGATGGCCGAGGTCGCCTTGGCGAACATGCCGGTCAAGCCCCCGTCCACCACGTGGGCCACCTACGTGCGCGGCCATGACGACATCGGCTGGGCGATCTCGGACGCCGATGCCGCGGCGGTGGGGGTGGACGGCTATGAGCACCGCCGCTTCCTGTCGGACTTCTACTCGGGGCAGTACAAGACCTCGTTCGCCCGGGGCCTGGTCTTCCAGGACAACCCCCTCACCGGCGACCGGCGCATCTCCGGATCGGCGGCCAGCCTGGCGGGGCTGGAGAAGGCCCTGGACGAGGGCGACGAGCACGGTGTCGACATGGCGATCGCCCGCATCCTGCTCATGTACACGCTGATCTGCGGCTACGGGGGCGTGCCGGTCATCTACATGGGTGACGAGCTGGGGCTGCTCAACGACATGGACTACGCCCGCGACCCGGCCCATGCCGACGACAACCGTTGGGCCCACCGCCCCTTCATGGACTGGGATCTCGTGGAACGGGTCCGCAACGGGGAGGATCTGCCGGCGACCCGGCTCGACCGGGCCATCCGCCACGCCCTGCAGGTGCGCGCCACGGTTCCCCAGCTGCATGCCTCGGTCGCCTCCGAGGTGGTCCCCAGCCCCGATCCGCGCATCCTCATCCTCAAGCGTGAGCACCCTCTCGGCCCGCTCATCGAGTTGTACAACATGAGCGAGCAGCGGGTCGACCTGCACCACAGCGTGCTCACCCAGCACCTCGGGTACACCGCGCGCGAGCTCATCGGCGGCTACGACTACGACCTGCGCCCTGCCACGATCGGCATCTGGCCGTACCAGGCAGCCTGGTTCATCGCGTCCTGACGCCCTACCCCCACTCGGCCCGTGCTTGCCGGCCGGCGCTGTTCTGCGACAATGGCGGCAGCGAGGAGAACCGACGATGGGGGATGAGCCGTGCCTGAGCGCATGAACGTGGAGAGCTTCAACCTGGACCACCGGAAGGTGTCCGCGCCCTTCATCAGGATCGCCGACGTGAAGGAACTGCCGGCCGGCGACGTGCTCACCAAGTACGACGTGCGCTTCTGCCAGCCCAACCGCGAGCACCTCGACATGGCGACAGTGCACTCCATCGAGCACTCCTTCGCCGAGTGCGTGCGCAACCACAGCGACGCCGTCATCGACTTCGGACCGATGGGCTGCCAGACCGGTTTCTACCTGATCATGGCCGGTTCACCCGACGTATCCGCCACCTGCGAGCTGGTCGAACGCACCCTGCGTGACATCCTCGAACTGGCGGCCGTTCCCGCCGCCAACGAGATCCAGTGCGGGTGGGGCGCCCACCACAGTCTCGAAGGGGCACAGGGGGCCGCCGCCGCGATGCTCGCCCGCCGCGGCGAGTGGGAACAGGTCATGGCCTGACCGTCCTCGGCGGCGAGTACCGGCCCGGCACGAGGGCCAGGCTGACAGCACTTCCCGCGGCGCGCATGGCGTCCCGGGGCGAAAGGAGTCGTTCAATGGCCGGCGTCACCAACGGGCCAGCACACATCGAGGCCATCGACCGTGCCCTGGTGCTGCTCGAGGACCTGTCGGAGGCCGGCGCCGGAGGGGCCTCCCTGGCCGACATCTGCGCTCGCGTCGGCATGAACAAGTCGACCGCCTATCGCGCCCTCACGACCATGCGTGGCCGCGACTACGTCCAGCAGGACCCGAGGACGGGCAACTACGGGCTCGGCCCCGCGGCACTGATGCTGTCGTCCCGGTACTTCGACGACGACGCCCTCGCCTCGGGGATGCACCCGGCGATCGTCGCCCTGTCCCGCGAGGTCGACGAACTCGTTCACCTCGGCGTCATGAAGGGCGACAAGATCGTCTACCTCGACAAGGTCGAGCCCTCCCGCACGATCAGGGTGTGGTCCGACATCGGCCGCACCGTCCCGGTCTGCAACACCGCGCTGGGTCGGGCCATCCTCGCCTTCACCGACGTCGAACGCCAACAGCTCTCCGCCTACATCCCGGCCGGCGCTGACGTGGGGCCCGAGCATCTGTGGCAGATGGTCGAATTCGCGAGGGAACGCGGGTACTCCTACGAGAACGAGGAGAACGAGCCGGGCATCGCCTGCCTCGGCGTGCCCCTGCTGCGCGGCGACCATCCGGTCGCCGCCCTGAGCGTGACGACCTTCGCGTCGACATTCACACCAGGGCGCCGGGCAGAACTGGTCCGGGCCATCGCGGACGTCGTCCCGCCGCTGCTGCCCGGCGGTCTCAGGCTGCCCGAACTGCGCGCCTGAACCGGCGGGCGAGGCTCCCTTCGTCCGCGAGCACGCAGGGCCCACCGGGTGGGGTGCTCCTCGGCTGACATTCCGCCGCTTTCGGCGTACACTTCAAGTGTTTCATGCAGAAAACTGCATGTTTCATACAGTAAAATACTTACGAGTGTCTGGTTGTCACCCGCAGCACCAGGCCTCATGCACCGGAGGGATCATCAGACATGCGCGCGGACCTATCGACCATCACAGCCCACAGGATCATTCCCGTCGTCGTACTCAACAGCGCGGACCGAGCCGATGGCCTCGCCCAGGCCCTCGTCGAGGGCGGCCTGCCCGTCGCCGAGGTGACCTTCCGCACCGATGCGGCCGCCGAGTCCATCGCGATCATGGTCCGGCGCGGCGATGTCCTCGTCGGCGCCGGCACCGTTCTCGACGTCGAGCAGGTGCACCGCGCCCTTGACGCGGGCGCCGGCTTCATCGTCAGCCCCGGGTACAACCAGGCCGTCGTCGACGAGTGCCTCGGCCTCGGCGTTCCGGTCCTGCCCGGTACTGCGACTCCCTCCGACGTGACGGCCGCGGTCAATTCCGGTCTCGACACCGTCAAGTTCTTCCCCGCCGGAGCCTTCGGCGGAGCCCGGACCATCAAGGCCCTGTCCGGCCCCTTCCCGCAGGTGAGGTTCATCCCCACCGGCGGCGTCAGCGCCGAAACCGCGGGCGAATACCTCGCGCTCGACTGCGTCCCGGCCGTCGGCGGCTCCTGGATGGTTCCGGCCGGGCTCGTCGACGCCGGCGAATTCGACCAGGTAACCCGCCTCGTCTCCGAGTCCGTCGACGCGGTCAAGGCCTGTTGACGAGGAGCACCGAAATGACAGCAGATATCACCCTTCGTCCCGCCGCTCAGTGCGCCTTCGATGCCGCAGGCCTGGGCGAGGTCATGCTGCGGCTCGATCCCGGCGAGGGTCGCATCCGCACATCCCGCGTCTTCCACGCCTGGGAGGGCGGCGGCGAATACAACGTGGTCCGCGGCCTGCACAAGGTCTTCGGCCTGCGCTCCACCATCCTGACCAGCCTTGTCGACAACGAGATCGGACACCTGGTCGAGGACCTCATCGAACAGGGCGGTGTCGACACCTCACACATCACCTGGGTGGCCGGCGACGGTGTGGGACGAACGGTGCGCAACGGCCTGAACTTCACCGAGCGCGGCTTCGGCGTCCGCGGCTCGGTCGGCGTCTCCGACCGTGGCGCCACCGCCATCGCCCAGGCCAGGGCCGGCGACTTCGACCTGGACGGGTTGTTCACCGGCGCAGGGGTGCGCTGGTTGCACACCGGCGGCATCTACGCCGCCCTGTCCGAACAGACCGCCCAGACCTGCATCGACGTCGTACGGGCGGCCCACGAGGCCGGCACCGTCGTCTCCTACGACCTGAACTACCGCCCGAGCCTGTGGCGAGCCATCGGAGGGCAGGCCCGCGCCCAGGAGGTCAACCGCGAACTCGCCAAGTACGTCGACGTCATGATCGGCAACGAGGAGGACTTCACGGCCGCACTCGGTTTCGAGGTCGAGGGCGTGGACGAGGACCTCACCGACCTGCCCGTCGACAAGTTCGGAGCCATGATCGAATCCGTCGCCGACGCCTACCCGAACTTCAAGGTCATCGCGACCACCCTGCGCGGTGTACGGTCGGCCTCCAGCAACGACTGGGGGGCCCTGGCCTGGAGCAGGCAGGACGGTCTGGTCCAGGCGACCCAGCGCGACGCCATGGAGATCTTCGACAGGGTCGGCGGCGGCGACTCCTTCGCGTCCGGCCTCGTGTACGGGCTGCTGAGCGAGGAGCCCCTGCAGACCTGCGTCGAGTACGGTGCGGCCCACGGCGCGCTGGCCATGACCACCCCGGGCGACACCTCCATGGCCTCCAAGGCCGAGGTGTTCAAGCTGGCCGGCGGGGGCAACGCCCGGGTCGACCGCTGAGCCCGGCCCGGTGGGGCCGGGTCGTGTTCAGCGGCCTCGTGCTCCGTGCCCCTGGCCGGGCCCCTTCGGGGAAGAGCCCGCCGTCGAGTCCGGTCCGATCGGCCTGCGGTGAACGGCGCGTCCGGTGCGGGCGAGCGTCGGAGCCGATGAGAAGATCCTTCGGTGAACTCCCCGCAGAGCGCCAGAACCCGCGTGGAACGCGTTCACGTCGACAGGCGCAGGTGGTGGGGGCTCGTCGTCCTCAGCGTCGCGCTGCTCATGGCGTCGATGGACAACACGATCCTCAACATCGCCCTGCCGACACTGGCCCGTGAACTGCACGCCACGAACGACGCCCTGCAGTGGACGGTGGACGCCTACCAGCTCACCTATGCCGGTTTCCTGCTGGTCGCGGGCGGCCTCGTCGACCGCTGGGGACGCAAACGCACCTTCATGACGGGCGTGGTGCTGTTCGGAGTGTGCTCGATCGCCGCCGGGCTGGCCCGTGGCGCGGCCATGCTCATCGCGGCACGGGCCCTCACCGGCGTCGGCGCGGCCCTGCTCACACCGTCGACCCTGGCCGAGGTCTCTGTGCTCTTCCGCCGCCCGGCCGAGCGGACGACGGCCTTCGCCATCTGGTCGGCGGCGAACGGCGCCGGCGCCGCAGCCGGCCCGCTGCTGTCCGGCGCTCTCCTCGAACACTCCACCTGGTCGGCCATCTTCCTCATCAACGTGCCACTGGCCGCGTTCTGCGTCGCGGCCGGCGCCGTTCTGCTGCCGCACGCCGCACCCGACCGCGCCGACGAGCACATCGACTGGTCGGGCGCCATCGCCTCCACCATCGGCCTGTCCGTGCTGTGCTGGGCCGTCATCTCGGCGCCCGGCCTGGGGGCCAGATCACCGCTCGTGATCGGCGCATTCCTCGTCGGTCTGGCCGTGCTCGGCCTCTTCCTCCAAGGACAGAGGCGGGTCAGGGCGCCGCTGGTCGACCTGACATTGTTCAGACGGCGTCGCTTCACCGTCGCGGTCGCCGTCTCCGGCCTGGTCACCGGTGGGGGAGCGGGCGCCCTGTTCGTGCTGGCCCAGTACATGCAGTACGTGCTGACGTTCACGCCGTGGCAAGCCGGTATGGCAATCATGCCGGTCGCCGCCTGCATGCTCATCGGCGCCGTCTGCGCGCCGAGACTGCTCGGCGCGATCGGGATCAAACGCATCGTCGTCACAGGCCTCGTCCTGGTCACCTGCGGTTTCGCCGGCCTGGCCATGACGGCGTCGTCCATGGCCTACTCGCACCTCGTCGTCGGTGCCTGTGCCTTCGGGCTGGGCGCCGGCATGCTCATGCCCGCCGCCACCCAGGCCGTCATGGACTCCCTGCCCGCCGGCTCCGAGGGAGAGGGCTCGGCCGTCAACAGTGCGCTCATGCAGGTGGGCAGTGCTCTCGGTGTGGCCGTCATCGGCAGCCTGCTGGCCTCCGCCTACCGGGCCGGTCTCGAGGGCAGAGCAGTGGTCGGCGGCTTGGACGAGGCGACTCGTGAGACGGTCCTGAGCTCTGCCGGTGAGGCCTTCGCCATGGCCATGGACGGCATGGACGAGCTGCTCGCCGCCATGCGTGAGGCCTTCTGCGCCGGCACGACCCTCGGGCTGGGGGTGTGCGCCGGTGTCGTCGCCACGGCAGCCGTCGCGGTCGTCGTCCTGTATCCCGCCCACCAGGGGACGGGGGACACCTCGACGGGGCCCGCGCAGCCCCACAGCAGCGCGGAACACGCCTGAGCGCCCCCTTCCCCGCCCCCGCGCACTCGCCGGGTGTGGTGGATCGCCGGTGGGGATATATAGTTTTCTCGGCAACCAAACGTGCCCGGGGTCGGTGGAAATCCGAACCGGCGGTAAAGCCCGCGAACCAGCCCAGCTGGCCGAACCGGTGAGATTCCGGTGCCGACGGTCACAGTCCGGATGGGAGAGCACGTGCAGGCCCACGGGGTCGGCGTCGGCATGCGCCGAGCCACTGATCCTGCGCTTCGCCCGCACCCCGGTCACGACAGCGTGACGGGGAGATGCACGACGGATGAGGACGATCAAGGCCAACAGGGCGCCGGCGCCGCTTGTCGTGCGTATCGGTGCACCGGTCCTCGTGTTCTGCGTCCTGCTCGTCGCCTGGCAGCTCGTCGTCTCCTCGGGCGCCGTCCCGTCGGCCCTGCTGCCCGCCCCGGGTCAGGTGCTTGCCCGCCTGGTCAGTGACCTGAGGGCCGGCTTCCTGGTGCAGCGCACCCTCGTGACGATCTGGGAGGCGATCCTCGGTTGCGCGCTCGCCATGGTCGTGGCCCTGCCGATCGGCTATCTGATCGCCCATGCCCGCCCGGCCGAGGCTGCGTTCTCGCCGTACCTGGCGGCCTCGCAGGCGATCCCAGCAGTGGCGATCGCCCCCCTGCTGGTCATCTGGGTGGGCTACGGCCTGCTGCCGATCGTGCTGCTGTGCGCCCTGCTCGTCTTCTTCCCGCTCGTGCTGTCGACCACGCTGGGGATCCGCACCGTCGATGACGAGATCACCGAGGCCGCCGAACTCGACGGCGCCTCGGGCTGGTCGATGATCGCTCACATCGAAATGCCGATGGCCCGGTCGGCGATCCTCACCGGCATCCGCAACGGCTTCACGCTGTCTATCACCGGTGCCGTGGTCGGTGAGTTCGTCATGGGCGGCAAGGGCCTCGGCATGATCGTCTCGGTGGAGTCGGCCACCGCCGACACCACCGGCCTGTTCGCCACGCTCATCGTCCTGTGCGCGCTCGCCGTCGTCATCTACATGGCGCTGGTCCTGGCCGAGCACCTCACCGACCCCTGCCGCACGCGTGCCGGTGAACGCGCCGAACCCGGGGCCGACGACGCCGAGTCGCTGCCGGCGACCACCGCCCTGATCCCACCTGCCGTCCCCGAACTCGATGCCCGAACCGCCGACAAGGAGCTGATCGCATGACCCATTCCCGCTTCCGCCGCCTGTGGCAGGCCCTGCTCCTGGCCCTGGGACTGACACTCGTCGTCTCGGCCTGCTCCGGCGCCGACTCGTCCACCGCAGACACCGGTGGCGACGAGATCGTGGTCGGCCTGACCTACACCGCCGACATCCAGTTCTCACCGTTCTACGTGGCGGCCGAGAAGGGCTACTTCGCCGATGAGGGGCTCACCGTGACACTGCGCCATCACGGCACGTCGGAGTCCCTGCTCGGCGCCCTGCAGTCCGGTGACGAGGACGTCGTCTACGCCGGCGGCGACGAGATGATGGTCAACCGCGCCCAGGGCATCGACGTCGTCGACTTCGCCACGATCTACCAGAGCTACCCCGGCGAACTCATCGTCCCCGCCGACTCGGCCATCGGCTCCCTCTCCGACCTGAAGGGCCACTCGATCGGCGTCCCCGGCGAGTACGGGGAGACCTGGTACACCCTCCTGGCCCTGCTCGACGAGGCCGGCTTGAGCCGTGAGGACGTCGACATCCAGACCATCGGGTTCACCCAGCAGTCAGCCCTCATGACCGGCAAGGTCGATGCCGTCGTCGGTTTCGCGAACAATGACGCCGTCCAGTTCCGCCAGGCCGGCTTCGACATCCGAGAGATCCCCCCGAGCCCGGACACCCCTCTGGTCGGTCTCGGCCTGGGCGCCATGGCCGCGACCGTCTCCGAGCGAAGCGCCGACCTGACCGGGCTGCTCAATGCCCTGGAACGTGCCGCTGATGACTGCATCGCCGACCCGGACGAGGCCGTCGAGCTGTCCGCCAGGTACATCACGACGCTCACCGACGACGAGCAGCGGGCGAAGGCCAAGGCCACCCTCGAGGCGACCAACGCCCTGTACGGCGATGACTTCGGCAGGCAGGACTGCGACACCTGGGCCGCCATGAGCACCTTCCTGGCCGAGAAACAGATCACGGCCGAGGCCGTCGATCCCGGACGGGCCCACACCATGCTGGGGTGAGGCCCCGCAACACGACCGGCTTCTGCCCGTGCTGGCCGTGGACGGTCCCGGCTAGAGTTGAGCCGCGAACCAGTGCCGCAGCCCGTGGTTCGTGAACCGGAGCACATCAGGAGTGAGTCCATGACATCGGCCGAGCCCAGGACGCTCGTCGAGACGAAGAGGATCCGTCTGTTCGACGAGGACAGGCCACTCGACTTCGTGCGGGGCGGCCGGCTGACCGACGTCACAGTCGCCTACGAGACCTACGGTGCCCTGAACAAGGCCCGTGACAACGCCGTCTACATCTGCCACGCCCTCACCGGCGACGCCCATGCGGCCTTCTGGCACGAGGGCGACACCCATCCGGGCTGGTGGGATGTCATGATCGGGCCGGGCAAGGCCATCGACACCGACCGGTGGTTCGTCATCGCATCGAACATCCTCGGCGGCTGCCAGGGCACCACCGGCCCCTCGGACCTCGACCCCGCCACGGGCGAACCATATGGCCTGAACTTCCCGCTGATCGACATGCACGACTTCGTCACGGTGCACCGCGCTCTCCTGGCCGCTCTCGGCGTGGACCACCTGCATGCCGTCGTCGGCGGCTCCCTCGGCGGCATGCAGGTGCTCGACTGGTCCCTGACCCACCCCGAGGACATGGACCAGGCCGTCATCGTGGCCGCATCCAGCCGCCTGACCGCGCAGAACATCGCCTTCAGCGCCGTCGGACGTGAGGCGATCATGCGGGACGAGAACTTCTACGACGGCCGCTTCGCCGCGCACGACGTCAACCCCACGGTCGGGCTGGCCGTGGCGCGCATGATGGCGCACATCACGTACACGAGCGAGGAGGGCTTCGAGGAGAAGTTCGCCCGGCGTCCCCAGTTCGACGCCCGGCATCCCGGTTTCGGCGTCGACTTCGCCGTCGAGAGCTATCTGGACCACCAGGGCAGCGTCTTCGTGAACCGTTTCGACGCCCTCACCTACCTGTACCTGACGCGCGTCATGGACTACTTCGATCCCTTCGCCGACCCGACCGCCATGGACAAGGTCGCCCGGACCGCCCTGAAGTACCTCGTCATGAGCTTCGACTCCGACTGGCGTTTCGGCACCGCCCACTCCCGACGCATCGTCCGCCGGCTGCAGTCACGCGGGCTGCCGGTCAGTTTCCGCGAGATCAGTGCGCCGTGGGGCCACGATTCCTTCCTGATGAAGATCGACCCCTATCTCGACACCGTCCGAGCCTTCCTCGAGCAACCGGCGAAACCGAAACCGAGCATCTACCGTCGACGTCTGGGGAGGCACCACTGATGCCACCCGATCGCCTGACCCAGGGCCTGCTGCGCCACGACCTGCAGTCGGTGGCCGCGCTCATCAACCGCGGTGAACGAGTCCTCGACCTCGGCTGCGGCGACGGCGACCTGCTCGCCTACCTGATCGGCGCCATGGGCTGCACCGGCACCGGCGTCGAACGCGATCCCGGAGCCGTCATGGCGGCCATCGGCAGGGGAGTGCCGCTGATCGAGCTCGATCTCGACACCCAGCTGGAGGAGTTCGGCGATGACTCCTTCGACGTCGTCGTGCTGTCCCGCACACTGCAGGCTGTGCTCCACCCCAAGGACGTCATCGTGCAGATGCGCCGCATCGGCCGGCGTCTCATCGTGACCATGCCAAACTTCGGTTACTGGCAGCACCGGTTGCGCCTACTGAGCGGCCGCATGCCGCAGAGCCGCGATCTGCCCTACACCTGGTACGACACCCCGAACCTGCACCACACGACACTGGTCACGCTCGAGGAGTTCTTCGACGAGTGCGGTCTCGTCATCGAGAAGCGGATCCCCCTCGATGGCAGGGGACGCCAGCCGCGCATCGGCGAACACTTCCTGCAGCACGGCGCGAATCTGCTGGCCGGCTCGGCGATCTATGTCCTCGCCCGCAGCAACTGACCCGCCGGGACGCGGGGCACAATGCGGGCAGCCGGCCTCTGCCCCGCGTGTTCTGACAAAATAACGGTCATGGAGTCGACCGACCAGAAGATTCTCGCGCTGCTGGCCCGCGACGGGCGGATGTCTTTCACGGACATCGGCCGCGAAACCGGCCTGTCAACGTCCGCCGCCCAGCAGCGCGTGCGGCGTCTCGAACAACGCGGCTTCATCCTCGGATACCGCGCCCAGATCAACAGCAAGGCGCTCGGTCGTTCGCTGGTCGCCTTCATCAAGATCATTCCGGTCAGTCAGGTGAGGGACGACTCCAGCGTGGTCGAAATGCTTGAGCAGATGTCGGAGATCACCGCGTGTTACTCGGTGGCCGGTGACGCCAGCTACCTCTGCCAGGCCGAGGTCGACACCCCCGAGGAGCTGGACGATCTGCTCACCCGCATCCGCATCGCGCAGCCGGTGGCCACCTCGACGACGATCGTGCTGCGCACCATGTTCGCCGGCAAACCCCTCGTCGACGATCCCGACACCGCGAGCGGCCCGTGAACGCCGCACCGCACACAGCCGCTCCGGCGGCCGGCGACCGTCGGCACCATCGCTCAGGGGCCCGGCGTGGCGGGCCACCGCCACTGGTCCTGACCTGGTGGATGTCGCTCGTGGCATCCCTGGTGGCCGGCGGGCTGCTCGCCCTGGCCTTCCAGCCCTTCGGCCTCTGGTTCACCGCGCCGCTCGGTGTCGGCCTGCTGTGCTGGCTGTCCCGCCAGGCCCGCGTACGCCGGGTGCTGTGGTCCGGGTTCGCCGCGGGACTGGTCATGTACGGGGTGACGGTCAGTTTCGAGTACGTCGTGGACTGGTGGCTGCCGCTGCTGCTCGTGCCGGTCCTGGCCCTGTGGGTCGGGCTCATCGCGACCGTCCAGCGTCTCGTCCAGCGACTGCCGCTGTGGCCGTTGTGGGCCGCTGCGGCGTGGACTGCGGTCGAGGCCTGCGCGCAGCGCTTCCCGCTGGGCGGCTTCGCCTGGGACCGGCTGGGATTCAGCACCGCCGATGCGCCGTTCGGCGGTTATCTGTGGGTTCTCGGCACGGCGGGCACGGGATTCGTCGTCGCTGTGACCGGCACGCTCCTGCTCGCCGCCCTCGACGGCCTGGCAGGAACGCGCCGTCGTGTCGGACGAGTCGTGACGCCCCTCGTCGTGGCGGCCCTCGTCCTCGCCGGCGGGGTGGTGCTGCGGGCCGTCCCCGTGACCGCAACGGACGAGGGCGAGGTGACGATCGCCGTCGTCCAGGGCGACGTCGACGGCTCGGCGGGTCCGCACACCATGGGCTACGCGCGTTCGGTGACGGACAACCACGTCTCCGAGACCATCATGGCGATGGCCCGCGCCCGGACGGGCCTGGACCCGATGCCCGATCTGGTGCTGTGGCCGGAGAACTCAACGGACATGGACCCGAACACCGACGAGCAGACCCGCGAACTCATCGGCCGGGCCCAGTCCATCGCAGGCGTCCCGATCCTCGTCGGCGCCGTCACCGACGGACCCGGTGCCGACGAGCGCCAGACGACGGCGCTGTGGTGGACCGCCGCGGGCGAGACCGACCGCTACGCCAAGCGCAACGCCGTTCCCTTCGGCGAGTACACCCCCATGAAGGACCTCGTGTTCGCGCTCGTGCCGATGGCCAGGCAGGTGGGACGGCAGACGGTGCCGGGCACCGAGCCCGGCGTCATCGACGGGGAGCTCAACGGCGGGCGCGTGCTGAGCGTCGGCGCCATCATCTGCTACGAGCTGGCCTTCGACGCCACCGTCTACGACACCGAGCGCCACGGCGGCCAGGTGATGACGGTCCAGTCCAATAACGCGACCTACGACGGCACCATGCAGCCGCTGCAGCAGTTCTCCATCACCCGCATCAGGGCCATGGAGATGCGGCGTGAGATCGTCGTGTCGACGACGAGTTCCTATTCCGGCCTGATCGGAGCCCGCGGCGAGGTCATCGCCCGCAGCACCCCGGGTACCGCCTATGCCCAGTCCTTCACCGTGCCGGTTCGCTCCGGGACCACGCCGGCCATGACGGTCGGTCCGCTCTGCGAGCTGGTGGGCGTTGCCCTGGTCGCGGCCGGCGCGGTGGCCGGGGTGATCGTGGGTCGTGCACGGCGCAGGGAGACGGATCGCTAGACTGAGCCCGTTGCCGCGCCGCCGCTGCAGTGATGTCTGATGGGCCCGTGCGGGCCCTCTCCAGTACGAGGAGTGTGTCATGGTTGACCGCAAGCACGAGTCCCTCGACAAGGTGCTCGTCATCATCCCCACCTACAACGAGGCCGAGAACCTGGAACCCATCGTCCAGCGGCTGCGCGAGGCGGTGCCCACCGCGGACGCCCTGATCGCCGATGACAACTCCCCGGACGGCACGGGTGCCATCGCTGATCGCCTGGCCGACCAGGACGACCACATCCATGTGCTGCACCGTGCCGGCAAGGAGGGCCTGGCGGCCGCCTACGTCGCAGGCTTCCGGTGGGGGCTGGAGAACGGCTACGACGTGCTCGTCGAGATGGACGCCGACGGGTCCCACCAGCCGCAGTTCCTGCCCGCCATGCTCGCCGCGTTGCGCGATGCCGATATGGTGAAGGGATCACGCTGGGTGCGCGGCGGTGAGGTCGTCGACTACGACCCCAAGCGCGAATGGCTGTCACGGCTGGCGAACATCTGGATTCAGGCCGTGATGGATCTTCCGGTCCGTGACAGCACCGGCGGTTTCAACGCGTTCCGGGCCGGTGCACTGGAGAGCATGGACCTCGACACGATCGCCTCGAAGGGGTACACCTTCCAGGTGGATCTCACCCGGCGCGTCATCGCGGCGGGTGGCACGGTGGCCGAGGTACCCATCAGTTTCCCGGACCGCCAGCTCGGCGAGTCGAAGATGAGCGGTTCGATCATCGTCGAGGCGCTGCGCCGCACGGCCGGGTGGGGTTACGAGAAGCGTTCGGCCCAGGTCAGGGAACTCGCCGGCGCGGCAGCGGCCAGGATCAAGCCGCTGCTCGGCAGCCTCACCGACCAGACCCGCTGACCGGCGAGGACCGGACCGTCGGCACCTTCTCTGCCGCCGCGGTGAGCCGGCGGCCGGCCTTGCGCGAGCAGCTTCCTGCGGCCCTTGAGCGCATTCGGGGAGCCGCAGAGCGGTCAGTAGTGCGGGGTGTTGCGCACGACCTCGAGGCGTTCGGCGAGTAACTCCTCCAGCTCGGAGATCGAACGGCGTTCCAGCAGCATGTCCCAGTGGGTGCGAGGCGGTTTGACCTGCTTGTCCTCGGGCTGGGTGCCGTCGGAACGAGCCGCCACGGCCCCGCAGCGCGGGCACTCCCACTCGGCCGGCAGCTCGGCCTCGGTCGAGAACGTGATGTCGAAGTGGTGGCCCTTGGGACAGTCGAAGCCCAACACCTTGCGGGCGGCGAACTCGACACCTTCCTCGTCCTCGAAGCTCTTGGCCCCGAGGCCCATACCGCGTAGTGCTCGATCTGCCATCTCAATTCCTTCGTGTCCTGGCCCTCACGGGCGATCCTGCATGACTCGGACGTATCGGCAGGGATGTCTTACCGTCTTCAACGAGGTGTGCACCGTCATTGTTCCACGGGCCGACACGACCCCACTGCCCCCACCACCCATTATCATCGGGCCCGGAATCGCGCACATCCCGTCGCCTGCCTCCGGGCCGCCCGTCCCGGGCGGGTGCCTCACCACAGCCCACGGTCCATGCACAGGGCCTTCAGCTCGGCGATCCGGTTCGAGACGATGCCGTCGACGCCGGCATCCATGAGCGAACGCATCTGGTCGGGGTCGTCGATCGTCCACACGTGGACGCGCATGTCACGGCCGCGAGCAGTGCGCAGCAGCCCTCGGGTCAGGACGGTGATGTCGGCAGGCCCGATCCGCTGCCGCACGGGGATCTGGAAGGCCTGGACGCCCGCATTCACGAAGCGGGGGAGCACCGGCACGAAGGACGACCAGGCGACCGCGCACAGCGACGCCGACGTGGCCACCCGGGGCCCCATGGCCCGACGGAAGGCGGCCAGCCGCAGGGGGCTGAAACTCGCCACGCAGACCCTGTCATGGGCGTTGTGACGACGAATCGCCCGCACCAGCGGCGTGATGGCGTTGGACTCCTTGATGTCGATGTTGATGCGCGCCTCGGGCAACGCCTCGAAGACCTCGTCCATCGTGGGAATCGGTTCGCGGCCGCCGATGCGGGCGGCCCGCACCTGGGCCCACTCGAGTTTGGCGATGGCGCCCCGCTGATCGGTGACCCGGTCGAGCCTCATGTCGTGGAAGGCGAGCAACTCCCCATCCGACGTTGCATGCACATCGGTCTCGACGTAGCGGTAGCCCAGGTCGTCGACTGCGTGCCGGAAGGCCAGCAGGGAGTTCTCGAACTCCTCACCGACACTGTCGTCACAGCCGCCGCGGTGGGCGAACGCGGAGAAGGGCACGTCGAAGAACGCGTAGTCGCTGGCGTTACGGCTTCCACTCATGATCCGGGGACGCCTCTCAGCCGACACCGGGAAGACGGGACAGCAGCCGGACGGCCCAGCCAGGAACCCAGGAGGGGATGCCGACGACCAGCAGAGCGATGTAGAAGCAGACCACGACGACGCCGCCGAAGACGCACACGCCGATCACCTTCGCCCGCCTCGACCAGCACTCGACGTGGCGCACCACCATCAGGACGGTGACGGTGATGCGGTGCGCCCACCGGAACTCGCTGGCCAGGACGGCCATGCCGATGAGGAAGAGCGGAATACCGCCGGGGCCCGGCAACCAGCCCGTGAGCGCCGACAGGATGAGGAGAAGGGCGCCGAGAACACCGACACCGATGCGGTAGGCCAGGGAACTGGCCGGGTTCGCATGAAGACGGGCGCGCCAGGCGAACCGCTCCCGACGGGGGATGAGCCAGCGGTGCATGGCCGGCCTGATGCCGTGCGCCCGGGGCGCGGTCGCGTCGTCGCCATCGTCTCGTGCAGCGTCCGGGCCATCGTCGTGCGGCCTCGGGGGTGTCGGGCCCTCGCCGCCACTGTTCGCCGGAGGGTCGTCGAGCGGGGCGTCCGGGCCAGTCGGATCCGCAGACGCCCCGGGAAGCACCGTGAGCGGGCGGCCTGCCCCGGCGGCGGTCTCCTCGTCCGGACCGGGCAGCCCATGCGGCCCGAGGGCGTGGAGTCGCTGCTGCGGCCCCTCGTCGAAGACCTGCGCTGTGCTCACGGGTCAATGCTGCCAGAAGAACAGACCCGCCAGGGCGTTTCCACACCCGGATGGGTTCTCGTGGGGGAGCCGGCAGGCCAGAGCTCCACCCGTGGTCGCAGGGTTGCGTCGTACCGGGGGAGCAGCGCAGTGGGCCCGGCCACCCCGGCCGGGCCCACTGCTGGAATCAGCCGTGGATCACTCGTAGAAGGGCTCCACGTGGGCGCCGAGGGCGTTGAGCCGGGTGGGCAGGTCCTCGTAGCCCCGGTTGATGACGTAGACGTCCCGCAGCACGCTGTTACCCCTCGCTGCGAGCATCGCCAGGAAGAGGCAGACAGCGGGGCGCAGCGCCGGGGGCGAGACCATGTCACGGCCGCGCCACCGCGTCGGACCATTGATGACGAGCCGGTGGGGATCGAGCAGCTGCACGTTCGCGCCGAGCTGCGACAGCTGCAGCAAGTGGATGGAGCGGTTCTCGAAGACCCAGTCGTGGATCTGCGTCTGGCCGTGGGCCGTCGCCGCGATGACCGCGAAGAACGGCAGGTTGTCGATGTTGAGGCCCGGGAACGGCATGGGGTGGATCTTGTCCTGGGGCGCCTTGAGTTCACTGGGTCGTACCGTGACGTCGGTCAGGCGGGTGAGCCCGTTGCCGGACCGGTATTCGTGCCCGAGCGAGAAGTCCAGGCCCATCTCCTCCCCGAGCACCGCGAGCTCGACCTCGAGGAACTCGATGGGCGCGCGCTCGATGGTGAGCTCGGAGCCGGTGACGACGGCCGCGGTGATGAGGCTCATCGCCTCGATCGGGTCCTCGCTGATCTGGTACGAGACGTCCATGCTGGGCGCTTCGTCGAGACCGTGGATGACCAGTGTCGTGGTGCCGATGCCCTCGATCCGCACGCCGAGCAGCATGAGGTAGGCGCACAGGTCCTGCACCATGTAATTGGACGAGGCGTTGCGGACGACCGTCGTGCCCGGGGTGACGGCTGCGGCCATGAGCGTGTTCTCGGTGACCGTGTCGCCGCGCTCGGTGAGGACGATGCGCCGTTCGCCCCCGCTGTCACGGTCTGCCGTGACGTGGTACTGGCCATTGGTGGCATGAACCTGAACACCGAAGTGGCGCAGTGATTGCAGGTGGGGCTCGACGGTGCGCACGCCGAGATCGCAGCCGCCGGCGTAAGGCAGCTGGAAGGTGTCGTAGAAGCGGCTGAGCGGACCCATGAACATGAGGATCGAGCGGGTGCGGCGGGCTGCTGCCTCGTCCATGCCGGTCAGGTCGAGCTCATCGGGGCGGTGCAGCGTGAGGTCCTTGCCGTCCGGCGACCATGAGACCTCGACGCCGATGCTCGTGAGTACCTCGAGGAGCCGATTGACCTCCTCGATGTGGGCGATGCCCTTGAGCACCGTACGCCCGCGGTTCAGCAGGCTCGCGCACAGCAGCGCGACGGCGGCGTTCTTGCTGGAGCGCACCGGGATGGAGCCCTCCAGGTGCGTCTCACCGCCGATACGGAAGTTCAGGGCGCTCGTATTGCCGGGGACGATGAGGGGTGCTTCCAGGGCGTTGGCGATCCGGTTGATCGTCTCCAGGGACAGGTTCTGGTGCCCGGACTCGATTCGGTGGATCGCGCTCTGGCTCGTGTTGAGTTCGGAGGCCAGCTGGTTCTGGGTCATGCCGCGCTGCTTGCGGGCATCGCGGATGAGACGGCCGATGTTGGCGGGGGTTGGTTCCTGAGTCACGACGACATCATAACTCATCCGTGAGATATTTCATCTCTGGTAGGTCCGGGATGAGACGACCGTGCCGGGCCACCGCGGGGAACAGGGCCGATGTTGCTCAGAGCGAACCCGTCACTAGGGCCCATCCAGGTGGGGGCTGATCATTTACAGTGACGATATGAGCGCTCATTTTGATGTAGTTGTTCTCGGTGCCGGCCCCGGCGGCTATGTCGCCGCCATCCGTGCAGCGCAGCTCGGCCTGAAGACCGCGATCATCGAGAAGCAGTGGTGGGGTGGTGTCTGCCTCAACGTGGGCTGCATCCCCACGAAGGCCCTCCTGCGCAATGCGGAACTGGCCCACATCGTGACGAAGGAGGCGGCGACCTTCGGCATCAGTGGTGACATCACCGTCGACTACGGCACGGCCTTCGCCCGTAGCCGGCAGGTCAGCGACCGCATGGTCAAGGGCGTCCACTACCTGATGAAGAAGAACAAGATCACCGAGTACGACGGCTACTGGGGCACCTTCGTCGATGCGAAGACCCTCCAGGTCGCCAGGGACGACGGCACCACGGACACCGTCACCTTCGAGAACTGCATCATCGATGTCGGCGCCACGGCGAAGATGCTGCCCGGCACGAGCAAGTCCGACAACGTCTACTCCTTCGAGGAGATGATCCTGTCCGACCAGCTGCCCGACTCGATCATCATCGGTGGCTCGGGGGCCATCGGCACCGAGTTCGCCTACGTTCTGGCCAGCTACGGCGTCGACGTGACCATCGTCGAGTTCCTCGACCGCATGGTCCCGAACGAGGACGAGGAGATCTCCAAGGAACTCACCCGCGAGTACAAGAAGCTCGGCATCACGATCATGACGAGCACCGCCGTGCAGTCCGTCGTCGACACCGGATCCGGCGTGGAGGTCACCGTGGCCCCGGCCTCCGGCGGCGAGTCCCAGGTGCTGCACGCCGACAAGATGCTGCAGGCCATGGGTTTCGCCCCCCGCGTCGAGGGCTACGGCCTCGAGAACACCGGGGTCGCGCTCACCGAACGCGGCGCCATCGCGATCGACGACTACTGCCGCACCAACGTCCCGGGCATCTACGCCATCGGTGACTGCACCGCCAAGATGATGCTCGCCCACACCGCCGAGGCGATGGGTTCCGTGGCCGCCGAGACCATCGCGGGGGTCGAGACGATGCCCGTCGACTACACGATGATTCCGCGGGCCACCTACTCCCAGCCGCAGATCGCCAGCTTCGGTCTCACCGAGAAGCAGGCCAGGGATGCCGGCTACGAGGTCACCACGAGCAAGTTCCCGTTCAGCGCCAACGGCAAGGCCGTCGGCATGGGCGCCGCCACCGGGTTCGTGAAACTCGTCGCCGACAGCCGCTACAACGAGATCCTCGGTGCGCACATGATCGGTGAGGGCGTCACCGAGCTGCTGCCCGAGCTGACCCTCGCTCAGAAGTGGGATCTGACCGCCGGCGAGGTGGCCCGCAACGTCCATGCGCACCCGACCCTGTCCGAGGCGCTCAAGGAGGTGGCCGAGGGCATCGAGGGCCACATGACGAACCTCTGATCGCCCGATCCGGTCATCGTCTGTCGTTCGCTGCTGGGGCGCCCTGTTGTCGGGCGCCCCAGCAGTCGTGAGTGGCCCCGTCAGCGTCGGCGTCTGCGCAGCGCGCCCGTGATGAGCAGGTCGAGGCACCAGACGGCCCACACGGCGAGGAGCGCCCAGACGGCGAGCGACGGCGGTGCCTTCGTCAGCTCGATCGCGAAGAAGGCGGCGAAGAGCGGAGCCTTCTGGTTGAGGGCGAGGACGCAGCCCGCCCCGGCGACGGCCAGCATCACCGTCGTGGCCGGATCAGCCCCGGCCACGACGCCCACGATCCCGCCGGTGCAGGCCCCAACGGCCAGCGAGGGCGTCAGCAGACCCCCGGTCGACCCGGTGACGAGAGCCGTTGCGGTGCCGCAGGCCTTGGCCACCAGCAGGGTGATCAGCGCCGCCGGCGTGAGCCCGCCGGCCAGGACGTGCTGGACGATCACCTGGCCGTTCCCGACGACGAGGGGCTGCCAGACGGCCAGCACCGCGACGGCGAGCGCCCCGAGCGGGACGGTCCCAACGAGCAGGCGGGTCGGCGGCGCATGTCTCCTGGCGGCGCCGATGAGCGCGTTGAAGGCCCATCCGACGAGTAGGGCGGCCGCCACGGCGACCGGGAGCAGCCAGGGGCTGTCCGGCGCGGCGGGTGTCACGGGCGGCACGGCGTAGACGGGTTCGTCGTGGTTGAAGGCCCACGAGACGACGGTGGCGATGACGCAGACGAGGGCCGCCAGCCCCGTGTGCGCCCAGCCGCGGCGGGTGCGCAGGTCGGGGCGCAGGATCAGTTCCACCGTGTAGAAGGCGGCCGCGGCCGGGGTGTTGTAGACGGCCGCCAGGCCGGCACCGGCCGCGGAGCCGACGAGCAGCCGGCGTTCCTCCTCGCCGAGCCGCGTGCGGTCGAGCACCATCTGACCGCCGACCGCGGCGAGGATGCGCGGTGCCGACTCCCTGCCGAGCGAGAGTCCCGAGCCGACGATGAGAAGTTGGGCGAGGGCGTCCGCGACACTGCTCCTGACCGGCAGGCGGATGCGTCCGGCCGGATCGGGGTCGACCGCCTCGGCGATGCCGGGCGGCATGCCCCTGGGCCGGCGGCGGATCATCCGCCAGCAGAAGCCGCAGGCCAGACCGGCCAGGACGGCCACGCACAGGCGTCGCCACACCGGCGCGGCGGCGACGCCGTCCGGGGCCGTGGTGTAGTCGAAACCGAAGCAGATCGTCTCGATGCCGATCGAGAGACAGCGGGTCAGTGAGCCGATGAGACCGGCGACCATGGCGACGAGCACGACGACCAGACCCAGCCGTGCCCGGTCACGCGCGGTCGCCGGGCGATCCGTCATGTACCGCCCTCGGCCGCGACCTTGGCCGCCTCGGCCTGTGCCGTGACCGGGTCGAGATAGACGCCGGGGCCCACCGGATCGCCGTGCTCGTCGGTTCGGAAGACCAGCGGCTGGGCCGCCGGAATGTTGAGGTGCTCGACCTCGGTGGCGGACAGGTCGCTCATGAGCAGGCACAGTGCGCGCAGGGAGTTGCCGTGGGCGATCACGGCGATGGGGCCATCGGCCGAGGCCAGGCGCTCACGCAGTGCGGCCCAGAAGGGACGCACGCGCTCGACGACGTCGGCCAGGGACTCGCTCATTCCGAGCGTGAGCGGCCCGAGCCCGTTGGCGCCGGACCGCCATGCGGCGCGCTGCTCGGCGGTGGCCGGCGGAGGCTTTCCGGTCAGGGTGCGGCGCCAGGTGAAGAAGGCCTCCTCGCCCCAGCGCGCGCGGCACTCGTGCTTGGGTACCCCGGTCAGGCATCCGTAGTCGCGCTCGGCCAGCCGCCAGTCCTGACACAGCTCAGCATCCGGGCACAGCGCCGTCCGGAGGCCCTCGGCCGTCCTGGTGGCGCGCAGCAGGGGGGAGGTGATGAGCAGGCGCGGGCGCAGTCCCGCATCGGACATGAGCCGGGCCGCGACGTCGATCTGGGCGATGCCGCGCGCCGAGAGATCGACGTCGAGCAGGCCGGTGAAGATCTGGTCGGCGTTGTAGACGGATTCGCCGTGACGGACCAGGACGAGGGTGCGCCGCACCTCACCGTTGTGCATGGTCGCCTCCCTCCGCGGCATCGGGGGACCAGTCTATGGGACCGGTGTCGGGCGTCGCCCGGGCTCTGGGCGGACCCGCGGCGCTCAGACGGACTTCAGATTCGTCAGCCTGCCGTACTCGTCAAGGGCGGCCTGGTAGACGGTGCCGTCGGCGAAGGCGATGCGCCACCCGCCGGGCTCGTGCTGGGTGAACTGCAGCCCGTACCACTGCGCGTAGGCACGCACCGGCTCGGTGACGTCCACGCCCTGTTTGACCAGGTCCATGACGCGGAACGGGAAGTGGGCGGGGGAGGGTTCGAAGCGGGGGACCGATTCGTCGTGGATCGTCATGAACGCCCGTCCGGATCCGTAGCTCCACGAGTACTGGGCGCGTGGCGCGAGCCAGGCGAAGCACGCGAACTGCAGGGCCCAGGCCGGTGCGCCCTCGGTCGAGGACATCTCGTCGACGGGGAACTTGGCGGTGCGCAGCTGCCAGACCCGGTCGTGGAGGGGGCTGGCGTCACGCAGCCAGACGGCCGCCTCGATCATGGGATTGCCCTGGTAACCCGAGTTGGCCCAGGACCACAGCCAGGTGTTGTCCAGGCCCGAGAGGGAGCCGAGCAGCTGGGCCTTGAACGTGCGATCGCCCAGGCTCAGGGTGCCTTGGTCGGGGTCGAAGGCGAAGGGTTTGTTGGAGTCCTCGCCGAGCCACTCGTGGAAGGCCATCTGGTTCTCCATGACGATCAGCTCGTGCAGCGAGGCGAAGCGGCACAGATCGGAGTGGTCCACGGGGGCATCGGGCGCGATGACGGGGAAGGGTGATTCTGTCATGATCCTCCTTGGATGGGGTGGTCTCACGGCCCGGGAACGCGCCCCGGTGCGCGAGATTTCGTCAGTGGGAACATCCGCAGGCGCCGCCGCAGCCGCACCCGCCCTCGGAGTGCCCGGCCATCGGCACCTCGATGGGGGAGCCGCTGCCGGGCCTGCTCACGGCCGGCCTGGCGGTGTTCCCCGGCGCCTGAAGGGCCGGGGCGTCACGGGTCGTCGTGTTCTCGCCGGGCAGGGTGATGGACCGGACCGCCTTCGCGGCACCGGCATAGCGCCGCAACTGGTCGGCGCTCGGGTACCGCCCGTACAGCATGATGAGTTCGTCGACGGTCGTGGCGGGCAGCTTCTCCTCGCCCTCGGCCTCGATGAGGCGGCGGGTCACCAGGCTGCGCCGGAAGGCCTCCGGGTTGCGTCCCAGGCGCAGCCGCTCGACCTCGATGCCCTCGGCTGTGACCGCGGCGACGGCCCGCTCGAAGGCAGCCAACTCGGCCGGGTCCACCTTGTCGGCGGCCTGTTCGTAGATGCGGATGCTGCGCATGAATCCCCTCGTCATGTGGTGGAACGTCCCGGGGGTGTTCCCTGACCGCAATCCTACGATGCGTCCGGGGGAGCGGGGCGGCCGGCCTTCGCCCCGCGCGTGGACCGGTGCGGAAGCCGCTCGGCACGACCCCGCACGACTCCGCGGCGCACGGTGAAGTGCCAGCTCAGGCCGTTGCTGGTGAGCACCTGCGGGCGCAGCTCCTCGGGCAGGATGCCGGTGCGGTCGGTGTAGCCGAGCAGGTACTCGTCGAACGGGGGGAGCGTGTACGTCCTGGCCAGGGCACGTTCCAGTTCCCTGGTGGTGATGCCGGCCTGCCAGTCGGGCACGTAGTACGCGCCGTCCCTGTGGTAACCGGTTCCCAGTTCCAGGGCGCGCCGGGCCGTGGTGCGCCCGCAGTGCGTCCACCAGACGAGGTCGTCGAGCGTCGCCGGGCCGTGCGAACTGACATAACGTGTGGCCAGTTCCGCCAAGGCCTCCTCATCGGTCAGCGTGCGCTGCGGGACGGGCAGCTGATCGGTGAGCCTGAAGACCTCCTCGGCGCCGCGCCGGGCGCCCTGGACGACCATGCCCTCACTGCCGAGGACGCGCAGCAGGCGTGGACCGTGCCGTGCGGCCTGATCGAGACCGGCCCGTGCGAAGGCCTCGTAGCACTGTCTCCTCGTCAGCGGCCCCTCGGCGAGGGCCTCGTGGAGAACACGTCGCGGCTCGTCGAACCCGGCCGGCAGGCCGAGCCACGCCGCGTAGGCGTTCGCCCGGGGCAGCCCGCAGAGCCGGCTGAGCCAGGCTACGTCCTCGGCCGCCATGAAGTGCAGGGTGCCGCGCTGGGGCCAGCATCGTGCGATGCGACCGGCCTCGAGATCGGCCTCTGTGCCCTCGGTCCACCTTCTGCTGCGCCGACGGCCCTGGCGGATCGCGACGGCCTCCAGGCCACCGGTGTAGTTCTGTCCCTGGATCGCCAGCATCCAGCGGCAGACGTCATGGGGCGTGAGTTCCCGGCCGGCCAGTGGATGGGCCTGTGAGGGCGCGAGCAGTTGGGCGATGAGCCGGCGCGCGGCGATCTCACGGGTCTTCATGGGCACGGGGCAACGGTACTCACACCACGGTCAGGGCTCGACGAAGATCCCCGTACCGCCCGCTGGTTTCTCGTTCGAGGGCGGATGCCGGACACGCGTTCGACACCAGCCACCATTCAATGCCCGATAATCAGCATTATGTCAGATCGGCGTGGCGTAGGGATGTCATCGGCTCATCGCCGTTCCCCCGCCCACGCCCTGAAGCCGCCACTGCGATTGCATGCGGTCCGGTGTCACTGATCGACGCGCCAGTGGATGCGGCCATGGCTGGCGTACGGGATCCCCCCTTGCGAGCTTGTGGCCAGCGATGGGCAGATCAGTGGCCACAAGCCCGGAATGCTCGCGACCGGCTTCGGGCTCATCCTGCGAACACCCCACGCGGCGGCCGGCCGGGAGCATCAAGGGGTGTGGAACCCGGGGGCCTTGAGCCACGCAAAAGTTATGTTCCCACATGAACAACCTGTGAGTACATTGTGTATCGATATTACGCTGTCGGCGAAAAGTCGGACCCTGCTTCTTCGTCACCTGGTTTCCTGGCCCGTCTCCCCCGCGATGCACGGTGCCGCCGGGCAGCGGTACTGTTCCGCCCATGACTGATCCTCGCCTGTTGTGGGTTCCCGGTGTCGATGAACAGCGGGCCCGGCTGATCAGGCTGGCCGGGCAGGTACGATCCGCCGGGCTGGACGCCCTCGTCATCGCACCCGGCGCCGATCTTCGCCACGTCCTGGGGCGCTCCCAGGGCTCGCACGAACGCTTCACCGGCCTCGTCGTGCCGGCAGACGACGAACCGTTCCTCGTCGTCCCCCGCCTCGAACGTCCCGGCTGGGCGGGTTCGGACGCCGAACGGCTCGTGGACGTGCCCACCTGGGCCGATGGGGAGAACCCCTACCGCCTCGTCGCCGGCCGGCTCGCTCCCGGTGCCCGTGTCGGCGTGGACGACTACATGCCCAGCATGCACGCTCATGGCCTGGGCGATGCGCTCGGCGCGGCGACCGTGCCCGGCGGCCCGGTGATCCGGGCGCTGCGCATGACCAAGACGGCCGATGAACTCGACGCGCTGCGCGGCGTCGGCGAGGCCATCGACCGCGTCCACGCTCGCGTCGCCGAGTGGCTGCGGCCGGGCCGCACGGAGGCGGAGATCGGCGCCGACATCGCCGCGGCGATCGTCGAGGAGGGGCACCGCCGCGCCGACTTCGTCATCGTCGGCTCCGGCCCCAACGGGGCCAGCCCCCACCACGAGCAGTCCAACCGTGTCGTCCAGCCCGGTGAACCCGTCGTCATCGACATCGGCGGCCCCGCGCCGAGCGGCTACTTCAGCGACTCGACCCGCACCTACGTGTGCGGCGAACCCGCCGACCCGGAGTTCGAGCGCGTCTGGCGGATCGTCCAGGACGCCCAGCGGGCCGGTATCGACGCGGCGCGGGCCGGTCTGCCCTGCTCCGGTGTCGACGCCGCCGCCCGCGCTGTCATCACGGATGCCGGCTACGGGGAGTACTTCATCACCCGCACCGGCCACGGCATCGGCATGGAGGTCCACGAGCACCCCTTCATGGTGCGCGGCGACGACACGCCCCTGGCGCCGGGCATGACCTTCTCCGTCGAGCCCGGGGTCTACCTGCCGGGCCGATTCGGCGTGCGCATCGAGGACATCGTCGCGATCGGCGCCGACGGTGCTCCGGAGCGCTGCAACCACAGTCCCCAGGACTGGCGGCTGCAAGCCTGATCCGCCGCCCATGACAACCCCGGCGAATCCCAGGCCGCCACGGGAACCGGCACGAGGCAGAGCCCTCGTGAGCGGGCTCGACCACCGCCATACGATCGGCGCGTCCTACGTCGCCTACGTCGTGCAGGCCATCGTCAACAACCTCGGTCCGCTGCTGTTCGTCGTCTGGCACGACAGCTTCGGGGTCTCACTGGCCAGGCTCGGCTCGATCATCGGCCTGAACTTCGGCATTCAGCTGGTCATCGACTTCTGCTCGGCGAAGATCATCGACCGCATCGGCTACCGCGTGGCCATGGTCATCGCCCACGTCGCCGCGACGATCGGTGTCGCCGGTCTGGGCTGGTTCCCCTTCGTCATGGCGGATCCCTACACGGGTCTGCTGACCGCCATGGCGATCGCCGCCGTCGGGGGCGGCCTGCTCGAGGTGCTCGTCTCCCCCGTCGTCGAGGCCTGCCCGACGAGGAACAAGGCCTTCCACATGAGCCTGCTGCACTCGTTCTACTCGTGGGGGCAGGTGGGCGTCGTCCTGCTCACGACGGCCGGTTTCCTGCTCCTCGGCATCGCCTCGTGGCGGATCGTCTGCTTCTGCTGGGCGCTCGTCCCGCTGGCCAATGCGGTGCTGCTGTGGTGCGTGCCCTACTACGAACTGGTCACTGACGGGGTCTCGATGAGCTACCGCCAGCTGTTCGCCAGGCCGTTGTTCTGGGGGTTCGTCGTGCTCATGCTGGCCGCCGGCGCCGCCGAGCAGTCGATGAGCCAGTGGGCCTCGGCCTTCGCCCAGAACGGTCTGGGCCTGACCAAGACCGTCGGTGACCTGTTCGGGCCCATGCTGTTCGCCCTGTGCATGGGCGGCTCGCGGGTCTTCTTCGGATCCAGGGCGACGCCGGCCACGTTGTCCCGCATCGTGCGGTTCTGCGCCCTGCTGTGCATCCTCGCCTATCTGCTGGCCATTCTCGCTCCCCTGCCGTGGCTGGGCCTGGCCGCGATGGCCCTGTGCGGTTTCAGCGTCGGCATCTTCTGGCCCGGAACCTTCTCCCTCGCCTCGCAGGCCTTCCCGCGCGGCGGTACGGCGCTGTTCGCCCTGCTCGCGCTGGGAGGCGACGCCGGCTGTGCCCTGGGCCCGGACCTGGTCGGCCATGTCGCCGACCGCTTCGACTCGCTGGCTACCGGCCTGGGCGTGGGGCTGGTCTTCCCGGCCGTCATCCTCGTCACGACGACGTTGGTACGCACCGGGCACTCCCCCGGCGCTGCTCGGGTCTGAGCGAACGGTTCCGTACCGTCATGGCCGCCCCGACGGGCCGTCCGCCCCCGCAGCACGGCGCGAGCGGATCATCCTGGACAGCAGTGCACGCCAGCTCACGTGGTCGGAGTCGCTGAGATAGGCGGTGGTCAGCGCCCTGCCGATCGAGGGCAGGTGGCTGTGGTCGGCGTAGACGAGGTAGAGGGGGTGGTAGTCGGGCCCGAACTTCGACTTGAAGTGGTGCAGCGAGGTGAAGCCGTAGAACGGCTCGATCGCTCCCGCGATCTGGTCGACGAAGCCTGTGACGGTCTCGGCGACCTCGTCCTCGACGGGCTCGTCCGCGCGCTCCGCCCTGGCGAGCGGCGAGCCGGACAGACTCATCACCGCGTAGCCCTCCTCCTGGAAGGTGAGCGCCGCCTGCCCGATGAGCAGCTCCATGCCGCCGCGAAAGGCACCGGGACGGCCGCTGCGGCGCATGACGTCGAGCAGCCAACCGCTCACCCGGCCGTCGGTGTGCAGCGGAAGCCAGGAGGCCACGGCGTGCACCCGCCCGGACTGGTCGACGGCGAGCTGGCAGCGCACGGCCGGGTCATCCATCTCGGGCAGGCCGCCGAGGGTGAAGCCCATGGGCGGCAGCCCCTGCTCGTCCTGCCAGCCCTCGACGACGAGGGCGATGTCATGGCGCAGTTGCGCCGAACACTGCGGCAGGGTCGTCCACTGCACGCTGATGCCCTCACGCCTGGCCCGGTTCATGGCGGTGCGGACGTCCTGGAAGCGTCTGCCCCTGAAGGTGACCTCACCGAGTTCGAGCCGGGACTCCTCGGCAACCTGCAGGACGTGCCAGCCACGGTCACGGGCCGCCCTGGCGAACTCGGAACCGACCGAGTAGAAGCAGGGAACGAGTCCCCGCCCGTCGCAGAAGGCGCTGAACCGGTCGGCCGCTCCGGCCTGGTCGGCGCTCAGTGGCTCCCCCACCGCCAGCGCGACCCCGTGCGAGGCACGGTAGGCGACGGCGGACTCCCGGCCCGGGCCGAACCAGTGGGTCACCCCGGACCAGGTGGCCATCCACGAGAGGAGACCGCCCTTGCCCTCGGTGACGAGTTCGCGGATCCGCGTCCCGTCGGCCGTGGCGCGCACCGGGTTCGACGCCATGTCGTGTCTGAGCGCGACGAGGAAGACCACCGCGGTCAGCGGCGGGATCACCGTGGTGAGGAGCTCGGTGGGCAGCGAGGTGGCGGTGAGGGCAGGCGCCATGCCGGCGAAGACCTCCAGGCCCAGTACGCGTGCGAAGGCGTCGTGGGTGAGGTCGCCGATCCGGCCGTCGGGCTGCCACGAACCCGCCATGATCAGGCCGGCGAGGACGAAGACCGCCATGCCGGCGACGTACAGGCCGGCATAGCGGACCAGGCGGATCAGAACCTCGCGGGAGGACAGTCTGACGGTGAACAGTCCGGCGCAGAGCATCAGCATCGTGATGACCGCCACCGGTTCGAGCGCCGGGACGAGGTCGACCAGCACGCTCGCGGCACGCCCCCGGTTCTGCCGCTCCCCCGGGTCCTGGGAGCCGGCCATGCCGGTGACGATGAGCAGGACGGTCGAGGCGCCCATCACGACGCTGACGCCGAGCGCCCAGCGCCAGGCGGACCGCAGGCCGCGGAGCAGCCCCACGCAGGCCACCAGCAGGATCAGTGAGGGGAGCACCGTCGTGAGCAGGGTCCCGAACCCGGCGGCGTCGTGGAGGCGGGCCAGCGTGCATGCGTGGCGGCTCGCCAGCGCGCAGATGACGCGCACATCGGGGGAATCGAGGGAGCCGGTGCTCAGGTATCCGCCGAGCTGGCTCAGGGGGCTCTCCATGGTGGCCGACCAGGCCGACAGGAACGGGCCGATACTGGTGCAGGCGACGACGAGCGCCACGAGCAGACGCTGTTCGGACCGTACCGGGCGGACGCCCGTGCGGTGGCGGCCGCGCCACATGAGGGCGCCGATCATGAGTCCGGCGAGCATGCAGCCGCAGGTGAGGCAGGCCGTTGAGGTCGGGTCGTACAGCATCCAGGTGACGGTGATGGCGAGTCCAGCCCAGCGCACCCGCGCGCACCACAGCCTGGACATGCCGGCCGAGACCGCCATGAGCGTGCCCATGAGAGCCGGGAGGGCTCCGCAGGTCCAGCCCTCGCGCATGGCGGCTGCCCATTCCGGCCACCAGGGGTGGATGGTCCAGGTGAGTGCGGTGACGAACAGGAAGCCCGCCAGCTGACAGGTGACCAGGACGAGGCCGTAGCGCCGGGTGCCGAGGCGCTGTTCGACGGCCGGTCCGATGACCGTCACGGCGACCAGGACGACGAGCAGCGCCGTCCACGTGCCCGGGGTGATGAGTTCCAGCCCGATCCTGCCGGGGGTGATCGTGGCGGGGTCGAGACGCAACCAGGGCCGGTGGGCGACCGGGCCGATCGAGATCGGACTGGACGGGGTCAACCAGTCCTCGATCACGGTCATCAGGAGGGAGACGAACGCCAGGGCGAGACTGGCCGGAGCGTGCCACAGCCGGGCGCACCAGCCGGCCGGTCCCGCCGCGGCAGCCGAATAGCCGACGGCGGTTCCTGGCGGCGTCGTGTCGGCTACTGCGTGCATGGCCCGATGGTAAGGAACCACGCGCCGAGAACCCGACATGACGGGCCGGGCCGGCCCAGGTCGCTCAGGACAGCTTGGCGATGATCAACTCCCGGACGCGCCTGGCGTCGGCCCTGCCGCCCATGCGCTTCATGACGGCGCCGATGAGGGCGCCGGCGGCCTGGGTCTTGCCGCCCCGGATCTTCTCGGCGACGTCGGGGTTCGCCTCGATGGCCGCGTCGACTGCCGCCGAGAGCGCGCCCTCGTCGCTGACCACGGCCAGACCGCGCTCCTCGACGATCCGTTCCGGGGATCCCTCGCCCGCCAGGACGGCCTCCAGGACGGTGCGGGCCAGCTTGTCGTTGATCGTTCCGGCCTCGACGAGCCGCTGGACCTCGGCGACCTGGGCCGGGGCGATCGGCAGGTCCTCGAGCAGGACGCCCCGCTCGTTGGCGGCTCGTGCCAGTTCGGTGAGCCACCACTTGCGGGCCGCGGCCGGGGCGCAGCCGGCCGCCACGGTGGATTCGATGAGGTCGAGGGCACCCTCGGTGCCATTGACGTCACGCATCTCCAGGTCCGAGAAGGACCACTCGGACTGCAGGCGGGCGCGTTTGACGGCGGGCATCTCGGGTAGGCCGGCGCGCAGCTGCTCGATCCATTCGCGGCTCGGGGCGATGGGGACCAGGTCGGGTTCGGGGAAGTAGCGGTAGTCCTCGGCCTGCTCCTTGGAGCGGCCGGCGGTGGTGAACCCGCCGGCCTCGTTCCACATGCGGGTCTCCTGCTTGACGCGGCCGCCACCGGCCAGGACGGCACCCTGGCGGCAGATCTCGTACTGCAGTGCGGCCTCGACCGAGCGCAGCGAGTTGACGTTCTTCGTCTCGGTGCGGGTGCCCAGCTCGGTGGTGCCCTTGGGCATGAGCGAGACGTTGGCGTCGCAGCGCAGCTGGCCCTGTTCCATGCGCCCCTGCGAGACGCCGAGGGCGCGCACCATGTCGCGCAGGTGCGCCATGTAGGCGCGCGCGACCTGTGGCCCCTTCGTACCGGTGCCGCGGATCGGTTTGGTGACGATCTCGACCAGGGGCACGCCGGCACGGTTGTAGTCCATCAGGGAGTGGTCGGAGCCCTGGATGCGGCCCGTCGCCCCACCGACGTGCAGGGACTTGCCGGCGTCCTCCTCCATGTGGGCCCGTTCGATCGGCACCTCGTAGCCGGTGCCGTCGACCTCGAGTTCGACCAGGCCGTCGAAGGCGATCGGCTCGTCGTACTGGCTGATCTGGTAGTTCTTCGGCATGTCCGGGTAGAAGTACTGCTTGCGGGCGAACCGGCACCAGGGGGCGATCTCGCAGCCGAGCGACAGGCCGATGCGGATGGCTGACTCGACGGCCTTCTTGTTGACGACCGGCAGGGAGCCCGGCAGGCCGAGGCAGACCGGGCAGGTGTGGGTGTTGGGCTCCCCGCCGAACTCGGTGGAGCATCCGCACCACATCTTCGAGCGGGTACCCAGTTCGACGTGCACCTCGAGGCCGAGAACGACGTCGAACCGCTCCATCACCTCGTCGTAGTCCATGAGTTCGTCACTGCTGTACTGCACGCTCATTTCGCGGCCTCCCCACTGCCTTCGACGGGCAGGTCGGGTACCTGTCCGCACAGGTCGGCGGTCCCGGCGAGTCCCTCGAGCGCCGCGCCGACACGATAGACCCGGTCGTCGCCGAGCACGGGGGCCATCACCTGGAAACCGACCGGCAGTCCGTCCTCGGGGGCCAGGCCGGCTGGGAACGAACCGGCGGCGACGCCGGCGAGATTCGCGGGCAGGGTGCACAGGTCGCCCGCGTACATGGCCAGCGGGTCCCCCACGCGCTCCCCCAGCTTGAAGGCGGTCGTCGGGGCGACCGGCGAGACGAGGACGTCGACCTGTTCGAAGGCGGCGGCGAAGTCACGGGCGATGAGTGTGCGCATCTTCTGGGCCGAGCCGTAGTAGGCGTCGTAGTAGCCCGCGGACAGCGCATAGGTGCCCAGGATGATGCGGCGCTTGAGCTCTGCGCCGAAACCGGCCCCGCGTGACAGCCGCATGACGGCCTCGGCCGAGTTGGTGCCGTCGTCGCCGACACGCAGCCCGTAGCGCATCGCGTCGTAGCGGGCCAGGTTGCTGCTCAGCTCACTCGGCATGATGAGGTAGTAGGTGGCCAGGGCCTGCGTGAAGTGCGGGCAGGAGACCTCGACGATCTCGGCTCCGGCCGCCCGGAGCAGTTCGACGGACTCGCCAAACCTCTGCTCGACGCCGGCCGCGTAGCCCTCACCGCCCAGCTGGGCGACGACACCGATGCGCATGCCGGCCACGTCCGCCGAGTCCGCCGCGGCGACGACGTCGGGGACGGGCTCGTCCAGGCTCGTCGAGTCGGCGGGGTCGTGCCCGGCGATGACCGCGTGCAGGGCCGCCGCGTCGGCCACGGTGCGTGCGCAGGGGCCGGCCTGGTCGAGACTGGAGGCCATGGCGATGATGCCGAAACGGCTGACGGCGCCGTAGGTCGGTTTGACACCGACGGTGCCGGTCATTGATGCCGGCTGGCGGATCGAACCGCCCGTGTCGGTGCCGATCGCCAGCGGGGTCTCGAACGCCGCCAGTGCCGCGGCCGAGCCGCCTCCCGAACCCCCGGGGACACGATCAAGGTCCCACGGGTTGTGGGTGGGGCCGAAAGCGGACGACTCGGTCGAGGAGCCGGTGGCGAACTCGTCCAGGTTCGTCTTGCCGAGGATCACCAGCCCGGCGTCGAGCAGGCGCTGGACGACGGTCGAGTTGTACGGCGGGACCCAGCCCTCGAGCATCCGCGAGGCCGCGGTGGTGGGGAGGCCCTCGTAGCAGAGCAGGTCCTTGACGGCGACCGGGACACCGGCCAGCGGGGACGGCAGGGGATCGCCCGCGGCGACCAGGGCGTCGATGGCGGCCGCCTGGGCCAGGGCGCGCTCACCGTCGACCGACAGGAAGGCGTGAACGGCGGGTTCGACGGCCTCGATCCGGTCGAGGAAGGCCCGGGTCGTCTCGACGCTGGTCAGCTCCCCGGTGCGGATGCGCCGACCCAGTTCGAGGGCGGTTGCGGTGCAGATGTCACGGTTCATGGCGCACCTCAGCCCGCATCCGAGTCGTCGATGATGCGGGGCACGCGGAACCGCTGCTGACCCTGCGCCGGAGCCCCCCGGAGCATGGCCTCGGCGGGCCAGCTGTCCCGGCGCTCGTCGTCACGCATCACATTGGTCAGCGGCACGGCGTGGGAACTGGGTGGTATGTCCTGATCGGCGACCTGCCCCACCGAGGCGACGGCCTCGAGAATGACATCGAGCTGGGGGGCGATCTCGGCCAGTTCGGCCGGCGTCAGCTCGATACGGGCCAGTTCCGCCAGCCTGCTGACGTCCTGCGGCGTGAGTGCCACGATGAATGCTCCTAACGGACCCGTCGACCGTCCGACGTCGTCGGACGCAGCCGGGGCCCTGTCCGGGGTTCATCCTAGCGGGCCGGTCCCGCCCCTCCCCGGCCATGACCGGCGTACCGAATCATCCGCCCTGAAGGATCTTGTAGAAGAGCGCCATGAGAGCGCTCACGGCGGCCAGGCCGACAGTGAGGGCGGCGACGGTGAGGATCCGGACACGCTTCTTGCGCGAGGTGGTGGGCACCAGCGCGGGCCCCCACTCCCCCAGGCGGGGACGCACACGCACCGGCGTGTCGCCGGTGAGATCCAGGTCGGAGAAGAACGAGGCCATGCCCGCGATTCTATCCAGCCGTCCCCGGTCGCCGGTTCGCAGCGAGCCGGCCCGGGTCACAGGTCGGCGGCGACCCGCACCAGGTCGCGCAGGATCTGCCACTGACCGGTGCCGGTGGCCGAGGCCAGCCCGCAGGCCGGCGTGATGGCCCAGCCGTCCAGGCGCGGCGAGCCCTCGGCGAGGTCGAGGTGGGCGCGCGCCTGCGAGAAGCGGCGGGCGATGGCCCGGGCCCCCAGGTCGTCCTCATCGGCCCCGACCAGCCCCAGCCACAGGCGGCGGGCCGGATCGGCGGAGCACCACTGGGCCAACTCGTCCCAACGGTCCCGGCCCCAGTCGCGCACGTCCAGGCTCAACGCGTCGGCGCCGGCCCCGCCGAGCACATCCAGGTGGGGGTCGTCGGCGCAGCAGTGGAGAACCACCTGGTCCCCGCCGCTCCTGGCGGTCTCGACGGATTCAGCCAGGACCCGGCGGGCCTCCTGCGCGTCGACGGGCGGCAGCCGGTGCCGTCCCGACTCGTCGGACACATCCCCGTCCAGCACCTGCGCCAGGCATGGTTCATCGATCTGGACGGCGAACGCGCGCCCGGTGAGACGCACGATCTCGTGCAGGAAGTCGCCGACGCCGACCTGCCACGACTGGGCGATGTCATGGCTGGCCCCGGCGTCACCGATTGCGCGGCCCCCTCTGGGCAGATCGATGCAGGCCGCCAGCGTGAGCGGCCCGGCCACGGTGATGGCGGGGATGCCGGACCAGCCCTGCATGGTCTCGATGAAGATCTCACGGTCATCGGCCAGCATGCGGCGGGCGCGGGCGGCGATGAGGGAGGAGCCCTGGCACAGCCGCCAGCCTGCCGGGGAGAGGTCGACGGGCATCTCGGGCAGCAGACACGCGGATCGGCCGATCATGTCGGCGCCCGGGCCGCGGGCCGGCAGCTCCGGCAGAGGGGCCCGGTGCTCCAGCTCGCCCAGGACCGCACGGCAGCAGGCCGCGTAGTCCCGCCCGGCGAAGGAACCGAGAGCCGTGGCGATCATGCCCGCACCGCCCCGGCGGTGTGGGGCCAGGGGTCGCCGGGGCGGTGGGTGGCGGTGATCTCGGCGCAGCCGAGAACCCTGTCCTGGTCGTAGAAGACGATGAACTGGCCCGGCGCCACCGAGGCGACCGGCTCGTCGAAGACGACGCGTACCCGGTCCCCCTCGTGCCGGACCGTGGCCGGGAACGCCGCGCCGTGAGCCCGGAACTGGGCCGTGCCATGCCACCCATCGGGCAGGGCGGGGCCGGTCAGCCGCAGCCGACCGGCGAGCAGCTGGTCGACGAGCAGCGCCGCGCCCTGGCCGACGCGCACGGTGTTCGTCACGGCGTCAAGACCCGTGACATAACGCGGCCTGCCATCGGCCGCCGGACGGTCGAGCCCCAGCCCCTTGCGCTGCCCGATCGTGAAGTGGTGGATGCCCCTGTGCCGGCCGATGACCACGCCGTTCTCGTCCACGATGTCGCCCGGCCGGTCGGGCAGGTGCCCGGCCAAGAACTCGCCGGCCCCGCCGGCCGAGATGAAGCAGATGTCGGTGGAGTCGGGCTTCGCGGCCACCGGCAGCCCGAGACGGCCCGCCAGGGCACGCACCTCGTCCTTGCCGGCGATGTCGCCGAGGGGGAACATGAGCCGGTCCAGGTCATCGGGGCCCAGCACCGCCAGCACGTAGGACTGGTCCTTGCGCCGGTCCGCGGCCCGACGAAGCTCGGCCCGGCCCTGCGGGGACCGGGTGATCCGGGCGTAGTGGCCCGTGGCGACGGCGTCGAACCCCTCGGCGCGGCTCCGGGCCAGCAGCCCGCCGAACTTCACGGTGCGGTTGCAGCGCAGGCACGGGTTGGGGGTCAGCCCATGGCGGTAGGAGTCGACGAAGTAGTCGATGACCTGCCCGTTGAAGGGTTCCCGCAGGTCCCAGACCGCCAGCTCCATGCCGAGTTGATCGGCGACCCGCCGGGCGTCAGCGGTCTCCGGCACCGAGGCCGTCCCCATGAGGAGATGGACACCGACGACGTCGTGGCCCTGCGCTTGGACGAGGGCCGCGGAGACGGCCGAGTCGACGCCGCCGGACATGGCCACCGCAACACGCATTGGCAGGCTCCTGGTGGAGGGGAATCGGATGGGGAGGGTTCGCCGCTCGCGCAACGACACGCACCTCTTGGCACATTCACATTCTAAGGGCGTCAGCGGATAAACTCTCATCCTCATGTCAGCGGCCCGCGCGCCTCCCCGGTGAGACATCTGGGCCGTCCGAAGAGCCGTCTCAGCCGGAAAGAGCAGTGAAGATGACCATCTCGCCAACGAAGAGTCACCCAGCCCTCGGAGCCGTCCTCACCGAGGACGGTTGCGATTTCCGCCTCGTGGCGCCTCGTGCCGAGCGCGTCGAACTGGCCCTCGTCAACGACGACGGCACGACGATTCGCAATGTCGACATGCGACGCGACGGCAAGATCTGGTGGACCCGTGTCGAGGGCGTGAACGAGGGCCAACGGTACGGCTACCGGATCCATGGCGAGTGGAACCCCGATGCAGGCCTGCGCGCCAACCCGGCCAAGCTCCTCGTCGACCCCTACGCCCGCGCCGTCACCGCCGGCGTCGACTACACCGGCCCGATCTTCGACCACACCGCGGAATCGGACTACGAGCCGGACACCCGCGACTCCGCCCAGCACGTGCCGTTGTCCGTCGTCGTGGCGGACTCCCCCGCCCCCGAGCCGATCGCCCGGAGGCGCCCGCTCGAGGAGTGCGTCATCTACGAGACGCACGTCAAGGGTTTCACGATCATGCACCCGGCCGTGCCCGAGCACATGCGGGGCCGCTACGCGGGTCTGGCCTACCCCGCCGTCATCGAGCACCTCAAGGAGCTCGGCGTCAACGCGATCGAGCTGCTCCCCCTGCACCAGTTCGTCTCCGAACCCTTCATCATGGGCCGGGGCCTGTCGAACTACTGGGGCTACAACACCCTGGCGTACTTCGCCCCGCACGGCGCCTACTGCTCGGTGGGGACCGAGGGCGACCAGGTCCGGGAGTTCAAGAACATGGTGAGCGCCCTGCACCGTGCCGGCATCGAGGTCATCCTCGACGTCGTCTACAACCACACGTGCGAGGGCAGCCACGAGGGCCCGACCCTGAGTTTCCGCGGCATCGACCACAAGGGCTACTACCGGCTCACCGACGACCTGCGCAACGACTACGACGTCACGGGCTGCGGCAACTCGGTCGACACCGGGCACGAGGAGGTCCTCGACCTCATCCACGAGTCGCTGCGCTACTGGGTCACCGAGATGGGCGTGGACGGATTCCGGTTCGACCTGGCCACCACCCTCATCCGCGACAGCGCCCACGGGGTCGACCAGAACCACGAGTTCAAGAAGCGTCTGGCCGCCGACCCGGTGTTCGACGACATCAAGCTCATCGCCGAACCGTGGGACATGGGCCCTTACGGCTACCAGGTCGGACGCTGGGGCAAGGGGTGGAGCGAGTGGAACGACCGCTACCGCGGCCTCGTGCGCGACTACTGGCGCTCCCAGGTGCACGGCGTCAGCGAGTTCGCCTCCCGGATCGCCGGGTCACCCGACATCTTCGACCACGATGACCGCCCGCCGTCCAGCTCGATCAACTTCCTCGACGCCCACGACGGCTTCTGCCTGCGCGACCTGGTCAGCTACAACGGCAAGCACAACGAGGCCAACGGCGAGGGGAACCGCGACGGCTCGGACGACAACCGGTCCTGGAACTGTGGTGCCGAGGGCGAGACCGACGACCCGGCGGTCAACGCACTGCGTCACCGCCAGGTGCGCAACATGCTGGCCACTCTCATCATGTCCGACGGCACGCCGATGTTCTGCGCCGGCGACGAGATGGGTCGCACCCAGCAGGGCAACAACAACGCCTACTGCCAGGACAACCGCATCAACTGGGTGCACTGGGACCTGCTCGAGTCCTGGGGCGATGTCTTCGCCGCCGCGAAGCGGTTCATCGCGTTGCGCGCCTCCTCGCCGCTGTTGCAGGCCGACGACTACCACTACCGCACCGAGGTCACCGACGCAGACGGAGAGCCGCTGGGCCGCTACGAGATGGCCTGGATGAACGGCTACAGCGGTGAGATGGGTGAGGGCGACTGGAATGACGGCGCCCGTCGTCTTCTCGGCAAGTACGTCTCGGACGCCTCCGGCGAGGCCATCCTGACCTGGTTCTACGCCGGTGACCAACCCATCGAGGTGACCATGCCTCCCCTCCCGTGGGGTACGAGTTACCAGATCGTGGCATCCACCGCCGATGAGGGCGAGCTGCCCACAGAGGACCTGGCCCCTGGCCAGACCTTCACGATGCCCGGCCGCACGGTCGTCGCTATGAAGGTGGCCGTGCCGACCACTGCGGCGCAGCTGTCCGAACTCACCCGCCCGGTCGCCGAACCCGCCGCTGAGCCCGCCGTTCTGGAGGCCGTAGAATCCGCCGCTCAGGAGACCACAGGGCCCGCGCAGTGAGCCGTTGCCGCCGATGGTGCGGGCGGCAACGAACCGGACACGGCACCGAAGAACAGAGCCGGGCCCCGAGGAATTCCTCGGGGCCCGGCCCTTTGACGTCGGAGTCGGTTGTCAGAGCTCGGCGGCCGAGGCATCGGCCACGACCGCCAGGCCCAACTCGGAGGGGCTGGCCAGCAGCGGATTCTTCGGCACGACACGCACCGTGTACCCGACCGCACCGGCGAAGTGCGCGACGGCTCGCGTGGTGAACTCCTGAGCGCCGCCCTCGGAGCGGCCGGTCGGTTTCAACTCGTTGATGCGCACGTTGGACATCTCGTCGGAGTTTCCGTTGACGTCGCCGGTCACCAGCTGAACCGAGACGTCCTCAGCGGTCAGATCACCGAGACGCACCCACGCGACGAGGTTGTTCTCGGACCCGACCGGGACCGGGTTCGGCAGGTCGGAGATGACGCGCTCGACGGACACGGTGGACCATGCGCTGCGCACGTTCCGCTTCCACTGGGCCAGCTCGGCGGCGGCCCCCTTGGCGGCCAGCGCACGAGAGGAACGGGCGGCGGGCGTGTAATACCACGTGGTGTAGTCGCGCACCATGCGGCTGGCGAGGATCTTAGGCCCGAGGTCGGAGATCGTCTCGCGCATCATGCGGATCCACGCGGTGGGCAGGCCGTTGGCGTCCCGGTTGTAGAACTTCGGTACGATCTCGTCCTCGATGATGTCGTACAGGGCCTCCGCCTCGGCCGCGTCGCGGGCCACCGGGTCGGTGATCGTGTCGGCCGAGGGGATCTCCCATCCGAAGCGGGGCTCGTACCACTCGTCCCACCAGCCGTCGCGCACCGACAGGTTGGCTGCGCCGTTGAGGGCCGCCTTCATACCGGAGGTGCCGCAGGCCTCGTAGGGACGCAGGGGGTTGTTCAGCCAGACGTCGCAGCCCGGGTACAGCGGGCGGGCCATCGACATGTCGTAGTCGGGCAGGACGACGATCTTGCCGCGCACCTCGGGGTCGTCGGCGAACTGCACCATCTGCTGGATGAGGCCCTTACCGATGTCGTCGGCCGGGTGGGCCTTGCCGGCGATGACGAACTGCACGGGGCGTTCGGGGTCGTTGAGCAGCTTCTTGAGCCGTTCGGGCTGGCTCAGCATGAGGGTGAGGCGCTTGTACGAGGCGCCGCGGCGTGCGAACCCGATGGTCAGGGCGTTGGGGTTGAGAGCACCGCTCACCCAGTCGGCGTTGATGCCGCGCAGCTGGCAGCTCTTCTCGAGCCGCTCCCTGGCCATCAGGATCATCTCACCGCACATGCGGCGCTTGAGCGACCACAGCGAGGCGTCGTCGACCCGGTCGAGGGCCGACCAGTCGTAGCCGTCGACGACGGTCTCGGCGTCACTGGTCCGGGTCTCGAGGAGCCCGAGCAGGTCCGGGTGGATCCAGGTGGGGTGGTGGACGCCATTGGTGACCGAACCGATCGGCACCTCGGTGACGTCGAAGTTGGGCCACAGACCCTGGAACATCTCGCGGCTGACCTTGCCGTGCAGCAGGGAGACGCCGTTCGAACGCTGTCCCAGGCGAAGGCCCATGACGGCCATGTTGAAGCGCGAGGGGTCGCCGTCGGCGTAGTCCTCGGCGCCGAGCGCGAGGATGCGCTCGAGCGGCAGGGGCGCGAAATCGCTGAACTGGTCGGCGATCTGGTTCTGCCCGAACCGGTCGATGCCGGCCGGGACCGGGGTGTGGGTCGTGAAGAGCGTGCCGCCACGGGTCTTCTCCAGGGCGGTCTCGAAGTCGTCCCCGGACTCCATGAACTCGCGGATGCGCTCCAGGCCGAGGAAGCCGGCATGGCCCTCGTTGCAGTGGAAGACGTCCGGCTCGGGACGGCCGGTCAGACGGCAGAACACGCGCAGGGCGCGCACGCCGCCGACACCGAGGAGGATCTCCTGGGCGAGTCGATGGTTCGAGTCGCCGCCGTAGAGGCGGTCGGTGATGTGGCGGGCCGGCTCGTCATTGGCCTCGACGTTGGTGTCCATGAGCAGCAGGGGCACACGGCCGACCTGGACGGTCCACAGCTGGGCCTTGACCGGGCGGTGGCCGACGGTGATCTCGATGCTGGCCTGGCCGTCGCCGTCCATGAGGGGGCTGATCGGCAGCTCGTGCGGGTCGAGCATCGGGTAGTACTCCTGCTGCCAGCCCGATGCGTTCAGGCTCTGGCGGAAGTAGCCCTGCGCGTACAGCAACCCGACGCCGATGATCGGCACACCGAGGTCGGAGGCCGCCTTGAGGTGATCACCGGCGAGGATGCCGAGGCCACCGGAGTACTGCGGCAGCACGGAGGCGATGCCGAACTCGGCGGAGAAGTAACCGATGGATGCGGGGGCGCCCTCGGTCCTGGCCGCGAAGCCCTGGAACCACCGGTCACCGTTCACGTAGTCGTTCAAGTCCTGCTGTACGAGCTCGAGGTGACGCAGATAGCGCCGGTCGCCGGCGAGCGTGTCGAGACGCTCACGGGAGACGGTCGCCAGCAGTTTCAGGGGGGAGCGCTCGGTGACCTCCCACAGCTCGGGGTCGAGGGACTCGAAAAGGTCCTGGGTTTGCGGGTGCCATGCCCACCGCAGGTTCAGGGCGAGATCGTGCAGGGGCTTGAGCGGCTCCGGCAGGACCGGCTGAACAATGAATTTTCTGATAGCTCGCACCCCACAAGGGTATCGGGCGCGGCGAAGCAAGGGGCAGTGGCGCTCATCCGTCCAGCATGTGGGAGTTCGCCGATGGTGAAGACGCTGGCCGTGAAGGACCTGCGGGTCACCGCGCGTCCCCCGGCGCAGGGAGCCGGGCCGGGCCGGTAGCGTAGATGCGTGTTCAGCAAGTGGAAGTCGCGCTCCCAGCGCCGCAACGAGAGCCCCCAGCAGGTCCCGGACGAGCCCACCACGGCCCCCGCCCCGATGCCCCAGGAGCCCCCGAACCGGCAAGAGCCGGCACCCCGGGCCGACGTGCAGCCGGTCTCTCCCCCGGTGGTACCGGAGCAGGCCCTCGCCGACGAGCCCGACGCCGGCCGGCCGCGCCACGCGGCCCCCGAGCCGCCCGCCGAGAACCCGACCCGCATTCCGGTGCCGCCGCGCCGCGGCGTGCCGAACGGCTTCGGTCGCATCCCGGTCCACAACGTCTCGCCCGTCCTCGAGAACGGCGCCTACCCGGCCAAGGCCGTCGAGGGCGAGACCATCACCGTCCGCGCGAACATCTTCCGCGAGGGCCACGACGCCCTGGGCGCCTGCGTGATCCTCACCGACCCGGCGGGCACCGAGCAGCGCATCGACATGGCCCAGGTCGAACCCATGGGCCTGGACATCTGGGCCGCGCAGGTGCGGCTGGGGGTGCCCGGCGACTACAGCTTCCGCGTCGAGGCCTTCGACGACCGCTGGCGCACCTGGCAGCACAATGCCGCCATCAAGCTGGATGCCGGCCTCGACGTGCCCCTGGTCTGCGCCGAGGGCCGCATCCTGCTGGAGGAGGCCGCCGAGGCGGCGCGTGCCGCCGACGCCGAGCACGACGCCGCCCTCCTGGCCGACGCCGGCCGGCGTCTGGACCCGGGCGCCCCAGTCCAGCAGCTGCGCGAGGTCGTGACGGGACCGGAGGTGGATGCGGCCATGAGCCGCTGGCTCCCCCGCAACCTGCTGACCCCCACCGCCGAGTTCCCGCTCGTCGTCCACCGCCGCGGTGCCCAGTTCTCCAGCTGGTACGAGTTCTTCCCCCGTTCGGTCGGAGCCGTCCGCCACGAGGACGGCTCTTGGACCTCCGGCACCTTCAGGTCCAGCGAGAAGATGCTGGAACGCATCGCCGAGCTCGGTTTCACCGTTGCCTACCTGCCACCCATCAACCCGATCGGCAGGGCCTTCCGCAAGGGACCGAACAACACGCTGCAGGCCGGCCCCGATGATCCGGGATCGCCCTGGGCCATCGGCTCGGCCGACGGCGGGCACGATGCGGTGAACCCCGAGCTGGGCACCATCGAGGACTTCGACCACTTCGTGGCCCGGGCCCACGAGCTGGGGTTGGAGATCGCCCTGGACTTCGCGCTGCAGGCCTCCCCCGACCATCCGTGGGCCGTCGAGCACCCCGAGTGGTTCACCACGCGCGCCGACGGCACCATCGCCTACGCCGAGAACCCGCCGAAGAAGTACCAGGACATCTACCCGATCAATTTCGACAACGACCCCGAGGGCATCTACAACGAGGCCCTGCGCCTGGCCGAGTTCTGGATCGATCACGGCGTGACGATCCTGCGCGTCGACAACCCGCACACCAAGCCGGTCGACTTCTGGGCCTGGTTCGCGGCACGTCTGCACGAACGTCACCCCGAGGTCGTGATCCAGGCCGAGGCCTTCACGCGCCCCGAGATGATGCATGCCCTGGCCAAGGTCGGTTTCCACCTGTCCTACTGCTACTACACGTGGCGCAACACGAAGTACGAGCTGGGCGAGTACCTCACCGAACTCTCGAACGAGTCGGTGGACTTCTTCCGCCCGAACTTCTTCACGAACACCCCGGACATCAATCCGACGTTCACCCAGTCCGGCAATCCGGCGGCCTTCGCGATCCGCATGATCCTGGCAGCGACGATGAGCCCCGCCTGGGGCGTCTACTCCGGCTTCGAGCTGTGCGAGCACGAGGTGCTCAAGCCCGGTGGCGAGGAGTACATGAACTCCGAGAAGTACGAGTTCCGCCCCCGCGACTACGACGCCGAACCCAATCTCAACGGGCTCATGAGGATGCTGAACGCCATCCGGGCCGGGCACCCGGCGCTGCAGCAGATGCGCGGCACACAGGTGCTGGGCACGAGCAGCGACAAGATCTTCGCCTTCGCCAAGCGCGACGGGGACGACCGAGTCGTCACGATCGTCAGCCTCGACCCGGACGAAGGGGTGGACGGCACGGTGCACATCGATCTCGGCTGGCTCGGCCTCGACCCGGACGCCCCGGTCCGAGTTCACGACGAGCTGACCGGGCAGGATTTCGACTGGGGCGCCGACAACTACGTACGCTTGTGGCCGGCCCAGCCGGCCCACGTCCTGTCGGTGCGCCCGGCAGACCAGGGCTGATCCGCTCAGGCGTGGTACGGGCCGGACGGGTCCGTACCACGCCGTCCTGCGCTGAGGACCCCTCATCTCGTCAGCACCCGGACACAGGCAGGAGATGGTGACAATCACTCCCCCCGACGCGAAGGCCTTGAGCTTCGACGTCCCCGCGGACGACTACGACGCACGGCTGGAACTGGCCCTGGCCATGACCACACCCAGCGGCGCCATCGACCCGGAGGACCCGAACTGGTTCAAGACGGCTGTCTTCTACGAAGTGCTCGTTCGCTCGTTCGCCGACTCGGACGACGACGGCATCGGCGACCTCGCAGGCCTGACCAGCCGCTTGGACTACCTGCAGTGGCTCGGCGTCGACTGCCTGTGGCTGCCGCCCTTCTTCGCGTCCCCGATGGGCGACGGCGGCTACGACGTCGCGGACTACCGGGCCATCCAACCCGGCCTGGGCACCCTGGACGAGTTCGGCCATTTCATCGACGCCGCCCACGACCGGGGCATGCGCGTCATCATCGACATCGTCATGAACCACACGTCGACCGATCACCCGTGGTTCGAGAGTTCCCGCAGCGACCCCGACGGCCCGTTCGGCGACTACTACGTGTGGCGCAACACCCCGGACGAGTACTCCGACGCGCGGATCATCTTCCTCGACACGGAGACCTCGAACTGGACCTGGGACGAGGTGCGCGGCCAGTACTACTGGCATCGCTTCTACTCCCACCAGCCCGATCTCAACTACGAGAACCCCCGGGTGATGACCGAAATGCTCAACACCCTGCGGTTCTGGCTGGGTTTCGGGATCGACGGCTTCCGGCTCGATGCGGTGCCGTACCTGGTCGAGGCCGAGGGCACCAACTGCGAGAACCTGCCCGGGACGCACGCCATCCTCAAGCAGGTGCGCCAGATGATCGACTCGGAGTTCCCCGGGCGCATCATGCTGTGCGAGGCCAACCAGTGGCCGCGCGACGTCATCGAGTACTTCGGCGACGGCGACGAGTGCCAGATGGCCTTCCACTTCCCCGTGATGCCCCGCCTCTACATGGGCATGGAGCGCCACACGCGCGAGGCGATCACGACGATCCTGGCGTCCACTCCCCCACTGCCCGAGGGCTGCCAGTGGGCCACCTTCCTGCGCAACCACGACGAGTTGACCCTCGAGATGGTCACCGAGGACGACCGGCAGTACATGTGGCGCCGCTACGCGCCCGATCCGCGCATGAGGCTGAACCTGGGCATCCGGCGCCGCCTGGCTCCGCTCATGGACGGCGACCAGGACAAGATCCGGCTCATGCACGCGATGCTGCTGTCGCTGCCCGGCGCCCCGGTGCTCTACTACGGCGACGAGATCGGCATGGGCGACAACATCGACCTGCCCGACCGCGACGGCGTGCGCACTCCGATGCAGTGGACCGGCGGGCGCAGGGCGGGTTTCTCGCGGGCCGAGCCGGAGGACTTCTACCTGCCGCTCGTCACCGACGAACGTTACGACCCGCGTCATGTCAACGTCTCCGCCCAGACAGGAGACCCGAGTTCCCTGCTGTTCTGGCTGCGCTCAATGCTCTCCACCCGCCGTGACAACCCGGTCTTCGGCCTGGGGGACTTCATGGACCTGGGTGGCGAGAACGACGCGGTACTGAGCTATCTGCGAACCCTGAGCGACGAGACTGGCACGAGCCGTGTCCTGTGCCTGAACAACTTGTCCCCCGAACCGCAGGACATCCTGCTGTACCTGCCCAATTTCGCCGACTACCGGACCATCGACCTGATCTCCGCCCGCCACCACGAGCCGGTCGGCCCCAACCACGAGTTCAGGCACCAGCTGCCGCCGTGGGGCTATGCCTGGCTCAAACTCACCGAACCCCCCGAGGATGACAATGAGTGATCTGCTGACCGATCCGCGCTGGATCCACGCCGCGGCCTCGCGCTGGTTCGCCGGCAAGGGCTCTGCCGCCGTCCCGGTGGCCATCACGCCGTTGGACTGGATCGTGCCGCCGGGCGGGAGCGGTCCGGCAGTCCGCTCCGAGATCCTCTCGGTCGCCTACCCCGACGGCAGGTCGGAGGACTACCAGCTGCTGCTCAGCTACCGGGTGGACCGCCTCGCCGGGGCCGTCATCGGACGCGGGCTGGACGAGGGCTTCGAGTGGGTGCACGACGCCACCCGGGACCCGCAGGCCATCATCGCGCTCCTCTCGGCGATCCGCGGCGACGGCCACGGCGCCGACTGGCAGGCCCACCTGGCGTTCGACGCACTGCCCGCCGATCCGCGCCCGGTGCGCGTCTTCGAGGGCGAGCAGTCGAATTCGACCGTCTTCCTCGGCCGCAGCGCCCTGCTCAAGATCGTCCGCCGCCTGGAACCGGGCCGCAGCATCGACATCGAGCTGCACGAGGCGCTGGCGCGGGCCGGCGTGACGAGCACCGACAAGCTGCTCGGCGCCCTCAGCGCCACCCTCCCGGGTGGCGACGGTCCCGGCGTCCAGGTCGACCTGGCCATGATCACCGTGCTGATCGACAAGGCCCGGGACGGGTGGGAACTGGCCTGCGCCGAGGCGGCCGCCGGCCATGACTTCTCCGGACCGGCCGCCGGTCTCGGCTCGGCGCTGGCGCAGGTGCACGCCGCGCTGGCCGAGCAGCTCGGCACCAGCACGTTGAGCGGTGACCGGGTCGCCGACGCCATGGCCGATCGCCTGGCCTCCGCGGCGGCCGAGGTGCCGCAGCTGACGGAGTACGTGCCGGCGCTGCACGGCATCTTCGACGCGCTGCGTGGACACGACCTGCCGGCCCAGCGCATCCACGGTGACTTCCACCTCGGCCAGACACTGCTGGGGCAGGACGGCTGGCACATCATCGATTTCGAGGGCGAGCCGCTCAAGTCCCTGGAAGAACGCCGCAGCCCCGACAGCCCACTGCGCGACGTCGCCGGCATGATCCGTTCCTTCGGCTATGCGGCGGCCACCGCAACAGCCCTGACACGGGCCGACCGCGAGCGCTGGGAACGATCCTGCACGGACGCCTTCGTCGCTTCGTGGACGGGCGCCGACCAACCCAGCAGGCAGGACGATACGCTGAGCGCATATGTGGCGGACAAAGCCATCTACGAGGTGGTCTACGAGCACCGCAACAGACCCGACTGGGTCCACATACCGCTGAATACGCTCAGGGCGCTCGCCGCCCCCGGTGCGTCAGGGTCACAACGCTGATGCAGAAAGGTTTGGCCATGACTCGGATGAACTTCGGGAATCTGACCGGACAGGACCTCGAGGGTTTCCACAACGGCGGAGACACGGAGGCATGGCGGCGGCTGGGTTCGCATGTCGTCGACGTCCAGGACCCCCAGCGCGGCACCCTGCGCGGCACCCGCTTCGCGGTCTGGGCCCCGAACGCCCGCCGCGTCCAGGTGATGGGCGACTTCAACTGGTGGCAGGGCGACGACATGGAGCTCGTCCCCGGCTCGGGCGTGTGGGCGCTGTGGAAGGAGAACGTGCTCGAGGGCACGCAGTACAAGTACAAGATCCAGCACGCCGACGGCACCTGGCAGGAGAAGGTCGACCCCTTCGCCTTCTACTCGCAGGTGCCGCCGGAGAACGCATCGGTCGTGTGGACGTCCCGTCACGAGTGGGCGCCGACCGAGGACGAGTGGCTCGCCCGACGGGCCGCCGCCGACCCCTACCACTCCCAGATGAGCATCTACGAGCTTCACCTGGGCAGCTGGCGCAAGAGCCTGGACTACAAGCAGCTCGCCAAGGAACTGCCCGAGTACGTCGCCTGGATGGGTTACACGCACGTCGAGCTCATGCCGGTCATGGCGCACCCGCTGGCCGCCAGCTGGGGGTACCAGGTCACCGGCTACTTCTCGGCCGACTCCCGCTACGGCAACCCCGACGAGCTGCGCGAGCTGATCGAGGCCCTGCATGCCGCCGGCATCGGCGTCATCCTCGACTGGGTGCCGGGCCATTTCCCCAAGGACGACTGGGCGCTCGGCCGCTTCGACGGCACGGCGCTGTTCGAGCACGCCGACCCGAGGCAGGGCGAACACCCCGACTGGGGCACCTACGTCTTCAACTACGGCCGCAACGAGGTCAAGAGCTTCCTGGTGTCCAATGCCCTGTACTGGATCAGCGAGTTCCACATCGACGCCCTGCGCGTCGACGCGGTCGCCTCGATGCTCTACCTGGACTACTCGCGCAACGAGGGCGAGTGGGTCCCCAACAAGTACGGCGGCCGTGAGAACCTCGAGGCCATCGACTTCCTGCGATACGTCAACAAGCACCTGTACGAGCGCCAGCCCGGCGTCATGATGATAGCCGAGGAGTCCACCAGCTTCCCGGGCGTCACCAAGCCGGTGCACGAGGGCGGTCTGGGCTTCGGCTTCAAGTGGAACATGGGCTGGATGAACGACTCGCTCGAGTACCTTCAGCTCGATCCGATCTACCGGCAGTACCACCACAACGAGATGACCTTCGCGATGGTGTACGCCTACTCCGAGAACTACATCCTGCCGATCAGCCACGACGAGGTCGTGCACGGCAAGGGTTCCATGGTGAACAAGGTTCCCCAGGACGACTGGCGCAAGTTCTCCACGCTGCGCACCTTCTACTCGTTCATGTGGGCCTTCCCCGGCAAGCAGCTGCTGTTCATGGGCCAGGAATTCGGTGAGCGCGCCGAGTGGAACGAGGAGGCAGGCCTCGAGTGGTGGGTCGACGGCCTGCAGTGGCACCGGGGCCTGCGCGACATGATGCGCGAGATCAACCTGGTGCAGGCCGCGACGCCGGCCCTGTACGAACGCGACTGCGAGCCCGACGGGTTCAGCTGGATCAATGCCAACGACTGGATGGCCAACACCTTCAGCTGGCTGCGCTACGGCGCCGACCACGATCGCGAGATCGTGGCCTGCGTGGCGAACTTCTCCCCCGAGCCCTACGAGCAGTACGCGATCCGGGTGCCCAGGCCCGGGGTGTGGCGCGAGATCCTCAACACCTCCGACACGCGGTGGGACGGTGACGGCGGCTACGAGAACGGCACGCTGACCACCTTCGTCGGAGAGGACGGCACCGACCAGCTCATGGTGCGGATCCCCCCGCTCGCCGGGCTGTGGCTGGCCTACGACCCGGTCGCGAGCGCCGAGCAGGCCTGACAGGACCGGCTGGATCGGCTGCGCTAGATTCGCTGTGGACGCGCCGGGACCGGCCCCGCTGGGCCGGTCCCGGCCTGTCACCGCCACGAGAATCGGGAGGGCCTGCCGATGTCCGATGATTTCCAGGTGCGTGTCGTCGTCGAGGGCGACATCGGCGTCCTGCACTGGTCCGGTTACGCCGACCAGCGCACCCTCGACGAGGCCGTCTCGCTGGCGGCCGATGACTCCCTCATCGGCCGAGGCCTGCGCCGTGTCGAGGCCAGTGTCCCGGCCACCGACCGGCTCGCCCAGCGCGCCCTGCACAAGGCCGGTTTCCGCCGTGAGGGCAGGCGCCGCCGGGCCGTCCCCGACGGCAACGGCGGTTTCGTCGACGCGCTGCTGTACGCGCGTCTCATCGAGGACCAGGTCTACGGCATGGGCGCCATGACGGCGATCATGGACTCGGTCATGCCGGCGCACCGCATCATCGGCCACGTCATCATCCGTGACGAGATCGACCGGATCCTGTTCGTCGAACCCACCTACAAGGAGGACTGGGAGCTGCCGGGCGGTGTCGTCGAGGTCGACGAGTCGCCCCGTGACGGCGCCATCCGCGAGGTGCGGGAGGAACTGGGCGTCGAGATCGCCGTGACGGATCAGCCGCTGGTGGCCGACTGGATGCCGCCCTACCTGGGCTGGCACGACGCGCTCGAGTTCATCTTCGACGGCGGCCGCATCGCCGCCAGCGACATCGAGACCTTCGTGCCCCCGCCGGAGGAGATCCGCGACTACCACTGGGTGGCACCCGCCGAGATCCCCCTGAGGGTCAAGGACTTCTCGGCCCGGCGCATCGCCGGCATCCTGGACGGCACCGGCCTGGGCTACACCGAGGCCGGCTCCCCCGTCGACCCCGGCCAGTCGCCGGGCTGAGCCCGGTTGCGAACGATCGACGACCCGTTGAACCGGACAGGACCGTCAGTCGCGGGCCCGCCCGCGCATCCCCAAGGGGCCCTGCCCGGCTGCGCCGTTCGGAGCGAGGTGGGCGGATCGGTCGCCCGATCCGCCCACCTCATGTCGCCCGTCGCCGTCCGAGGACCGGTCGACGGGAACCGGTCAGCCCCCGAGGGCCTCGGAGACCACCTGCCGGGCGCCGTCCTGCAGCTGGGCGAGGTGCTCGGCGCTGCGGAAGGACTCGGCGTAGATCTTGTACTTGTCCTCGGTGCCGGAGGGCCGGGCGGCGAACCAGCCTCCGTCGGTGGTCACCTTCACGCCGCCGATGGCCGCCCCGTTGCCGGGTGCCTCGGTGTAGATGTGGGTGATCGGGTCACCGGCCAGCTCGGTGGCCTTCACGTCGGCCGGTGAGAGGGCCTTGAGGCGGGCCTTCTGCTCACGGGTGGCGTCCGAGTCGATACGGGCGTAGTGGTAGTCGCCGAACTCGGCGGCCAGCTCCGCGTAGCGCTGGCTCGGGGTCTGGCCGCACTTGGCGGTGATCTCGGCCGCCAGCAGGTCCATGATGAGGCCGTCCTTGTCGGTCGTCCACGTGGCCCCGCCCAGTTCCAGGAAGGACGCACCGGCCGACTCCTCGCCGCCGAAGCCGAGGTCACCACTGATGAGACCGGGCACGAACCACTTGAAGCCGACCGGCACCTCGACGAGGGTGCGGCCGAGCTTGGCGGCCACGTTGTCGATCATCGAGCTGGACACGAGGGTCTTGCCGATGGCCGTGCCGGCCGGCCAGCCCGGGCGGTTGCCGAACAGGTACTCGATGGCGACGGCCAGGTAGTGGTTCGGGTTCATGAGACCCGCATCGGGCGTGACGATGCCGTGCCGGTCGGAGTCGGCGTCGTTGCCGGTGGCGATGTCGTACTTGTCCTTGTTGCTCACCAGTGACGCCATGGCGTTCGGGCTGGAGCAGTCCATGCGGATCTTGCCGTCGGTGTCGAGCGTCATGAAGTACCAGGTGGGATCGATGACCTTGTTGACGACGGTCATCGAGGGAATCAGGTTCTCGGCGATGTACTCCCAGTACTGGGCGGAGGCGCCGCCGAGCGGATCGGCGCCGATCCGCAGTCCGGAGGCCCGGATGGCCTCGATGTCGACGACGTTGACCAGGTCCTGGCAGTAGGCGGTGCGGTAGTCGTGGCGCTCCACCTGGGCGGCGGCCTGCTCGTAGGGGATGCGTTTGATCGCATCGAGATCGCCCAGCAGCTCGTTGGCACGGGCGGCGATCCAGCCGGTGGCATCGGTGTCGGCCGGGCCCCCGTTCGGCGGGTTGTACTTGAAACCGCCGTCGCGCGGCGGGTTGTGCGAGGGTGTCACGACAATGCCGTCGGCCAGGTCCGTGCTGCGTCCGCGGTTGTGGACGATGACGGCGCGCGACAGGGCGGGGGTCGGCGTGTACTCGTCCTCGCGCTCGGCGATGACGTGCACGCCGGCCGCGACGAGCACCTCGATGGCGGTCTTCCAGGCCGGCAGGCTCAGGCCGTGGGTGTCCTTCGCGATGAACAGCGGGCCGGTCGTGCCCTGCGCGGCACGGTACTCGACGATCGCCTGGGTGATCGCCGCGATGTGGGTCTCGTTGAAGGCGCCGTCGAGGCTGGCGCCGCGGTGTCCCGAGGTGCCGAAGACGACTTGCTGGTCGGGGTTGGCGGGGTCGGGCTTGATGTCGTAGTAGGCGCCGATCACTGCGTCGACGTTGATCAGATCGGAGGGGAGAGCCGGTTTCCCGGCGCGTTCGTGTGCCATGAACCCATCTTCCCCCACTCGGGGCCGTTGTGCTCACATGTTCGCCCATCGGCCCTCGGTCCGGTCGCCGTGGCGGGTCGGCCGGCTCACCCGATGTCTGCGGGCCGGACAGGACGGCGCGGTGGAACAATTGGGGGCATGAGTCAACCGGTGAATCCGAATCAGGCCCCCGGCCAGGCGCGGCGTCCTGCCGGCGGCGCGGCCCCCGCCAGCGCGTCCTTCAGCCGTCCTGGTGCCGTCGACCTGTCCCAGATCGCGGCCCAGGCCTCCGCCCAGCAGACGTCCCCGGATGCCCCGGCCAGTGCCGGCAGCTACACGGTCGAGGTCACCCAGGCCGAGCTGAACTCGGTGCTGCAGCAGTCGATGAACTACCCGGTGGTGATCGCGCTCCTGTCGGGCGCCGACCCGGGATGTCAACAGCTGAAGGCGACCCTGACCCGGATCTCCGACGACGACGCCGGCCGCTGGCTGTTGGCCACGGTCGACGTCGACACCCAGCCGGGCATCGCCCAGGCCTTCCAGGTTCAGGCCGTCCCGACCGTCATGGCGATCATCGGCGGTCAGATCGCGCCGCTCTTCCAGGGCACGGCCGATGAGCAGCAGGTGCGCGCCGTCCTCAGGCAGGTGCTCGACACGGCCGTCGCCAACGGCGTTGCGGGCCGCGTCACCCCGGTCTCGCACCCGGACGCCGGACCCGACCCGAGGTTCATGAAGGCCGACGAGGCCATGGCGGCCGGTGACTACGCCACGGCGATCGCCGAGTACGACAAGCTGCTCGCCGCGAACCCGAAGGACCACGAGGCGGCCGCTGCCAGGGCCACCGCGGCGATGCTCCAGCGCAGCCCGCTCGATGGCGGCCAGGACGCCATCGCGGCCGCCGACGCCGACCCGCAGGACATCGACAAGGCCTTCGCCGCGGCGGACGCCGAGATCATCGCCGGTGACGCCGGCAAGGCCTTCGGCCGGCTGATCGGTCTCATCCGCGCCACGGCGGGTGAGGACCGGGAACGCCTGCGCGTGCGGGTCCTCGAACTCTTCGAGACGATGGACCCGGCCGATCCCGTCCTGCTGGCTGCGCGACGCGATCTCGGCTCCGCCCTGTTCTGATCTCCTTGGTAGTGGGGCCGTCCCCGCCGACCGGAACCGGCTGCCGGCCCGGACCGGTGGGGACGGCTCTCCCCCTCGACGGGGCCTGCCGAAAACCACGGCCCTGCGCCGTCGGCGACTGATGTTCTGTGCGATGATGCCCCCATGGAAAACGAAGATCTCTTCACCTGCATTGACCACATCGCCTACGCGTGCCCCGACGCAGACGAGGCCGCCAAGTTCTACATCGAGACCTTCGGCTGGCACGAGATCCACCGTGAGGAGAACCCCGAGCAGGGCATCCTCGAGATCATGATGGCCCCTGCCGCCGAGTTGACCCCCGACATGACCCAGGTCCAGATGATCAGTCCGATCAGCGAGACCTCCACCACCGCCAAGTGGCTCGAGCAGCACAACGGTCGTGCGGGCCTGCACCACATGGCTTGGCGCGTCGATGACATCGACGCCGTGAGCGCGACCCTGCGTGAGCGCGGCGTCCGTCTGCTCTACGACGAGCCGAAGATCGGCACCGGCGGCAACCGCATCAACTTCATGCACCCGAAGTCGGGCCGCGGCGTCCTCATCGAGCTCACCCAGTACCCGAAGAACGACTGAGACCTCAACCGGTCCGGTCCTGCACCGGCCCTGCCGGTGTGATCCAGGTGTGGCGCGCCCGTCCCGGGCGCGCCACACCTGTGTCAATACCGCCCGCGGGCGACCGGACTCGCCGGCTCTCCGCCGGCCCACACGGCATGGCCGCGCAACGGCGCACCGGGCCGGCCGGTTCGCGTGCGCGAACCGAACCCCGCCGCGACGCCCCAGAACGTGATGGGGATCTCGGCATCCATCGCACGGCGCAGCGCCGTCGCCGCGCCACCCGCCCGAGTGAACCCATGAGGACCCTGCCGCGAGGACCGTGGAGAGTGTCACCTGAAGTAGTCCGGGTACTCCTCGAAGGGGTCGTGCTCGCCGTGATCGACCCAGCCGCTCGCGACCTGCTCCGCGGTGATGCCGGGGAACAGGACCGCGTGGCCGGTGAAGCCCTCGTCGACGTACCACAGGACCAGATCGGGGTCCGGGTGCAGCGACCTCACCCACGCCGCCACCGCTGCGCTCTGATCCAGGTTGCCGTCCACCGAGATCATGTCGTTCGGGAAGTGGATCACCGTGAAGGATGGGGCGCCGACCGGGCTCACATTGACCTCAGCGTCGCTGATCCTTTCTGCGGGATCGTCCTCGAACGTGCGGCAGCCCGGCCACTTCTGCCGGGCGTGACGCAGGAAGGCCTCGGCGTCGAGCATGTGCTGGTCTGATGTGACCGTGATCACCATGAAGCCGACGCCCATGCCGAACCCCCTTCGCCCACCGGCACGCTACCGCAGGCGGCTGCGTTCCGGACGCGAGACCGCTTCTGCCGGGGCCGGGCGACCCGTAACATGATGGGCCACGATCGCCGACCGTTCGAGAAGGGAGGATCCTCGTGGAGGAGAGCACCGATGACCCCGGCGCGACACCCCCGCCGGATGAGGCTCTCACCGTTCTCCGGGAGATCTCGGCCCGGCTCGGCACCATGGAGCAGCGCCTCGCCCGCCTCGAGGCGAGTCGGCGCCCTGCCGCCGCGCCACCACGCCCCCCGGAGCCGCCGACCGCACCCGTGCCGCCGGCGCAGGCGTTCTGGGCCGCGCCGGCCGTCCCCGGGGCGCCACCGGCTCCCGGTGCTCATCCGCAGCAGCCGCTGACGGGCCCGCCGGTGCCCGGTGCCGGGCCCGCACCAGGCCAGTTCCCCGGCACTGCCCCGCCGGTATCGTCGGCCGCCACCCCGCCTCCCGGCGCCCGGCTCCCCGTTCAGCCTCCCGACGGCCATCTGCCGCCGCCACCTGCCGCGCCGGCCGCCGCACGGCTCGAAGCCGGCACGGAGAACAGGGTCGGCAAGTACCTCCTGTCGGGGGCGGCCGCCCTGCTCGTCCTGCTGTCGGCAACCACCCTCATCGCGATGTGGTGGGAGGCGATTCCCGATCTCGTGAAGGTCTCCACCGTCTTCGTCATCGGGGTGGTGCTCACCGTCATCGGGACGTGGCTGGCCATCCGCCGCCCCGGCAGCGTCCTGCACGCCGCGACCGTGACGGGGATCGGTGGCGGACTCGGATTCGTCGGGCTCATGGGGGCCTCGCTGCTCCACCTCGTGGCGCCGATCCCCTCCTTCGCCGCGCTGAGTGTGTGGACCCTCGTCCTGCTCGGTCTCGCCGCGCGCACCCGGCTGGTCTTCACCATCGTCATCGTCGCGCTCGGCGGGGTGGCGACGACGGCTCTCGCCGCCGGGCAGGCCGCCGAGAATCCCGACCAGGCCCTCCTCGCCCTGCTCCTCATGGTCGCCTACGCCGGTGCGACCAGCCTGACCTCGGCCGTGGTGGTCCGCTCCGTGCCCCCGCCGTCCCGCCCCGGGTATCTCCTGGCGCCCCTGCTGCTCATCATCACCACGGCCGTCCTCCTACCCATCGAGGCCGCCCACTGGATCTTCGAGCCCGGGGTGCTCGCCGGTGTCGGACTGCTCCTTGCCATCCTCATCGGGCACGTCCTGGTCCTCACGTCTGCCGCGTTCGCCGCTCACGGCGCGTCGCCGCCCTCACCGGCACCACCCGGGCAGGAGCACCGCCCCGCAGCTGCTCAGCGGCCGACCCAGTGGGCCGCCAGCTGGCTCAGCGTGCCTCTCGTCCCGTTTCTCCTGGTCGCTCGGCCCGGCGGACTCGGTTCCTCCCTGAGCCTGGACGCGTTCTCCTACCTCATCCTCGCAGTCCTGGGCGTCACCGCACTCGCCCAGACCCTGCTGGCCTCCCTCCGCGCCGCCTCCGGGGCCTGGGCCTGCCACTGCCTCTTCGCCGCGGCCCTCCTGGCCGGACCGATCGGCATACACCTGGGCAGCGAGCGCACGCCACTGCTGCTCGGCGCGACCCTCCTCGTCGCGCTACTCGCCGAGCTCCCGGTGGTCCTCGCCGGACGTCAGTCGGGGGTGTGGGCCTTCGGCGTGCTCGTGTTCGCCGCGGGAGCGCTGCTGTCGGACCGCTGGGCGCTCGCCGCCGTCATCCTCGCGGCTGCGCTCGCCGCCATCGGGGTCGCGCTCGTCGTCGACCGACGGTCCGGCCAGAACAGCGCCGTGCGCGCGACGAGCGTGCTCGTCGCCGTCCTGCTCGTGTGGCGGGTTCCCGCCGCCGTGGGGTCCGTCGCGGACGGCCTGGCGCTGTCGACGCAGCAGGCGATGACCCTCAACTGGGCCCTCAGCGCGCTGGCATTCGTGGTCCTGTCGGCGCTCGGCCTGGGCGCGGGGCTGCACGGGCCCGTCGCCCTTCTCACCGGCCGCTTCGCCGGCGCCCGGGCCGTCATCGTGCCGGCCGCCCTCCCGGGCGGGACGTACCGCTCCTCGTCCCAGTCCGCCTGGGTGCTCGCCGTCCTCATGTGGGTGTGGTCCTGGCAGCTGGTGCCGCTGGCCGACTGGGACTTCTGGGACGTGACCGCCCCCGGTGAACAGGTCCAGCGTCTCGTCCTCGCCGCGGCCCTCCTCGCCCTCGCGGTCACGTTCGTGTGGCTGCTGGCGCCGCTGGTCGCCCTGCCCCTCCACGGGCTCGCCACCGCATCCGGGGGCACGTGGTTCGTGGTCCTTGCGACCTGCCTGGCGAGCAGATCGGGCGCGGCGGGTGTCCCGGCGGGCATCGCGATGCTCGTCGCCGGGGCCCTGTCCATCGTGCTGGGCTTCCGACAGAGGGCGCGGGCCGTCCGTCTCTACGGATTGGTTCTCGTCATCGTCATGGTCCTCAAGTTCGCCTTCTGGGACATCAGCGCGCAGAGTTCGCTGACGAGGGTCGTGTCACTGTTCATCGGCGGTCTCATCTGCTTCGCTCTGTCGGTGCTGTACGCGAGGGCGGACGCCCAGTGGGGCACGGCCCCCGGCCCGTCCGACCCGCCTCCACCGGGCGCGCCGCAGGCGGGGCACCAGGGAACGCCGCCCGTCGGCACCTACCCGGCTGTGCCCCAGGGCGGTGCCCGCCGGCCGCACGGCGGTCCGACTCGGGTATGACACGCCCCGGCGCCGGCTCCCCCGGTGGTGTCCGGGGACCGGCCCGGCGCGCCGTGCCGCACGAAGGGGGCACCACCCCGAACGGAGCCGGACCCGGGCCGCTCCCCCGTTCTGGGCCGAACCCGGCCCGCATCCCCGCCCCGAGGGCCGGGGTGCGGCACGATAGGACCATGCGAATCCGTCGTGCCCTGGCCGATCTCGGCTGGTGGCTGTCCCCCTACCGTCTCGTCGGCCGCCCCCTGCCGTCCGAACCCGGCATCTTCCTGGGCGCTCCCCACACGAGCAACTGGGATTTCGTCGCCTTCCTCGGTGTCGCCTGGCACTACGAGATGCCGATGAAGGTGCTCATCAAGGACTCCTGGGTGAAGGGTCCGGCGGGCCCCCTCATCACGGCGATGGGTGGTGTCGGCGTCGACCGTTCCAGGCCGTCGGGCCTGGTCGAGGATCTCGTCCACCGGGCCGAGCGGGGTGAGCACTTCCAACTCGTCATCGCACCGAAGGGGACCCGCTCGCCACGGGACTACTGGAGGTCGGGGTTCCATCGGATCGCCCTCGGCTCGGGGCTGCCCGTCACGCTGGCCGGCATCGACCACGGGCGCAGGGAGGTCGAGATCGGCCCCACGCTGATGATGAGTGACGACGTGAGGGCCGACATGGCCGAGATCCGCGCGTTCTACGCGCGCTTCGGCGGCGTCGTCCCGGCCAGACGCTCCGAACCGCGCCTGCGTGAGGAGGACGCCGACCAGCCAGTTCGCTGACCATCCACCGCCCGCATGCCCTCCAGCCCGCGGCGGGTCACCCCGGTTGACGCAACCTCCGCTGATAACCTTCAGTTGAACTTCCTCAGGAGTCTTGATGAGCGATTACCCCGATGCCGGCGCCGATGAGTTCGGCGAGGAGACCGGTCTCAACCTTTTCGACGACCGGGCCAGCGCGGCCGGCAGCTTCCCCCACGCCATGATGGGCTACGACCGCGGCACGGTCGACAACTACGTGCGTGACCTCGAGCACCGTCTGGCCGCCGCCCGCCAGCTCAACCGCGACCGGCTGCGCGACCTCGAGATGCTCAAGGCCCAGCAGGGCACCACCGATTTCACCCGGCTCGGTTCACACGCCACGGCTCTGCTGCGTGCCGCCGAGGCCCAGTCCGACGACCTCGTCTCGAAAGCCGGTATCGAGGCCGAACGGATCAAGGAGGAGGGCCGTCGCGTCGCCGCCGACCTGCGCGCGAACGCCCAGACCGAGGCGGACGACATCCGCGTCTCTGGCATGACGAACCTGCGGACCATGCGTGAGGAGCTCCAGCGCCAGAGCCAGTCGATCCTGGACGAGGCCCGGGCGCAGGCCAACAATCTCGTCGAGACCGCCCAGCGCCACGCGCAGACGATCACCGAGGAGGCCGAGCACAACGCCGCCATGACGCGCCGCGCCGCCGAGGGCGAGGCGGAGGCCTCCCGCAACCAGATCGCGCAGGACGCCGCCGACGCCGCCACCGCCTCGCGGAACGAGGCCGATCAGATCACCGGGGCCGCCCGTACCCAGGCCGAGCAGATCTTGGCCAACGCCCGTGCCGAGGCCGAGGAGCTCAAGGCCGACGCCAACGCGCAGGCCAGTGATCTGCTCGCCGCCGCCCGCTCCGAGGCCACGGATGTGCGGACGAAGGCCGAGCAGGACGCCGCCGATCTGCTGAGGGATGCCAGATCGGAGGCCTCCGACACCACGACGAAGGCCAACCAGCTGGCTTCCGACACCGCCAGTGCCGCCCAGGCCCAGGCCGAGCAGATCCTGAATGAGGCACGCGACGAGGCGGACACGATCCGCGCCGAGGCCAACGAGCAGGCCAGGATCCGCCAGGACGAGGCCAACGCCCAGGCCGAGGCGATGCGCGCCGAGATGACCGAGCTCTACGCCGCCGCGACGAAGGCCTCCGAGGAGTCCACGCGTCTGACCCAGGCGCAGGCCGCCGAGGCCCGCAAGGTCACCGATGAGGCCCTCGAGAACGCCGAGCAGATCAAGACCGAGGCCGCGAACATGGCCGAGGCCACGGTCGCCGCTGCGAACAGGCAGTCGGCGATGATGAAGGACCGTCTCGAGGAGCAGTACGCCTGGCGCAAGGAGCAGCTCGAGCGCGAGGTCAATGCCCTGCAGCTGCGCAAGGACGCCCTCGTGGCGCAACTCGCCAACATCCGTGAGCTCGGCGAGGAGGCCGCGGAGGATTTCGGTGCCGCCGATGCCGCCGAGCCCGAGGCAGACGTGCGACTGCCGCTGGCCGAGGGCGCGGACGAGAGCGCCGAGGACACGCACGAGATCCCGGTCACCGACGGCCAGGAATGGCTCAAGGAGGCTCCTGCCGACCAGGGGCGGGCCGGAGCCGACGAGCCCACCGCCCTCATCAACACCGAGCGGCTCAAGGGGGCGGGTGCTCAGCAGACGGATCAGTGAGTGCCGCTGCGCAGTACGGCACGCCCCCTGACGCTCACTCGTGAGGGCGTCCATCCTGGCCGGAGAGGACTCAGAAGAGCCTCTCCTCGGAGTTGTCGATGCCGCGCAGCGCATCGTAGTCGACCGTCAGACAGGTGATGCCACGGTCGGCGGCCAGGACACGGGCCTGCGGCCTGATCTCCTGGGCCGCGAAGACCCCGGTGACCGGCGCGATGAGCGGGTCGCGGTTCATCAGCTCGAGGTAGCGGGTGAGCTGTTCGACACCGTCGATCTCGCCGCGGCGCTTGACCTCGACGGCCACGTAGGCGCCCTGCGCGTCGTGCAGCATGAGATCGACCGGCCCGATCGGGGTCGGGTACTCGCGCCGCACCAGCGTGTACCCCTCGCCGAAGGTGCTGGGGTTCTCGGCGAGCAGAGCCTGCAAATGGGCCTCGACGCCGTCCTTGCGCAGCCCGGGTTCGACACCCAGCTCGTACTCGTGGTCGTCGATGATCTCGGCGATGGCGATCTGCAGGGTGTCCTTGTCCGCGCCCCTGACCGTCCACACCTGCTGGATCTGCTCATCCAGGTCAGACGTCGTCGCGGCCAGATCCTCGGGCGCGTCCTGCACGGTGAGCGTGCACGGCGGAGTCATCCAGTTGAGCGGCTTGTAGGCACGGTCATCGGCGTGGACGGACACCGCACCGTCGGCCTTGATCATGATGAGCCTGGTGGACATCGGCAGATGGGCCGTGAGCTTGCCGCCGTAGTCGACCTGGCATCGGGCAATCACCAAACGCACCCGGCCAAACTACCAGCGTCGACGCCGCTCCACGCCCGGGGGCGGACGGACCGGTTAGTCTTGACCCGTGGCACGTCACCGTCCGAGCAAGCACACCCGCCCTGCGCGGCCCCTGGGTCTCGCCTCGTTCCAGACCAGCGCGACCAAGCAGGACGGTCGCTGGGTGCTGCGCCAGATCCGGGCCGGGCAGTCGACGAAGGACTACCGCTGCCCCGAGTGCGATCAGCTCATCAGGCCGGGCACGGCTCACGTCGTGGCCTGGCCGCACACTCCCCCGGTCGGCTCCACATCCGGTCTGGACTTTCGCCGACACTTCCACACCTCCTGCTGGAACCGCAGGCCGTGACCACCACCGGGTTGCACGTCACCACGACCGGTACGGGCCCGCGGCCCGTCGTCTTCCTGCATGGTTTCCTCGGGCAGGGCCGCAACCTCGCCACGGCCGCGAGAAGCATCGGCGACCTGGCGACGAGCCTGCTCGTCGACGTCCCCAACCACGGCCGATCCGGCTGGACGGAGCACTTCGACTACCTCCAGTTCGCCGACATCATCGCCGACGCCGTGCGCGCCGGCGGCGCCGTCACCCGGCCGGTCACCCTCGTCGGGCACTCGATGGGCGGCAAGATCGCGATGTGCTTGACCCTGCGGCACCCCGACCTGGTCGAGCGTCTGGTGGTGGTCGACGCCTCACCGGCCCGCTACGAGCGGACCGAGTTCTTCGAACGGGTCGTCGAGGCGATGGCCGCGCTCGGCACGGAGGGCATCGCCTCGCGGGATCACGCCGACACCGCGCTGTCCAGCCTCGTCCCGGACGAGGCGACCCGAGGATTCCTGCTGCAGAACCTGTACCGCGGGCCGTCGGCCGACGGCCCCACCTGGCAGTGGCGGTGCAACGTGGCGATGCTGCGCGCCGAACTGGATCGGATGGCCGATTTCCCCTCAATGGGTGGCGCCAGCTGGGACGGACCGGTGCTGTGGGTCGCCGGCGCCCGCTCCGACCACGTGCACCCATCCCATACCCGGGCCATGCGCGCACTGTTCCCGCGGACCAGGCTGGTGCGCGTCAAGGACGCGGGGCACTGGGTTCACGCCGACCAGCCGAAGGTCTTCGCGCAGCTGCTGCGGGCCTTCCTGGTGGAGTGAACCCGCGGCGTCAGCCCAGCGTGACCTGCTTGAACGTCGTGTCGGCAGCCGGTGCGGGCGAGGCATCGGGTTTGAATCCTCGCTCCGCGATCTCGGAGAGCACCTGCTGGCCCGCCTCGTCGACGGTGCCGAGCACCGGGTAGTCGCCGTCGATCGTCGACTCGGCGTGGGTCATGAAGAACTGGCCGCCATCGTGTTCCGGATCGGCGAGCACGACCACCCCCGCCGGGTAGTGGCACTCGGTGCGGGCCTCGTCGGAGCAGGTGACCAGGGGCGAACCGGTCTCGGGGGCGAGGCCGTATCCGGAGGTGCCCCGGCCGGTGCCGCTGGGGTCGCCGCACTGCAGGATCCGGATTCCGGCCGTTGTCAGTCGGTGGCAGCCGGTGCCGGTGTAGTAGCCCTGCCCCGCCAGCGACTCGAAGGAGTGGACCGCGCACGGGGCGGCGGACCGGTCGAGGGTGAGCGTGAGCGTTCCTGCGCCCATCACCAGGGTGACCGTGACGGTGCCCGAGGCGGGCACCTGGGAGCCGCTCGGAGGGTCTGCGACTCTCGCCGCACCGCCCGTGACGGTGTAGTCGCAGGTGACCCTGGTGACGGCGGGGCTGGTCGGCGCATCGTTCGCCGGGCCGGCGGCGCACCCACCCAGTACCAGGGCCCCCGCCGCTGCCGCGACGCCCACGACTCGTCCCGCCCTGCTCATCGTCTGCTCACTCATGATTGTTCAAGGTTGTCACGACCTGAGCCTTCAGCCGGCAGCGCCATGCCGATTAGTCTGAGCACATGGTGAATCTGACGCGCATCTACACCCGGACCGGCGACGCCGGCACGACGAGACTGTCGAACAATGAAGTGGCCGACAAGACCGATCCCCGCGTCGAGGCCTATGGCAGCACCGACGAGACCAATTCGGCCATTGGCCTGGCTCTCACGCTCGATCCGGACGAGAAACTCCGTGACGCACTCGTGATCGTCCAGAACGAGCTGTTCGACGTAGGCGCGGATCTGTCGAACCCCGTCATCGCCGACCCGCAGTGGGAACCCCTGCGTGTCGTGCAGTCGTCCATCGACCGTCTCGAACGGTGGTGCGACGAGTTCGGGGAACCACTGCCGAGTCTTCGCTCGTTCATCCTTCCCGGCGGCTCTCCCCTGGCCGCGCAACTGCACGTCGCCCGGTCCCTGGCCCGGCGGGCCGAGCGCAGGGCGTGGGAGGCCGTGAAGGTCTTCGGCGCCGAGGACGGGGAGACCGAGCCGCACGGGGGTGTCAGCCTGTTGGCCGTCAAGTACCTCAACCGCCTGTCGGACCTGCTGTTCAACATGGCTCGCTACGCGAATCTCATCGCCGCGCACGACGAGGTGCTGTGGCTGCCTGGTGGCGAGCGCAACGCAGAGCACGCCGAGCAGGTCGCGGCCCAGAAGGCGTCCCAGGCCCAGTGACCTCACGGCACGCGATGCGTCCATTCCTGCGTGGTGAACTTCTCGCCGAGCAGACGCCTCGCCGTGGCGATCTCATCGGGGCGGTAGTCAGACTCGACGGCGGTGTAGCGGTTCATGAAAGAGGCCTTGAACCGTTGGAGGATCTCCTCGCGCGGTAGGCCGGTCTGCGAGCGCATCGGGTCGACCCGCTTGTTCGCGCTCTTCGTGCCCTTGTCGGAGAGTTTCTCCCGGCCGATGCGCAGTACCTGCATCATCTTGTCGGCGTCGATGTCGTAACTCATCGTGACATGGTGCAGGACCGTGCCGTCGACCAGCCGACGCTGGGCCGCACCCCCGATCTTGCCCTTGTCACTGGCGATGTCGTTGAGCGGCTTGTAGGTGGCGTGGATACCGACCTCCTCGAGAGCGCCGAGCACCCAGTCATCGAGGTAGGCGTAGGACTGTTCGTAGCTGAGACCCTCGACGAGGGAACCGGGCACGGTCAATGAGTAGGTGATGCAGTTGCCGGGCTCCATGAACATCGCGCCACCACCGGTGATGCGTCGAACGACTCGGATGCCGTACTTGGCGGCGTTCTCGACGTCGATCTCGTTGCGCACCGACTGGAAGGAACCGATGACCACCAGCGGTGAGTCCCAGTCCCAGAACCGCAGGACCGGGCCGCGTCGACCGGCAGCGAGTTCGGCCGGGAAGACCTCGTCGAGTGCGACGTGCATGGCCGGATCCATGACCTGGGGGCCGATGACCTCGAAGGTCAGATCGGCCCAGCTGATGGCCCCGCCAACGGCCCTGCGGGCGGCGATGGCGACCGCCATCGGGTCGAAACCGACCAGCCGGGCGTCATCGTCCAGGGCGGTCCGGATGGAGGCGGCCAGGTCCTCGGAGGACGCCGTGGTGGCCACCCCGTTGACCCCGGCGTTGATCTGCTCGAGGGCTTCATCGGGTTCGAGGAAGAAATCGCCCGACAGGTGGGCGTTCGCATAGTGGCCGTTGATCTCGTCCACGTCGACGACGACGAGCTTGCCGCCCCTGACCTTGTATTCACCGCGCACGGCGCATCTCCTGTTCAGTCCTTGTCCGTGCGATTCATCGCACGGTACCGTCCCTCGCCAGGTGGACCCGCTTCGAGCCAGCTCATGAAGCCCGTGAGGCACTCGGCATCCATGCCCAGGTGCCACAGCGCGGAATCGCCGTGCCTCGAGCGCTGAGCGACGGAGACGACCTGCTGGGCGGCCGTGAGCCGGTGCAGGTCACCGCCCTCAGGGGGCTGGTGACCGATCAGTTCGGCTCGTCGGCGATGAATGACGACGCTGGGACGATGCCCGAGGGACAGCAGCCGGTACCAGCCCAGATGGTTGCCCTCGTAGCGGGCCAATCCCGAGTGCCAGGGATGGGCCACGGGACGTTCCTGCCGCAACTGACACTCGAAGACGCCCCCGCGCGACCAGATCCACCGGAGGCGTAGGACGCAGAGCACGCAGACCGCGAGAGCCACCACGATGACAAGACCGGCCAGTCCGGCGGCCACGGCTCCCGCTCCCATGCCAGAAACCTACTCGTCTCGCACCGATGCACCAAGTCCCGATCAGTTCTCCCCGATGACCCGGACCGGGGCCGGCGTGATCTCGGCCTCACCACCACCGGCCAGCGCAGCCGCCCTTGTGGCCGCCCGCACCTGGGCGATGGCATGGTTGTACGCGCGAATCTGATCGTGATCGGCCTCGCCCGCGTCGACGACCTCGTGCAGGTGCGCGATCGTACTGCGGGCCTGGTCCACCGAGATCTCGGAGGCGATCTCGCCGAAGGCGCTCAGCAGCGAGACATGGTTGTTGAAGACCGAGACGAAGCCATCGGAGACCGCCACGACCTCGGTGACGCCGTCGACGCGGGTGATCTGCACGGCGCACGGCACGAGGGCGGCCATGAGTGGCGTGTGGTTGGCGAGGATGCCGATGTCGCCTTCGGTGGTCCTGGCGATCACGCTGACGGCCTGGCCCTGCCAGACCATTCCGTCCGCTGCGACCACCGCGACGTCGAGGGGCGGGGCCATCACGCCTCCTTCTTGAGCTGGTCCCACTTCTTGTAGACGTCATCGAGATCGCCGACGTTGAAGAAGGCCTGCTCGGGAATCTCGTCGCACGAGCCATCGCAGATCATCTTGAAACTCTCGACGGTCTGCGTCACGGGGACGGTCGAGCCCTCGACACCGGTGAACTTGGTGCCCGTGTACATGTTCTGGGACAGGAACTGCTGCACGCGGCGGGCGCGGGCCACGACGATCTTGTCCTCCTCGCTCAGCTCGTCGATGCCGAGGATGGCGATGATGTCCTGGAGCTCCTTGTTGCGCTGCAGGATCTGCTTGACCTGCGTGGCGACCTCGTAGTGCTCCTTGCCGACGTATTCGGGTGCGAGCAGCCGGCTGGTGCTGGTCAGCGGGTCGACGGCCGGGTAGAGGCCGCGCGAGGCGATCTCACGGGAGAGTTCCGTGGTGGCGTCGAGATGGGCGAACGTGGTGGCCGGGGCCGGGTCGGTGTAGTCGTCCGCCGGCACGTAGATGGCCTGCATCGAGGTGATCGAGTGACCGCGCGTCGACGTGATGCGTTCCTGAAGCTGCCCCATCTCGTCGGCGAGGTTCGGCTGGTAGCCCACCGCCGAGGGCATGCGGCCCAGCAGCGTGGACACCTCGGAGCCGGCCTGGGTGAACCGGAAGATGTTGTCGATGAACAGCAGCACGTCCTGGTTCTGGACGTCGCGGAAGTACTCGGCCATCGTCAGGGCGCTCAGGGCCACCCGCAGCCGGGTTCCCGGCGGCTCGTCCATCTGACCGAAGACCAGAGCCGTGTCCTTGAGCACGCCGGCCTCGTCCATCTCGTGGATGAGGTCGTTGCCCTCGCGGGTGCGTTCGCCGACACCGGCGAACACCGACGTGCCGCCGAAATTGTGGGCGATGCGGTAGATCATCTCCTGGATGAGCACCGTCTTTCCCACACCCGCGCCGCCGAACAGACCGATCTTGCCGCCCTGGACGTAAGGGGTCAGCAGGTCGAGGACCTTCAGACCGGTCTCGAGCATCTGGGTGCGCGGCTCGAGGGCGTCGAAGGCCGGCGGGTCGCGGTGGATCGGCCAGCGTTCGGTGACCGTGATGTCGGCCGGATCGGCGTTGAGGACGTCGCCGGTGGCGTTCCACACGTGGCCCTTGGTGATCTCCCCGACGGGCACGGTGATCGGGGCGCCCGTGTCGACGACCGGGGTTCCGCGGCGCAGGCCGTCAGTGGGTTTCAGCGAGGTGCACCGCACCGTGTTGTCACCGATCTGCAGGGCCACCTCGAGGGTGATCGTGCGTTCGCCCTCGCCGGAGTCGACGGTCACGTGCAGGGCGTTGTTGATCGCGGGAACCCTGCCGTCGGGGAACTCGACGTCGACGACGGCTCCGATGACGCGGAGGACGTGGCCGCCGGTCGTGGCCTCGGTGGAACCGGGAGCTGTGGATGTGACAGTCATTCAGATCTCCTGGGTGGATTCGGACAACGCTCCCGCGCCGCCCACGATCTCATTGATTTCTTGGGTGATCTCGCCCTGGCGGGCCTGGTTCGCCTGGCGCGTGAGGGTGTCGATCAGGGTGCTGGCATTGTCGGTGGCCGAGTGCATGGCCTGTTGCCGGGCGGCCAGCTCCGAGGCGGCGGCCTCGCGGAGCATGTACTTGATGCGGTCGATGACGTACAGCGGCAGCAGCGCGTCGAGCACGGTCTCCGGGTTGGGTTCGAACAGGTACGGGGGGACGAAGCCCTCGGGGCGTTCCAGCGCCACGTCGGGGCTCTCGGCCACGTCACCGCTGTCCTCGACGATCTTGAGCGGCAGCAGCCGGATGATCTCGGTCTCCTGGGTGACCAGCGACTGGAACCGGGTGAACACCACGTGAATCGAGTCGACGCCGCCCTTGTCGGTGGGCCGCATGAAGGCGTCGATGAGTCTGTTGCCGATCTCGTAGGCGTGCCGGTAGTGCGGGTCGTCGCTGAAACCGGTCCAGGAGCCGGCAAGTTCGACGCCGCGGAAGGCGAAGTAGTCGCGGGCCTTGCGCCCCACCGTGTAGATGTCGATCTCACGCCCGAGATCGCGCAGCCGGGTGATGAGTCCTTCGGTGGCCCTCATCACATTGGAGGGGTAGCCTCCGGCCAGACCCCGATCCGAGTTCACGACGAGGATGGCGACCCGGGTGGCGTCGGTGATGTCATTCGTCAGGGGGTGGTCGACCGTGGAGTAGGCGGCGGCCGAGGAGACGGCCTTGACCAGCTCGCGGGTGTAGTCGTCCGACTTGCGCGCCTTCAGCTGAGCCTTCGTGACGCGCGAGGCGGCGATGAGCTCCATGGCCTTGGTGATCTTCATCGTCGTGGCCACGGAGTTCCTGCGCTGCCGCAGCTCGCGGAGGGATGCGGGCATGTCACGACCTCTTCGTTGCGACGATCGTGACCTGGCTGATGTCCTCGCCGTCGACCTCGTCGGCCTCACCGCGGGTGAGCGGCTGGCCGTCGCTGGTGCGGAAGATGGTGCAGAAGGCGTCGATCTGCCGGGTGAGTTCGTCGGTGGTCTCGGCCGTGAGCTCGCCGGAGCTCGCGATGGCGGCGAGGGCGTCGGTCTGCTCGCGCAGGTGCTCGAGGAACTCCTCGACGAACCGCAGCACGTCCTCGACGGGAACGATGTCGAGGTGGCCGTTGACGCCCGCCCACAGGGCGACCGCCTGCTCGGCCATCGGGACCGGGCTGGCCTGGCTCTGGCGCAGCAGCTCGGTGAGGCGGGCGCCCCGGTCGAGCTGCCGGCGGCTGGTCGCGTCCAGGTCGGAGGCGAACATGGCGAAGGCCTGCATGTCACGGTACTGGGCCAGGTCGATCTTCAGCGTGCCGGAGACCTGCTTCATGGCCTTGGTCTGGGCGGCGCCGCCGACCCGGCTGACGGACAGACCGACGTCGACGGCGGGCCGCTGGTTGGCGTTGAAGAGGTCCGACTGCAGGAAGATCTGGCCGTCGGTGATCGAAATGACATTGGTCGGAATGTAGGCCGAGATGTCGTTGGCCTTCGTCTCGACGATCGGCAGACCCGTCATCGAACCGCCGCCCAGGTCGTCGGACAGTTTGGCGCAGCGTTCCAGCAGCCGGCTGTGCAGGTAGAAGACGTCGCCGGGGTAGGCCTCGCGGCCCGGGGGACGGCGCAGCAGCAGCGACATGGCGCGGTAGGCCTCGGCCTGCTTGGTCAGGTCGTCGAACACGATGAGGACGTGCTTGCCCGCGTACATCCAGTGCTGGCCGATGGCCGACCCGGCGTACGGGGCGATGTACTTGAACCCGGCGGGGTCGGAGGCCGGAGCGTTGACGATGGTGGTGTACTCCATCGCACCGGCCCTCTCGAGATTCTCCCGGACCTCGGTGACGGTCGAGTTCTTCTGACCGATGGCCACGTAGATGCAGCGCACCTGCTGGGTCGGGTCGCCGGACAGCCAGTTCGCCCGCTGGTTGATGATCGTGTCGGTGGCGATGGTGGTCTTGCCCGTCTTCCGGTCGCCGATGATGAGCTCGCGCTGTCCGCGACCGATCGGAACCATCGAGTCGATGGCCTTCAGACCGGTCATCAGCGGTTCGCGGACCTCTTGCCGGTGCATGACGTCGGCGGCCTGCAACTCGAGGGCGCGACGCCCCTCGATGCCGGTCAGCGGGCCCTTGCCGTCGATCGGGTTGCCCATGGCATCCACGACACGACCCAGGTAGCCGTCGCCGACCGGAACAGAGAGGATCTCGCCGGTGCCGCGCACGACGGAGTTCTCGTCGATGCCCTCGGAGTCGCCCAGGACGACGGCGCCGATCTCACGGGCCTCGAGGTTGAGGGCGATACCCATCGTGCCGTTCTCGAAACGCAGCAGTTCGTTGGCCATCGCGCGCGGCAGCCCTTCGACACGCGCGATGCCGTCGCCCGAACTCACCACGCGACCCACTTCCTCGGGCACGGCCTCGTCGGGCGTGAAGCTCTCCACGAAACTGGCCAGTGCGCTGCGGATCTCGTCCGAGCTGATACTCAGTTCAGCCATGGCGTCCTGTCTTCCTCGATTCCTGCATGTCGGCCCCGCAGGGCCTGGTCTGTGGGCGGATCAGGCGAGCTGCCTGCGGGCCTGATCCAGGATGGTCGCGATCGTCCCGTCGATCACCTCGTCGCCGATGCGCACGTGCACTCCGCCGAGCACGTCGGGGTCGATGCGGACGCTCAGGTCGACCGGTGTGGCATAGACGCGCCCCAGCTGCTCCTTGAGCCGCTCGGCCTGATCGGCTGGGAGAGGCCGTGCGACGGTGACCCGGGCCAGCCGCCGGCCGAGAACACCCGAGGCGATCTCCTCGTAGCGTGCGATCGTCCGGCCGACCCGACCGCCGCGGCGAGCGGCGTGCCGGATCAGCGCATGTGTTGCGGCACTCACCCGCGAACCGAGCAGCCGTGTCATGAGCGCGGCACGATCATGCGGCCCTGACCCGTGCATCGAGAACGCCTGCTCGATCTGTGCGGTGCCGCTGATCAGCCGGGCACAGGCGCCGAGCTCGTCGCGGACCGCGGCGGGATCGCCCGAGCGCACGCCGATGCGCACGCCCTGCGTCTCCAGGGCATCTGCCAGCTCGAACCCGGACCGCCAGTCCATGGCCGCGGCGGCGGACAGCAGACCCACCGCCGCTGAGCCGATCCGCTGCCCGAACAGGCGCTCGGCAAGCCGTCCGCGGTCGCCCGGGTCGAGCGTCGTATCGGTCAGGGCACGGCGCAGCGCGGGATTGTCGCGCAGGGTCTCGACGATCTGGAAGAGGTCACCGATCAGCGCCTGGTCCGGGGCGAGCCCATCGGCCGCCCGGCTGAGTGCTGCGAATCGGTTCTCGGGCACAGCAGTTCACTCCTCCGCGTCCAGGGCGCGAACGGGCTGGGTCTCCAACTCCGCCAGGAAGCGGTCAACCGTGTGGCGGGCCCGCTCGTCGTCGGTGAGGGACTCCGAGAGGATGCGACCGGCCAGTGTCGTGGCCAGGACACCCACCTGCGACCGGAGCTCGGCCATCGCGATCTCGCGTTCGACGGCTATCTGGGCCCGTGCCTCGGCGATCATGCGGGCCTGTTCCTGGGCCGCCCTCTCCTTCGCCTCGGCGATGATCTGGTCACCGCGTTCCCTGGCCTCGTCGCGGGCGCGGGAGGACTCGGCGCGGACCTGGTCGAGTTGCTTCTGGTACTCGGCCCTGGCGGCGTCCGCCTCCGCCTGCACCCGCTCGGCGTGCCGGATACCGCCCTCGATCTCCTCGGCGCGCCGCTCGTAGAGCTCCTCGAAGCGGGGAGCAACCATCTTGGCCACGATCAGCCACATGACCGCGAGCAACGCCAGACCGGCGAGGAACTCGGGCAGTTCCGGCAGCAGCGGGCCCAGGTCGAGCAGGGGCACCAGTTCGAACGGTGTCATCGCGGGCTACTCACCGCACGACGAAGGCGAGGACGAACCCGAGGATGGCCAGCGCCTCGACGATGGCGAAACCGATGTAGACCGGCTGCATGATCGTGCCCCGGGCCTCGGGCTGACGAGCGATGCCGTTGATGCCGGCGTAGAAGATGAGTGCCACGCCGATGGCAGGGCCGAGCGTCGCCAGGCCGTAACCGAGAACGTTCAGCGAACCGCTGATCTCCAACGGGGTCATTGCATTTCCTTTCGGATCTTTCGTGTCGGGTGAAGACGTCCGGGAGGACGGCCCTCAGTGGGCTTCGCCGACTGAGGAGCCAATGTACTGCGCGGTCAGCATCGTGAAGATGTACGCCTGCAGAAAACCTATGAAGAGTTCCAAGCACAGCATGACCATGCCGAAGAGCAGTGCCACCACGCCGGTGACGTTGTAGAAGGCGTTGTGGGCCCACGTGAGCAGGGCGGCTCCACCGCCGACGAAGACCATGATCGACATGTGGCCGGCGAACATGTTCGCGAAGAGTCGGACCGACAGGGTCAGTGGGCGGGTGATGAAGGCCGAGATGAACTCGAGCGGGATGATCACCGGGGTCAACCAGATCGGGACACCGGAGGGGACCAGCGCGACCTTGAGGTAGCCCAGACCGTGCTGCTTGAAACCGGACACGACGTAGGCGGCGAAGGTGCAGATCGCCGCCGCGTAGGCGTAGCTGACCCGGGAGAACGTCGGGAACATGAACAGGAAGGTCTCACCGAACCAGTTGCTGACCAGCACGAAGCAGAAGACCGTCAGCAGATAGGGCACGAATCTGCGGTAGCCGGGGCCGATCATGTCGCGGCCGATGGTCCGGACGAAGTTGTAGACGTACTCGGCGAAGAACTGCGCCTTGGTGGGCACGACCTTCAGATTGCGCGAGGCGAGGAGCCAGAACACCAGGATGCCGATGAAGGCGACGAGTGCCAGCAGCAGCGGCTTGTTGAACCACCCGATGCCGAACCAGCCCTCGAACTGGAAGTCCTCAGTGCTCGGGGACTCCCAGCTGCTGGTCGCACCGGTGAGGAGCTGAGAGGCCTTGGTGGCCGCGATCCACACGACGATGACGAGCACCGCGATGAGCGCCGGACTGGTGCCCTTCCTCTCGCGCTGAGCGGGGACCGTTGTCTGAGCACTGCTCATGCATCGCCTCCGAGTCTCTTGACGATCAGGTAAACGGCCGCTGCCGCGCCCAGCACGAGACCGGCAGGCAGGCACCAGCCGGTTCCCAGGGCCCGATCGGCGAGCCAGCCCAGCGCACCGTAGAAGCCGACGCCGGCGAGCAGATAGGACACGGCGGTCACGCCACTGCCGGCGGGTGAGAGGTCGGCCCCGTTCGCCGGGGCGTCGAGCTGATGATCACTCATCGGCGGCCCCCTCCGCTTCGTTGCCGTCGTAGATGAAGCTCCGCGTACGCAGCCGAGCCCAGATGATCCCGAAGGACCAACCGCACACCAAGGTTACCGTCGTCCACGCGAACCAGTCCACACGACCCCGCCCGACGAGCCAGCCGACCGCCTCCAACCCATGGAGCGCGAGGACCACGCAACCGGCCCTGGCCACGAAACCGGCCAGGAGCGGTCCGAGGGCCCTCATGTCCGGGGTGCGCAGCGCATGGGCGTCCCCGATGACGCTCGCCGCGAAATAGGCCCCCACGACGGCCAGTGACATCGCCCAGCCCCTGAGCCCGTCCACGCCGGCGACGAGAAGACCTCCGAGGCCGGCGGGAACACTGAACACCAGCGCCCAGGCCAGTCCCCAGAGCAGCATCGTGCGCGGCCATGGCCGGGGCGACCGGGGCTTCACGAGGCGTTCTTCCGTGCGACGGAACGGGCTGCGCTGAGTGGCCCGATCGTCACGAGGACGGCCACGACCACGAGCAGGACCAGGCCGGCGACGAGCCAGCGGTTCCAGACCAGGCCGAGGACGATGACGCCGAAGGCGACCAGCGCGGTCCACATGTACATGATGAGCACGGCCTTGACCTGCGAGTGGCCGCGCTGGAGCAGGCGGTGGTGCAGGTGCTTCTTGTCGGCCACGAACCACCAGTTGCCGTTCCAGGTGCGGCGGACGTATGCCAGCGTCAGGTCGGCCAGCGGAATCGCCATGACGGCGATCGGCAGCAGGATGGGCAGCAGCGCGGGCAGGACATCACCGCTGCTGGGCGTCAGCGCGGACGAGTCGATCTGGCCGGTGAGCGAGATCGTGCTGCACGCCAGCAGGAGCCCCAGCAGCATTGACCCCGAATCACCCATGAACATGCGGGCCCGGTGGAAATTGTGCGGCAGGAACCCGGCGCAGACCCCCGCGATGGTCGCGCTGACCAGCGAGGCCGTCGTCGCCACGACGAACTGCTGCTGGTAGGCCAGCAGATAGGTGTAGACGAACAGTGCGAGCGCTCCGATGCCCACGACCCCGGCGGCCAGACCGTCCAGCCCGTCGATGAGGTTGATGGCGTTCACGCAGACGAAGATGTACAGCACCGTGATGAGCAGTGATGTCGGCGTGTCGAGGGCGATGATCTGGTGCGGCAGGCTCACCCAGTACATGCGCACGCCGTTGAGGACGACGACGCCGGCAGCGAGCACCTGCCCGGCGATCTTGGCCATCCACGGCAGATCGATCACGTCGTCGATGGCGCCGATGACGCAGATGACGGCAGCGGCTGCGAAGATCCCCAGCGCGTCGTGCGTCAGTGTGGCGTGCCGCCCGAGGAAGGGCAGGTGGATGGCCAGGAGGAAGGCGGCGAGGACGCCGATGAGCATGGCCATGCCCCCCAGGTAGGGCGTCGGGCGCGAGTGCACATCGCGTTCGCGCACCGGCGCGAGAGCGCCCGCACGCACGGCACCGCGTCGGCACGGCCCGCAGAACAGGAATGTGCCGAGGGCCGCGATGAGCATGACCAGGACGTATTCGCGCATGTGTCGCCTCAGGTCGTGGCCCGGTCAGGCGTTTCGGCCGGGTCCAGGGTCTCGGCGTCCGAGGTCTCGGCGGGGTCGCCGGGCTCGGAGCCGGCGTCCGGGTCGGGAGCCGGGTTCTGGATGTCCTCGAGGCCGGGGCTGCACTCGAGGAGCTCGTCGTAGCCGATCGCGCCGGTACGCAGGATGCGTCCGCCGTACCTCTTCGTGAAGTCGACGATCGTCGAGGCGGTCGGGCCGGGCGTCGGGCCCCCGTCGAGGTAGACGGCAACCGTGTCCGCGAGCATGGCCCGGGCCCGTTCCACGGTGGTCGCCGCCTCCTGACCGGAGATGTTCGCGCTCGAGACGGCGAGCGGTCCGGTGTGGCGCAGCAGCTCGCGGGCGTCGTCGTTGTCGGGGACGCGCACGGCGATCGTGCCACCGCTCTCCCCCAGGTCCATCTGCAGGCTCGTGGGCGCGCGCAGGATCAGGGTGAGTGCGCCGGGCCAGAACCTGGCCACCATGCGCTTGGCCCCCGGCGGAACGGCTGCGGCCAGGGCCGGCAGCATGGCGGGTTCCGCGATGAGGACGGGCGGCGGCATGTCGCGCCCGCGGTGCTTGGCGTCGAGGAGCTCCTGGACGGCCTGCGGCGAGAACGGATCGGCGCCGACGCCGTAGACGGTGTCGGTGGGCAGGACGACGAGCCGGCCGGCCTTCACGGCCCGCTGTGCCGCCGCCATCGCCTCGTCGTGCTCGGTGCGCAGGTCGAAGCACAGGGCGGGCACTGCGGCCGTCTCGTTCTCGTTGGCCTCATTCACGGTGCTCATTCTTCCACCTCATCCCGGGGCCGCCTCGGGGCGCGCACCGCACTGACGAAGCGGGGCAGGCCGGTCAGGTCCGGGTGGTCCTCGATCGTGTGGAAGAATCCGGTGTCGGCGAGCAGCTGCGGCGCCGAGCCGCCCTGCGTGTCGTCGTGCTCGGCCACGAGCCAGCCGCCGGTTCTCAGGAGCCTGGCCGCCGTGCCGGCGAGCACGCGCAGGGCGTCCAGGCCGTCCGCACCCGCGAAGAGGGCCTCGTGCGGGTCGTGGTCGACGACGTCGGCGGGCAGCTGGGACGCGGCGGTCTCGGGGATGTACGGCGGGTTGGCGACGACCAGGTCGACGTGTCCGTCGAGTTCGTGGAGTGCATCGGCCATGTCGGCGTGAACGACTTCGACGCCCCGCGGCTCCAGGTTCCGCCTGGCCCACTGCAGGGCCTCGTCGGAGTTCTCGACGGCCCAGATGCGTGGCCGCCCGGGGTACTCGTCGGCGATCGATGCCGCGATGACACCCGATCCGGTGCACAGGTCGACGACGACGGGCTCGGGGCCCGTTGACGGGCGCAGGGCGACGAGTTGGCGCAGCGCGAACTGGACGACGCTCTCGGTCTCGGGGCGCGGGATGAACACGCCCGGCCCGACGAGCACCTTGATCGTGCGGAACCATGCCACGCCGGTCAGGTGCTGGAGCGGTTCGCCGCTGCTGCGGCGGACGAGCAGTTCCTCGTAGCGGCGTGCCACGACGTCGTCGAGTTCCCGGGTCGTGGCCAGCCCCGACGGTTCCAGTCGTGCGGCATGGGCCAGCAGGAGCCGGGCGTCGGCGCGGGGGGTCGGCAGGCCGGCCCGGGCGAGGCGCTCGATGCCCTCGCGGATCATCGCCGCGGGACGGTTGGGGGTCATCGCCGGCCCACCTGGTTGAGACGCTCGGCCAGATCGGCCTCGTGAAGCGCCGCGAGGACCGGGCCGAGTTCCCCTGCGAGGACGGCATCCAGGTTGTGCGCCTTGAAGCCGATGCGGTGGTCGGTGATGCGGTTCTCGGGGAAGTTGTAGGTGCGGATGCGCTCCGAGCGGTCGACCGTGCGCACCTGGGAACGCCGGGCCTGCTCCGCGGCCGCGGCGGCCTCCTGCTCGGCGGCGGCGGCGAGACGCGCGCGCAGGATCCGCATGGCCTGCTCCTTGTTCTGCAGCTGGCTGCGCTGGTCCTGGCAGGTGACGACGATGCCACTGGGCAGGTGCGTGATCCGTACGGCCGAGTCGGTGGTGTTGACGCCCTGACCGCCCTTGCCGGTGGAGCGGTAGACATCGATGCGCAGGTCGTCGGGGTCGATCTCGATCTCGTCGTCCTCGACGTCGGGCATGACGAGGACGCCGGCGGCCGAGGTGTGGATGCGCCCGGACGACTCGGTGACGGGGACGCGCTGGACGCGGTGCACCCCGCCCTCGAACTTGAGGACCCCGTAGGGCGCCTCGTCGACGCCCTGGCCCGGGCGTGCGCGGAAGGCAACGGTGACCGACTTGTAGCCGCCAAGGTCGGTGCCCTCGGCCTCGAGCACCTCGACGACCCAGCCGGCGTGCTCGGCGTAACGCCTGTACATGGTCAGCAGATCGCCGGCGAACAGGGCCGACTCCTCACCGCCCTCGCCCGACCTGATCTCCATGATCGCGTCGTCGGCGTCGTTGGGATCGCGCGGCGCCAGGAGCCGGGTGAGCCGGTCGGCGGCGGCCTCACGGCGGGCGCCGAGTGAGACGACCTCGGCGGCGAAACCCGGGTCGTCGCCGGCCAGCTCCTCGGCGGCGGCGAGGTCGCCGGTGAGCCGGTCGTACTCGTCGAGGGTTCTCACGATGCCGATCAGCTCCGAGTACCGGCGTCCGAGGAGACGCGAACGTTTGGGGTCGCCGACCACCTCGGGGTCGGCCAGCTGGGTCTCGAGCTCGGCGAACTCGTCACGCAGTGACTGGGCGGCTTCGAACACGTGGCACTCCTTTCCGGGTCCGTCGGCTTCCGGCGGTCGACCCGTACGACGGGCAGGTGGGCCAGGGACGACTCAGGCGCCGAGGGAACTCCCCCGGCGCCTGAGTGGGACGAGAGCCTACTTGGCTCCCTGACGCTTGCCGTATCGACGTTCGAAGCGCGCCACACGACCACCGGTGTCGAGGATCTTCTGCTTGCCGGTGTAGAAGGGGTGGCAGTTGCTGCACACATCGGCCGTCATGGTCTGGCCGGGGTAGGTGCTGCGCGTGGTGAACTCGTTGCCGCAGGTGCACACGACCCTGACGTCGTGGTACTCGGGATGGGTGGCCTTCTTCATGTTCTTCTCCTGTTTCCTCGTTCCGGGTCGCCCTCGTGGGGCCCCGCGCGAAGTGCGGGGCGGGCGTGAACCGGAGCGCCGCTCAATGGTAGCCGACGGGTCCAGGTTCATCCAGCGTGCCCGACGGCCAGCGCCGGGGCAGGACCCGCGTCAGTCACTACCGGGTGTCGTCCGGGAGATGACGACCAGGAACTCCGAGTTGTTGCGGGTCTTGCGCAAGCGGCCGAGCAGGGTCTCCGTGGCCTTCTGCTCGTCCAGGCCGGACAGCACGCGCCGCAGCTTCCAGATGATGTCGCGTTCCTGGGCGCTCATCAGCAGCTCCTCACGACGAGTGCTGGACGCGTCGACGTTGATGGCCGGGAAGATGCGCTTGTCGGCGAGCTGGCGCGACAGGCGCAGTTCCATGTTGCCGGTGCCCTTGAACTCCTCGAAGATGACCTCGTCCATCTTGGACCCGGTTTCTACCAGCGCGGTGGCGAGGATCGTCAGCGAACCGCCGTTCTCGATGTTGCGGGCCGCCCCGAAAAACTTCTTGGGCGGGTACAGGGCCGCGGAGTCGACACCGCCGGACAGGATCCGGCCCGACGCCGGGGCGGCCAGGTTGTAGGCGCGGCCGAGGCGGGTGATCCCGTCGAGGAGGATCACGACGTCACGCCCCAGCTCGACCAGGCGCTTGGCGCGTTCGATGGCGAGCTCTGCGATGGTCGTGTGATCCTCGGCGGGACGGTCGAAGGTCGAGGCGATGACCTCGGCCGTGGTCGTGCGCTGGAAATCGGTGACCTCCTCGGGACGCTCGTCCACCAGGACGACCATGAGGTGCACCTCGGGGTTGTTGACCGTGATGGCGTTGGCGATGTTCTGCATGACCATCGTCTTGCCGGCCTTGGGCGGCGAGACGACCAGCCCGCGCTGCCCCTTGCCGATCGGCGACATGAGATCGATGATGCGGCCGGTCATGTTGGTCGGCGTCGTCTCCATGCGCAGGCGTTCCTGCGGGTACAGCGGCGTGAGCTTGGCGAATTCGGGACGTTGCCTCATGTTCTCCGGCGTGGTGCCGTTGACGGTGTCCAGGCGTACGAGGGGGTTGTACTTCTCGCGCCGCTCGCCCTCGCGGGGCTGGCGAATCGCGCCGGTGATGACGTCGCCCTTGCGCAGCCCGTTCTTGCGGACCATCGACAGTGAGACGTAGGCGTCGTTGGGCCCCGGCAGGTAGCCGCTGGTGCGGACGAAGGCGTAGTTGTCCAGGACGTCGAGGATGCCCGAAACGTCGAGCAGGACGTCGTCCTCGCGTACCACCGGGTCCTCGAGCTCGTTCATGCCGCCCCGGCGACGGTTCGAGCGGTCACGGTTGCGGCGTCGGCGCGAGCGGCGCGATCCGCCGGACTCCTCGTCGTCGCGACGGTTGCGGTCACGGTTGCGACGCTGGTCTCCCCCGTTGGTCCTGGCCGGCTCGGTTTCGCTCGATTTGCCGGAGAGACGGTCGAGCCGCGCACCGATCTCATCCGCGGTGTCGGGGTCGGTGCCCCGGGGTGTCCTGTCGTGCCCACCCGGGGCCCCCGGCTCGGCGGCGTTCTCCCGCGTGCGACGCTCTCCGGACAGTTGCTCGGCGGCCTCGAGACGAGCCGCCACGGCATCGGCGGTGGACAGCTTCTCCTCGAGTGGTCCCGCAGGCGCCTCGGCCTCGTGCCCGGCGACCTCCTGGTCCGCGTGGGCGTCGCTTCCCCTGCGGGTTCGGGCAACGGTTTTCCGGGCGCCCCCGCCGTCGCCGTTGACGCGGCGGTGGGCGGCCTGCCTGGGAGCCTCGTCCGCCTGCTCGCCGGTTTCCGGACGGTGGGCGCTGATCACCTCGACCAGATCGCCCTTGCGCATGCTTCCAGCGCCCTTGATCCCGAGTTTTGCGGCGACCGCCTTCAGCTCGGACAGTTTCATGGCGCTCAGCGCGGCGGTGGTGGAGCCCTCGCCCGCAGCAGCGGGGGAAGCCTGGGTTTCGGTCACTGGAATCCTTTCAACAACCGCATGTGACTCCCGCACTGTGCCGAGGAGTCCTGGTGGTGCCGTACCGGTTCACCGATGACGGCTGACGTGTGGTGCGCCCGGACATGCGCCGCGCGCACCACCGGGGATCGGCGTGCCCGTACTGCGCGTCACGGTGATGAGGGATCGGTTCGGCGAGTCCCGGATCGCGGAGGCCGACGCGACGACAGCACGCGGCGGGTCCTGGACGAATGCGGATCCGGTGACCGGCCCGTTCGGCTCAACACCCGGGCTCAGTGAGAACAAGGGCTGGGTGGCCCCGTCACGGGACAACTGTAGCAGCGCCGGGCAACAACGGTGGCGTCCCGTGCACCCCTGACCACGAGAATCTGGCACACGTCTCAACGGGCCTCGATGGACTCCGCGGCCTGTTCGAAGAGGCTGGCCAGTGCGTCGTAGTCGGTGGCGACCGGCAGGTCGGGGAATTCGCTGATGACGTTCGGCGGCGGGCAGAACAGCGCACCGTAGTCGGCCTCACGCAGCATGCGGGTGTCGTTGTACGAGTCCCCTGCGGCCAGGGTCGTGAAGTTCAGCCCGCGGAAGGCCTTGACGGCCTCTCGCTTCTGGTCGGCCATGCGCAGCCGGTACCCGACGACACGATCGTTGTCGGTGACGAGGCTGTGGCAGAAGATGGTCGGGCGCCCCATCTGGGCCATCAGCGGGTCGGCGAAGTCGTAGAAGGTGTCCGACAGGATGACGACCTGCCACCGCTCGCGCAACCAGTCGAGGAACTCGACGGCGCCGGGCATGGGACCCATGTCGGCGATGACGTCCTTGATGACGCTCAGCCTCAGGTCGTGCTCGGCCATGACCGTGAGCCTGTGCCTCATCAGTTCGTCGTAATCACTGATGTCGCGGGTGGTCAGGCGCAGGTCATCGATACCGGTGGCCTCGGCGACACTGATCCAGATCTCGGGGACGAGAACGCCCTCCATGTCCAGGCAGGCAACGTGCATGGTGCTCGCGTCCCCCTCAGACGCCCTCGACGCGCATGAAACGCACCTGACCGTGAACGTAACCGGTCTTCTCCAGCTCGGTGATGCATGCCATGACATCGGCCTCCCGCGCCAGGTGGGTGACCATCGACAGGACGGCGAGGTCGGGATGCTCCTCGGGGCGCTCGGCGTGCTGATGCACCGAATGAATCGACACGCGGTGCTGGGCCAGCAGGCCGGCGACCGCGGCGAGCACGCCGGGCTGGTCGGCGACCTGGAATCTCAGGTGGTACCGGGTACGGGTCTGCCGCATCGGCGCGACCGCGAGCCCCTGGTACACCGAATGGGCCGGGTTCTCGACGCCGCGCAGCCTGTTGCGGGCAACGGTCACCAGGTCACCGGTCACGGCGCTGGCCGTCGGCGAGCCGCCGGCGCCGGGACCCATGAACATGAGCCGGCCCGCGTTGGCGGCTTCGATGAAGATCGCGTTGTTCGCACCCGAGACCACCGCGAGCGGATGGCTGCGCGGAACCATGACCGGGTGCACGCGCACCTCGATGCGGCCCTCGTCGTCGAGCCTGGCGACCGCCAGGAGCTTGATGACGCAGTCCGCCAGCTCCGCCGCCTGGATGTCCTCGCTCGTGACGCCGGTGATGCCCTCCCGGTAGACGTCGTCGATGCGGACCGACGAGTGGAAGGCCAGGGAGGCCAGGATGGCGGCCTTGGACGCGGCGTCGAATCCTTCGATGTCGGCCGTCGGGTCGGCCTCGGCGTAACCGAGTTTCTGCGCGGTGGCGAGGGCCGTCGCGAAGTCCTGATGCTCGGTGGTCATCTTGTCGAGTATGTAGTTGGTGGTTCCGTTGACGATGCCCATGACGGCCAGGATCTGGTCGCCGACGAGTGACTCGCGCAGCGGTCGCACGATCGGGATGGCGCCGGCCACTGCGGCCTCGTAGTAGATGTCGACGCCCTTGCGCTCCGCTGCGGCGTAGATCTCCTCGCCGTGCTTGGCCAGCAGCGCCTTGTTGGCCGTGACGATGGAGGCGCCGTGCTCGATGGCGGACAGGATGAGCTGGCGGGGCGGGTCGATGCCTCCGATGAGTTCGATGACGATGTCTGCGCCGCTGTCGGCGACCAGGGCGGCAGGATCCTCGGTGAGCAGTTCGTCGGGGATGCCCGGACGTGGCAGGGAGGCGTCACGAACCGCGACGCCGACCAGCTCGAGCACGCAACCGCTCTTCGCCGCGAGATCTGCACGCTGGGTCAGCAATGTATGGGCAACCTTGGCCCCCACGGTGCCGCAGCCGAGCAGTGCCACCTTCAGGACGCGTTGAGTGGTTGAATTCTTCGTTTCGTCGGTCATCTCGCCCTCTCAGTCACCAACATCCAGGCTCATCAGATCATCCATGGTCTCACGGCGAATCATAGGGTGCAGCGCGCCCCCGCTCACGCGCACCACGGGAGGACGCAGCGCGTGGTTGTAGTTGCTGGCCATCTCGCGGCTGTAGGCACCCATCCCCGGCACCGCGATGAGATCGCCGGGAACGATGTCGCCGGGCAGGAAGACGTCGCGCACCAGGATGTCGCCCCCCTCGCAGTGCTTTCCGACGACGCGGGACAGCACCGCGGTCTCGTCGGAGATCCGATTGGCCAGGACGCCGGAGTACTCGGCCGCGTACAGGGCGGGACGGATGTTGTCGCTCATGCCGCCGTCGACGCTCACGTACAGGCGCTGGGCACCGCCGTCAAGGTCGACGACCTTCACCGTGCCGACCGTGTAGACGGCCATGGTGCTGGGCCCGGCGATCGCCCGGCCGGGCTCGATGGACATCCGGGGCACGTCGATGTTGTAGGCGCGCGCCTCGTGCTCGACGATGTCGCGCAGTCCTGCGGCCAGGTGCTCGGGAGTCGCCGGGGAGTCCGCGCTCGTGTAGGCGATCCCGAAGCCACCGCCCAGGTCGAGTTGGGGCAGGTGGGAGCCGGTCGCGTCGGCGAACTGGCTCATCAGTTTGATGGTGCGACGCGCGGCGATCTCGAAACCGCCGGTGTCGAAGATCTGGGAGCCGATGTGGCTGTGCACGCCGAGCAGCTCGATGTAGGGGCTGTAGTGGCAGCGGACCATGGCAACCATGGCCTGGCCGTTGGCGATCGAGAAACCGAATTTCTGGTCCTCGTGGGCCGTGGCGATGTACTCGTGGGTGTGCGCCTCGACGCCGGGGGTCACGCGCACCATGACCCTGGCCTGCCAGCCGCCCGCGCTGCACAACTCCTCGATGCGGGCGATCTCGTCCAGCGAGTCGACGATGATGCGGCCCACGCCGTTGCGCAGCGCGAGCTCGAGTTCGTCGGGGGTCTTGTTGTTCCCGTGCATGCCGATCCGGTTCGGATCCATTCCGCCGGCGAGGGCCACGACCAGTTCGCCCCCGGAGCAGACGTCGAGGTCGAGGTCCTCCTCGGCGATGATGCGTGCGATCGTCCGCGTCAGCATCGCCTTGCCGGCGTAGTAGACGTCCCAGCCGGAGAATGCCCTGGCGAACTCACGGGCTCTGGACCGGAAATCGGCCTCGTCGAAGAGGTAGACCGGTGAACCCTCCCGCTCGATCGCGGTTCGCACGTCGACACCGCCCACCTCGAGGCAACCGGCCTCGTTGCGCCTGACCGTTCGACTCCACAGCGCCGGGTCGAGGGCATTGGGGTCGTCGGGCCGGGTGAGCCATTGCGGGCTCGGGGCTGCGACGTCGGCGTGAACCGCGCCGGCAACATGCATATGAGTCACGATGCACAATCCTTCCAGACCGGATCGAAGCTTTCCAGACGAAGGCCCGGCCACCCGCCGGCTCCAACGGCCCCGGCGCGGCGCCATTCGCCACCGCCCTCACCAGGGCGCTATGCTGAAGCGCGGCCCACCAGATCGGGGGCCATGCTCCCGTAGCTCAGGGGATAGAGCACCGCCCTCCGGAGGCGGGTGCGAGGGTTCGAATCCCTCCGGGAGCGCCCTACGACCGAACCTACCTCGCGCATCGGCGCGGGGCCTTGCAGCTGAATGGGCGGTGCTCGCCACCTGGCCGCGGAAGGGGCACGATGACGGCAGACCAGCCACTCATCGGTACCGGTGCCACCGCCGCCACCCCTTCGGGCCTGTCCACCCGCATCTCGCGTCAGATCACGCTGGCCTTCACCCGCGAGCGCCTCCAGTCGGGTCGCTTCCTGCTGTTCTTCTGGTTCGTCGCCCGTCTGGTCATCTGCTGCATCTGGGCCTTCCTGACCCCCTCGACGCAGGGAGACGTCGTCTACTACTACGAGAAGATCCAGGTCTTGTTCGACTCCGGGCCGGCGAGCACGCTCACCGAATACCCCACCCCGGTCATCGCCCTGCTGGTCGTCCCCTACCTGCTCGGGTTCGGCACCCAGCACGGTTACGTGGTGGCCTTCGCCCTCATGATGCTGGCCCTCGACGCGGCCTTCACCTGGTCGCTCTGGCACACCGGTGGCGCGATGAAGGGGCAGGCGGTCGTCTTCTGGACGCTCTTCCTGGCCCTGGTCGGTCCGACCGCCTATCTGCGCTTCGATCTTCTCACCAGCGTCCTCGCCGGCTGGTCCGTCATCTTCCTGCTGCGCCGTCACCACGTCACCGCGGGCGCCCTGACGGCGGCGGGTGCCGCGGTGAAGCTGTGGCCCGCGCTGCTGTGGCCGGCCCTGCTGCCCGGCTCCAGGCGCCAGAAGATCACCACGACGGCCGGTTTCGCGGTCACCGGAATCGTCCTGGTGCTGGCCTCCATCGGGTTCGCCGGCTGGGACCGCCTCATGTCGCCGCTGCACTGGCAGTCGGGGCGGGGCCTGCAGATCGAGTCCATCGCGGCCACGCCGCCGATGCTCGGACGAGCACTCGGGACCGGTGACTACGTGGTGACCCTCAGCCGCTACCAGGCCTACGAGATCTGGGGGCCGGGCGTGAGCGCGATCGTCGCGGTCGCCGACATGGCCTTCTACGTGGGCATCGTCGCCGCGCTTCTCGCCTATCTGGTGTGGTTGTGGCGTGGCCATGGCCGCATCATCGAGGCAGTCGCCCTGCTGCAGCTGGTGATCCTCATCATGATCGTCACGAACAAGACCTTCAGCCCGCAGTACATCATGTGGATCGGTGGCCCTCAGGCAGCCGCGTACGCCGTGCTCGGTGCGCGCAGCCAGCGCACCGAGAGCTTCTTCACGGATCGTTCGCGCATGAACGCGATCTCGATGTGGATGCTCGTGGCCACCGCCTTCACCCTGCTCGTCTATCCGCTCAGCTATGACCGCCTGGTCAGCGACTGGAACGTCAGCGACGAGCTGCTGCGCCTGCCGGCCACGGTGCTGCTGGCCCTGCGCAACGTCGCGGTGGTCATCGTCCTGGGGCTCGTGGTGCGCTGGGTGTGGAGCTACCTGCGCCCGTCGGCGGTCAGGGCCGTTCGCGCTCGACGTGGCGGGACCGTCCTCCCCCCTGGTCCAGGACGATGAGGAGCCGCCCGACCATGCAGCAGCTGTCACCGCACGACGACCGAACCCCGACCCCGGGGGGCGGCTCAGCCCTCTGGCTGATCGGATTCTGGACCCTGAGCCGGATCGTCATGCTGTTCCTGTGGCAGGCGCTGTGCAGCTTCGTCCGCAATGACGTGAACTACTACGCGATGTCCGTTTCCGGTCTGCCCGTCCCCGTCCTGACGGACCTGACCGGCGTCCTGATCGAGTACCCCACTCCCCTCGTCTGGCTCATCCAGGTGCTCGAGTGGCCCTCAGCCGGTTCGGTCGATCTGTACGTCCTGCTCTTCGCGGTACTCGTGGCGACCGCCGACGGCGTCTGCTGCGCCATGCTCCACACCTTTGAGAGCGCCCGTGCGGCATGGGTCTGGGCGGCCTGCGGCGCCCTGCTCGGCCCGTTGCTGTGGTTCCGACTCGACATCGTCCCGGCCCTGTGCGTACTGGGCGCGCTGCACCAGATGAGCCGCCGGCCCGCCCTGGCCGGCGCGCTGCTGGCGCTCGGCGCCGGGTTCAAGCTGTGGCCGGCGCTGCTCGTCCTGCCGATGCTGGGCCGCTCACGCACGGCCCGGCGCCGTGGCGTCGGGTTCGTCCTCACCGGCATGGTGCTCGTCCTGCTCTCGGTGGCCACATCCGGTCTCGGCCGGACCGTCTCGCCGCTGACCTGGCAGTCCGAGCGGGGGTTGCAGATCGAATCGGTCTGGGCCACTCCGCTCATGCTCGCCCGTGCTCTCGGCGCCACCGGCGTGGACGTCCAGTTCAGTGATTTCAAGGCCTACGAGGTCTTCGCCGCCTCCGTCGGAGGCTGGCGGATCGCGGCAAGCGCGGCCATGATCATCCTGGTCGCGCTGTCCGTGGCCCTGTCGGCCGTCCTCGCCCTGCGCGAGCAGGAGCAGGCCCCGATCTCACCCGGCACTCCCCCCGGTCACGAGTGGGCCGTCCGGCTGGCGGTCCTGGCGATCATCTGCGGATGGATCGTGGCGAACAAGACCCTCAGCCCCCAGTACATGACCTGGCTCTTCGGCCCGCTGGCCCTCGTCGCCTCGGGGCTGGGCACCCCCGACAGGGCCGGAGCGGCCAGGCGACTCGTGGCCGCCGGGCTGACCGCGACGGCCCTGACCCAGCTCGTCTATCCCCTCACCTACAGCGGCATCATCTCCGCCCTCGATCCGAACATCGGGTCGACGATGATGCTCGTCCTGCGCAACCTGTGCGTCGTCGCGTTGGCCGTCCTTGCCTGGGTCGAGGCCTTCGTCGCCGCGCTGGGTCTCAAGCGGTCGGCGGCGTCCCCACTGTCTCCCCGTGACGAACCCCGATCCGCTTTGCCAACTCAGTCCTGATTTGTCAAGTCAATGATGATGAAATGATCAGAAAGTGCACGCCGAGCCGCTCAGGATGCACAAAGGATGATGATCGCGTCCGATCTCTAGCTGAATCTTGAAGCGCATGGCAAGCTGGTGCTCTGGGGCTTGAAGTTCCCCGCCGTCTCACCCGTGATCGGGCGCCCCTGGCCCGGATCACGCGCGGACGGCGGCGGTGGTCCGGGCCCCTGATTCGTTCGAAGAACAATCGCCACGCGACGGACGGGGCCTGCCCTGTCCGCGCGCTGACAGCGGGTCATGACGGCCCGCCACTCGCCTAAGGAGTCGTACACACATGGACTGGCGTCACGAGGCCGCCTGTCGGGTCGAGGACCCGGAGCTCTTCTTCCCCATCGGCAACACTGGGCCGGCCCTCACCCAGATCGAGGAGGCGAAAAAGGTCTGCCAGCGCTGCTGCGTCTGCGACAAGTGCCTCGCTTGGGCTCTCGAGGCCGGTCAGGACCACGGCGTGTGGGGCGGCATGTCCGAGGACGAGCGGCGCACCATGAAACGTCGCGCGGCCCGAGCACGCAAGGCGGCCTGAGTCTCCGAGTCCCCTTACCGGGAGGGCGCCGGCCGACGTCGGCGCCGCACTTCGTCGTGCCCGAGACCTCACTGCCTCGGGGCCCGGCTCACAGGGCCAGTGTCTCGGCCGGGATGACGACCCGGGAGGTGGCACCGACGCCGTCGGGGTTGTTGAACAAGGTGAAGTCACCGTGCAGGTCGGCCGCCAGCGTCGCGACGATCGACGTGCCGAGGCTGTCGGTGTGGAAGAGCCGGAAGTCATCGGCCAGACCGACGCCCTGGTCGACGACGTCGAGGATCAGCCCGCCGTCCTCCTGACGCTGCGGAACCACGCGCACGGCACCGTCACCGGATTCCAGGCCGTGCTCGATCGCGTTCTGGCACAGCTCCGTCATGATGAGCGACAACGAGGTGGCCACCTTGGCCGGGACGAGCCCGAAACTCCCCTCGCGGGTGACGCGGACGACACCGGAACTGGCCGCCATGTCCCCGACCATCTGCAGAATCGTGTCCGCTATCTCGTCGAACTCGGCGGCCTCATCAATGCTCCGCGACAGGATCTCGTGGACGATGGAGATCGACTGCACACGACTCATCGCGTCGTTGAGGTCATTCTTGGCCTCGGGGGAGGTCGCCCGCCGCGACTGCAAACGCAACAGGGCCGAGACCGTCTGCAGGTTGTTCTTGACCCGGTGGTGGGTCTCGCGGATCATCGCGTTCTTCGTCTGGAGTTCGCGGTCGCGATACCGCAGATCGGTGATGTCGCGGCACAGCGCAACGATCGCGACGCACTCGCTGTCCCTGGTCAGGGGCAGAATGCGCAATCTCATGGAACCGGCACTGTTCTCGGCCTCGTACTCACCGCCCGCCATGCCGTCGAACCGCGCGTGAGTGGGTTCCACGGGCTGGACCTGCGCTCCGAGGCCCTCCTCGGTCAGGGACCACAGGTTGTCGCCGATGAGATCGCCCACCAGACCAAGAAGCCGGTAGGCGGAGACCGCATTGGGGCTCGCGTACTCCATGAGCCCCTCGGCGCGGGCCAGGATGAGACCATCGCCGACGTGGGGACTGAGCGTGGGATCGCTCGGCGGGTCGATCGGGAAGTCACCATGCCAGACCATGTCGGACAACATGTCGGCGATCCTCAGGTAGGCGTCCTCCATGGCGCCGGGTGCTCGCACACCCATCCTGTTGGTGTGCCGCTCCAGGATGCCGATGACCTCGTCGTGACGGATGATGGGGATCGCCAGGACGTCGACGGGTATGCCGGCCTGCAGCTTGTTGTTGCTCGTCTCACAGATCTCGCGCGACAGATAGGCCTCGACGACCAACGAGTCGGGCTCGTAGCGGATCTCGGAGCCGACGACGTCCTCCTCGAGGGCGGTGGGGCCGGTCACCGGCCGGCGCTGGGCGATGGCCCAGAAGACGTTGTCATCGACGTCCGGCACCCACAGGATGAGGTCGGAGAAGCTGGTGTCCGCCAGCACGTGCCATTCGCGGACGAAGGAGCTGAGCCAGAGCCGATCCTCCTCGCCGATCTCAGTGTGCTCGGCAAACATTCGCTCCATCGTCTGCATGCGCCGATCCTACCGAGCTGACGAGCACCGGCCCCCGCGGCCGTGGCCGGGCCGTGAGACTAGAGGACCTGTTCACTGATCATGGTGAGACGGGCGATGCGGGCGCGCAGCTCTCCCGAGGCGCACGGCGTGCCGGAGCAACTGCGCTGCACCAGGGTGCTGATGGTCGCCTCGATCCCGAAATCATCCATGCAGCTCTCGCAGATCATCAGGTGGTGACGGATCTCGTCCGCGGTGGCCTCGGGCAATTCACCGTGCAGGAAGGCGTGAACGCTGGCCGCGGCGTAGTCGCACGCCGCCTCGTCGGTCGCGCTCACGGGGAAGAAGTCTGAGCTGAACTCGTTCATCTGTCACGCTGCCTTCCGATGCCGTGCTCACGGGCGTAGTCCGCCAGGGCCTCGCGCAGCTGAGCCCGGCCACGATTGAGCCGCGACATCACCGTGCCGATGGGGGTTCCCATGATTTCGGCGATCTCCTTGTATGAGAAACCGTCCACGTCAGCCAGCAGCACCGCCTGACGGAAGTCATCCGACAACGAGTTGAGTGCGTCGGTGACCGCCTGGTCGGGGATGGAGTCGAGGGCCGCCATCTCGGCCGATTGCAGACCACTCGAGTCATGAGAGGCCGCCCTCGCCAACTGCCAGTCCTCGACCTCCTCGCCGCCACTGGTCTGCGGCTGGCGCTGGGCCTTGCGATAACTGTTGATGTAGGTGTTCGTGAGGATGCGATACAACCAGGCCTTGAGGTTGGTGCCCGGTTTGAACTGCTTGAAGGAGCTGAAGGCCTTCACATAGGTCTCCTGCACGATGTCCTCGGCATCGCTCGGGTTGCGCGTCATGCGAAGCGCCGCGCCGTAGAGCTGATCGAGATAGACCATGGCATCGCGCTCGAATCGGGCGATCCGCTGCTGCTGCGTCTCGGTGTCGCGAATGTCGTCGGCCTGCTGGGTCAGGTCGAAGCCGGCATCGCTCATCTCATGCGTCGGGTTCATCGCATACGACAGTACCGAATCTCTCGGTGCAGTCATCGTCATCACACCGAGGAAACGCCCAGGTGCGGCACGGTATTCCCACAGGCCGGGTGATCGTGGATCCGACCCGCTGCCCCAACGCCGCCGGGCGCCGTACCACGGTTGTCACCCGGCTCGCTACTCTGGGCGTCATGGATGACTCGGCGACCTGGACCCGTGCGGCCGGATCCGACGGCGCGGGCTGGCCGGCGCCGTACCCGGGCCGGGCGCTGCACGCGACGGTCGAGGTGCCCGGGTCGAAGTCCGAGTCCAACAGGGCACTCGTCCTGGCCGCCCTCAGTGACGGCCCGAGCACCCTCAGCGGTCTCCTCGACGCTCGGGACACCCGCCTCATGGCCGCAGCGTTGCGCTCCCTCGGCACCACCGTCGAGACCACCGGCAGCACCTGCCGCGTCACGCCGGGCCCGCTGCACGCGGCGACCCGGCCGATCGACTGCGGACTGGCCGGCACCGTCATGCGCTTCGTCCCACCGGTTGCGGCGCTGGCGGGCGGGTGCAGCTCGTTCACCGGGGACGAGCGGGCCGGCGAGCGTCCCCTCGCCCCGCTGCTCGAGGGTCTGCGTCAACTCGGCGCCTGCATCGACGCCGACGCGGTCCCCTTCACGCTCGACGCCGGTACCGGCCTGAAGGGCGGCACCGTACGTATCGACGCGAGCAGTTCCAGCCAGTTCGTCTCGGGTCTCATGCTCGCCGGGGCCCGCTTCGAACGGGGTCTGGACATCGTGCACGTCGGCAGCGCGGTGCCATCGGCTCCCCACATCGCAATGACGATCGACATGGCCGCGCGTCACGGGGTCCGGATCGAGACCCTCGAGACCGGTCATCACTGGCGGGTCCACTCCGGCGTCATCACGGCCCGCGATGACCGGATCGAACCCGATCTGACCAACGCCGCGGTGTTCCTCGCCGCCGGCGTGCTCACCGGCGGGACGGTGTCCATCGCCGGCTGGCCACGTCGCAGCACGCAGCCGGGTGCGGTGATCGGTTCGGTCCTGGCCCGCATGGGCGCCACCGTCATCGAGGCCCCCGACGGCCTGGGGGCCTCGGCCGTCTCCCTCAGGGGCGCCCGGCTCGACCTCCACGAGGCCAGCGAACTGACACCGGTCGCCGCCGCGCTGGCAGTCGCGGCGCACGGGTCCACGACGATCACCGGCGTCGGCCACATCCGCGGCCACGAGACCGACCGCATCAAGGCCATCGTCACCGAGCTGAACCGGCTGGGCGTCCCGGCCGGGGAACTCCCCGACGGCCTCACCATCACGGGCATGGCCGGGCACCTCGACCGGCTCCATCCGAGCGAGGGCGATGGCCTGTTCGCCTGCCACGCCGACCACCGGATGGCGCACCTGGGCGCCCTCATGGGCCTGGTCATCCCCGGCGTGCGGCTCGACGACGTGGGGTGCACCAGCAAGACCATGCCCGACTTCACCCGACGCTGGGACACCATGGCGGGGACCCGATGAGTCCCCGCCGCACACGCGGCGCCATCGGCCGTGGCACCGACTTCGACACCCATGACTTCGGGCGCCCCGCCAAGCGCAGCCGCCCACGGACGAAGGACCGCCCCGACTACTCGGCCGCCCGGATCGCCCGCGTCATCACCGTCGACCGCGGCCGGTACCACTGCCGGATGGTCGACGGCGACCAGCACCCGCTCGTCGCGACGAAGGCCCGCCGGCTCGGACGCAAGGGCGTCATCGTCGGCGACCTGGTGCGCGTGGTCGGGGACACGAGCGGCGACGAGGGCACCCTGGCGCGCATCGTCCAGCTGGAACCCCGTCGCACCGAGCTGAACCGCACCGCTGATGACACCGACCCCTACGAACGGCCGATCGTCGCCAACGCCGATCAGCTCGTCATCGTGACGGCCCTCGCCGATCCCCCGGCCCGGCCCGGCATGATCGACCGCGTCCTGGTGGCCGGGTACGACGCCGGCGTCCGCCCCGTCATCGCGTTGACGAAGGCGGACCTGGCCGACCCGGCCGAGCTCATCGCACTGTACGAGCCCATCGACGTGCCCATCGTCGTCTCCGAGCCGGATTCGGATCTCTCGCAGCTGCGTGAGCTCCTGGCCGGGAAGACGACTGTCTTCGTCGGCCACTCCGGTGTCGGCAAGTCGACCCTCATCAACCGCCTGGTGCCCGGCGCCGACCGCGCCACCGGCCAGGTGAACGAGGCGACCGGCAAGGGGCGGCACACCTCGACCTCGGCCGAGGCGATCGCCCTGCCCCCCTTCGACGGGCCGGGCGGCCATGATCCCGGCTGGGTCATCGACACGCCGGGCGTCCGCAGCTTCGGCCTGAGCCACGTGGACCCCCAGACGATCCTGGAGGCCTTCACCGACCTGGCGGATTTCACCGCCGACTGCCCACGCGGCTGCAACCACCACTCCGATGCCCCCGAGTGCGGCCTGGATGAGGCCGCCGGCCGCGGGGAACTCGCCGCCGCGCGCCTGGAGTCCTTCCGCCGCGTGCTGGAGGCGGTCGACCGGCCCGAGGAGTACCGCTGAGCCACGCCGAGCGCGGGCGAGCCGGCAGGCCGGCGTCGGGATCGCCGGATAGAGTCGGCTCATGGCCGCTGTACCTGACTTCACCGATGATCTGCGTCTGGCCCACCTCATGGCCGACAACGCCGATTCCCTCACGCTGAATCGGTTCAAGGCGCGCGACCTGAAGGTGCGGGCCAAGGCCGACCACACGCCGGTCTCGGAGGCCGATCAGGCCGTCGAGGCCTCGGTGCGTCACACGCTGGCCACCGCCCGTCCCCGCGACGCCGTGCACGGCGAGGAGATGCCCGACACCGGTTACGGTCCCCGCCAGTGGATCATCGACCCGATCGACGGCACGGCCAACTACGTGCGGGGAGTGCCGATCTGGGCCACGCTCATCGGCCTGCAGGTCGCCGGGGAGATGGTCGTCGGTGTCGTCAGCGCGCCCGCCCTCGGCCGACGCTGGTGGGCGTCCAAGGGCGGCGGGGCCTTCACCGGCACGTCGCTGTTCAACCCGACACCCATCGGCGTCTCGGGCACCTCGGCCATCGCCGACGCCTTCCTGTCGTACTCCTCGATCCATGGCTGGATCGAGACCGGGCGTGGCCAGGAGTTCGTCGATCTCATGCGCGACTGCGGCCGGACGAGGGCCTTCGGTGACTTCTTCAGCTACATGCTGGTCGCCGAGGGCGCCGTCGACCTGGCCTGCGAACCCGACCTGGAGCTGTACGACATGGCGGCCCTCGTACCGATCGTCACCGAGGCCGGCGGCCGCTTCACGAACCTGGACGGCGAACCCGGCCCGGTCGGCCCGGGCGCCCTCGCCACCAACGGGTTCCTGCACGACGAGGTGCTCGCCCGCCTTGCCCCCGACCAGGACGACCCCGAACCCTGAGCCCTCCCCGTCGGCTCCAGTGCCCCTCTTTGTCCAACTGGCCGGGACCGGTGCGCTTCGTGGGTGGGTTCGCTGCGTTCGGCAGGCCCCTCCCGCCCTGTGATTCACAGGTTCGCCGAGGCGAACATGTGAATCACAATGCCCGATGCCGAGCCCTGAGGGGCCTGCCGAACTCCGCTCACAGCCAACCCGGTGCGGGCCGAGTGGAGCCTGCGGGGGCCTTTCAGGGCTCGGCTCCGGGCATCTGGCGCACCTGTTCGCGCAGCGAACCTGTGCGCCAGCGGGCGGGAAAGGCCCCCACAGGCGCAACGGACCCGACCCGTGCAGCAACCCACCCACCGCGAGCAGGCAACCACACGCGGCAGATCAGGCGGCGAGGCGGTGGAGCATTCGGCTCAGCGTCTGCTGGGGGCGGCACCGCCTGGGCCCATGCCGCCGTCGTTGCCGGGTGCCATGCCACCACCGCCGGGCCCCATGGCACCGCCGCTGGACTGGTTGGCGACCACGTTCGTCGAGGTGCCGTCGACGCTCACCGTGTAGGTGCCGCCGGGGGTCATGGCCGGGGAGCTGACGATGATGTTCTGGGCCGCCCTGGCCAGCGTGTAACTGGCGATCTCGGTGCCGGACTCGTCCGAGATCGTCACGGTGGAGCCGGCACGGCCGTCCGCGGAGGCCTGGACCCAGCCCTGCGGGGAGTCGGCGTCGGGCGACTCGGCCATGCCCTGGCTGCCCGCGGCGAAGAGCGTGCCGCCGGTGATCTGCAGGGAGGTGCCGACGTCGAGGGCGCCGTTGTCGCCGCTGCTTGGGCCGTTGATGACGGTGGTGCCGCCGGAGATGACCATGTCGCCGTTGGAGTCCAGGCCGTCGCCGTCGGCGGTGATCGTGACGGTGCCGCCGGCGATCGTCAGCGTCGAGTCGGTGGTGGCCATCGGGTCCTGGGACGTGCCCGAGCCGTCGGAGGCGTTCATGCCGTCATCGCTGGAGGTCACCTCGACGGTGCCGTCGTTGATGGTGATGTCGTTGGCCTCGAAGCCCTCGTAGCTGGTGGAGACGGTGACGGCTCCGCCGTTGACCAGCAGCGCGTTCTCGGCGTGCACCCCGTCGTCGCCGCTGGCCAGGTCGATGGTGCCGCCGTCGATCTGGACGACGTCGTCGCTGTGCAGGGCGTCGTCGCTGGAGTCGATGGTGACGGTGCCGTCGGCGAGGCTCACGGCGACGCCTGCCTTGACGCCCTTGGTCGACGCCTCGTCGTCAGCCGCGGTGCCGGAACCGGCAGTGATGGTCGTCGTGCCGCCCGTCTGGATGACATCGGTGATCGCCGCCACGCCGTCGCCTCCGGCATCGATGGTCAGGGCGCCGTCGTCGATCTGGACATAGCCTCGTGTGGTGTCCTCCTCGTTGTCGGAGGTGAGACCGTCGCCGCCGCTGGTCACCCGGACGGTGCCGCCCTGAACGATCAGGTAGTCCTTGCCACGGATGCCGTCGTCGACGGCGGTCACGGTGATCGTGCCGGAGTCGATGACCAGCCCGTCCGTGCTGGTGATGCCGTCGGCGGTCCTGCCCGTCACGTCCAGGGCGCCCTGGCCGCTGATCGTCAGATCGTCCTTCGAGTGGAGCGCGGCGTTGGCCGCGCCGTCGGCGCTGGTGTCGTAGCCGGAACCGTCCGTGAGCCGGTTGACCGAGTCGTCCGCCAGCAGCACCACGGTCTCATCGGCCTCCTCCACGAGGAGGGCGGGGCCCGTCGAGCTGGTGATCTCGGCTCCGTCGAGGATGAGGCGGACTTCGCCCTCGCCAGTCGAGTTCACGATGATCCGGCCGTCGTCGAGCGTGCCGCTGATCCGGTAGGTGCCGACCCGGGTGATGGTGACGGTACTGCCGTCGATCGTCACGCCGTCACCGCCGCCGGAGGCACTCGCGCCGGACAGCGTGATGGTCACCACCGCGGACTCGTCGTACTCGGTGTCGGCCTCGTCGTAGTGCGAGCCCTTGTTGTTCGAGATGAGCGAGGAGGCCGTGGCCTGCTCACCGCCGGCAGTGGTGGCCGCACCCCCCGCCGCCTCACCGCCGCCGGCGGTGGTTGGGGCCGACGTGCTGGTCGCCGCCGGGTCGGTGGCGGCACTGCAACCCACGAGGCTCGCCGCGACAGCGAGACCGGCAAGGGTCTTCTTCCAAGAGATCATGTTCTGCTCCGTGCTGTTGAGGTGATCGGGGATCAGCGGGGCGCACTCGGGGGATGTCTGCGGTCCTCCGCCATGAACGGGGTTACTAGGACCGAGGGGGTGTCGGACGGCTGATGGGTATGTGCGTCACGGGGACGTGCGGCGCGGGAACGGTACTGGTGGAGAGGTACTCCCCCACGACCAGGTCGGGGGCGAGGCGAGTCATCGTCCGGTGCCACTTGTTGTGCGGCAGGTTCTCGCGCAGGAAGGCCATGCCGGTGGCGTACTTGCTGAACCGGGCCGGCCGGCAACCCAGTCGCCACAGCAGACGGTCGGCCGCGCTTGCCGCCGCACCGGGTGACTTGGTCTCGACGACGACCGTCTGCCCGAGGCGGCCGGTCCGCCGGGTGATCTCGTAGAGCCAGGACAGGCCGTGGTCGAGGGTGAGTCGGGCCCGGGAGACCGGGTCGAAGAACGTCATACGCCGATAACGAGTGCTCAGCGTCGGCCGCAGGGCCGCCAGGCTCACCGGACCAACACCCGCCCTGCCGAGCGCCCCGTCGATCATCAGCTGCTCCGCGTCGCTCCACTGATCGGGGTGTCCTCCGGTCACCTCGATGCGTTCCTTGACGGTGTGCTCCCCGCGGCGGGTCTTGACCTCCAGCCAGCTGGTACCGGTGTCGAGATAGCTGCGCTCGCGGATCTTCCACCGGCGCTTGCGGCCGCGGGCGGCTGCGTAATAACTGTCGAGGGCATCGGTGTCGAGGTAGGTGGAGTCGTAGGTGAAGCTCTGACGGCCGTCGATCGTCAGGACCCGGGTCCAGGGCGGCAGCTCCTCGAGCAGCCCGGCCAGGAGGCGCGGCGGGACGAGGTACTTGCGGTCGACACGGATCTGCAGGGCGCCGGCGTTGTTCAACTCGGCCAGGTCGATCGGCGGGAAGCCCGCCGTGGGGGTTTCGCGGGGCATCATGGTGGTGCTCATGCCCGTGCCCCATGGGCGCCACCTGCGACGGGGCCTGGCGCGGCGCGACGGGCCCCGTCCTCGTCGCCGTCGGTGGCCCGGAACCGGACGTCGACCAGGGTGGTGTCGTTGACGAAGTCCAGACGCTGCACCGAGGCGGTGAGTACCTCGCCGCCGAGGCGGGCGCTCAGCTCATGGCGGAGAGCGGCCTCGTCGGCGATCGCGTGGTCGAGCAGGACGACCTGGCGGTTGGCCCGCCCGGTGACACGACGGGTGTCGATGATCGCCATGGACAGGACGAGGACGACCATCAGCGCAATGCCGTAGGTCAGTGACACACCGACACCGCCGAGCAGCCCCCAGTGCCAGGGCGCTGAAGTAGTAGGCGGTCTCGATCTGGCTGAGTTCCTCGGAGCGGAGCCGGATGATCGACAGGACGCCGAACAGGCCCATGCCCAACCCGGCCGCCGTCGCGCTGATGGACAGGGCGAAGGCGACGGCCATGACGCCGATGTTCACCGTGATGTAGGAGACGACCATGTCCCGGCGGTGGTGTCGTGGCAGGTAGACGCCGAACACCAGGAGGCAGATCATCACCACATCGATGGCGGCGAGAATGAGATCGGACATGGGCAAGTCTCCTTCGGTCGGGGGCCACCAGACAATCCAGCGCGCAAATCTGTGGCATTTCTGTGCGAAACTTGTGACGAAAGCTGTGTCTCTCGGATCACAGATTTCGCACAGAATACTCAAGGAGATGGAACAGCTGGGACACTGGAGACCGAACGGAGGGTGCGGACACAGCAGTCAGCGACCCGGCCGGCTCGTGAGCCGACCGGGTCGTGCAGCACAGCGAGGACTGGTCTCAGCGGATCACGCGGCAGCTGATGGTGTTGGGAACCTCGGCGAGGGCATCGAGCCAACCGGACTCGGCAGCCACGACGTCGGTGACCGCGTAACCGATCTCACCGCGGGTGGACAACGCCTGGAAGGCGATGTTCGCGTTGTGCTCGGACAGGACCGAGTTCATGGTGCCGAGGACGCCCGGGACGTTGCGATGGATGTGGACCACGCGGTTGCCCTCACGGGCCGGAACGGTCACCTCGGGCAGGTTCACGCTCATCGAGGTGCCGCCGGTCGTGACGTACTCGGTGAGCTTGCCGGCCACGTAGCGGCCGATGCTCACCTGGGCCTCCTGGGTCGACCCGCCCACGTGCGGGGTCAGGATGACGTTCGGCAGGCCCTGCAGCGGCGACACGAAGGGCTCGCCCGCCTTCTTGGGCTCGGTCGGGTAGACGTCGACCGCCGCCCCGGCCAGGTGGCCGGAGCGCAGCGCCTCCGCCAGGGCCTTGTCGTCGAAGACGGAGCCGCGCGAGAGGTTCAGGAAGAATGCGCGGGGCTTCATGGCGGCGAACTCGTCCTCGCCGAAGAAACCCGTGTTCTCGGGTCGGCCGTCGACGTGCAGGGTGACGACGTCGACCTGGGCGAGCAGGTCCTCGAGGCTGTCGCAGCGCCGGGCGTTGCCCATGGCCAGCCGGTCCTGGATGTCGTAGTAGTAGACGCGCATGCCGAAGGCCTCGGCGAGCACGGACAGCTGCGAACCGATGTTGCCGTAGCCGACGATGCCGAGTCGGCGACCGCGCACCTCGTGGGAGCCGGACGCCGACTTGTTCCAGGTGCCCTCGTGCATCTGGGCGTTGCGGTCGGTCAGGTGCCTGGCCAGGGCGATGATCTCGGCCATGGCCAGCTCGACGACCGAGCGGGTGTTGGAGTAGGGGGCGTTGAAGCAGGCGATGCCCTTGGCCGCGGCGGGCTCGAGGGCGATCTGATTCGTGCCGATGCAGAAGGCGCCGATGGCCTTCAGGCTCGAGGGGATTCGCGCCAGAACCTTGTCCGTGACATTGGTGCGTGATCGGATGCCCAGGAGCTCCACGCCGTCGAGTGCGGCCACCAGTTCGTCCTCCCCCAGCGCACCGGCGCGTGTCTCCACGTCATAGCCGGCCTCGGTGAGGATCCGGGTGGCCTCCGGGTGGATGTTCTCGAGCAGAAGTGCCTTCATGGCGTGAATCTTATGCGGGCGGGTCATCGGGCCCCGGGGGCATCTCATCCGGCACCTCAGTGGCGGTCCGCCGGCTCGACGCGGTTCTGACCCGGAGCTTCGGCACCGAGGCGAGCAGATTCCGCGTGTACTCGCGGGCCGGGCTCGCATAGATCTGCTCGATCGGCCCGGACTCGACGATCCTGCCGCTGCGCATGACGGCGACGTGATCGCACACGTGCCGGACGACGGCCAGGTCGTGGCTGACGAAGATGAGCGTCAGCCGGTCGCTGCGCACCAGGTCGGCGAACAGGTTCAGCACGTGGGCGCGCACCGAGACGTCGAGGGCCGAGACGGCCTCGTCGGCGATGAGCACGTCCGGGCGGGGGGCGATGGCCCGGGCTATGGCGATGCGCTGGCGCTCGCCACCACTGAACTCGTGCGGGTAGTGGCCGGCGGCATCGGCCTCGAGTTCGACCTGTTCGAGCACTTCGGCGAGGCGCTCGCCGTGGTTGCGCGGGACGTCGGGTCGGCTGCGCAGCAGAGGCGATCGGAGCGGCTCGGTGATGATGTCGCCCACCGTCATGCGCGGGTCGAGTGAGCTTCGCGGGTCCTGGAAGACCATCTGCACGCTGGAGCGCAGGTCACCGAGCTGCCTGCTCGAGGCGTTGTCGATGCGGCGCCCGCGGAACAGCACCTCGCCGGAACTCGGGGGGAGCAACGCGTCGAGAACACGGATGAGGGTGCTCTTGCCCGAACCCGACTCCCCCACGATGCCCAGCCGCTGGCCGGGCCGCACCGTCAGGTCGACGCCGTCGAGCGCCGTCGTGAGGACCCTTCCGCGGGTGCCGCTGCGCCGGAAGGTTCGTGAGACCCCGCGTGCCTCGAACACGGGCACGCCCGGGTCCGGCTCGTCGTCGGTCATGGCCGCCCCTCCTTCCCGTCCCAGAAGTTCTCGATGACCGGAAGCGGCCGTCCCGGCTCGATCTGGTCGATTCGCGCGGTGGCGATCAGGCCGGCGGTGTAGGGGTGCTGGGGGTTCTCGAGCACCTGGGCGATGGGCCCGGACTCGACGATGGTGCCACGGTACATGACCAGCACCTCATCGCAGACCTGCGAGACGACGGCCAGGTCGTGACTGATGAACAGGCACGCGGCGCCCGCGGCATCGAGCTGCTCGTCGAGCAGGCGCAGTACTCGCGCCTGGACGGTGACGTCCAGGGCGGTCGTGGGTTCGTCGCAGATGACGAGTTCGGGCTGGTTGATGAGGGCCATGGCGATGAGCGCGCGCTGGCGCTGCCCGCCGGAGAGCTGGTGCGGGAAGCTCATCGAGATGCGCTCCGGGTCGGGCAGACCGACCTGGCTGAGCATCTCGATGACCCGTTCGCGGGCCCTTCCGGCCGGGGCGCCCTGGTGCAGGCGCAGCACCTCGGCCACCTGCCGCCCGACGCGCATCGTCGGGTCGAGAGCCGTCATGGGCTCCTGGAAGATCATCGAGACGACGTCACCGCGCAGCCGGGCGAAACCCGTGTCGGACAGCCCGACGAGCTGGCGTCCGCCGAGTTCGATGGAGCCGCTGACCCGCGCGGTGTCGGGCAGCAGCCCCATCGTGGCGAGCGCGGTCACTGATTTCCCGGAGCCGGACTCGCCGATGATACCGACCCTGGCCCCCTCGCCTACGGTCAGATCGATGCCGTGCAGCGCCTCCGCGCGGCCGAAGCCGATGCGCAGATCACGGATCCTGAGCAGCGCGCCCATCTCAGGCCTCCTGCCTCAGTCTGGGGTCGAGGGCCTCGCGCAGGCCATCGCCGAGCAGGTTGAAACCCAGCACCGTGATGGCGATGAACACTGCCGGTACGGCGATCTGGGCCGGATGGTCGTAGACGAACTTCTGCGCGTCGTACAGCATCCGCCCCCATGTGGGTGTCGTCGGCTGCGTCCCCACTCCCAGGTAGCTCAGGGCGGCCTCGGCGAGGATGGCCCTGCCCAGTGCGGAGGAGACCTGCACGAGGACGACGGGGAGGATGTTCGGCAGCACGTGCCGCCAGGCGATGGCCGTCCAGCCGATGCCCGAGGATCGGGCGGCGGCCACGAAGTCGCGGCTCATGACGCTTCGGCTCGCGGTGTTGGCGACGCGGGCGAAGGCCGGGATGGAGCTGATGCCGATGGCGATCATCGCCGTCATCGTCGAGCCGGTGCCGTTCGCCGCGGCCAGCAGGATGGCCAGCAGCAGCGCGGGGAAGGCGTAGAAGATGTCGGCCCAGCGCATGATGCGCCGTCCGACGTGCCGGCGGCTCATCCCGGCCAGGATGCCGATCGGCACGCCGAGGAGGGCGCCGATCGTCACCGCCATGACACCGACGAGCATGCAGATACGGGCGCCGACGAGGATCCTGGAGAAGATGTCCTGGCCGAAACCGTCGGTGCCGAGCGGATAGGTGCGGCTGGGGGGCTGCAGGGCGATCGAGGCGTCGACCAGGCCGGGGTCGTGGGGTGTCCAGAAGAACGAGACGACGGCCAGGATGCAGATGAGGCCGACGAGTACCGCGCCGACGACGAGTGGGTGGGAGCGCCTCATGAGCTCGTCTCCTCGTCCTGAGCACGCACCCGGGGATCGAGCAGGTGGTAGCAGATGTCGACGACCGTGTTGATGACGAGGACGATCGCCACGAAGATCATGACGATCGCCTGGACGACGGGCAGGTCCCGCTGGTTCACCGCGGTGAGCAGCTGCGAGCCCAGGCCGGGCAGCAGGAACACGTTCTCGACGACGATCGATCCGACGAACAGTGAGGCCAGTTGCAGGCCGGCCACCGTGATGACCTCGAGGCTCGCATTGCGCAGGCCGTGCCGGATGACGGCCGGGACGAAACGCCAGCCGACGGCGCGGGCGGTGCGGAAGTAATCCTCGTTGAGCACGTCGATGAAGGCCGACCGCACGTAGCGGATGAGCATGGCCGCCTCGACGACGGCGATGGCGGCAACGGGCAGCACGAGATGACGCAGCCACTGCAGTGGATTGCTGGTCAGCGGCGTGTACCCGTTGGCGGGCAGCCATCGCAGGGTCACGGCGAAGACGATCATGAGGACGAGTCCGACGAGGAAGTGCGGGACGGCCATGGCGACCTGGGTGAGGCCGGAGATGATGACGCCATCGGCGCGCTTGCGTCGCACCGCGCTGTACAGCCCGGTGGGAACGGCCAGGACGACGCCCATGAGCATCGACAGGGTCGCCAGCCATGCCGTGACGGCGAGCTTGGGGCCGATGATCGAGCCGATCGGCGCGCCCGACAGCGCAGAGGACCCCGGTTGCCCGGTGAGAAGCCCGCCGAGCCATTCGACGTAGCGCAGCAGCAGGGGCCGGTCCAGTCCCATCCGTTCGCGCAGGGCGGCGATGGAGGCCGGATCGGAGTTGGGACCGAGAATCGTCGCGGCGACATCACCGGGCAGCGCATTGATCAGGGCGAACACGATGAACGAGGCGATGAGCAGACTGCCCGCGAGGCTCAGGAGTTGGCGTGCGATGGCGCCAAGGGCACGCATGGGTCGTCAGATGTCCGTCGACGAGGCCGCCGTCAGGTCCATCGACTCGCTCGTCAGGTTCTCGGAGATGCCCGAGATGCCCGCGCGCAGGACGACGAGATTGGCCATCGAATAGAGGAAGTCCGCTGCCGCGTCGTCGGCGAGGACACGGGCGGCCTGCTTCATCTTCTCGGTCTGCTCATCGGCCGGGCCCGTCTTCGCCTCGGTGATCAACTGAGTGAACTCCGGGTTGTCGTAGTGCCAGTAGTACTCCGGGTTGGCCCATTTGGCGATGTCCCGGCCCTCGACGTGGCTGATGATCGTCATGTCGTAGTTCGACTTCGTCATGACCTCGTCGATCCAGCGCGATGGGAACTCGAGGGTGTCAGTGGTGACGGTGATGCCCACCTGGGCGAGCTGACTCGTGATGAACGTGGCGGCTGAGGTGGCGTACGGCAGGCTCGGTACACGCAGGGACAGGTCGAGTCCCTCGCCGTAGCCGGCCTCGGCCAGCAGCCGACGGGCCGTGTCGGGGTCGTAACCGTAGGTGTCCGCGAGGTCCTCGTACCAGGGGTCGGTCGGGGCGACCATCGAGCCGATGAGCGTGCCGTAGCCGGCCGTGACCGTCTGCAGCAGATCGGACCGGTTGATGGCGTAGTTGATGGCCTGGCGGACGCGCACGTCGGAGAACGCCTCACGCTGGTGGTTGAAGCCGAGGACGACCTCGCCCATCGACGTGCCGTTGAGAATGGTGTACTGATCCGGGTCCTCGAACTGACTGATCGCCTGGGGGGCCTGCATGTTCGAGATGACGTCGAGGTCACCGCTGCTCATCGCGGAGTTCTCCGCGGTCGGATCGGAGAAGTACTTGAAGGTGACGGAGTCGAAGACGGTCGGTGTGCCCCAGTAGGATTCGTTCCTGGTCAGCACCATCGGGTTGCCCTCGCTCCACGACTCGAAGACGAAGGGCCCCGAGCCCGCCGGGGCGGTACCGAGCGAGTCGATCCCATCGGGGTCGTAGATGATCCCGGCGGTCTGGGCCGCGTAGTAGAGCCAGTCGTTGTCGCGCTGGGAGAGTTTCACGACGACGGTCGATGCGTCCTGCACGGTGACCGATTCCATGGCGCCCAACTGGGACTTGAGCGTGGCGAGCACCGCATCGTCGTTCTTGACACGCTCGAGCGAGGTCTTGACCGCCTCGGCGTCCAGCGCGGCCCCGCTGGCGAAGGTCGCCTTGGGCTGCAGGGTGAACGTGTAGGTGAGCCCGTCCTCGGACTCGTTCCAGCTCGTGGCCAGCAGCGGCACGATCTGGCCGTCCGAGTCGATCTTCACGAGTGTCTCGTACACGTTGTAGAGCAGCGCCTGCGGGATCGCCGCTCCGCTGTTCGTCGATGGATCCAGCGCGGCGGGAGGGGCCGTGGCCCCGATGACGAGCTGACGCGCCTGCTCCTGGGTCTCCGCGCCGCCACTCGAGCAGGCGACGAGCGACGCCGCGGCGCCGATCACCGTTGCCCCCAGAAACGAACGACGTCCGAGCCGGATGTTCATTGACGGTCCCCCTCGATTTCGCGTACAGCGGGTGCGGTCTCCGGGGCGAGGCCGATCGGCGTGCGTCCTCCGGAACGAGTCTGCCGAAATCTTACGTCACCGGTCCCCGGCCGCTGGGCCACGCTCCCCCACCCCGCCCGGGATCGATCCGTCGGTTTTGGCTTTCGGGCGTGGACGTCTATAGTTGACTGAGCCGACGCGGGGTGGAGCAGTTCGGTAGCTCGCTGGGCTCATAACCCAGAGGTCACAGGTTCAAATCCTGTCCCCGCTACGATGAGACCGCCCGGTTCCGAGGATCATGCCGCGGAGCCGGGCGGTTCGTTCGTCCTGGCCGGTCCGCCACGGTTCGAGGACGAGGCAGGAGACACCGAACCACCGTCCCCGGCCGGCGCGTCCTGCCCCGCTGCCCTTCCGCCGTGAGGAGCGACACAGCCGGCCTCATCCCTACGGACGAGGACTGCTTCATGGCGAACCGACGAAGTCGTCCGCAGGGCCGATGCGCGGGCCGGGCCGAGGCGGCACGATGAGGTCATGCGTGACGTGATCTGCCTCCTCATAGTCCTCTTCGTCGCCGTGAGCGCCGGCGACTTCGTCCTGGCTGTCTCGCAGAACATCGGAGCCGGCGTCTGGCCGGCCCGCGGGCTGGGCACGGCGATCTCGGCTGTCGTCGGCGGTCTGGGACACCTCCTGATCCTGCGAGGCAGGCAGCGGTTCGCGCGGGGCTCACGGTGATGCCCACCGGGACTGCAACGGCCCCGGCCAGGGCACCGGCGTGCTCGCGCAGTCCCAGCGCGGGTTGGTGCGTGTGAGCCCGCTGAACTCGCCGCCCCCGAGAGCAGCCGACTCCCCAGGACGCGTGAGGCATCTCACCTGCCGCCACGCGGCGCATCCCGCTCAGGCGATGACACCGAGGTGCTCGAGCAGGATTCTGGTGCCCAGGCCGATGAGGACGACACCGCCCAGCACCTCGGCCGGGGTGCGGAACCGGGTACCGAGACCGTGGCCGATGGGCACCCCGGCCAGGGCGACGACGAAGGTGGTCAGGCCGATCACCGCGACGGCCTGGAGGATCGGCACGTCGAGGACCGCCAGTGAGACGCCCACCGCCGCCGCGTCGATGCTCGTGGCGACGCCTAGCAGCACGAGCCGCCCGAATCCCATCCACTCGGCGCGCGGGCTTCCCTCGCTGCCGGGGCGCAGGGCCTCCCAGATCATCCTGGCCCCGATGAACCCCAGCAGGCCGAAGGCGATCCAGTGATCGACTGGCTCGACGAGGGTGGCGAACTGCGAGGTGAGGGCCCAGCCGAGAAGGGGCATGAGCGCTTGGAAGACTCCGAAGGTGCCGGCGATGAGGAACGCCCTGCCCCAGAGCAGACGCACCATCTGCAGGCCGCTGGCGATCGAGACGGCGAAGGCGTCGGCTGAGACGCTGAGGCCGACGAGCAGGATACCGAGGAAGGACATCTGGAGCCTTTCGGTGGTGGCCGAAGGCTCGGGGAGGACTTCGGCCGTGGACAACAGCCGAAGGTCTCGCTCACTCCGCGATGGGCGGAGCGATACGCCGGGCGGTGGTGCCGCCAGTGTGTCGACGTATCTCCGGGCCCCGCAGAGGACCCATCCGTGGGAGCTACTCCCCTTCGCCCGTGACGTTACCGGGGTCACGGCACGATCTGTCAATGCCCCTGTCCACGGGCCGGACAGTGCGGCGGGCGACCGGACCGGTCAGGAATCGCTCACGTGCAGCAGCGATTTGACCGCCCTGCGCTCATCCATGGCCCGGTAGGCCTCCTGCACGTCGTCGAGGTCGAATTCCGCGGTGAACACCCGCCCGGGATCGATCAAGCCGTCGAGAACGGCATCCAACAGGACCTGGCGGTCATAGGTCGTCACCGAGGCCGGTCCGCCGCGCAGACCGATGTTCCGCCAGAACAGGCCCATCGCATCGATGTCGACGTCGTGGGGAACGCCGACACGGCCGACAACGGCCCCGGGGCGGGCGACGGCGATGGCCGTCTGGGTGGACTGGTTGGTGCCGACGCACTCGAGCACGGCTCCGGCACCGCCGCCCTCGGTCAGCTCCATGACCCGCGCCACCGCCTCGGTGCCCCGTTCGGGCACGACATCCGTGGCGCCGAACTCGCGGGCCAGGGCGGCGCGGTCGTCGTGCCCGCTCATCGAGATGATGCGTTCGGCGCCCAGCAGCCGGGCGCTCAGCACCCCCATCAGCCCCACCGCGCCGTCTCCGAGGACCACCGCCGTGACGCCGGGCCCCACCTCAGCCATCCGGGCCGCGTGGTAGCCGGTCGCCATCACATCGGACAAGGTCAGCAGGCTCGCCCGCATCGCCGCCGAGTAGTCGCCCGGGGCCCCCGGCACCTTCACCAGGGCGCCGTCCGCGTTGTAGGCGCGCATGTACTCGGCCTGGTAGCCGGCGTTGCCACCCGGCTCGCCATTGCGGCAGTTGGCGTCGAAACCCGCTTGGCACGCGGAGCAGGTGCCGCAGCCGTGGGTGAAGGGCACGATGACGAAGTCCCCGGGGACCAGCGAGGACACCTCGGAGCCGGTCTCGGTGACGACGCCCATCGCCTCGTGCCCGGTGAGTGAGCCGTGCTCGCGGTGACTGATGCCCCGGAACCACCACAGGTCGGAGCCGCACACGCAGGCGTCGGTGACGCGAACGATCACGTCGGTGGGCTTCTCGATGACCGGCTCGGGACGATCCTCGACCCGCACCGTCCCCGGCTCGACGAAGACTGCTGCTCGCATGATGCCCTCCAGCTGACGCGGCATGCCCGGCACCGTCCGGCCGGTGCTCCTGATCCAGCGTCTGGGGCGAGCCTATCGCGACGCCCCGCGCAGCCGACAATAAGTGAGGTTCGGCTGGGCTTATTTTTTCCGCACAGGTTCCCTAGTCTGGTGCTCATGGCTGACAAGAGAACCGAACCCGATACCCCGCTTCCCTTCGCCGACCGGCCGGTGTCCTCCGCGCCCGGGCACTGGGTTCTCGCGCGGGCCGGCAAACGGGTGCTGCGCCCCGGGGGCGCCGCACTGTCATGGCAGATGCTCGACGAGGCCCGGATCGCAGGCTCTGACATCGTCGAGCTGGCGCCCGGGCTGGGCCGGACGGCCGTCGAGGTGCTCAGGAGGGAGCCGGGCTCCTACACGGCGATCGACCGGGACCCCGACGCCGTTCAGCGCGTCGCCGCCATCATCGCCGACCGCGGCACCTGTCGGCAGGGCGAGGCCTCCGACACCGGCCTGGACGATGCCTGCGCCGACGTGGTGATCGGCGAGGCGATGCTCACCATGCAGGGCGACAAGGGGAAACGAGCCATCGTCGAGGAGGCTGCGAGGATCCTGCGGCCGGGCGGGCGCTACGCGATCCACGAACTCGGCATCGTCCCCGACGACGTCGACGAGGAGATCTACACCCAGGTGCGCCAGGGGCTGGCCAGGGCCATCCACGTGAATGCCCGGCCGATGACGGAGAAGTCCTGGCGGGAGCTCTTGGCGGACGCCGGCCTGGTCGTCGACTGGGTGGGCATGGCGCCCATGGCCCTGCTCAAGCCGCGCCGCAATCTTGAGGACGAGGGCGTCCGAGGGGTCCTGCGGATGGCCCGCAACATCCTGGCCGACAAGGAGCTGCGGCAGCGCATCCGGGGCATGGCGGCGACCTTCAGGACCTACGAGGACAGCATGCGCGGCATCGCCGTCGTGGCCCACAAGCCGCTGTCCGGCTGACCGCTGCCCGATCAGGGGCAGTGGTTCCGTGGTGCTGCCACCACGGAACCACTGCGCGCGTCCGAGCGGAGGATCCTCCCTCACCCCTCCCGGGAGGAGGCAGCAACGGCAGCCACCGAGGCGAGCACGAGCGCGAGCGCCGGGGCAAGGACGACCCAAGGTGCTCGTTCCAAGTAGTCGATGCCCTCTGACAACAGCAGGCCCCATTCGGGCGAGGGCGGCTGCGCCCCGAGTCCGAGGAACCCCAGCGAGGCGAGTTCGAGTGCCCTGCCTGGAAGCCTCAGGACAGCGTGCCGGCCGATCGTCGGCACGACGGCCGGCAGCACACCGAAGAACAGCTGCCGCGCTTTGCCCACGCCCCACAGCGGTTGCAGCTGGATGTAGGGTCGCGCCCTGACCTCGGCCACGAGATCCGCCGTGTGCGCCGCGAGCGGCGCCCAGGCGGTGATCGCCACTGCGATGGCAGCGCCCAACCAATTCGGGCCCGTTACCGCGGCAACGAGCAGGCCGACGATCAGTGTCGGCAGCGCGTTGACGACCTCGATGAGACCGGTCGCCCAGCGCCCGCACAGGCCGACGAGGATGCCGATGACGAACGTGGCGGCCACCACGAGGACGGCGACCCCCAGTGTCGAGACGGCGCCGTGGGCGACCCTGGCGAGAACGTCGCGCCCTGAAGCGTCGGCGCCGAGGGGAAGCCCCCAGCTGGGGGCCTGGAGCCTTTCATGGTCGGCGGCGTAAGGGTCGCGCGGCAGCCCTGCCGCGATGATCAGCCCGAGCAGCCCGGCAGCAACGAGCGCCGTGACACCGGTTCGTCTCGTACCCACCGCCGCAGGTCTCGGCACGGGAATGGCCCCGCCCCTCAGCGCGGGGCCGAGAATGATCCACCGTCCGACGGCGGCCAGGACGCCGACCACCGCGGCGAGCAGGAGCAGCAGCACCATGGCGGCTTGGACCGCAGGCACGTCCTGGGCCGCCGCCGAGCCGAGCATGCTGCGGCCCAGGCCGGGGATGGCGAAGATCTGCTCGACGGCGACCGCACCGGCCGTCAGGGCGACGATCGACAGGGCGACCTGGGACAGCAGGCCGCTCATCGCGCGTCGCAGGACGGCCAGGCCCAGACTGCGCTCCGGCACACCGCCCAGCACCCAGGTCCGCACCCAGGGCTCGCTCCACGCCCCCGCCACGGCGTCGGAGAGCAGCCGTCCGAAGTAGGCCCCCGTGGGAACACCCATGGCGATGGCCGGCAGCACCGCGTAACGGATGCTCTGCCAGCCGTATGGCGGGAACCAGCCCAACCAGACCGCGAAGCAGATGAGCAGCAGCGAACCAAGCAGAAAGGTCGGCAGCGAGGACAGTGCAGCCGACCCCAGTCCCGAACCCCGGTTGGGGCGGAAGCGCAGCCCATCGCGCATCGGGCGGATGAGCATCAGTGCGACGACGAGCAAGGCCACCACGAGGGACAGGCCCATCAGGGTGAGCGAGACGCTGAACGAGCGAAACAGCCCGGGGCCGAGAGCCTCCCCGGTGATCCAGGAACTGCCCAGGTCACCGTGCAGCAGACCGGTCAGCCACTGCCAGAAGATCACCCACGGCCCCCGGTCCAGCCCGAGCTCGGCACGGACCAGTGCCAGGTTCTCGGGAGTCGCTTCGAGTTCGGCGTACCGCGCGCGCAGGATCGTGTATTCGGCCGAACTGCCACTCAGCCAGGGCATCATGCCGATGAGCAGGATGACCAGCGCCGTTGCGGTGACACGCGAGGCGGCGAGCACCAGGCCGTTGACCAGGCCCGGCCGAATCGTGCGTCTCATCGGGTCACGTTCGTCCTGCTCGTCACCAACAGTCGTTCCTGGGGGTCTCGGGCGCATTCGGCGACCCCGGACCCCTCGCCCTGCAAGCTGCGCTCATGCAGCAGCGGGATGACGGCATCGCGGGCGAGGACGCCGGCCTCGGCCCGGGCGATCGCGTCCTGACGGTCCTCGCCGGGCTCAATGACGCCAGCCGCGGCGATCAGCTGGTCGACGGCGGAGTCCTTCAGCAACGGAATGTTGAAGCTACCCTCGGTTCCGAAATCACTGGCCAGGGTCGAGACCGGGTCCCCGGTGTCGATCGTCATGGCACGGGAGAGGATCACGGCGTCGAAGCCGCCGTCCAGGATCTCCTTGTTCATGTACTGGTACTCACGCACGTCCTGGGTGACGGTGAAACCGGCAGACTCGAGCATCTGCTGAACCTGGACGGCCAGTTCGGGCAGTTCGGAACGGTCGCTGTAGGTGGCGAGAGTGACCGCCTGGCCGTTCAGGTCAGTGGCGGCACCCGCCCGCGAGGAGAGCAGGTCATCGAAGCCGACGCGTCCACGAGCCTGGGCCGCCCATCCGAGCGCGGGGCCGAACAATCCCTCGGGAAGATCGGCATGCCCCTCGAAGACCTTGTCGATGAGGGTCTGCGCGTCGATCGCGGCCCGGGCTGCGGCGCGGACGGCCGGGTCGGCGAAGGGACCGGAAGCGGTGTTGAGGTACAGGCTGGTGGTGCGAGAGGTCCGCACCTCGTGAATGAGTTCCTCGTCGATGCCCCCGAGCTGACCGATCGGTACGGCCTCGGCGATGTCGGCCTCACCGGTGCGCAGGGCCGAGGCCCGGGCGGTGCCATCCGGCACGAACGTGGCGTCGATACCGGCCAGGAGTGCCTTCTCGCCCCAGTAGTCCTCGTAGCGGTCGAGACTGGCGCTGGCATTGCCGTTGAGCCCGGCGATCATGAAGGCGCCGGTGCCATAACCGATCGGGTCCGTGGCGTCGGCACCATAGGCGGCGGTGGCCAGCAGGCACAGACTCGGACTCGACATGCGATTGGGCAGCAGCGGGTCTGGCGAGGCGGTGGTGACGACAAGCCGGCCGTCCTCGGCGCTGGCGGACAGGCCCACCCCGGTCAGGACCCGCGGGAGCGGGCTGGCCTCGGCGGCCCTGGTCAACGAGTTCGCAGCGGTTTCGGCGGTGAACGCGGTGCCGTCGTGGAAGCTGACGCCGTCGCGCAGCGTGAAAACCCACTCGGTGTCACTGCGCTGCTCCCAGCTGGTGGCCAGGTTGGGTTGGGGCGTGCCCTCCTCGTCCAGGACGGTCAGGCACTCGGCCGCCGACCAGGCGATGAGCTTGTAGGCGTCGTCCGAGAAGGGTGACAGCGATGAGCGCGGGGCCGACAGGCAGGCGATCCTGATGCGCTCGCTCCGGCTGGAGGACGAGCCCGTGGAATCGGAGTCGCCGAAGCAGCCGGTCAGGGCCGTACCACTCAGACCTGCCAGGCCGATGGCGCCCAGGAGTGCTCGTCGTGATGTCTTCATGAGGAACCTTTCGCGTGATGGGGGTTGTGGCGGGCCACCGGCAACAGCGGTGATGGCCCCTGGTCGTTTTGTTGTTCTGGCCAGAGCTTGTGGGGTCTGCGTGTCGTGTTGCCTGCTCAACCCCTGATCCGCGGGACCGCCTCGACGAGGGTGCGCGTCACGGGGTGCTGGGGGTCGTTCATCACGGCAGTCAGGTCGCCGGACTCGACGATGCGCCCTCGAGCCATGACGAGCAGATAGGTGCACACCCGGTTGACGCCGGACAGGTCATGGCTGACGAGCAGGACGCCGACGCCCTGGGCCCGCAGCTCGGAAAGCAGGTCCAGTACCTGGAGCCGTAGCGGCGCGTCCAGGCCACTGGTCGGCTCATCGGCCAGCACGTACCTGGGTGCGGTGACGATGGCCCGGGCGACCGCCACCCGCTGTGCCTCACCGCCCGACAGTCCCGAAGCCCTCTGGGCGATGAGCCGATCGGGCAGTCCGACGCGGTTCAGCGCGGTGCGAACCATGGAGTCGTGATCGCCGGTCACGCCGAGCCGCAGCAGCGGTTCACGGACCTGGGAGAGCACCGACCGGCGCGGGTCGAGGCTGCTCGCCGGGTCCTGCGGGACGAACTGCACGGCGCGCCGGAAGTCACGCAGTGCGCCGCGCGTGACCTCGGCGTCCTCCAGAACCATGCGCCCCGCATCGGGTTCGATGAGTCGGATGAGGATGTGCAGCAGGGTCGACTTGCCACTGCCCGAGGGGCCGACGACCCCCAGCCCCTGCCCCGGGAGCAGCTCCAGGTCGACGCCGTCAAGGGCGGACACCGCATGGCGTCCGATCCGGTAGGTCTTCGTCAGGGCCTCGGCGGACAGACTCATGAGTCGACCCCGCTCATGGCGCGTGCCGCGGCGACGAGGCGACTCACGTAGTCATCGCCGGTGCGGCCCAGCAGGGTGGTGAAGTCCTCGTCGGCCACGATGGTCCCCTCGTGCATGACCAGTGCGCGGTCGCACAGCCCGCTGGCCAGGGCGACGTCATGGGTGATGAACAACAGTGCGGCCCGGCCCGGGCCGGTCGCGGCGCGCAGGGCCCTGACCACCTCGGCCTGGCTGACGGTGTCCAGGGCGCTGGTCGGCTCGTCGGCGACGAGGATCCGGGGCCTGCGCAGTACGGCCATGGCCAGGCACACCCGCTGGAGCTGACCGCCGGACAGCTGCATGGGATAGGAGGCGAGGACGCGGTCGGGATCATCGAAGTCGAGCGCGACGAGCGTCTCGGCGGCGTCACGGTGCTCGTGGCCGGCCAGCCGGAACTGCCTGCCCACCCTCATGAGCGGGTTCAGCGCGGTGGCCGTGGCCTGGAAGACGGCGGCCATGCCGGCCCTGTCCTGAGGGAGCGTACCGGTGACGTCGACACCCTCGAACTCAACGACGCCGCTGCGGCTCAGACGCGCATGAAGAGTGCCGAGCAGGGACTCGGCTGTGAGGGACTTGCCCGAGCCGCTTGCGCCGAGCAGCGCCAGCCGCTCCCCCTCCATCACGGAGAAGCTCACGCCCCTGACCAGCTGTTGCCGACCGGCGGCGACGCGCAGGTCGTGCACGCCGAGGACTTCATTCACTGGGGGAAAATAACGGCTCCCATCCAGGGCCCTCAAGGCCAGGCTCGCCCCGCACCGGTCGCACCAGCACGCAGGAATGGTCCTCGACAAGGAGCATCACGAAGAGAGGAGGCCATCATCCGCTGACCTTCTCTCTCGTACCGCTGGCAGAGATCATCAGGAATTACCTAGGGTGGAAACAATCCAACTCGTTTCCGGTGGGAGCACCCATGAGCAGCAGCCGACCCTTCGACACGGAACTCCCCCTCGTCGCCGCGCCCATGGCGGGCGGCCCCTCCACGACGGCACTGGTCCAGGCAGTGGCCGGGGCAGGCGGCCTGGGTTTCCTCGCGGCGGGCTACAAGACGCCCGAGCGAATGGCTGAGGAGCTGGACACCGCCAGGGGCTGGGGCGTGCCCTTCGGGGTCAATCTCTTCGTCCCGAACGACCAGCCCTATGACGAGCAGGCCCTGAACGCGTACGCCGCCGAGCTGGCCGACGAGGCGGCGGCACTGGGCGCCGAGGTCCGTTTCGCGCCCGGTGCCGACGACGACCACTGGGCCGACAAGATCGCCCTCCTGCTGGATGCCCCCGTCCCGGCCGTCTCGTTCAGTTTCGCGCTGCCGGACCGCTCCCTCATCGCCGAACTCAAGGGCAGGGGCACCGTCGTGCTGCAGACCGTCACGACCCTGGACGAGGCCAGGGCGGCGCTCGACGCCGGTGTGGATGCCCTGGTGGTGCAGGGGCCCCGGGCCGGCGGGCACTCGGCGACCTGGACGCCCACCCGGGCGATCGAGGACTTCCCCACCGCACGGATCGTGGCCCGGATCCGGGCACTGACGAGCGTGCCGATCATCGGCACGGGTGGGGTCGACGGCCCCGGGACGGTGCGCGAGATCATGGCCGCCGGCGCCGACGGCGTCGCGATCGGCACCCTGCTCGTGCGGGCGGAGGAGTCGGGCGCCTCACCGGTCTACCAGGACGCCCTCGTCAGCGGCGAGTTCACGCGGACGACGATCACCAGGGCCTTCACCGGAAGACCTGCGCGCGGACTGCACAACGGCTTCATCGAGCGTCACGGCGAGCACGCGCCCACCGCCTACCCGGCCGTCCACCGGATGACGAGCCCGATGCGAACCAGGGCGTGGATCACCGGCGACACCGATCGCCTCTCACTGTGGGCCGGCACCGGCTTCGCGAGCGCCCAGGCGGCGCCGACGGCGCAGATCCTGCACGGTCTCGCATCGCAGCTGCCCTGAGAGGCCGGTCGGGCGGGCCGGCGCCGCCGAACGCCGGGCCCTACCCGATCCCGGGTCCTCTGCGACGCAGAGGAACGCCCGCGGCGTCGAGGTACGGCGTGCCCTCTCCCCGAGCGGAGTCGTCGCCGATGCACACCGTACCGGCCTCTCCCCCGGCGCTCTCGATGTGAAAGCCCGAGTCGGTGATCATCGCCAAGTCGTCGCGCCCGGGCTGGCCCTCACTGGTGAGGTAGTCGCCGAGGAAGATCGAGTTCGCCACCTCCAGGACCAACGGTTGCAGGGTGCGGATGTGGTACTCGCGTCCGGCGGCAGAGCGCACCTCCGCGTCGGGATGGACCAGCCGCACCATCGAGAGGATGCGCAGGCACCGCTGCGGGGTGAGTTCGCGGTGACCGGCCAGCGACGTGCCCTGGAAGGGCAGCAGGAAGTTGACCGGCACGGAGCCGACACCCATCGCGCGCAGGGCGAGGACCACGTCGACGAGTTCCTCGTCGCTCTCCCCCATGCCCGCGATGAGTCCGGAGCACGGGCTGATCCCCGCTGCCTGCACGGCGTCCACGGTGGCGGCGCGGTCGTCGTAGCCGTGGCTCGTGCAGATCTCGTCGTAGTGCGAACGTGCCGTGTTGAGGTTGTGGTTGTAGCGTTCGGCACCCGCCTCGCGCAGGACGGCCGCCTTGTCCTCGTCGAGCAGCCCGAGACACGCGCAGATGTGCACATCCGGATGCTCACGATGGATGCGGGCGATGATCCGGGCGACCCGGTCGGTATCGCGTGCGGACGGGCCGCGCCCCGAGGCCACCAGGCAGATCGTCGAGGCCCCGTGCGCGATGCCGGTTCTCACACTCTCATGCACCTGCTCGTCGTCGATCCAGGTGTACCTGGGTATCGCCGCCGACGAGCCGAGGGCCTGCGAGCAGTAGGAGCAGTTCTCGGGGCACATGCCGGACTTGAGACTGATGAGGTGGTTGAGTCGCACTCCCGTGCCGAAGAAGTGTCGGCGCACTCGCCCCGCCGCCGCAACGATCGGCAGGGTCATCGCATCGTCGGCGGCCAGGAGCTCCAGGGCCTGCCCCTTGGAGACCGAGCGTCCTTGCAGCCCTTCTCGGACCATGGCCTCAAGATCCATCACGGCTCCCGTTCCTGCCGGAGGGGACCTTCCCAACCCCGCAGACGCCAACCTACTCGCTGACTTGAACACTGTTCAAGTCAGCGAGTAGGGGCGCACCGGCTGCCGGGCATGCGATTGGCCAGGCGGCCGCATCGGCGCTGCCGTCAGGGACGGATCAGCTCGTCTCGGCCAGGCCCAGGCGGGACTCCATCTCCTCCAGGGGCACGCCCTTGGTCTCGGGCATCACCCTGAGCACCCAGAACAGCTGGCCGCACATGAACACGAAGAAGATCAGGAATGCGACACCGCCGCCGAGTGTGGCGATGACCGGTGGGAAGGCGTAGGTGGTCAGGGCGGCGAACGTCCAGTGCGTCATCGAGCCGAGGGACTGGCCGCGACCACGGACCCGGTTCGGGAAGATCTCCGAGATGAACACCCAGATCACCGAGCCCTGGCCGAAGGCATGGGCTGCGATGAACACGAGCAGGCCGACGAGCACCAGCACCGACGACGTGGTGTTGAAGTGTCCGGAGAAACCGAACATGACGCCGGCCAGGAAACCCAGTGAGACGAGATAGCCGATGGAACCGACGATCATGAGGGCGCGACGTCCGATTTTGTCGATCACGGTGAGAGCCGCCATCGTGGCGATGAGGTTCATGAGGCCGACGGCGACGCTCATGAGGTACGACGAGTCGGTCGAGGCACCGGCCTCCTGGATCACGACCGGGGCGTAGTAGAGGATCGCGTTCACGCCTGACATCTGATTGAACATGGCGATGCAGAACGCCAGGAGAATCACCTTCCGATAGCGCTTGGAGAAGAACTTCACCTTCACCGAGCGCAACTCGGCCTGTTCGGCGAGCTGGGCGCGGATCTCCGCGATCTGCTCATCGGATTCCTCCCGGGTGGTGCACAGCCGACGGCTGATCGCGATGGCCTCGTCCTCGCGGCCCACGGACATCAGCCAGCGGGGCGTCTCGGGAACGGCCAGCAGCAGGATGAGGAAGATGGCGGCGGGGACGGCCATGACGCCGAGCATCCAGCGCCAGGCGACATCCTCGGGAGCGATGAGCCTGATGATGTAGTTGCTCAGATAGGCCAGCAGGATGCCGAGCACGACGTTGCCCTGGACGAGGCCGACGAGGCGCCCGCGGTGTGCGGCCGGGGCGATCTCGGCGGTGTAGATGGGCGCGCACACGCTCGACATGCCGACGCCGACACCGCCGAGGAAGCGGAACACGAGGAAGAGCCCGTGCGCCCCCGCCGGGGTGAGCGCAGTACCGAGCGAGCCCACGATGTAGAGCACCCCGATGCTGTACAGCATGATCTTGCGGCCATAGCGGTCGGCGAGATTGCCCGAGAACAGGGCCCCGACGATGGTGCCGATGGTGGCCATGGCCACGGTGAAACCGAGACCGGACGGGCTGAGGTTGAAGACCTTCTCCAGGGAAGTGGTCGTGCCTGAGATTACGGCGGTGTCGAAGCCGAAGACGAGACCGCCGAGGGCCGCCACGACGGCGCTTCGCAGCACCAGACCGTTGGCTCTGGTGGGGTTGGCCGGCTGGGCGCCGGCAGTGGTACTGGACATTCGTCTGCCTCCAGATGTTGGGGTTCCATCACGGATGGTCTGTCCCCAGCGAACTTACGCCTGGAGGAGCGGGCAGAGGGGTTGTTCCAGTTTTTAATCCGGTGCCGCAGCACGGCTCGACGGGACGGGTCCCTCAGTGCCGCACGAGACGCTCGTACTCGGGATGCTTGGTGATCCACCGGGCGACGAAGGAGCACGTGGGCACCACGGTCCGGCCGGCAGCAGCGGCGTCGTCGAGTGCCCGGCGGGCCAGCATCCCGGCCAGGCCGCGGCCTGAGAACGCCGGGTCGACGACCGTGTGCGGCATCGTCACGACCTCACCGTCCACCGAGTACTCCAGGAAGCCCGCGACGGCGTCGTCGACGAGAACCTCGTAGCGGTGCCGCTCGGCGTTGTCGGTGATCTCGATGCTCTCGGCGCCTCTGCTCATGGTGTGCTCCTTCTCAGTCGTTCAGGCGTGTGGTGGCCAGCCGGGCGCCCTCGGTGAGTGATTCGAGCTTCGCCCAGGCGATGAGCGGGTGGATGCGGCCGCCCAGCCCGCAGTCCGTCGAGGCGATGACACGATCCGGCCCCACCGCCGAGACGAAGTTCATGATGCGTTCGGCGACGAGTTCGGGATGTTCGACCACATTGGTCGAGTGCGAGACGACGCCGGGGATGATGACCTTGTCCTCGGGCAGCGGGACATGGTGCCACAGCCTCCATTCGTGCTCGTGCCGGGCGTTGGCGGCCTCGAAGGAGTAGCCGTGGGCCCTGACCGACAGCACCTGGTCGATGATGTCGGCGAACGGGATGTCGGTGGTGTGCGGACCGTGCCAGGAGCCCCAGCAGACGTGCAGGCGCACCTGGTCGGCGGGGATGGACTCCAGGGCCCGGTTGATCGCGTCGATGCGCAGGCCGATGAAGTCGCGGTAGTCACTGACGGTCGGTTCCGGGTTGATCTGGTCCCAACTCTCGGCGATGTCGGGGGCGTCGATCTGCACGGTCAGGCCGGCGTCGGTGATCGCCTTGTACTCCTCATGCATCGCATCGGCGCAGGCGGCCAGCAGGTCGGCGTCGCTGTCGTAGTACTCGTTCCTCACCCGCGCAGCCGACCCCGGGCTGAGTGCGGCGATGAAGCCGTCTGCCGGGGACAGCCCGTTGTCGGCCAGGCCCTCGAGCAGCAGCTCGATGTCGGCGTCGACGGCCTCGGAACCGATGTAGGTCAGCGGACCGGTGATCTTGGGGTTCCCCACCGAGGCGCGTCCGGTGAGGATGCCCGAATCCGGGTCCTCGTAGGCGGCGCGGAAGGCCGCGCGGTCGCGGCGGTCGGGGAAGGACGTGAGCCGTGGGTTGCCCGGCGTCGAACGCACGATCTCGGGGTTCGCCCAGCGGTCCTCGTCGGTCATCGTCAGGCCGCCCAGGCGGGTGAATGAGTAGTTCCACCACGCGCCGTAGTCGACTGCCCCGGATGTGATGTGGCCGTACTCGCCCTCGTTGACGATGTCGAGGCCGATCTCGCGCTGGCGGGCGACGACCTGCTCGACGCTGGCGCCGAGGACCGAGGCGAACTCCTCGTCGTCGATGGCGCCCCCGGACCGTCGGGCATTCGCCTCCAGCAGTTCGTCGGGACGGGGCAGGGAGCCCACGTGGGTGGTTCGAATGCGATGGGCCATGGTGTGTCCCCCAACTGTCGGCGCACGTGGCACCAAGATTATCCGGGCCGCCGGGACGCCCCTGCACTCGAACGCGGGCGCGTGGCGCCCGGCCTCGTTCAGCGGACCAGGGTTCGGTCGGCGAGCCTGATGAGCCGGTCGAGGACCGCCCCGCCCGAGGCGTTCGAGCCGTTGTGCTCGTACTCGCTGGTGATCCAGACGTGCATGTCCGGGAGCAGCGCCGCCGTCTCGAGCGAGTGGTGCAGGGGCACGTAGGCGTCGTGGGCGTAGACGGCTGCGGCGCACGGCACATCGGCCTCGGCCAGCGCCTGCGGATCATAGAGCCTGGGCCAGGGGTGCTCGGCGATGAGCTGGGCGCTGTGCTTCCAGGGGCGCAGCGAGGAGTCCTCGTCGAACCATTCGGGGAAGACGTGCTCTCCGGTCAGCAGGGTCGGATCGGCCCGGAAGGCCTCGGGCAGCGTGCGGGCGGCCGCCCAGTTCGTCACCACGCCGTCGGCGTAGCTCGACTCGTGGATCACCGTGTACAGCACGTTGCGTCCGCCGAAGGGCAGCAGGTCCGCCAGGTCGTAGCGGAAGCCGCGTGACCCCGGATCGCGTTCGAGCAGGTAGTGCAGCTTCTCGGCCCCGCCCGAGGCGCCGAGCAGGTGGCCGAGTGAGCGGATGCGGGACGGCCCGACCACGTCGCCGTTGGGGGTGCGAAGGGCCTCCTGGGCGGCCAGGTCGACCAGCCGTGCGACGCGGTCGCGGTCCTCGGGGAACCGCCGGTAGTACTCCAGTGATTTCCCGGCCATCGTCTCGTAGCAGGCGGTGTAGATGTCCTCGGCGCTGTGGCCGACACCGGTCAGGCCGCCGGTGAAGTAGACCGCCAGCAGCGCGTCGGGGCGGGTCGACAGGTAGTGGACGGCGGTGAAACCGCCGAAGGACTGGCCCAGCACCGCCCAGCGCTCGACCCCGAGGTGGGCGCGCAGGTCCTCGCAGTCGGCGACGATCTCGTCGGCACGCAGATGCGTGAGGTACTCGGCCTGGTCGGCCGCCGACCCGAGCGGCTCACTGATCGGGCTCGACAGTCCGGTGCCGCGCTGGTCGAGCAGTACCACCTGGTAGTCGTCAAGGGCACGGCGCAGCCAGCCCGGCCACATCGGGTCGAGCCCGGGACGGGGGGACTCGCACCCTGGCCCGCCCTGCAGGAAGACCAGGTAGGGGCGGTCGGTGCCGTCGGGGGCAGCGACGATCCTGGCGAAGATGGTGATGCCGCGTTCGTCCGCGGGATTGGAGTGGTCGAGGGGGACGTTGATCCGGACCTCGCGGGTCAGGAGTCCGGGAATGCTGCGCTGCCACGTCATGGGCCCATGCTAGTGGTCCGCACCCGCCAGGGGCCGCTCACCGGTCCTGGTCGAGGGTGCGCGACAGCAGGGGGCCGATCAGGTCCATGGGCAGAGGGAAGACGACCGTCGAGTTCTGGTCGGCACCGAGCTCGAGCAGCGTCTGCAGGTACCGCAGTTGCAGGGAGGCGGGGCTGGCCGAGAGCACGTCGGCGGCCTGCCTCAGTTCGCCGGACGCCTGGAGCTCGCCGCGGGCGTTGATCACCTTGGCGCGACGCTCACGCTCGGCCTCGGCCTCGCGGGCCATCGCCCGCTGCATGGCCTCGGGAATCTCCACGTCCTTGATCTCGACCACGGACACGTCGACGCCCCAGGAGGAGGTCTGCACCTCGATGATCTCGCGCAGATCGCGATTGAGCCCCTCGCGATGGGCCAGCAGGGTGTCGAGGTCGGCGCGCCCGAGCACGGTGCGCAGCGTGGTCTGGGCGATCTGGCTGGTCGCCACCGCGTAGTTCTCCACGTTCATCACCGCGTTCATCGGATCGGTGACATTGAACAGGACGACGGCGTTGACCCGGGCCGGAACGTTGTCGCGGGTGATGATCTCCTGCGGCGGGATCGTCAGGGTCACCGTCCTCGTGTCGACCCGGACGATCCTGTCCAGGCCGGGGACGATGAGGGCCAGGCCCGCCCCGTGCAGCGGCCTCACCTTGCCGAGGCGGAAGATGACGGCCCGCTCGTACTCGGGGATGATCTTCAGGCAGGTGACCAGGAGGCCGGCCACGAGAATGACGAGTGCGATGAGGGTGAAGAACCACTGAGTACTGCCCACGGTCAGCTCCTGTCGGTGTCGTCAAGGGTCGAGTGATAACGGGTGCGTCCGCTCGACCATGCGGGTGCGTAGCGTTCGATGAGGCGCGTGGCCTCATCGGCGGCGCGGTCCGTCTGAGCCTGTCCGTGCACGCCGTGAGTCCTGACCCGCTGAGCCGTGGTCCGTTTCCCCGTCCCGGTGGTCATGACCGGGCCGGCATCATCGTCGGGGACGGAGGACTCGAGGGGCAGGTCCTCGGGCGCGTTGACCGGTGTGGTGCGCAGCGAGCGGATCATCGGCCAGGCGGCCACGACGACGAAGGCGACGGCCGCGCCGAGCGCGATGCGCTGAGCGAGCCCGTTCGCCACGGCCTGCATGGCCGCCGGGAGCGCTGCACCGGCGGCCATGATCGCAAGGCTCATGCCCCGGTGGAACACCCCCGCCTCGGAGTGCGGCCAGGGATCGACCGGCTGGGTGATCTCACGCGGACCCAGCCGTGGCGCGCAGTCCCTCTTGACGGGGCAGCGCCCGCAGATCTCGTCCTGCCCCCGGTAGCGGATGACGCGTTTCTCCGGGTCGAAGCTGGCGGGCCACAGCCACTGGTCCTGGTGGCACTTCCACGCGCCGTGGTCCTCGTGGAAGACGAAGGTACTGGTCCGCCACTCCCGGGACCGCTGGTTGCTGCGCCGCCCCAGCACGTCCAGCCCCCAGGCGAAGGCGACGAGGACGACCGCGTAGAGGCAGGACAGGTAGACCTGGGCGCCCATCTCGTCCATGGTCAGTCCACGCTCGCGATCGGGGCGTACCCGTGTCCGTCCGAGCCCACCTCGACGAACAGCCGTTCGACGGGCAGTTCGTCCACGGTGCGCCCCTCGTGACGGTGGATCCAGCCGCGGACCGCCATGACGAGGAAGGGCAGGACACCGCCGAGGATGAAGACGAGGTCGCCCGGCATCCGCAGCCATTCGAGTACGACGTTCTTGTGCTCGGTGATGTAGTTGAGCGATCTCGCCTCGAAGTATCCGGCGCCGACCGAACGGTACAGCTGGAGCGCCCCCAGCGGCAGCAGGGTGACGAAGACCATCCAGGCGAGCCCGATGTTGGAGCACCAGAAGGAGACCTTGGCGAGCCTGTCGTCCCACTTGTCCTGCGGGATGAGGTAGCGCAGGGCGAACATCGCCAGGCCCATCGCCATCATGCCGTAGACGCCCATCATGGAGCCGTGCGCGTGGTTGGCCGTCAGTGCCGTGCCGATCTCGTAGTAGGAGACGATGGGCAGGTTGATGAGGAAGCCGAACAGACCCGCACCGACGAAGTTCCAGAAACCCACGGCCACGAGGAACATGACGCACCAGCGGTGCGGGAACGGGGTGCTCGACCTGGCCTCTCGTCTGGCACCCAACTGCATGAACGCCCAGGCCTCGACGGTCAGGAAGGTCAGCGGGATGACCTCGGCGGCCGAGAAGACCGCACCGACCGCCATGTTCGAGCTCGGGGTGCCGGAGAAGTAGACGTGGTGCATGGTGCCGAGTACGCCGCCGACGGAGTAGAGGATGACGTCCATGTAGATGATTCCCAGGGCGACCTTCTCGCGCACCACGCCGAGCATGACGAAGATGTACGCGACCATGACGGTGGTGAACAGTTCGAGGAAGTCCTCGACCCACAGGTGGACCACCCAGAAGCGCCAGTACTCGGCCACCGAGATCTGTGTCGTCGTACCGGCGAGCATGCCGACCGCGTAGAAGGCGGGGATGGACAGGGCGGAGAAGAAGAACACCCAGGGCAGATTGCCGTGCGATTCGGCGCGCAGCCTGCCCCGGATGGCTCGGACGATGATGAACACCCAGAGGAACATGCCGAGCGTCAGCGCGGCCTGGAAGACCTTGGGCAGGTCCAGGTACTCCCACTGCTGGCCGAGGAGCGGCCCGCTGGCCCATGAGACCCCGTAGATCGACAGCATCTCGCCCGCGAGCGAGCCGAACACGACGAAGCAGACGGCACAGAACAGCACACCGACCCATCTGCTCTGGCCCCTGGGTTCCCTGCCCGAGATGAAGGGGGCGAGGAAGATGCCCCCGGCCAGGAAGGAGGCCGCCGTCCACAGCAGGGCGAGTTGGACGTGCCAGGTGCGCGCCAGGTTGTAGGGGAACCAGCTGGCCAGGTCGAAACCGAAGAAGCTCGTGATGTCGGCCCTGTAGTGCTCGGCCGCCGCACCCACGATGGTCTGCAGCAGGAACAGCGCCGATATCGCCACCCAGAACCAGGCCGTGACACGCTGGGACCTGGTGAGCCCCACCCTGGACGGCGGGATGAAGGAGATCGACGGGGCGTCCGAGGCGTGCCAGCCGATCCTGGCGCTCCACCGTCCGTAAATGGCGAACATCACGCCGATACCCCCGAGGAGCACGAGCAGGGACAGCGCCGACCACAGCACCATGTCGGCCGTGGGCTCGTTGGCAACGTTGCTCTCGGCCGGCCAGTTGTTCGTGTAGGAGTAGTCCTGCCCCGGTCGTTGGGCCGCCGCGCCCCAGGCGGTCCAGGCGAAGAAGCTCACCAGCTGGTGGATCTGCTCAGGATCGGTGATGTCGTCGGCGAGCAGGCCGAGATCGTGCGAGTCCTGCCCGAAGTAGCCGGCGTAGTAGCCGGTGAGCTCCCGGTAGGCGTCCGTCTGGTGCTCGGAGAACCGGAGCACCCCGCTGTCCTCGTCGTAACGGTTCGTGCGCCAGTCCGTGATGGTGGCGGCCGACGGGTCTGCGACGCCCTCGTCCCGGTACGCCTGCAGCGTGCGGTCACTGGCCCGGCGCAGGTAGTCCGCGGTGAAGTCGGGTCCGAGGTAGCCGCCGTGGCCCAGCACCGATCCGTACTGCATCAGACCGCGGTTCTGGAACAGTTCCTGGCCCGCGGCGATGTCGTCCCCGGTGAACAGCACCTCCCCGGATTGGTCGGTGACCTTGTCGGGAACGGGAATCGAGTCGGTGTAGGTGCGCCAGGCGAGGATGCCCATGACCGTGAATCCGAAGAGCATCACCAGGATGACGCCCTGGACCCACCCCCTGCTCACCACCATGGTACGGCGGGAGCAGCCGGGGCCGGCGATGGTGCTGTGCTGCGAGTCCGTCATGGGCGTCATGATAATTATCAGGAGCATCCCGGGTTTATTTTTGGACGGATTTAATCCATTATCAGCCTTGTTTATTACTCTGGGCGAACAGGTCCGGGGGCGAGCGGATCGGAGTCCGCCCTGCGAGTGCCGGCTGGGAGGCACTCGTAGAATGACTCCGTGCCGCACATCGCTCTCGACTACGAAATCGTCGAACACGACCTGGACAACGGGTTACGCGTCATCGTCAACCACGACCCCGGTGCACCGGCCGAGGCGGTGAACCTCTGGTACGCCGTCGGCTCGGGCGACGAGACCCTGGGCGTGACCGGTTTCGCCCACCTGTTCGAGCACCTCATGTTCGCCGGGTCGGCGCACGTGGCGGCCAGTGAGCACCTGGCCCTCATGGAGTCGGCCGGGGGAAGCGCCAACGCGACGACCAGCTTCGACCGCACGAACTACTTCGAGACGGTTCCACCGGGCGCCCTCGAGCTGGCGCTGTGGCTCGAGGCGGACCGCATGAGCACGCTGGCGGTGAACCAGGCCAACTTCGACACCCAGGTCGAAGTGGTCAAGGAGGAGAAACGCCAGCGCTACGACAACGTTCCCTACGGCGATCAGCTCGAACTGCTGCTGAAACTGAATTTCCCACCCGAGCACCCGTACGGCCACCCCACGATCGGGTCGATGAGCGACCTGGACGCCGCTTCACTGTCGGACGTGCAGGGCTTCTACCGGCGCTGGTACCACCCCGGGGGCGCCGTCCTGACCCTGTCGGGTCCGGTCGGGGCCGACAAGGCGGTCGGGCTGGTCGAGAAGTACTTCGCGGACATACCGGCCGCGCCCGCCCAGGACGCTCGCCCCTTCGCGCCCCTGCCCCGGCACGAGGACGTCCCCACGATCCAGGTGCGACGTGCCGTGCCCAGCACGATGGTGCACCTGTGCTGGCGCAGCCCGGACTTCAACTCTCCCCAGCGTTACGCCGTCGAGCAGGCGCTCGCGGTGCTGGCGTCCGGCCAGTCCAGCCGGCTGCCGAGCCTGCTGGTCCGTGACCGCGAGATCGCCGACGCCGTCGGCTCCGGTGATTTCGGTCTCGCCCGCGGCGTCTCGATGGCCTCGCTCAGCGCCAGGGTGCGCTCGGGTCACAGCCCCCAGGAACTCTGCGAGGCGATCCTCGAGCAACTCGTCCGGCTGGCGGAGCAGGGTCCTGATGAGGCGGAACTGGCCCGGGTCAATGCCGGTTTCGACCGTGAATGGCTCACCCGGTTGGCCAGCGTCGACTCCCGCGCCGACGAGATCAGCGGCTTCGCCAGCCTGTCCGGCGACCCGCACATGGTCAACAGCCTGCTGACCCGCATGCACGCGGTCACAGCCGATCAGATAGCCGAGGCCGCCGGTACCTGGCTGGCCCCGGAGCACCGAGCGGTGCTCATCTATGAAGCCGAGGATGCCCGATGAGTTCTGAGATCCTGCGCCCCCCTGTCGACCCGACCAGCACGTGGCGATTCCCCCTGCCCAGGGTCATCGACCTCGACAACGGCATGTGCATCTGGGCCTACGACCTGCCCGGTCAGTACGTCATCACCGCCGAGATCGTCTTCGACGTCGCGCTGACCGACGAACCCGCCGGCAAGGAGGGTGTCGCTCATCTGGCTGCCCGGTGCTGCGACGAGGGCTCGGTCGACCATCCCGGTGAGGCCCTCGCCCGACGCATCGAGGACATCGGTGCGGTCTTCGACAGTTCGGCCGGGTCCTGGGACACCCGCTGCGGCATCGACGTCGCGGCCCCCTATGCGCTGGCCGGCATCGACCTGCTCGACGAGATCGTCCGCACCCCCGCCTACGCCGACTCCGACGTGGCCCGCCACAAGGCACTGCGCCTCACCGAGATCGAGCAGCAACGGGCGAACTCGGCGGCCATGGCCACGATCGGCCTGGCCCAGAAGAGCTGGGTCACCGGTAGCCGTCAGCAGTTGCCCGCTGCGGGCACGTCGACCACCGTGCCGACGATCACGGCTGAGGACGTACGCGCCTTTCACGACCGCTGGTGGCGCGCCGATGGCGCCACGCTGATCCTTGCCGGCGCCCTGCCCGACGGACTCGTCGAGCACGCGGCCGAGATCTTCGGGGCCTGGCCCGCAACCGGCGTACGCAGCGGCGCGCAGCCCCCGATCCCGGCAGAGGGCCCCTGCCCCACCTACGTCATCGACCGCCCCGAAGCGGTCGCCGCCGACATGCGCGTCGGCCTCATCGTGCCGGGGCGCGAGTGGGAGAACTGGGCGCCGATGCAGGTCGCGACGAGCGCCGTCGGCGGACTGTTCGGCAGCCGGCTCAACATGGAGCTGCGGGAGAAGCACGGCTTCACCTACGGCGTGCAGGCCGGGTTGGCCGCGAGCAGGTTCAACGGCAGTTTCTCCATTCAGGCGAGTTTCCGCACCGAGGTGGCGGCGAGGGCGTTCCGCGGCGTCTTCGAGCTGCTCGACCTGTCGCGCCGGCCGCTGGAGAAGTCGGAGGCCGACGACGCGGTGCGCTTCATGGTGGGCATCGCGCCGCTGCGCTACGACACCGCCGATGCGATCGCCGCACAGGCGAGCGTCCTGGCCTCGCACCGGGTCGACGTCAACTGGGTCAACGAGCTGAACGAGAGGCTCGCCGCGACGAACGCCAACCAGGCCACGGCGGCCTTCGAGGCGACCGTCGGCAAGGCCACCCAGGAGGGCATGATGCGTGCCGTGCTGTGCGGCGACGCCTCCAGGCTCGTGCCCGACCTGCGCAGCTACGGCTTCCAGGTCGAGGTCATCGACCCCGTGCTGTGACGAGCCGGGTGTGGTTCCTCCGGGCCAGGTGGCCCGGAGGAACCACACCGCTCCCCCGCGCGGGACGGGCGACGGGTCAGCCGTTGAGCCGCCGGTAGGCCTCCTGGGCCTTGGACTGGGCGGTCTCGATCTGGGTCTGGTACTCCCCCAGGTCGCCGTTCTTGAGGGCCTCGTCCGCCTTGGTGAAGGCGTCGTTCGCCTCCTGCAGCAGCTGTTTGGCGGCCTCCTCGTTCGTCAGCTGCTCGGTGGAACCCGAGTCGCCGGAGGACTGCTGGTCCACGTCCTCACCGGTGCTCGCGCCGGCGTCACCGGCGAAGACCGAGTCGAGGGCCTCCTGCAGGGTGTCGCCGATACCGATGTGCGTGCCGAACCGGACGACGACGAAGCGCAACACCGGGTAAGTGCCGGCCGAGGAACCCGATGCCGCCGACTTGCGCTGGGTGTAGATCGGTTCGACGTAGATCAGGCCATTGCCCAGCGGCAGTGTCAGCAGATTGCCGTAGAGCGCGTCGGCCGAGCTGTCCGAGCCCTGGCCGATGAACGGCAGCAGCTTGTCGGCCACCTGCTGGTCGGAGACGATCGCGTTGTAGGTCTGGTTCGGCCCCGGCACCTGAGCCGTGTCGGAGAGTTTCAGGACCCGGATCTTGCCGTAGTCCGGACTCGACGCGTCGGCCACGACCGACATGTACGCGGCCATGTTCTCGCGGTTCTTCGGCACGTAGACGGCCGTCTGGCTGAACATCGGGGACTCGTCGCCGGGCCACTTGATCGACAGGTAGTAGGGCGGTTCGTAGGCGCCGCTGGAGTCTCGCGGATCCGCCGGGACCACCCACAGATCCGACTGGTTGTACCAGCTGTCGGGGTTCTCCATGTGGTAGCGGCCGAGAACCTGGCGCTGAACCTTGAACAGGTCCTGCGGATAGCGCAGATGACTCATCAGGTCCTCGGAGATGTCGCCCCGGTCCTTCAGCAGGCCCGGGTAGACCTTCATCCAGGTCTGCAGGACCGGGTCGTCGGTGTCCCACGCATAGAGGTCGACGGTTCCGTCGAAGGCGTCCACGACGGCCTTGACCGAGTTGCGCATGTAGTTGATCTGCGTGTCCTCGCCGGCGTTCTGGCGCGCCGAGTCCGAGATGGTCTCCTGCAGGTTGACGTGCTGCGCGTTCGGGTAGTCCGCGCTCGTGGTGTAGGCGTCGACGATCCACACGACGCGCCCGTCGACGACCGCCGGGTACGGGTCCTGGTCGACGGTCAGCCATGGGGCGACCTCGCCGATGCGCTCACGGGGAGTGCGGTTGTACAGGATGCGTGAGGCCGAGTTCACGTTGCTCGACAGCAGCAGGTTCAGATCGGCGAACTTGGTGGCGTACATGCCGCGCATCACGTAGTTGCCGATCGCCACGCCACCGGCCCCGGTGTAGGTGTAGTGCTGCTCGCCGCCGGATTCGGAGCCGCCGGGGGTGTCGAGCTCGATGGGTGTCGCACCCTCCACGTTGCCCGCGACGACCCACTGGCTCTCGGACTCGCCGTAGTAGATCCGGGACTCGTCGATGTCCAGTTCGCCCTCGGGAGGAATGTCGCCCTCGATCCACACGGGCTCACCGTTTGACGAGCTGCGGTTGCCGTAGGAGGCGACCACGCCGTACCCGTGGGTGTAGACGGTGTGCGTGTTGATCCAGCTCTGGTCGGGCAGGCCCGCGATGTTGATCTCGCGGGCCGCGATGATCGTGTCCGTGGTGTCGCCATCGACGTCGTAGCGGTCGACGTCGAGCACGGAGGGGAACTGGTAGTAGCCGCGTACCTGTTGCAGCTGTTCGTAGGTCTCGCCGATCAACGCCGGATCCATGAGCCGGATGCCGGGAAGCGCCTCGGCGTCGGAGCGCAGCTGACCGGCGCTGACATTCGTCTCGGCGGAGTAGTCCGAGATCGTCACGTCCTCGATGTCATAGGCCGCCCTCGTCGCCTCGATCTGGCGTTCGATGTAGCTGCGCTCCTGGTTGACCTCGCTGGGGCGCACCGTGAACTGCTGGATCGCGACCGGGTAGACGCCCTGGATGATGAGGCTGGAGACGATCATGAGGATGATCGCGGTGCCGGGCACACGCCACATCTTGAGCCGGACGTTGGCGAAGAACATGAGCGCGCAGATCCACGCGATGATGGCGATGATGAGGCGGGCCGTGATGCGCGCATGGTCGTCGGTGTAGCCGATGCCGGTGAACAGGGCGTCGTTGTCGCTGACCGCGAACTCGTAGCGGGACAGCAGGCGCTGGAAGCCGTAGACGACCATGATGAGGCCGAGCATCACCGACAGGTGCACCTGGGCCGCCGCGCTGAACGGGTTCTTCAGCTCGACGGTCGGCGGATGGACGCCCTCCTCATCGGCGGTCTGCGGGCGCACCGCGACCGGGGAGGCGTACAGCGAGCCGGTGATGATGTGGACGACGGCCGCGGCAAGCGTCCCGATGATCAGGGCCGCCAGCAGGACCGAGACGATGTACCTCAGGAAGGGCAGGGTGAAGACGTAGAAGGAGACGTCCTTGCCGAAATACGCATCGGACTGGCCGAAGGGCGTGCGGTGGAGGAAGGCGAGGGTCTCGTCGATGTGGGTCACTGCCAGCGAGCCGCCCCCGAGCGCGATGACCAGTGAGGGTATGGCGATGATCACCGCCGTGCGCCTGGCCAGGGCCGCCCGGTAGTGGTCGAGGGTGGGCGAGTCGCTGATGGTGCGCTGGGGCCGTTTGCGCCAGGCGAGAGCCATGTTGAGCGCGCAGACACCGCCCAGCAGCAGGCCCTGACCGACGGCAAGGACCGCGCCCGTGACCAACCGAGTGGTGAAGACCTGACCGAAGTGCAGGTTGCGGAACCACATCCAGTCGGTGACGAACTCGCTGACGATCCACCACACGACGATGACCGCCACGAGGATGACGAGGGTCATGCCCAGTGCCGTGTGGTGACGCGGTGACTTCTTGGCCTGCGATGCGGTGCTCATGCCTGATCGGTGTCCTCCCACTCGAAGGTGCGCACGAGGGCGCTGGACAGGGCCGGTACGAGGTGGTCACCGGCCAGGAGTTCGTCTGGATGGCTGGCCAGCCTGGCCACGCCGTAGGTGGTGCCGTCACGCAGGGCGCCCATGACGACGCGGATGTCCTCGCGTGAGGGGTGCGAGGCCACGAAGTCGGCGGCCTCATCGGGATCGTCGGGGATCTCGGCCTCGTGGCCGGCGGGCAGGAAGGAGCGCTCGGTGCACACCGCACAGCCCGTCACCGTTCCCGGCCAGGCGATGGCGGCCAGACCGGCCAGGACGTCCTGGCCGGGATGGAAGTCGTCCTGCTCGATCGAGGACAACTGGTCGGGCGCGCTCACCGTGAGCCGGCCTGCCAGGGAGGGCTCCGCCTCGAGAAGCCGGGCGGTCGGCGCCAACGCGAACAGCCGGGCCGGCTGGTCCCACCCGGAGGCCCCGACGTAGCGCTCGATCTCGATCAGGGCTGCCGCCAGGGGCTCCTGGGCCGGTGTCGGGCCGCCGGCCCCCGCATGGTCCTGGGACTCGGAACTCATTGGACTCCTCCCCTCATGAGTGGCCTGTGGTCATGGCCTCTTCTAGCACCTCGGCACCGCCTCGGCGCGCCCCTGGGACAGGGCATCGAGGGATGACACGGCGTCGGACAGTCGTGACACCCTGACGATCTCCATCCCCGTGGTGACCTCGGTCGCCTCGGAGCAGTTCGCCGCGGGGACCAGGAAGACCTCTGCGCCGTCTCGCTCGGCACCGCTCATGCGCTCGGCGATCCCGGAGACCGCCCCGACGGTTCCGTTGGCCTCAATGGTGCCGGTTCCCGCAACAACGCGCGAACTCATGAGATCCTCGCTGCGCAGCTTGTCGTAGATGGCCAGCGACAGCACGAGACCGGAACTCTCGTCGGCGACGTCCGGGACGTTGAACTCGACCTGCGGCTCGTACCGGTAGCCGGGCCGCATCGTGACCCCGACCCGCGGTACGGAACGGTCGGTCGAGCTCGCCTGCGTGATGACCGAGACGGTCATTGTCGAACCGCCCCGCACGATGCCGAAATCCGCTGTGGCCCCAACAGCCAGTGAACGAATGACGGTGTTGACCTCGTCGGCGGTGCGCACGGCCGTGTCATTGACCGTCTCGATGATGTCGCCGGTCTGCAGCAGCTCGTAGGAGGGCCCGCCGGTGGAGACCGAGTCGACGACCGGGTTCTCCTGCACGGCGATCCCGGCCGCGTTGAGGGCCGCGACCGTTGCGCTCTCCTGGGCCTCGTTCAGCCGCATCGCCGCATCGCCGGACAGGTCCGCCCCGCTGCGTCCCACCGGATAGGCCCAGTCCCTGGGCACGACATCGCGGACCTGACGCGCATAGGACAACAGCGCCGAGGGCAGGGTCAGCGTCGCACTGGACGAGGTGACCGACACCGAGGTGAGCAACAGGCTTCCCGAGGTCTCGGCCGTCTCGGCGCCGTGGACCGTGATCTCATCGGCCCCGTCGAACTGGCCGAGCACGTCATTCGTGACGCCCGGGTCCCACGCGACGTAGGGAATCGGAGTGAAGGCGATGACCCCGGCAAGAATGATGAGGACCAGGGCCGAGACGACTGCCGTCCAGGTCTGACGTGTCATGCCCGGGTCCCCCTGCGTGTCGTCACCGGAACGGCTGTGTCCATGCCCTGGAAGTCTACCCATCGCCCATGGGCCCACCAGGGGTGCCGCACCGCAATCGCCGGTCAGGAGGACGGGCCGCCGCCCCGGCATTGATCGGGCGCGCTTGAATGGAGGCATGCTGCGGCCGGGCCGGCCGCGTCGCACCACGAGGAGCCCTGTCATGAGCGATGACAACATCAGCCGTTCCCCCGGTGAGCCCGGCGAGGATCCGCTCAGTGAGTTGCTGCGCCAGCTCGGCATCAGCCTGCCCGAGGGCGGCATGAACCTGGGCGCCATGATGGGGCAGTTCCAGTCGATGATGGCCCAGGCGCAGGCCGGCTCCGAGTCGGCGACGGGAATCGACTGGACGATGGCCCGCCGCACCGCGCGTCAGGTCGCGGCGTCGCTCGGTTCCGATCCCGTGCCGTCCCAGACCCAGCGCACGCACCTGGCCGATTCGCATCGCCTGGCCGAGTCCTGGCTCGATCCGGTCGTCTCGTTCGAGGCCTGCCCCGCCCCGGCGCAGGCATGGAGCCGTGCCCAGTGGATCGAGGACACGATGGACTCGTGGCGTGCGATCGTCGAACCCGTCGTCACCTCGATCGCCGAGGCCATGAGTTCGGATCTCGGCGGGGAGGCCGCCGCCGAGATACCCGAGATGGCCCAGCTGACCGGCATGCTCACCCCGGTCATGCGGATGGCGGCCGGCCAGATGTACACCTCGCAGCTCGCCCGGGCCATCGGCGAGATCTCCACCGAGGTCATCAGCGGCGCCGAGCTCGGACTGCAGCTGCTGTCGGCACCGCGCGTGGTCCTGCTGCCGACCAACGCCGAGGCCTTCGTCAAGGGGCTGGGCCTGCCGGACGAGGACACGCTCATGTACATCGTCGTCAGGGAGGCGGCCCGCCAGCGACTGTTCTCCTCCGTGAAATGGCTCGCCCCGCAGATGCTGGCGCTCATCGAGCACTACGCCCGTGAGATCACGATCGACACGGGCGCCATCAGCGACACGATCGACATCGGCGACGTCTCCGAGATGACACCCGGCAAGCTCGCCGAGATCTCCGAGCAGCTGCAGGGCAAGCTCTTCAAACCGACCCGTTCCCCCGAGCAGGAGGACATCCTGGCACGCCTGGAGACGCTGCTCGCCCTCGTCGAGGGCTGGGTCGACGCCGTGGCCCACGAGGCCTGCGGGCAGTGGCTCACCCACGAGCCGGCGCTGCTCGAGGCCGTCCGGCGGCGCCGCGCGACGAACGGGCCGACCGAGAAGATCACCAACGCCCTGCTGGGCCTGCAGCTGCGTCCCCGCCTCGTGCGCGAGAGCGCCCGCTTCTGGCAGGTCGTGCTCGCGGACCGCGGTGTCGCCGGCCGGGACCAGTTGTGGAGTCATCCCGATCTCATGCCGTCGGCCGCGGACATCGAGGACCCGATCGGTTTCGTTCAAGGCGAGTCCCACTCCGCCGAGGCCGGCGCCGACTGGGATCTCGAACTGAGCAGACTCCTCGAGCAGCACGACCGGGGGGACGACCCGGGCCATGACCCCGAGCCCGGTCCTGCCGAGCCCGCCTGACCCCTTCGTTCCCGTCAGCCGCCGCGGCGAGTGGCGGCGACACCCGCGTCCCAGCCCTCGAGGAAACCGTTGGCCTTCTCGATGAGTCCGTAGCGGCGCTCGATACGGCGGAACTGCGGTCCATGGTCGGCGTGCACCAGGTGGGCCAGTTCGTGGACGAGGACGGCGTCGATGACCCAGTCGGGCATGGTGCGCATCCGGTCGGAGAGCCTGATCGTGCGGTTGGCCGATGTGCACGAGCCCCAGCGTGTCCGCTGATTCGAGACCCAGCGGACACTGACGGGATCCGGCGCCTCGGGGACGTACGCCCTGCGGACCCTGGCCGCCCGGGCCATGAGCCCGTCGTCACCGGCCTCCTGCGCCCGGTGCTGCTCGCGCGTGGCGATGCGCTCGACCATCTCACGCACCCACCGCGTCTCCTCGGCGCTGCTCATCGAAGCGGGGACCATGACGACGATCCGCCCGTCCTCGCGGCGGGCGGCCACGCTGCGGCGGCGACGTGCGCTGCGCCGCAGAACGACCCGGTCCACCCCGGCGGGCAACGTGACGCCGGCGGGGACCGGGACGATCGTGTCGGTGACGCCCCTTCTGACTGCCCGCACCGTCCGTTCATCACCGCTCACCGGCTCAGCTTAACCACCGTCGCGCACGGTTCCCAGCACGGTGCCGGCGCCGATTTGACGCCTCCGACGACGGCCCGATATGGTTCACGAGAACCCCCGGTTCGGTGTTCTCTCTGCAGGGGAAGGCAGATGAGGAGCCGCCGGGGGTTTCCTCTGCGCCTGCGTCCCGATGAGGCTGCCCGGCTGCCGATGGGGCCGGCGGCCGGCACGGCGAGCGGTTCGCGAGCCCGCCACCACGGTCAACGCGTCCTCTCGGGGTAGTCGCGCCGAGCCCCTGCTGGGAACCGTTGTTCCTCGTCACAAGGCTTGAATCCGCTGTGGGCGAAATCATCGTGACCCGGAGCCGTCCCGAGACCTTCCCTGACCGGGGTTCGGCGCGTCGGCTTCGCTCCCAGGCTGTGGCTACAGTTGTGGTCGCACGCCGGCCTCCGTCGCTCAGCCTGGAGCGGGTCGGCACGGACAACGAACGAGGAGGAAATATGGCAGACGAGACCTACGAGGGCGAGTACTACTGCGTCAAGTGCAAGGAGAAGCGTCACGCCCGGGGTACGGTCGTCGTGAATGACAAGGGCACTCGCATGGCCAAGGCCAAGTGCCCCGAATGCGGTACGAACCTGAACCGCATCCTCGGCAGGGCCTGAGACTTCCCCGGCCACGTGCCGGGCATGGTGAGGGGCGGAACACCCACTGGGTGTTCCGCCCCTCACCATGCGGGACCTGGTCCGTTCGTGCCGCGCGGCACCTGATCCGTCGCGGGCTCCGGGCCGGCGCGTCCATGCGCCGACCGGCTCAGGTGTTGTCCGAATCGCCTCAGGTGTTGTCCGGTTCCCCCACACTATGGACATCGGCCCGTCCACGGGCGACGCTAAGGGCATGCACACCACCCCCGGTCGCCGCAATGACGCGGCCCCCACGGCGCAGCAGAGCCCGACGTCCAGCATGCCGCAGGGTCGTCGCGTGCCGCCCAGGACGCTTCGTCTCGACGCCGACGTCGTCCGCATCTCGGCCACCGCGTACCAGTTGTACGGCCCCGATCGGGGGTGCGTCGCGATCACCGGCCGATCCGCGGGGCCCCTCACCCAGGCCCTGCGGCGGCTCGACGGCCGCACCACCCTCGACGGCGCCTGCTGCGGTCTGTCCCCTGCTGAGCTGAAACTGTTCGAGGACCTGCTGAGACGACTGCGGTCCCTCGGGATGATCCGCAAACAGCCGTACCGCCCCAGCCCGGCCCGGATCGGCGTCATCGGGGAGGGCACGTGCGCCGAACACATCAGGCACGCCGTGGCCGCCACGCACTGGGTCCGAGGTTTCACCGAGCCGCTGCCACCGCGAAGCAGTCACGGCGAGCGGGTCACTCGGCAGGGCCCCGTGCCCCGGGTCGACCGGCTCGAGCACTGGATGAGCATCGATGACACCCGGCTCGATCTCGTCATCGTCGCGATCTCCCGGCCCACACCCGACCCGGCCATGTCGTGGCTGCTCAGCCATCTGGGCATCCCGCACCTGATCGTCAGCGCCCATCACCGCGACGCACGTGTCGGGCCGCTGGTGAGGCCGGGCACCACGAGCTGCGCCTTCTGTGCGGCGGGGCCGGCCATCGGCCGCGGCATCAGCCCCGCCGCCGAGGCGGCGATTCCAGCCGCCGTCGTGATCGACTGGGTGGTCGCGATCACCAGGTCGGTGAGCGCCGCCTACCTCGACGAGGGCACCGTCAGCCCCACGGTGGAGTTCAGTGGCGGAATCTGGCCGAGCAGGGCGCCTCAGGAGGACTGCCTGATCTGCACCCCCGGGTGGGGCCGGCTGCCCCCGACCGACAAGACGCACGCCGGGCAGCAGGCCGAGGCGTCCTAGCCGTCCGCGTCGGCCGAGGCGAGGACGTCGTCCACGTCCGCGCCCTTGAGGATGGCCAGCACATCCTCGCCGTACCGGCGGACCTTGGCGCGCCCGACGCCACGGATCTGGAGCAGGTCGTGTTCGCTGAGCGGTGCGTCCTGGGCCAGTGCCATGAGCGTCGCGTCGGTGAAGACGACGAACGCCGGCACGGACTGGCGTTTCGCCACGGCCAGACGCCAGGTTCTGAGACGTTCGAAGAGGTTCTCGTCGAAGGGCACCTCGCAGTCGGCGTGATGACCGAGCTTCATCTCGGCTCCCGTGCTCAGCGCCCTGCCGCAGACCATGCAGCGTGCGACACCGCGGCGGCGTGTTCGGGCGCCGGGCGCCGCCTCCTCATCGACGCCCCCGGTGGGCTCGACCAGGCCGCCGAGGAAACGCGAGGCCCTCCTGCGGCCGCGGTGGCCGGTCGCGCCGGTGGCCCAGCTCAGGCGCAGGTCGCGCCTGGCGCGCGTGAGACCGACGTAGAAGAGCCTTCGCTCCTCGGCGATCTGTCGCGTGGTCCTGGCCAGGGAGAAGGGCAGCAGCCCCTCCTGCACACCGACGAGCGCAACCGCATCCCACTCGAGGCCCTTCGCCGAGTGCAGTGTCGACAGGGTGACGCCATCGGCCACCGGGGCCTGCTGATCCGCGGCACGCTGGTCCAGGTCGGCCACGGCCTGCCCCAGGGACGCCGGGTGCTGTTCGGTGAGTTCGGCCACCTGGTCGTGCAGGGCCTGCCAGGACTCCCACCGTTCGCGGACCCGCCCCTGGCCTGCGGGCGGCTCGGGGCTCCAGCCGAGGGCGCCCAGCACCTCATCGACGGCCTCGAGGGCCGGGGCGGCCGGATCGGACTCGGCCGCCGCGTGCAGGCCCGCGAGAGCGGCACGGACCTCGGCCCGATCGTAGAAGCGCTCGGCTCCTCTCACCTGGTAGGGGACGCGGGCCTGCGCGAGAGCGGCCTCGAGCACCGGCGACTGCGAGTTCACCCGGTACAGCACGGCCATCTCGGACCAGGGCGTGCCCCGGCGGTGCCGGTCGACGAGCCAGGCCGACAGCATCGAGGCCTCCTCGTCCTGGTCGGAACTGCACACCGTCTCGACGGCGGGCCCCGCGGGGCGCATGGGACGCAGTACCACGCCCTGGCCGACGGCGGCCCGCCTCGGGGGATGCAGCAGGTCGTTGGCCACCTTGATGATCTGCGGTGTCGAGCGGTAGTTGCGGTCGAGGTGCAGTACCGTCGCACCGGGGAATTCCCGCGCGAAGCGGGTGAGGAAACGCGGGTCGGCGCCGGCGAAGGAGTGGATGGCCTGATCGGGATCCCCGACCACGCAGATGTCCTGACCATCGCCGAGCCACTGGGTGAGCAGCGAGTGCTGCAACGGGCTGACGTCCTGGAACTCGTCGACCACGAAGTGCTGGTAGCCGGAACGGAACTCCTGGGCCACCTCGGGGTGCTCGTGCATGAGGGCGACGGCGCACAGCAGGATGTCGTCGTAGTCCATGACACCGCGACGGGACTTCACCCGCTCGTACTCGGCCGCGACCCGGCCGACGGTCTCCGGGGCGACGCCCGCGACGGCACGGCCGGCCCTGGTGGCCAGGGCCGCGTAGTCCACCGGCAGCACGTTCGTGGACTTGGCCCAGCTGATCTCGCCCGTCAGGTCACGGATGAGAGCCGTGTCCGTGCCGAGGCGCTCACGCGACGCGGCCTCGGCGACCAGACCGAAGGTGGACCCGGCGACCTCTGGCAACTCGGTGCCGGTCACGCGCGGCCAGAAGTAGCGGATCTGACGCAGGGCGGCCGAGTGGAAGGTGCGCGCCTGGACGCGGGGGGCGCCGAGCGCGCGGAGTCTGGCCCGCATCTCACCGGCGGCCCGCGTCGTGAAGGTGACGGCCAGGATCGCCGAGGCCTTCTGCTGACCGGTGAGCACGGCGTGCACGATGCGGTGCGTGATGGCGCGTGTCTTGCCGGTGCCGGCGCCAGCGATGACCGCGACGGGCCCGCCGATGGTCGTGGCGACCTGCCGCTGCTCGGGATCGAGCCCGTTCAGGACGGACTCGTCGAGTTCGGCCGACGCGGATGCGCTGTCGAGCGGCTGACCATTCATGGTGGCAACCTTAGGACCGACCACCGGCACGTTCATGTCCTGCCGGCGGTTGTCCACACCGGGCCGGCAGCGCCCACGTGGACACGGCGGCCCCAGGTGTCGGTGCCGCTGCCTAAGGTGTTGACCATGGCGTACACGCGAGCACCGGACGAGCCCGGCAGGGCAGTCGTCACCGCCTGCCGCTCCTGGGCCGACGTCTGCGCCCACGCCGGCGAGTTCCTCGCCGCCCACGCAAACGATCCCTTCACCGTACCCGTGCTCGTCACTCCCGGTGCGGCCCACAGCCGCAGCATCGGGCAGTTCATCGCGGCGGCTCCGGATGGCCCACAGGTCTTCGCCGGTGTCGACACCATGACACCGGGCGGTCTGCGTGCCCGGTTCGAACACGACCTGCTCGGTCTTGACCCACAGTCCGATCCCTGGCGTTCGAATGGTCTGGTCCTCCACGTCGCCTCGCTCATGCGCGACTGCGCCGCAGAACCCTGGTTCGCACTCGTCCAGCGGCACCTCGCGGGTCATCCCGGGCCCGGCGAGGCACCCGGGCCGGCCCCCGGACGCCTCGTCGCCACCGCCGAGGACTACACCCGCCTGGTCCGCAGCTACCTGCGGCACTGCCCCGCCATGGTGCAGTCCTGGTCGCAGGGTTCCCTGGTCGATCCGCTCGGGGCACCACTGGCGGCCCATGACCAGTGGCAGGCCCTCTTGTGGCAACGTCTGGTGGCGACGATCGACTGGCCCCACCCTGGAGTGCGCCACGAACGGCTCTGCCGGGCCGTGCACGAGGCACGGGAGGACTCGCTGCCCACCGCACTGGGGTTCGCCTGCCTCGAGGCGCCCCCGCCGTCCGACGTCGAACTGCTCACCGCGCTGGCCGGGCGACGACCGGTCCGCATCTGGCAGCTGGGATCCCCGGACTGGGCGGCCACGGATCGGGCGGGATCGCTGCTGCGGCAGCGCTATGGCACGGCCCGCGCGCGAAGCTGGCAGGGCTGGCTCAGCGCCGCGGTGACCGTCCGTCCCCCCGCCGAGCCCGTCCGGGACCCCTCGACCATGCTGGAGGCGCTCAAGTACCAGCTGCACACCGGCCGCCGGCCCGTTGAGCCGGCCGAGCCCGATGGCTCGGTCAGCATCCACGTCAGCCACGGCCCGGACCGCCAGGTCGAGGTGCTCCGCGAGGCATTGTGCGACGCCTTCGACTCCGACCCGACGTTGCAGCCGCGTGACGTCGCCGTGCTGTGCACCGACTTGCCCGCCTACGCGCCGCTGCTCGAGGCGGCCCTCGGACCCGTCGACGCTCCCGGCCATCACCCCGGGCACGATCTGCGGGCCCGCATCGCAGGCCCCTCGACGGAGCGGCAGAACCAGGTGCTCACCGTTCTCCTGACCCTGCTCGACCTGCCGGCCTCACGAGCCACGAGCACCGACCTGATCGCGCTGGCCTCACTCGAGCCCGTCGCACGCACCTTCGGCTTCGATGCCGGGGCCCTGGAGCGGGTCGTGCGGCTCGTCGAGCGGTCACAGATCAGGTGGGGCGTCGACTCGCGTCACCGCGCGGCGCACGGGCTGCCCACCGTGCGCCAGGGCACCTGGGTCACCGGCACCGACCGGCTGCTCGCCGGCCTCATCGTTGCGGACGACCCACTCACCAGGCTCAACACCGTCGTCCCGGTCGACCACCTCAACGGTTCCGACGCGGACCTCATCGGCTCGATGGCCGAACTGGTCTCACGGGTGCGCATGCACCTGCTGCGGTTCGAGGAGCCCGCCGACGTCGCCACATGGCGAGCCCGCCTGCTCCGCGCCGCAGCCGACCTGGCCGGGAACAGCCCCGACGACCAGTGGATGCTCAACCACCTCAGCAGCGCCCTGTCCGACCTGTCGTGCGCGGGTCGAGCCGGGTCCCGGCTCGACGCCGGTGACATCGCCGCGGCTCTGCGGCACCTCGTGAGGCCCCAGCGTGGGCGCGCCGACTACGGCGCCGGTTCCATGCTCATCTGCGGGCTCGGTGAGCTGCAGGCCATCGACCACAAGGTGGTGGCCATCCTCGGTCTGGACGACGCCCACTTCCCGCCACGGTCAAGTACGACGGGCGACGACCTGCTCGCCCGCACCGCCGGCCGGGCCCGGGCGGACGGCGCGGACACCGCCCGGCAGCAGGTGCTCGACGCCATCGGCAGCGCCGGCGAGAAACTCCTCATCGTCGCCGCCGGCGCCGATCCGCGCACGGGCGAGACGCTGCCGCAACCGGTCGTCGTGGCCGACATCATCGCGGCCTGCACGGGCCGCGAGCCAGGCGCCGTGTGGGAGCAGGCGCACCGTCCCGATGCGGGGCGGTGGCCCAGCATGCTCCGCGTCCACCCGCTGCACGCCCATGCGGCAGACAATTTCGGCCCCGACCTGGCAGGTGGTGCGCCGAGTTTCGACGCGGCGGCCCTCTCCGGCGCCAGGGCCCGCAGCGAGCAGCGGCCCAGGCCCCGGCCGGAACGCATCTGGTCGATCCATGGCACGGCCCCTGACGAGTCGGCCCACGCGGTGAGCGTCGACGAGCTCGCCTCCTTCTTCCAGGACCCGATCCGGGCCTGGGCCGTTCACAGCTTCGGTTTCCTCCCCGGGTCCGCGGCCGATGAGACACCCACCGACCTGCCGATCGTCCTGGACGGCCTCGAGAACTGGGCGGTCAACGAGTCGATCACCGCGGCACTGGTCGCCGGTCAGTCCCCCGCGGCGGCCCTGGACGCGGCGCTGCTCGGCGGCCGGGTTCCTCCCGGCCGGCTCGGCACCACGATGCTCGGCAGCCGCCTGCCGGCCCTCGAGTCCTACGCCTCTGCGGTACGGGCCCGGCTCACCGAACCGGCCGAACACGACGTGACGTGGCGCGAGGGCCCGTGGTCGGTTTCCGGCACCGTCAGCTCGTACGCCGGCCGGATCGTGCACCACCGCTACGCCCGACTCGGGGGCAGGCATGTCGCAGCCGCCTGGGTCGAGCTCGTCTGTGCCGCCGCTGCCGGCGCAGACGTGAGCGAGGCCCTTCTCCTCGGCAGGAGCGACCGCCTCAGGATCGGCGCTCCGAGCCCCGAGAGGGCGCGGGCGTTGCTGGGGCAGATGTGCCGCCTGCGTTTCACCGGGCTCGGCGAGTTCCTGCCGATGCCCCCTGACACCTGCTTCGACTACGCCCGGCGGGCGAACCGGAACCCGCGCAGCGCCGCGGCCTTCCTGACGCGTGACTACGCCCGAGAACTCGAGTTCTCCCCGGTGCTGCGCTGGGTGGGGGCCTCCTGGCGCGACATCGAGGCCATCGGCTCTGAACCCGAGGACCCGCTCACCACCTCACCCAGCCGGTTCGTCAACCTCGCCCGCTGGTTCTACGGCCCGGTGGCGGCTTCCCTGCGCACGTGGGATCCTGGGGCCCGCCATGACTGACCCGTCCTCCCCCGCCCCGGTGTTCGACCCGACCGCCGACCTGCCCGAGGGCACCACCGTTCTCGAAGCCAGCGCCGGCACCGGGAAGACCTATACGATCGCTGCTGCGACCGCGCGGTTCGTCGCCCTGGGCCAGGGCGGCATCGACCGCATCATGCTGGTCACCTTCGCCCGTTCGGCGTCTCTCGAGCTGCGCTCGCGGGTCTACGAGCGGCTGCAGTCCAGTGAACGCGTTCTCGGGCAGGCCACGGCCGGGACGAGGCCTGAGGGTCTCGATCCGGTCGACGCCCAGCTGTGCGTGGGACCGGCCGACGAGCTGGCACGGCGGCACGCGCGCCTCCGCCAGGCACTCGCCGACTTCGACCGGGCCGTCATCGCCACGACCCATGAGTTCTGCGCACGCCTGCTCGAGGAACTGGGAATGCTCGTCGACCACGACGGGGCCATGCGCTTCATGAGGGACATGACCGCCCTGCGGTCACAGGTCATCGACGACGCCTACCTGGCTCGTGCCGTCGCCGGCGACACGCAGCTCAGTCACGAGCAGGCCCGCGTCATCGGTGCGGCGGCACTGACGCACCCCGGTCTGCCGCTCCTGCCCGGGCCGGGCGAATCCCCCGATGAGCAGGACCGTCTGGCCTTCGCCGCCGACGTCCGGGCCCGGATGGCCCGCCGCCGACGCGCGATGGGGGTCTACGGTTACGACGACATGGTGCAGCGAGTCAGCGACGCCCTCGACGATCCCCGCACCGGCGAACTGGCCGCCCGAACACTCGCCGCACGGTTCGACCTGGTGATGGTGGACGAGTTCCAGGACACCGACCCGCTGCAGTGGCGCATCCTCGAACGGGCCTTCCACCACCGCACCCGCCTGGTCGTCATCGGCGACCCCAAGCAGGCCATCTACGGTTTCCGCGGCGCCGACCTGCAGGCCTATCTGGACGCCCGGGACCGCGCGGACCGCCGCTTCACCCTCAACCACAACCACCGCAGCGACGCCCGCGTGGTCGACGGCATCGCCCAGCTCTTCGGCCGGGCATCGCTGGGTGGCCCCGGCCAGGCGATCGGTCTGACACCGGTCACGAGTTCGGGCCGGACGTGCCGTGTCTGGCTCGACGACGCCACCAACGCACCGGGGGTGTACGTGCGGGCGATCGCCCCCGACCAGGAGCTGCCCGCGGCCGACGCGCGCAAGGCGGTCGCCGCCGACCTGGTGCGCGAATTCATCAACCTGCTCGCCCGCGGCCGAATCGACGACCACGGCACCGTCCGCAACGTCCGCGCAGCCGATCTGGCCGTCCTGGTGCGCAGCAGGAGGGTCGGCGACCAGGTGCGCCGGGCACTGACCGGGGCCGGTGTTCCCGCGGTCTTCACCGGTGGGGAGACCATCTTCGGTTCCGCGGGCGCCAGGGACTGGCTGTGCCTGCTCGAGGCCATGTGCGATCCGCGTCCTGCACGGCTGTTCGAGCTGTCCCTGACCGCACTGGTCGGCTGGTCCCCGGGACGTCTGGCGCACGCCAGTGACGAGGCCCGCAACCACGTGCTCATCCTGGTCACCTCGCTGCGCGAGTGCATGGCGGAGACGGGCCCTCTCGGTGTCCTCGAGCGGCTGTGCGCCCAGCAGGACGACGGGCGGCCCGGGCTCCTGGCACGGCTGCTCGCCGACGACCGCGACGGTGAGCGCGCCTACACCGATCTTCGCCACGTCGCCGAGTTGCTCGAGTACGAGCGGCGTCACTCGGGGCGTGACCTCGTGGGTCTGCGCGACTGGTTGGCGCACTCGATCCGCGAGGACGCCGAACACGGCGACGACGACGCCGTGCGCCGTCTCGAGACCGACCGCGGTGCGGTCACGATCATGACGATCCACAAGGCCAAGGGCCTGCAGTTCCCGGTGGTGGCCCTCCCCGACATGGCGAACAAGTACATCGGTCAGGACACGGCGGACCGTCTCGGCCGCGTGCTGGTTCACTCCGGCGGGGTCCTCGGCCTCGATCTGTTCGGGGACAGGTCGGCCGAACGTCACCGGACGAAGGTCGCCGAGGAGCAGGGCGAGGACGTGCGGCTGCTCTACGTGGCGGCGACCCGCGCCCAGAGCCGCCTCATCGCCTGGTGGACCCGCACGAGGCACAACACCTCGCGTTCGGCCCTGCACCGTCTGCTGATGAACCCCGCCGGAAACCACGAGCTGGCCTCCTCGTACCCGGTCGGGGCCGACGTCGAACGGTCCTGCGCCGGCCGCGACCTGGTGCGGCTGATGGTCGTGCCGCGCCCCTCGGGCACGCCCGAGGCCCCGATGCCGGCCGCCGCCCCGCCCCGGCTCGTCGGACGCACATTCACCGGCGGCATCGACCACGCGTGGTCCCGCACCTCGTACTCGGGTCTGGTGGCCGGCCTCCACGGCGCACCCGGCGGGCTGATCGGGTTCGACGAGAACGATACCGATGACGAGCCCAGCCTCGGCGGGGACGTCGGCGCGCAGGTCGCGGGCTCGGCGCCCTCCGAGGGCACCACGCCCCTGTCGGAGTTGCCGGGGGGCACCCAGTTCGGCTCGCTGGTGCACTCGGTCCTCGAGATCGTCGACCCGGCCGGCCCGCGCCTGGCCGAACGCGTCCTGGCGGCGACCCGCCAGATGCTCACCCGGTGGCCGATCGAGGGGGTCTCGGCGGATCAGCTGTCGCAGGGCCTGCAGATCGTCCTGGGCACGCCTCTCGGTGACCTCACGGGCGGGGCGAGCCTGTCCCACATCGGCGCGGTGAACCGCCTCGCAGAGCTGAGTTTCGACATTCCCCTCGGATCGGTGACCGGTTCCCGGGAGCTCGGGGCGATCGCCGAGCTGTGGAACGACCGCTCCCTCGTCCCCGCCGACGACCCCCTGGTCGACTACGGCCAGGCGCTGGCGAACAGCGGCGCCGCCCACACCGTCCTGCGCGGCTTCCTCACCGGATCGATCGACGCCGTGCTGCGGCTCCCGCCGGCCGGCGAGAGCACCGAACCGGGCAGGCCCGTCGAGAGCAGGCGGGCGCGTTACGCGGTCATCGACTACAAGACGAACCGCATCCCCACCCCTCCTCACGTCCGGTTGGGCCCGCACGCCTACACCCCCGCAGCCATGACGAGAACGATGATCGAGGCCCACTACCCGCTGCAGGCGCTGCTGTACTGCGTCGGCCTGCACCGGTACCTGAACTGGCGGCTGCCCGGGTACGACCCGCAGCAGCACCTCGCCGGTGTCGGGTACCTCTTCCTTCGGGGCATGGCCGGCCCCGAGGGCCCGGCCCAGGCCCTCATGCCGCCGGGCGTCTTCGTGTGGCACCCCAGCGCCGCTCTCGTCGAGGCGGCCTCGCAGGTCCTCGCCGGCGGCCGGCAGACCAGGGGTGGTGGTGAGGCGTGAGTGTCGCCGACGGTCGTGTCGTCTCGGCCAGGGACGACCTCGCCCGGTTCAACGAGGCAGGTCTGCTCGAGGCACCCGACATCCACACCGCCCAGCTGATCGCCCGCACAGCCGGTGAGCGCAACCCGATGGCGCTGCTCGGCGCCGCGCTCGCCATGCGTGCGCTGCGCGCCGGCTCGGTCTGCCTGCCGATCCGGCAGGTCCACCGTCTGGCCCAGTTCTTCGTCCGCGACGCCGACGCCCAGGCCGGCATCGCACCCGAGCTCGACGCGCTCCCCTGGCCCGGGGCCGACGAGTGGCTCGACGCGCTGGCCGGCTCGCCTCTCGTGGGCGACGAGCACGCCCCGGCCAACGAGCATCCGCTCCGTCTCGTGGACGAGGCCCTCTACCTCGAACGGCACTGGCAGGACCAGGAATCGATCACGCGGATCCTGCTCGGCAGGTGCGGGCCCTTCCCCGGTGTCGACGGGCAGGTGCTCGAACAGAGCCTGGCCTGGGGATCGGGGCGGTCCGACCGGCGCGACGAGGCCCAGCGCCGCGCGGTGCGCACGGCCATCGGCGCCCGCACGACGGTCATCTGCGGCGGCCCGGGTACCGGCAAGACGACGACGATCTCTCGCGTGGTCGCCGCCGCAAGGGATCAGGCCGAGGCCTCCGGGACGCCGCTGCGCATCGCGCTGGCGGCGCCCACGGGCAAGGCCGCCGCCCGGCTGAGTGAGTCGCTCGAGGAGCACGCCCGCGAGTTCGGCGGCCGGGCTCCGGCCGCGACGACCCTGCACCGCCTGCTCGGGGTCCGCCCCGACCGTGCCCCTCGCTTCGGCCCCGGCCATCGGCTCCCCTTCGACATGGTGATCGTCGACGAGATGTCGATGGTCTCCCTCGAACTCATGGCACGCCTGCTCGAGGCGCTCGGCCCGGACACCCGCCTGGTCATGGTGGGCGACCCGGATCAGCTGACCCCGGTCGACGCCGGCGCCGTGCTCGCCGACATCACCGCGGCGGGACTGCCCGGACCGGAACCGGGCCTGCCGGGCGTCGTCGTCCTCGATCACGGCTACCGTTTCACGAGCGGCATCTCCGACATCGCCCGGGCGATCAGGGACGGCGACCCGGACCGCACCCTTGAGCTGCTGGCCGGCACGGACCGTGTCGAGTTCCATGACCAGGACGCCGCCGAACTCGATCTGGAGGCGACGCTTTCGCTGCGCACGGCGCTCGTCGACCAGGCGCTCGCCACGACACGGGCCGCCCGGGAGGGCCGTGCGGAGGCGGCCACCGAGGCGCTCGGGGCCCACCGCCTGCTCTGCGCGCACCGCACCGGCCCGTACGGCGTCACCACGTGGGGTGCCGCGGCTGAACGCCTGCAACGCGCCGCAGCCGGTCAGCTCGGCTCGGGCGCGTGGTACGACGGCAGGCCGCTGCTGGCCACCAGGAACCTCCCCGAGCTGGGCATCAGCAATGGGGACACCGGCGTCGTCATCACGACGGACCGGGGCAGGCGCGCGGCGATGAGCAACCACCGCACCTACCCGGCCTACGTGCTGGAGGACGTCGAGACGATGTACGCCATGACGGTGCACAAGTCCCAGGGGAGCCAGTTCGACAACGTCACTCTCGTCCTGCCCTCGCCCGACTCGCCCCTGCTCACGAGAAGTCTCCTCTACACGGCCGTGACGAGGGCCAGGACCGGTGTGCGCATCATCGGCCCGGCGGCCTCGGTCCGGGTCGCCGTCACCACGGAGGCGCAACGGGCGTCGGGGCTGACCGCGCGACTGTCGAGAGCCCCCGGGTGGCGCGGCCGCTGACCAGGGGCCGTTCAGCCCTCGGGGCCGGGCAGCCGGTCCTCCAGCCATGCCCGGATGAGGTGGTGGCCGACCGAGGCACCGGGCGGCAGCACGAGTGACCCGGCCTCGGTGAGGCGGGTCACCTCGGTGCGGGTGTACCAGCCGCCCCACGAGAGCTCCTGGCCGTCGACCCTGCCCGGGGAGTCGCTGCGCGCGACGAAACTGAGCATGAGCGAACGCGGCATGGGCCACGGCTGGCTGCCGAGGTAGCGCAGGGCGGCGATGCGGAGTCTGGCCTCCTCGGCGATCTCGCGGTGAACGGCCTGCTCCACGGTCTCGCCGGCCTCGACGAAACCCGCCAGCACCGAGACGCGACCCTGCTCCCAGGTGCCCTGGTGCGCGAGGAAGAGTCGGTTGTCATGATCGAGCACCGCGCAGATGATGGCGGGATCGGTGCGGGGGAAGGTCTCGTAGCCGCACTGGGAGCACACCGCGGCGAACCCGCCCCGCGTGCGCAGCAGCTCTCCCCCGCAGCGGACGCAGCGGCGGGTCGTGCGGACCCAGTTGAGGATGGCCTGGGCGGCGCTGGCGACCTCGCGTTCGCCCGGGGTGAGCCTGGCGCTGCGAAGCACCGCCGTGTAGGGACCGGCGTCCCGCCGGGCGAACCACGGGTGACCGTCGAAGCGACCGAGGAAGACGTCGTCATCGCCGGGGACATCACCGTCGGCCGCGGTGACGGGCCGGCCGAAGGGATCATCGTTGAAGCGACCCTCGTCGTCGAGGCAGATGAGGCGGGCCCCCGGCTCGCGCCAGGCCTGCTCGATCAGCTGCGCGTCCTCACGGACGCCGGAGGCATGGTCCAGGCTCGGCGGACCGCCCCACGCCGCGAGATCCCACATGTACGGGTCGCGGCCGGCATCGAGATCCTGGCTGAGTCTCATGGGAGTCAAAACTAACGCACAGCCGATCAGCCCCCAAGGGCCCCGCTCCGGGTGACCCCGACGGACCCCGGCCCCTGGGAGCGCAGCCCGGCGACCATCTGTCGCAGCCCCTCCCGGCCGACGAGCCGGGCTGGACGTTCATCGGTACCGCTCATGACGTGGTGGAAGACGGCATCAACGCGCTCGGGCGGGACACCGACGATCTCGGACCAGGCGAGTCGGTAGAGGGCGAGTTGGAGGGCGTCACCAGGACCGTCGTAGGTCTTCCAGTCGACGACCCTGAAGTCGTGGTCCGGGTCGTCGTCGAGTGTGAAGACCGCGTCGATGCGGCCGCGGATCTGCTGGCCGTCGACCATGAGGACGAAGGCCTCCTCGATGGCGCACGGGGTGCGTTCGGCGTAGGGGCCGGCCTCGAAACGCTCCTTGAGCCTGTCAAGCCTGGCACGCGCCGGTTCGGCGCCCGCAGCGGCGTGGGCGCCGAACCGGCCGTCGTCGGCGAGGTCATCCACACCTCCTGGCTGCAGCATCCGGTCGTCGATGAGCGGGCTGCCCGCCCGACGGAAACGGGCCTCGACCCACTCGTGGAAACTCGTGCCGACACCGGCGCCGACACTCGCCCGGCGCGGCATCGGCCTGGCGAGGGTGGCCATGAACTCGGCGCGGTCCTGCTGGGACTGGATGAGTGCCGTTGCCGACAGCGAGCCGGGCACCGGGACCTGGCCATCCCCGTCGGCGCGGCGGGCGGCCTGGGCGAGGAGCAGCTCTGATTCACGCGCCCAGCGGTCGACCGTGGCCTGGTCGTCGAGGTCGAGGGGCTCGTCACTGGTGAACTCCCCGGACTCCTCGTCCTGCTCCGACCGGGCACGGCCGAGGACGAAGGCGGCCAGCGCCTCGAGACGCCTCTGGGCCTGTTCGTCACCCGTGCTGGGCCAGCTGATGCGCAGGTGGCCGTCGCCGAGCGGGTTCTCGCCGGTGACGGTCTGCGGCTCAGCCACCACGTCCTGCGCGCTCTCGGCGAGAACCGCGTAGTAGGGCGAGATCCCACGAGGCCTGGAACGGCCGGGCTCCCAGACGTGGCTGGTCGCGACGAGGTCATGCCTGGCGCGGGTGATCGCCACATAGGCCAGCCGGTCCTCGGCGAAACCGGCCGCCGACTTGAGTTCCTCGGCATGGGCACGGATGCCGTCACGCGAGGCCTCCGACAGCGCCGGCCGGCTGCCGGCGTCGCCACGGAGCGGACCGGGAAGGAGCCTGGCCGAGCTCACCCAGTTGTCCGCGCGGTGATCCGGGAAGACCCCGTCGACCAGCCACGGGAGATAGACGCGGTCCCATTCGAGGCCCTTCGCGCGGTGGACGGTGAGCAGTTTGACCGAGTCGCCGGCGGAGACGACCGCCTGCTCGATGCCGTTCTCGTGGTCGATCTGCACGTCGAGATGGGCGAGGAAGGCGCTCAGTCCCGCCTGCGGATCGACATCGGTGAACTCCGTCACCACGTCGAGGAAACGCCGCACCTGATCGCGTCTGCCCTGGCGGAAGAACGCCGGGTCCCCCTCGAGTTCGGCGTCGACGCCGGCCAGCAGGCAGATCCGCCGCACGAGATCGGCGAGTGGGGCATCCATCCCGCGCCGTAGCCGCGCGAATTCCGTGGCGAAGCGGCGCAGCCGGTGCCCGCCCTGCTCGGAGATCCCGGGGATCTGCCCATCGAGGGCGTCGAGAAGGCATACCGGTGGCCGGACGAGCCCCTCGACGAAGGCCGCCATGGCGCCGTCACCGTCATCGCCGGCCGGATCGCGCCCCGGGGCCGCCCCGGCCGGGGATTCCTGCTCCGCGGCTGTGGAGCGAGCCGCCTCGGCGAGACGTGTCAAGTCGCTCGCCCCGATCCGCCAGCGCCGCGAGGTGAGCAGCTCGACGAGCGCGGGGTTGTTCGTCTCGTCGTCGAGCAGCCGCAGTGTGGCGACGATCTCACGCACCGGGCTCAACGAGACCAGGCCGCCGATGCCGACGATCTCGACCGGCACGTCGGCTTCGACCAGTTCCTCGTAGATGCGTCCTGTCGAGGTGTTCGTTCGACAGAGGATGGCCATGCCGGCCCACCGGCCCGGGCCTCCGTGCGCGGCGACATCGGCGGCGAGCCAGGCCATCTCCTCGTCGACATCGGTGAACCGCCCCACCGTGACACGGCCGGGCTCGGTCCCTTCGGGGGCGCGCAGCCGCTGACCCGTCGGGTCGGTGACCGGCATGGCGGGGTCCTCGTCGAGCCGGGCCGCCACCTCGTTGGCGCACCGCAGGATCACCGGGCCGCTCCGACGGTTGACGGTCAGCGAGTAGACCTCTGCCGGGCTGTTGTCGCTCCGCCGGAAGGTGCGGGGGAATTCGGCGATGGTGTTCGCGGCGGCCCCGCGCCAGCCGTAGATGCCCTGGCGGGGGTCGCCGACCGCCATGACCGGATGACCGAGGCCGTGCTCGGTGTCGGGGCCGGAGAACAGCCCGGAGAGCATCATCGTCTGGGCCGCGGAGGTGTCCTGGTACTCGTCGAGCAGGACGGCGCGGAACCTTTGGCGCAGCGCATCGGAGGCCTGGGGCACCCGGAGGCTGATCGTGGTGGCCCGGGCCATCTGGTCCCCGAAGTCGCCGACGGCGAGCTGTTTCTTGCGCATCCGGTAGGCGCGCACCAGCCCGAGCAGCTCGAGCCGGGTGCGGGCCACGTCGATGGCGTGGGTGACATCCCGGTAGGGCCTGCCCCTGTGGAGCGGGGCCTCACGCAACCCGGTGATGAGTGAGCCGGTGAAGGCCTCGAGCCGGTCGGGGTCGACGAGATGGCTGCTCATCTCGTTGTCGAGCGTGATGAGGTGGTCCACCAGGGTCGCCGGTGAGATGTCGGTGAGGTACTCCCAGCCGCCCTCGGCGGCCGAGACGACCTGCCCGGCGAGCCGGTAGCGCATCGGCTCGGCGAGCAGCCGTTCGATCGGGTCCTCGCCGATGCGCGGGGCGTACTCGGCGACCAGGTGTCCGGCGAAGGCGTCGTAGGTCATGACGAGCTGGGCCTGCATGTCGTGCAGGGTCTCCTCGTCGACGACTCCGGACCGCTCCAGGGCCGCACTGATGCGGGCCGACAACTCGCCGGCTGCCTTGCGGGTGAACGTCAGCCCGAGCACCTGGTCGGCCCGCACGGCGCCCGTCCCGACGAGCCAGACGACGCGCGCCGCCATGACGGTGGTCTTGCCCGAGCCCGCACCGGCCATGACGACGCCGGGCTCGAGGGGAGCGGTGATGGCGGCCAGCTGCTCCTCGGAGAAGGGGATGCCCAGGGCCTCACACAGCTGGCCGGGATCGTGCAGTGGTGCGGTCATCTGGAGTCCTCCCGGGTCCAGAGCGGACATCCGCTCCGGTGGGTGCAGGTGCGGCACAGGTCGCCCTGGACTGCCGTCCAGTCGCCGCTGGCGGCGTGTGTCAGGGCCTGCGTCATGGCGTCGTGGATCCATGTGGGTCCGCCGCCCTCGGGCTGCTCGGCCAGCGGCGGGTAGGGGTGGTCCTCGATACTCGGCTGAGTCAGCACCTTCGGCTGACCGGGTTCTTTCGCGCTCTGGGGGACACGGAGATGGACGAGTTCCGCGCCGCCGAGGTCGGGACGTGGCCCTGTCAGATCGGCGCAGGCGCCCTCGGCGACAGCCAGCTGATACGCACCGAGTTGCAGATGGGCGGCGAGCTGCTTCTGGGTGGGCACGCGCCGGCCGGTCTTGAAGTCGACGACGTGAACGCGGCCGGTGTCCTGCTCGCGTTCGAGGCGGTCGATGGTGCCGCGCAGGAGGACGATGCCGCCCGGCAGGTGGAAACGGTGCGTGATGGGCACCTCGACCCCGACGACCTCGCGTCCACGCTGGGCGGACGACCACGCCCCCAGACGATCGAGCATCTCGTGGGTCGCATCGCGCTGGGCCCGGCTCTGCCATGCGATGTCGAAGCCGATGAGGTCCCAGTACTCGTCGACCTGCTCGTGCTGACGCGTGATGCTCCATCCGTGCACGACGGCGTTCTCGGCCATCTTGTGGACGAGTGAACCGATCGCCGCCTGGGGGCCGGCCGCCTCCGGGGCACCGGCCCGGGAGTCGAGGAACCAGCGCCGGGGGCACCTGGCCAGCTTCTCGAGGCCGGTGACGCTCACGGTCAGTTCCGGACGTGCCCGGGACGCCGCCCCGCTGAGCCCTCCCAGCCCCCACCAGGTGGAGGCATCGGCGGCCTGGACGAGTCGTCGCCCGTGCGCCGAACGCGCGCCGGCGAGTTCGGCGATGCGCTCGGCGGCCCTGCGGCGCAGGGCCTGTGGCCGGGCGGGGTCGAGAGCGGTCCGGCGCAGTTCGCCGACGAGCTCGTCGAGGGTGCTGTTGCGTCGTGTCCCGGGGCGGGGCTCCTGGCGGGGTTCGACACCGAGTTCGGCGATGAACCGGGAGGGTACGCCACCCTCGGAGCCCTCACCGGCCACCGCTGTGACGAGCAGCGTCCGCGTGGCACGGCTGACGGCCAGGGCGAACAGCCGACGTTCCTGCCGCACCCATTCCCGGGCCGCCTCGAGCGCGTCACGACCGGTCTGGTCCGTGCCGGCCGGATCACCGATCATCTCGGCAGACAGGAGTCCCTCACCGCCCCGCTGCCCTGGCCAGGTGCCCTCGACGAGATCGACGAGGGCCACGTGGGCCCACTGACGGCCCTTGACCCGGTGTGCGGTGATGACCTGGACTCCCCTGCCGTGGGGGTCGGACTCCCGGGCCCGGTCACCGGGGATCTCCTGGCCGTTGATCTCGGCGACGAGGGTGCGCAGGCCCCGGTCCCCCTCCAGCCTGTCGTGTCGGGCGGCCAGGTCGAACAGGGCGCACAGGGCATCCAGATCTCGTTGGGCCGGCGCAGAGTTCTCGTCCTGGCCCAGGGCCTCGGCGCGAAGCCGCGCCGGCCAGTCGGTGCCCTGCCACAGGCTCCACAGCACCTCGTAGACGCCCGAACCGCGTCTGAGGCCGCGGGCCGCAGTGCCGAGAAGTGCCCCCAACGCCGTCAGCGCAGCGGCCTCGTCCCCGGCCGACGTCGGGACCGGATGGTCCTGGCCGGTGGCCACCGGGCCGGCAGTCGTCCGGGCCTGGCCCCCAGCGCCCGCCCCGCCGCCAGAGCCCATCGCTGTGACGGCGGACCGACCGATCAGGTCGAGCAGCGACTCATCCGAGCCGTCGGTGCCGCGCCGGAGGCGGCGACGGAGCAGCCGCAGCGTCCTGGGCTCCACCGGGCACAGTGGGCCGCCCACGAGGGAGAGGACGCGTGGGGAGCCGAACCGCCCTAGACTGGCCAGTTCGAGGCAGCACTCGGCGGCCTCGACCAGGTGCTGGACGCATCGCTGCTCACCCAGGGCGATGTCGTCCCCGTCGACGTCGACGGGGACGCCGAGGCCCTCCAGCGCCCTCGCGACGAGCGCCAGCTGGCTCTTCCCGGATCTGCCGACGACCGCCATGTCGGACCAGGCCGTGCCCTGCATGTGGTGGTCCCGCAGCCACCGGGCAACGGCATCCAGCTGGGCCGTCGCGGACGGGTGGAGCAGGGCGTCGACACGGGGCTCGTCGTCCCCGGGGGAACGGCTGCCGCGAGGGTCCACATCGGTGTCTGCCGACCACGCCCGTTCCTGCACCGTCACCGCCTCGCACCCCGGTTCGGCCGGATTGTGCGCGAGCACCGCCCGGAGCGCGGCCCGCACCTCGCGTACACCGCTGTGGTCGCCCGCGAGTCCGATGATCCTCGGCTCCTCGAGGCCCGGCGCGGTGAACCGGCGCGGGAAGTCGGCGACCGCTCGTGCGTCAGCACCGCGGAAGGCGAAGACGCGGGTGCTGGGGTCGGCCGTGGCGATCACGGGGACACCCAGTTCGTGCACGTGCGCGAGCAGCCCGATCTGCGACCTGTCGAGTTCGGCGAACTCGTCGGCGTAGACGCCCTGCACACGCGAGGAGACACCGGCCGCGGCTCGTTCGTCGAGCAACAGGAGCCGTGTCCGGTGGACGAGTTCGGCATAGTCCCAGGCGCCCTGACCGTCGAGCACGTCGAGGTACTTCTCGAAGAAGACCCCCAGTCCGACCCACTGGGAGCGGCCGGTGCGTTCGCCCAGCTCGATGAGGTCATCGGGGTCGAGCCCGTACTGACGAGCCCGGGCCATACCGGTACGGACCTCCTGGGTGAAGGCACGTGTCCGCAGGGCCGGGCGGACGTCCGGCGGCCACAACTGCTCACCGGCGCCGGCGAGGAGTTCGCGCACCTGCATCTCCTGCTCGGGCCCGGTCAGGACTCGGGGAATCCCGCCGGAATCGTCGAACGACCCGTAGGCGGACTGGAGGGCCAGGCACCAGCCCGGGACCGTGGTCATGACCGGCGCCCGCTGCGTGCGCCCGATCCGCGCGATGATCTCGGCGCGGAGCCGATGGGCCGCGGGCCGGGACCAGGTGAGCACGACGAGCCGGTCGAGGCTGCTCCCTGACTCGACGGCGGCGGCGACGGCTTCGACTAGCGCAGTGCTCTTGCCGGTGCGCGGGCCGCCCACCCCCAGGACAGCGGCGTGCGGCCTGGCGGCCGCTTCGAGGAAAGCGCGCTGCCACCGATCCATCCGCTGCCCAGCCATGGCGACAATGCAAGCACAGACCACCGACGTTTTCCCGCGGACGGCGCCGGGCCGTCCGCCACGGCACCGGCCCGCGCCCACCCCGTGATCGTCCGGCCCGTGGGAGCCCTCGCCGCCGCATGACCGCGCGCCGAGCCTCCAGACACCACTGTTGATCATTCAAACGATCTCCGGCAGCCAGCGGCTACGGGCGAAAAGTCGACATCAAGATTCACCCACTGCGTGCCTGTGACATTGCCGTGACGGGGAGCGATGTTATTCGCTGGGTCATGCTGAATGCGTTGCCGGCAGGTGATACCAGCAGGTCTCCCTCACCTAGGTACTCGAAAAATGATCGACCCATCAATGGATACCGTGGCCGTCGAGTGTTATGTTCGGTTTTAACCGAGCTTCCGGAGAGCCGGGTTCAAGGAGGAACCGGTATGTCCGTGGCCCTGTATCAAGAATAGTGGCACCCAGAATTGTTCGAGCCGGCAACAGCGGACCGTATCGCGATCGCGAATCATGCCGCCAGGGGCTGATGAATCCCGCGGGGATCGTCGATGCCACGGGGATGGGATCACCGCCCATCGAGGCGCCACCCTGCGCATCAGCCGCTGCGCGCCGACAGAAGAAGTCGGGACCGAGCACACCCGACGCGATCCCTACAGCCCGACCACACCACAGTCATCATCCACGATCAACGAAAACACGCTCGCCAGACAAATGAGCACAACCGAACCCAGGAGCCATCAGCGCCACTGCCAGCCAACGGCGCCATGCGTCAATCACAGCGCGAGGGGAAGAACGCAATGCTAGCCAATCTATTCAGCTCATACGAACTCAAAGGAAAGACCCTCAGGAATCGAACCGTGGTCGCTCCCATGGTCATGAACCTGTGCAATTCCGATGGTACGTGCACCGAACGCTTCATCGCCTATCATGAGGCGAAGGCGCAAGGCGGCTTCGGGATGATCATCACCGAAGACTTCGCCGTCATGCCGCATGCGAAGGGGTTCGTCGGAGTACCCGGTCTCTGGGCGGACAGTCAAGTCGAGGGCTTCAAGGAGTTCACGGACCGGATTCATCGGTTGGGCGCCGTCGTCGTTGCGCAAATCTATCATTGCGGACGTCAAACCACGGAGGCAATCAGCGGAGAACAACCTTGGGCGCCATCGGCCAACCCGTGTCCGCTCAGCTGGGAGATTCCGCACGAGATGACAACTGAGGAGATTGACGAGGTGACGGAAGCCTTTGGTGATTGCGCCAGGCGCGCCGAGGCCGCGGGATTTGACGGAGTCGAATTGCACGGTGCGCATGGCTATCTCCTGGCCGAGTTCACCTCGCCCTATTCGAACCAACGGACGGATGAGTACGGCGGTGGCCTTGAGAACCGAGTTCGATTCGCCGAAGAAGTCATCCGTAATGTGCGCGCCAAGGTCAGTCCAGAATTCATCGTGGGCTACCGAATTTCCGGCGACGAATACGTATCAGGAGGCCGCACCATTGAAGACACCAAGACGATCGTGCCGTACCTGGAGAAAGCGGGTATCGACTACGTCCATGTCAGTGCTGGCTGTTATGGCGCGTTGGGCGCCCTCTGCCCCTCCATGTACACGCGACATGCCTGGATCGCGGACGATGCGAGAGAGGTCAAGCAGGTGACAAACCTGCCCGTCATATCCGTGGGCCGATACAACGACATGCGCATCGCGGATGAGGTGCTGGCCTGTGGCAAGGCCGATCTCATCGCATTCGGCCGTGCCTCGCTAGCCGACCCGGCAGCACCCAACAAGGCAAGGGCGGGTGATTTTGAAGACATCATCACGTGCATTGGATGTGAGCAGGGTTGCCTTGGTGAAATTTACAAGCAGGAGCCGGGCGGCTGCATCCTGAATCCTTTCACAGCACATGAGTACAACACTCCGGTGACGGTAAGAGCCGAGCACCCCAAGAAGGTCATGGTGGTGGGGGCCGGGCCCGCGGGAGCGGCGGCCGCCATTGAAGCAGCCAAGGCGGGGCATCAGGTTGAGGTCTATGAGCGAAGAAAATGGGCCGGCGGACAGTTCCGGCTCGGCGCGGTTCCGCCCAGCAAGGGTGAGATAGCCTCGTTCATCCGCTGGCAGGTGCACCAGCTGGAGAAAATGGGCGTCCCGATTCATTGGGCAACAGAAGTCACCAGAGCACTTGTCGAGGAGAAGCGACCGGACGTCGTCGTGATTGCCACAGGCGCCAAACCCATCATCCCCAAGACCATTCCCGGGATCGGGAGTGCACATGTCACGACCGCCCATGACGTCCTGGCGGGTGAGACGCTCGCCGGGGAGCGAAATGTCGTCATCGGCGGTGGTTCCGTGGGCTGTGAGACAGCGAATTTCATCGCCGCCAGCCACAAATCGGTGACAGTCGTGGAGATGTTGGACGACATCGCCGTCGACGAAGAGGCCCCCACCAGGCAGGATCTCCTCGCCGACATGGAGGGCCACCGCGTCCGGGTGCTCACCGAGACAACCGTGCAAGAGATCAAGCAGGACTGTGTCGTACTCGAGGGGAAGTCCGCCGGCACGGTCAAGGCCGACAAGGTGATCCTGGCCATCGGTTCCACGCCCGTGACCGCCTTGGCAGATGAGCTCGGCGACCTGGATTGCCGGGTCGAGCTGATCGGCGATGCCGCGCAAACCGGCCTGGCGGGCAAGGCGATCAGGGCGGGCTTTGAGCTCGGCAGGTCACTGTGATGACGTCACCCAGCCGTTCCCTCGGAAGGCGGCAAGAACCCCCGGCCCCGCGGGACCTCACCATTGACCGGGTTCGCGTCAACGGTCGAGACCGGTGACTTGGACCGGTTCACCGGCGCGAGCATCGCGTCCTGTCCGGGACTGGCGCCCAGCGAGCACTCCAGCGGCGAGGGCATGCTTTTCCCAACAAGATCTGGCCGTTTCCTCTCTTCTTCGGCCTGAAACGGCCAGATCCTGTGGGATTTGGCATACCTGCCCACACGCCACACCCCGGCACCGGCAATGAACAGGTGCCTTCGCGCAACCAGCACGGGGGCACCCGACCCTGCCACGAGGCAGGGACACCACACATCAGCCGAGCAGGTTTGTGCCCGAGCAGCCGGTCACCCCGGCTCATGTCCTGGACGGGTCGGACGGGTGGGCCCTGCTCGCCATGAGCGTGCGGACCGCCCCCGGGCAGGCCAGGACTGTCCGTCACGACACCGACCCGCGCCTGCGCCCGCCCCGTGATCGTCCGGCGCGCTGACCCCCCCCCGCGCGCATGACCGCGCTTCGAGTCTCACGGTCACCACCGTTGATCATTCAATACCGCCCGATAATCCGTGAACGACATCGATGATTCGACATCAAGACTGTTCCACGGCTCATCGATGAAATCGTTGTGACAGGGAATGATGAGCTTCACCAAGGACCAGCGGATGGGGATTTTCGTCGCCCAAGTCATCAGGATCCCCTAACCTCAATGCCCAGAAAAATGGCCGATAAACCGATGATGTTCTGGACGTCGAGTGTTATGTTCAGCTTTAACCGAGGTTCGGGTGAGCCGAGTTCAAGGAGGAACCGGTATGTCTGCATCCCTGCATCCAGAGTTGTTCGAGCCCACCACGGTGGGCAGTATCGAGGTGAAGAATCATTTCGCGATGGGGCCGATGGGCCCCTTGGGGTTCGCCGATGCCGAGGGCGGGTGGAACCAGCGCGGGATCGAGTTCTACGCGACGCGGGCTCGCGGCGGGATCGGCTTGATCATCACGGGCGTGTGCCAGGTGACGAATCCCGCCGACGCCGTCCCGCCGGGCATCTTCCCCAATCCGACCCAGTCCCCGGGGGTCTTCCTCACCACGAGCCGAGACCTCACCGAACGTGTTCACGGCTATGACGCGAAGATCGTCCTGCAGGCGGGAGCGGGCTTCGGCCGGGTGCTTTTCCCGGGTGTCCTCGGCGGCCGCACGCCGGTGGCCCCGTCGGCGATCCCCTACCGATGGGATCCCACCATCACCTGCCGTGAAATGACGGTGGAGGAGATCAAGGGCGTCGTCGCGCAATTCCGGATTGTCGGAATGGTAGCACGCGAGGCCGGATTTGACGGCATTCAGGTGCACGCGATCCACGAGGGCTATCTGCTCGACCAATTCGCGATCTCACTCTTCAACCACCGCACTGATGAATACGGTGGCCCGCTGGAGAATCGGCTGCGTTTCGCCCGTGAAGTGGTCGAGGCCATTCATGAATCAGCCGGCGATGACTTTCCCGTCCAGCTCCGCTTCTCCCCGAAGTCGATGATCAAGGCCCTCGGGGTGGGCGCCATGCCGGGCGAGAGTTTCAGCGAATTGGGACGCGACATCGACGAGGGCATCGAAGCGGCCCGTCTTCTCGAGTCCTACGGCTACGAGGCCCTCGACGTCGATGTCGGCTCCTACGACGCCTGGTACTGGAGTCACCCGCCGATGTACCAGGACAAGGGCCTGTACGTCCCCTACGCGCGCCAGCTGCACGAGGCCTGCCCCGACATCCCGCTGATCGTCGCCGGACGCATGGATGATCCCGAGCTGGCGGCCGCGGCCACGGCCGACGGCACGGCGACGCTGGTCTCGCTCGCCCGGCCGACACTCGCGGACCCGGACATCGTCAACAAGCTCCAGCGCGGGCGACGCGACCTGGTCCGCCCCTGCATCTCGTGCCAGGAGGGCTGCATCGGTCGCATCGAGAAGTACTCGTCCCTGCGCTGCGCAGTCAACCCGCTCGCGGCCCGTGAGATCGAACGTCCGATGCCGCAGGCCACCGATCGCACACGGATGCGCGTCCTCATCGTCGGCGGCGGCGTTGCGGGGATGGAGGCCGCACGGGTTCTGGCCGAGCGTGGCCACATCCCGGTGCTCCACGAGGCGTCCGACCGGCTCGGAGGGGTCGTCATCGCAGGCGGCCAACCCTCGTTCAAACGGGATGACCTCGCCCTGATCGCCTGGTACGAGCGTCAACTCGAGAATCTCGGGGTCGAGGTGCACCTGGGCTCACGAGTCGACGCCGACCTGATCCGTCGGTCCGGAGCCGACCACGTCCTCGTCGCAACGGGTTCGACGCCGCAGTCCCTCGATCTCGGCGAGGGCATACCGGTCGTCGAGGCAACGGACGCCCTGCTCGACCCGGGCTCCCTGGGCGACCGGGTCGCCATCGTGGGCGGAGGCCTCACCGGCTGCGAACTGGCCATCTCGCTGCGCGAACGCGGCACCGAGGTCACGATCGTCGAGGCGCTGTCGGACGTCCTGGAGAAGAACGCGCCCCTGTGCATGGCGAACCACGTGATGCTTCACGATCTGGTCCCGTACCGCGGGGTCGAGGTACTGACCGGGGCCCGCGCGAACCGCGTCAATGACGAGGGCCTGCTCGTCACCGTCGACGGTGCGGAAAGACTGGTGCCGGCGACGACGGTCGTCACCGCAATCGGCTACACACCCCGACACGAGCTGCTGTCCGAAGTGAGAGCAGCAGGCATCCCATGCCACGTCGTGGGTGACGCGCGACGGTGCGCCAACATCATGTACGCGATCTGGGACGCCTTCGAGGTCGCCAGCCAGCTGGAGAAGTAGCTGCCCGGCCCTCCGGCGCGGCGTCCACCGGAGCCGTCGCGCCGGACATGGCCGATGCGGCCGGCTCGCCCCATCGAGCGCCCGACCGTGCAGATGACCGGCGGGCGGAGGGGCCGCGACGCCATTCGTCCTTCCCAGTGGGGGCGGGAGTGTGGAAGGATGAAAGCGCTGTTCACGCCGTAACGGCGACATCATCCCGCCAGTCCCGGAGCCCGTCGATGACGTTCGACGAGACTGGTAGCGGCCCGCCAAGGCCCGGGAGCAACGATAGGGAGTACCACATGGCCACTGGAACTGTGAAGTGGTTCAACGCGGAGAAGGGCTACGGTTTCATCGCTGTCGACGGTGCGGGGGACGATGTCTTCGTCCACTACTCCGCCATCGAGACCAGCGGTTTCCGCTCGCTCGACGAGGGCCAGAGGGTCGAGTTCGACGTCGCACAGAGCCCCAAGGGTCAGCAGGCCGAGCACGTGAAGCCGCTCAGTTGACCCACCGGCCCTCCTGACGGGAGGTCCCGCCCATGGGCGTGGCCTCCCGTCGACCATGTGGTGGGTTGCTCCTCCTCTCGCATAGGATGCTGACGACTCATTCCGGGCCGGACCGGCCCATGACACACCCGGTCGCCACGGTGCGGCGATTTCCCGTGGGGGTGCTCCGGGTGCTGAACTGGAGTGCACACGCCGATCAGGGAAGTCAGATGACCACTGGACCACGAGCCACGGGGCGCGATGATCTGCGCCGCGGACCCGCGGTGTGGGCAGGTGGCGCATCGCACGTGGGCTCCAAGACTCCCCCCAACCAGGACGCACTGGCCGTCGCGGCAACCAACGCCGCCGCACATCACAGCGCCATCGCCGCGGTCTCCGATGGTGTCTCCACCTCACCCCACTCCGAGTTGGCCAGCCAGATCGCCGTCGACGCGGCCACCGATTCCCTGATCGGTGCGCTCACCCGGCACCCGGCGACCAGCGACCCGGATGACCTGTGCCTGGCCATGCGGATGGCCGTCCTCACGGCCCAGGACGAGATCGTCGCGCAGGCCGGCCACGACATCGATGGGTACGCCTGCACCCTGGTCCTCGCGCTCTTCCACCGCGGCCTCGTGATCGTCGCCAATGTCGGGGACTCGCGGGCCTACTGGTTCGGTGACAGCGGCACGAACATGATCCTCACCACCGATGACTCGATGGCGCAATTGAGCATCTCGCTCGGCACACCACGCGAGATCGCCGAGGCGAGCGCCCAGGCGCATGCCATCACGAAGTGGCTGGGCCCCAGCTCACCGGGTCTCGACCCCACGATCTCGCCCTTCCGCGTCGCCGAACCCGGCTGGCTGATGGTCTGCACCGATGGCCTGTGGAACTACGCCTCCGACGCCGACGAACTCCGCAATGTCTTCAACCATCTTCCGGTCAGCGCCGACGCCAGCGCCGAGAAACTGTCGGTCGCGCTCGTCGACTGGGCCAACGAACAGGGCGGCCACGACAACATCAGCGTCGGCCTCATTCGCATCGACGAGGACGACCTGCGCGGTGTACCGGCCCGGGCGGCGCAGGAGCCCTCCATGGATTCCCCCGCCCGCAGCGCCGAGCCCCCGTTGCGGCGCGCGTCCACCGAGGACGAGCCGGCGGTCTCCCGGCCCGGCCCTTCCGAGGCATCGCCCCAGCCGGAACTGCCCCTGTGAGGCCTCTCCCCCGCTCCGCTGGCCGCGTGCCGCATCCTTGAGGAACGCCGGTACCGTTGAGGCCGTGGATATCAAGATCGGCATCGAGAACGTCACCCGCGAACTGTCCATCGAGACCGAACAGTCTCGCGAGGACATCACAGCAGCCCTCTCCGCGGCCCTCGCCAGCGAGAACGGTCTGCTCACCATCGCCGACTCCAGAGGCCGCCAGGTCATCGTCCCCGCGGCCCGGATCGCGTACATCGAGTTCGGTCAGGAGCATGCCCGCCAGGTCGGTTTCGGCGCGATCTGACCGCCGAACGCGGCAGGCCTCACGTGCCGAGCCCGAGACGGGCGAGGCGCTTGCCGTGCTCGACCATGAGTCTTTCGAGGAGTTCGCTGACGACGCCCAGCTCGTCACCAGCAGAGGTGATCGCATCATCGCTGTCGGCCGCGCGGGCGACGAGCGAGGTGAACTCGACCTGCCGCGCGACGAGACGCTGGATCTGGCCGACGGCCTCCGCCGCGAAGCGTCGGCCGTACAGTGACAGGGCACCTGTCGCGGTGGGATCGGCCTCAAGGGCCTCGGACAGGGAGCGCCCGGCGAAATCAGTGATGCGCCATGCGGTCGGGCCCGGCTCGATCAAGGCGGCGATCCGGTCGTCCAGCCGGTCGCCGATGGCGGCGACGAAATCGGCGCGCAGCCCGTTGACGAGCAGCGCGCGCAGCACGCAGGTGTCCCAGGTGCGAGCCCTCGTCGCGCGGGCGAAGGCGTCAAGAGCCTCACGGTATGGCTCCAGGGTGTCGACGAGCACCAGATCCTGCGCGGCGAGCTGATCGGCGATGCGCTCGAATCGGGCGAACTGGTCGGCGGCGAGCATCGCCACGTCGATGCGCTGGGCCAGCGTCGGGGCCAGCGGGGCCGAGGCGGTGAGCATCTCGAAGTCCACGAGATCGGCCTGGGCGGTGAAGCCGAGCAGGTCGGCACCGCCGGGGGGCAGTTCGATGGGACTGGGCGCACGCCCCTCGTCGTGGTGGCGTGCTGCGGCACTCTGCTGGTTGTCTGAGTTGGGGCTCACGACGCCAACATTAGCGGCCCGGGCCCGATCCGGGCGGGGCGCTGGGGCCATCATCGGGTAAAATTGTCACGGCGCACTCCCGTGCGCCGCCTGCACGATGCTCCCGGCGGTGCCGTCGTTCTCTCATCAGGCGTGCTTCCGGGCCGTACGGCGATCCCGGGTTCCGGTTTCGCACCGCACGCGCATGCAGGCCACCGAACTGCTTGTCCTCCGTTGACGCGGGGGCGGAGAACCGAGTACATGACCCTTCCGATCACTGACCCCACGGCCACCGAGAAGACCACCTTCGCCGATCTGGGCGTGGCGCCCCCCATCGTCGCAGCCCTCGCCGACAAGGGCATCGAGCATCCCTTCCCCATCCAGGAGATGGCCATACCGATCGCCCTGGGCGGCGCCGACATGATCGGTCAGGCGCGCACCGGCACCGGCAAGACCCTCGCCTTCGGCATCCCGATCCTGCAGCGCATCGTCCTGCCGGGCACGAAGGAGGCCGATGAGTTCGAAACCCTCGGCACACCGCAGGCGCTCGTCATGACGCCCACCCGCGAGCTGGCCATGCAGGTCGCCGATGACCTGGCCGCTGCCGCTGCCAGGGGCCGGGCCCGTATCACCACCATCTACGGTGGCGTCGGCTACGACGACCAGCTCAAGGCACTCGCCGAGGGCGTTGACGTCGTCGTCGGCACCCCTGGACGCCTCCTCGACCTCGTGCACCGCCGTGACCTCGACCTGTCGCACGTGAGCATCGCCGTTCTCGACGAGGCCGACGAGATGCTCGATCTGGGTTTCCTGCCCGACGTCGAGGCCCTGCTGGACCGTGCGCCGACGAACCGCCAGACACTGATGTTCAGCGCGACCATGCCGGCCGTCATCATGTCGCTGGCCCGCAGCCGCCTGAACCAGCCGGTGCACATTCGCGCCGAGAGCCAGAACGCCCAGATGACGGTGCCGCAGACGACCCAGTTCGTCTACCAGGCGCATGACCTCGACAAGCCCGAGATCATCGCCAAGGTCCTTCAGGCCGATGGCATGCACAAGATGATGGTCTTCACCCGCACCAAGCGCGCCGCGCAGCGCCTGTGCGATGACCTGCGCGACCGTGGTTTCGACGCGGCCGGGCTGCACGGCGACCTGAACCAGGCCCAGCGCGAGAAGACGATGAAGCGTTTCCGCGAGAACAAGATCACCGTCCTGGTCTGCACCGATGTCGCGGCCCGTGGCATCGATGTCGATGACGTCACGCACGTGGTCAACTACGAGGTGCCCGACAGCCCCGAGCAGTACGTGCATCGCATCGGCCGCACCGGTCGGGCCGGTCACGAGGGGATCGCCGTGACGCTCGTCGACTGGCAGGACGTCACCCGTTGGAAGGTCATCAACAAGGCCCTCGACCTCGATTTCCACGATCCGGTCGAGACCTACTCCACGAGTGAGCATCTCTTCACCGACCTCGACATCCCGGCCGGGACCAAGGGCCGGCTGCCCGGGGCCAGGTCACGCGATGAGGTCGAGCGTCGGCATCGGGCCGAGCGCGCTGCTGACAAGGACAAGGACCGCGATGGGACGCGCGGTCACCGCGGTCGTGGCGACGGCAAGCATGGCGACGGGAAGAAGCACCGCGGGGAGAAGAAGGACGGCGAGAAGAAGGCCAGGGACAAGGATCGCAAGGATCGTCCGCGCCGCAAACGCCGCCGTACCCGCAACGGTCACCCGGTCGACAGGGAGAGCACCGAGTAGAACGGGCCACGGGGCGGCCCAGGCCGTGGTCGCCGGCATTGCCCCGGCGGGATTGACTCCCGCCGGGGCAATGCCCGAACCGAGACGTCGGCGCGGCGCCCCGACACGAATTCGGGCTCAATAGTTCATCTTCATGGCGATGCGCACCTCGTCGAGGGTGGCGTCGGCCACGTCGTTGGCGCGCTCGTTCCCGGCGTGCAGAACCTCGCGCAGATAGCCGGGGTCTGCGACCAGCTCGGCGCGGCGCGCCCGGATCGGCGCGAAATGATCGTTGAGGGCCTCGGTGCAGGCCTTCTTCAGACCTCCCCCGCCGCCGTCACCGATCTGCTCGGCCACGGCCTGCGGGCTCTGCCCGCTGGCGAGAGCGGTGAGCAGCACGAGGTTGGAGACCTCGGGGCGATTCTCGGGATCGTAGGTGATGTGCCGGTCCGAGTCGGTCTTGGCCTTCTTGATGAGCCTGGCCGTCTCGTCAGCGGTCATGCCGAGCTCGATGGTGTTCCCCCGTGACTTGCTCATCTTCTCCCCGTCCAGGCCGAGGATGGCCGGGGAGGAGCTGAGCAGGGCGTCGGCCTGCGGGAAGACGGGGGCCTCGGGCACGGCGCGACCGTAGCGCTCGTCGAAGCGGCGGGCGATGAGCCGCGTGACCTCGATGTGCGGCAGCTGGTCCTTGCCGACCGGCACGAGGTTCGCCTTGCAGAACAGGATGTCTGCGGCCTGGTGCACGGGAAAGGTGAGCATGAGACCACTCATGGCCCGGTTCCCGGAGTGCTCCAGCTCGTCCTTGACGGTGGGGTTGCGGTGCAACTCGGGCTCGGTGACCAGGCTCAGGAAGGGCAGCAGCAGCTGGTTGAGCGCGGGGACGGCGGAGTGGGTGAAGATCATCGTCCGTTCCGGGTCGATGCCGCTGGCCAGGTAGTCGGCGATGCCGCTGTAGACGTTCTCCTGGATGGCGCCGACGCCCTCCCGGTCGTAGATCACCTGGTAGTCGGCGATGACGAGGAAGGATTCGACGCCGGCGTTCTGCAACCGCACGCGGTTGGCGATGGACCCGAAGTAGTGGCCGATGTGCAGGCGTCCGGTGGGCCGGTCACCGGTCAGCACGCGGTAGCGCTGCGGGTTCTTCTCGATGTCGGCCTCGATGGCGTCGCTGCGTTCCTGGCTGGCGCGCAACGAGCCATCGGCCGGATTGGTGACCGTGTTCGTCTCGCCCTTGGTGGTTTCCGGCATGTTGTCCCTTCCCTGCGCCCTGATCGGCGGCCGCCGAGCATGACGAAGGACCGCCGCGAGCGGCCGTTGTCGTCAATGGAGAAATGCACGATGGCCGCGTCAGCGGCGCCGCCAGCACCGTGCGCACGCTGCTGGGATGCCCGGGCTCATCTGCATGCGCTGCAGTCTACTCGCCAGGACCCTGGCCTCGCGGCAGGAACCGGGCATCGGGCAACGTCGCGACGGAGGCCACCGGATCACAACCGGTTGAGAATCTGCTCGACCGTGCCGAGGTCGCCGCCGCGGGCAATGATGCGCGTGGTGATCTCATGAAGAGCCGATGGCCTGGTCGTCTCGCAGCCGATCTCGTGGCCGGTCTTCCCCGTGCCGTGGTAGTCCGAGGAGCCGGTCCGGATCAGCCCCAGGCGGCCGCCGAGGTCGAAGAGCATGAGCCGGGTCTCCTGGTCCTGATCGGGGTGGTCGATCTCGATGCCGTCCAGGTCGTGTTCGCGGACCAGCTGCGTGATGAGTTCGGCCGTGACCTTCTCGCGGTTGCCGCGGATCCACGGGTGGGCGAGGACCGCGACTCCGTGGGCTGCATGGACGAGATCGATCGCGCGCCCCAGCTCCAGCGTCTCGCGTTCGACGTAGGCGGGGCCGCCGTTGTACAGGTAGGAGGCGAAGGCATCGTCGCGATCGGTCACGTAGCCCTTGGCGACGAGTGCGTCGGCGATGTGGGGGCGACCGATCGTCACGGCAGCCTGGGCCTGCTCGGCGACGTCTGCCTCGGTCAGGTGCATGCCCAGGGCGTCCAGTTTCGCCAGCATGTCACCGACCCGCGTCGCCCGGGACACCCGCATCCGCGCCAGCTCACCGCGCAGCGGCTCGGCCCAGGGATCACATCCGTAACCGAGCAGGTGCACCTGCGCGTCTTGGCTGTGAGTGCTGATCTCGACGCCGGGCAGCACCGCGACACCGAAACGACGACCTGCCTCCTCGGCCTCGGTCAGGCCGTCGAAGCTGTCGTGATCGCACAGCGCCACGACCGAGACGCCGCCCCGCTGGGCGGCGCGCACCAGCATCGTCGGACTGTCGGTGCCGTCTGAGACATTGGAGTGGGTGTGCAGGTCGATTCGCATGCCTCCATTCTGCCCTCCCCCGCGCCGGGGCCGTCCCCAACCATGGCGCCGGCGGGCTCCGCGCGACCCGGCACAATAGGGGCATGGATCTGAATGTTCGTCACGAGTACGCGGCCTCCCCCGACGCCGTGCACGCGATGCTCACCTCCCCCGAGTACTTCTCCGGTCTCGGCCAGCGGTCGGGCGCCACCGTCCTGCTCGAGAACCAGGGCAATGTCAGTTCCCTGCAGGTGCAGGCGAAGGCCCCCGAGCAGGTCAAGGCCATGGTGGGCGAGACGATCAGTCTCAACACCCGCATCCTGTGGGAGCGTGACGGTGAGGGCTGGAAGGGCGTCGCCGAGGCCGCCAAGCTCAAGGTTCCGGCACAGATCTCCGCCCGCGTCACCGTACAGCCCGGCGGTGCCGGCACCATCGTCGAGTACTTCCTGGCGGTCTCGGTGACGATTCCCTTCATCGGCAAGAAGGTCGAGCAGATGGCCGAGCCGCGCATCCGCGCGGCGCTCGACGCCCAGAAGGGCAGCGGTGACGCCTGGCTCGCCGGGCACGGCGACTGACCACCCTCACCGGCGGGGCCCGTCCCGGTGGGCTCCTGGAGCGTCGGTTGCTGAGGCGCACTGGGACACCCAGCCGGCGAGTTCGCTGACGTCATGCCACAGGAGCGGCTCGCCGAGCAGCTCCTGCACGGCAGCCGCCCCCCAGGCCTCGTCGATGCCCAGCCCGGCCGCCGCCCGCGCGGCTGCCGTGGTCTCGACCCGGTCATCGTCGGTGAAGAAGGCCTCCACCTGGTTCGGTTCGAGCCGGCTGAGCGTGGCAGCACCGTTGGCCGCATCGGCGCCCGCGGCCGGCTCGCCGATCGTGGCGGCCGGAACCTGGGCGGACAGCACGAGCCGGCGCCCAGTGCGCGCCAGCGCGCTGACGGACGCCACCTGAAGCGCCGCGAGCTCAGCCTCCTCACTGGCGGGGGCGACCTCGAAGGTGCGGCACAGGGCATGGTTCGCCACGATGACCGGCAACGGGCCCGGCAGCGGTTGGTGCTGCTCGCTCAGGCGTCGTACCTGGGCCTCATCGACGGGCACGAACACGATCTGGCGTGTCTCACGGCGCTGGTCACTCATTGGGGCCTCCTCGACCCGAAGTTTTCCACACATCGTCCGGAGGCTGGCGCAGTGCCCGACTGGCCAGGCAGGCTTGACCCATGGCTGCCCCCACTCCCGCGACCGATGGGCACCGCACCATCTGGCACTCCGAGGACGGCACGCTGCTCATCAGTGCAAGCCCTGCGCGTCCGCGGACGAACGCGCCCAGCCGGTCCAGCGCCGCGGCGGCATCACGGTTCGCGCTCGCGCTCGCAGAGGTGCTGGCAGGTCGACGTCCCGCCGCCCAGCTCGCGCCCCTGAGCAGGCCGAGCACCATCAACGAACTCGTCCGCATCCAGGCTGAGCGTCCCTTCACCGGCGCCCGGCTGCACTCCCTCCACATCGGCAATTCCGCCTCGGCCCGTTCAACCGAGGTCGTCGCCTGCTACGAGTGGCGCCCGGGCGGAGGTCGTGGCGCCAGGCTCGTGTGCGTCGCCTATCAGATGAGGCGTACCGACAGCGGCTGGGTCTGCCGCGAACTGACGATCGGCGTCCCGAATCTCGGGCGCGCCGATGCGCACCAGCCCCGGTGAACGGGCACCGGTTCCTGCTGTCGGCGGGCCAGGCGGTTCAGCGGACGTTGGGGTTCTTGCCGTGGCAGTGCTTGAACTTCTTGCCCGAACCGCACGGGCAGGGCTGGTTGCGCCCGACCTTGGCGTAGGGGTCCGTCTCCGCCTCGTCACCGTCGGCGCCGCGCTGTTCGGCGTCGCCGCTCTCGCCGGGCGCCGAATACGTCATCCTGCTCGGACGCTGATCCTCCAGACCCTTGATGATGGCGCGGACCCTCGGCTGTTCCTGTTCCTCGTCCTCGTCGGCCCTGGCCGCCCTGCCCAGCAGCGCCGCCGCATCGACGACCCCGCCATCGCCGTCATGCCGCTCGCCCACGACCGGGGAGTCCTGCGTCTCGACCTCAATGTTGAACAGGTAGCCGACAACCTCCTCCTGGAAGGCGTCGCGCATCGCGTCGAACATATTGGCGCCCTCGCGCTTGTACTCGACGAGCGGGTCGCGCTGGGCCATGGCGCGCAGGCCGATGCCCTCCCTCAGGTAGTCCATCTCGTACAGGTGGTCGCGCCACTTGCGGTCGAGCACGGTCAGCCAGACCTGGCGCTCCAGCTCGCGCATGACGTCCTCACCGAGATTCGACTCGCGGGTGTCGTAGGCCTTCTGGGCGTCCTCCTTGAAGTCGTCGATGAGTTCGGAGGCCTCCTCCACGTCCACGTAGTCGGACTGGTCCAGACCGACCGGGTAGAGCTGCTTCATGTCGTTCCACAGCGCATCGAGGTCCCACTCGTCGGCGAAGCCCTGGGTGTGCAGCTTGACGGTGGCGGCGACGACCCGGTCGACCGTCGAACGCAGCATGCCCTCGACGTCGGCGCCCTCGAGCACCGTGCGGCGGTCTCCGTAGATGACGTGACGCTGGCGGTTCATGACGTCGTCGTACTTGAGGACGTTCTTGCGCATCTCGAAGTTCTGGCCCTCGAGTTGTTTCTGGGCACTCTCGATCGACTTGGTCAGCATGCGCATCTCAATGGGCTGGTCATCCGGCAGGTTCATGGTGGTCATGACCCGTTCGACGGTGTCCGCCTTGAACAGGCGCAGCAGGTCGTCCTCGAGGGAGAGGAAGAAACGGCTCTCCCCCGGGTCGCCCTGACGTCCGGAGCGGCCGCGCAGCTGGTTGTCGATGCGCCGGGACTCGTGGCGCTCGGAGCCGATGACGTACAAGCCGCCCGCCTCGATGACCTCCTCGTGCTCGTCGGCGACCTGCTCGTCGAATTCCTTGATGGCCTTGTCCCACTCCGCCTCGTAGCCGTCCGGGTCGGAGACGGGGTCGATGCCCTTCTTGCGCAGTTCCTGATCGGCCATGAACTCCGGGTTGCCGCCGAGCATGATGTCGGTGCCTCGGCCGGCCATGTTCGTGGCGACGGTGACGGCGCCCTTGCGGCCGGCCTGTGCGACGACAGCGGCTTCCCGCGCGTGCTGCTTTGCGTTCAGTACCTGGTGGACGACACCGGCCTCGCGCAGACGCCGGGACAGTTCCTCGGACTTGACGACCGAGGCGGTGCCGATGAGCACCGGCTGTCCCGCCTCGTGGCGCTCCACGACGTCCTCGATGATGGCGTCGAACTTGGCCTCCTCGGTGCGGTAGATCAAGTCGGACTGGTCGGTGCGGATCATCGGCTTGTTCGTGGGGATCGGGATGACGCCGAGGCCGTAGATCTTCTGGAACTCGTCCTCCTCGGTCTTTGCCGTGCCCGTCATGCCCGAGAGCTTGTCGTACATGCGGAAGTAGTTCTGCAGGGTGATCGTGGCGAGTGTCTGGTACTCGTCCTTGATCTGCACGCCCTCCTTGGCCTCGAGCGCCTGGTGCAGGCCCTCGTTGTAGCGGCGGCCATCGAGCACTCGCCCGGTGTGCTCGTCGACGATGAGCACCTGGCCCTTGATGACGACGTAGTCGCGGTCGCGCTTGAAGAGCTCCTTGGCGCGGATCGCGTTGTTCAGGTAGCCGATCAGCGGGGTGTTGACCGACTCGTAGAGGTTCTCGATGCCCAGGTCGTCCTCGGTCATCTGGATGCCGTGGGCCAGGACCGAGACGGTGCGCTTCTTCTCGTCGACCTCGTAGTCGACGTCGGGGCGCAGGCGACGGGCGAGACGGGCGAACTCCGGGTACCAGCGCTTGTTCTCGGCAGCCGGACCGGAGATGATCAGCGGGGTCCGGGCCTCGTCGATGAGGATCGAGTCGACCTCGTCGACGATGGCGAAGTTGTGCTCGCGCTGGACGCAGTCGGCGAGTTTGAGGGCCATGTTGTCGCGCAGGTAGTCGAAACCGAATTCGTTGTTGGTCCCGTAGGTGATGTCGGCGTCGTAGGCCTTGCGGCGCTCGGCGGGTTTCAGGCTGGACAGGATGACGCCGGTGTCCAGCCCGAGGAAGTGGTGCACGCGCCCCATCTGTTCGGACTGGGACTGGGCCAGGTAGTCGTTGACGGTGACGACGTGCACGCCCTTGCCCTCGAGGGCGTTGAGATAGCTCGGGGCGAGGGCGACGATCGTCTTGCCCTCACCGGTCTTCATCTCGGCGATGTTGGCCAGGTGCAGCGCCGCGCCCCCCATGATCTGGACGTCGAAGGGGCGCTTGCCGAGCACCCGGTTCGTCGCTTCGCGGACCGTGGCGAAGGTCTCGGGGAGAAGATCGTCGAGGGACTCGCCGTTGTCAAGGCGCTGGCGGAAGTCGGCCGTCTGGCCGCGCAGCTCCTCGTCGTCCATGGCGAGGTAGTCCTCCTCGATGCTGTTCACCTGGTCGGCGATGCGCGCCAGCCGTTTGAGAGTTCGGCCTTCACCGGCATGAAGCAGGCGATCCATGAAGCTCACGAGTCGGTTTCCTCTCGACAGTGCGTGGAGCCGCGCACACAAGCGCAACCATTCCCACCCATCTTATGCACGCCTGCCCCCACGGCCAGTGGGGAGCGACGCGGCACCGGCTGGGCCCGCGGGGACGCCGGCCCTTGAACGAGCGCCGGCCCGGGCGCCGTCAGGGCCCGGGCCGGCGCTCAGTGACGCATCACGGCATCCGACGTGTCACTTCACATCGATGTGGATGACACCGTAGTTGTACGCCTTGCGGCGGTAGACCACGCTCGGTTGCCCGGTGGCCGCGTCCTGGAAGAGGAAGAAGTCGTGGCCGACCAGTTCCATCTCGTCCAGGGCCTGGGCGAGTGTCAGGGGCGGTGTCTCGAAGGTCTTCTCGCGGACGACCAGCGGGCCGTCACCCTCGACGGTCAGACCGGCGACCTGGCGCCTCTCCGGCTCGGGTTCCTCGGCGGGGGCCTGGGTCTCGGCAACGGGCAGGTCCTGGACGCGCAGTCCACGACGGTTCTTGCGGCGGTCCGCGGCTCGGCGCAACTGGGCACGCAACCTGTCGAGTGCCTTGTCGAAGGCGAGCATCTTCTCCTCGGCGCTGGCGCTCGCGCGGACGACCGGGCCCTTCGCGCGGAGCGTTATCTCGCATCGGACGGCGGAGGACGGGTCGCCCTTCGCATCCTGTGCGGTGAACTCGACCTCGGTGCGAATCACGCGATCACGCAGTTTCGAGATCGAATCCTCGAGTCGGCGGGCGACAACTTCGCGCGTGTCGTCATTGATGCTGCAGCGACGTCCGGTGACGATGACATCCATGTCAGTACCCTTTCGGTTGCGGACTCAGTCCCGCCGGTCCAGGGCCCACACCACACCAGGACGGCCATGGCGCTGGCCCCGGGACGACGGTGGCACGGAACCCGCGATTCGCGACCTGAAGCCGGTCCTCACCACCGCCCGTGCCATGCCCCAAAGCTACTCAGTTTCGTGACGGCGCGGGAGCGGACAAGCGGTATTCCCCCTATTTCTGTCGTGATTCCTGCAAGGGGGTTTGCGCAACGGCGGCGCAGCCGGCCACCTCGACTCCGGCCCGTTCCAGGACGCGCACCGCCTCGGCCATCGTGGCGCCGGTGGTGACCACGTCGTCGAGCACCACGACCGGCCCGCCGGGCCATGGCACCGCTGGTCGGGGGCGTCGGCTCATCGCCATGGTGCCCGTCTGCGCGGACCGTCTCTGCTCCGCGCCGAGGCCGATCTGGTCCGGTGCGGCCCCGGCACGGGCCAGTACCGGCCCGTGCCGGATGCCCGTCAGCCTCGTCACTGCCCTGGCCAGCGAGGAGGTGTGGTCGATCCCCCGCTCGCGGGCCCGCCGCGGGTCCGAGGGCACGGGGACGAGGAGTGTTGCCGAGGGACTCAGCCCCGCTTCGCCGGTGGCCGCCAGCACGGCCCGGGCGGCCAGCTCCGCCAGGGGTCCGCGCAGTGTCCATGCGCCCCTGTCCTTGTAGGCGATGACGAGCATGCCTGCGACAGGCCGGTAGAACGCACCGGACCAGACCGGTGGGGCGTCGGGCCCCAGCCCCGGCAGCGGGGCACGCCGCCTGATCGGTTCGGCCGGGAGCCTCCCGCGGCACACCCGGCACAACACGGCGCCTGGGGCGCCGCATGCCGCGCACTGGGAGCCGAGCAGCAGGTCCAGCCCGGCGTCGGCAAGCTCGGTCAGCCATCCGATCCGCATGCCCTGATGGTGCAACCGACTGAGCCGGTTCGATCAGATGCGCACAGGGCTCTTCTGCCCGATGAGTCGCCCACGTCGTGGCCGCGACACCGCCCCGGGGCACAGCCGTGCCGGCTCACCGCCGGGCGGGGTGACGGCGGCCACGGGACCCTGCCCTGCACGGGACCCCGCCCTGACCGCGGGCTCCGTCACCGTCGCCGCATCGAGCAGCGCACCAGCTCTTCGGGCGCGCGGGCACCCGCGCCTGGCACGGATGTGCCGCGAGCAGGACCAACCGGTTCACCGGGCGTGGGGAGGGCCAGCCCAGCCCGCCGGCTGACCGGCCTAGTTCAGTTCCGGGGTCGCCGTGTAGGCACTCAGCAGAGCGGCCTGACTGCCCATGCGGCGCAGCACCCTGCGCCACAGGTCATCGGTGTCGGCGCCGAAGATCTCCTCCTCGCGGGGCGTCGTGCGCAGCCAGGCGCCCTGACGGATCTCTCCCTCAAGCTGGCCCGGCTCCCAGCCGCTGTAGCCGGCGAAGACCCGCACGTCCGAGAAGGCACCGACGGCGAGCTCGACCGGGGTGTCGAGGTGGAGCACGCCGATGTCACCGGTGATGCGCCGCCAGCCGAGCGGGTCCTCCCCGGGGTTGAGCACCTTGGCCAGGCACAAGGCGCCGTTGGGCAGCACGGGGCCACCGGCGAAGAGCACCTGCGGCGGGTTGAGCTGGGCCTCCCAGTCGGGCAGCACCTGCGAGACGGGCATCTGGGACGGCTTGTTCAGCGCGACGCCGACGGCGCCGTCCGCGTCCGACTCGAGCAGCAGGATGACCGACTGGTCGAAGAAACCGGCCCCAACAGGGTGGGTGCTCACCAGGAGTTCTCCCCCACTGACGTGCTGCTGACTGGTCACAAGTCCAGTCTGACACGCCGGTCCAGGCCACGCCCGGCTATCAGCATATGGATCGGGAAAGACCCGGGACAGGGGGAATTGGGTAGGTTGGGAAGCATGTCCGCGGGTGTATGTGCACCTGCTGTGAGAGAACGGAGACCGTGTGGCGAGCGAGAACCAGGCGCCTGAGGGCGCCGACATAACTGACATAACAGCCGAATCCGTCACCGAATCCATGTCGGCGACCGAGCAGTTGTCCGCACTGCTGGAGGCGGGCGAGCCGGCCCCTGCCGACGAGTCCATCGAACTGGCCGCCGACAATGACAGCGCACCGATCGACTGGTGGGTGGTCGCCCCGGCCATGGTGGTGGTTGCCGGCATCGTGGTGTGGGGTCTTGCATCGAAGAGCACCTTCAAGGCCTTCGCAGACACCGCCCTGGCCTTCATCGTGGAGAACTTCGGGTGGGCATTCATCCTGTGCGGCACCGTCGCGGTGTTCTTCGTCGTCGTTGTCGCCATGTCGAACTTCGGCAGGATCCGGCTGGGTGCCGACGGCGAGGAGCCGGAGTTCCGGACCTCGAGCTGGATCGCCATGATGTTCGCCGCCGGCATGGGCATCGGGCTCATGTTCTACGGCGCCTCGGAACCGCTGACCTTCTACCGCGAGGGCGTGCCAGGCCACGACGAGCACGACGTCGGCACGGCGATGGCCACCGCCATGTTCCACTGGACCCTGCACCCATGGGCCATCTACGCGATCGTCGGCATGGCCATCGCGTACTCGACCTTCCGGGTGGGGCGCAAGCAGTTGATCTCCTCGACCTTCGTCCCGCTCATCGGCGAGAGGAGGGCCTCCGGCCCGCTCGGGCGCTTCATCGACATCCTGGCGGTCATCGCCACGATCTTCGGCACGGCATGCTCGCTGGGCATCGGCGCCACCCAGGTCAGCGCGGGCCTCCAGGCCTCGGGCATCATCGAGAATCCCAGCACCCTGACGGTCACGACCATCGTCGTCATCCTCACCCTCGCCTTCATCGTGTCGGCCATGTCCGGGGTGAGCCGCGGCATCCAGTACCTGTCCAACACCAACATGGTGCTCGCCGCGCTGCTGGCGATCTTCGTGTTCGTCCTCGGCCCCACGGTCGCCATCCTCGACCTCATCCCCTCCTCGATCGGCAGCTACCTGAACTCCTTCTTCGAGATGGCTGGCCGTAGCGCGATCTCGGCCGACGGCACCGCCGGCAGCTGGCTGAGCACGTGGACGATCTTCTACTGGGCCTGGTGGATCTCCTGGTCGCCGTTCGTCGGCATGTTCCTGGCCCGGATCTCCCGCGGCCGGACGATCCGCCAGTTCTGCATCGGCGTGATGTTCGTGCCGGCCGGCCTGTCGACCGTGTGGTTCGCGATCTTCGGCGGCACCGCCATCCACTTCGAGCAGAGCGGCAACTCGATCTGGGGTGACGGGAACGCGGAGTCCCAGCTGTTCACGCTGCTCCACCAGATGCCGGGCGGCACGATCGCCGGCTATGTGGCGATGCTCCTGCTCGCCACGTTCTTCATCACCTCGGCGGACTCGGCCTCCACGGTCATGGGATCGATGTCGCAGAACGGGCTGGCGACGGCCAAACCCACCCTGTCCGCGGCATGGGGCGCGCTGACCGCCCTCATCGGCCTGATGCTCCTGCTGTCCGGCGAGAGCAGCACCGACCGCAGTGCCTTGTCGAACCTGCAGAACGTGACGATCATCGCCGCGAGCCCGTTCCTGGTCATCGTGATCGTTCTCATGTTCGCGCTGGTCAAGGGGCTGCGCAACGACACGATCTACATGGAGTACCGCGAGCACCAGCGCTTCGCACGCAAGCTGGCCCACGAGCGGCGTCTGCACCGTGAGGAGATGGAACGCAAGATCAGGGCGCGGCGCTACCGGGCAGCCGTGGCGGCGATGACCCCGCGCCGCGAGCACGGGCAGCGCGGGGAGCAGAAGCACCGCGAGCAGAAGAGGGGCCACGACTCCACGGCCAGGCAGACCGACGGCTGACATCCCTGGCATGAACCGAACCGGGTGACCATGGCCCGAGGGCCTCTGGGCACCCCTTCCCACGACTGTGCGGCGCCCCAAGGGGCGCCGCACAGTCGTTTTCAACCGAGGAGGAACTGGCGAACGCGGTCAGGACGGTTTCGGCGTCACGGAGCATGGCCGCGACCGTCGGGAACGAGGCCTGCATGGAGGCAGTGACCTGGTGGTAGGTCTCACGGACCGCTTCCTCGCTGTCACCGACACCCATGCCCAGGAGTTAGGGCAGCAGATCCCAGTACTGCTTCCGTGCGGGCATGGCGTGAATGACCAGTTCAGAGCCGCTTTCGAAGACCATCACGACGGTCTCCAGCAGCCGTGATTTGGTGTCAAATCCGAGTCGAAGCTCTTGGTGGGGCCAATCGTCGTCCTCGAGCGGTTCGAGCCATTGCGCCCAATAGGCGGCGTGGATGATGTCTTCGGGATCGAGGCCGTGTTTGAGCGCTGTCGTGCAGCTTCATGCCACGTACGCAGCCAGCGCCTGCCGGATGGCTTCCGAGCGAGACAGATGCCTGCCTTCAGCGATGGCGTCGAGGGCTGCGAGCTCATCTGCGGTCAGCCGCACCGCGACGACCTGCATCGGCTCAGCACCACGCCCCGGGCGACCACGCCCACGTTTCTTCAGCTTCTCGACGTCGTAGCCGGCCTCGGCCTCAGCCACCCACGTCTGAATCTGCTCGTCGGTGACCTCGGTTTCCTTCATGCCAATATCGTAAACGAAAACTGCGGATTGGGCGAACAACCCGCATCATCACACCAATCTCGTCCGGACGGGTAGCTCCGCCGCGTCCCCAAGAGGTGGTCCCCTTCACCTGTCTGCGCGAAGGGTTCGCCGGACGGGCGAAGACGATCTTGAACCGGTATCGGTTCCTGCTTCTGGAGACGTCCGGGAAGGGCCACCCGGAACTGTCTCCGGACAGCTCCGGCATCAGTCGGGGACGCCACGCATGAGTCTGTCGATGATCGTCTGCGCCGGCTCGATGTCGTGGATCATGGAGATCCCGAGGCCGAAGGATGCGTATCCCTTCGTCAGGTCGCCGAACAGCATGCCGTCCCTCATGCCGAGATAGGCGTTCTGCGCCGCGTAGATCTCCTCCTCCGTTGCACCGTCCCTGCTCATCTTGAGCAGCCTGTTCGGAAGCTCGCCGGGCAGGGACCGGTAGTAGGCGGGAACGGTGCGGTACATGAGCAGGTCATCGGCGTCGGCCTCCAGTGCCATCGCCTTGATGTTGTCGGCGAGCGGTGACTCCTCTGCCATCATCAGCGCCGTCCCCACGTAGAGCCCTTCGGCGCCGAGCGCGAACGCGGCCCTGGCGGTGCGCTCATCGGCGATGCCCCCGGCCGCCATGACCGGCACCTTGCCCTCGGCCGCATCCACCACCAGGGGGACGATGGAGAAGGTGCCGACTACCTTGGTCGGGACCGTGCCGCCCTCGTCGAAACCCGTCGCGACGATCACGTCCGCGCCGCCGGCCACGGCTGCTCTCGTGCTCTCTGCGGACGGATCGAGGGCGCGGAACACGACCTTGATGCCGGCCTCCTTGAACCTCTTCGTCCATGCCTTGCTGAAACCGCCGACCATGACCGCGACCGTCACGCCTTCCTCGACCATGAGGTCGAGCATCGGCCCGGTGAACGGATCGACGGCGGGATCGTCCGAGCTTGGGACGATGTTCAGGCCGAACGGCTTGTCCGTGATCCCCTTGACCACGCGGATCTCACGCCGCATGTTCTCCACCGTCTCCTCAACGGTGAAGACCGGCTCCATCTGGCCGGCGTTGGTACCCAGCACGCCGAGCGCCCCGGCGGCACTCACGGCGCCGACGAATCTCCCATTCGTCAGCCAGTTCAACGGCCCCTGGATGATCGGCTTCTCGATTCCCAGGATCTCGCATATCCGGTTCGTCATGATGGTGCTCCTCATCGTGCTCTCATCTGGCTGGCCTGCTCTTTTCAACGGCGCCGTGGATCGGGACTCGATTCAACGACGCAGTGGGTGATCGAGGCCTTGAGACGGACGTGTCCGTTCTCATCGACGTCCTCATCGACGCGGACACGCCTCAGGCTACCCTTCGTCACCTGATGGTGGGCGCGCTGAGCCTGGCACGATGCCCTCGGGACGGCCATTGTGACAGCAGGACCCCTTGTGTGGGCGTGAAAACCCCATCCGACTGGACGGTATGGCGGTGGTCCTCATGATGGTCTCGACTTCGATGGGGCCAACCCGGCTTTGGCTCGTTGTCGGCGACGGCGGTGGTAGGTACTCTCGATCCAGCTGATGATCGCCAGGCGGAGCTGTCATCTGTTGGTCCGGCGGCGGGTGTTGAGCGCGTTCATCTGCAACAGCGCGAAGGATGACTCCATCGCCGCGTTGTCGCCTGCAGCGCCGACACGGCCCATGGGCCCGACCAAGCCATGGCCCGAAGCACCACACCCCGAGTGTCACCGATCCCTGCAGCAGTCCCCACAGCACGAAAGACGGACTGCGTTGCAGCGACATTCATCAGACCTGCCAGCTGTCGTCGGCATTGCGCGAACGGGACCACGTCACCAGGGCCTCAGCCACCTCAGAGAGACCGGCGGAACCGCTTGCCACAGCGATGACCAGGTCGTAGGCGTCATCATCGGGCGCCTCGATCCACACTCCGTTGACGTCGAGGAAGACCAGTGTCGCCAGCCACCCCAAGCGCTCATTGCCATCGACCAGGGGATGGGTGTTCACCACCGAGTCCATCAGTGCGGCAGCCTTCAGTTCCAACGAGGGATAGGCCTCCTGCCCCCACAACGACGTCGTGGGCCGATGTGCCGCAGACTCCAGCAGCCCCAGATCCCGCACGGGCCCGACCCCAAGATCGTCAGTGAGCGCCCGGAGATCCTCGGCCGTGAGGAATTCCGTCACCGGCCCAACCGCTCGATGACATCGGCGTAACGAGCCCGCACACGCTGTGACGCATCAGCGACCCGCGCCTCATGCCCGCGGCGCCGGGCCACCTCATGGATGGCGCGGATCGTGGCCTCATGCTTGCTCACGCCGTCGGCCTCGGCGAGCAGCGCCAGAGCCCGCTTGTCGCGTTCGGAGAGTCGTAGTGTCATCGCCATGATCCGATGATGCCGAAGTGATACCAGCGTCGTGGAGCCCCACCACCACTGATGGCGCATTACTCGTGACGCACACTTTTACGCACCTGCGGTGGTCATGAAGACGCTCTGCTACACCGAGTCCCGCGCCGACTGCGCCCAAGTGCTCGACGGCCTCGTCAACAACCGAGAAGAAACCATCATCACGCGCGCGGGCCACGAGCCCGTCGTGATTGTCTCCCTCTCCGAATCGCCGCCTGTCGGTACCATTACGGCCGATACCGATGACGACTCAGAAGAGCGCAAGCCCCCTAGAACGCAACGATGGCGACCCCGCAAAAGGGCCGCCACATCGTCAACAGGATGCATCTGGTGTCCGCCGAGGCGGACGTGGTGGAGGTGGCGGGAATCGAACCCGCGTCCTGACGAGGCGGACCAGGTCTTCTCCGGGCGCAGCCGACTGTGACGGTCTACTCGGCCCCCGCACTCATGTCGGCGAGTTGCGGCCAGGCCCAGTCCGGGAGGAGTCCCCAGCAGTCCCCCGGACACGGACTACTGAGCAAGCCTTCTGAATGAGGCCAGGAACCGGGTGGAAGGCTACACCCGGGCTGACCCTTCGATCACTGATCAGGCAGCGAGAGCGAAGTCAGTGCGATTGGTATCGGCACTTATTGGTTCCCAGAGGACATTAACGAGTTGACTCTGGATTCTCGGCCCGCTTCCCCTGGAGCTACCACTCCAGTCGAAACCGATCACCCCCTGTTGAGTTGTCACCCGACCACCGCACGGCGAACCGGCGAGGAGGGTTTGAATCCATGATACCTTCTGCATCCCCGAACCGAATCGTTCACTCGCAGGCAACGCCGTCGTTGTCCCGGTCGAGCGCCGACCGGTAACCGGGGTCACCCCGGTACAGCGGTGCCGCCCCTGCTGCTCGTGCCGCACTGCAGTTCTGGTAATAGGCGTAGCCGGCGTCGTTCGCCGGAGCCGCATCCTCGCCGTAGCCCTCGTCCGCTCCCGTACCGGAGCCTGCGTACTCGACCGGCACGGTGACGGTGGCGGTCACCTCCTCGGTCACCGTGACGGTCGGCGCCGGGGTTGGGGTCTGGCTGGGCGTCACCGTCGTCGTGCTCGTCGCCGTGGTCACGGTCACCGCGGACACGGTGACGGTCGGATCGGTCGCCGTCGAGACACTGGCCTGTCCTCCCACCGAGCCCAGGATCATGCCACACACGCCGACACCGGCGGCCCAGGCGAGTGGATGACGATGAAGAGAACTCATGCAAACCCGCTTTCAGTATCCGTCAGCTCATGGCGAGCCGACTCGGTCGGCCGTCGCGGCAGGCATGACTTCGAACAGGAACCCACCATGCGCGCATGAACGACCTGCCACGACACTGCGGTGAACCCAGAGCACCCGTGGTCCCGACTGTCGGCCACCGGCAGCACCACAACAGGGATTATAAGGGAAAGATGAGGGATACCCCTGATGCCTCAAGGATCATGGGTCGTCATGTGGTCATGTCGGATCGGGCGGGTGCCGTAGCAGGGCCCTCAAGTGTGACGGACGCGGCTGCCGCCTCGTTGGCGGCGGCCAAGGCCTCCTCCGGGCCGGAGCCCTCGGCCAGCCGGGCCGCGAGCACCCCGGTGTGGGTGTCACCGGCGCCGGTCACGTCGACGGGATCGACGGCATCGACCGGTACGGTGACGAGGCCGTCGAGTCCACCACCGGTCGCAGTGCAGCCCCGCTCCCCAGCTCGGACGACGAGCATGGTCGCGTCATGGAGGCCCAGGCGCCGGCGCACGGCCTGGTGCAGGTCATCGCTCGACGGTTCGTCCCCGGCGATGAGCAGCGCCTCACGGGTGCTGATCGTCAGTACGTCGAGCACGCCGGTGAGGGTCCTCATGGTCGCCGCCGGAATGTCCAGCACGAGGGGGCCCGGGTCGAGCACGACGTGCAGGTCGGCGCCGTGCTCGGCCAGCCAGCCGATGATCGTCGGGCCGCTGACCCGGTACAGCAGGTCATAACCGGAGACACACAGCACGTCCCGCGGCCCGAAGTCGACGCCGGCCAGGTCCCGCGGCACCAGCCTGCCCTCGGCACCGGGCACCGTCACATAGGTGGGGTCGGCCCCGGGAACCTGGAAGGCCACGCAGTAGCCCGAGTCGCCGGCCGGGTCGATCGGGCCACTGACGTCGATGTGTTCTGCGGCGAGGGCCTCGGCGATGAGCTGCCCGTAGGGCCCGCTGCCGATCCGGCCGGCATAGCTCGTGGGCACGCCCTGCCGGGCGGCGGCGGCCACCAGGTTGAACCCGCCGCCGACGCGGGCCCGTGAATCGGCGGCGATGACATCCCCGCCGACGGGCGGTAGTGCTGGCACGTCGATGCCGAGGTCGACGATGATCGATTCCAGTGAGATGACCCGTCCCATCGCGCTCACAGCCGTTCGGTCTCCACGGGGCGTCTGATGGTGTTGCGGGTGATCGCGTACAGCACCGCACCGGACAGGCCGGCGACGAGCCAGCCCATCGAGTTCCGGCCCAGCCAGGTCTGGGCGAACGGTCCGGCGAACCAGGCGTCCTCTGCCCCGGCGGTGGTGAAGCACAGTCCCAGGACGATGCCCGCTGCCCAGGAGCAGAAGGCCGCCCAGTTCACCCCACCCGTGTACCAGTAGGCGCTGCCCCTTCCGGTGTCGGTCAGGCCGGCGGTGTCGTAGACCTTGCGGGTGGCCAGGTCGACGGCGCAGACGCCGGCCCACGCGGTCAGGCCGACGGCCAGCAGGGTCAGGAAAGTGGTGAACGGACCGTAGAAGTCCTCGGCGAGGACGGTGATGTACAGGCCGCCGGCCAGCACGAGCACGCCGTCGATGCACACGGCGCTCATGCGGGTGACCCTGATCCCGCCGGTCAGCAGGTTCAGTCCCGAGGAGTACAGGGACAGGTCGGCTGCGGCGATGAGACCGCAGGCCGCGGCCAGCAGATAGGGCACGAGCATCCACGGGGGCAGGCTGGCACCGATCGCCGCGACCGGGTCGGAGGCGGAGGCGAGGCCCGGATCCGACCCGGCCATGAGCGAACCCGTCGTGATGAGCAGGACGAGCGGGATGCCGGCGCCGGCGACGACCGCGGCGATCAGGCCACGCGATGAGGCGCCCCGGGGCAGGTAACGGGTGTAGTCGGCGCCCGCTGCGACCCAGCTGAGCCCGGTACCCGCCGCGATGTAGCCCAGGGCGCCGAGAACGGCCGAGGCGTCCCCCGATGGCAGGGAACCGACGGCCCGCCAGTCGACGGTGACGGCCAGGAAGCCGATGACGATCATCGTGAGGGCACCGAAGACCCAGGTGAGCCACTTCTGGATCCACATGATCGTGGCGTGGCCGAACAGGCCGATGACGGCGGCGATCACGACCACGAGCAGGATGCACGCGACGATGACGGGCGTCGTGGCCGGTACGCCCACGGCCTCGAGGACGGCGAGCAGGGCGAACCCGGCCGTCGTGCACATGACCGTCTCCCAGCCGACGAAACTGATCCAGCTGACCAACGTCGGGCCCCAGTTGCCGCGCACGCCGAAGACCGCGCGGGAGGCGGTCAGGCCGGGTGCGCCGCTGCGCCGGCCGGTGGTCGACAGCCAGCCGACGAGCGCGAAGGAGCCGCACGATCCGATGACGGTCACGGCCACCGCCTGGGGAAGGTCGAGCCCGTAGACGGTCACGAGCGCGGCCCCCAGGGTGATGCCGAGCACGCCCATGTTGGCCGCGAACCACATCCAGAACAGGCTCGCCGGTCCGCCGCGGCGTTCGCCGTCGGGCACCGGCTCGATGCCCCTGGTCTCAATGCGGCCCACGCCGCTGGGCGTCCGTTCACTCATGCGCACGGCTCTCTCACCAGCTGCTGGCACCGCCGCCACCGCCACCCCCGCCGGAGAAGCCGCCGCCACCGCTGAAGGCCGAGCCGCCGCTGGAGCCGAAGCCGCCGCCGCTGCCACCGCCGCTGGACGACGGCACGGGGCTGGCGCCGGTATTCATGGAGTGAACCATGGAGCCGACGAAGTAGCCGTAGTGGAAGGAGTACGGGTCACCGTAATACCAGGCCGGTGGTGTCGAGGGGATGCGTCCGAGCGCGACGAGCTGCTCGCAGATCTGGGACCAGCGGTCGGTCAGGTCGAAGGCGATCGCCCAGGGCAGGTACTGGCTGAAGATGTCCTGGCCCTCCTCGAACCGGATCTGGTCCGCCTCGGCGGTGGACAGGTACTCGTAGAAGCCGTCGACCTGGTCGGTGAAGGCCCGACCGAGGGCCGTGCGCTGTCCGCGCCGCCGGATCAGCCAGGCACCGACGACGAAGATGGTGATGGCGAAGACCAGCCCGGCGACGATGCCGACCCGGTACCCGCTCGTCTTGAAGATGCTCAGCAGCCCCGACAGCACGATCCCGGACGCACCCATGCCCCAGACGAGGAAGAGGAGAGCGTACAGGAATCCACGGATGGGAACGTTGGATCCGCCCCCGCCACCGACCTTTCCGGTGTGTTTCATGAGGCCGAGGCTCGTCGCCGAGTCGTTCACCTGGTGGCTCAGCTCCTCGCTGGCCTTGAGCAGCTTGCCCGGCTTGTGCAGGGCCACCTCGCGGCTCGAGTACTTCAGGGCATTCTTGCCGGAGGGATCGCGCTTGCCGAAGACATCGCGCAGGAAGCGCTGTTCGTACGGCTGGGTGGCGCGGGAGGCGTCCACCAGCCGCGCGTAGGTCTTGTCGCCGTCGTCCTCGGCGCGAAGCTGGATGGCGCCGCGGACGGCCAGGTCGACGAGGACGGCGGAGGTCTCGCGCACGCCGATCCGGCCGTCGATGAGCAGGCCGCCCACGGGGACCGGCAGGTCCGGCGGGGTCACCCGCACCGGGATGGTGTCCCTGTCGACCTTCGTGTCGGCACGCACCCGCACGGTCTCGGGGCTGGTCGGCACCGTGCCGGGCGGGATGCCGTCGAACCGCTCGTCGCGGCGGTGCCGCCGGTAGGCCAGCAGTCCGCCGGCGGCCGCGGCGGTCCCGGCACCGCCGACCCCGAGGCCGCTCCGCAGCGCCTTCGTGGCGTTCGACACGGCGGCGTCCTCCAGGTGGGGCCGGTTGTCGCTGATCAGGCCCGCGGTGATCTGGACGGCGATCGTCATCATCTCGCCCTGGGCCTTGTTCCGTTCGGTGAAGACGGCCTTGCCGCCGGTGATGGTTGCGCTCGTGCACGCGTCGGTCGAACCGGCCCGGCCCGCGTAGCAGCGGGTGTCCTGGGCGCCGCCGGGCACGTCGACGGTGACGGTGAGCAGATCGACCTGCGGGGTCTCGGTGCCGACGACGTCCCAGTAGAGCTCGTCGTAGTCACCGGAGCCGCGCAGCGCGCCCGAGACCGTGTAGTCGATCGTGTAGGTCGCCGTGGCCGAGGTGATGCGCTTGTTGGCGTCGCCGATCCTGATGGTCTCGAGGCAGTCCCTCGGATCGTCCTGGTCGCACTTGATGCTCGTGGTGAACGCGGCCGACGCGTCGGGGCTGGACACCGAGATGTCGGAGATCTCGTAGACGGCGTCCCGCTTGTCGTCCTCGTTCCCGAAGGGCTCGCGGGTGGGCAGCGTGCGGGTGATGCCGTGCCGACCCGAGTTCGAGCCGAACCGCCACACGAGCGTCTCGGACACGTGCAGCAGCCCGTCCGTGTCCACGGTGTAGGTGACGTCCCACGAGTCGACGCTGTCGGCGCTCTGGGCCTGGGCGACGCCGGGCGTGACCAGCCCGGCGACCACGAGCCCCAGGGCGGCGAGCAGCAGGCCGAGGCGCCGCCCGGCCGTGCCGGCTGTCGGGGAATGACTCATCTCATCGCTCCTGTTCTCTTCGTCCGGGGTTCACTCACCAACTGTGCGCTCCCCCACCACCGCCGCCGCGGCCGGCCCGGCCGCCGCCACCGAACGAGGAACCGCGGCCGGTGCCGCCGACCCCGCCGCCACCGGTGGAGCTCCTCGCGTAGCTGACCTGGCTGACGTGCGTCATCGAGCGGGCGAACGTGACAGGGTTGAAGCCGGCCGGGTCGCCGTAGTACCAGGGCGGAACGGTCGGCGCGACGCGTCCGGCAGCCATGAGCTGCTCACAGATCCGAACCCAGCGGTCCGTCAGGTCGAAGGCGATCGCCCAGGGCAGGTACTGGCTGAAGATGTCCTGGCCCTCCTCGAACCGGATCTGATCGGCCTCGGCGGTGCCGAGGTACTCGCGGAAGCCCTCCGCCTGGTCGGTGAGTGCGCTGCCCAGCGCCGTGCGCTGACCCCGCCGGCTCACCACCTTGCGGCCGATGAGGTACACGGCGGCCAGTGGCACGATGATGCTGCCGGCCAGGAACAGGTAGCGCAGCGTGGGCAGGACCAGAAGCGTTTCGAAGCCCTGGACCAGCATCACGCCGAGGAACCACTGCAGGGTCATGACGACCAGCACCACGGCGAAGGCGACAGCGCTGTCGGAGCGACCCGTCTCGCCGACGACCCCGGCGTGCTTGAGCAGCCCGAGGGCAGTGGTCCTGTCGGCGACGAGCCGGGAGAGGTTCTTGTTGGCCGTCTCGAGCCGACCGTCCTCGTCGAGACGTCTCTCGAGGACCCAACGGGGATCGCTCACCAGCGCCGCCTCGCCGAAGATGTCGGCGACGAGCCGACGCTCGTAGTCCTCGCGCATCAGCCCGGGGTTGACCAGTCTGGCGCGGATCTCACCGCCGTCATTGCGCAGCTGGAGGACCCCGCGCACGGCCAGGTCGACGATCGTCGCCGTCGTCTCGCGCGCGCCGACCCGGCCGTCGATGAGCAGACCGGCCATGGCCACCGGCATCTGCGGCGGGGCGAACTGGACCGGTATCACGGTGCTCCTCGCCTGCCGGGCCACCTTCTCGGTGGGCGCCCGCTCGGGATCGGCGGGTATCGTGCCGGGCGCGACACCGGCGAACCGCTCGTCCCGGCGGCCGCGGGCGAAACGGAACACGCCGTATGCGCCCAGTGCCGAGGAGGCCACTGCCGCCAGGGCCATCTGCCACCCGGTTCTCGCCGCCGTGCTCATCGCCGCCTTCTCGAGGTGGGGCTCGTTGTCGCCAACGAGTCCCGGGGCGATCATCACGCCGATCGTGAGGTTCTCGCCGGGCGCCTTGCCGCGGTGGGTGAAGCGTGCGGTGCCGCTGCTGATCGTCGCCGCGTCGCAGGCGTCCGTGGAATCCGTCGGGCCGGCGAAGCAGACGGCCTGCTGCGCACCGCCGGGCACGTCCACGTCCACCTGCAGGTCGTCCACCAGTGGCGTGTCCGGGCCGAGCGCGTCCCAGTAGAGCTCGTCGTAGTCGCCCGAGGTGCGCAACGCGCCCGAGACGGTGTAGCTGATCGTGTAGGTGGCGGTCGCCCCGGTGACCCGCCTGGCGGGGTCACCGATGGTGACGACCAGGTGCCGGGTCCGCTCGCCCTCCCTCTCACCGGAGGTGTCCGTCGTGAACTGGGCGGAGGCGTCCGGGCTCGACACGGCGATGTCACTGATCTCGTAGACGGCGTCCTGCTTGCCGCCGTCGCCCCAGGGCCTGCGGACGACCAGCTCGCGGACGATGCCGTGACGCCCAGAGCTCGAGCCGAACCGCCAGACGAGTGTCTCGGACACGTGCAGCAGCCCATCGGAGTCGACCGTGTAGCTCATCTGCCAGGAGTCGACCCGGTCATCGGAGTCGGCCATGGCCGTTTGCGGGATGGACCACGTGAGGGCGAGGACGAGCAGCCCCAGGACGAGCAGGGCCGGCGCCCTGCGGGTTCTGGGCGCGGCGCCTGCGACCGGCGCGATGCTCACCGTTTCCTCCGGGAGCGCTCGGCGAGCTCGCGCTGCGCCTCGCGGTTCATGTCGCGTTCCCGGATGGCCTGGCGCTTGTCCCACTCGCGCTTGCCCGTGCCGACGGCCAGCTCGACCTTGGCCCGTCCGTCCTTGAAGTAGAGGGACAGCGGGACGAGGGTGCGTCCCGCCGCGGCCAGCTGGCGTTCCAGACGTGCGATCTCCTTGCGGTGCAGCAGGAGCTTGCGTTTGCGCAGGGCCGTGTGGCTGCGTCGCCAGCTGCCCATGGAGTACTCGGGGATGTTCGCCTGGTGCAGCCACACCTCTCCGTCGTCGATGGTGGCGAAGGCGTCGGCGAGCGAGGCGTGCCCCTCGCGCAACGACTTCACCTCGGTGCCCGTGAGTACCAGACCGGCCTCGAGACGCTCGCCGATCGCGTAGTCGTGCAGCGCCCTCCGGTTGCGGGCGACGACCCTCTCGCCTTTCTCACGCGGCATCCTCGCTCCCTCCTCGACATCCCGCCTTGTCGAACGGGTAAGACTAGCACTGCCAGGGCGACTGCGACCACCCTACAGGGGCAGGGCATGGAGCTGGGCGCCGCGGAGGAAGGGGCTGGGCCTCCCCCGCGACCCTCCGGCCGAGCCAGTGCGCCCGGCCGGTCAGACGCGCAGGTACTTGCGGGTGACGACGAGCGTCGGAAGCACCGACAGCACCACGCCGACGGCCAGCACGACGAGCATCGCCGGGCAGGTCTGGCCCCAGCCGATCCAGCCGAACGAGGCCAGGGTCTGGTGCGAGCTGAGGGTGTCCACGACGAAGTACTGCAGGCCCGCCATGACGCCGCACGCCAGGAGCGAGCCGATCACGCCGGAGAACAGCGCCTCCAGCAGGAAGGGCAGCAGGATGTAGGTGGTGGATGCGCCGGTCAGACGCATGATCCCGATCTCGCGTCGGCGGGTGAAGGCCGAGATGCGGATCGAGTTGGCGATCTGCAGGCTGCCGGCCAGCAGCAGCACGCAGGCGATGCCCAAGGTCCCCCACTTCAGCGCGTTGATGACGCGGAAGAACGGATCGAGGATCGTGTGCAGGTCCTGGACGTTCTGCACGCCCTCCAGCACCGAGAGCTTGGTGATGACGCCCTGGTAGTCCTGCGGGTCCTTGAGCTTGACGCGGAAGACCTCCTGCATCTGCTCGACGGTCAGCGAGTCCCCGACGGGGTTGTCGCCGTAGGTGGCCTGGAACTCCTCATAGGCCTCCTGCTTGGTCTGGTAGTAGATCGTCTCGACGTTGGGGTCCGCCTCGAGAACCGAACGGATCGCCTCGCGCTGCTCACCGGTGACGTTCTCCCCCTCGACGCAGTTGCCGCCGAGGCCGTTGGCCGCCGAGTCCTGGTTGCACAGGAAGGCGGAGATCTCGATCCGGTCGTACCAGTCCCCCTTGAGCTCGTCGACCTCGGCGATGGTCATGAGACTGGCGCCGAACAGGGCGAGCGAGACCCACATCGTGATGATGACCGAGACGGTCATCGACATGTTCCGACGCAGACCCGACCAGGTCTCACGCAGGGTGTGACGCATCGATGGACTCCTGTTCTGTCTGGACGAGCGGCTGTGCCGCGTGGATCATGCTGTGCCGTAGGCGCCGGTGGCCTGGTCCCGCACGACGCTCCCGGCGTCGAGCTCGATGACCCGGCGGCGCATCTGGTCGACGATCGTCGCGTCGTGGGTGGCCATGAGCACCGTGGTGCCGCGCCGGTGGATGCGGTCGAGCAGCTTCATGATGCCGACGCTGGTGGCCGGGTCGAGGTTGCCGGTGGGCTCATCGGCGGTGAGGACGAGTGGATCGTTGACGACGGCGCGGGCGATCGCCACGCGCTGCTGCTCGCCGCCCGAGAGTTCTTCGGGCAGACGGTCGCCCTTGGTGGACAGGCCGACCAGGTCGAGGGTGGCGGGCACGCGCTCCCGGATCTCTGCGCTCGGCCTGCCGATCACCTGCAGGGCGAACGCGACGTTCTCGTACACGGTCTTGCCGGGCAGCAGCCGGAAGTCCTGGAAGATCATGCCGACCTTGCGGCGCAGTCTCGGCACGCGGAACTGGCCGAGCCTGCCGACGTCCTGTCCGTCGACCAGGACACGGCCGGAGTCGGCGCGCAGTTCGCGGGTGATGAGACGCAGGAAGGTGGACTTGCCCGAGCCCGACACGCCGACGAGGAAGGCGAACTCTCCCTTGTCGATGTGCACGTCGACCCCCGACAGCGCAGGGGTCGTCTGGTTCGGGTAGATCTTCGTGACGTTGTCGAATGTGATCACAGCTGCTTCCTGCCGGCTGGACGAGGGAGAAGGGGCCGGTCGGCGGCGGGGAACCGCCGCCGGTCGTCCACGAGTCTAGGGGCCGATCGGTGAAGGAGGCCCGGCCTCGACTCCCCGGCGTGTCGCAGCGGCCGGCCCGGCGGGCAGGAGCGATCAGGCCTGCTCGACCTGGCGGCGCCAGCGGATGCCCGAGTCGATGAAGGCGTCGATGTCGCCGTCGAAGACGGCGTCTGGATTACCGGATTCGTGGTTGGTGCGCAGGTCCTTGACCATCTGGTAGGGGTGGAGCACGTAGGAACGCATCTGCGAACCCCACGAGTTCCCCTCCGACTTCAGGGCGTTCATCTCGGCCTCGCGCTCGGCGCGGGCCTTCTCGAGCAGCTTGGCCTGAAGCACCCGCAGGCAGGCGGCCTTGTTCTGGATCTGGGAGCGCTCGTTCTGGCAGCTCACCACGATGCCGGTGGGCAGATGGGTGACGCGCACCGCCGAGTCGGTCGTGTTGACGCCCTGACCGCCGGGGCCGGAGGCGTGGAAGACGTCGACGCGGATGTCCTGCTCGGGGATGTCGATGTGGTCGGTCTCCTCGACGACGGGGAGCACTTCGACGCCGGCGAAGCTCGTCTGGCGGCGTCCCTGGTTGTCGAAGGGGCTGATGCGCACCAGGCGATGCGTGCCCTGCTCGACGGACAGGGTGCCGTAGGCGTAGGGGCACTTCACCGTGAAGGTCGCCGACTTGATACCGGCCTCCTCGGCGTAGCTGACGTCGTAGACCTCGTAGGAGTAGTCGTGGCGTTCGCACCAGCGCTCGTACATGCGCAGCAGCATGGCGGCGAAGTCGGCGGCATCGACACCGCCCGCCTCGGAGCGGATCGTCACCAGGGCGTCCCGCTCGTCGTACTCACCGGACAACAGGGTGCGGACCTCGAGGGCCTCGATCTCCTCGGACAGGGCGTCGATCTCACGTGCCGCCTCGTCGGCGGTGTCGCCGTCCTGCTCCTCGGCCGCCAGTTCGACGAGCACCAGGACGTCGTCGAGGCGTCCGCGCAGCCCCTCGACGCGCTCGACGTCGGACTGCAGGCGCGAGAGCCTGCTGGTCACCTGTTGAGCGTGTTCCTGGTTGTTCCACAGATCGGGGGCGGCGGACTCCACCTCGAGTTCGGCGATCTGCTCCTTCTTGGCGGGCACGTCGATGACGGCCTCGATCGACGTGAGGGACGTGTCGAGCCGCGCGATCCGTTCTTTCAATTCATCCAGGGCCACGTCGAACAAGTCTACGGCACCGCCGGGCACGGCATCGGCGGGCGGGATCGGCTCGATGGCTCCGATGAACGCGCCCAGGCGCCCGGCGCGGGCGGTGGGAGGATTGAACACGCCCGGGACACACCCCTGTCCCAAGGGGCCGGGCAACCGATACGTCAACGAGGAGTCCCCCATGGGTACAGTGAAGAACCAGCTCCAGTCCGATCTGGTGACCGCCATGAAGAACCGGGATGACCGGGCCAAGTCGACGATCCGGATGGCGATCGCGGCCATGACGAACGCGGAGGTCTCGGGCACGGCCCACGAACTGAGCGACGAGGAGGAACTGCAGATCCTCACCCGCGAGGTCCGCACGCGTGAGGAGTCGGCCAGGACGTACGCGGAGGCCGGCCGCACCGAGCTGGCTGAGAAGGAGTCGGCCGAGGCCGCCTTCTTGTCGCGGTATCTGCCCCCGAAGCTGTCCGAGGAGGAACTGACCGCCATCGTCGCCGAGGAGATCCGGGGCGTCTGCGGTGATCGTGTCCCGACCATGCGGGACATGGGGGCCATCGTCAAGGCCGTCAACGCCCGTGCCGCCGGGCGCGCGGAGGGCAGGGTCGTCGCCGCCCTGGTGAAGCGGAGCATCACCGGCTGACCCGCAGCCGCCGAGCCACGCCGGCCCGGCCCCGGCCCGCCACCGACCACTGGGTTGATAATTATTAGTGAATCAGCATAATTATGGGTTGTTCGGGGTCGGGGCATCCCGGACCGGAGAACACCACCAAGGAGGAGGGCCCGTGCGGGCACGAGGAGTCATCGCCGCTGTGACGGCGATGTGCGCGGCGATGGCGCTGGCAGCCTGCCAATCGGCCGACCAGGTCATCGCCGAGTACAACAACGCGGACGCCGCCGGTTACGACGCGTCGACGGTACAGACCGACCCGGCCATCCAGGCGCTCGTCCCGGAGACCGTCTCGGCGGACGGCATGCTGACCATCGGATCCAACCTGTACTGGGCCCCCGCCGAGTTCCAGCAGGGCGGCACACCGGTCGGCTACGAGATCGACATGATGAGGGCGGTCGCCCGGCGCATGGGTCTAGAACTGCACGTGGAGAACGCCGAGTTCGACTCGATCATGCCGGCCATCGGCTCCAAGTACGAGGTCGGCGCCTCGTCGTTCACGATCACGTCCGAGCGCGAGGCCAACTTCAACATGATCCAGTTCTACTTCGGCGGCATAGCCTGGGCCACCCAGTCGGGCAATCCGACCGAGTTCGACCCGGCCGACATCTGCGGCCGCTCGGTCGGCGTGCAGACCGGCACGATGGAGGACGACGCGGTGGCCGAGATGGCTCAGGAGTGCGACGTCCAGCCGGCCATCCAGCGCTACGACAGTCAGGACGCCGTCACACAGGCCCTGACCGGCGGGAAGATCGAGGCCATGTCGGCCGACTCCCCCGTCATCGACTACGCGGTCGCCAAGACCGATGGCGCGATCGCCGCGATCGGCGAGGTCACCGAGATGGCCCCGTTCGGCGTTGTCGTCCGCAAGGACGACCAGGCGATGACCGACGCCGTGCAGGCCGCCCTGCAGTCCCTCATGGACGACGGCACGCTGGTGCAGATCTTCGCGGCGTGGGGCATCAACGACAACATCGCCGATCAGGCGATCGTGAACCCGGAGGTCGATGGATGAGCAGCAAGGCACCCGGCGCCGTGAACGCACCGGCCGTGGACGAGCCCCCGGAGCTGATCCGCGCGATCCCGCTGCCCCACTACGGGCGCTGGGCAACCGTCGCAGTGCTCGTCGTCCTGGCGGCCATGGCGGTTCACGGCCTGGTCACCAACGAGAACTACCACTGGGACCTCGTGTTCCCGATGCTGTTCACCTACGAGATCGGCAGGGCCATCGGCTGGACGCTGATCCTGACGGTCGCGGCCATGACGATCGGCATCATCCTCGCCGTGACGCTGGCCGTCATGCGGCGCAGCGCCAACCCGGTGATGCGCGCGGTGGCCACCTTCTACATCTGGTTCTTCCGCGGAACACCGATCTACACCCAGCTGATCTTCTGGGGTCTGATCGGCGTGCTCTACCCGCGTCTGAGCCTGGGGATCCCGTTCGGCCCCGAGTTCTTCAGCTTCCGCACCTACGACGTCTTCACGGCCGGCGTCTCGGCGATCCTGGGGCTGGGGCTGAACGAAGCCGCCTACCTCGCCGAGATCGTCCGTTCGGGGCTGGGCTCGGTCGACAAGGGGCAGGAGGAGGCCGCGCAGGCACTCGGCATGCGCCCGCGCTCGATCCTGTTCCGCATCGTGCTGCCGCAGGCGATGCGTGTCATCGTCCCGCCCACCGGCAACGAGACGATCTCGATGCTGAAGACCACCTCCCTGGTGACCGCAGTGCCGTTCACCCTGGAGCTCACCAAGGTCGCCACCGACTACGGCTCCCAGACGCTGCTGCCGATCCCCTTCCTGGTGGTCGCCGGCATCTGGTACCTGGTCATCACCTCGATCCTCATGTTCTTCCAGTCGAAGCTCGAGGCCTACTACGGCCGGGGCGACTCCACGACCCCCGGCCGGCTGTCGCTGCGCGGCAGGCGCAGGCAGCGCACATCACGTCAGGCCGCCATCAATGCGGCGCATACGACCCCGGCCGCGACGGCGGCCGAGTGGACCCCGTGAGGAGGCCGGGACATGGCGATGGTTGAGGTGCACGATGTGCACAAGTTCTACGGCGACCTGCACGTTCTCAAGGGCGTGAGCCTGCACGTCGAGCGCGGCCAGGTCTGCACGATCCTCGGGCCGTCCGGTTCGGGCAAGTCGACGCTACTGCGGTGCGTCAACGTGCTCGAGGAGATCCAGTCGGGTTCGATCACGGTCGACGGCACGCTCATGGGTTACGCGAAGGACGATCATGGCAGGCTGCACGAGTTGCGGCCGAGGCAGCTGGCGGCCCAGCGGTCGAGGATCGGCATGGTCTTCCAGCGCTTCAACCTCTTCCCCCACATGTCCGCCCTGGGCAACGTCATGGCCGCACCGGTGCGCGTGGCCGGCAGGCCGAAGGAGGAGGCCAAGGAGCAGGCCATGGAGCTGCTGGAGCGCGTGGGTCTGGCCGACCGCGCCCACCACTTCCCGGCCCAGCTGTCGGGCGGCCAGCAGCAGCGCGTGGCGATCGCCCGCGCGCTGGCCATGGAACCCGATCTGATGCTCTTCGACGAACCGACCAGCGCCCTCGACCCCGAGCTGGTCGGTGAGGTGCTGGCGGTGATGCAGGACCTGGCCGCCTCGGGCATGACGATGATGGTCGTCACCCACGAGATGGGTTTCGCCCGTGAGGTCTCCGATGTGGCCGTCTTCATGGACGAAGGCGTCATCGTCGAGTCGGGCTCCCCCGCCGAACTCTTCGACAACCCGCAGCAGGACCGCACCAGGGAGTTCCTCCAGAAGGTGCTCTCCCACACCGAGTGAGCGAGCCCCCGGGCCGCTCGTCGCAGCGGAGTACAGCGGGCTAGGGCACGACGACAACGCCCTTGCCGCCCACCACCCCGGCCTCCATGTCCCGGTGTGCCTGGACGATCTGGTCGAGCCGGTAGGTGCGGCCCACCGGAACCACGGCGCGCCCGTCGCGTACGGCATCGAGGAAGTCCTGGAGGGTGCTGGCGGGCAGATCGGCGGCCTCCCCGGAGTAGGCGGTCAGACGAACGCCGTTGGGCAGCCAGTCCATCGGGTAGAACTCGGCGATCGTCCACTGATCCGACAGCATGCCCGTGAAGCAGACCGTCCCCCCGCTGCGAACCGAGCGGAGCGTGTCCTTCAGGACGTTGACGCCCACCAGCTCGATCGCGCCGTCGACGCCGGCGGGCACCATCTCGCGGACACGGTCGGCGACGCTGCCGTCGTCGATGAGGACGTGATCGACTCCGACGCCCTCCAGCAGTGCGCGACCCGCCTCACGTCGGGTCGTCGCGTACACGGTCATCCCCCGGAGCCGCGCGAGGACGGCGGCCGCGAGACCGACCGATGACGTGCCGCCTCGGATCAGGATGGTGTCGCCGGCACGGGCGCGAAGGCCCGTCGTCAGTGACCCGTTGGCGGTCTGCACCATCTCCGGGACCGCGCCCAGGGTCGCCCAGTCCAGATCGGACTGGAACGGGACGACCTGCGCGGCGGGCACGCACACGTACTCGGCGTAGCCGCCGTCGAACTCCCGGCCCATGCCGCCCATCATCGTGACGACCTGCGTGCCGGGCGCGAACTCGCCCCCGGGGGCGTCGGCGACAGTGCCCGTGGCCTCGATGCCGGGCACTCGTGGGAACGAACCCGAGTAGGCGAGGCCCTGCCGGAAGTGCAGCTCCGAGCGATTCAGTCCGAACGCCCGGACCCTGATGAGCACCTCGCCCGGTTGGGGTTCGGGGACGGGAATGTCCCGCAGGTGGAGCGCCTCGGGAGGCCCGGGTGCGTCCAGGACGACTGCGCGCATGGTCGGGGTCATTGCTTCTCCTCCTCGGGTGCGGGGCGGACCGGGCCATTCGTGCCCTCACGAGGGCTCGGCGGTCGTTGTCGCGTCGAGGGGCGAGGCGCCGGGCCGCAGCGGTGGCGTCCCCACACTAGCCAGGTCGTCCCCGGGGCGCTGGGACATCGTCGTGTGCGGTTCGTTCCCGTGGATCGGTCCTCAGTCCGGAACACCCTCACGGCGCTCAAGAAACTACGATACTCTCTTTGGGAGAGTCATGCTGGTTCGGCGTGTGCGGCATGGATCATGAGCAGGACCCGGCACAGGAAGGCAGCAGGGTGATCGAGTTCGAGCAGGTGACCAAGACGTATCCCGGGGGCTCTGTCGCCGTGGAGGGATTCTCCCTGGTGGTGCCCTCGCACCGCACGGTGGCGCTGGTCGGGTCATCGGGGTCGGGGAAGACGACGCTGCTGCGGATGGTGAACCGGATGGTCGAGCCGACCTCCGGGCGGGTGCTGATCGACGATCAGGACGTGCAGGACCGCGACCCGGTCGAGCTGCGCCGGTCCATCGGGTACGTGCTCCAGGCCGGCGGGCTGCTGCCGCACCGCACCGTGCTCGACAACGTCGCCACCGTGCTGCGCCTCAACCACGTCACCCGCCAGGCAGCCCGCGCTCGGGCCGCCGAGATGCTGGAGCGGGTCGGGTTGGACCCCGCCCTCGGCTCCCGGTACCCGGGGCAGCTCTCGGGCGGGCAGCAGCAACGCGTCGGGGTGGCCCGTGCGCTGGTTCCGGATCCGAACATCCTGCTGATGGACGAGCCCTTCGGGGCGGTCGACCCCATCGTGCGGCGCGAGTTGCAGGACGAGCTCGCCCGGCTGCAGACCGAGCTGGGAAAGACGATCGTGTTCGTCACCCACGACGTCGACGAGGCGTTCCGGCTCGGCGACGAGGTGGTCGTCCTGCGTGAACGGGCCGCGATCGCCCAGCAGGGCACTCCGAGCGACATCCTCGCCGCCCCAGCGGACGAGTTCGTGCACGATTTCGTCGGCGCGGGACGCGCCGAGCGTGTCCTGCACACGCAGACCATCGGCGGCCGGCTGGTCGCCGTGGACGGGACCGGGCTTCCCGTGGGGGTGCTGGAGTCATGACCTGGCTGTCGCTGAACTGGCCGCATGTGATCGACCTGGCTCGCGCCCATCTGCTGCTGAGCGTCCCCGCGATCCTCCTGAGCGTCGTGATCGCCGTCCCCGTGGGCCGGCTGGCTTACCGCCATCCCCGGGTCGGCGGGCCGCTGCTGGGGGCGGCGTCCCTGCTGTACGCGATCCCGGCGCTGCCACTGCTCATCGTCATCCCCGCGCTGCTGGGCACCCCGCTGCGCTCTGCCACGACGATGATCGTCGCCCTGACCGTCTACGGCGTTGCACTGCTGGTGCGCACCGCGGCCGACGCCTTCACGGCGGTCGATGACCACACCCGCGGCGCCGCGGTCGCGGTCGGGCACTCGCCGCTTGCGGTGTTCTGGCAGGTCGACCTCCCCCTGGCGTTTCCGGTACTGCTCTCCGGGGTGCGCGTGGTCACCGTCTCCACGATCGGACTGGTCACCATCGGCGCCCTCATCGGGGTGTCGAGCCTGGGCACGCTGCTCACCGATGGATTCCAGCGCAGCATCCCGGCCGAGGTCACCACAGGCGTGATCGCCACCGTGCTGCTGGCCCTCCTGCTCGACGGGCTCCTGCTGCTCACCGGCCGCGTCGCAGCGCCCTGGACGCGTGCCGCACGCCCGGCCCGAGGCACGGCGGTGACGGCATGAACCTCATCGCAGAGGCACTGGCGTGGCTGGCCGAACCGGCGAACTGGTCCGGTCCTGGCGGCATCCCCGCCCGGACCGGTCAGCATCTCGCGATCACCGCGCTCACGATCCTCCTCGCCGGGTTGATCGCGTGGCCCGCGGGCGTCCTCATCGGGCACACCCGCCGCGGGGCCGGAATCGTCGGCGCACTCACCGGAGCGGCCCGGGCGATCCCCACCCTCGGCCTGCTCACCCTGTTCGGGCTCGGCCTGGGCATCGGCCTGACAGCACCGCTGCTGGCACTCATCGTGCTGGCGATCCCGTCGCTGCTGGCCGGAACCTACGCCGGCATCCAGGCCATCGACCCCGCCATCCCGGCCGCCGCTCGCGCGATCGGGATGAGCCCGGCCCAGGTGATCCTCACCGTCGAAGTACCCCTGGCCATGCCGGTCATCATCGGCGGGCTGCGGTCGGCGACGCTGCAGGTCGTCGCGACCGCGACGCTGGCCGCCTACACAGCCGACATCGGCCTGGGCCGTTACCTGTTCGCGGGGCTCAAGTCCCGCGACTACACCGAGATGCTCGGCGGCGCGCTCGTCGTCGTCGCACTCACCCTGGTCCTGGAGGTCGCACTGGCCATCTGCCAGTCCGTCGCCCGCCGCATCGTCGACCCCGCGTCGAGGACGCAACGCACCCCGGCCTGACCCATCACGAAGAACAGGAGCCGTTCATGACCTACCGCACCATCTCCCGTCGCAGCATCCTCGCGGGGCTGACCACCGCGGCCACCGCTGGCGCGCTCGCCCTGGCGGGCTGCAGCAGGAGCGACCCGCTCGGCACCGACGCCGGGAACGACGCCGGCACTGCGTCGTCGAGGACGATCGTCATCGGCTCGCAGGACTACTACTCCAGCGAGATCATCGCCGAGATCTACGCCCAAGCACTCGAGGACGCCGACTACACGGTCGATCGGCAGTTCCGGATCGGGCAGCGCGAGGCCTATGCCCCCGAGATCGAGGCGGGCGCGATCGACCTGTTCCCCGAGTACACCGGCCCACTGCTCCAGTACTGGAAGCCCGACACCGAGTCCAGGCTGTCGGAGGACGTGTACGCCGAACTGCTCGAGACGACACCAGACGGCCTACGCCTCCTCGACCAGTCGCCCGCGACCGATCAGAACGGCTACACCGTGACCCAGGAGTTCGCCGATGAATGGGATCTGACCACGATCGGCGACCTCACCAAGGTCACCACCCCGCTCACGCTCGGCGCCAACTCCGAGGGGGAGCACCGCCCCTACGGCCCCGAAGGGCTGGCCACGACCTACGGCGTGGAGGTCGCCTTCACCCCCATCGAGGACGATGGCGGCCCGCTGACCGTCAAGGCGCTCAAGGACGGCGACATCCAGCTCGCCATCATCTACACGGCCGACCCCTCCATCGCCGAGAACGGGCTCGTCTCCCTGGAGGACCCCAAGGGCCTGTTCATCGCCTCCCACGTCGTGCCGCTCGTCAGCGACAACGTGGACGACGCGGCCGCCGCGATCATCAACAAGATCAGCGCCGCGATGAACCCCGAGGACCTCATCGCCCTCAATGCCCGCAGCGTGAAGGAGGAGCTCCCAGCCGCCACCATCGCCTCGGACTGGCTCGCGCAGCAGAACCTCGGCTGAGCAAGCGCGACAGCGGCGCGGGGCGCCGGCGCCGGACGCCCCCGCCCCGACGTCCCGGCGAATGCAACGCCTTGATACCGCACGCCCCGGGCGAGGGGTTCGAGGGCCACGCCCAGAGCACCGCTCCGGGCCGCCCGAGGGCACGGGGGTGGATTGGCGAACCATCGCTACAATCGCTTGGGCGAGGGCGCATAGCTCAGTTGGTCAGAGCGCATCCCTTACAAGGATGATGTCGTCGGTTCGAGTCCGTCTGCGCCCACCGGCTTGTCGGGAGCACATCGGTGCTTGTCAGAGCCCAGTCGATAGTCTCTCCGCGGGGTAGCGGATCGGATCGGACCGGAGGGACGGGAGTTCCGGTCTGTACCCGGTACGGCCAGGGCCGGGGCGCCGCAACCGGTGCCGCGCGGAAAACAGGGTCACCCAGCTGGAGCGGCCCGGGAGGTTCTCGGCGGGTCCGCCCTTCGACGGCTCACGGCGCTTCGACGGGTGAGAACACGGCAAGTGGCCCCGTCGATCACTCGACGGGGCCACCCATTCATCACCTCACACCGGCGGGATTCCCGCCGGGTGGTCCTTCACCCCTGCTGCTCAGGCCTGGTCGGAGCCCTCGACCTCAGCCGGTGCGTCCACGCCGCTGATGGCGATCTTGCGCGGCTTGGCCTCCTCGGCCACCGGGATCGTCAGCGTCAGCACGCCATCGGCGTAGTCGGCGTTGACATTGGACAGGTCGAGACCGCCGCCGAGAGTCAGCTGACGAGCGAAGCTGCCTGTCGTGCGCTCACGGCTCACCCAGCGGTTCTTCTCCCCGGACTCGATCTCGACCGGCTTGCGCTCAGCGGTGACGGTCAGGGTGCGGTCGTCGATACCGACCTCGATGGTGCTCGGATCGACGCCGGGCAGATCCAGCTTCGCGATGAAGTTGTCGCCCTCACGGTAGAGGTCCATCGGCATCAGTCGTGCGTCGCGCGCCACAGTCCTGGCGGCCTGCTCGAAGAAACGATCCAGCTCGTGGAAGGGGTTGTACAACATGGTGCTCATTGTGCGCCGTCCTTAGTGAGTCCTCACGGCCCGGGAGTCTCCCGGGCCGACACGTTTCGCGCGATCACCCGAATCATCGCGTTCACCTTGAGTAACCTTGACTCAACTTAGATTATTCCACCTTGAGTCGCATCCACTCAACTTTTTTCCGGAGTCATTCTGTGACGCCCTGGGCACAGCAGAGGGGCCCTCCAGGACCCGTGGCCTTGGAGGACCCCTCGACGTGCGTGGCGTGTATCCGGCGACTCAGGAACGATGCGCGGTGTGGGAGTGGACGATGCGACATGCCTGCCAGTCGGGTGAGACCTCGACGACACCTGTCGCGGTGAGTCCGGCGACCGAGGCGCCTTCCGAGATGTCGATGGGCTTGACGTACCCGGGCCGGCCGATCTTGGGGGTGAGCAGCCAGATGTAACCCGTATCGGACAGGTCGCGCAACGCATCGACCAGGGCGTCGGCTACGTCGGTGTCGTCACGCTGCCACAGGATCACCGCGTCGACGGCCTCGACCGCGTCCTCAATCAGATCTGCGTCGATCTCGTCCATGATGTCGGCGCGCAGATCCTCGTCGACATCATCGTCCCAGCCCAGCTCCTGCACGATCATGCCGGGATGCAACTTGAGTAGTTCGGCTCCCCCCATCGAGGTGGATGACTTGTCAGTACTGCCTGCCATGGCACTACTTCACCACATGAGGCCCTCTCAGCGCTCACCGGGACGCGATCTTGTGAGCACCAGGGCCCCTCGCCCCGGGGCGGCTGCCACAGGCGGTCCGCCCCCGGGACGAGGGGCCCGCCAGGTCAGTCCTCCTCGCCGGGGACGACGGCAGCGGCCGAGACGTCCAGCAGTCCGTACTTCTCGGCGGCCTGCTGGGCCCACTCACCGGGCGCCTCGCCGCGGCGGGCGAGGGCCTGCAGGGTGGCCACCACCATGGACACGGCATCGATGTGCAGCGTGCGCCGTGCAGCCGGACGCGTGTCGGAGAAGCCGAAGCCGTCGGCCCCGAGCACGACGTAGTCGGTGGGCACCCACTCGCGGATCTGGTCCTGGACGGCCTTCATGTAGTCGCTCGTGGCGACCACCGGGCCGGGGCGGTCGGACAGTTTCCGGGTGACGAACGGAACACGCTGCTCAAGCTCCGGATGCAGGAAGGCCTGCTCGTTGCACTCCAGGCCGTCACGGCGCAGTTCGCCCCAGCTGGTGACGCTCCACACGTCGGCGATGACGCCCCAGTCGTTCTTCAGCATCTCCTGCGCCTGCAGGGCCCACGGGACGCCGGGGCCGGAGGCGAGCAGCTGGGCGCGCGGCGCGGCCGGGTCGGCGCCCTCCGTCACGCCCTGGCGGAGCAGGTACATGCCCTTGAGAATGCCCTCGACGTCGACGTCCTCGGGTTCGGCCGGCTGCTCCATCGGCTCGTTGTAGGTCGTGATGTAGTAGGCGATGTCCTCGGGATCGTCACCGTACATGCGTCGCAGGCCGTCCTCGACGATGTGGGCGAGCTCGTAGCCGTAGCAGGGGTCGTAGCTGACCAGCGCCGTGTTGGTGCTGACCAGGATCGGCGAGTGGCCGTCCATGTGCTGGGTGCCCTCGCCGGTCAGGGTGGTGCGGCCGGCGGTCGCGGCGATGTAGAAACCGCGCCCCAGCTGGTCCGCGGCGGCCCACATGGCGTCGCCCGTGCGCTGGGCGCCGAACATCGAGTAGAAGAGGTACACCGGCACCATCGGCTGGCCGTGCGTGGCGTAGCTGGTGGCGGCGGCGGTCCATGCCGCCACCGATCCGGCCTCGTTGATGCCGGTGTGCAGCAGCTGGCCGTTGACCGCCTCGCGGTAGCTCAGCATGAGGTCGTGGTCGACCGGCGTGTAGTTCTGCCCATTCGGGTTGTAGATCTTGCTCGTGGGGAAGAACGAGTCCATGCCGAAGGTGCGGGCCTCATCGGGCAGGATCGGCACGACGAACGGGCCGAAGTCCCGCTCCCTCATGAGGTCCTTGAGAATGCGCACGAAGGCCATCGTCGAGGCGATCTTCTGATGGCCCGACCCCTTCTTGATCGACTTGTAGGCCTTCTCCCCCGGCAGGGCGAGCTTCTTGCCGTCGGTTCGGCGTTCGGGCAGGAAACCGCCGAGCGCCCGGCGGTGCTCGAACATGTACGTCATGGCCGGGGAGTCGTCGGGCTCCTTGAAGTACGGCGGCTGGTAGGGATCGGCCTCGAGCTGGGCGTCGCTGATCGGGATGTTGCACCGGTCGCGAAGCGCCTTGAGGTCGTCCAGCGCCATCTTCTTCATCTGGTGGGTCGCGTTGCGCCCCGCGAAGTGCGTGCCCAGCGCGTAGCCCTTGATGGTGTGGACGAGGATGACCGTCGGGGCGCCGTTGAACTCCATGGCCGCCTTGTAGGCGTTGTAGATCTTCTTGTAGTCGTGGCCGCCGCGCCGCAGCGCCCAGATGTCGTCGTCGCTCCAGTCCTCGACCATGGCCGCGGTACGGGGGTCCTTGCCGAAGAAGTGCTCGCGCACCCAGGCCCCGTCGTTCGCCTTCATGGTCTGGTAGTCGCCGTCATTGGTGACGTTCATGAGGTTGACGAGGGCGCCCTCGGTGTCCGCCTTGAGCAGCGGGTCCCAGTTCTCGCCCCAGATGACCTTGATGACGTTCCAGCCGGCGCCGCGGAAGAACGCCTCGAGTTCCTGGATGATCTTGCCGTTGCCGCGGACCGGGCCGTCCAGGCGCTGCAGGTTGCAGTTGACGACGAAGGTCAGGTTGTCCAGACCGTCATTCGCCGCGAGATGAAGAGCACCGCGCGACTCGACCTCGTCCATCTCGCCGTCGCCGAGGAAGGCCCAGACGTGCTGGCGGCTCGTGTCCTTGATACCGCGGTTCTCCAGGTAGCGGTTGAACTGGGCCTGGTAGATCGCATTGATCGGGCCGAGCCCCATCGAGACGGTCGGGAACTCCCAGAAGTCGGGCATGCGACGCGGGTGCGGATAGCTCGGCAGGCCGCGGCCGCCCCGGGGACGGGAGTACTCCTGACGGAACCCGTCGAGGTCGGCCTCGGTAAGACGGCCCTCCAGGTAGGCGCGCGCGTACATGCCCGGGCTGGCGTGCCCCTGGAAGAAGATCTGGTCGCCGCGGTCCTCGGAATTCTTTCCGCGCCAGAAGTGGTTCATGCCCACCTCGTAGAGCAGCACGGCACTGGCATAGGTGGAGATGTGGCCGCCGACCCCGATGCCTGGGCGCTGCTGGCGGTGCACGGTGACCGCGGCGTTCCAGCGGAGCATGTGGCGGATCCGCCGCTCGAGCTTCTCGTCACCGGGGTAGGGCGACTCCAGTTCGGCGGGGATCGTGTTGACGTAGTCGGTGGAGACCAGTGAGGGCAGGCCGATGTAGCGTTCGCGGGCCCGCTGGTTGAGCCGGAGCATCACATAGCGCGCCCGGTTCTGGCCGTCCGCGTCGATCATCGCGTCGAGGGAGTCGACCCACTCGTGGGTCTCCTCCGGATCGGTATCGGGCAGATTCGTGGGCAGACCATTGAAGATGGGGCCACGTTCCTGGCGAGGAATCACGCTGTCGTCCTTTCACCTCAGCTGTTCGACGGCGAACGATGCCGACGGGTTGTCCCCATCTTCCAACCCGCAGGTGATCCCGCGTGCCAAAACGAAACCAGCCCTTAGCGTAATTGGCCCGACCATCACCCGCCGCACCAGTGGGGCAGGCCCTGCGCCGGGCTGCGGGGCCCGTCACGAGCAGGCTACACGCCGTTCACCGGGCCTGGCACGCCCCGGGCCGTGGCACCGCGCGGATGGCTTGACCGGTGCGACCACCAGGTGACCAGTGGCCGACCGGTCGGAGGCTCATCTCATGGCGGGACAGCCCGTCAGGAACATCATTCGGGGCTCACTAACATCCCGCGCGACAAGAAGGGAACACAGGCATGTCCATCTTCGCCGAACTCGAACCGGCCCCGTACGACCCGATCTTTCACCTGACCGATCTGTTCAAGCAGGACAACGATCCTCGCAAGGTGAACCTCGGGGTGGGCGTCTACCAGGACGACAACGGCAAGGTGCCGCTGCTCAAGTCCGTCGAGATCGTGCAGAAGCAGATGGCCGACGACCCCGACCCGTGGACCTACCTGCCGTTGAAGGGCTGGGAGCCCTTCAACGAGGCGGCCCAGAAACTGGTCTTCGGCGCCGACTCCGAGCCCGTGCTCTCGGGCCGCGTCGCCACCATCCAGTCGCTGTCCGGCACCGGCGCGCTCCTGCTGGGCGCTGATTTCTACCATCACCAGGTCAACCGGGACGCGGGCATGATCGCCTCGGACCCGACCTGGTCGAACCATCACTCGTTGTTCCGCTACGCCGGCTACCAGACCGGCTCGTACCGCTACTACGACGCGACCAGCCATGGCATTGACGTCGAGGGCATGTTGGCCGACATCCGGGCCGCCGAGCCCGGCACGGTCGTCCTGCTGCATGCCTGCTGCCACAACCCGACCGGGTACGACCTGTCCCCCGATCAGTGGGGACCGCTCATCGACGTACTCGCCGACCGGCGGCTCATGCCCTTCGTCGACCTGGCCTACGAGGGCTTCTCCCGAGGACTCGAGGAGGACGCGGGTATGGCCCGGGCGTTCGCCGAGGCCGGCCTGAGTTTCTTCGTGGCTAGTTCCTTCAGCAAGAACATGGCCATGTACGGCGGCCGGACCGGGGCGATCCACGCGGTGTGCGCCGACGCCGACGAGGCGTTCCGGGTCAAGAACCACCTCGCCCGGACCGTCCGCAGCCTCTACTCGAACGCGCCCTTCCAGGGCGCCACGATCGCCGCGACGATCCTCAACGACCCACAGCTGCGCGCCACCTGGGAGGACGAGGTGACCACCATGCGCGAACGCATCGCCAGGATGCGCGTCCTCCTGCTCCGGGCCCTGGAGGCAGAGGGTGTCGACGACATGGGCTTCATCACCCGCCAGGCCGGCATGTTCAGCCTGTCCGGCCTGACCCGCCAGGAGATGATCCGTCTGCGCAAAGAGTTCCACGTCTACGGGCTCGACAGCGGGCGCCTGTGCATGGCGGCCCTGAACACGCGCAACGTCGAGTACGTCGCATCCGCGATCGCCGCAGTCCACAAACGCTGACGCGCCCCGGGACCGGCCCGCGGCCGGGCAACACAGTGCACTCGCGGGCCGGTCCCCCACGCGCCGATTAGGCTGGCGCCACTCGGGCACTTCTCCCGGAAGTTCCGGCCCCGAGGTGGAACCTTTACGAAAGGCACAACGCAATGCAGCTGCGCAAGGACGCCCAGTGGAGCCTCGTCACCCCGACCAGCATGGGGGTACGCATCACCCCGGCCGCCGGCCAACCGGTGCAGGCGGCCGATCAGTTCGCGCTCCACGTGACGAGCGCCGAGACCAATGTCGGCTCGATCCCCAGTCACCTCGGTCAGCCGGTGAAGGTCCTCACGAATTTCGTCGAGGGCTCCCCCATCGCCCAGATCATCAAGGCCAACCTCGCCAGTCGCCACATGGCCTACGAGGGCCCGGACGTGCCGCAGGGCGGCGCCTGGGGCTACCGTCACCAGTTCAACATCGCCGACTCGGGCTACGGCAACCGCGGGGCACGCGTCTGGAATGACCGCGCCGGCGAGGTCGGCCGCACGCTGGACGCCAAGGACTTCGATCTGGACCGCATCTTCGGATCCGAGGGCGTCAAGATCGTCCACATGTCCGGCCTGATCGCCTCGCTGAGTCCCCAGACCTGCCAGTTCTGCCTCGAGATCGCCCGCACCGCCAAGAAGTACGGCACCGCCGTCAGCTTCGACCTGAACTACCGCGCCTCCTTCTGGGAGGGCCGCGAGGCGGAGCTGCGCGCGGCATTCACCGAGATCGCCGAACTGTGCACCGTGCTCGTCGGCAACGAGGAGGACTTCCAGCTGGCGCTCGGGCTGCAGGGCCCGGAGGCGGGCGGCAAGGGCCTGGCCGGGAAGATCGACGGTTTCAAGGCCATGATCGAACGGGCCCACGAGCGTTTCAGCGGCGTCGAGTACTTCACCACGACGTTGCGCGAGGTCGTCAACACCAACGAGCACATGTGGGGCGCCATCGTGTGGAACGACGGCACCTTCCACGTCGCCGAGCCCCGCCCGATCGGCGTCCTCGACCGGATCGGCGGCGGCGACGCCACCGTCGGCGGCATTCTTCACGGCCTGCTCAGGGGCTGGGACGCCGAGAAGTGCATGCAGTTCGGCTGGGCGTCCGGCGCGCTGGCCACCACCTTCCTCACCGACTACGCGGTCCCGGCCGATGAGGATCAGATCTGGGCCATCTGGAATGGCAACGCCCGCATCAAGCGCTGACGACGGCCCCGTCGAGTCACCCGGTCAGCGGCCCGCGGGGCACACCGCGGCGGCCGATCGGGACGGCATGGGACTGTCCCTGACGTTGTCCGCGCAGCGCCGTGACGAGATCGTCACGGCGCTGCGCGGACACGTCGGCTCCTTGACGACGAAAGTGGTCGAGGCCATGGAGACCCGTCACCACTGGGTCCGGCGGCTGGGGGCCGAGGACCGCAGCTGGATCACCATCGTGGCCCGTGCCGGCATCGACAACTTCATGGCGTGGTTCGCCGACGCCGAGCGCGCGGCCGATCCCGGCACGCTGTTCAACGCCGCGCCGCGCGCGCTCACCCGCAAGATCTCCCTCCACCAGACGGTCGACCTGGTGCGGACCACGGTCAACGTCGTCGCCGAACAGGTCGGGGAGCTCGTCCCTCCCGAGGACCAGCCGCCCCTCGAACTGGCGATCACCCATTTCTCCCGGGAGGTGGCCTTCGCCACCGCCGAGGTCTACGCCCGGGCGGCCGAGCTCCGCGGGGGCTGGGACGAACGCATGGAGGCCCTCATCGTCGACGCGATCGTCCGGGCAGAGGCCGACGACATGGTCGTCTCGCGCGCCTCGGCACTCGGCTGGAACACCTTCGGGCCCGTCTGCGTCATCGCCGGGCCGCGGCCGGACGACACCGACCTGGATGCGCTGCGCGGTGCCGCCGGCGCCCGGGACCTCGCCGTCCTGGCCTCCGAGCAGGGCGGACGCATCATCGTCATCCTCGGTGGAGGGCAGCTGAGCGACCTCGAGGCCTCGGTGCAGGCCGCGCTGGACCTCGAGCAGTTCTTCGGCCCGGGGACGATCGTCGTCGGCCCGCTCGTCAAGGGCCTCCCCCAGGCCGCCGAGTCGGCCCAGAGCGCGCTGTCCGCCGCACGCGTCGCCCACGCCTGGCCCGAGGCGCCGCGGGTCGTCGCCTCCTTCGAGCTGCTGCCCGAGCGCGTGCTCGCCGGCCATCCCGCAGCCCGCCGCAAGCTCGTGGACGACGTCTACCGGCCGCTGGCCGGGGCGGGTGGCGAGCTGCTCGCGACGACCATCGGCTTCCTCGACAACGGATGCGCCGTCGAACCCACCGCCCGGGCCCTGTTCGTGCACGCCAACACGGTCCGCTATCGCCTGCGCAAGGTCGCGGAACTCACCACGATGAACCCCCTCGATCCGCGCCAGGCCTATGCGCTGCACCTGGCGATCACCCTGGGGCGCCTCGTGGTGACCGATTCCGGTGAGGCCCAACGGTGAGGGGCAACTTCCCGATCCCCATAAAATCCGATGCACCCCGGCCCCGCCATCTCCGACATGATTTGTAGGGTTTCCACAAGAACCCATGGCCATTTTTCGTCGGGATGACAGCGGCGGGGCACGCCGCCGCCGGGGCAGGATGGTGCCATGCTTGTGATCGTCGCCCCCGGACAGGGAGCACAGACCCCCGGATTCCTGGCCCCCTGGCTCGAGATCGACGCCTTCGCGCAGGGCCTCTCCCAGCTCTCGGAGGTCACCGGACTCGACCTCGCCGAGCTCGGTACCGGCGCCGATGCCGACACGATCAAGGACACCGCGGTGGCCCAGCCGCTCCTCATGGGCGCTGGACTGTACGCGGCGCGCGTGGCGGCACCCGAGCACGAACTCGGCCTGTTCTCCCTCGCTGATGCCGCTGCCGGCCACAGCGTCGGCGAGATCACCGCGGCCGCCGGGGTGGGTGTCCTGGACCCGAAACAGGCGGCGGTCTTCATCCGCGAACGCGGCCGGGGCATGGCCGAGGCCTCCGCGGTCGAACCCACGGGCATGGCGGCGGTCATCGCCGGCGACCGTGACGAGGTGCTGGCCCGTATCGCCGAGTGCGGCCTGACGGCGGCGAACCACAACGGTTCCGGCCAGATCGTCGCCGCCGGGACGGCCGAGCAGCTCCAGTCCCTGCGGGACAACCCCCCGAGTCGTGCCCGCGTCGTCCCGCTGTCCGTCGCCGGGGCCTTCCACACGAGCCACATGGCACCGGCCCAGCCGAGGCTGGCCGAGCTGGCCGCCACGATGAGCACCGCAGACCCGACCACCCGGCTGCTCAGCAACCGCGACGGCCAGGTCGTCGCATCGGGCGCCGAGTACCTGCAGCGCCTGGTCGACCAGGTCACCACCCCGGTCCGCTGGGACCTGTGCATGGACACCATGCGCGAACTCGGCGTCACGGGTCTACTCGAACTGCCTCCCGCCAAGACCCTGACCGGCATCGCCAAGCGCAACCTGCGGGGCGTGGAGCTCTTCAACCTCAACACACCCGATCAGATCGACGACGCCCTGGCCTTCTGCCAGGAGCACGCCGGTGCAGCGGCCGAGGAGGCCTGACCATCATGACGACACTGAACACCTCGACCGGCGCGCAGTACGCACGTATCCTCGGCACCGGCTCCTACCGCGGCTCCCGCGTGGTGACCAACGAGGAGATGTGCACCATGATCGACTCGACCCCCGAGTGGATCGAGCAGCGCACCGGCATCAGGGAGCGCCGCTGGGCGACCGAGGGCGAGACGCCCCTGTCGATGTCCGCGCAGGCGTGCCGCAACGCCATGGAGATGGCGGGCGTCCGCCCCGAGCAGATCGGCGCCATCATCCTGTCCACCGTCTCGCACCATCACCCGTCCCCGTCCCTGGCTGACTACCTCGCCCGCGAACTCGGCTGCCCCAACCCGGCCGCCTTCGACATCTCGGCCGCCTGCGCCGGCTTCTGCTACGGGGTGGCGCTGGCCGACTCGCTGATCCGCGCCGGCCAGGCCGGCGACGACGGGCTGGTGCTCGTCGTCGGCGTCGAGCGCCTGTCCGACATGATCAACATCAACGACCGGGGCACCGCGTTCATCTTCGGTGACGGCGCCGGAGCAGCCGTTGTCGGCCCGTCGCAGACGCCCGGCATCAGCCCGACCGTCTGGGGTTCCAAGCCGGAGAACGTCGAGACCATCGAGATCGAGAACTGGCTGTCCGGCGCCGACCACGACACCGGCTACCCGTTCATCACGATGGACGGCCGCACGGTCTTCAAGTGGGCCCTGGCAGAGGTGACCGGGCACGCCACCCGCACCATCGAGCAGGCCGGCATCTCCCCCGAGGAACTCGACATCTTCCTGCCCCACCAGGCCAACAACCGCATCACCGACGCGCTGGTGCGCCACCTGCACCTGCCCGAGAACGTGACCGTCTGCCGCGACATCGCCGAGATGGGCAACACCTCGGCCTCGTCCATCCCGATCGCCCTGGACCGCATGATCCGCGAGGGCAGGGCGACGAGCGGCCAGACCGCGCTGCTCATCGGTTACGGCGCGGGTCTCACCTACGCCGGCCAGATCATCGTCATACCCTGACCGCACCGGCGACCCAGCCGACACGCAATTCTTTCCCCGACAACCACCACGAGAAGAAAGGGCCGATCATGGCTAACAATGAAGAGATCCTGACCAAGCTCGCCGAGATCGTCAACGACGTCGCCGGTGTCCCCGTCGAGGACATCCAGCCGGACAAGAGCTTCGTCGACGACCTCGACATCGACTCCCTGTCGATGGTCGAGATCGTCTACGCCCTGCAGGAGGCCTTCAACATTGACATCCCCGACGAGGACGTCAAGGGCCTGAGCACCGTCGCAGAGGCCGTCGACTACGTCGAGAAGGCCCAGAACGCCTGAGGCGGGTCGATCGAACCGATCCACGCATCCCACACCACTCGAACCCACATGGAGGACAAATGAGCACCATCGTCGTCACCGGACTGGGGGCCCTGACCCCGCTCGGCAACGACGTTGCGAGTACCTGGGAGGGGCTCCGCAACGGCCGTAGCGGCATCAGCACCATCGAGCAGGAGTGGGCTGCCGACCTGCCCGTGCGTTTCGCCGGGCAGGTCGACGTGGACGTCGACTCCCAGCTGTCGCGCGTCGAGGTCCGTCACCTGGACCGTTCCAGTCAGCTGGCCGTCATCGCGGCCCGCCAGGCCTGGGAGGACGCCGGCCTCACCTTCGCCCCCGAGAACGAGACCGATCCCGATCGTCTCGCCTCAGTCGTCGGCACCGGTATCGGCGGTCTGCAGAGCACGATCTCGCAGTGGGAGGTCATGCGGACCAAGGGCACGCGCCGCGTGAGCCCCTTCACCGTCCCGATGCTCATGTCGAACGCGCCGGCCGCCAACGTGGGTCTGCGCATCGGCGCCCGCGCCGGCGTCCACACCACCGTCTCGGCCTGCGCGTCCTCGAACGAGGCGCTCTCCCTGGCCCTCGACATGCTCCGCGCCGGCCGTGCCGACATCGCCCTCACCGGCGGCACCGAGGCACTCATCCACCCGCTGCCCATCGTCTCGTTCGCCCAGATGCAGGCGCTGTCGAAGCGCAACGACGAGCCGCAGCGGGCCTCACGTCCGTGGGACAAGGGCCGCGACGGCTTCGTCATGGGCGAGGGGGCCGTCATGCTCGTCCTCGAGACCCTCGACCATGCCCAACAGCGCGGCGCCACGATCTACGGCACCCTCGCCGGCTCGGGCATCAGCGCCGACTCCTACGACATGGTCAAGCCCGACCCGAGTGGTCAGGGCCAGAGCAGCGCCATGCGCAAGGCCCTGTCCGATGCCGGTCTGGCGCCCGCCGACATCAATCACATCAACGCGCACGCCACCTCGACCCCGGCCGGCGACACCACCGAGGCGCACAGCATCCGCGGCCTGCTCGGTGAGGACACCGACCACGTCGTCGTCACGGGCACCAAGTCGATGACCGGCCACCTGCTCGGTGCCGCCGGTGCCCTGGAGACGCTGGCCACCGTCATGGCCCTGCGCGACCGCATCGTGCCCCCGACGATCAACCTGGATGACCCCGAGGACGACCTGCGCGTCACCATCGCGGCGAACGAGGCCGTCGAGCTGCCCGCGCAGGGACGCCTGGCCGCGCTGAACAACTCGTTCGGTTTCGGCGGGCACAACGTCGCCCTGGCCCTCACCAACGACCACATCACCAGGTGAGCGGGAGGCCCCGACCAGAACCTCGAGTGGCCCGGCCGGCGTGATTCACGCCGGGCCGGGCCACTCTCAGTCGAAGATCCTTCCGGTGCGACGCCGCTCCAGCCAGTCGATGAGGTAGGCGGTGATCTCGTCCCGGTTCGTCTCGTTGAGCAGCTCGTGGCGGGCCCCGTCCCAGACCCTGCCGACGACGTCGGTGAGACCGGCGATGCCGTACTCCCCCACGACCTGGTCGACCACGCCGTCCCGACCGCCGACCGGGTCGGCGCTCCCACTCGTGACGAGTACCGGGAGCTCCCGCCTGACCAGGGCGACGTGGCTGCGCGAGTGGGCCCGGGACTGGTTCGTCAGGATCTCGTCGAATAAGCCGTCGCTGCAGTCGAAACCGCACCAGGGGTCGGCGATGTACGCGTCGACCTCGGCCTCGTCCCTGCTCAGCCAGTCGAACGGGGTGCGGGCCGGCTCGAAGGGCCGGTTGTAGGTCTTCGTGTTGACGCGGCTGATGACGGCGCTGGTGTGGTCGCGCCCGCGCAGTCTCGCCTCGGCACGGGCCACCTGGCGGCCCACGACGGCCGTCGCCCCCATGTCGGCAGCGGTCCCGGCCAGGACGAGCCCGTCGATGCCCTCGGACCAGCGCATCGCGTACTCGCGGGCGAGCATCGAGCCCATCGAGTGGCCGAAGAGGAACTGTTTGACGCGGGGGTGGCGGCGGACGGCCAGCTCGTGGACGGCGTGCAGGTCCTCGACGACGACGGACCAGCCGCCCCGTGGCCAGACGCCGGCCCGCTCGAGGTGACCGGCGGTGCCGCCGTGGCCGCGATGGTCACTGGCGTAGACGGCCCAGCCGGCCCCGGTCAGGGCGCGGGCGAACCGGTCGTACCGTTTGGAGTGCTCGGCCATGCCGTGGCTGATCTGCAGGACGGCCAGCGGCTCCGCGGGCGGCAGCCATGCACGCACGAAGACGCGTTCACCATCGGGGCGGGTGATGCGTCCTGCTTCGACGCGTGGCCCCTCGGTTCCGGGCCCGCCTGGTTCGTTGTGCTTGGTGGTTGCCATTCCCCGAGCATATCGGCGTCGGGCCCCCGCTGGAACCGGTCCGGATAGCCCACCGGCGTGCCGGCGGACATGGCCGGGGCTCAGACGGCCCGGTGGAGCCACCGCACGGGCGCGTCATCGCCGGCGTGCCGGAAGATCTCGAGTTCGTCGTCCCAGGCGGTGCCGAGCAGGTCGCTGATCGCCTCATGGATGTCCTTGCCGCCGAGGGCCTCCTTGGCCACGGCCGCCCGCAGTCTGTTCTCGCTCACCTGAATGTCGCCGAACTCGTCGGTGGTGGCGCGGAAGACGCCGAGCGAGGGCGTGTAGCAGTACCGCTCGCCGAAACCACCCGGCCCGGCCTGGCTCGTCACCTCGAACCGGAGCGCCCGGCAGCGCATGAGGGCCGAGACAATCCGGGCGCAGGTGCCCTCGTCGCCCTCCCAGATGCCCTCGGCGCGCATCGTGCCGGGCTGAGCCCCCTGGGGTGTCCACTCGAGTGTCACGGGGACGCCGAGGACAGCGCCGATGGCCCACTCGATGTGCGGGCACAGCGCGGCCGTGGCCGAGTGGATGAAGATCTCGCCACGTGCGTTCCGGGCCATGTCGGTTCCTCTCGTTGATCAGGTGTGCCTTCCCCTGCAGCCTGTCCGAGACGGTCCTCATGGCTTCTTTGTGGTCACCGACCGGGGGCCGGTGTCTTGTCGGTGCGATTGTGCCCCAGTTCCGGCCGACACGCCAAACCGTGCCCGACCGATGTCGTCCAAGCCCGGTCAGACCCGGCCCGGGGACACGATGATCTGCTGCAGCCGGCTGGGCCTGGTGGCGACCCAGCCCTGCCGCTCGCCGGGGGCCAGGTAGATGACGTCCCCGGCGACGGCGGTGCTGGTCCGCTCCCCCACCGTCATCTCGAGTTCCCCGTCGAGCAGGGTGATGACCTCGGCGTCGGGCTCGTCGTGCGGGTCGATCGACTGGCCGGCGTCGAGGGTGAAGCAGATGACGCGGACCGCCGGGTTGTCGACGACCACGCGCGACAGCGTGGACTTGGTGAGCAGGGGCAGTGCCGCCGCCAGCCCCAGGCTGGTGACACTCTGCCCCACGGGTGTTGCCTCCATGGTGTTCCATCCTTGCCGTACCAGGGTGGCCGGTCAACGCCGCGGCCGGCTGCACCGTGCCGGGCCCGCTTCACTCGCGGGGATCGGTGAGGAAGAAGGCGTCGTCGGGCACCTGGCCGCCGATGATCTCGGGGTTCACCGTGGCCAGGCGTTCATAGAAGTCCGTCAGCTCGTCCTTGCACTGGGCCGCCGGCATCATCTGCAGTTGCAGGCGCGGGATGACCTGCTTGACGATGGCCGCATCCACCTGCGTGAACTCGTTGATCCTGGCGCAGATGTCGTCGTCGGCGGCGTTGACCGTCTCCACGGCCTGCTCCATGTCGTCGAGGATGGCGCCGAGCAGCGCCGTGTCGGCGGCCACGGCGTCCGGCACGGCGATGCCGGCCATCGGGAACCGGGCGTCCGAGCCGGTGACCTCGGCCCACACCTGCTGCATGTCGACGACACGACCCACCTCACGGCCCTGCTGCGTCGACTGGGCGATGGCCACGGTGGCGGGGTGCTCGGGCAGCACCGCCCAGTCGAGCTGGCCGCTCACGAAGGCGTTCATGAGTTCCTGGGAGTCGTTGTATGAGACGACGTCGATGTCCTCGATGTCGATGCCCTTCTGCGCGACCAGATAACGGAAGATCAGGTCTGGCATGTTGCCGGGCAGCGGCACCCCGACCCGCTGGCCGGTGAGCAGGGCCAGGTCGTTGGACCCCTCGTCCTGCTTCGGGCCGATGACGTAGAGCATGCCCCACACGGTGATCGCCGCGAGTTTGATGCCGGCGCCCTTGTTGTAGAGGTTGGCACTCACGTACGAGGGGGTCGCGGCGACATCGGCCTCGCCGTTGAGCAGCAGCGAGGTGAGCACGTCGACGGTGGCCCAGTTGTCGACCGTGACCTCCCGGACGGTGCCCTCGCTCGTGAGCCGGTCGCCGAACGCCGCCATGGGCGCCATGAACGCCAGTGTCGTCGGCACCCAGACCCGCAGGTTCTCGATCGGGGTGGGTGAGGACGAGTCCGAGGGCGCGGCGGAACCCGCGTCCCCGCCGCTGTCCGTCGAGCAGCCGGCCAGGCCGAGGGCCGCGGCGGCGGCACTCCACGCGATGAGCTCTCGTCGTGTCGTCTTCATGGGTGCATCTCCTTCATTGGGGATCAGATGGGTGGGGAACGGGGATCAGGCCGCCGGCACGGGCTCGGCGGCGCGTTGGGTACGGTTGACGCGCGAGCGCACCGGGGCGAGAACGACCAGTTCGACGAGGAGCGAGAGGACGGCGAGCACGGCGGCCATCGCGAAGACCTGGTCGGTGTTGATGGCGGTGCGGGCCATCTGCATGCGGGCGCCGAGACCCGTCGAGGTGGACAGCAGCTCGGCCATGACGCACACGCGCACCGACTGGCCCGCGGCGACGGTGATGGCCGACAGCACCGGCGGCACGACGGCGGGGCCGATGACATGACGGCCACGCCAGACGGGGCCCCGCCCGAAGGCGTGTGCCATCTCGAGCAGGTCGGGGTCGACCTGGCCGATGGCGTCGCGCGTCGAGGTGGTGATGAGCGGCACCGAGACGAGGACGACGACCAGCAGGACGACACCTGCCGTCGGGCCGAGGGCGAGCATGCCGATGACGACGATGACGATGGGCGGCACCGCCATGAGCAGGGAGAGCCACGACCTGGTGAAGGCGTCGAACAGCCGGCTGGCGGCGCTGAGCGAGCCCCAGGCGACGCCGATGAGGCAGGCCAGCCCCAGCCCGAGGGCGGCGCGCCACACCGTGACGGCGAGCGGCCCCCACAGCGTGCCGGCGCCGGCCATGGACACCAGGGCGCGCCAGGTGTCGGCCGGGCTCGGCAGGACGTAGGCGGGCTGGCGGCCGGAGGCCCAGGCCCACAGGCCGAGCAGGCAGCCCAGGCCGGCGGCGCCGACGACGTGGCGGGTGGTGGTGGTCAGATTCCTCCGCCTCATGTGATCAGCCACCCCCCGTCCTCGCCGGTCAGGTGCAGCCGAAGGCTCGAGACCGTCTCGGCCTCGTGCGGGTCGTGGGTCACCCAGACGGCGGCGATGTGCTCGGCCGCGATGATCCCGGTCAGCTGGCCGCGCAGGTCCGCCGCCAGCGCCCGGTCGAGAGCCGAGAAGGGCTCGTCGACGAGCAGCAGTTCCGGGACGGTGACCATGGCTCGGGCGATGGCCACGCGCTGGCGCATGCCGCCCGACAGCTGCTGGGGGTACAGCCCCCTCGCGTCGCCCAGACCGACCCGGTCGAGCCACTCATCGGCGAGGTCACCGGCACGGTCGCGGTCGACCGCCATGAGGGCGACGTTGCGGTGCGCGGTGTACCAGGGCAGCAGGCGGGGTTCCTGGAAGACGTATCCGAGTCTGCCTGCGCGGTCGATGGTGCCTCCGGTGATCGCGTCGGCGGCGGTTCCCGCGATGGCCCGCAGCAGGGTGGTCTTGCCTGCGCCCGAGATCCCGGAGACGGCGAGGACCTGATCGGGCAGCAGTTCCAGCGACAGCCCGCGCACCAGGGTCAGTCCCCGTCGTGACAGGGTCAGGTCGTTCACGCGGAGAGGAACAGCACCCGCGGCGAGCGCCGGCGCCCGTTCATCCGTCCCTGAATTCACGAAGGGTAGGCTAATGGAATCCTGAGGTCTCCCTCAAGTATTTTCCATGGACAGGCCTTGCCTTATTGCAGCGCACCGTGCGGGTCATCCTGCGATGGTCTGCGCTGCTGCGTACGCTTGTGCCCATGAGTTCACCGGGCACTGGCGACGTGACGACCGCCCCCTATGGATCATGGACCTCCCCCATCGGACTGGACGACGTCCTGGCCGCGGGCGTCACGGTGCGTGAACTCGGGGGCGACGGCGACAACGCGTACTGGCTCGAGTCCCGCCCGGACGAGGACTCCCGCATGACCCTGGTGCGCCTCGACGGCGACACGGTCACCGAGCTGACGTCGGCGCCGACCAGCGTGCGGGCACGGGTCAACGAGTACGGCGGCGGGTCCTGGGCCGCCGCCGACGGCGTCGTCGTGTGGACCGATGCGACGTCGGGGCGGGTGTTCGGTCTCGTCGACGGTCACGACCCGGCGCCGCTGACACCGGCGGACTGCCCCATGCGGTTCGCCGCCTTCGCGCCCTGCGCTGCCTTCGGCGCGGTCCTGGCCGTCCGTGAGGACCACACCGACCCTGGGCACGTCACCACGACCCTCGTCGCCCTGCCCTGGCCCGGTGCGGAACCGGGTGAGGGCGTGGTCCTGGCCTCGGGGCACGACTTCTACGCCGATCCCGCCGTGCGCTCCGACGGCGCCTGCGCCTGGATCTGCTGGGACCAGCCGGCCATGCCGTGGGATGCCGCCCGGCTGGTCGTCGCCCGGCTCGACAGGGACGACGAGGGCGGGCTGCGTCTGACCGGTGAGCAGGTCCTCGTCGACGGGTTCAGCGAGGAGCCGGCGGAGGGCACCGCGGTGCAGCACCCGAGCTGGGCGCCTGACGGGTCGCTGCTGTTCATGAGTGATGCGAGCGGCTACTGGAACCTGCAGCGCTGGACGGGCGACCGGCGCCGTGCCCCTCAGCCGGTGTTCACCGAGGCCCACGACGCCGACCTGCCCGTCTGGCAGCTGGCGCGCAGCGCCTACGCCGTCCACGAGGGGCAGGTCTGGTTCGCGCTCTACGTCGACGGCGCCGCACAGCTCGCCCGGTGTCCCCTGACCGGCGGACCGGTTGAACGGCTCGCCCAGGTCGCCGACCTCGAGCAGATCACCGCAACCGGCGGGCGCGTCCTCGCGCTCGTCCACCGGGTCGACGCGCCACCGGCCATCGTCGACGTGGCAGCCGGGCTGGGGGTCGTCCACTGCCCCGGCACCACGCCCGATCCCGCACTGACCAGCGTGGGCGTGTCCCACGTCGTCGAGGAGAACCGCCACGGCCGGTTCCAGTGCTTCTACTGGGCGCCGCGGAACCCGGCCTGGCGGGCCCCGGCCGGCACGCTGCCGCCGCTCATCATCACCGTCCACGGCGGCCCGACGGGCATGGCGGTCAACGACTACTCGATCGCGACACAGTTCTGGACCAGCCGTGGTTTCGCCGTCATGGCGGTCAACTATTCCGGTTCGGCCGGCTTCGGACGCGCCTTCCGGGAACGCCTGCGCGGCCAGTGGGGCATCGTCGACGTTGATGACTGCGTCGACGCCGCCCGGTACGCCATGAGCGCCGCCCTGGGTGACATGGAGCAGATCGTCATCACGGGCGGCAGCGCCGGCGGGTTCACCGTGCTGCGCGCCCTCGAACGGTCGGCGCTGTTCTCGGCGGGGGTCTCCCGCTACGGGGTCGCCGACCTGGTCGCCCTGCAGGCGGACACCCACAAGTTCGAGGCCCGCTACAACGACGGCCTGCTGGGGCCGTGGCCGCAGGCACGGGCGGTGTACGAGGACCGTTCCCCCATCAACCATCTCGACGAGCTCGACACGCCGATGCTCATCTTCCAGGGCACCGACGACCCGATCGTCCCGCCGAACCAGTCGCGGGCGCTGGCCGAGGCGATCGGTTCTCGGGGACTGCCGGTGGCGTTGGTGACCTTCGCCGGCGAGGGGCATGGTTTCCGACTGCCGGCCACGAACCGTCGGGTCCTGGAGTGCCAGCTGAGCTTCTACGCCCAGCTGTTCGGCTTCCAGCCCGCCGACGACGTCGAGGCACTGCGGATCGAGAACCTCGACGCCTGGTGACCTCGACGGATCAGGGGGCGGGCCGGGGGCCGAACAGGGCGGTGCCGATGCGCACCGTCGTGGCGCCGTGGGCGATGGCCAGCGGGAAGTCGCCACTCATGCCCATCGACAACTCGCACCAGGTCGAGCCCAGCATCGCCTGTCCGCGCAGCCGGTCGCGCAGGTCGACGAGCGCGTCGAAGCAGGCCGCGACGCGTTGCTCGTCGGGGCTGTTCACGGCCACCGTCATGAGGCCCTTCACGTCGAGGGTCTCGTAGTCGGCGAGGGCCTCGCAGAAACCGAAGGCCTCGTCGAGCGCGACGCCGTGCTTGGCGGGCTCACCCGATGTGTTGACCTCGACGAGCACGTCGAGGGTGCGGCCCAGTTCGGTGAGCCTGCGGTCGAGCCTGGCGGCCAGTCTGAGGGAGTCGAGCCCTTGGAACTCGGTGATGAGGGGAACCACGGTGTTGACCTTGTTGGTCTGCAGATGGCCGATGAGGGTGAAGTCGATGCCCTCGTCGGGTGCGATCTGCCCGGTCTTGGCGACGATCTCCTGCACGCGGTTCTCCCCGAAGGCACGCCGCCCGGCGTCCCCGCTCGCCTCGGCCAGTGCGGCGTGGACGGCGCGGATCTCCTGGACGGTGTGCAGCTTGCTAACCGGCATGAGCCGCACCTCGTCACGGTCGCGCCCGGCCGCCTCGCAGGCCGCGCCGATGCGATCCCAGACCCGACGAACGCGTTCCCGGACCGCATCCTCGCCCTCGTCCACCGAACTCACCTCAGTCATCCGTCATCATGGCCACCGTGCAGCCAAGGATATGACGCCCGCCGAGGCGAGGACGGCGAAGATCAGCGCGATCCCCGCGAACCGTGCCGTGATCTCGTGGTACTCCTCCACGTAGCCGATCTGGTGCGAGATGGTCTCGTACACGGCCTGCAGGCTGCTCAGCGAGTCGGCCGAGTACTTCTTACCCCCCGAGGCCTTGGCGACCTCGGACAGCTCCGCGTGATCGACGGCCACCGACTGGCGCCGGCCGTTCTCGTAGACGTAGCCGCCGGAGGTCCCGTAGGCGATCGTGTAGACCGGCACGTCCTGGTTCTTCGCCTCGGTGGCGGCCTCGGTGGAGGAACGGCCCATGTTGGTGGCGCCGTCGGAGAGCAGGACGATCGCGCCGGGCGCCGTCTCGTCCGGGTGGTCCGGGTCCTCGGGCGCCAGCTTGAGGGCGTCGAGGGCCGTGTAGATGCTCTCGCCGATGGCCGTCGACGGGGCCAGTTCGAGGGCGTCGATCGCGTTGTTGAGCGCCGACCGGTCGGTCGTGGGCGGCATCTTGATGTCGGCGGTGGCGGCGAAGGCGACGAGGGCCACGTTGAAGCTCTCGGGCAGGGAGTCGACGAACTCCTTGGCGCCCTCCTTCGCCGCGTCGAGCCTCGTCGGACTCACGTCGGTGGCCATCATCGAGCGCGACACGTCGATCACGACGACGACGGTGGCTCGGTCGCGCGGCACCCGCGTCATGGCCTGCGGCTGGGCGTAGGCGATGACGAGCGCCACCAGTGACATGATCGCTGCGCCGACGGCGACGTGACGCTTGATCTTCGTGTCCTTCGGCAGGATCGAGGACAGCAGACTGTTCGCGGCCTCGCCCGAGCTGCGGCGGATCAGCAGCAGCGCGTAGAGCACCGCGACGATCGCTGGGACGACGAGCCACCACAGCCGCTGCGGGCTCATGAAGCTGAGCATCACGACCATCACGACCACCTCACGGCCATGCCCACGGCGCCGAAGGCCGCGACGACACCGAACATGAGCGAGACGAGCACCCACTGGGCGGTCACCTCGGTCTTCTGCGTCTCGTAGCCCATGTCGGAGCTGAGGTCCTTGTAGACGTCGTTGAGTTCGCCTGCGCTGGACGCGTCGAGCGCCTTGCCGCCGGTGGTGGAGGCGATCTGTGCGAGCAGATTCGTGTCCGGGGCGACGTTGTAGCGTTCGCCGTCCAGGTCGACGTAGCCGTTCTGGGTGCCGAAGGCGATCGTGTAGATCGGGACGGAGGCGTCGGCGGCCTGCTGCGCCGCGGCCAGTGGGTCGCCGCCGGAGGTCTCCGAACCGTCCGAGAGCAGCACCATGAGGCCGGGGGCCTGGGTGCCGTCGTCACTGACGGGGGCCTGCTGGAGTGCGGCCAGTCCGTCGGTGATCGAGTCGGCGATGGCTGTGCCGTCCTGGAGGGTCAGCGAGTTGATCGCCTGGGTGAGCACCCCCCTGTCGACGGTCGGCGGCACGAGTGTGTTCGGGTGCCCCGACAGGGTCACGAGGGAGACGTTGTAGGCGGCCGGCAGGCTCGACACGAAACTCACGGCGGAACTCTTCTCCGCCTCGAACCGGCTCGGGGAGATGTCGGTGGCCATCATCGACTGGGAGACGTCGAGCACCAGCACGATGGTCGCCCGCTCACGGGGCACCCGGGTGTCCCCGACCGGCGTGGCCCAGGCGCCGGTGATCGTCGCCAGCGAGCAGAGGGTCAGGGCCACGCAGACGTGGCGGTGCCACTGGCGTTGGCGGGGCACGACGGCGCCGACGATGCCGGTGTTGGTGTACCTGATGCCCCGGTTCTTCGAGAACTGCATGACGATGATGTAGGCGATGAGGAGCGCCGGGATGATGAGCAGCGCCCACAGCCGCCCCGGCTGGGAGAAGTCCCACAGCAGCACGTGCGTCGTCGTCACGTTGCGCCCCCTGCCCTCTGCGGCTGTGAGATCACCGCCGCGGTCCGGCGGTAGGTCAGCACGAAGCGGGCGATGTCGGACACCCAGTCCCGGTCGGTGCGCAGCACGACGTGTCCCGCGCCGGCGCGGCGGATCGCTGCGGCGGTGCGTTCGCGCTGTGCCCTCGTCGCCGCGTCGACCGCCCGGCGGGCCCTGGCGTCGCCCGTGTTGATGAAACGTGAGAAGTCCGACTCCGGGTCGCGCACGAGCACCTCGCCGAGGTTCGGGAACTCGACCTCGGCGGCGTCGATGACCTCGACGCAGATGACCTGGTTGCGCACCCCGAGGCGACGCAGCGGGCGTTCCCAGGCGGGCGGGCGGGTGTGGCTGATCTCTGAGTCGCCGGCGGTGAGGAAGTCCGAGACGACGACGCGCAGGCCGCGGCGCTGCTGGGTACGGACCATGGCCTCGATGCCCTCGGCCAGGTCGTACTCGCCCTTGGGCCGGTCCGTCTCGATCGGGTCCTCGAGCATCTTCCTGAGCAGAGCGTACAGGGCGTTGCGCCCCGAACGAGCCGGCATGCGGGTCACGCCGTCGCCGTGCAGCATCATGCCGCCGAACCGGTCACCCATCTTCTGCGAGACGAACCCGAAGGTGGCCACCGCGGCGATGCCCAGGTCTCGTTTGGTGACGGCGCCGGTGCCCCAGTTCATCGACGGGGTGGCGTCGAGCAGCGCCCAGACCTCGAGTTCACGGTCGGCGATGGTGTCGCGCACGTGCGGCACGGTGGTCCGCGCGGTGACGGCCCAGTCCATGCGGCGCACGTCGTCCTGGCCGGGGACGTACTGGCGTGCGTCGTTCAGGTCCGAACCCGGCCCCGGCATCAATCCCAGGTGGTCGCCCTGAAGGTAGCCGTCGAGCCGGCGGACGATCGTCAGCTCCAGGCGCCGCAGGGCGGCCTCGGGCGCCAGGTGCCGTAGTGACAGGGTCGGGCCGCCTGGTTCCCTGACGACCGAGAGCACTGCTGCGCTCTGCCGCGAGGGCGCCTGGGCGCCCGGCTGCGGCGGCAGGAACTGTGGTGCGGATGAGGCCACTGCTCAGCGGCCTCCCGGGACGACGGCCTGCTTGTTGTTCCAGACCGGGGTGGGTGCGGGCACCATCGCGAGGATGCGCTCGACGACCTGACCGGCGCTGACGTTGTCGGCGATGGCGTCGAAGCTCAGCACGATGCGGTGGGACATGACGTCGGGGGCGATCGCCTGGACATCAGTGGGCAGCACGTAGTCGCGCCCGTGGATGAGGGCGACGGCCCGGGCGGCGGAGACCAGCCCCAGGGTGGCCCGCGAGGAGCAGCCGATGGAGATGACCTGCGCCAGGTCGGGCATGTTGAAGTCGGCCGGGTTGCGGGTGGCCAGGACCAGGCGGACGATGTACTCGGCCACGAGGTTGTGGACGAAGACGTTCGACGCCTGGTCCTGCAGCGACTTGGTGAGCTCGGGGTTGAGGATCTGGGTGGCCACCGGGGCCTTGACCGACATGCGGCGCAGGATCTCGAGTTCCTCGTTGCCCTTGGGATAGGGCACGTCGACCTTGAGCAGGAAGCGGTCCCGCTGCGCCTCGGGCAGCGGGTAGACGCCCTCGGACTCGACGGGGTTCTCGGTGGCGATGACGATGAAGGGGTCCTTCATGGGGTACGTCGTCCCGGCGATCGAGACCTGCTTCTCGGCCATGAGCTCGAGCATGGCGGCCTGCACCTTGGCCGGGGCCCGGTTGATCTCGTCAGCGAGGACGAAGTTGGTGAAGACCGGGCCGAGTTCGACGTCGAAGATCTCCCTGCTCGCCTGGTAGACGCGCGTACCGACGATGTCGGAGGGCACCAGGTCGGGGGTGAACTGCACGCGGGAGAAGGTGCCGCCGACGACGGTGGCGAAGGTGCGCACGGCCAGCGTCTTGGCGGTTCCGGGCACGCCTTCGAGCAGGATGTGTCCCCTGGCGAGCAGGCCGACCATGAGCTGCTCGACCATGTGCTCCTGGCCCACGATCACCTGCTGGACCTGGCTGATGGCTCGGCCGAGAAGCGTCGCCGTCTCTTCGGCGCTCGAGGGGGCCTGGGTCTGTTCACTCACGCGTCGTCTCCTGAAACAGTTCGCTACGGGGGTGCGGTGCACCTCGGGGCGTCGGGGGCCACCTTACCCCGCCCCATCTGGCCGCCTCGTCTTTTTCCCGGTCCGCACGACCCGTACCGCAACCTGAAAGGCGCGGCACCCACCGGGCGACCGCCGCCGCGGCGACGGCAACGCCGCTTCGATGCGCGGGCGTTTTGTGGTGAGATGGTGCGCGATGTCCGAGGACCAGTCAGCACCGGGTGAGCCCGTGAGCGCGCAGCAGACCACGGCGCCGATGAGCGTCGAGGCCTTCCCCCTGTTGCCCGCCGATCCGCCGAAGATCGGTGATTTCTGGATCGACGCGCGACTGACCGCCACCGAGGCCGGCGTCGCCTACCTGGCGCACGCCGACACCGAGCACCAGGTGATGCTGATCATCCTCGCGGCCGGCGCAGCCGGCGACGCGGCGGCCCGCGACCGACTGGCCGGCGAGGTCAACAAGATGAGCGCCGACACCGTCGTCGCCCGCGGCGGCCAGGATCAGGACGAGGGCCGCCTCGGCCATTTGTTCCGCAGCGAGGACGACGACCCGGTGGGGCCCGACCACGCGCCGCTGGCCCCCTGGGTCGCGCTCGTGTGGGACGGTTCGACGCACGCCCTCGCCGAGGCGGACAGGCTGCTGCGCAGCGTGGACCTGTCGGCCAGCCCGCAGCTGGGTACCAGCCGCGGCCCGGGCTTCTCGATCCCCTGGTCGTCCGACACGCGTCCCGGCGCCTGGCGGCTGTGGCCGCTGCCCTGGCCGGGGCGGCGCGACCGTGCCGGCTGGGTGCCGGTGCTGGCCAGCTGGCTGCTCATGATCCTCCTCGCGACGACCGCCCTGCTCATCACGGTGCTGCTGTTCCAGAACCAGCCGCCGGAGTCCCCGGACGCCCCGGTGACCGGTTCGGCCAGTTCCTCCTCCGAGTCGAGCGAGTCCGACTCGTCCGGGTCCGGTTCACCGAGCGAGTCCGACTCGTCCGCCTCCGGCTCGCCCAGCGAGTCCGACTCGTCCAGCTCCGGCTCGCCCAGCGAGTCCGATTCGTCCGCCGGCGCAGGCAGCTCCGACACCCCCGGCGATGACGGCTCACCAACGAAGACCCCGTCGATGAACGTCTCCGGTTCGGGCACTGCCACGTCGACCGACGAGCCCACCCAGCAGCAGACGAGACTGTAGTCATGACCGAGCGTTCCCCACGTGCCGCTGATGACCGGCCGGTCCGGGCGATAGCCACCGACCTGGACGGCACCTTCCTCAAGAGCGCCGGCGAACTGCACCCGCGCAGCGTCGGGGCGTTCCGCCGTGCCGCGCAGGCCGGTGTCGGCATCGTCTTCGCCACCGGCCGCCCGCCCCGCTGGGTCGACGTCCTCGACCCGCTTGCCGACATCGAACCGGTGGTCATCTCTACCAATGGCGCCGTCCTGTACGACCTGGCCCGCCGCCGGGTGCTCGACCACCACGACCTCGACGTCACCGACACCCTCGACTTCGCGGCGGAACTGGCGGCCCGCGTGCCCGACGTCTGCTTCGCCGTCGAGTACGTACACGCCGAGTGGGGCACCGACCCGCGGTACGAGACCCTGCTCGCCGAGGGACGTGTCCGCCCGGCGAGCATCGCCCCGCTGGACGAACTGCTCGGGATCGACGCCGCGGTGAAGGTGCTCGTCATCTCCCCCGGCACCAACACCGAGGCCCTGGCCGACACCGCACGGGACATCGCCGGTGACCGCATCACCGTGACCTTCTCGATGATGCGCGAGCAGGGCCTCATCGAGTGCAGCGCGCCGGGGGTCAGCAAGGCCGCGATGCTCACCGACGTGCTGGCCCGCATGGGCGTGGACCCCTCGGAGGCGATGGCCTTCGGCGACATGCCGAACGACGTCGACATGCTCGACCTGGTCGGACGCCCCTATGTCATGGCCAACGCGCACCTGAGCCTGCGGGACGGGCGCTACCCGATCGCCGGGGCGAACACCGAGGGCGCGGTCGGGGCGGTCGTCGAACGCGAGGTGCTCGACCGGCTCTGAGCGCTCGCCACGCCCCGGCCGGCCCGGCAGCGAACGCCCGGCACGGCGGCCTTCAGGTCCTGCCCCGTGGCACGATCATCGGCGTGCCGGTCACCGGGTCGTCGACGACGAGCACCTCCAGCCCGAAGACGTCCTCGACGGTCTGCGGCGTGACGACCTCGGCCGGGGCGCCCTGGGCGACGATGGCGCCGTCCCTCATCGCCACGAGGTGTGTCCCGTAGCGGGCGGCCTGGTTGAGGTCGTGGAGCACCGCCACCATCGTCCTGCCCTGCCGGTTGAGGCCGGCGAAGAGTTCGAGCAGATCGATCTGGTGGGCGATGTCGAGGTAGGTGGTGGGTTCGTCCAGGAGCAGCATGGGTGTCTCCTGGGCGAGGGCCATGGCCACCCAGACGCGCTGGCGCTGGCCTCCGGACAGCTCGTTGACGGCGCGATCGGCCAGTTCCGTGGTGCCGGTGGCGCGCATCGCCCCCTCGACCGCGGCACGGTCGGTGGCGCGCGTGTCACGCAGCAGCCGGCGGTGCGGGAACCTGCCCCGGGCCACCAGGTCGGCGACGGTGATGCCGTCCGGAGCGGTGGCGCCCTGCGGCAGCAGGCCGATGGTCTGGGCGGCGGTCCTCGGCGCGACCTGGCGCAGCGAGCGGCCGTCCAGCAGGACGGCGCCGGCCCGGGGCACGAGCAGCCGGGCCAGCGAGCGCAGCAGAGTCGACTTGCCGCAGCCGTTTGGCCCGACGATGACGGTGAACGAGCCGTCCGGGATGTCCAGGCTCAGCCCGCGGCAGATCTCGTGCCTGTCGTAGGCGAGGGTCAGGTCCTTGGCGCTCAGCCGGGAGCCGGCCGCCGGCGCCTCGGTCAGGTGTTCCGGGCGATGAGCATCCACAGCAGGTATCCCCCTCCGAAGACGATGGTGATGACGCCGGCCGGAACCACCACCGGCAGGGCGTACTGGGCGACGAGGTCGGCGGTGAGCAGGACGACCGAGCCGACGAGCGCCGTGTCGACCAGCGGCAGCCCGGCCCCGGCACGGAGCCGGCGGGCGATCTGCGGGCAGGCGAGCGACACGAAACCGATCGGCCCGCTCACCGCGGTGGCGGCGGCGATGAGGATCATGCCGACGACGATGAGGGCGAGCCGGCTGGCCTCCAGCCGCACGCCGTGGGCCGCGGCGGCGTCGTCACCGAGCTCGAGCTGGCGCAGGTGCGGCGTGAGCACGGCGAGACCGGCCGTGCCGGCCAGCAGCACGGCCAGTGCGGGCACCAGCGTGGACCATTCGATGAGATCGAGCGAGCCGGCACCCCAGATCGAGATCGTCATGGCCAGCTCGGTTCTCGTGCGCAGCAGGAGCCAGCTGTTGAAGGCGGTCAGCATGGCTGTGACACCGACGCCGACGATGATGAGCCGGTGACCCTGGATACCGCGCCGGTAGGCGAGCAGATAGACGCCGAGGGCCGTCACGACACCGCCGGCGAGCGCCCCCACCGTCGTCTCACCGGTCCCGGCGCCGAGTACCGCGACGGCGACGATGACGCCCGTGTAGGAGCCGGTGGTGAAACCGATGACGTCCGGTGAGCCGAGCGGGTTGTCGGTCAGCGACTGGAAGACTGCTCCGGACAGCGCCAGCGCGGCGCCGAAGCAGATCGCGGCCACGACGCGCGGTGCGCGCCAGTCGCGCACGATCGTCCCCGCGAAGCCGTCGCCGGTGACCAGGGCCCGCACGACCTGCGGCAGGCTCAGCGGGTAGTCCCCGAGCGAGAGGGCGGCCAGCCCGAGCAGGACGACCACGACGACCAGGCCGACCAGGACGCCGACCCCGCGAGCACGCCGGGCGTTCACAGCGCCACCGCCTTCGCCCGGCGCACCAGCCAGATGAGCACGGGCGCCCCGATGAACGATGTGGTGATGCCCACCGGCATCTCGCCGGGCCAGACCGCCACCCGGGCGACAACGTCGGCCGCGAGCATGAGCACGGGCCCGGCGACGATGCCGTAGGCGATGATCCAGCGGTAGTCGGGCCCGGTGAACCAGCGCACGATGTGCGGCACCATGAGGCCGACGAACATGATGGGCCCGGCCATGGCCGCGGCGCCGCCGGCGAGCGCCGCGATGGTGACGATGGCGGCGGCCCGGACCAGCACCAGATTGGCGCCGAGCGCGGTGGCGAGGTCGTCGCCCAGGGCCAGCGCGTTGAGCCGGCCCGACAGCCCGCAGGCCGCGACCAGCCCGGCGATGACCACCGGCGCGCAGGCCGCGACGACACCCATGTCGCGCTGTTCGAACGAGCCGGACTCCCAGGCGAGCATGGCCGTGAACCCGGCCGGATCGAGCAACTCGAGCGCCTTGACGACACCGGACAGGATGGCGCCGAAGGCCACTCCGACGAGGGTGAGGCGCGCCGGGTCCGCGGTGGATCCCGTGCCGTGCCCGACGAGCAGGACGATGCCGGTGGCGGCCAGGGCGCCCACGGCGGCGAAGGCCACCTGGCCGCCTGGCGAGCCCACCCCGCCGAGCGAGATGGCCAGGGCGACGGCGAACGAGGCGCCCGCGTTGATGCCGAGCACGCCGGGTTCGGCGACGGGATTGCGGGTGATGGCCTGGATCAGGGCCCCGGCGGCCCCCAGCCCGGCCCCGACGAGCAGCCCGAGCAGGGTGCGCACCAAGCGCAGGCCGGCGATGTTCACCACGTCGGGCGCCACGTCCCGGCCGGAGTCCAGCCCCAGGTAGGCGGACAGTCCCGCGCCGATGTCGTCCGGGGCGATGGGCTGCGAGCCGATGAGGAAACTGGCCAGGATCATCGCCACGAGGGCGACGAGCCCCGCCGCCAGACCGGTGATCCTTCGTGCGGGGGCACTCGCCCGGTGGCCCCCCGCGGGGGCGCGGCGCAGCGTCGTCTCCACCCGGTCGCTCCTCTCCTGCGCCTGACACCTCCGACGCCTGCGCCCAGGGGTGTCGAACCTCCCAACCGTACAGAATCCTACAAAGGACAGCCTTGGCTTTACATCCGGCCGCAATGCATCAAGGATTGAGGGGCCGGACGGGCCGACGCGGTCAGACCGTCCGGGTCCGAACCGCACGCACCCGGCGGGCGCACGGCCAAGCCCGGGTACCGATCACTCGAACGAAGGAACCCCATGAAACACTTCCGCGTCCTCGCTGCGGTGATGGTGCTGCTCACAGGCCTCCTCACCGCCTGCAGCGGCACGTCATCCTCCGACTCCCAGTCCTCCGGCCAGTCGTCGGCGGGCTCCTTCCCCGCGACCGTCCAGACCCATTTCGGCGATGTGACGATCGAGTCCACCCCGCAACGCATCGTCGCCCTCGGCTGGGGCGACGCCGAGACGGTCCTGTCCCTCGGGTACGAGCCGGTCGGCGCCTCCGACTGGCTCGCCTTCGGCGGCGACGGCGTAGGCCCCTGGGCCAGCGGCCAGTACACGACCAGCCCCACCATCCTGGGCACCACCGAGCTGTCCTACGAGCAGGTCGCCGCGCTCGAACCCGACCTGATCCTGGACGTCAAGAGTTCCGGCGACCAGGACCGGTACGACCGGCTCTCCCAGATCGCCACCACCGTCGGCGTCCCCGATGCCGACTCGCTCAACTACCTGACGAGCACCGAGAAGCAGCTGTCGACCATCGCGGCGGCCCTCGGCGTGCCCGAGAAGGGCCGGCAGCTGCAGTCCGAGCTCGACCAGGCCATCGGTGACGCCGCGAACGCCGACTGGCAGGGCAAGACCGTGTCGGTGGCCGCCCTCACCAGCACCGGCTGGGGCGCCTACATCGACGGCGACACCCGTCTGGGGCTGCTCGAGCAGCTCGGTTTCACGCAGAACCCGGCCATCGCCGCGATGCCCACCGCCAGCACCGGCTTCTCCGTGGAGCTGTCGACGGAACAGCTGGGCTCCCTGGACGCCGACCTGATCGTCGCCTTCCCGATCTACGTCGAGACCAGCCGGCTCACCGGTGACGCCGCGTGGCAGGCGATCCCGGCCGTGCGGGACGGCCGTGCCGTGGTCGTAGACGGCGACCTGTCCAGCGCCTTCTCCCTCGGCACCGTCGGCTCGATCGAGTACGCGCTGGAGAACCTGACCCCCAGGATCAGCGAGGCGCTCGCCTCCTGACGGTGCCGGGTCATCAGGGGGCTTCCGCGCAACCATGGCGGGCGCGCGGAGGCCCCTGACGGCGGGGACCCTGCCGTCGCCCGCTCAGCGCTGGGGCCGGACGAAGGGGAAGCTCAGCACCTGGCGGATCGTGGCGCCGGTGAGCGCCATCACCAGCCTGTCCAGGCCGATCCCCAGCCCGCCCGTGGGGGGCATGCCGAGTTCGAGGGCGGCGAGGAACTCCTCGTCGACCTCCATGGCCTCCGGATCCCCCTGGGCGGCCTGCCAGGACTGCTCGACCAGGCGGCTGCGCTGCACGAGCGGATCGGCGAGCTCGGAGTAGGCGGTGCCCAGCTCCATGCCGCCGGCGACCAGGTCCCAGCGCTCCACCAGCCCGGGCTCGCTGCGGTGGGGCGCGGTCAGCGGCGAGGTCTCGGCCGGGAAGTCGAGGTAGAAGGTGGGCATCACGGTCATCGGCTCCACCAGTTCGCCGTAGAGCTCCTCCAGCACCCTCCCCGGCCCCCAGGTCGCTCCGGTCTCGATGCCGTGGGCGTGTGCCAGGTCGACCAGCTCACCCAGATCGGTGCTCAACGAGACCTCACGGCCGAGCGCCTGCGAGACGGCGTCGCACACCCTCGCCCGGGGCCACTGGCCCGAGATGTCGGTGAGCCGCATCGCCCCGTCGGCGCCGGGCAGCGGCATCGCCTCGCGGCCGTGCACGGCCGCCGCGGCCCGCTGGATGATGCGCTGGGTCAGCAGCAGCATGTCGATGTAGTCGGCAAAGGGCTGGTATGCCTCCACCACGGTGAACTCCGGGTTGTGGGAGGAGTCCGCGCCCTCGTTGCGGAAGTTCTTCCCGATCTCGAAGACCGCCCCGAAACCGGCCACCACGAGCCTCTTCAACGCCAACTCCGGGGCTATGCGCAGCACCAGGTCGGTGTCGTAGGCGTTGATGTGGGTACGGAAGGGGCGGGCGCTCGCGCCGCCGTGCACCGTGTTGAGCATCGGGGTCTCGACCTCGTGGAAGCCGGCCTCGGACAGGCAGCCCCGCACCGCGGCGATGGCCCGGCTGCGGGCGGCCAGCAGTTCCAGCTGGTCGGGGTGGACGATGAGGTCGAGACAGCGGTTGCGCACCCTCGCCCGGGGGTCGTCGAAACCTCCCCAGGGGATCGGCTGCAGGGCCTTCGCCAGCACCTGCCACGAACTCACGAGCAGCGACGGGGTCCCGTTGCGGGACCGTCCCGCGGCGGCGTGCACGCCCACCAGGTCGCCGCGGTCGAGGAGCCGCGCGGCCCTCGCCACCTCGGCGCGACCCAGGACGTCGGCCTCGAGGACGAGCTGGTGCGATGCCCCGGCGTCGACCAGGTCGACGAAGCAGACCCCGCCGTGGTGGCGGACGGCCCGCACCCGGCCGACGATCTCGACACCGGGGTCGACTGCGGCATCGGCCGGCAGGTCGCGCAGCCACACGGCGTTCCGGTTCCCGACCGGGTAGCCCGGCTCGCCGACGGCGCGCAGCGCCTCCAGGTGTGCGAGCCGCTGCCGGGACTGGTCGCTGCGGCGCACCGTGTCGATCTCGGGGGGCCGCGCCTCGGTGAGTTCCCTCAGCTCGGCCAGCTCCGCCGGCCCCAGTGTCGCGGACGACGGCGCGCCCCGGTGCAGCCAGAACAGGTCCGGCAGGAAGCCCTCGGCCAGCATGGCGGCCCCGACGACCTGAGGCGCCGTCAGCGGGGTGGGCAGCACCAGGTAACGCGGCCGCCACTCGGGACGGTACTTCGCGTTGGAACGGTACAAACGCTGGATCTGCCAGAACCGGTCCAGGGCGCCCAGCATCCTCGAGCCCGCCCGGTTGATCGGCGCCGCGGCCACGTCCTCGGCCTGGGCGAAGACGTGGCGCAGGAACGCGAAGTTCAGCGAGACCCGGCGGATGGCATGCCCCTTGCCCCAGACCATGAGCTCGGCGAGCAGGAACTCGTTGACCCCGTTGGGGGCCTGCGGGTCGCGCCGCATGAGGTCCAGTGAGAGCCCGTAGCGGCCCCAGGGCAGGAAGGTCATCATGGCCAGCGGGCGGTCGGACTCGTCCCGCACCGTGGCCACCACGATGCGGGGGTCGGCCTCGTCGCCGAGGCGTCCGAGTTCCATCGAGTAGCCGCGCTCGGTCTCGTCGCCGCGCCAGCGTTCGGCCAGCGCCCTCACCTCGTCGATCTGCTCGGGGGCCAGCTCGCCCTGGAAACCGATGACGGCGCGCAGTCCGTCGCGTCTGGCCCGGGCCCAGGCGCGACGCACCTCGCCCATCGCGGTGCTGTTGAGCTGGAAGGCTGCGGTGTCGAGGACGGCCTCGTCGCCCAGACGCAGTACGGTGAAACCGAGAGCGAGGGCGTAGGCCCTTGCGCCGGCCTCGCTGCACGCCAGCACGGCGGGAGTCCAGCCGTAGCGGCGGCTCTCGGCGTGCCAGGATTCGATCGTCCTCCCCCAGCACGTTGGGTCGCCGATCGGGTCGCCGGAGGCCAGCGCCACCCCGCCGAAGACCTGGTAGCCGATCGCGGCCCGCCGTGACTCGTCGAAGTACAGCAGCCGCTCGCGGCGGGTGCTCACATAGCCCAGCGAGTCGTCCTCACCGTGATCGAGCAGCAGCCTCCGCAGGTGCAGTTCGTTGCCCGGCTCCCAGGAGCCCGCCGGACGCGCCGTCCGGATGAAGACGACGACCGCCCCGATCACCGAGGCGCCGAGGATGAGCGAGGTGATGAAGGGTACGACGCCACCGACCTGGGTGCCCTGCCAGGCCGGCGGCAGGGTGATGTCGACCGATCTCGCGAGCACGGCAAGGGTCTGTCGCCATGGCTCGCCGGAGTCGTCGCGCAGCAGGACGAGCAGGTGGGCCACCGCCGTGGCGAGCAGCCCGCCGCACAGCAGCACGAGGACGGCACGCAGCCACGAGCCCGGCGCGAAGCGTGCCGGGAACGCCGGCCACAGCCAGATCACCAGGGCGCAGGCCGCCACCGAGACGGCCACCAGGACGACGGCCAGCACCAGGGTCGGCACGAAGAGCACCGAGGTCTCCGCGGGGCCCTCCACGGTTCCGGCGGTGATCTCCACGGAGTCCCTGAACCAGATCATCAGCACGAGGATCGTGATCGCCCGCAGGACGCCCAGCAGCTGGAACAGCAGCACCAGCAGCAGGGCCAGTCGCTTGCGGTGCACCAGGCCGTGGGTGATGACCGCCATGAGCGCCACCGAGACCAGTGACGCCCCCACCGGCAGGTTCAGCAGCGCGATGGCGAAGTCCACCCACCACGGCGCCTCGTCGCGGTGCAGAAGCCGGTACCTGCACCACAGCACCAAGGCGCAGACGGTGCCGATCGCGTAGATCCAGCTGAGCGCGTTCGCGGCCCGCTGCCGCCGCAGGGCCCTCATGCCGCCACCCAGGAGAACTGCGAGGACTCGCCCAGCCAGGAGAGCCCGACCGGCAGCCCCGATGCCCACACCGACGGGGCGTGCCCGCCGCTCTCCAGCAGTGTGGTGGTCAGCGACGTCGGGGCCTTGACGTGCGGCTCGAAACGCCTCAGCTCGGTATAGGGCATCTCGTCGTCCATGGCCGTCCAGGCCCACAGCCGCACGTCGGGCGCGTCCTGCTCGGCTATGCGCGCCAGGTCGTACTCTGCGTCGTCCTCGGGACGGTAGGCCTCGCCGACGAAGAAGGGCCGGAAGTAGCCCGCCATGGAGACGGAGTGGCCGAACAGCTCGGGATGACGCATGGTGAGCATCGTCGAGCACCAGCCGCCGGCGCTCAGCCCCAGGGTGGCCCAGCCCTGCCGGTCGGCGACCGCTCGCAGATTGGCCGTGATCCACGGCACGATGCTCGACGTCACCCAGCTCTCGGTGCGGACGCTGCCGTCGGAGGCGTCCACGCACTCGGTGTCGAGGTTGCCGGGGAAGACGTCGGGCACCACGACGATGGCCTCGCGCATCTTCTGCTCCCCGACCAGGTCCTCGATGCGCTGCCCGATCGCCATGTCCCCCTCCTGGTAGGTGGAGATCGATCCGGGCACGCCGGCGAAGGCGAGTACCACCGGGTAGAACCGCTCGGGGTGGGACAGATAGCTGGCCGGCAGCCACACCAGGGCCTGGTGCCCGGCCTGTCCCTGCTGCCCCGGGATGGTGACGGTGAGATAGCGGCTCCGGTCCGGGTCGCTCCAGTCCTGGGAGCCGAACGCGGGGTTCTGCCTGGGATCCTCCTGCAGGGCGCTGGGCTGTCCAGTGGCCCAGGGCGCCGTCGTCGTCGACTCGGCCTCCACCCGGCCGGAGGTCGAGACGTCGACGACCTCACCGGCCCCCGCCAGGCTCGCCCATGTGGGGTACCAGCCCTGCGTCGCGTTGAGGCCGAGAGCCAGGACGAGGATGCTCAGCAGGATGCTGGACAGCACCCCCACGACCTGGCGCACGACCGCCCGCCAGGGTTTCACAGCGGGCCGCAGGGGCACCCGGATGAGTACCCAGACCAGCACCGCGATCAGCGCGGCGGCAGCCACCCCGACGGGCACCGGGCTGCCGAGTTCCAACCATTGAGGCATTGCATGTCTCGTTTCCATCACCTGGGTCACGCGCCAAGAGCGGATCCCAGCGTTCGTATGCTCGGGTGAGAGGGAAAACTACCTAGGCCGCGAGACGGTTTTGGCCCGTTGACGCCCTGTTCAGGACTCGCGAAGGACTCGTCGCCGGTTTTTCAACCGGCCAGTGGAGACCCGGGTCATTCCCGGGGCGGACTTCTGCTTATTCGGCCACGGTCGCAATGGTGGGGCGCATGGGGTCGAAGCCACGACCCGGGGATGACGAATCGCCTGATCTGGCCTGTTGAACCAGTGGCTTTACCCGGCACCCCACAGGGTCATCATGGGGCTCATCGCCCTCCTGGACCCACTTGCTGGAGAACTTGGTATCGGCGGTGTACGCAACAGGAGATCGTCGGCCTCCACTGCCCTGACCGGCGACCACGACCTCGTGGTCGTCAACGAGGGGGGCGCTGGCGGTCCCGTCGAGATCGCCCTGCGTTCAGGTGGCGGCCGCCCAGCTGCGCGTGGCGGCCCGGCGACTCCCCCGCCAGCCCGCCCACGCACCGGTTCACTTCAGGTCGCGGAAGAACCGGTCCCAGGGCATCTCGAGGGGAGCGTCCTCGGCGACCACCGAGTAGAGGAAGCGGCACAGCGGGTACTCGTCGGCGCCGATGACACCCCGCTCGGTCAGCGGTCCGAGCGCCTTGCCGATGACCTTGATGGCCGCGACGCCCTCGAGCGTCACGCCCTTCATGCGCTCCTCCTGCACCTGTGAGAAGGGGATACCCTCGCCGACGAAACCGCCGGCCTTGACGTTGCGTCCGCCCATCGAGGTGACGAACATGTCGCCCACTCCGCCCAGGCCGTCCCCGGTCTCCGGTTCGCCGCCCATGAGCTTGATGAAGGAGCGCAGCTCCTTCTGCCCCTGTGCGAAGACCGCTGCGCCGTAGTTGTACATGACGTAGCGGTCGTCCTGCTTGCCGGCCTTGCGCAGCAGGCCCTGCGCGAAGCCTGCGGCGAAGGCGTAGACGTTCTTCGTTGCCGCGCCGGTCTCGTGTCCGACGAAGTCGGTGGACGTCCACACGTGGTAGTAGTCGGTGCGGAAGAGATCCGCGATGTACTCGAGGTCCTGCTTGTCCTGGCCGCAGAAGACCACGCAGGTGTCGTGGTGGACGGCAACCTCGCCTGCGATGGAGGGGCCGACGACGGCGTTCCACGAGACCTGCTCGGCCAGCTGGGGGTCGAAGTAGGAGCGCAGCACGTCGGGCAGGATGTGCATCGTGCCGTCCTCGTCGGCCCGCATGCCCTTGGTGACGCACAGGAGCTTCTGCCCGGGCCTCATCAGCCCGGCCAGCTGCTCACCGGCCCACTCGAGACCGAAGGAGTTCACGCCGCACATGACGACATCGGCGTCGGCGATGGCCTCGGCCGCGTCCTCCAACTGGTAGGCGCGGACGCCGTCGTTGACCTTGAGCCCGAGGTCGGGGTGCACGCCTGTCCGTTGAATCGAGTCGATGATCTCCCGGTCGAGGAAGGTGCCGACGAGCCGGACGTCGTTGCCGTTCTCGGAGGTCGGGAAGGACAGGGCCGTGGCCATGATGCCCGAGCCCAGCGCAGCGATGACTGCCATGTGAGTGGTTTCCCTTCAGTTCGGTTGTGCGTTATCTCGGTTGCGTGGCCCCAGACCGTACAGGGCCGGGGTGGGTCATGTTCGGGACTGTCCCGCTGCCTCGGCGCGGTCCCGGAAGATGCGCGCCCGCATGTCCTTGAGCTGGTGCATCGGGGAGACGCCGTTGTAGTGGCCGAAGAGGTCGTGCAGCTGCTTGTAGATGCCGTACAGGGCGTCGTACTGCTCGGCCGTCTCCTCGTTCGGCACGTAGGCGTTCCGCTCGACCGAGGTCATCGAGTCGGCCGCGGCGAACACGTCCGGGTACACGCCGGCCGCCACGGCGGCGAAGACAGCCGCCCCGAGAGCGCCGGTCTGCTCGACCAGCGAGACGGAGATGGGTCGGCGCGTGACGTCGGCGAGCATCTGCATGTAGTAGGCGTTGCGCAGCAGGCCGCCCGCGGCGACGATCTCGTCGACGCCGATGCCGTGTTCCTCGAAGTTCTCGATGATGACACGGCAGCCGAAGGCGGTGGCCTCCAACAGCGCCCGGTAGACGTCCTCGGGGCGGGTTGCCAGCGTCTGGCCGAGAACGAGGCCGGAGAGCCTGGCGTCGGCGAGGATCGACCGGTTGCCGTTGTGCCAGTCGAGCACCACCAGGCCGTGCTCGCCGACCTCCTGGCCCCTCGACTTCTCGACGAGGAGTTCGTGCACCGAGATCCCCCGCTCGGCCGCCTCGTTCTCGTAGGCCGCCGGTACGCAGTTGTCGATGAACCACGCGAAGATGTCACCGACAGCGGTCTGACCGCCCTCGAAACCCCAGTAGCCGTCCACGGCGCCGCCGTCGACGATCCCCAGCACGCCCGGGCAGTCGTGGTACCGCCGGTCGTTGATGATGTAGCAGGAGGATGTGCCGAGGATCGCCGTGAGCTGTCCTGGGCGGACGGCGTTGGCACCGGCGACGACCACGTGGGCGTCGATGTTCCCCGCCGCCACGGCGATGCCGGCCGGCAGCCCCATGAGTTCGGCGAACTCCCTTGTCAGGCCACCGACCCGGCTGCCCAGCGGGACGACCGGGTAGTTCATCTTCGTCTCGTAGACGTCTCCGAAACCGGGCTTGACGGCCTCGAGGTACTCCCGGGAGGGGTATGCGCCGTCCTGCAGCATGCGCTTGTAGCCCGAGTCTCCGGCGGCGGCTGCGAGCCTGCCCGTCAACCGCCAGGTGAGCCAGTCGACCAGGTCGACGATGACCCCGGCGGCCGCGTAGACCGTGGGGGCCATTTCGACGACCTCCAGCACCTTGGGCAGCAACAGCTCCGAGGAGAGCACACCGCCGTACCGGGCGAGCCAGGGCTCCCGGCGGGCCTCCGCGATCTTCACCAGGCGGATGGCCTGGTTCTGGGCGCCGTGGTGCTTCCACAGTTTCGGGTAGGCGTGGATCTCGTTCTCGAACCCGGGCTTCTCGCACAGCGGCGTGCCGTCGGCGTCAACGAGGAGCACCGTCGCCGAGGTGGCGTCGACGCCGATCCCGACGATGTCGCCGGGATCGACACCAGCGGCCGCGATGGCGGCGGGAACGGACTCGCGCAGCACCTTGATGTAGTCGCCGGGGTTCTGCAGGGCGAACTCCGGCGGCAGGGTCCGGCCGTCGCCAGCGGTCAGCGCGTGGTCCATGACGCCGTGGGGGTACTCGGTGACGTGCGTGCCGAGTTGCTCGCCGTTCGCGGCGTCCACGACGACGGCCCGGCCCGACAGCGTGCCGAAGTCGATGCCGAGAAGGTATTTCCTGTCAGACACTGGCCTCGCCCTCCTCATGATGAGCGGGATCGGTTCCAGACACACTCGGGAATGGAGCCAGCGGGGCTGGAGGCAGTGACCACGGTGTTCACGACTCACGGGCCCGTCGGCGCGGTGAGCATGTCGCATCCGACGGTATCAGCCGCAGGCCGACGGCGCGAGAAGGGCCGGACGGCCGGCACAGCCCCTGCCACGAGACCAGGGTTCACACGGAGACAACCCTGATCCCCACTGGTGGTTGCCCGTCACGGGTCACCGTTCTGCCCCGAAGTGACTCGACCATGCCCGGACGGCCGATTCCAACACCTCTAGCTTGCGAGTTGGATCAGCAGCTGGTGATGGACGTCGGCTTTCCCCTTGGTGACATATTGAATGTCCTCCAATCCTCCGATGGCCAGTCCCGGCGCGAAGAAGTAGATCTCATCCGCAGCCAAGGAGCCGCACTTCTTCCTTGCACTGTCGAACAGGCTCCTCCTGAGGACTTCTTCCTCCACCTCGGGATCCAGCAGATAGGTCAGAAACTCACTGATCGTGTACGCCGGAACGGTTGCCCTGCGGTAGTGGATGTCCAACAGCGAGACATCGTAAATCCCACCACCCAGATTACGGAAATAGAAAAGGTCCCCGAAGCCGGTCATCATGAATGGAATCCTCGACGAGTCCCTGCCCCCGATCCATGAGTACAGGATCTCCGCGTATTCCTCTGGATCTATCAACTTGAGGATGCCGTCCCCATAATTTCCAAGGCCATGTCGTTTGATGAAGTCAAGCAATCCGTCCGGGAGCCCTGCATTCTCACATGCCTGTATTGCACGCTCTGAGGGCTCCACCAGGTCACCCGAGGGCTGGTACTTCTCGAGGAACGCCTCCCACATTTCTTCCGAGGGTGGCTTGTCAATGCTGACGAGTGCCTCCAGGACCTCCTCCGGAAGTGAGTTCTCGGCATTCCTCTTGGATTTGTCAGAAAGTCCCATGAATCTTCACCTCAACGTTTCTTTTTGTCGCCACCCAACGATGGTCACACAAAAAATTTACCCGGACAGGATTGTTGCCGTTTTCACCCGATTACCCCGAGAAAGGGTCCTGTCGTGGAGATGACTGGGTCAGCATTAACTCGTCAGCCTCCGGGGGCGGCCAGCACGAGTGCCATCATACATCAGATTTCCCGGAAGGCGCAACGACCGACTCTCTTACCCGATCCCCATCGAAATACACTCCCCTCCCCACGAGAACGGACGGACTCCGGCAACAATCCAGGGCGTGAGGTCAACCCGCAATTTCTTGAAGATGCCAGACAAAGACGCAGCCAGAAGAACCATGGCGTGGGGTTTTGAGCAAACCTCCACTTGCCGGCTCGGCCGCCGGCAACAGATACTCATCACACTCAACCGTCAGGCACAGAAATCAGGGGTTGTGAACTCCTGGTGGGGCGTGTGGGGCTCGAACCCACGACCCAGGGATTATGAGTCCCCTGCTCTGACCTGCTGAGCTAACGCCCCCTGCCCGGCTCGGTGCCAGACTCCTCACAGGCTAGCCGATGAACTGCTCAGCGCGGGCACAGCCCATCGACCAGAGCGCCGAGCCATGCGGCGATCCCGGCCGGGCCGTCGCACAGCACGTCGGCGCGTTCGGCGAGTTCGGGCACCTCCGCCGAACCGGAGACGACCACCGCGCCCGGGTGCTCCTCGTCGCGCCAGGCCCGCACCGCGTCGAAGGCCGCGATGTCGCCTCTGTCGTCCCCGCAGAAGGCGAGTGCGGCGGGGTCCAGTCCGGCCACGAGTTCACGCACCACGTCGCCCTTCGTCAGGGCGCTGGCGCGCAGCTCGATGACGTCGCGCCCCGGTTCGACACCCAGACGGAGTTCGCTCGCCAGGGCACGCAGCCCCGGTTCGAGCGCGGCGAGCGCGGCATCGGGGTCGGTGCACGAGCGGGTGTGCACGCCGATCGCCAGGCCCTTGTCCTCCAGCCGCACCCCCTCGACCTGGCGGCCCGCGGCCGCCGCGCGGTCGACGAGTTCGGGGATCCGGCGCCTCGCCGCCCGCACGGCCTCGGGAACGGGGGGTACGGTGACCTCGCCGGTGGCGCCGTCCCAGCGCTCCGCGCCGTACTGGCCGAAGATGCGCAGCCGCTTGGCGTGCGCAAGACGGTCGAGGCCGCCCAGGTCGAGCACCGTGCGCACGGGGCGGCCGGTGACGACGGCGACGCACCGGATCCGCCCGGCCAGGGCGTCCACGGCGTCCAGGGCGGCGGGCAGGGGCCGGGCGTCCTCGGGCCGTTCGACGATCGGTGCCAGCGTGCCGTCGAAGTCGAGGCAGACCACGGCCCGTTCGGGCCTGTCGATGACCGCCTGCTGGACGCTCCGGGCCCAGCGTGTCATGGGCCGCGCGGCCGGGTGCTGCGGGACGTGTGAACTGCTCATGGGTTCACTGTGCCAGAAGGCGTGCACACCCGGCGCGGACCCGCCTTGGTAGCCTTGAGGAAAATCAGTCGAAGTCAAGGGGGTCTTCGCCCATGTCACTCGACCCAGCGAGCAGTTCACCCGAACCCGCGCCCTCGGATGCGCCCTCACCCGTCGGACCCGCCGACATGGGCACCCGCGGCGACGCCCAGTTCGTCGTCGTGGCGAACCGTCTGCCGGTCGACCGCACGACCGAGGACGACGGCACGCAGGGCTGGCAGGCCTCCCCCGGCGGTCTCGTCACCGCCCTCATCCCGGTGATGAAGGAGCAAGGCGGCACCTGGGTGGGCTGGGGCGGCTCGGCCGACGAGGACATCGAGCCCTTCACCTTCGACGGTTTCGGCGTGCAGCCCGTGCCGCTCAGCAGCCAGGAGGTCGCCGAGTACTACGAGGGCATGTCGAACACCACCTTCTGGCCGCTCTACCACGACTGCGTCGCCCACCCCGAATACCACCGCGAGTGGTGGGACTCGTACCTGCGGGTCAACGAGCGCTTCGCCAACGCCGCCGCCGAGGTCGCGGCCCCCGGCGCGACCGTGTGGGTGCAGGACTACCAGCTGCAGAACGTCCCGGAGCTGCTGCGCGAGATGCGCCCGGACCTGCGCATCGGCTTCTTCCTGCACATCCCCTTCCCCCCGCCGGAGCTGTTCCGGCAGCTGCCCTGGCGGACCCAGGTCATCCAGGGACTGCTCGGCGCCGATCTCGTCGGCTTCCAGGACCCGGGCTCGGCCCACAACTTCGCGAGCCTGTCCCGTCTCATCACCAGCGGGCGGCCGCGGCGAGGCGAGATCCACCTGCCCGACGGACGCACCGTCATCGCCCGCGACTACCCGATCTCCATCGACGCGCAGGAGATGCTCGACATGTCCCGTACCCCCCAGGTGCGGGAGGCCGCCGCCCAGCTGCGCCGCGATCTCGGCGACCCCGACCACATCTTCCTGGGTGTGGACCGACTCGACTACACCAAGGGGCTGCGGCACCGGGTGCGGGCCTTCGGCGAGCTGTTCACCTCCGGCCAGCTCGACCCCGAACGCAACGTCTACCTGCAGGTCGCCACGCCGACCAGGGAGAACGTCGAGCAGTACAAGGAGCTTCGCTCCCAGCTCGACGAGATGGTCGGGCGCATCAACTCCTCGGTGGGACGGATCGGGCGCAGTGCCATCGAGTACCGGCACTCCAGCTACCCGAAGACCGCCCTGGCCGCCATGTACCGAGCCGCCGACGTGGCGGTCATCACGCCGCTGCGCGACGGCATGAACCTGGTGGCCAAGGAGTACATCGCCGCGCACGACTCCGACGACGGCTCGCTCGTGCTCAGCGAGTTCGCGGGCGCGGCCATCGAACTCAAACAGGCCTACCTGGTCAACCCCTACGACCTCAACGGCTTGAAGAACCAGCTGCTGCGCGCCAGCGGCGACGACCACGCCAACCACGCGCGCCGGATGAGGGCCATGCGCAAGCACGTGTTCCGGCACGACATCGACGAGTGGGCGGCCAACTTCCTCCGCGACCTGGGCGTCCCCACCCAGCAGGGGTGACTGCTGAACGCCCCGGGGAGGCAGTTGCACGATTCCGGCCTCCCAGGCGGACCGAACCGGCTCCATGCTGGATTCTTCCCGCGCGTGTACTAGGGTCTACGGGGTCAGCCGGCCACGGCTGATGCCGCGTTCTCAGCGAAGCCGGTGCGAATCCGGCGCTGTCCCGCAACGGTGATGGGGCCATGGGCCCCGAGCCCGGTCGCCTGAACGTGGCGGTAATCGGCTCCCGGTTGAGGAGAACGGCCCCGGCCGTGTCCCCTTGACCCCATTCGGTGAAGGACGGCCCGGTGATCGGCTCTCGCTCCTGCGGTGCGGCTGCACTCCGCGCGCCGTCCGCCCTCGGTCCAGGCGCCGGGGAATCCTCCACGGCCGACGGGCGGTCCCTGCCGGTGGCCCCCTCGGGGCGGCCTCTGCCGGCGAATCCCTCAGGCGGGCAGCTTCTGCTGCCCGGGCATCCAGGTCAGGTAGGCCACCTGGCCGTGACGCAGCCGGTCCCAGCGCACCCGGCGGTGGCCCAGCCCGCCGAGCATCGACGTGAAGCAGCAGCCCATGTCGGAGTGGCCGACGACGATGACACGGCTGTTCACGCCGGCGGCGACCTGTCCGAGGAAGACACGAAGGCGGGCGTAGACGTCGACGACCGACTCGCCGCCGCCCCAGCGCACCTCGGTGACGTCCAGGCCCGGCGGGGTGGACTCGGCGGCGAGCTCTCCCGCCTCGGCGCCGTCGAGGCGACCGTGATTCTGCTCGCGCAGCAGGGCCGTGGTCTTCACCGGCAGGCCGGTGACGAGGGCGATCTGCTCGGCGGTGCGGCGGGCGCGCACCATGTCGGAACTCCACAGGGCGTCGGCGCCCCAGCCCGCGAGCTGCCTGGCGGCGGCCTTGGCCTGCGCGCGGCCGCGCGCGGTGAGATCGGGGTTCATCTGCCCGCCGAGGACGCGCCCTCCGAGGTTCCCCTCGGACTCCCCGTGACGCACCAGTGCGAATTCGATACGGGCCTGCCTCATGTCAGCAGACTAGTGGGGGCCGGACGATCATGAGGCAGCGCATACACCCCAGCGGGCACGTGGCCGGTCACCCGGGTCGCACGACCGAAGGACTGGGCAGGGGCCTGGGTCTCGTCGCCGGGCTGCTCGCGGACCGTGTTCTGCTCGACCCGCCGAACGCCGCCCACCCGGTGGCCTGGTTCGGCCGGTGGGCCGGCTGGTTGGAGCAACGCATGTGGGCCGACACGGCGCCCCGCGGCGCCGCCTACTGCCTCATCGCCGGCGCCCCCGCCGCGGCCGCCGGACTCTTGCTGGAGGCGGCCGGGCGGCGCGGCCTCGTCGCACGCATCGTCACCACGGGTGCCGCCACGTGGGTGGTGCTCGGCGCCGGCTCGCTGGCCCGCGAGGGCCTCACGATGGCCGACCAGCTCGTCTACGGCGACCTCGACGGCGCCCGCGAGCAGCTCCCGCACCTGTGCGGGCGACTCGCGGCCGGGCTGGACGAACCGGAGCTGGCCCGCGCCACCGTCGAGTCGATGGCCGAGAACACCGCCGACTCGGCCGTCGCCTCACTGTTCTGGGGCGCCGTCGGCGGCGTCCCGGCGATGCTCGTTCACCGTGCCGTCAACACGCTCGACGCCATGGTCGGCCACCACAACGAACGCTACGAGCACTTCGGCGCCTTCTCGGCCCGACTCGACGACGCCCTCGACCTGGTGCCGGCGCGCGTCACCGGCGCCCTGGCCTGCGCGCTCGCACCCGCCGTCGGCGGCAGCGCCCCGCGCGCCGCACGCATCATGGTCCGTGACGCCACCAACCACCCCAGCCCGAACGGCGGGTGGTGCGAGGCGGCCTGGGCCGGCGCGCTCGGCGTCCAGCTGGGCGGGCGCAACGTCTACCCGGGCGGGCGCGTCGAGCACCGGGGGCTGCTCGGCGAGGGCCCACGGCCCGATGGCGCCGCGGTGCGCGCGGCCAGCAGGCTCGTCCTCCTGGTCAGCGGGGCCGCCGGCGCGCTGGCCGGGCTCGGGGCGCTCGCCGCCTGCCGGGCCCGGCCCCCACGGACACGCCGTCGTGGTGCACGCCACCGGAAAGGACAACCATGAGTGGCCTCCTCATGACCGGGACGAGTTCGGATGCGGGCAAGTCCGCCCTCGTCACGGGCCTGTGCCGGATAGCGGCCCGGCGCGGCATCGACGTCGTCCCCTTCAAGGCGCAGAACATGTCGAACAACTCGATGGTCTGTCCCGACGGCGCCGAGATCGGACGCGCCCAGTACCTCCAGGCCACCGCCGCCGGGGTCGTCCCCGCCGCCGGCATGAACCCCGTCCTGCTCAAGCCGGGCACCGACCGCCGCAGCTTCATCGTCCTCATGGGCTCGCCGGCCGGTGAACTCGACGCCGGGGAGTACGCCACCGGACGCCGCCGGCTCGCCGAGGCGGCCTTCGACGCCTACGCGGCCCTGGCTGCCGAGCACGACCTGGTGATCTGCGAGGGCGCCGGCAGCCCGGCCGAGATCAACCTGCGCTCCGGTGACTACGTCAACATGGGCCTGGCCAGGCGCTTCAACCTGCCCACCGTCATCATCGGCGACATCGACCGCGGCGGCGTGCTCGCCAGCCTGTACGGCACCTGGGCACTGCTGGACGAGCCCGACCGGGCGCTGCTGCGCGGCTACGTCATCAACAAGTTCCGCGGTGACGCCTCGGTCCTCGCCCCCGGCCTGGCCGAGATCAGCGCGCGCACCGGCATGACCGGCTACGGCGTGCTGCCCTGGCTCGCGGGCGTGTGGATCGACGGCGAGGACGCCCTGAACGTCGACCGCTGGGCCCGCGAGGAGGACCGGGACCGTGCTGGTCTGCGGGTCGCGGCCATCCGGCTGCCGCGCATCTCGAATGCCACCGACGTCGAGGCGCTGGCCGCCGAACCCGGCGTGGACGTGCAGGTGACCGATGACCCGTCCGTGGCAGAGCGGGCCGACCTGCTCGTCCTGCCCGGCTCCCGCTCCACCGTCAGCGACCTCGCCTGGCTGAACGAGCGCGGCCTCGGGCAGATCATCGCCCACCGCCACGCGCAGGGCCGCCCGGTGCTGGGCATCTGCGGCGGCTACGAGATGCTCGCCCAGCGGATGGACGACGAGATCGAGTCGGGGGCCGGCGTCGTGCCCGGCCTGGGACTGCTGCCGGTGCGCGTGCGGTTCGACGGCGACAAGACCGTCCGCGTCGCCACCTACACCTACCGGGGAATGGACGTCACCGGCTACGAGATCCACCACGGCCTCTGCGAGGTCACCGGCGGCGAGCCCTTCCTCGACGGCGTGCGCAGCGCCAACACCTGGGGGACCATGCTGCACGGCAGCCTCGAGAACGACGCCTTCCGGCGCGCCCTCCTGTCCGAGGTCGCCGCCGCCACCGGCTCGGGGTGGACGCCGGACGAGAACGCCCCGGGATACGCGCGCCGCCGAGAGCAGATGATCGAGACGCTGGCCGACGCGATGGAGGAGCACCTCGACATCGACGCCCTGCTGGCGCTGGCCGAGGAGCACGCATGACGAGTGACCGCCCCGAACTGAACCGCACCGTCGCCGATCCAGGGATCACCACGGCGGACGCCGCCGCCGGGCACGCCGCGGCACCGAGCACCGCCCGGCTGCGCCGCAAGGCCCGGCTCATCGTCAACACCGGCGACGGGAAGGGCAAGTCCACCGCCGCCTTCGGCATGGGCCTGCGCGGCTGGGCGCACGGCTGGTCGATCGGCGTCTTCCAGTTCGTGAAGTCCGGCAAGTGGCCCGCCGGTGAACGGCTCGCCTACGAACGGCTGGGCGCCCTGCACGAGGCGGAGGGTGTCGGTGGGGCCGTCGAGTGGCAGTGCTTCGGCCAGGGCTGGAGCTGGCTGCGGGGCACCGACCCGGCCGACGACGAGGCCATGGCACAAGCCGGCTGGGCGCACGTGAGCGCCCTCATCGAGGCCCAGACGCACGACCTGTACATCCTCGACGAGTTCACCCACGTCCTGGCCAGGGGGTGGGTCGACCCCCAGGAGGCGGCACGCCTCCTCGCCGGCCGGCCCGGCGTGCAGCACGTGGTCATCACCGGGCGCGGCTGCCCGCAGCCGATCATCGACGTGGCCGACCTCGTCACATCCATGGACAAGATCAAACACCCCTTCGACAAGGGGGAACGTGGTCAGGTGGGGATCGAGTGGTGAACACCTCGGCAGCAGTGACAATGCCCCGCGTCGTCATCGGCGCGCCGAGCTCGAGCACCGGCAAGACGACCGTGGCGATCGGCCTCATGGCCGCGCTCAGCGCGCGCGGTCACGCCGTGGCCGGTTTCAAGGTGGGGCCGGACTACATCGATCCCGGCTACCACGCGCTGGCGTGCGGACGTCCCGGGCGCAACCTCGACCCCTTCCTGTGCGGCGCCGAACGCATCGTGCCGCTGTTCGAGCACGGCGCACTGGCCCCGACGCCGGCCGACGTGGCGGTCGTCGAGGGCGTCATGGGCATGTTCGACGGCAAGCTCGGCCCCTGGCCGGACGGCACCGACGACCCGGTGGGCTTCGGCTCGACCGCCCACGTGGCGCGGCTGCTGGACGCCCCGGTGATCCTCGTCGCCGACACCTCGCACGCCTCCCGCAGCACCGCAGCCGTCTGCGCCGGGATGGCCGCGTTCGACGAGCGCATCCGCGTCGGCGGTGTCATCCTCAACCGGGTGATGAGCCCGCGGGTGGCCGACGAGATCGAGGCGGGCTGCGCCCGCTTCGGCCTGCCGGTCCTCGGGCGAATCCCCACGGCCGGCCAGGTACGGGTCGGTTCCCGGCACCTGGGGCTCGTCACGGCCGACGAGCAGGGCGCCCGGGCCGAGGAGGTCGTGGGGCGGGCGGGGGACCTGATCGGCGAGCACGTCGACCTGGACGCCGTGGTGTCCCTGGCGGGCACCGCCGGCCGGCTCCCCGGCACCCCCTGGGACCCCGCCGCCGAACTGGCCCGGGTGGGCGGGAGCGCCGTCATCGCCATGGCCGCCGGCCAGGCCTTCACCTTCCGCTACACCGAGACCGCCGAGCTTCTCGAGGCAGCGGGGTGCACGGTGGTGCCGTTCGACCCGCTACTCGACGAGCAGCTGCCCCGCGGCACCGCCGGCGTCTACCTGGGCGGGGGCTTCCCCCAGATCCACGCCGCCGCGCTGGCCGCCAACGGGCCGCTGCGCGCCCAGATCCGCGCCCTGGCAGACCAGGGCATGCCCGTGGTCGCCGAGTGCGCCGGCCTGCTCTACCTGTGCCGCAGCCTCGACGGCCTGCAGATGGCCGGGGTCCTCGACCTCGACTCGGCGATGACACCGCGCCTCACGATGGGTTACCACGTGGCCACGGCCGCAGCCGACAGCTTCCTGGTGCGTGCCGGCGAACAGGTCCGCGCCCACGAGTTCCACCGCACGACCACCGAACCGGCCATCGGCGGCGCACCCCCGACCGTTGCCTGGGACGTCGACGGCCGCGGCGAGGGCGCAGTCGCCTCCCCCGCCGGCGGCCTCGCCAGCGTGCACGCCAGCTACCAGCACCTGCACTGGGCCGGGTGCCCGCGGCTGGCCGAACGATTCGCCGCCGCCGCCGCCGGCTTCTCCGCTCGCCCTGCCCCAGCTGCTCCCCCGGCGGCCGCATCCCAGCCCGGGGCGATCGACCTGAGCCATCACGGCGACCAGGACGTGGCGCCCGGGGCGACGGACCTGGCCGTCAACGTGCACGCGCCCACTCCCCCGCCCTGGCTCGTGCAGGAACTCACCGCCCGCGCCGACGGCTGGGGCCGCTACCCCGACGCCGAACCGGCCCGCCGCGCCATCGCCGCCCTGCACGACGTGCGACCGGAACAGGTGCTCGTCACCGCCGGCGGTTCGGAGGCGTTCAGCCTCATCGCCTCGGCCCTCACACCGGCATGGGCCACCATCGTGCACCCGCAGTTCACCGAGCCGGAGCTGGCGCTGCGCGCCAAGGGCCGCCCCGTCGGACGTCTCGTCCTGCGTCCCGAGGAGGGTTTCACGCTCGACCCCGGACGCGTCCACCCGCGCAGCGACCTGGTCGTCATCGGCAACCCGACGAACCCCACCGGCGTGCTGCACCCGGCGGGAGCACTGCGCGAGCTGCGCGCGCCGGGACGCGTCGTGGTCGTCGACGAGGCCTTCATGGACAACGTGCCCGGCGAGCCGGACTCGCTCATCGGCCCCGCCATGGACGGCCTACTCGTGGTGCGTTCGCTGACGAAGACCTGGTCGATCCCGGGGCTGCGGATCGGCTACGTCGTCGGCGACCCGGACCTCGTCGCGGGTCTGGCGGCGCACCAGCCGGCCTGGCCCGTCTCGGCGCCCGCCATTGACGCCGCACTGGCCACGGCCCGGCCGGAGGCCGTCGCCCTGGCGAGGCGGCAGGCACGCGAGACGGCCGCGGACCGGCAGGTCCTCGTCGCCGAGCTCACCAGGATCGGCGTGGCCACGGTGCCCGCCCCGGCCGGCCCATTCGTCCTCGCCGACCTGCGCGGGCACGACCCGCAGCGGCTGCGGGCGCACCTGCGCGCCGCCGGGTTCACGGTGCGCGGCGGCGAGTCCTTCCCCGGGCTGGGGGCCGGCTGGCTGCGTCTGGCCGTGCGCGACCCGGACACGACCAGGGCCTTCGTCAGGGCCCTCGACGACCACCTCGCCGCGGAGCGCGGCGAGGACACGACAAGGCAAGGAGCTGATGACACACATGCACGGTGAAGCGCTGAGGCAGGCCATCGAGAAGATCGGCCCCCTCGACGAGGACGCCCGGGCGAGAGCCCTGGCCTGGCAGGACGACCTGACGAAGGTTCCGGGCTCGCTCGGCGACCTGGAGGCCTTCGGTGTGCAGTTGTGCGCCATCTCCGGGCAGTGCCCGCCCCCGGTGCCCGCCCCCGGCTTCGTCGGTGTCTTCGAGGGGGACCACGGCGTGCAGACCAACAAGGTCTCCCCCTGGCCCCAGGAGATCACCTACACCATGGGGGTGAACCTGGCGTCGGGCGGGGCCTCGGTCAGTGTCCTGGCTCGCCATGCCGGGGCCGATTACAGGCTCTACAACGTGGGCGGCCTCAAGGAGCTCCCCGAGGGCGACCACATCGTCAACTGCCGTGTCGCGGCCGGCACCGCCGACCTGACCCAGGGGCCGGCGATGACCCGAGAGCAGGCCACCGAGGCCCTCGACATCGGTGTCGAAGCCGCCCGGGACGCCGTCTCGTCCGGCGCGAGGGCGCTCGTTCCCGGCGAACTCGGTATCGGCAACACCACCCCGGCCGCCGCCCTCATCGCCGCCTACACCGGGCGCCCCGCCGATGCCGTCACCGGGCGCGGCGCCGGCGCCGACGACGAGATGCTCGCCCGCAAGACGCGCACCGTCGAACAGGGCCTGGCGGCCAACCACGTCGCCGATCAGGACGCCCTGGGCATCCTGGCCGGCGTCGGCGGGCTCGAGCACGCCGCGATGGCGGGCTTCATCCTGGGCGGAGCCGCCGCCCGCGTCCCCGTCGTCCTGGACGGGGTCATCGCGGTCTCGGCGGCCCTCGCCGCCGTCGCCCTGGCCCCACAGGCCAGGGACTACCTGTTCGCCGGCCACCTGGGGCCCGAACCGGGTCTGCGTGTCGGCCTCGAGACACTCGGCCTGACACCGCTCATCCAGCTCGGCATGCACCTGGGCGAGGGCTCGGGCGCCGCGCTGGCCCTGCCCGTTCTCGCCGCCGCCGCCAAGATCATGCGCGAGATGTCCCACTTCTCCGACGGCCAGGTGAGCGGGGAGCGCGAGGTATGAGCCGCGTCACCATCGACCTGCCCGACGAAGACCCGCGCACCGGGGCACTCCTCGAGGCGCTGCAGGCGTTCGGCGCCCGCCCCACCCCGGCCGTGGCGCGGCGGACCCTCGTCACCGGCGGGGCGCGCTCGGGCAAGTCGAGCTATGCCGAGTCGCTGCTCGCCGGCGAGCGGGTGGTCGACTACGTGGCCACGAGCGCACGCGACGAGGACGACCCGGAGTGGATGGCGCGCATCGCGGCCCACGTGGCCCGCCGGCCCGCCGGCTGGAACACGATCGAGACGCTCGACGTGGCCGCCGTCCTGGCATCCGACGGGCCGCCCGTCCTCGTGGACTGTCTGAGCGTGTGGCTGACCCGCGTCCTCGACGAGACCGGGTTCTGGGCCGACCGGGAGGCGGCCGAACCGGCGGTGCGGGCGCGCGTCGACGAGCTGGCCGCCGCCCTGGGCGCCAGCCGGCGCACCGTGGTGCTCGTCACCAACGAGGTCGGGTCCGGGATCGTCCCGGCCGGTGCGGGAAGCCGGGGCTTCCGCGACTGGCTGGGCGTCCTCAACGCCACCATCGCCGATCTGTGCGACCGGGCCGTCCTGTGCGTGGCGGGCCGGGCCCTCGACCTGCCGGCCACAATGACGCTGGCCTCCCCGGCCCGCGCCCCGGAGCAGGCCTGATGGCCGGCGGTTTCGTCACCGCATGGGCGATGTTCACCGTCATCCCGGCGCCGACGGTCGAGGACTTCAGCAGGCCGGCATGCGCCCGGGCCATGCGGATGATCCCGGTCATCGGCCTGTGCCTGGGCGTGCTGGCCGGTGCCGCCGCTGCCCTCATCGAGTTCCTCGACGGCGGCCGGCTGCTCGCCATGGCGGCCGGCCTGGCGGTCCTGGCGCTGGCCAACGGCTGCTTCCACCTGGACGGCCTGGCCGACACGGCCGACGGCCTGGGCTCTCGCAAGCCACCCGAAGAGGCGCTGCACATCATGAAGCAGTCCGACATCGGGCCGATGGGAGTCGTCGCGGTCGTCGGCGTGCTCGCCCTGGAGCTCACCGCAGCCGCCTCCCCGCACCTGGCCGGCTGGCGCGGGGTCTGGGCGCTCGTGACGATGCCGATGGTCGCCCGCACCGGCGCGGTCCTGGCCAGCCGCCGCGGCGTGCCCTGCGCGCCGACGAGCAGCCTGGGGCGGCTCTTCGCGGACCTGACGACACCGGTCACTCTCGTCCTCGACCTGGCCGGCGTGCTCGTCGTCTCGGCGGTCAGCGGCTGGCTGCTGTTCGGCGTCCGCGTCGGCGCCGCAGCGGCCGCGGCCTGCGCGATCGCCTGGGTCGTCGAGGCACTGTGGCAGCGTCACCTGCTGTCCCGGCTGGGCGGTATGACCGGTGACACCTATGGCAGCCTCATCGAACTGACCGGGCTCGGCTATCTGCTCGCCCTGGCACTCCTCGCCTGAACCCCCCGCCACGGCAGGAATGCTCTCCGGCCCCGCGCCGGGCGGTCGGACGTGCACTGGCCGGGGCACCGAAACCCGGTCGCCGGCCGGTCAGGGCCTCGGCCGAGGTCTGCGGCTGCGTGCCCGACGGGCCAGCAGCCGGCCGATGAGACGCGGCAGGAGGGCCCCGGCGCCCAGGCCGGCGGCCAGGCCGCCCAGCCAGCCGGCGCCGGGCCGCCGTTGTTCTCTGCGTGCGCTCGTGGCCGGCGACGGGTTGGTCGGGCTCCACGAGGTTCGCTGCGCCAGCCGTTGCGGGAGGCGCTGCCGCGCACCTCGGTCCGGCCCCCGGTTGATGACCGGGCCGCGGTGAGCCATCGCGTCGGCGGGCGGGCCGCCCAGGCCCGACATGAGGCTGCCCATGACGGTGTCGAGCGCGTAGGCGGTGTTGCGGCGGGCCGCGGCGTCCAGGTCCGACTCCTCGTCCAGGCGACGGGCCTGGTCCTCGTCGGCGGCGTCCCAGTGCCCGGGCACGGTGACCACGTCGTCGCGGTGGCGCAGCGGCTGGTCGAAGTCGCTCCAGCGCCTGGCGACGGCCGGCTGATTGGCGGTCGCTATCCAGCAGGCGACGTACAGGATGAGGCGGGCGAAGATGTTGAGGAACAGCAGGGCCACCACGAAGGATGCGCCCCACAGTGCTGCGCTGCGGTTCCGGGCGAACATCGCCGCCAGCGTGCCGGCCCCCGCCTGCAACACCCAGAACATGACGGCAGCCATGAGTGAGCCGCGCCGCACCGACCGCCGCGGCGCCTTGTTGTCGGCCGGCAGGATCGTGAAGAAGGCGTAGAAGAGCATCCAGCCGGAGGCCAGCGAGACGGACGCGGACACCAGCCTGACCAGCCAGTTCGACAGGCCGAGGGCGTCGAACGGCAGCAGGTGGACCAGGTCCTCGCCCCAGGTGATGAACACCGTGTTGGCGCCGAGGCCCAGCAGGATGAGCACGATGAAGCCGATCAGCTGCCCCATGTTGATGAGGACCTCGATGAAGAAGAAGTGCCTCTTCTCGGTGGTGTCGAACTCTGGACGCCACATGGCCCGGATGGCGCCCTTGACGTTTCCCACCCAGCCGGCGCCGGCCCACAGGGCCACGGCGATGGCGACCAGTCCGACCGCCTGCCAGTTGTAGAGGTACTGGTCGACGTAGGTCAGGATCGTGTCACGCACCGGGCCCGCTGTGACGTTGCGGCCGATGAGTTCCTTCACCTGCGCCAGCCAGGAGGGGCGGATGCGCGTCAGGACGAAACCCAGGCCGCTGAACGCGAACATGAGGACCGGCACGACCGCCAGCACACTGAAGTAGGTGATGCCGCCGGCGAACTGATTGCCGAGACGGTTGTTGAACCGTTCATTGGTGCGCCACAGATGGGCGACGACGGGGTTGCGCGCGGCCCGGGTCAGGAGCCGGTTGACGCGGTCGGCCGGTCCACGGGCCGCCTCGACCGCGGGGGCCGGGGAGGGCAGCGCGTGGTAGATCCGGCTCATCGACCACCGCCGCTGGCGCAGGACCGCCCTGCGGCGGGGACGGCGGCGTCGGCACGCGGCACCACCACGGCAGGAGCAGGATCCATGGTGACGAGTCTAACGGGGCGGCCGGAACGCCAGGGGGAGCGCGAACGGGCGGGGCGCCGGGCCCTCAGGTGGCTGCCCGCCGCCTGCGGGCCAGTTCGTCATCGCCGCCGGTCAGGTCGGTGCGTTCGGTGGGCAGCTCGGTGAGGGAGCCCTCCAGGTCACGCACGACCCCGTCCAGGGTGATCGCGAACATGCCCTGGCCGCCGCGCAGCAGGTCGAGCACCTCGTGTTCGCTGGTGCACTCGTAGACCGAGACGCCGTCGCTCATCAGCGTGATGCCGGTGAGGTTCTCGTCACCGCGGGCCCGCAGGTGGTCGATGGCCTTGCGGATCTGCTGCAGGGAGATGCCGGCGTCGAGCAGGTTCTTGACCACGCGCAGCATGAGGATGTCGCGGAACGAGTAGAGCCGCTGCGTGCCCGAGCCGTCGGCCGACCGGATGCCAGGGGTGACCAGACCGGTCCGTGCCCAGTAGTCGAGCTGGCGGTAGGTGATGCCTGCCGCCGAGCAGGCGACGGGGCCACGGAAACCCACGTCCTCGGGGACCGCCGAGAAATCGCCGTCGAAGAGCGCGTCCTGGGCGACCGGGGCGGGCGATGGGGCCTCAGGAACGGGGTTGGTCACAATGGCCTCTTTCGTCGGACGGGCAGCCTCGCTCGAGCGGCTGCACCCCTGACGGTAAGCGCCGACCCCTCGCCCGTGCAATCTTCCGGTGCCGGCGTGTCGGGCGCCTCCCGTGCCCGCCGCCGTCCCGGTGAGTCACCAGGGAACCCCTCCACGCGGCCATGGCTAGGGGTTTTCCTCGCCGAAATCATCCGCTTCGACCTCGTCGAGGAAACTCTTGAACTCCTCGATGACGTCGCTGTCGCCCTCGAAAGCCTCAACACCCAGTTGAGTCATGAGGTCGTCCGGGCACTCGAGGGGGAAACCCATGGTGTGCGACAGGACGGCGATGTCCGAGAGTCTCCCGGGTACCGGTTCACCGTCGACGACCAGTTCGGCGCTGAACACCCCGTCGGACCATCCGGTGATGCGACCCGTCAGCTCGTGCGTGCCGGTTGCGGCCAGCGCACGGGCGAAGAGCTCGTAGGTGCGCAGGCTCGGGTCGTCCTGGCTGTCGGGGTCTGCGGCGGCGAACAGCGCGGCAGCCACCTGGGCATCGACCCAGACCAGCAGGAAGCGGCTGGTCCAGGCCTGGCCGAGCATGAGCACCGGTTGTTCGGCGGACTCCATCATCTGCACCCCGACGATTGACAGTGTGATCATGATCAGTGCTCCAGGATCGTCTGAACGAGCGCGGCATGGGCATGCACGACGAGATTGGCGAGCTCGGCGACCACGCGGGCGTTGTTCCCGCCGCGGCGCGACAGGGGCAGCGCGCCCTGCTCGATGAGCCCGGCCTCGTGCTCGGCGGCCTGCTTGATGGCCCGCATGTGGCGGGTGTCCATGCCGTAGTCCTGCAGGCGGCGCGCGACGACGCAGATCATGAGGGCGTCACGCCCGTAGTACATGGAGTTGCGCCTCGGCAGCACCATCTGCTGGCGCTCCAGCTCGATGAGGGTCGCCTCGGGCAGCCCGGACTCGCGGATGAGTTCGCGCCGGGTCAGGCGCACCGTCTTGGGCCCCCGCTGGGTGGTGGCCGCCTGAGGGGTCGGGTCATCCACGGGCCCGGGCTGGGCGGGAGGCGGCGGGGGGTTCTCGGCGGCGGGGGGCTGCTGGCCGGCGTCCATCATCTCCAGGTGCTCGCGGATGACCTTGAGCGGCAGGTACTGGTCCCGCTGGACACGCAGGATGTAGCGCAGCCGGTCGATGTCGGCCGGTGAGTACTTGCGGTAGCCGGAGGGCGCCCGCTCGGGTGAGACGAGCCCTTCGGTCTCAAGGAAACGGATCTTCGAGATCGTGATGTCGGGGAACTCGGCCTTGAGGGTCTCGACCACGCGGCCGATACCGACGAGCTGAGCCGGGGGCATCAGCGAAGTCCGAGCTCACTCACGAAGAACACCATGCGGAACTTCCCGATCTGTACCTCTTCGCCGTGGCGCAGGACGGCCGAGCCGTCGACGAGGGTTCGGTTGACGTAGGTGCCGTTGAGACTGCCCAGGTCGGTGATCGTCACGCCGTCTGCGTCCATGATGAACTTCGCGTGGTGCCGCGACACCGTGATGTCGTCGAGGAAGATGTCGCAGTCGGGGCTGCGGCCGGCCAGTGTCTCGGGTTGGTCGAGCATGTAGCGTGCGCCGACGTCGGGGCCGCGGGTGACGACGAGCAGCGCATGGCCCGGGGGCAGGGCGTGAACCGCGGCGGAGTCCTCGGCGCTGATCTCGGCGTGGGGTGCGTGCGCGTCCTCGTCGATGGCGGGGATGACCGACGTGGTGTCGGACGCGGTGACCAGCCGCTCGCCGCACTGAGCGCAGAAATTGCTGCCGTCGGCGTTCTCGTGGCCGCACTTGGCGCAGATCATCATGATGTGACTCCCCCGTCGGACGCTGTGGCTGGGCCCTGCCACCATGGTAGCGGGAACCCGTGGCTGGCTACTGCTCCATGAGACCGGCATACCCGGCTGTGTCGAGCAGGTCATCGATGCCGGACTGCTCGGCACGTTCCACCTCGAACAGCCAGCCCTCACCGTACGGCGAAGAGTTGATGGTCTCGGGCGAGGTGATGACCGTCTCGTTGACCGCGCTGACCACGCCCGTGACAGGCGAGTGGACATCGCGGGCCGACGTGGTCGACTCCAGTCCACCGCAGGCATCCCCTGCGACGACCTCGTTGCCGACAGTGGGCAGATCAACGTGCACGACATCGCCGAGGGCATCGGCCGCTCGCTCGGTGACGCCGACCCGGACGATCTCGCTGCCCTCCTCGGAACGGACCCATTCGTGCGCGCGGCTGTAACGGAGTCCGGCCGGGAACTGCGCCATGTCCTCACCTTTCGGGCAGAGCCTGAAGCCTCTGGCACCCCGGTCACGGAAGCCCGGGGAGCGCGCGAAGCAGGTGGGGCTGCGCCCACCTGCCGCACAGTCAACCACCGCCGCGAAGCGTCGGTCCACCCGGGCACGCACCATCGGACATGGTCCACAAGAAGTACACAGGAATCTGGGGTCAGGGCCGCGAGAGGCTGAGCGTCCCGGCGGCACGCCCGCGGAAGCGGGGAATCCGCCAGCGGCTGCTCAGACGCATCCTGGCGGAGTTGAGCCGGGCGGTGCGGTACATCTGCACGATCTGCGGGCCGATCTGGGACCAGTCGAAACGGGCGGCCTGGGCCCTGCCCCGTTCCAGACGCAGGTCGCGGGGCTCGGACAGGCTGCGCACGATCGCCCGGGAGGCGCTCGCCGAGTTGCCGTTGCGGAAGACGTGACCGATGATGCCCTCGTCGTCGGAGAGGACGTCGACGAAGGCCGGCAGGTCGGACGCGACAACGGGCGCCCCGCAGGCCATCGCCTCGAGCAGCACGATGCCGAAGCTCTCCCGGCCGGTCTGCGGGGCGATGTAGACGTCGGTGTGGCTCAGCCAGTAGTTGCGGGCCTCGTCGTCCAGCCCGCCGAGGAAGCGCACGCCCTGCTCGGAGCGCGCCGACCCGGACCCGATGACGACGACGTCCAGGTCGGGGAACTGGGCGCGCACCAGCGGGAGCGCCGGGGTGAGCACCTCGAAGCCCTTGCGGGGTTCGTCGTAGCGCCCCAGGAAGGTCAGGCGCGGTGCGTCCCCTCCCCGCCAGCGCCCCTGGACGGGCTCCAGCGGGTAGTCGTCGACATGGATGCCGTTGCCGATGATCACCGGGTTGACACCGGAGTGCTCGTGGGCGACCTTTGCCGCGGCCTCCGAGACGGCGATCGAGGCGTCGATGCGGCTCACCACGCTCGGCAGGATCGAGTTGACCATCTTGATGGCCCGCAGCGTCGGCATCGCGGTGTGGAAGGTGGTGATGACGGGGCGGTCGGTCAGGTACAGCGCCATCAGTCCGATGTTGGGGCCGATGGGCTCGTGCAGGTGCACGACGTCGAAGCGCCCGGAGTCGAGCCAGCGCTTGACCTTGGCGGCGGGCCCGGGACCGAAGTTGATCCGCGCCACCGAGCCGTTGAAGTTGATGGGCACGGCGTGACCGGCACTGGTGAACTCCTCGGGCCGCAGACCGGTCTCGGCGAGCAGGGCCGGGCTGGCCTGGCCGGGGGCCAGGATCGAGACCTCGTGGCCGTCCTTCTTGAGCCAGCCGGCCAGCCCCAGGACGTGGTTCTGCACGCCACCGGGGTACGTGAAGGAATAGGGGCAGACGATACCCACCCTCATGCGGCAACCCCCCTGAAGAACTTCTGCATCATGTGCCAGCTCACGGTGTGCCGGCTGACCTGTTCGCTGAAGAAATCGGCCAATTCCTGCATGGTGCGCACGAGTCCATCGGCCCCGTGCGTGACATCCAGCTGCTCGGTGACGAGCACGTGGAGTCGGCCGACCCGGTCGAACCAGGTCACCACGCCGAACAAGGGGCGGTCGCTCTGCTGGGCCAGCAGACCGGGGCCCGCGGGCATCGTGATCTCGGCGTCACCGCCGGGCAGGTGCCAGGTGACCGGCACGCCCTTGCGGCTGAAGTCACGGTCCGCCACGAGGCAGACGACGCGGCCCTCGTCCAGGTCGGCGCGCAGACGCGAGAAGACGGCCCGGTCCTTGACGTTGTAGATCCGGAACCCGAGTCTGGCCCGCAACTGCTGGAAGTACTCGAACTGGCCGTCGGGCAGGCCCTCCGCCACGGAGCTGACCGGCAGCCCCTCGAGGCAGGCGAAGGCTCCCACCAGGTCCCAGCTGCCCATGTGAGGAAGGGCCGCGACGATACCGCCCTGCTCGTGGGCGACCTTGAGCCGATCCCAGGCCTCGGGGTTCTCCAGGATGATGCGCCGCCGGATGCGCCGCTCGCTCCACCCGGCGAGCTGGAGCGAGGTCATCGTGTTCTCCATCCAGTCGGTCATCGCCCGGTAGGTGGCCCGCCAGCCCGGTGCATGCCCCTGAACGCGCTCGAAGTTGAGCTGCCACTGGCGCACGGTCCTGTTGCGCCCCCTGGCAAGGACGACGGTGGTGAGGGCGCTGACGGGGCGCCAGAACCACCAGGGCAGGTGGGCCCCTGCCCTGAGGACCATGAGCATGCCCGGCTGGCGGGACCGGCGGGGGCTCACTCCCTGAACTCCTCGGCCTGTGCCTGTGCGGTGGCCCGGCGCACGAGCATCATGCGCTGGGCGACGGTGACGATCCCGGCGATGGCCAGGATGACCAGGCAGGCGGGCAGGCCCCAGTCGATGCCGACGCCGGTGAGCATGGCCCCGAGCAGGCTGAGGAGCAGACGGTCCGCACGACCGGCCAGGCCGCCGTTGACCTCGTAGCCGAGGGATTCCCCGCGGGCCTTGGTGTAACTCGTCACCTGGCCGAGCACGAGGGTGACGAGGGCCAGACCCGCCCACCAGACGTTGTTGCCGGCGCCGACGAAGTAGAGCGCCAGGCCCCCCATGACCGCGCCGTCGGCGATCCGGTCGAGCGTGCTGTCGAGGAAGGCGCCCCAGTCGGAGCTGCGGCCGCTGGTGCGGGCCATGATGCCGTCCAGCGAGTCCGAGAAGATGAACACGAGCAGCAGCAGGACGCCCTGCCACAGCCAACCGTTCGGGAAGCAGATCAGCGAGATCGCGACGACCCCGATGGTGCCGGCCCAGGTGACCATGTCGGGCGTGACGTGGGCCTTGAGCAGGGCGTGCGCGATGGGCGACATGACCTTCGTCCAGCGGGAGCGAAGATGCTCAAGCATTCGGAACCTCCTGGTATGGGCCGAACAGCTCAACCCACGCGTCGGCGAAGAGACTGCGCGTGTCGGACAGCAGCTGGGGAACGGCCTTGGTCCGTCCGATGATCGGCAGGAAATTGGTGTCGCCGAGCCAACGGGGCACGACATGCTGGTGAAGGTGGGCGGCGATGCCCGCACCCGCCGCATCGCCCTGGTTCATGCCGATGTTGAACCCGGCCGGCGCGGAGACATGACGCACCACGTGGATGGCCTGCTTGGTGAGCCGGGCGACCTCCTCGGCCTCGTCCTCGGTGGTGTCCGCGTATTCGGCCACATGGCGGTAGGGGCAGACGAGCAGGTGGCCGGGGTTGTACGGGTACAGGTTGAGCACGACGTACGCGGCCCGTCCGCGCCGGACGATGAGCGAGGCCTCGTCGTCCCCGGCCTCTGGCGCCCGGCAGAAGGGGCACTGGGGTCCGGCATCGGAATCCGCCGGCTTGCCCTCGCCACCGACGTAGCTGGCCCTGTGCGGGGTCCACAGCCGCTGGAGGGCATCGGGCACGCCGGGCAGGTTCTCGACCCATTCGACGCCTCCGGCCGCGGCGTTCAGGGATTCGGAGTCACTCACCCGCGCTCGCCTGCCTCGGTGCCGTCGGGTCCTCGTTGGCCCGTGAGACGATGTGCCCGACGATCCGGTCAATGGCTTCGTCCACGGCGACGCCATTGAGCTGACTGCCGTCCCGGAAGCGGAAGCTGACTGCGCCCGCGGCGCGGTCCGTCTCACCAGCGATGAGCATGAACGGCACCTTCTGCCGGGTGGCGTTCCGGATCTTCTTCTGCATCCGGTCATCGGAGTCGTCGACCTCGACCCGCACTCCCCTGGCCTTGAGCCGGGCGGCCACATCGGTCAGGTAGTCGGTGAACTCACCGGCGACGGGGATGGCGACGACCTGCACCGGGCTCAGCCAGGCCGGGAAGGAGCCCGCGTAGTGCTCGGTGAGCACGCCGATGAAGCGCTCGACGGAGCCGAGCTTGGCCGAATGGATCATCACGGGCCGCCGACGCGAGCCGTCGGGGGCGGTGTACTCCAGGTCGAAGCGCTCGGGCTGGTTGAAGTCGTACTGGATGGTCGACATCTGCCAGGTACGACCGATGGCGTCCTTGACCTGGACGGAGACCTTCGGCCCGTAGAAGGCCGCTCCCCCCGGGTCCGGCACGAGCTGCAGTCCGGTGGCGCGGCAGGCCCGTTCGAGGACGCGGGTGGCCTCCTGCCAGTCCTCGTCCGAACCGATGAACTTGTCCTTGTGGGAACCGTCATCGTCCCGCGTGGACAGCTCGAGGTAGAAGTCGTCGAGACCGAACGCCTCAAGGATGGACAGGAAGAAGGCGATCTGGTTGGTGATCTCCTCCTCCGCCTGCTCGGGCGTGCAGTAGGTGTGGGAGTCGTCCTGGGTGAAGCCGCGCATGCGGGTCAGCCCGTGGACGACGCCCGACTTCTCGTACCGGTAGTCCCGGCCCATCTCGAAGAAGCGCAGCGGGAGCTCCCGGTAGGAGCGTCCACGCGAGCGGTAGATGAGGTTGTGCATCGGGCAGTTCATGGCCTTGAGGTAGTAGTCCTGGCCGGCCCTGGTGACGTTGCCGTCCGCATCGCGTTCCTCGTCCACGGCCATGGGCGGGAACATCGTGTCGGCGTAGTACGGCAGGTGACCCGAGGTGTGGAACAGACCTCCCTTGCTGATCTCGGGAGTGTGCACGACGTCGAACCCGGCCTCGAGGTGACGGCCGATCACGTAGGACTCGATCTCGTGACGCAGGATGCCCCCCTTGGGGTGGAAGACCACCAGGCCGGGACCGATCTCCTCGGGGAAGCTGAACAGGTCGAGTTCGGCACCGAGCCTGCGGTGGTCACGCCTGGCGGCCTCGGCCATTCGCTCCTGGTAGGCCTTGAGGTCCTCGCGGCTGGCCCAGGCGGTGCCGTAGACGCGCTGAAGCGTGTCCCTGGCCTGGTCTCCGCGCCAGTATGCGGCGCTGGTGCGGGTCAGTGCAACGGCCCGGATGTAGCCGGTGTGCGGCACGTGCGGGCCGCGACACAGATCTTTCCAGGCCACGGTGCCGTCGCGGCGGATGTTGTCGTACATGGTCAGTTCGGCGCCGCCCACCTCGACCTGCGAGCCGTCCTGCGCGCCGGGGCGGTCCTTGTCGGTGATCAACTCGACCTTGAAGGGCTCATCGGCCTCCTCCGCGAGGGCCTGCTCCGTGGTGACGACACGGCGGACGAAACGCTGGCGCTGCTTGATGATGGCCTGCATCTTCTTCTCGATGGCCTTGAGGTCCTCGGGAGTGAGCGGGTCGGTCTTGAAGTCGTAGTAGAAGCCGTCGGCGATGGGCGGGCCGATACCGAGGCGGGCCTGCGGGAAGATCTCCTGCAACGCCTGGGCGGTCACGTGCGCAGCCGAGTGGCGGATGATGGCCAGTCCCTCATCACTGGTGTCCAGAACGGGTTCGAGACGGTCGCCGTCGGACAGCTCGGCGGCCAGGTCGCAGGTGGCACCGTTGACCCGCATGGCGACGACCGACTTGTCGCCACCGAAGACGTCCAGACCCGTGGTACCCGCCTCGACCATCTTCGACTCGTCTCGATGATCGCTGGCGATGACGACTGATATCGACACTTCTTTTCCTTTCGGCGGCGAACCGGGCCGCGCGTGGTCGATCACCCGCCTGTGGCGGGAAGCAACCCCCATACGGGGACCCCGTACATTCTGCCCCATCAGAACCGGTCGGCGACGTATCTCATTGCCCGCCGGTCGTGTCAGGCGCCTCGTCTCGAGGTCACGGCCCACGACGAGGGCCTCTCGGCGGCGACCGCCTGCGGGTGGCTTCCGGAGCTGAACCGGAAGCCTCCGTGAGACCCGGGGCGGACAGGAGACCATTATGCGATACTCACCAGCTATGAGCGATCCACAGAATCCGAATGAGAACAACCCCGCCGCCCCTGACGCCGAAGGTTCGTGGCAGCCTGCCGACCCCAGCGCCACCGGCCAGCCGACCACCGGCCAGGACGCCATCAATCAGAACTACGGCTCCGCCCCAGGACAGGGCCAGCCGCCGTTCCAGCAGCAGTCACCGGGCCCCTTCCAGCCGAACCCCCAGGCACCCGCTCAGGGCCAGCCGCCGTTCCAGCCGAATGGCCAGCTGCCCCCGCAGGGCCAGGTTCCTGCGGGCAACGCCGCGGCCATGGGCAGCAGCGTCCCTGCCAAGACGAGCAATGCCGTACTCAAACGTGTCCTGGCCATCGTGGTGGCTGTGGTCCTGATCATCGGCGGCAGGCTCCTCTACGGCTGGCTCACGACCTCGCACGACGCCACCAAGGACGTCGGCAAGTGCGTGGTCCTGTCCGGCACCGAGGATGACGTCAAAACCGAACGCGTCGACTGCAGCACCGACGGCTCCTACTACGTGGCCAAGGCCGGTTCCGGTGAGACCTGCACCGATGTCGCCGACACCGCGACGAACATCGGCGGCGCCTACGACCAGGTCACCATCACGAGCAACGGCTCGACGGCCAGCATGTGCCTGGTCCCCCAGCTGGCGAAGGACTCCTGCTACCCGGCAGAGACGAGCGGCCTGAGCTACCAGAGCGTCGACTGCAGCAGTTCCGAGGCGTACATCCACGTCGACGAGATCATCGAGGAGTACGACGCGACCTGCCCCGACACCTCCATGGGAGGACTGACCTACGACGAGCCGGCCCGCACCTACTGCGTCTCCACCACCGAGTGAGCCCGCCCGCCGGGCTCACCGACCGGCGGTTCCGCACCGCAACAGCACCACAAGCATGACGATCCCCCTGGCAGGGTTGCCAGGGGGATCGTCACATGGTGGGCGACACTGGGTTTGAACCAGTGACCTCTTCCGTGTCAGGGAAGCGCGCTACCACTGCGCCAGCCGCCCGAGGTGGAGACGGGATTTGAACCCGTGTATACGGATTTGCAGTCCGCTGCCTCGCCTCTCGGCCACTCCACCACGTGGAGAGCTTGCCTCCACCACGAAGCTTCATGGTCAGTGGATGGGGCCAAGGCCTCTCCGAGCGGACGACGGGACTCGAACCCGCGACCCTCACCTTGGCAAGGTGATGCTCTACCAACTGAGCCACGTCCGCATCGCTTGTTCGAGGTTCCCCTCGGCGAAGCGCGGAGACCACAATAGCGAACTCGCACGGGCAGCACAAATCCGATGTTCCGCGCCACCGCAACGGCCATGGCGGCGGCCCCGACCGGTTGCCGGTTCACGACCGACGGATCCCGTACCACGCGATCACCCTGGCCCCTCACGCCGACCGCCTCCCGACAGCGGCAGAAGCACCACTGGAACACTGGGACGGGGTCACGGCCGGTCTCGGCGCCCCGGCGCGCCCCGCCGCCGGATCCGCACCACCCGCCCCCCACGAGAACAGACGGCAAGGATTTGTCCCGGCACGGCGCGGTGCGCTAGCTTTGGCCAAGCCCGGGCGATTGGCGCAGCGGTAGCGCGCTTCGTTCACACCGAAGAGGTCACTGGTTCGAACCCAGTATCGCCCACCGAGATACCGTTTCATCTGCTGACTGGCTGGCCAGGCAGCAGAATGTGTGGCCCCACCGAGAGCGCCGACCCGTGCCCCCGCCGTCGAAAGCAGCTGGACGATCGCGCATCCGGCGCAACGACCGGCCAGACTGAACCAGGTCGACCGACACTCACCGACTCAGGCCGCGCCACAGCCACTCCCCCGCGCCCGGCGGAAAAATGCTGTTCCTCGGGCCCGCAATCGGGCCCCACAGAAGATTCTTCGGCCTCGACCGCCTCGTGAGAGCCGGAGAACAGGGACGTCCAACTCACCCAGTTTGATTATTTTGTTTCACATCGTGGACAGCAGACTTGTCATTTCCAACAAAATGTCCGAAAGTTGAGACACCACGGCAACGGTGCCGCCCTGACAGTAACAAGAGATAGGGCATGCTATGACTGCACCGGCACTGATCCTGTTGGCCGATGGTGCTGAGGAGATCCGGCTGCTGCGCAAGCGGATGCAGATGCAGCGCCCCGAGTTGCCCGTTCACCTCGCGTTCCTCGATCAGTGCCCACCGAGCGCCCCGCAGGTCGTCGGCGCCCTCGCCTCCCGCGGGATTCGCGAGGCGGTGTTCATCCCCATGTCCCTGACCCACGCCGTGGACGTGGGACAGTCGGCCAGTGACATGTTCCAGCGCGTCCGTGCGGCGCACCCCGACATGAATCTCGCCATGGCCCGTCCGATCGGCCCGGCCGCCGAACTCCTCAGCATCCTCGACCTGCGGCTGCGCAACGCCCTGTCGAGCTGCCACGCCCTCGAACTCGATGGTCTCGTCCTGGCAACCCCGGACAGCGGCGACGTCCGCGGGCAGAGCCTCATCGCCCGGCGCGCCCGGCAGTGGAGCTCACATCACCGGCTGCCGGTCGCCATGGCCAGTGTCGACGGTTCTGGTTCGTCCATCGTCTCGGCAATCAACCTGCTGCGTGAGCAGGGTCGCAGGGCCATCGCGGTGGGGTCCCTGTTCCTCACCGCATCGGAGAGTTTCATGGCGGCCGTCGAACAGGCCCTGTCGGCGGGCGCCCTCACCATCAGTTCTCCGCTCGGCGCCGACGAACGCATCGTCGAACTCGTCATGAGCAGGTATTCGTTCGCCGCCATGGACATGCTCGACGCCGTGCCGGCCGATGAGCACCTGGGCGATGACGTCATCACCAGTTCCCTCGAGTTGATCGCTCTCTGACCATCTCGGCCCCGTCGGTCGATCGGGGCCTGGATTCGGCGAGCTAGTCTCTCGGCAACGTTTTCAGGAGGCAGTCATGGGTGAGTATCCCATTGAGAAGACCGATGAGCAGTGGCGCGCGGAACTGAGCCCGCAGGAATTCCAGGTACTGCGCCGTGCCGGGACCGAGGCCCCGTTCACGGGCGAGTACGACAACACCTTCACTGAGGGCGTGTACAGCTGCCGCGCCTGCGGCGCCGAACTCTTCCGTTCCGAGACGAAGTTCGCCTCACACTGCGGCTGGCCCAGCTTCTACTCCCCGCTGGCAGCCGACCGCGTACGGTATCTGAGCGACACCTCGATCCCGGGCAGGCCGCGCACCGAGGTGCGGTGCGCCGCCTGCGGCTCGCACCTCGGCCACGTCTTCGAGGGCGAGGGCTACGACACCCCCACCGATCAGCGTTACTGCATCAACTCGATCAGTCTGAGCTTCGCCCCGGCCGCCGAGGCCTGATCGTGACGCGCCCAGGCACCGGGCCATCTGCCCCCTCGCCGCGGCGTGGCGTCCGGGACTGGGGGTGAGCAGATCGTAGTGTCAGGGCATGCCCACGCCCACGGACCTACGTGACCGCTTCGGCGCCGATGCCTTCAACCGTGTCGTGGCCGAGCTCAAGGCATTCGGCTGGAGACCCGACATCAGTGTTGAGGAGATCGGCGCCCCCCAGCGCATCGCACCATACGGTTTTGCACTGGAGGCGGAACTGGGCGCCTCGGACGAGGAACGCGGGTCGGGGCGGCTCATCCTGCTGCACGACCCCGCCGGCAACGACACCTGGGACGGACAGTGGCGGCTCGTCACCCTGGTCCGAGCAGGAACAGACACCGACATCGTCACGGACCCCCTGATCAGCGAGGTGGCCTGGAGCTGGCTCATCGAGGCGCTCGGCGAGTGCGACGCGGCCTTCACCGCCCCCGCCGGCACGGTGACCACCGTGACCAGCCGGTCATTCGGTTCGATGAGCACCGAGGCCGATCGCGACGAGATCGAGATCCGGGCGAGCTGGACCCCCCTCATCGCCGACCCGTCCGACATCATCGGGCACCTCGGCGCATGGCAGCAGCTCATGTGTCAGGCGGCCGGCATGCCGCCCCTGCCCGACAAGGTCACTCCCATCCGCGCCAACCTCTCTGTGACAGGAACACGATGAAGGCCACGGACCTCACACATGACTCCGAGACAGGCCGCAACGGTCAGATCGACCCGGACTCCGGCCTGCCCATTCTGGCGATCCCCCGCGAGGGCATGCCGCCTCTGGTCGACACGGCGGAGAAACTGGCCGAATGCGTCCACGCGCTCGGGTCGGGCACCGGCCCCGTCGCCATCGACACGGAGCGCGCCCAGAGCTTCCGGTACAGCGGGCGCGCCTACCTGCTGCAGCTGCGCAGGCCAGGAAGCGGCACCTGGCTCATCGACCCGCAGGCCTTCGAGCCCGGGGATGGTTCGGTGGCCGACCTCAGCGCGTTGCGTGAGGCGATCGTCGACTGCGAGTGGGTCATCCACGCGGCCACGTCCGACCTGCCCTGCCTGACCGAGCTCGGGCTGCTGCCCGAGAAACTGTTCGACACCGAGGTGGCCGGACGCCTGCTCGGCCTGCCCCGCGTCGGGCTGGGCACGATGGCCGAGACCTTCTTCGGCGTCCATCTCCTCAAGGAGCACTCGGTCGCCGACTGGTCCAGGCGGCCACTGCCCACCGACTGGGTCGCCTACGCGGCGCTCGACGTCGAACTGCTCGTCGAACTGCGGGACCTGCTGTGGCGGCGGCTGCACGCCGAAGGCAAGTGGTCCTGGGCCCAGCAGGAGTTCCAGCACCTGATCGACACCCACCGCGAACCCCACCCCCCCGTCGCCGAGCCCTGGCGGCACGTCAACGGGGTGCACTCCGTGCGCACCCGCCGCGGGTTGGCGCTGGTGCGCGAGATCTGGGGTGAACGTGACCGGCTGGCCCGCGACTTGGACCGGGCGCCGAGCAAGATCCTGCCGGACAAGGCGATCAGCGAGCTGGCCGGCCAGGTCACCAAGGACTCCCCCGGCGTGCCGGGGATGGCCGAGATGGAGGCGATCGCGGGGTTCAAGCGGCGCAACGCCCGCCGCTATCGCGGGCGGTGGCTCGCCGCCGCGGGGCGTGTCGCGGCGATGCCCGAGTCGCAGCTGCCGCGTCTGCGCGTGCCGTTGGAGGGGCCCTCCCATCAGCCGCGCAACTGGCAGCGCAGCAACCCGGACGCCTGGCGCCGCTGGCAGCGCGTACGGCCCGCGATGAACCGCCTGGCCAAGGCCCTCGACATGCCGCCCGAGAACCTCATCGCGCCCGAGGCGCTGCGCCGGCTCGCCTGGGAACCGCTGGAGGCCGTCGACCGCGGTCACGTCGCCCGGCGCCTGTCGGCCCATGGCGCACGCGAGTGGCAGTGTCGCCTGGCGGCTCCGGTGATCGTCGCGGCGCTGGAGTCCGCACCCGGCTGAGGCGGGGCAGCCGCTCAGCGGACCTGGAGGGTTCGTTCGGGCTCGGGCAGTTCGTGCCCCAGACCGGTCCAGGCGGCGACGATGGAATCGGTGATCCGGTCGGCGGTGAGCCCGACGTCGGCCAGCACCTCGGCCCGCGTACCGACCGGCAGGTACTGCTGGGGGATTCCGAACTGGCGCACCGGGACGTCGATTCCCGCGGTGTTCATGGCGAGTTGGAGCTGGGAACCGATACCGCCGACGACCTGGTTGTCCTCGATCGTCACGACCAGCGAGTACGCCGCGGCCAGCCGCAGCAGCGGATCGGTCACCGGCAGTGCCCACAGGGGGTCGGCGACGGTCGCGGACAGACCCCGCTCGCCCAGCATCCCGGCGATGGTGAGCGCCGTGCCGGCCGGCTGCCCGTACCCGATGACGAGCACGTCGGGTCGTTCCCCCACCGCCAGCAGGTCGATGCCGTGGCTGCGCGTCACGGCCTCGATCGGGTCGGGCAGCTTGTCCTTGGAGTAGCGGATGAGGCTGGGGGCGTCATCGATGTCGAGGGCACGGCGCAGGGCCTCGCGCAGACGAACCGCGTCACGGGGGGAGGCGAGGTGGATGCCCGGCACGAGACCGGCGATGGAGCAGTCCCAGACGCCATCGTGGCTGGGGCCGTCGGGGCCGGTCACGCCGGCACGGTCGAGAACGACGGTGACACCCAGATGGTGCATGCCCACATCGAGCAGCAGCTGGTCGAAGGCCCTGTTGAGGAAGGACGAGTAGACCGCGACGACCGGGTGCAGCCCGCCGCGGGCCAGGCCGGCGGCAAGGCCCATCGCGTGCTGTTCGGCGATCCCGACGTCGAAGACGCGGTCGGGATGGGCGGCGGCGAACCGTCCCAGCCCCACCGGGTGGAGCATGGCGGCGGTGATCGCCACGAGGTCGTCGCGTTCGGCGCCCAACTCGGCGAGCTCCGCCCCGAAGGCATCGGTCCAGGTGGCCTGGACCGGTGGCGTGAGGGGTTCACCGGTGGACGCGTCGATCCTGCCGACCGCGTGGAAGAGATCCTGCTCGTGGTTCTCGGCCGGCGCGAATCCCTTCCCCTTCTGGGTGATGGCGTGAACGATGACCGGGCCCCCGAAGCCCTTGGCCTGACGCATGGCGATGACCAGCGCCTGCAGATCATGGCCGTCGATGGGGCCGATGTACTTCAGGCCGAGATCGCTGAACAGGCCCTGCGGGGCGAGCACGTCCTTCAAGCCGATCTTGAGGCCGTGCAGGAGGTCGTAGGCGGGTCTGCCGACGAGCGGGGCGCGTGAGACGTTCGCCTTGAGATTCTCCATGGCCTTCTCGTAGCGCGGGTCGGTGCGCAGGCCCGACAAGTGCTTGGACAGACCGCCAACCGTCGGCGAGTAGGACCGGCCGTTGTCGTTGACGACGATGACCATGGGCAGCCCGGGTTCGGCGGCGATGTTGTTGAGGGCCTCCCAGGCCATCCCCCCCGTGAGGGCGCCGTCACCGACGACGGTGACGACCGTCCGGTCATCCCGGCCGGTCAGCGAGAAGGCCCGCGCCATGCCCTCCGCCCAGCTCAGGGCGGCCGAGGCGTGCGAGTTCTCGACCCAGTCGTGCTCGGACTCGTCCCTGCTCGGGTAGCCGGACAGCCCGCCCCTCTGACGCAGCGTGCCGAACTCGCCGGCACGATCGGTGAGGATCTTGTGGACGTAGCTCTGGTGGCCGACGTCGAAGAGGACCGGGTCCTGCGGCGAGTCGAAGACCAGGTGGATCGCCATGGTCAGCTCGACGACGCCGAGGTTCGGGCCGAGGTGCCCGCCGGTTCGGGCGACGTTCGAGATGAGAAACTGACGGATCTCCCCGGCGAGCGTCCGGAGTTCCCCGTCGCTGAGAGTGCGCAGGTCCGAGGGCTTGTGAATACGGTCCAGCAGCGCCATGTGCGTCAGTCTAGGACGGGACCGCGGAGCAGGCCGAGATGCCCTGCTGGCGGCGCGCTGAACCACGCCACCAGCATTTTCCACGGGTCGATCCACACTTTTGCCGCGGTCGCCGTTATGGTTGGGTATGGCGTCACGCGGGAGGGCCCGCCGAGTCGCCTCCACGAGGAAACAAGGCAGTCGCTCAAATGACCGGACATCATGTGCCAGCGCCCGGCGGCGGTCAGCCAGTCGGTGGCGTCGCCCTGCCCGTCACCGAGCTCTTGGCGTCCCTGACGGACGTCGTCGCCCAGGTTCACGCCACCCTCGGCCCCGACCAGAGCGGCCTGTGCGTGCACCGCAACCTGACTGCGGCACGCTGCCAGACCGTCCAGATGCAGACCCGGCCGCGTCCCGTGGGAGAGCTGAAGCCGATGACCTGCCTGCTCGACCCGGGCAGCACGTGCATCCTGGCCGGACCGCGCCTGAAGTGCCCGCGGGCGATGGACGAGAAGGACGTCGTCCGGGTGGGCTTCGGCAAGGACGACGAGTTCGGGTGGTTGTGGCACGCGCACCTGGGCGGCACCGATCCCGCCCGCCGGCAGGCCGAGGAACTCGTCCTGGTGGCGATGGCCGGCATGGCCGAACGGTTGATCTCCAGGGCGATCCAGGCCGACGACTCCGAGGCGCGCATGATCGCCGGCGAACGCGAACGGATCTCGAGGGAGCTGCACGACGGCGTCGCCCAAGTGCTCGGCTCGGCTCATCTGCGCCTGTCGGCCCTGGCGGGGCAGGAGGAGCTCGGGGACGAGACGGTCAGCGAACTCACCCAGATCAGCCAGGACTGCGCAATGGCCTACGCCGACGTCCGTGAGGCCATCTGGGACCTGCACATGCCCGAGGAGATGACCGGTTCGCTGGCCTCCGGCATCCGGTCCACGACCGGCGCCTTCGAGCGGCGCACCGGCATCACCTGCCGCGTCGAACTGGCCGATCCGGGCATCAGCCTGCCCGCCGGCACGCGCCTGCAGCTGCTGCGCGTCGTGCAGGAGGCACTGACCAATGTGCGCAAGCACGCGCACGCGAGCACCGTCGACGTGACGATGCGCACCAACCCGAACAGCATCACCATCAACATCAGCGACGACGGGATCGGGTTCGAGGACCCCGAACCGGCCCCCGGCCACTTCGGCCTGCTGTCGATGCGCGAGCGCATCGAGGGCATTGGCGGGCGCCTGAGCATCATGAGCATCCCCGGGGCGGGCACCTGCGTCAGCGCGGTCGTGCCGCTCGCTCTGTCCGACGAGAGCCCTCGCGAGGAAAGGACCCGTGTATGAACACGACGCCGACGGAACCGAAGCACGAACCGATCCGCGTCGTCATCGCCGACGACCAGACACTCTTCCGCCGAGCCGTCAGTGCGCTCATCGGCCGGGAGGACGACATGACCGTCATCGGCGAGGCCTCCAACGGACTGGAAGTGCTCGAGACCGTCGGCTCGACCGAACCTGACGTGGTGATCCTCGACCTCGAGATGCCGGTGATGAACGGGGCCCGGGCCGCCAAACTCCTGCGCGAACGGCACCCGGACCTGAAGATCGTCATGCTCACCGTCCATGACGAGAACGAGCTGCTGACCGAGGCCGTGCGCGCCGGGGCCGACGGCTACCTGCTCAAGGACCTCGAGCCGGCCGAGCTGCTGCAGATGATCCGCGGCGTCATGGCCGACCAGTCCCCCCTGTCACCGAAACTGGTCAGCGGCCTGCTCAACCAGCTGCGCGTCGGCCTGGACGTGCAGAAGGTCATCGTGCCGGAACCGGACACCGCGCACGGGCTGAGCCGACGCGAGCTCGAGATCATGACGCTCGTGTCCAAGGGCATGTCGAACCGTGAGATCGCCACGCACCTGACCATCACGGAGGGCACGGTCAAGAACCACGTGCACAACGCGCTGCGCAAGCTCGGCATGAGCAACCGCAGCCAGGCCGCCGCGTACATCATCCGCAACGGGCTGAACATCCGGGTCTGAGCGCCCGTCAGCACCTCCCCGAGCCCTCTCACCAGCCCCTTTGTGTCTTTTCTGTGCCCAGTTTGTGCCCTTTTCCCCATGGACGCGACAACCCGTCCCCATCATGATTGAGTCAAGAAATTTCAACACTCGTGGGGGTGGGTGACCATGACGAGCGGGCGCCGAGCATCCGGCGTACTGGCTGCTGCGCGTCGATGGTTGCCGGGAATCGCTGGACTACTCATCGGCGCCCTGGTGGGGCTGGCGGCGTTCACGTTCATCTACGCCAACGGTTTGTCCTACCTGGGTCATGACCCCAAGGCCTGTGCCAGCTGCCATGTGATGCAGGACTACTACGACGCCTACACCGCCGGGGCGCACCACCACGTCGCCGGGTGCAACGACTGCCACACGCCCCACGACCTCGTCGGCAAGTACGCCGTCAAGGCCGAGAACGGCCTGCACCACTCGATCGCGTTCACCTCCGGAAACTACCCGCAGAACATCCAGGCGCGAGACGTCTCCTTGCAGATCATCAACAACAACTGCATCTACTGCCATGGCGGGTTCACCCACGACGTGCTGGCCAGCCAGCGAGACGGCGACCAGATCATGTGCATCCGATGCCACCAGGGGGTGGGCCATGACGTGCGGGGCAAGTGACCCCAGCGCCCCGGCCCTGCGGCCCGGGCAACCAGAACAGTCAGCACACCGATCACAGGCACAGGAGGTGAGAAGAGGATGAGCGGATCGAACCAGTCCCAGTACAGACCGCGGGTCTCGCGCATGAGCAAGACCGCGATGTTCATCGTGTTCCTCATCGCCGGCGCCCTGGTCGCTGCCGGTATCGTCGCGCTGCTCACGAGCATCTTCAATCACAAGCAGGAGGGCAGGGAGCAGTTCACCCAGGTGGTCGAGCTCGACGAGACCGTGGTCGACCCGGCCGTGTGGGGCCAGAACTTCCCCGAGCAGTACGAGTCGTACATGATGACGAGCGACCCCCGCCCCGGGAACTACTTCCCCAGGACACCGACCGCCGATGATCCCCGCGAGTGGACCACCTACGACAACCTGGCCAACGACGAACGCCTGGTGACCATGTGGGCCGGCTACCCGTTCTCGGTGGACTACACCGAGCCCCGCGGGCACAACTGGATGCTCATCGACCAGCGCTACACCAAGCGGACGACGCAGTTCAAGCAGCCCGGCTACTGCCTCAACTGCCACGTCAGCGTGCCGAAGCTGTTCACCGACCTGGGTAACGGCGACACCGTGGCCGGCTGGGAGAAGATGAACGCCATGACCTATGACGACGCCTACGAGATCGCCAAGGACAACGGCCCGATAGCCTGCATCGACTGCCACGATCCCGCGACGATGGAGCTGCGTGTCACGCGTCCGGCCTTCATGAGGGGCATCGCCGCCTACAAGGCCTCGCAGGGCGTCTCCGACTACGACGTGAACCGCGACGCCTCCACCCAGGAGATGCGCACCTACGTCTGCGCCCAGTGCCACGTCGAGTACTACCGGTCCCCGGAGGACGACAACCTGACGTTCCCGTGGAGCAAGGGCCTGACGATCGACGACGCGTACAACTACTACCAGGAGATCGACTTCACGGACTTCACGCACGAGCTCACCGGGGCCTCGATCATCAAGGCACAGCACCCCGACTTCGAGACCTGGCAGAACGGCACCCACGGTCAGGCCGGCGTCACCTGCGCCGACTGCCACATGGCGTACCAGAGCGCCGGCGCGAAGAAGGTCAGCAATCACCACGTGACCTCGCCGATGGACGACGTCAACGGAACGTGCGGCACCTGCCACAAGGTCTCCGACGATGAACTCAAGGCGCGCGTGGCGACGATCCAGACCCGCTTCTACCAGGCGCGGGACGTCTCCTTCGACGCACTGGTCGCCCTGATCGATGACATCGAGAAGGCCCAGAGCAACGGCACGCCCGCCGATCGCGTCGAGGCTGCGCGCAACTACCAGCGCAAGGCGCAGTTCTACATGGACTACGTCGAGTCCGAGAACTCCCACGGCTTCCACGCCCCCGAGTACTCGCTCCGCATCCTCAACGACGTGACCGACACGGCACGCCAGGGCCAGCTCGCACTGACCGGCGCCGATGTCCCGAGCACGCCCGAGCCGGGTCGTGCCAACGACCAGGCCGCCCCGCTGCCCGCGGGCTCGACCCCGATCAACACGTCCGTCCCGACCCCGTCACCGTCGCCATGAGACGTTGACGGTCCCGAGAGGGAGTGCGGCACCGGTGATGTGCACCGGTGCCGCGCTTTCTGTACCCCGCACATACCCAAAGGTGGATACCGAATGGAGTTCCTGCTCGTCACACTGGCAGACAGCGAACGATTCGGATCGAAGACGAACCGGAGATGATGATGACGCGGCACTCGAGCCTGGCCCAGGCCAGACACACGCTGCTGAGCTCGCTGGGGCTCCCGCCCGACGCGAGCGCCGAGGAGTTGGCCGCGAAGAAGGCCGAGTTGAGTTCATCGCTCACGACCGCATCCGAGGGCCGCTCGGAGTGGCTCACCCAGCAGATCGCCAAAGTCGACGCCGTCATCGCCCTCGATGCCGCCGGGGCTGACGGTGGCGCCGGTGAGCCGACCGGGCGGGCGGGTGACGAGCCGGACGCCGCCACGGCCTCCCCGGCAGCCGAGGAGGCCGATCCCGATGACCCGGTCGCCCTCGACGAGATCGATGAGGTGGCCGAGGCCCGCCGCGCCGCCCGCAAGGCCGCCCGGAAGAACACCGTCCACGGCGCCGACGCGGACACCTCGCCGAAGGCCGCGGGTTCGTCAACGGTGAAGAAGACCCGGAACACGTCCGCCGGCCGTCGCGGCGGCGACACCGCCAGCTGGGTGGCGCGGATCCTCATCGTCGCCATCGTCGTGGCTGTCGTCCTGGCCGTCTACAAGCTCGGGGCCCCCGCGGACTCGAGTTCGGACGCCTCGGCCTCGGACCTGATGGGCATGGGGGCCACTGCTACGCCGACGCTCGACGAGGCCCAGGTGGCCGAGCTCGAGCAGCGGGTCAGGGACAACCCCGAGGACACCGACGCCATGGGCCAGCTGGCCTCGCTGTACGCCGCGGTCGGCGACTACGCCAACGCCTCCAAGTGGCAGGCCCGGCGCGTCGAGTTGATGCCCGACGACGTCGACGCCCAGCTCACCCTCGGCGTCTCCTGCTTCAACAACGGCGACCTGGACTGTGCCAAGGAGCACTGGGACATCGTCAACGAACTCGACCCGGACCGCGCGGACCTGCACTTCAACCTCGGCTACTACTACCTGTCGATCGACCCGCCCGACATCGAGATGGTGAAGAAGGAGTGGAACCGGGTCCTCGAACTCGAACCCGACGGCGAGTACGCCCAGATCGTCGAATCGCACATGGGCAGCTTCGACACCATGACCGCATCCCCCAGCGCCAGCCCGACACCGTGACCGCCCATGGAACCGATCACCTTTCCCCTGGCCCTGCTGGCTGGCGTCGTCTCGTTCGCGTCGCCCTGCTTCCTGCCCATCGTGCCGGTCTACGTCGGATACGTGGCACAGGGGCGTGACGGCGCGGCGGGCTCGCGCCGTCACGCGGTGACAGGGGCGCTGTTCTTCGTCCTGGGCTTCTCGGCCGTGTTCATGGCGCTGTGGGCGTCGTTCGGCACCCTCAGCGAGCTCCTGGCCGGGCACCGAGCACTCCTGCGCATCATCGGCGGGGCGATCATCATCGTGATGGGGCTGTACGTGGCCGGCCTCATCCGGCTGGCACCGCTCGACCAGAACAGCCAGCCGCTGCTGCGCGCACGCCGGTCGTCGCGCCCCGGACTCGCCTCCTTGCTCATGGGCGTGGGTTTCGGGGCGGGCTGGACCCCCTGCATCGGGCCCGTCCTGGGCGGCATCATCGCGCTGGCCCAGATGAGTTCCTCCGCCGGGCGCGGCGCCCTCCTCATGGCGGTCTACTGCCTCGGGCTGGGGATCCCGTTCGTCCTGGTGGCGGCCGGGGCCTCGCAGCTGTGCGACAGGCTCGGCTGGTTCCAGCGCCACCACGTGGCGGTCTCGCGCGTCTGCGGCGCGCTGCTGGTGGTGACGGGTTTCCTGATCATCACGAATCTCTTCGAGCGTCTGGCCGGCTTTCTTCCGGTGCCGGCCCCCTGAGGACGAGGTGGAACACCATGACGACACCAGCCGACGAGTACGACGAGGCCCCGCAGATCGGGGTCGGCGACTTCTTCGGGGCGATATACCGTTTCTTCTACAACAAGAAGGTCGGCCTGGCACTGATCCTGGCGATGGGCGTCCTGAGCCTGCTCGGCATCCTGATCGAGCAGGTGAATCCGACGGTGCGCGCCGATCCCGACATGTACGCCGCCTGGCTGGAGCAGGTGCGCTCGACGTACGGCGGCTGGACGAGCGTGCTCGACGCGATCGGTTTCTTCCACATGTTCGGCTCCCCGCTGTACATCGGGATGCTCACCCTGCTCGCCCTGTCGATCATCGCCTGCACCGTGCACCGGATCCCGGTGCTGTGGAGGAATGCGGCGCACCCGAAGACGCGCGTGACACCGGGCTTCTACTCGCGGGCCCGGACCCGGTCGCAGGCGGTGAGCCCGCTGAGCACCGGCGAGGCCCACGACCAGGTGCGCACGATGCTGTCGAAGGCGCACTTCAGGGTGCTGTCCGATCCTGAGCGCCCCGACCAGCTCTACGCCGACCGGTTCCGCTTCGCCCCCTTCGGCACGGTGTTCGCCCACTCGGCCTTCATCATCATCCTCATCGGCTTCACCCTGACGGGAGCGGCCGGTTTCCAGGACGACGAGGTGACGGTCCCGCTGGAGAGCCGCGTCGAGGTGGGGCACGACACCGGTCTCGAGGTCGAGCTCATCTCGTTCGAGGACAGCTACTACGACGACGGCAGTCCCAAGGACTACGTGAGCGATCTCGCCGTCTACCGGGATGGCCAGCAGGTGGCCCGGCAGATGGTGCGCGTCAACCACCCCCTCAAGGTCGACGGGGTGGCCTTCAACCAGAGCTACTTCGGTGTCGCCGCCGACGTGACCGTCGCCGACGCCGAGGGCATCGAGATCACCACGCAGGTGGTGCCGCTGCAGTGGAGCACCGATGACGGCCAGAACGCGTACGGGATGATCAACCTGCCCGAGCAGCACCTCGACGTCTACGTGATGACCGCCGCCTCGGGAGCCACCTCCTCCCAGCTGGCTCCCGGTGAGGCGCGCATCGAGGTCTACGGCGAGGGGGAGCAGACGCTGCGCGGTTCGGGAACCATCCAGCAGGGCTCCCCGGGCACCGTCGGCGGGTTGAAGTTCACCTTCAACCGGGAGAAGACCTACACCGGGCTGCTCGTGGCCCACGACCCGGGAGCCGTCTGGGTGTGGGTCGGCTCGGGCCTGCTGCTGGCCGGCATCTGCATGACGATGCTCGCCCGCCACCGGCGGGTCTGGGTACGCATCAGCGAGGCGCCGGAGGGCGGCTCGCTCGTGCAGTTCGCCTGCCCGGACCGCCACGACACGTCGTTCGAGAACCAGCTGAACCGCATGGCCGCGAGCCTTGCGGACAATGCCGAGGAGGACACCGAGAATGCTTGAGATCTCTCGATACTGCCTGGTCGCGGCCACGATCGCGGTGGCCCTGTCCCTCATCGCGCAGATCGTCGTGTCGACGGCCCGTGCGACCCCTGGGACGAAGCAGACGGGGGATGGGCGCACCGCGCAGCCCAGGGGCCGGGGCCTGGCCCACTACGCGGCCGTGCTCGACCAGTTCGCGTTCCTGTGCCTCACGGCGTGCCTGGTGCTGCGCACGATCGTCGTGCACAGGGCGCCGCTGTCGAACCAGTACGAGTTCGCGGTCTCGTTCGTCTGGGGCATCATGCTGGCGATGGTGATCGTCGAATGGCGCACGAGGCTGCGCGCCCTGGCCCTGGCGGTGCTGCCGGTGGCCCTGGCACTGAGCCTGTACTCGCTGACCCTCGACGACACGGCCACCGAGCTCATGCCGGCCCTGCAGAACGGCTTCCTGCTCCCCCTCCACGTGGTCACCGCCTCGCTCGGCTACGGCGCAGCGGCCGTCTCGTTCGGCGCCGCGGTGCTGTACCTGCTCCACGGCCACCTCGGGCGCGTGCGGCTGCCGAGCAGGGAGCGGCTGGACGAGATCGGGTACCGTTCGATCATCATCGCGTACCCGCTCATCACGCTGATGATCATCCTGGGTGCGATCTGGGCCAACGTGGCCTGGGGCCGCTACTGGAGCTGGGATCCGAAGGAGACCTCGGCCCTGGTCACCTGGCTGTTCTACAGCGCCTACCTGCACGCGCGGGTCGTCGGCAACTGGCGCGGGGCCAGGGCCGCGTGGCTGCTCATCCTCGGGTTCGCAGCGGTGATCTTCACCTTCATGGGGAATCTCTTCTTCGGAGGTCTGCACTCCTATGCCTGATCGTCACAACGCGGGTTCGACACCGCCGGTCACGCAGCGGGCCACGGCCGGGGAGTCGGGCTGGGCCCGGTTCCGGCGCAGTCCCCTGTTCACCCTGCTCGTACTCGTCGTCACGGCCGTCGTCGTGATCGCCGGCGTGTGGCTGGTGAACCACCACGACGAATCCGACGAGGCCGGTATCACCAGTGTCCAGGTCAGCGGCGGCGCCGGGAAACTGGTCGAGGTGGGCCAGCAGGCCCCCGATTTCGCGGCGGCGACGATCGACGGGCAGACGGTGACGCTCAGCGAGTTGCGCGGCCACCCGGTCTGGCTCGTCTTCGAGGCCACGTGGTGCGCTGCCTGCCGCTCGGAGGCGCCTGACATCGAGGAGGCCTACCAGCACGGCAGGCGGGCGGGGCTCGAGACCGTCGGGGTGTACCTGTCGGAGGATTCCGACGCGGTACAGCGGTACGTCAACACGCTCGGCCTGACGTACTCCCAGGTTCCCGACGCCGGTTCGCGGATCGCCGGCTCGTTCGGGGTGATGGGCATTCCCAGTCACGTGTTCATCGATGCCGACGGCGTGGTGCAGGTCGCCCACCCGGGGGCACTGAGCGCCGGCCAGATGATCTCCGAGGTGAACCGCCTGACCGGGCAGGGCTGACTGCCGGGGAACCTCACCGCTTCAGCAGAAAGTAAACGCCCGATCCCGGCTCTGCTCCTCGGACCCGGGAATGCACGCCGCAAACGGGCCGTCGTCCCGTGTGCTGTGACGTCGATTCCTCCCGGGCCGCGCGGGCCCACCGGTTCGCACCCCACCGGCCGGACATCTGCCCGGAGGCGCCCGAGCGAGGGCCCGGGGCATGGCCGTCGTTCAGCGCGCCCCGGCCCGCAGCGCCTGACCGACGAGCGCGACGGAGTGGGACGCCTCGATCAGCCGCGTCTCCTCACGGCGAAGCACCGTCACGGCGTCATCCAGGATTCCCGGGCCGGCGTTCTGCTCAGGGTCCGCTTGCGTCTGCGCCAGTGCCCTGCGCGTCGCCCTCAGCTGATTGTCGACGTGGTCGGCAGCGAGACGGGCCAGGAGGAGCGGTCTGCGCCGCAGCTGCGGGTGGGCCATGAACTCGGGCGGGCAGTGGTCGAGCAGGAAGGCCACGGCGTCGCGGCGCATCCGCGCCGAACCCGGTGCGGCCACGCGGGCGGGCCAGTCGGCCGGGGCCGGGACGCCGGCCGCATGATCGGGAACACCACTCATCTCGCACCGTCCTCATCCACTGCATGAATCGAACTGTTGTTCACTCACCAGTGTGGACGCCGCCACTGACAGATTCACCGTGCCGAGCTTTCCCGTTCCACGAGCCCTGGGCCATCCCTCGGCACGACGGGACCGGCGCGCATCGGCCCCGCCGGGCCTCAGCCCGCGGCGGGCAGTGTCATGGTGATGCTCGTGCCCACGCCCAGCCGTGAGCTGAGCGAGCAGCTGCCGCCGTGGCGGGAGGCGATCGTCGCGACGAGGGCCAGGCCCAGGCCGTGACCGGGCAGCCCGCGCGCATTGCTGGCCCGGCCCAGCTCGCTCCACACCTGGTCGATCTCCTCGGCGGGAATACCGATCCCGGTGTCCGCGACCTCAAGGGTGACGGCTCCCCCGTTCTGGGATCCGCGCACCTCGATGAGGGCTTCCGGGCCGGTGTACTTCGCGGCGTTGGAGACCATGTTGTAGATCGCCGAGTAGAGCAGGTCGGCGTCGCCGAGGACGGTGGGTAGCGGCCATGGCGCCCCGGGGAAGCTGACGGAGAAGGCGCGCCGCTGCCCCGCCACGGCCAGTTCCTGCTCGACGGCGTCCACCGCGTCGTGGGTGGCCTCGACGAGGTCGACCTGCTCCATCTCGAGGGGGGCGACCTCGATCTCGGCGAGCTTGCGCAGGTCCTTGAGCAGCCGGCCCATCCGCTGGGACTGGGCGTCGATGATGGCCCGGCTCTCGTCGTCCTCGATGCTGTTGGCCGCGGCGCGCACGGCCGTCAGGGGATTCTTCAGCTCGTGGTCGAGGCGCCCCAGGAACTGGCGGTACGCCTGGCGATTGGACTCCTCGGCGTTCTGACGGGCCCGTTCGATGCGCGACGCCGTGCCGGTGCGCAAGAGCTGGACGCCGAGCAGGACGGCGCTGGTCGCCACCCCGACACCGAACAGCACACCCGGCAGTTCGGCGGACAGCACCAGTGAACGCCGCTCCCCCGCCAGCCACCAGGCGAGCGAGGCCAGGGCCGCGACGGCGGCGGGCAACAAGGGCAGCAGGAGCAGCCGGCGCCGCCACGGTGTGGAGGCGGGCTCCTTGTCGGCGCCGGCACGCTGCAGGTCGGCACCGGTACGCGGGACGGTGGTCATGACGCGTGGACCTGCCCGATGAAGCGGTAGCCGATCGAGGGCACCGTCTCGATGTATTGCGGGTCCGAGGGGTCGTCGCCTAGGACGCGGCGGATCTCGCGGACCCGGTGGTCGACCGCGCGGGTCGAGGTGGCGAAGTCGATGCCCCACAGCGCCGCGAGCAGTCGTTCTCGGGTGTGGAGTTCGCCGGGGTGGGTGACGAGGTAGTCGAGCAGCATGGCGGCTTTCGGGGTCAGGGACAGCTCGCGGTCGGTGAGGAAGAACCGACGGGCGACCCGGTCGACGACGAGGTCGCCGCAGGTCACCGTGTCGGAGGCCGACAGGGGTTTGGGGGCGCCGGAGGCGCGGCGCAGGACCGCCCGGATGCGTGAGACGAGCTCCTGCGGGTCGAAGGGCTTGGACAGGTAGTCGTCGGCGCCCTCGTCGAGGGCGGCGGAGCGTTCGTAGGGGGCGTCGATCTGGGTGAGCAGGATGATCGGCGTCCACCCGCCCTTGGCGCGGATGCGGCGCACGAGTTCACGGCCGTCCATGCGGGGCATGAGGACGTCGGTCACGACGATGTCGGGCGCCACCCGGTCGTGCAGTGTCAGGGCCTGCGCGCCGTCGGTGGCGACGTGCACCCGGAAGCCGCACCGTTCGAGGTAGGGGGCGAGGGCGCCGGTGATGGCCTCCTCGTCGTCGACGAGCAGGACCGTCCGTCTGCCGTGGTCGTCGGGCATGATGGGTTCCTTCTCAATCCGATGCGACCGCGGGGGCGCCCCTGGCGCCCCCGCGGAGTTCCTGCACTCTACCCCGTCCCCGTGCGGCACGGGACCGGTGCTCAGCGGGCCTGGCGCACGATGTTGTCCGAGCCGCTCTCCTGCACGGTCGGCTCGGGGCCGTCGTCCCACACGACCGTGTTGTCCGAGCCTCCGAACGACACTGTCCTGGTGTCATCGACGAACACCGTGTTGCCGCTGCCCGAGATCTCGATGCTCGTCGCATCGTCGACGATGACCGTGTTGTCCGAGCCGTGGATCGCCAGCACATCGCAGTCGCCTCGCACGGTGATCACCTGATCGGAGCCGCTGATGGTCGTCGTCGGGGTGGCGGCGATGGTCTTCTCCGAGTTGGCGATGGCCTCGAGCCATTCGGGATCGGTGATGTCATCGTCCGGGTCGTCCACATCCGTGGTCCTCGTGCTGGCCTGCGTGGTCGGGGCCGCTGCGGTGCTGGCGGGTGCGACGCTGGAGGCGCTGGGATCGGCAGAGGTCGAGGACACCGATGCCGGCTGCGTGGCCGTGGTCGGCGCGGAGGAGTCGTTGACGCTGAACGAGCAGCCGGAGGCCAGCAGGATGGCGCTGGTTGCGCCGGCTGCGACGAGGATGAGCTTCCTGCCGTGGTTCATCGGGTTCATGGTCATTGTTCCTTTCGTGGGCCCGCCGGTTGTTGGCGGGCCCGGGTTGTGGATCGAAGCCGGATGAAGTGGGCCCTGGGGCGTCGAGTGGTCGGCACCCCGTTTCATCTCGTCTGCTTAAAGCCTAGGGAACCGATGCAGCAGGCTTGTCGCTCCGATGTCGCAATCCGGCGACAGCCGATCTCAGCTGTCCCGGGGAGGTGGCGGCCGCGGCGCCAGGCGTCGGGTGGGACCCTCACGGGCTGGTGGTGAGGCCAGCGGGCCCTGCCGAAGCAGCAGGCCCCGGCAAGGCTCTTTCAGCTGGAGCCTTGCCGGGGCCTGCTCGTCCGGATGCGGGTCAGCCGGTCACGATGCCTGGCGCACCGTGTTGTCCGCGCCCGCCTCGCTGATCGAGGGCTGCTCCTCGCCGCTCCACACGATCGTGTTCTCCGAGCCGAGCAGGTTGATGGTGACCGGGTTCTTCACGTAGATCGTGTTGCCGCTGCCTCCGACAGTGAGGGTGCCGACGCCCTCGGCGACGATCGTGTTGTCGGAGCCGCCAACGTTCAGGCTGTCGCAGTCGCCGGCGATGCTGACGTTCGTCTCGGATTCCCAGATCGCGGTTGAGGCGGAGGCCTGGATCGTCCTGTCGGCCTGGTCGAGTGCCTCGCGCCAGGCCTCGTCGGTGATCTCGGCGGCCTCGTTCCCGGCCTCCTGGGCGGCACTCGCTGCCCCGGCGGCAGCGCTGGCGGCCTCGTCGGCGGCGCTGGCGGCCTCGTCGGCGGCGGAGTTGACGGCCGACGATGCGGCACTGGCAGCGGAGGAGACGGCGCTGGCGGCCGAGGCGGCGGTATCTGCGTCAGAACCGCCTCCCGAGCAGCCGGCCAGCAGGGTGATGCTGCCGAGCACGGCGGCAGCCTGAACGAGTCTCTTGGAACCGAAGGGGGTCATCGTGGTCCTTTCCGTGACCGGGCGGGTGAACTCCGGTGGGTGGTTGTCCGTCTGTTGTGGCGGGCAGGGTGGCCCGGCCCCATTGGCCGGACCGCCCTCATCCGCACCGATCGCCCGGTGAGACCACCGGATGTGTCTGGCCCTTCGGGGGACACCATGTGGTGGTTCCGGCGGGCACGCGGATTCCGCACGGAGCACAGTAGCAGCTGTCGCCTCAGGCTCGCGCCAGGTTGCGCAGCACGAACTGCATGATGCCGCCGTTGACGTAGTAGTTGCGCTCGCCGGGGGTGTCGATCCGCACGACGGCATCGAAGGTGGTCTCGGAGCCGTCGGGGGCGGTGGCGACGACGGTCATGGTCCTCGGGATGGTGCCGTCGTTGAGTTCCTCGACGCCCCTGATGGCGAAGGTCTCCTCGCCGGTCAGGCCGAGGCTTGCGGTGCTCTCGCCGTCGGGGAACTGCAGGGGCAGGACGCCCATGCCGATGAGGTTCGACCGGTGGATGCGCTCGAAGCTCTCGGCGATGACGGCTCTCACGCCCAGCAGCAGGGTGCCCTTGGCCGCCCAGTCGCGCGAGCTGCCCGAGCCGTACTCCTTGCCGGCCAGCACGACGAGGGGGACGCCGGCGGCCCGGTAGTTGAGCGAGGCCTCGTAGACGGTGCTGACTGGCGCGCCGGGCTGGGTGAAGTCCCTCGTGAAACCGCCCTCGGTGCCCGGGGCGAGCTGGTTGCGCAGCCGGATGTTGGCGAAGGTGCCGCGCATCATGACCTCGTGGTTGCCGCGGCGTGAACCGTAGGAGTTGAAGTCGAGCGGCTGCACGCCGTGCTCCAGCAGGTACCGTCCGGCCGGGGTGTCCGACTTGATGGCCCCGGCGGGGCTGATGTGGTCCGTCGTGACCGAGTCGCCGAGTTTGAGCAGTACGCGGGCGCCACGGATGTCGGCGACCGGGTCGGGCTCGGCGGGCATACCCTCGAAGTAGGGGGGCTTGCGCACGTAGGTGGAGTCCTCGTCCCAGGCGAAGAGATCGCCGGTGGGGGTGGGGAGGTTCTGCCAGCGCTCGTCGCCGGTGAAGACGTCGGCGTAGTCGGCCTTGTACATCTGCGGGTCGATGCAGTCGGTGATGACCTGCGCGACCTCGTCCTCGCTGGGCCAGATGTCCGCCAGGTGGACGGGCCGCCCGTCGGAGCCGATGCCCAGCGGCTCTGTGGTGAGGTCGGCGTCCATCGTGCCGACCAGCGCGTAGGCCACGACCAGGGGCGGGCTGGCCAGGTAGTTCATCTTCACGTCGGGGTTGATGCGCCCCTCGAAGTTGCGGTTGCCCGACAGCACCGAGGTGATGGCCAGGTCGTTCTCGCCCGCGGCCTGGGAGACCTGCGGGACCACGGGGCCGGAGTTGCCGATGCAGGTGGTGCAGCCGTAGCCGACCACGTCGAAGTCGAGGGCGGCCAGCGGCTCGATGAGCCCGGCCTTGGTGAGGTAGTCGGTGACCACCTGGGAGCCCGGGGCCAGGGTCGTCTTGACCCAGGGCTTGCGCCGCAGGCCCTTCTCGACGGCCTTCTTGGCCAGCAGGCCGGCGGCCACCATGACCGACGGGTTCGAGGTGTTGGTGCAGCTGGTGATGGCGGCCACGCCGATGGCGCCGTTGTCGAGACGCACCCGCTCACCGTCGATCTCGGTGTCGAGTGCCCTCGTGGTGTCGCTGACGTAGTTGGCGACGTCGCGGCGGAAGGTCTCCTGGGCCTCGTCGAGCCTGATGCGGTCCTGTGGGCGTTTCGGCCCGGCGATCGAGGGCCGCACGGTGGACAGGTCGAGTTCGAGGTACTCCGAGTAGGCGGCCTCGCGGGCGGGGTCGTGCCACAGACCCTGCAGCTTCGAGTAGGCCTCGACGAGGGCGATCTGCTGCTCGTCGCGGCCGGTCAGGCGCAGGTAGTCGAGGGTGACGTCGTCGACGGGGAATACGGCGATCGTCGAGCCGTACTCGGGGCTCATGTTGCCGATCGTGGCGCGGTTGGCCAGCGGCACCTGGACGACGCCCTCACCGAAGAACTCGACGAACTTGCCGACGACCTTGTACTCGCGCAGCATCTGGGTGATGGTCAGCACCAGGTCGGTGGCGGTGGCCCCGCTGGGCAGTTCACCGCTGAGCCTGAATCCGACGACACGCGGGATGAGCATGCTCACTGGCTGGCCGAGCATGGCGCACTCCGCCTCGATGCCGCCCACGCCCCAGCCGACGACGCCGAGGCCGTTGACCATCGTGGTGTGCGAGTCGGTGCCGACGCAGGTGTCGGGGTAGGCCTGCACGACGCCATTCACCTCGCGGGTGAAGGTGACCTGGGCCAGGTGCTCGATGTTGACCTGGTGGACGATGCCGGTGCCCGGGGGCACGACCGTGAAATTGTCGAAGGCGCCCTGGCCCCAGCGCAGGAACTGGTAGCGCTCCTTGTTGCGGCCGTACTCGATGTCGGTGTTCAGCTGCAGGGCCTGCGGCGTGCCGAAGTGCTCGGCGATGACCGAGTGGTCGATGACCATCTGCGAGGTGCTCAGCGGGTTGATGCGGGCCGGGTCGCCCCCCAGGTCGGCCATGGCCTCGCGCATGGTGGCCAGGTCGACGATGCAGGGCACGCCGGTGAAGTCCTGCATGATGACGCGGGCCGGCGAGTACTGGATCTCGTGGTGGGGCTGGTCGTCGGGTCGCCAGGCCGCGAGGGCCCTGATGTCGTCGGCGGTGACCGACGAGCCGTCCTCGGTGCGCAGCAGGTTCTCCAGCAGCACCTTCAGGCTGTACGGCAGGCGCTCGTGGCCGGGAACCGCGTCCAGCCGGAATACCTCGTAGTGGTTGTCCCCCACCACGAGGTCGTGGCGGGCATCGAAACTGTTCAGGCTCATTGACTCTTCCCAGGCGTCTGGTCTCCTGCGGCGGGTGAGCGCAGCGGCGACGATCCAGCGATTTATCTTGACATCAAGATAACACCGCGAGGATGCCCACCCATTCCGTATTGCTCAAAGCGGACACTATCAGTCCGCAATGCCCGGCAGTGGCACGGTCAAGGGGCGCTGGGACGGGCCACGAAGCGGACGAGGGTCTGGAGCCATCGCGGCTCCGGACCCTCGTCGGTGGATCGCTCGGTTCAGTCGCGGGTGAGGCGACGGTGGCGGCTGGCGTGGGGCCTCGCGGCCTCCTCGCCGAGTCGCTCGATCTTGTTCTTCTCGTAGTCGGCGAAGTTCCCCTCGAACCAGAACCACTTCGGGTCGTTGTCCTCGTCCCCCTCGAAGGCGAGGATGTGCGTGGCGATGCGGTCGAGGAACCAGCGGTCGTGGCTGATGACGACGGCGCAGCCGGGGAACTCCAGCAGGGCGTCCTCGAGGCTCTGCAGGGTCTCGACGTCGAGGTCGTTGGTGGGCTCGTCGAGCAGAAGCAGGTTGCCGCCCTGCCTCAGGGTCAGCGCCAGGTTCAGGCGGTTGCGCTCACCTCCGGACAGCACGCCGGCGGGTTTCTGCTGGTCGGGGCCCTTGAAGCCGAAGGACGCGACGTAGGCGCGGCTGGGCATCTCGAAGTTGCCGACCTTGATGTAGTCGAGGCCGTCGGAGACGACCTCCCACACGGTCTTGTCGGGGTCGATGCCGGCGCGGCCCTGGTCCACGTAGCTGATCTCGACGGTCTGACCCACCTTGAGCTCACCGGAGTCGGGGGCCTCCTCGCCGACGATCATCTTGAACAGGGTGGACTTGCCGACGCCGTTCGGGCCGATGATGCCGACGATGCCGGCACGCGGCAGGGTGAAGTCGAGACCGTTGAAGAGCCTGCGGTCGCCGAAGCCCTTGTGCAGGTCGGTGGCCTGCAGCACGTCGGCGCCCAGGCGCTTGCCCGGCGGGATGTTGATCTCGCTGGTGTCGATCTTGCGGAAGCGTTCGGCCTCGGCGGCGAGTTCCTCGTAGCGGGCCAGGCGGGCCCGGTTCTTGGCCTGGCGGGCCTTGGGGCTGGAGCGGACCCATTCCAGCTCCCGTTCGAGGATCTTGGCGCGCTTGGCGTCCTTCTGGCCCTCGATCTGCAGACGCTTGCGCTTGGTGTCGAGGTAGGTCGAGTAGTTGCCCTCGTAGGGGTAGAGGCGGCCGCGGTCGACCTCGCAGATCCAGCCCACGACGTTGTCGAGGAAGTAGCGGTCGTGGGTGATGCACAGCACGGCGCCCGGGTAGTTCTTCAGGTGGCCCTCGAGCCAGTTGACGGACTCGGCGTCGAGGTGGTTGGTGGGTTCGTCGAGCAGCAGCAGGTCGGGCTGTTCCAGGAGCAGTTTGCACAGGGCGACGCGGCGGCGCTCACCGCCGGACAGCACGTCGACGGGGGTGTCCGGCGGCGGGCACTGCAGGGCGTCCATGGCCTGTTCGAGCTGGGAGTCGATGTCCCAGGCGTTGCGCTGGTCGAGGGTCTCCTGCAGCTCGCCCATCTCGGCGAGCAGGGTGTCGTAGTCGGCGTCGGGGTCGGCGAGTTCGGCGCTGATGGCGTTGTAGCGGTCGAGCATGCCCTTGACCTCGGCGACGGCCTCCTGGACGTTTTCGAGCACGGTCTTGCCCTCGGTCAGCGGCGGCTCCTGCTGGAGCAGGCCCACCGTGGCGTCCTTGGCGAGGAAGGCCTCGCCGTTGTTGATGGGCTCAAGACCGGCCATCACCTTGAGCAGGGTGGACTTGCCGGCGCCGTTCGGGCCGACGACGCCGATCTTGGCGTCGGGGAAGAAGGACAGCGTGACATTGTCGAGGATGAGCTTCTCGCCGACCGTCTTGCGCACGTCGTGCATCTGGTAGATGAATTCAGCCATGAGGGCGTGGTTTTCCTTCGCGTCTGTTGGTGACCGCCTGCCGTGGACCGGGTGCGATCGGATGCCTTGGCCGGTGAACCGGACCTCACACCGGTGCACGAGCCGCACAGCATCCCCTGCCAGCTCCCGGACGGGGCGGGCGAGGCCGACGCGTGCACGGGCATCGGAGCACCTAGGTGCAACTCCTCAAGTATGCCAGTGCGGCCGGACCCGCCCGAACGGGCGCGCTGGATGGCCGTGGCAGTGTCGCGCCGGGTCCACCCGACGGGACACCTCCATCCGCGCGTCGTGACCCGGGCGTCCCCTGACGCGGGCGGTCCATATCACCCCAGCAGGCACCGACGCCTACGACCTGCGTCCCCCTGACGTGGGCGGGTGGTCCGGACCTGGCTCACGGACTCGGCTTCTTCCCGGTCCGTTGCGTCCCGGATGCCAGCGGTCCAGGTTTTACCGGTTGGGGTTGGTGAGGAGTGAGGATAGTTCGATGACGGTGACGTGGCGGGTGCCTGCGGGCCTGGTGGTGGTGTCGGTGCCGGTGTGTGCGGCGGCGGTCCAGGTGATGTTCCAGGTGCGGGTCGCGGTCACGGTGTACTCGCCGGGGGTGTCCCAGGCGTGTCCGCAGTACGGGGACGGGGCGTCCACCCCTGTCGGGTTCTGGTAGGGCACGGTGTGCCGGCAGGTCNCCGTGACCTGACGAACCCCGGGGTCGGGGGCGTGGAACCAGGTGTTGAACCCGACTGCCGTGGCGGCCCACTCGTTGGTGGCGGGGTCGGGGTCGAGCAGGATGCCCGGCTCGTCGAGGGTGAGGGCGGCGATCGCCCGGCGGGCCACCACGACCGGGTCGACCCCGGGGCCGGTCCCGGGACCGGTGTCCGGTTGTTGGCCGGTGGTGGCCGGGTTGAAGACCACGAAATCGCCGTCGGGACGGGTGATGGGGCCAGGATCGGCATCATCCTCCCCGGGCGTGGGGCCGGGCCCGGTAGGGGCCTGTGCTGGCGCCTGGCTCATCGGCCCGTACCCGCCACCATCCACGGGCCCTGTCCCGGCAACCTCATACGACTCAGACACCGACACCGAATAATCAGAGTTGGCGTCATTCGAGACCGAGATATCGAAGCGGTTGAAATCATTTCCAGAGCATGATGAGTCGCCTGCATCGCACCCATAAGCTTCGACTGGGGTCATCACGAAGCAGGTACTCAAAAGAGTCAAACCGAGACTCACCTTCAAGAAACTTCGCATGACTCCACGGACTCCCCATTGTTTCCATATATTTTGAGTTTCCCATCAATATCATATTTGAAGAACAATGAATTGAGGGAAAACCCGGAACTGACAAAAGATCCAGCTTGATCGACCAAGGGACTGCTGGTGGAGTCAGTGCAAACACGTAGCGTGGCTATTGAATCCTCACGCTTGACCTCTGGGGCCCGTCGCAACATCACGATACGCTCTTGGGTGCCCGGTTGCATCCTCCAGCCATTTTCAGTCATCTGTGCTAAGAATTGTTCAAAAACTTGTGTGTAGCCACCCATGATGTACTCGTTCATCTCGTTCGGTACACCATTGACACCGCCCTCAAGAAACGCCTGCTGTTCCAGCTCGAAATAGGCCCGGTAGACCCGCTCGGCCTCCGCATACAACTCGTCCTCAGACAACGACGCCGAAGGCACCGGCGAAGACGAGGCCGGCCCAGACGACGAGGCCGACTCCGCCGATGAGCCACCGGACGACCCGCCAGACCCACACCCGGCCAGCACCAGGGCCGCGCACAGGCCGGCCACCGCGAGACCGATCCGCCACCGGATCATGACAATCACCCCCAGGGCCCGTGATGTCCCCATCGTCACACCGGCCCGGCCACATCGGGAAGACCCAACCCGAACCTG
>NZ_OMOH01000014.1 GCF_900289195.1 Propionibacterium ruminifibrarum
GATCAGGGCCCTGGCCGACGGCGGCGAGATCACGGGCTGGCCTGCCGGCCGGTATGCCGAGGAACTCGCAGCGGCCGCCGGGACATGGCATGCCCGGGCATACCGGGACGGCCGACCCGGGGCGCTGTTCGGGGCAGTGAAAATGACCCGCCAGCCCCCCGAGATGAGATTCGTGTCCTACCACGACGCCCCACCCAACTACCTGGCCAGCGACTGGGAGGACGACATGTACTCAGGCGACGAAGATGTGCTGAGAACCGAACTAACCCGAATCTTCAAAGGTTGAAACCCAGACCCAGCCTTGGGCTCAGTTGTCTTCCCTGATCTCCTGTGGGACAGGAAGCGAGGTCACGGGTAAAGGATGTGCTCTCCCACCACGAGGCCCTGCACGGCCCCGACCGGGTCATCGGCGGCAACCCCGACAACTTCACTGGCTTCGGCACCGAAACCGTCCCCGGCAACACCGCCAACTCAGAAATGGGCCGACACTGGTCAAATTCCGATACCGTACGAAGCTATAATCGCCGCATGGAGGACGCAGTTTCTGATATTCCGGAAGAGTTGCGCGGTGATGTTCGGGTGAATACGGAGTTTCTGGTGAATGGTAAGACGACTAATTTCATTGGCCTGCCGTGATGAAGGAAGAAATGAGATGGCTGGTAAACGGGTGCGCGAGTCGTGGGAGAAGTACGGTCGGCGGGGTCGAGAGGTTGAGGCATTCGTTGGGCTGATGGATTCAATGTCTCATGATCAATGGGTTACTGTTGGCGAGACTGAGAAGAATAACGTTTTTGATGAATACATGGGTGCTCTTCAGGAATGCAAGAAGATAAGTATTTCCGCTACTGTTGTAAAGGCGTTGTCTTCTTTGGGTGATCGTTACCGGCCCCAGTATGATGATGAGGCTGTAGGTCGGTATACGCGTGGGGGGTCCGTGATGCGAAGTCCATTGCGCCGTATATCGTGGGTATTGCCGACCGGCTGCCTGCGTGGGCTGTTGAGGTGATTCTGCGTCCGTTCGTGAAGGCTGGTGTGGACCTGTCCCCGGTGTTGCCTGAGGGCATGGACATAAGCCGTCCGCTGCCGCACGTCGGTGATGATGACTCGCCGGTTGATGAGTGATGGTCGGTAAACGAGTGCGTGAACCGTGGGAGAAGTATGGTCCGCGGGGTTGTGAGGTCGTAGCGTTTGTCGGCTTGATGGATTCCATGTCCCACGACCAGTGGGTCGTGGTCGGCGAGACAAAGGATGATCTTGATTTCGATGAGTATGCTTGGGCTCTTGAGCAGTGTCTGGAAACAGGCATTTCTGCTACCACTGAAAGAATGTTGGTTGCACTGGGAGATTGTTACCAGCCCCAGTATGACGATGAGTCTGTTGGCCGGTACACTCGTGAAGGGGTCTGTTATGCGAAGTCCATTGCCCCATATATCGTGGGTATTGCTGACCGGTTGCCGGTGTGGGCGGTTGAGGTTCTCTTGCGTCCGTTCGTGAAGGCTGGTGTGGACTTGTCGTCGGTGTTGCCCGAGGGTATGGACATAAGCAGGCCGTTGCCGGATGAGGCGTAGGCGCGGGTACTGGTCGTCAATGATGAGGATTGTCAAAAGGGACGAGGAGTACTTGGCTTCGGGCCGGGAGAGAGGTGTATCGGAATGACTGTGCCGGGTTTTGGTCCTGATGCCAAGGAAGAGAAGATCAAGGCCCTGTACCAGAGGTTGGTCGGGTGGATGCGGGAGAACCGAGCCGATTACTTGCAGGCCGTGGTGCAGGCCGTGGGCGAGCGGCACGGCGGCTGGATCCGTTCGTACCACGACAATCGGCCCTACGACAATGTGGCACCGGCCGAGCTGTACGATCAGATGATCGCGCTGCGCAGCGTGCTGGCCGAGCCCGGCAGTGGCGCGTTCACCTACGCCAAGTTCGTCGTGGAGGTGGGGACCGGTACCCGTATGACGATGCGGCAGGACAGCCGCGAGCCCCAGCTGGATCCCCCCTACACGGCGCAGGACTGCGCCCGTGAACTGGAACTGTTCCCCCGTGATGATGGGCGCACCCCAACCTGGCTGGCCAGCCACGGGCAGCGCCGCGACGAGGTGACCAGCGTGAGGAAGATCGACGACCAGGTGCTGGAGCACTACCGGCCCCTCGTGCCCGAGGCGATCGGGGACCTGTGGAGCCAGTACGGCGTGGCCTATTTCGATGACGGCATGGTGCGGCTGGTCGACCCGGCCCACGCCGTCAACCGGCTCCAGCGCGTGGCCCCTGCCGGCGACGACATGGTGCCGGTCTTCACCACGGCCCTGGGCGATGTCGTCTACTGGCGGGCCGGCCGGTTCGTGTTCTACGACTACCGGCACAGGACCTCCGGCGAGCTGGAGTCCAATGCTTTGGTGGCCCTGTACATGCTGCACAGCGAGGATTTCCGCAACGAGTTCATGGACGGCCAGACCTACCGGCAGGTCGCCTGCCGGTACGGCATCCTCGACGTCGATGACTGCTTCGCCTACGTACCGCTCCTGCGGCTGGGCGGGCCCGAGGACGTGAACCGGCTCGACCCGTGCGAGATGTGGACGCACCTGGACTTCATCGCCCAGGCAACCGGCACGCCCAAAGAACCCTGATACCGGCATCCGTCAGCTGCTCATCACCGCGCCCACGGCCCCCGTCCGCCGAGCAGCGCCTTGCCCAGCGGCAGCAGCGAGAGCCCCATCAACGTCAGCCCCCACACCGGTTCGCTGCCGCGCAGCACGATGCCGCCGACGAGCATCCCGGCGAACACCACCGCGGCCACCGTCCGGTCCTGGCCCTGCTCGGCCCGGCGGATCTGCCTCACCGCGTCCGGGGTCTGCACGCTGAGCTGGCCCCGCTCGACCATCGTGAGCACCCGGTCGATGCGACGCGGCAGTCCGACGGCGAGGGAGGCCATCGACCTGGACTCCTCGAGCGCCACTCCCAGCTGCGAGCCGGGCGTGCCGGTCACGAGACTGCGGGCGTAGGGCTCCACCGAGTCCCACAGGTTGTACTCGGGGTACAGCTCCACGCACAGGCCGTTCATGAGCGAGGCCGCGCGGATGAGCAGCAGGAAGTTCTGCGGCAGCTGGAAGGGCATCGTGGCCATGAGATCGCGGAACTGCATGCCGAAGGCGACGAACTCCTTCGGGTCGACGGTGCGCATGTCCGCCAGGCTCATGCCGCCGAAACGGTCGAAGAGCTGGCTCACCGCCCGCTCGATGAGCGCCAGATCGGCCGAGGGCAGCAGCATGTCGAGGTCCTGCATGCAGCCCAGCAGCCGGTGGCTGTCGCGCAGCCCCACCGCGACGACGACCTCCTTCAGCTCGTCACGCAGGTTGTCCGGCACCTGGCCCATCATCCCGAAGTCGACGAAGGTGAGCCGCCAGCTCCGTCCGGCCTCGGCGGCCTGTGCCCGGGGCAGGGGCGTGATGAACAGGTTGCCCGGGTGCGGGTCGGCGTGGAAGAAACCCAGGTTGAAGACCTGCTCGATGTAGGCGTCGGCCACCGCGAAGGCCACCTCGCGCCGGTCGATGCCGGCCGCCTCGATCGCCTCGACGTCACTGATCTTGATCGCCGTCACGTCCGACAGGGTGAGCACCCGCGGCGAGGTGCGCTCCCACACGACGAGCGGGTAACCCACCTGCGGGGCGTCGGCGAAACTCTCGGCGAACCGCTCGGCGTTCCCCGCCTCGTTGAGGTAGTCGAGTTCCTCGGCCGTCGTGCGGGCGAACTCCTCGACGAGGGCGGGCATGTCCGCGCGCTCGGCGATCGGACGGTAGTGCGCGATCCAGCCGGCCGCCCGCCGCAGTGCCGCCAGGTCCACGTCGGTCACCTGCTCGATGCCGGGGCGCTGCACCTTCACGACCACGTCGCGGAAACCCACGTCGCGGGCCTCTGACCGCGTCAGCCGGGCCCGGTGGACCTGCCCCAGCGAGGCCGCCGCCAGCGGCTCGGGCTCGAAGTACTCGAAGGCCTCCGACAGGGGCATGCCCAGCGCCGCCTCGGCCGCGGGGAGCACCTGCTCGTAGGGCACCGGCGGGGCCTCGTCCTGCAGCCCCGAGAGCTCGTCGGTGACGGTGGGCGGCAGCACGTCCAGGCGGGTCGACATGAACTGGCCCACCTTGATCATGAGCCCGCCCAAGTCGGCGGCGAGATCGTGGAACCCCACCGCCGCCTTGCGCAGCCGTCGTTCCCGGCCCCGCTCGGACAGCCGGTGAAGGCCGAGGCGCGGCAGCACGGCGTCGAAGAACCACAGCTGCGCGATGAGCCGGGCGAAGAAGCCCAGGATCCTCCGGTAGCGGGCTCGAAGATGTCTGCTGCCGCTCATCTGACCTCCACGGGCACCGGGTCACGGTCCGGCCCCGCCCCCAGTCTTTCGCACGGCCCCAGGCCGTCGCTCAATCCTCGGCGAGAACCGTGTAGATCCGGCGGCGCGCCTCGTCGATGACGTCGGTGGCGGCCCTGACCTGCACGGGGGTGCCGCTCGTGGCGACCTGTGCGACGGCCTGCACCAGCCGCATCGCCGCTCTCGGCAGCACCATCGACTCGGGCACGTCCTGCTCTGCCGCACTCTTCCAGGGTGCCGGGCGACCACTGGCGGCCTCGGCCTCGGCGCGGCCGGCCTCGGTGAGGTTGTACACCTTCTTGCCGTCCTGCTCTGCCACCTCCACCAGGCCCTCGTCGGCCAGCATCTGCAAGGTGGGGTACACCGAGCCGGCGCTCGGCTTCCACACGCCGGCGCTGCGCTCGGTGATCTCGCGGATGATCTGGTAGCCGTGCATCGGCTCCTCGGCCAGCAGCGCCAGCACCGCCGCCCGCACGTCACCGCGCCCGGCCCGGCCGCCGCGAGGCCCCGTCAGATCCCTCAGCTGGTCCTCGATCGCGTCGAAGGGGAACATTCTGTCGCCGCGGCGGCCATGACGCCCAGGACGCCCGCCCATGGGGAATGTCGAGTACATGATGGCTCCTCTCCTGGTCCGGCTCGGGGCCGGGTTACGGCATCAACGATACATCGGAATCTATCGCTGATCGAGAGGTGTGGGAACTCGGTGGTGCGACCATGGCCCCTGCCGGGCGCCTCACAGATCGAAGGCCGCTGCGGCTCGCTCCGCGACGTCCTGCGCCGAGTCGGAGGTGAGCAGATCCTGGACGAACTCCGTGTCCTGCAGGCTCTTCATCAATTTTTGGAGCACCCCCAGATGGTCGCTGGAACCCTGCAACGCCAGCATGATGACCAAGCGCACGGGAACCTCGTCCCCGTCACCTGCCATAGCGCCGAACCCGACCGGAGTGGCCAAGGTTGCGACCGAGATGGCGCTGGTGCGGACGTGCTCCGGATCGGTGTGGGGAATGGCTACCCCGCCGCTGATGGGCAGCCCGGTGGGGAATCTACTCTCGCGTGTCAACAGTCCTTGGAGGAAGGTGCTGTGCACATGGCCTAGGTCTTCCAGGCGTGCGGCCATGATCGTGAGGAGTTCTTTTCTGTCGGCGACTGACAGGTGTACATGGACGAGTTCCGGGGAGATGAGGGCAGTCACGGTGCTGGATCTTTCGTCTGGATGTCATATTGGCCGGCTCATGGACCATCATTCAGTCATGGGCTACCAGGTGTTCACCCGAAGATGTGGTGGATGGTCTCGATGATGATGTTCGGCAGGTTGTAGCCGAAGAAGGCGTCAGTGACCATGCCGTTGACCTCCACGCCCATCGTCGTCATCATGGCGGTCGCCTCGGGTGCGAAGATGTTGGCCAGCCACTCGACGAAGAACAGGAATATGGCGCTGGTGATCAGGGTGCGGAACAGATTCCCCTTGCAGGCCAGTGCGATCATCGGGACCATGTAGACGATGACTGTCAGTACGCCGACCGGGAAATAAGTCATGTTGGGGATGACGAAGGCGAACACGATTGACAACGGGATCATGAGAACGGTCGTCGTGATTGCTGTCGGATCACCGAGGGCAAGGGCGACGTCCATGCCGATGTTGAGTTCCCGGTCCTCACCGAGATGACGCTTCATGAAGGCCTGCGAACCCTCGCCGACAGTACTCAGACCCTCCATCATGACCGAGACCATGCGCGGCAGCAGGACGAGCGCGGCGGCGATGCCGATGCCCATGGCGAGCACGCCCTGCCAGCTCTGGCGGGTGAGCAGACCGAGGAAGACGCCGACGATGACACCGATGAACGCCGGATCGCCGAAGAAACCGAGTTTCTCCCCGACCTTCTCCATCGACAGATCGATCTTGCGCAACCCGGGGATGCGGTCGATGAGCTTGTTGAAGACGATGCCGAACGGCCAGGCGAACGAGATGAACGACAGGGTTGAGCAGGTCGTCCCCTCCAAGCCGTAGTACTCCTGCCAGTACGGGGCGATGACCTGGGCGAGCACCAGTGTGATGATGGCGAGGACCAGTACGATCCCCAGCCCGATCCACAGGTTTCCGGTCAGGGCGTAGGCCATGCTGCCCGGGATGAGGAAGTGGATGTAGTTCCAGATGTCGACGTTGAGCACATTGGTCCACTTCAGGGCGATCATGATGATGTTGATGACCACGATGATGAGAACGGCTGGCGCCGCGAAGGGGGCGGCCCACGAGGCCGCGCCGACCGCGGCCCAGCCGACGTCGACGGTGGTGAACCCGCCGCCCTGCAGACCGCGGTAGTACTCGATGGCCGGCTCAACGGTGGCCATGAGGGCATTGATGACCATGACCAGGCCGGAGAAACCGATGCCGATCATGAGGCCGGCGCGGATCGATTTCCCGATGCCCATGCGGAAGATGAGGCACAGAATGGTCATGACGATCGGGAGCATCACTGCTGCGCCGAGGTTCATGATGCCCTGAACGACGCTGAGCATGGTTGTTCTCCTTCGGTGTGATCAGAATTCGTGAGTGGCTGGTTCAGGCGTCGAGGACGGCCCGGCAGGTGTCCACGACCTGCTGGGCGACCTTGTCCTCGTTGATCCCGGAGATGAGGCCGAAGACCTGCACGACGGGCTTGTCGATCGTGCCGGGGTACTTCGTCGTCACCATGACGATGTCGACGCTGTTCGCCAGGGACTGGATCTGCGAGACGGTTCCCTTGGTGATCTTGGCGGGAATGTTCGCCTCGGCGAGGATCTTCTTCACCTTCTCCTGGGCGACGGTGCTCGTGGCGATGCCGCTGCCGCAGGCGATGAGGATCTTGACTTCCTTGTTCATTGCTTCACTTCTCCTCGGGGTTGGGTTTCAGAACGACCTTGAGCGCCTCTCCGGTGCGGGTCAGGTCGATTGCCTCGTTGATGTGGTTCAGGGGCAGGACGTGGGTGATGATCGCCTCGGCCGGGAACGCCGGGTCGATGGCGAGTTCGAAGGCGCGCTGCACCTGCATGCTGTTCGCGCCGTAGTGGCCGTAGATCCACAGGCTGTTGTAGTGCACGGTGTTCGAGTCGATCTCGGTCAGCGCCCCCTTGGGGACGCCGCCGAAGAAGACGACGGTGCCGCACGGCCGGGTCATCGCCAGCGCCTGCTGCTGGCCGGCCGTCGTCGGGTTGGCCGAGATCGCCTTGTCGACGCCCAGCCCGCCGGTGAGCCGCCTGACCTCCTCGACGGGCTCGACCGTGCTCGAGTTGATGCGGTGGTCGATGTCGAAGGCCCCGGACTTGTCCAGGCGGTCCTGGGTCACGTCGATGAGGATGACCTTCGAGGCCCCGCGCATCCTCGACAGCACCGCCAGGAAGACGCCGATCGGACCGGCGCCGAGGATCGCCACGGTGTCCCCGAGCCTCACGTCGATGTTCTCGACGCACGCGTAGGTGCTCGACAGGGGCTCGGCCAGGCTCGCCCGCACGGGGTCGACGCCGGCGGGCAGGGTGAAGGTTGCGCCGCGCTCCACCCGTTTGGCCGTGTAGGCGATGTACTGGGCGAAACCGCCCGGGCGGCTGGTGTAGGACTCGACGTCGGTGCAGTGCTCGTGGTGGCCGGCCCGGCAGTAGTCGCACTTCAGGCAGTGGGCCTCGGGGTAGACGTAGAGCCGCTGGCCCGGCTCGTAGGCGGTGACCCCGGGCGACACCTCGGCCACCGTGCCCACCACCTCGTGCCCGTAGATGTGGGGGTAGGCGCCCCTGCGGGAATCGGTCGTCAGGTTCCTGATGTCTGACCCGCACAGGCCGACGGCGTCAACCCGGAGGACGAACCCGCCGTCGGGGCACTGCGGCCTCGGCACCTGCTCGAACCTGATGTCGCCGGGACCGTGCATGACGGCCGCGTCCATCACGTCTGTCATCGATGAGCTCCTCGTCCGCCGTCGCCGTCGACGGCACGTCTTCTGGGTTTTCGTGTTCCGGCACCGATCCGTGCGGCCCGGGGCACGACACAATCCTTGTGTTGCGGTGACCATGTCGCATACTTGTTTCTGCCGCAGGGGCTGCAACGACTGATTGCCACGCCCGCGGCAGATGATTGTTCCTTGCGGGGCGGCAACAATCGTGTGCCGAGCAGACCGGGGGCGTTGCTACCGTGAGCCCGGGAGGTGTCACAGGTGATCCTTTTCTCCGAACGCCAGTCTCTTCTACTGGAATTGCTCAGCGAGCTCGATCACGTCATCACCGGCCGTGAACTCGCCGATCTTCTCGGGGTGAGTGCACGGACATTGCGGTACGACATCTCCCGGACCAATGGAATGGCCAAGGCCGAGGTCATCGAGGCGACTCCCAAGGGATATCGCCTGAATCGTCCGGTTTATTACGACCTGGTCGCCAGGAACTCCGACCTGGGCACCGAGCTGGGGCACCAGGAACGGATTCTGCTGTACCTCTTCAACGCCCCGGTCACCGATGTCTACGACATCATGCGCGACTGCTATCTCAGCGAGTCCGTCACGCGGGCGGCACTGCAGCACCTCGTTCCGAAGGCGGCCGAGTACGGCCTGTCCCTCACGACCTCGGGGGCGCGTGTCGAGCTGTCCGGCGACGAACTCGATCTGCGGCGGCTGCTCGGCGAGCTCGTCCACAATGCGATGGACGTCGCCGTCGGGCGTACCGAGAAGATGAAGCGCTACCTGCCGGACGTCGAGTTGTCCGTGGTGGAGGCCGAGCTGCGCGCGGCCGTCGAGGAGACCCGCGCCGACATCAACGACATCCAGCTCTCCAACACCGTCGTCAGCCTCGCGATCTGCCTGCAACGCTTCGACCACCCACCGGCCGCGCCGCACGTGCCGCGCGCCAGCGGCACCGGGGCCGACGAACTGACCGGGCGGCTTCTCGCCAGGCTCGGGAGGGCCTACCCGGAAAGGACCTTCGCGCCATCGGACCGCGAGTACGTGCGGGCCCTCCTCGGCCTCGCCCTCGACCATGGCGTGACATCTCCCGGCGGCCGGCCCGACGCCGAGGACAGCGGCGCGGCGGAAGCCATCCGGGCCTGCCTCGACGAGACCATCGGGCACTTCAACCTCGAGGTCGACTACGGGAAACTGTCCCGGAACATCTGCGACCACGTGCTGCGCCTGGTGGCCCGCCCCCGCAAGCTGCCCTACTTCCGCAACAACCTGCAGGAATCCCTGCGGGCCCGCTCGCCCTTCCTGTACGACGTGGCCGTCTACCTGGCCGACAGGCTGTCGAAGGCGCTGACCATCAACTTCTCCGACGACGAGATCGGCCTGCTCGTCATCTACCTGGGGCTGCACACCGAGCAGCCTCCAACCGACGAACGCGCCATTTCGGCGGTGGTGGTCTGCCCGCGCTACCACGCGCTCCAGGACTGGCTGCTGGCCGAGCTCGTCGAGAGATTCCCCGACCGGCTGCGGATCGTCGACATCGTGGCGAGCAACCGGGAGGCCGACGCCATCGAGTGCGACCTGGTCATCACCACGACCGACGAGGCCCCCGGCGTGCACCCGAGCGTGCGGATCAGTGCCGTGCTGTCGGAACTGGACTGCACAGCCGTCGACGCCGCGATCCTGCGCGAATTCTCCGCGAAGATGCGCACCCGCATGGCCGCCATCATGTCGAAATTCCTCGACCCCGGCCTGTTCTTCGTCGGCCCCTCCTTCCCGGACGCGACGAGCACGATCCATTTCCTGTCCGGCGCCCTGCGCGACAAGGGATACGTCCCGGAGGAGTTCGAGGACAGCGTCCTGCTGCGCGAGACCTATTCCCCGACGGCCTTCGCGCGCAGATTCGCGCTGCCGCACTCCATGGATTTCATGGCGCACGAGACGAAGGTCGCCGTGCTCATCCCGTCCTCGCCCATACCGTGGGAGACGGCCGATGTCAGCCTTGTCTTCATGCTCGCCATCAACGGTGCCGATTACGACGAATTCATCCAGTTCTATCAGCCACTCATCAGCCTCCTCTACGATCCGCGGCTCTTCTCGGAGCTGAAAAGGGTCACCGATTTCGAGGCCTTCGCGCAATTGCTGGGCAGCCAACTCGTTGCCCCCAACAGGGATCAGCTGGGCTGATCCGGAAGGGAGAATCATGATTCTCGAGGAAGAACGCCGCGCGGTCGTGCGGGCCTGCCAGGACATGCAGCGGCTCGGTCTGGTCGTCGGGACCGCCGGCAACGTCTCGATGCGGGTGGGCGACCGGGTCGCCATCTCCCCGTCGGCGGTCGAATACCAGGACCTGACGCCCGAGATGGTCGGCGTGCACGACCTGGACGGCGCCGTGGTCGACGCCGCGCTCAAACCGTCGAGCGAGCTGCCCCTGCACCTCGCCGTCTACCGCGGGACCGGCGCCGGCGCCATCACCCACAACCACGCGCCGGCCTCCACCGCGCTCGGCCTGGTCGTCGACGAGGTGCCGTGCTCGCACTACTACTCGGGCATGTTCGGCGGCCCGATCCGCGTCGCACCGTACGCCCGCTTCGGCACCGATGAGCTCGCCGACAACGTCTGCGCCGCCCTGCAGGGTCGCCTTGGCGCGCTCATGGCGAACCACGGGGCCATCACGATCGGGCCGAGCCTGACGAAGGCCTTCTCGCTGCTGCCCTACCTGGAGTACGTCTGCGAGATCCAGCTGCGCGCCATGGCGACCGGGGCGGCCGTCAAGACGCTGGACGAGGCCCAGATGGCCCAGGTCCTCGACGGGCTGAAGACCTACGTGCCGACACGGATCGACCGCTGAAGTCCGCCTCGGCCCGCCGGTCAGAGGGTCAGCTCCCCGGCAACGTTCGCGCCCATCCAGCGTGCGAGTTCGGCGCCGCGCACCCCCTGCGAGAGCAGGAAGACGAGCTTGGCGTAGAGCGCCTCGAGGGTCATGTCGCGGGCGCTGATCGCCCCGCCCGAGGCCAGCGCGTGGCTGGCCTCGTAGTGGCCGAGCAGCACATCGGCCTGCACGCACTGGGAGGCGACGACCAGGGGAACACCGGCCGCCATCGTCTGGGTGAGCACGTCGGCCAGGCCCGGCTCCTCGTTCGGCATGTTCCCGGTGCCGAAGGCACGCAGGACGACCGCCTCCGGTGCCGGGTCGAGCACGGCCGCCAGGCGCTGGGCGCTGATGCCCGGCGCGAGGTCGAGCACGAGCACGTCGTGGCGCCCGTACGGCTCGGGGTCCGCCCATCCGCAGCCGGACTGCCCCGGCTCGTTCCACTGCCACGGCGCCCCGGCGAGCGCCAGCGCCGGCACGCCGGGGGAGTCGAAGCCCTCGAAGGCCCACGACGAGACCTTCGTCACCCGGTTCCCGCGCAGCAGCTTGTGGCCGAAGAACACGGCCACCCCGTCGAGCCGGCCGCTCGCCGCGGCGCGCAGCGCCCCTGTCACGTTCGGCGCCGCGTCGCTGCCGACGACCCCCAGCGGGTACTGGGCCCCGGTGAGGACGACCGGCTTGCCGAAGCCGGTCAGCGCGTACGACAGGGCCGCCGAGGTGTAGGCCATCGTGTCGGTGCCGTGCAGGACGACGAAGGCGTCCGCCGCGTCGCGGTGGGCCCACAGGTCGTCGACGATCGCCCGCCAGTCGTCAGGGGTCGCGTTCGACGAGTCGATGAGGTGTTCGAACTGCGTCACCTCGACGGTGCCGGCCATGTCGGTGCCGTCCAGCAGATTGCCGAGCCAGCGGTCCAGGTCCGCTCCCGGGGCGAGGCCCTGCGGGGTCTCGACCATGCCCAGCGTGCCGCCGGTGTACAGGACGTGGGTGCGCACTTCTCAGCCCTCCTCGTCGGTGGCGATCATGGTGTCGAGCAGATCGGCCTTGATGTTGTTGCGCACCGCGAACCAGCCGATGACCATCGCCGCCACGACGATGACGAACAGCAGCAGGGTCCAGCGGCCGGAGGCCGAGGTGAGGTTCGAGGCGACGACGATGATGAAGAACGCCAGCGACAGGTAGTTCGTGAACGGCGCTCCGGGCAGGCGGTAGGCGGGCCGCTGGTCCTGCCCGGCCCTGACCTTCTTGAGGAAGCTCAGGTGGGTCACGAGGATCATCGCCCACGTGCCGGCGATGCCGATGCCGGCCAGGTTCATGACGATCTCGAAGGCGTCCTCGGCCAGGAAGGCGTTGAGGGCGACGCCGAACAGGCCCAGCGCCGAGGTGATGATGATGCCGCCGGAGGGCACCTGGTGCTTGTTGAGGCGGGCGGCGAAGCCCGGGGCCTCGCCGGCGACGGCCATCGAACGCAGCGTCCGGCCCGTCGAGTACAGGCCGGCGTTGAGCGAGCTCAGCGCCGCGGTGAGCACGACGACCTGGATGATGTCGCCGGCGTGCGGGATGCCGATGCCGGTGAAGAAGGTGACGAACGGCGACTCGTTCGACGAGTAGGCGGTGTACGGCAGCACCAGGGCCATGAGGATGACCGAGCCGACGTAGAAGATGAAGATGCGCAGGATCATCGAGTTGATGGCCTTGGGCAGGACCCGGCTGGCCTCGGCCGCCTCGCCCGCGGCGACGCCGACCATCTCGGTGCCGCCGAAGGCGAAGATGACGCCCAGGGTCAGCGCGAAGACCGGGGTGATGCCCATGGGGAAGAAGCCGCCGCTCTCGGTGACGTTGTGGAAGCCGGCGGTCGACTCGCCGACCGGGGCGCCGACGATGATCGCCCAGATGGCGATGAGCATGAACAGGACGATGGCCGCGACCTTGATGAGGGCGAACCAGAACTCCGCCTCGCCGAACATCTTCACGCTGAGCATGTTGAGCACGAAGACGAGCGCCAGGGCGACGAGCGCCAGCACCCACTGCGGGATGGGCCGGAACAGCGTCCAGTAGTGCAGGTAGAGCGCGACGGCCGTGATGTCGGCCATGACGGTGACGGCCCAGTCCAGGAAGAAGAACCAGCCGGTGACGTAGGCGCCCTTCTCGCCGAGGAACTCGCGGGCGTACGAGACGAACGCGCCCGACGAGGGCCTGCGGATGGCCAGCTCGCCCAGGGCCCTGACCATGAGGAACGCGAAGATGCCGCAGATGGCGTAGGCCAGCGCCAGGCCCGGACCGCCCTGGGCCAGGCGTCCGCCGGCACCCAGGAACAGGCCGGTGCCGATGGAGCCGCCGATGGCGATCATCTGCAGGTGGCGGTTCTTCAAGGCCTTGTTGTAGCCGACGTCCCCCTTGTCCACGGTGTGGGTCTCCGGGGTGGGTGCCGGTGAGCTGTCAGCCATGGTGGTCCTTCCCTGACGAGCGGCTCTGCTCGTCCTTCTGTGACAGCAGGCTACTCTGCCGTCCCGGGCGGAGGCACCCCGCGTGGCCGGGCGGGAGCGGGCCACGATTCATGACGGCGGCTCGTTCAGCGGGCCGCCGCCACGAGGGCCCGGGAGCTGCCGGGTGACGAGGGTCGAGACCGCAGCGGCCCCGGGCGCCGGCCGCACCGGCCCGTGCCGCGGTTCACCCGGGGACCGAACGTCGCCGGGGCGGCTAGTCCGCGCGGCAGCGGCTCACCTCGTACAGCGCGATGGCGGTGGCGACCGAGGCGTTGAGGCTCTCGACGGCGCTGGTGATCGGTATCGCCACGAGCGCGTCGCAGTGCTCGCGCACGAGCCGCGACAGGCCCTGCCCCTCGGAGCCGACGACCAGGACCAGGGGCCCGTTCACGCCCGGGGTGCCCGCCACATCGGTGTCGCCCTCGCCGGCCAGCCCCGCGACGGTGAACCCGGCGCCGGACATCTGCTCGAGCGCCCGGTTGAGGTTCTTCACGCGGACGACCGGGAGGCGCGCCGCCGCGCCGGCGGAGGACTTCCAGCTGGCCGCGGTCATCGAGGCGCTGCGGCGCTCGGGGATCACGACGGCGTCGGCGCCGAAGGCGGCGGCAGACCGGATGATCGCGCCGAGGTTGTGCGGGTCGGTGATGCCGTCGCAGGCCACGAGCAGGCCGTGGTCGTCGTCGCGGCCCAGCGCGGCGGCCATGGCGTCGGCGAGGTCGGCGTACTCGAACTCGGGCAGCTGGATGGCCACCCCCTGGTGAACGGCCCCGCCGGTGAGCCTGTCGAGCTCGGCGCGCGGCACGTGCAGCATCGTCAGCGAGTGCGCGGCGGCGTACTTGAAGATCTCGCGCAACCGGTCATCGCGCTCGGACCCCTCGGCGACGAAGGCGCGGTGCACCGGCAGGCCTGATTCCAGGGCCTCGAGCACGGGATTGCGTCCGACGACCCAGTCGGGGCCGGCGCCGCGGCCGGAGCCGCTCGGCCGGCTCGTCCTGGGACCGCGGCTCTCGGGGTGCGCCTGGCGTTCCTGCTTGGCCCGGTAGGCCTTGTGGTAGACGCGGTCCTCGGCCTTGGGGGTGGGGCCGCGGCCGGACAGCCTGCGGCGGCCCTTGCCCCCGGACCCCTTGCGCGCCGGGCTCACCTGCTCACGCTCCAGCGTGTCCCGCCGGGCGTGTCCTCGACGCGCACCCCGAGCTCGGTGAGCGCGTCACGGATCCGGTCGGCCGCGGCGTAGTCCTTGCGCGACCGGGCCGCCTGGCGCTGCTCCAGCACGAGGCGGACGAGACCGTCCACGACGGACGAGTCGGCGCCGCCCTCACCGGCCCACTGCGGGTCGTGCGGGTCGAGGCCGAACACGTGGAGCATGGCGCGCACCTGCCGAAGGGCGTCTGCGGCGCCGCCCTCGTCGCCGGCGTCCAGGGCCTTGTTGCCCGCCCTGACCGACTCGTGCAGGACGGCGAAGGCGCCGGGGGTGCCGAGGTCGTCGTCCATGGCCTCGACGAAGGCCCCGGGAAGGTCCCCGGCGGCGAAGTCGACCGGGCCGGCGGCGCCGGCCCGCTTCAGGAAGGTGTCGATCCGCTCGAGCTGGGCGGTGGCCTCGGCCAGTGAGTTCTCGGAGTACTCGATGGTGGAGCGGTAGTGCGGCTGGGCCAGGTAGAGCCGCACGGCACGCGGCGGGAACTTCTTCGTGACCTCGCTGACGAGCGCGCCGTTGCCCAGCGACTTGCTCATCTTCTCGCCCGCCATCGTGACGAAGGCGTTGTGCATCCAGTAGCGGGCGAAGCCGTAGCCGGCCGCCCGGGACTGGGCCTGCTCGTTCTCGTGGTGGGGGAAGCGCAGGTCGAGGCCCCCGCCGTGGATGTCGAAGGTCTCGCCGAGGTACTTCAGGCTCATCGCCGAGCACTCCAGGTGCCAGCCCGGGCGGCCTGGCCCCCACGGGCTGGGCCAGCTCGCCGTGGCGGGCTCTTCGGGTTTGCTGCCCTTCCACAGCGCGAAGTCGCGGCGGTCGCGCTTGCCGCGCTCGTCGGCGGACTCGTCGGGGGCCATGTCCTCGATGCGCTGGTTGGACAAGGACCCGTACTCCGGCCAGCTGCGCACGTCGAAGTAGACGTCGCCGGAGCCGTCCTCGGCGACGTAGGCGTGCCCGCGCTCGATGAGCCGCCGGGTGAGTTCGATCATCTCGCTGATGTGGCCGGTGGCACGAGGCTCGTAGTCGGGCGGGATGCAGCCGAGCGCGGTGTAGGCGCGGTGCAGTTCGAGTTCCATGGCGTAGGCCAGCTCGTACCACTCCAGGCCGGCCGCCTCGGCATTGGCCCAGATCTTCTCGTTGATGTCCGTGATGTTGGCGACGACCTTCACCTGGTAGCCGTTCGCCGTGAACCAGCGGCGCAGGACGTCGAAGACGACCTCCTTGCGGATGTGCCCCAGATGCGGCGGGCTCTGCACGGTGAGGCCGCAGTGATAGATCGACACCGTCCCCTCGACCAGCGGGGTGAACGGCACGACGGTGCCGGTGGACTCGTCATAGACCTGGAACGTCACGTCGGCAGTCTACCGAGCACCGGCTCGCGGGCGCGGGGCTCCACTGCGAGGACTGCGTCGGGTTCGCGTGCGGTGACGGATGGGCTCACCCGTGGGTGTGGTCGGCATTGATGGTGGAGCCACTGGGCAGCAGCACCTCGTAGGAGTGCCGGATGTGCCTCTCGACGAGCTCGGACGCCAGGGCCGGGTCGCGGACCCTGACGGCCGCGAGGATGCCCCGGTGCTCGGCGACGAGCTGGGCGCGCACCTCGTCCCAGTTGTCCAGGTGCTCCTCGGCCTGACGGATCGGGCCGGACAGCGTGTGGCGGATGGCCGATGACAGCATCGACAGCATGTGATTGCCGCTCGCCTCGATGATGGCGATGTGGAAGGACGTGTCGAGCTCGTTGAACGAATCGGGGTCCTTCTGGTGATCCATCTGCCCCACGAGCATCTCGGCCCGGCGCACCGCCGCGCCGGGCCCCTGACGGGCCGCGGCGACGGTGGCGGCCTTCTCCACGACGACGCGCGTCTCGGTCAGGTCCTCGACCGAGGTGACGTCGAGAGCCAGCTGGAGCCGGAGCATGCGACCCAGCGCGTCCCCCGGGGTGGTGCGGATGCGGGTGCCGTTGCCCGGCCCCGTGCCGGAGACGACGATGCCCTGGGCCTGCAGCACGCGGATGGCCTCGCGGACGGCTCCGCGGCCGACCGACAGGCGGGCGGCGAGTTCCCGCTCGGGGGGCAGTTGCATCCCGGCCACGTAGTTGCCGGCCAGGATCTCGGACTCGATGTGGTGCAACGCCACGTCGAAGCCCGACATGCCCTTGGCCTGCAGGATGGCGCAGTCGTGGCAGCGCTCGGACCGGTTCAGGTCGGCCCTCGCCTCACGCGTCCTGGCCATGAGGCCATTGTGGTCGATGAGTCAAGCTTGCGAAAGAGGATCGAGACACCCCGTCCGGTAGTTTCGGTCGGCAGCAGTCCCAAAATATGCCCTAGGCAGAGCGTGTTTCTTGACCCCGGCAATTGGTAGGACCTATTGTCGTTCCAGAATGGTGCGCGTCTCAGTGGAGAGACTCATCATTCATCGTCCAAGAACATCGAACGGGGGACTCTCGTGGTACTGCTCGAAGCGTTCACTCCCAGCACCAACCCACTCGGTCACCAGTGGGCCTCGGCCCTCGTGGCCCTCATTCCGATCGCCTGCATGCTCATCACGCTCGGGGCGCTGCGCTGGAAGGCCTACTGGGCCGGTCTCGCGTCGTGGGGGCTTGCTCTCATCATCGCCGTCACCGCCTACCACATGCCCGTCGGCATGGCGGTCGCCTCCAGCGCCGAGGGCTTCCTCTACGGCCTCTTCCCGATCGGCTGGATCCTGCTGGCCGCCATCTGGATGTACCAGGTCACCGTCATCTCGGGCCGCTTCGACGACCTGCGGCGCACCTTCTTCCTCATCTCCGACGACCCGCGCGTCCTGGGCATCCTCATCGCCTTCTGCTTCGGCGGTCTGCTCGAGGCCCTCGCCGGCTTCGGCGCCCCCGTCGCCATCGCCGCGGCCATGCTCATCGCCGTCGGCTTCGGCAAGCTGCGCGCCGCCGTCACCGCCCTGGTCGCCAACACCGTCCCCGTCGCCTTCGGCGCCGTGGGCCTGCCCGTTCTGATGGCCGCCCGCACCGGCGGTCTCGAGGTCTCCCAGGTCGCCCCGGTCACCGCGCGCATCTGCGCCATCCTCTGTCTGGTCGTCCCCTTCCTCATGCTCGGGATCATGGACGGCAAGCAGGGCATCAAGCAGTGCTGGCCCTTCGGCCTCTTCGTCGGCGTCATCTTCGGCGCCGTCAAGTGGGTCATCGCCGGCACCGGCCTGTACAACCTCACCGAGATCTTCGCCGCCGTCATCTCCGTCGGCCTGGCCATGATCTTCCTGCGCTTCTGGAAGCCCAAGGGCGGCGCCGAGGCCGCCGAGCGCATCGGCATCCCCATGGACCCGGCACTCGAGACCGAGCCCGTCACCAAGAGCGAGGAGAGCGGCGCCAAGCTCACCACGGGTCGCATCCTCATGGCCCTCGTCCCCTACATCCTCGTCATCGTGATCTTCGGCATCGCCGCCCTCCCCTCGGTCAAGGCCCTGCTCGCCAAGGCCGACGTGAAGATGGCCTGGCCCGGCCTGGGTGACCTGCTGAGCACCACCGGCGCCGCCAACGCCCACCAGACCTACACGTGGCAGTGGCTGAGCACGCCCGGCTTCCTGCTCATGATCGTCGCCATCCTGGTCGGCATCATCTACAAGGTCTCGGCCAAGGACCTGTTCGGCGAGCTGCTCGTCAACCTCAAGAAGATGAAGTTCTCGCTCATCACCATCGGCCTCGTCGTCGCCCTCGCCTACGTCATGGGCGACTCCGGCCAGACGCTGGCCCTGGGCCTGTTCATCGCCGGCGCCGGCGCCGTCTACCCGTTCCTCGCCCCGATCCTCGGCTGGATCGGCACCTACGTGACCGGCTCCGACACCTCGGCGAACATCCTGTTCTCCGGCCTGCAGTCGGGCATCGGTGAGCAGGTCGGCGCCGCGCACGCCCTCGGTCTGGACGGCATGCGCTCCCTGCTCGTCGGCTCCGGTGCCGCCGGTGGTGTCGTCGGCAAGATGATCTCGCCCCAGTCCCTGACCGTTGCCGCCACCGCCATCGGCCTCGCCGGCGGCGAGTCCACGATTCTGCGCAAGGTGTTCAAGTACTCGATCATCCTCATCGTGTTCATGTGCATCATCGCCGGTCTGATGTCGACCCCGATCCTCAGCTGGCTGCTTCCCTGAAGCTGATTCCTCTCGCCCATCAATGTCAACGGAGGTTCTTCCATGACCACCACCACCTCGCCCGGCACCCGGGCCGGTACGTCGGGTCTTCCCGGCGCCGGTCTGGACGTCGCGGTGTTCATCACGTGTATCAATGACGTTCTGTTCCCGCAGACCGGCATCGCCATGACCAAGCTGCTGGAGCGTCTGGGCTGCAGGGTCCACTTCCCCAAGGAGCAGACCTGCTGTGCGCAGCTCACCACGAACACCGGCTACTTCAAGGAGTCGATGGGCATGGTGGAGTCGTATGTGAAGGCCTACAGCGACTACGACTACGTCGTCGCGCCATCGGGCTCCTGCATCGCCGCCGTGCGCGACCAGCACCCCATGCTGGCCGAGCACGCCGGTGACAAGGGCCTGATGCGCGACGTCGAGCACACCAGCAAGATCTCGCTGGACATCAGCGAGTTCCTGGTCGACGTCCTGGGCGTCACCGACGTGGGCGCCTACTTCCCGCACCTGGTTACCATCCACCCGAGCTGCCACGGCATGCGCCTGCTGAAGCTGGGCGACCGCCCCTTCAAGCTGCTCGAGAACGTCAAGGGCATGACGACGGTCGACCTGCCCGCCGCGGAGCAGTGCTGCGGCTTCGGCGGCACCTTCTCCGTCAAGAACCCTGACATGAGTTCCACGATGACGGCCGACAAGGCCCGTCACATCCGTGAGACCGGCGCCGAGTACGTCGTCGGCTGGGACAACTCCTGCCTGCTCAGCATCGGTGGTGTCCTCTCCCGCCAGAACGCCGGCGTGAAGGCCATCCACATGGTGGAGATCCTGGCCAACACCGAGGAGGACTGACTGCCATGACCACTGAACTGCGTCGCATCACCGAGGGCAACTACGGCGTCGCCCGCCTGACGCCCGCGCCCGAGCACGGCGGCACCTTCCTGGGACAGCCGAAGTTCCCCAAGGCCGTCAAGAACGAGCTCAAGCTCGTCGTCCAGCGCAAGAACATGCGCAACGCCACGACGACGATCCGCAACAAGCGCGCCCTGCGCGTGACCGAGACCCCCAACTGGGAGGACATCCGTCAGGCCGCCTACGAGGTCAAGAACCGCGTCGGCCGTCACCTCGACTACTACCTGGAGCAGGCCGAGAAGTCCCTCACCGCCAACGGCGTCCACGTGCACTGGGCCCGCGACGCCGAGGAGGCCAACCGCATCGTCGGTGAGATCGCCAAGGCCAAGGGCGTCCAGGAGGTCGTGAAGATCAAGTCGATCACCACGCAGGAGACCGACCTGAACGAGCACCTCGAGGAGCAGGGCATCGCCGCCTGGGAGACCGACCTCGCCGAACTCATCGTCCAGCTCGGCCACGACCGTCCCAGCCACATCGTGGTTCCCGGCATCCACCGCAACCGCGCCGAGGTCCGTGAGATCTTCCTGCGCGAGATGAAGAACTACGGCCGCCCGTGCCCCGAGGACATCACGTCCAACCCGCCCGAACTGGCCAACGCCGCCCGCCTGCACCTGCGCGAGAAGTTCCTGCGCGCCAAGGTCGCCGTCTCCGGCGCCAACTTCATCCTCGCCGACACCGGGTCGCTGGTGATCGTCGAGTCCGAGGGCAACGGCCGCATGTGCCTGACCCTGCCCGACACGCTCATCTCGCTCGTCGGCATCGAGAAGGTCCTGCCGAGCTATGACGACCTCGAGATCTTCCTCAAGCTGCTGCCGCGCTCGGCCACCGGTGAGCGCATGAACCCGTACAACTCCGTGTGGAGCGGCGTCACCCCGAACGACGGCCCGCAGGAGCAGCACGTGGTCTTCATGGACAACGGCCGCACGAACGTGCTCGCCGATCCGGTCGGCCGCGAGGTGCTGCGCTGCATCCGCTGCGCGTCCTGCATCAACGTCTGCCCGGTCTACGAGCGGGCCGGCGGCCACGCCTACGGTTCGGTCTACCCGGGCCCGATCGGCATCACGCTGACCCCGCAGCTGCGCGGCATCGATGACCCGGTCGACCGCGGCATGCCCTATGCCTGCACCCTGTGCGCGGCCTGCGTCGAGGTCTGCCCGGTCAAGATCCCGTTCACCGACATCATCGTCCACCTGCGCAACCGCGTCGCCGACGCCGAGCGCAAGGAGTTCTCGACCGATGTCGAGGTTGCCGCCGAGAAGGCCCTCATGAAGGCCGCGGCCTGGGTGCTCGGCGACTACAAGCACTGGGAGACGACGATGTACGCCACCCGCGCCGCCGGCCGCGTGGTGGGCAAGCACAAGATCGGCCCGCTGCCCGTGCCGGTCGCCAACCGGTGGCTCGACTACCGCAACGTCGATCACATTCCCAGCCAGACGTTCCGCGACTGGTGGAAGGCCAACCGCGGAGAGGAGAAGTGACCATGGACGCCAAGCAGGAGATTCTCGCTCGCATCCGCCGGGCCACGGTGGACGTCACCGAGAAGGACCCGGTCAAGGACCAGCCCGTCAACTGGACCTACGGCCTGGGCATCGAGATGGATGACGTCGTGGGCACCTTCGAGCAGAAGGTCATCGACTACTCCGCCACCGTCGTGCGGTCGAAGCCGGCCGGCGTGCCGGAGGCCGTCGTCGCCGGGCTGAAGGCCACCGGCGCCACGGACTCGGTCGTCGTCCCCGCCGGGCTGGAGAAGTCCTGGCAGGACGCCATGACCGCCGCCGGTTTCGAGGTCCGTGTCGACGAGCCGCAGCTCTCCCACGAGACCCTCGACCAGACCGACGCCGTCGTCACGGCAGCCGCCTCCGGCATCGCCGACACCGGCACCATCGTGCTCGACCACACCGAGGACCAGGGCCGCCGCGCCCTGTCCCTGGTACCCGACCGGCACGTCTGCGTGGTCAAGGCCTCGCAGGTGGTCTCCGACGTCCCCGAGTCGGTGCAGAACCTGCGCCCCTCGGTCGAGGCCGGCCACCCGCTGACCTTCATCTCCGGCGGCTCGGCCACGAGCGACATCGAGCTGTCCCGCGTGGACGGCGTGCACGGTCCCCGCACCCTCTACGTGGTGCTCGTCGAGGACTGAGCCTTCCTCACACCAACCGACCGCGGCGGGGCCGACACACCCACTGGGCGTGCCGGCCCCGCCGCGTTGTCGGACATGCGCGTCCGCGCCGCCTTGGTTAGGGTTGAATGACGCCCGTCCGGGAACGGCACGGTCCGGTGCCACCGCCCCGATCAATCACGCAAGGAGCCCCCGTCCATGGCCGAGACACGCAAGCACAACCCCCGCACCAGCAGCATCGGCGAGCGGGTGAGGGAGGCCATCGGCGGGGTGCCGCGCGTGAACCCTCCGGACCACGACGAGAGCCCCGCCGCCGGCGACGACCCCTTCGTGACCGCTCCGGAACCCGAACTCGACGAGGCCCCGATCATCGGTGCCGCCGCCGACCCGATGGGCGGGTACACGCTGCGTGCCGGTGACCAGCCGGGACTCATCACGCTCGGCGCCGACCAGCTGGGCCGGCTGGCCAGGGTCATCCGCACCGAGGACGCCCCCGGTGACGGGGACGAGGACGACGAGTTCTGGGACGACGAGGACATCGAACCCTGACCGGCGCGCCTGGCGCGTGACGGCCGAGGGGCTCAGCCCCGCCTGCGCAACGCGTCGACGTCCAAGACCTCCGCCTGGCCGGCGTCGATGCCCTCGGCGGCCTCCTCCCACGGATCGTGGACGGGGCCCTCGTCCCCCTCCAGGTCATCGACGAATCCCAGGGAGGGGTCGTAGGGGTTGATCAGCCGGTGATCGCCGCCGTCGACCGTCACGAGCACGTCCCTGCTCATCGCCTCGTCCGGCAGCGTGTTCAGCACATCGCGGACGTAGCCCTTGGTCGCCTTGACCAGGGGCGCCTCGCGGTCCTCCCGCTGGGACATGTACCAGCGGTAGTCGAGGACCTCGTGGTAGATCTGGGCGGGGTCGCGTTTGCCGCTCAGCTCGGGCGGAATCGCGCTGATGACCGGTTCGAAGCATTCGGTGAGCCACTGGTGGGCCACGACGGACTCGTCGGCGTCCTGCAACTGCATCCGCGCCCGGAAGGTGTCCAGGTCGTTGAGCAGCCGCCTGGCCTGGTTCTCCTCCGTGTCGAGCCCGGTCAGGCGCATGAGGCGCCGGGAGTGGTGTCCCGCGTCGACGACCTTCGGCTGGATCGAGATCGTCCGGCCGTCGGGGCTGGTCTGGATGTCGAGCTCGGCGACGTCGAAGCCCAGGGCGTTGAGGCGGCGCACGCGGGACTCGATGCGGTACAGCTCCGAGTCGGAGAACTCCTCGAGACCGGTCAACTCGTCCCACAACTCGTGGTACCGCGACTCGATCGTCTCGACGAGGCTGAGCGGGTCGAGCGACTCGTCCAGCAGGCCGCCGGCCTCGAGATCGCAGAAGTCGCCGAAGATGTTGACGCGCGCGATCTCGAGGTCGTGGGAGCGCTGACCGTCGGTGAGCTGGTCGTGCAGCTCACCGGTCTCCGCGTCGACGAGGTAGGCGGCGAAGGTGTCCGCGTCGCGGCGGAAGAGGATGTTCGACAGGGAGACGTCCCCCCACATGAAGCCCAGCAGGTGGAGGCGGGCCAGCAGGACGACCATGGCGTCGAGCAGGCGCATGACGGTGTCGTGGCGCACGCCGGGGCTGAACAGTGAGCGGTAGGGCAACGCGAAGTCCAGGTGTCTCGTGATGAGAACGGGGTCGAGCGGGACGCCGTCGGCGTCGACGCGTCCGCTGACCACGGCGACGGGTTCCACCGAGGGGGTGCCGAGACGCCTCAGATCGTGTAGCAGACGGTACTCGTGGATGGCCACGTGCTCGACGACCTCCTTGGCGCCGTAGACCTGGTCACCCACCTTGATGAACCGCACGACGTGGCGTGAGATGCCGCGCGGAAGCGCGACGAGATGCTCAACCGGCCATTCAGCCAGCGGTGTGCCCCAGGGCAGGGGAATGAGCCGGGCATCCGGCTTCGCTGACAGAAATCGTGGCACGGGACCAGTGTGCCACCCGGCGGCGTCCAGCGGGGCGTTTCGCCCCGCTGGACGCCGCATCAGCGCAGGGTCATGGCCCCGGTCAGGCCTGCGCGGCCCGTGCCGCGCGCTCGAGGGCGGCGGTCAGGTCGGCCGTGAGATCACCGATGGGCTCGATGCCGACCGACAGCCTCAGCAGGGAGTCGCTGATACCCGCCGCCGCCCTCGCCTCGGGCGTCATGCCCACATGGGTCATGGTCGCCGGGTGGGCCAGCAGTGACTCGGTGCCGCCGAGGGACTCCGCCAGGTCGATGGCGACCAGGCCCTCGGCGAAGGCCTTGACCGCCTCGAAGCCGCCGTCCAGCTCGAAGCTGAGCAGCGAGCCGAAACCGTTCTGCTGGCGGGCGGCCAGCTCATGGCCCGGATGATCGGGCAGGCCCGGGTAGTTGACGACCGGCACCATGTCGCTGGCCTGCAGCAGCTCGACGACGGCGGCCGTGTTCTCCTGGTGGACGCGCAGGCGCGCGTCGATCGTCCTCAGCCCGCGCAGGGTCAGCCACGAATCCCAGGAGCCGCCGGTCAGCCCGAGGGTGCCGGCCCAGTGCTGCACCTGCTCACCGAGCTCGGTGGTCGAGGAGACGACCACGCCGCCGACCACGTCGGAATGGCCGTTGATGAACTTCGTCGTGGAGTGCAGCACGACGTCGGCCCCCAGGTCGATGGGGTTCGACAGCAGCGGCGAGCAGAAGGTGTTGTCGGCCACGAGGAGCGCGCCGTGGGCGTGGGCGAGTTCGGCGGTGGCGGCGATGTCGGTGATGCGCAGGAGCGGGTTCGAGGGCGTCTCGACCAGGACCAGCTCGGCCGGGGCGGCCAGGGCGGCCTGGACCTGGCCGGGATCGGCCATGTCGATGAAGTCGATCTCGATCCGTTCGCGGGAGGCCAGGTGGTCGAGCAGCCGCCACGTGCCGCCGTAGCAGTCGGCGGGGGCGACGACGCGTCCCCGCGGCCCGACGAGCGCCTCAATGGTGGTGGTGATCGCGCCCAGACCCGAGGCGGTGACGGTGGCGTCGACGCCGTGCTCCAGGTCGGCGAGCGCGCGGGCCAGCAGGGAGCGGGTCGGGTTGGTCGTGCGGGCGTAGTCGAAGGGCGGTTTCCCCTGGCCGAGGCAGGGGAAACGGTAGTTGGTGCTCGGGTACAGGACGGGGGTCACCGAACCGTATTGGGTGTCCGTGTCGAAGCCGGCGCGCACGGCGCGGGCGAGGGGGGACAGTGCGGGCTCTTCCTGGCTCATGGGTGCCTCCTGGTCGTGCATGGGCGCTGCCGACGCCCTGATCCGACGATAGCCGCCCGGCCCCCGCCGCGCCGACGGGTTCACCAGGAGGACAGCATGAGGGGCGGGCCCGGACCAAGCGGGCCCGCCCCTCATGCGGCCGGGCGAGTTGTTGTGTCGGGGATCAGGAGATCCTCTCGGTGGTCGTCTTGTCGAAGACGTGCACCTTCGCGGGGTCGATGTGCAGGAGGACCCGCTCGCCACGGGACGGGGGAGTGCGGGTCGTGACCCGGGCGACGACCTGCTGGTCGTGGGGGACGCCGGTCAGCGAGCCGTACAGGTACGAGTCGGCGCCGGTCTCCTCGACCGCATTGACCGTCATCGTGAGCCCCTCGCCGGTGGGCGAGAGCTCGAAGTTCTCCGGCCTCACCCCCAGGACCACATCGGCGCCGGTGGCGCGCTCGGTGGTCTCCCGCGGAACGGGGAGCACAAGATCGCCGAGCTCGACGCCGCCGTCGACGACCCTGGCCGGGAGCAGATTCATCGCGGGCGAGCCGATGAAACCGGCCACGAAGAGGTTCTTCGGGCTGTCGTACAGGGCGAGCGGGCGGTCGACCTGCTGCAGCTTGCCGTCCTTCATGACCGCGACACGATCGCCCATCGTCATGGCCTCGACCTGATCGTGGGTGACGTAGACGGTGGTGACGCCCAGACGGGTCTGCAGGGCGGCGATCTGGGTGCGGGTCTGCACGCGGAGCCTGGCGTCGAGATTGCTGAGCGGCTCGTCCATGAGGAAGACCTGCGGGTCGCGGACGATCGCGCGGCCCATGGCGACGCGCTGGCGCTGGCCGCCTGACAGGTTCTTCGGCTTGCGGGTGAGCAGGTCCTCGAGTCCGAGCAGCTTGGCGGCCTCGAGCACCCGGCTCTCGCGCTCGTCCTTGGCCACGCCCTTCATCTTGAGCGCGAAACCCATGTTGTCCGCGACGGTCATGTGCGGGTAGAGCGCGTAGTTCTGGAAGACCATGGCGACGTCGCGGTCCTTCGGTGCCAGACCGGTGACGTCCTGGTCGCCGATCCACACCGAGCCGGAGTTGACCTCTTCCAGCCCGGCGAGCATGCGCAGCGATGTCGACTTCCCGCAGCCGGACGGGCCGACGAGCACCATGAACTCGCCGTCCCCGATCTCGAGGTTGAGCTTGTCGACCGCCGCATGGTCGGCGCCGGGATAGATACGGGTAGCGTCCTTGTAACTGACAGTGGCCATGAGCCACCACACCTTTCCACGGGCAGGAACGTGCCCGACGATCCGTAGTAGAGCAGGACGAAGGACGTCTTCGTCCGCACCCGTATTCTCGCATACGGCGGGCGGCCGGTCATGAGAGCTGCGGCGCTCGGTCCCCCCACCCCTCACCCAGAGCTTTCTTGCCACATCCGTCGCTCTCGGGCATCATTGTCCCGTGGAATTTCCTCTGATGCGCACCTTCGCCGCTGGTTGTCGAATGACCAGCGCCATGTGTCACATCTGCTGACCCGGCTGTCGCGCCTGGTCGGGCCGACCGGCGCGTTGACACATGGCGTCAAGGCCCAGAGGCATCCGCCCCTGCCGATCCCCTGCCCAAGGACGAGTGCGGCTGCGGGCCGTCCCACATCCCTTCTTCGACAATCCATCACGGCCGCAGTGTGGCCTCAACGGGAGGTAGTACAGGTGATCGAACTCACCGGCGTCAACGTGACCTTCCCCGGGCACAGTCCCGGGGAGCGGATCCACGCGGTACGCGACGTCGATCTGACCGTCAACGACGGTGACGTCTACGGCATCGTCGGCTACTCAGGGGCAGGCAAGTCCACCCTCGTACGGACGATCAACCTGCTGCAGCGCCCCACGTCGGGTTCGGTCAGGGTCGACGGGCAGGAGATGACCATGCTCACGCCGACCCAGCTGCGCACCGCCCGCAAACGCATCGGCATGATCTTCCAGCACTTCAACCTGTTGGGATCGCGCACCCTGTTCGACAACGTCGCCTACCCGCTCAGGGGCAACGGCCGGACGAAGAGCGAGATCCACGCCCGCGTCATGGACCTGCTCGACCTGGTCGGCATGGCCGACCGGGTCGGCGCCTACCCGAGTCAGCTGTCCGGCGGCCAGCGCCAGCGCGTGGCCATCGCCCGCGCCCTGGCGAACGATCCCACGGTGCTGCTCTGCGACGAGGCCACCAGCGCCCTCGACCCGAAGACCACCAGCGGAATCCTCGACCTGCTCGGCCGGCTCAACGCCCGGACCGGGCTGACGATCGTCCTCATCACCCACGAGATGGGCGTCATCAAGCAGATCTGCTCCGACGTGGCCGTCATGGAGGACGGCCGCATCATCGAGCGGGGCTCGGCCGTCGACGTCTTCACGAACCCGCAGCAGCCGCTCACCCGCGACTTCATCGACACCGCGAACCACGTCGACGCCGGCATCACGACGGTCATCACCCACCCCGACCTGATCCGGCTCGGCAACGGCGACCGTCTCGTCTCCCTGCAGTTCGCCGGTGGCTCCACCGGCGACCCGATGGTCGCCACGCTGGCCCGCGACTACAACGTCAACGCGAACATCCTGTTCGCCAACGTCGAGGTCATCGCGGGCACGCCGGTGGGGAATCTGCTGCTCAGCCTGTCGGGCGCCCAGCCCGACCTGGACGCGGCGGAGGCCTGGCTGGCCCGTTCCGGCGTGCGCGTCCACAACTACAGCGAGGCCGAGATCGAATCCATCCGGCGCCGCGCCACCGATGAACCCGGAACCCCCGGCGACGACCAGGAGGAACAGCGATGATCGACTGGCTCACCAACGCGGCGCACGTCCTCCTGCCGAACGTTTCGAGCAGACCCGGCGACCTGTGGGACGCCACCGTCGAGACCTGCTACATGACGGCCGTCTCGGCGCTCATCGCCGGCGTGCTGGGCATCATCCTGGGCACGCTCCTGGTCGTCGTCGACCGGCGCGGCATCCTGCCGCACCCGGTGCTGTACTGGGTGCTCGACAAGCTCGTGAACCTGTTCCGCTCGATCCCGTTCGTCATCCTCATCGCCCTGGTCGGCCCGCTCACCCGCATCCTGACGGGCACGACGATCGGCACCACGGCCGCCCTCGTCCCGCTCGTCATCGGCACGGTGCCGTTCTACGCCCGCCAGATCCAGAACGCGGTGCTCGAGGTCGACCCGGGCGTCATCGAGGCGGCCCAGGCGATGGGCTCCGGCCCGATGGAGATCATCTTCCGCGTCTACCTGCGCGAGGCCCGGCCCGGCATCATCCGCGTCTCGGCGCTGACGATCATCAGCCTCATCGGACTCACGACGATGGCCGGCATCGTCGGCGGCGGCGGCCTGGGCGATCTGGCGATCTCCCGCGGCTACAACCGATTCCAGACCGACGTCACCATCGTCTGCACGCTCGTCATCCTCGTCCTCGTCTACGTCTCCCAGGCGATCGCCGACTTCCTGGTCAAGCGCGTCACCCACTGAACACACTCGACAACTTCTATCGTGAAGGAGAACTCATGAAGCTCAAGCTCGCGGCCGCCGGGTTGGCCGCCGTCCTGTCCGTCGGCCTGGTCGGCTGCTCCGGCTCGTCCTCGGACTCCTCGTCCGGGGCGGACCAGGAGCGGGTCACCGTGAAGGTCGGTGTCGTCGGTGACAACAACGAACCGTGGGAGACCGCCGCCGAGGCGCTGGAGGAGAACGAGAACATCGAGATCGAGCTGGTGAAGTTCTCCGACTACGTGCAGCCGAACCAGGCGCTGAGTGACGGTTCGGTCGACCTGAACAGCTTCCAGACCCAGATCTACCTGGAGACCTACAACTCCGAGCACGGCACCGACCTCACCTCCATCGGCTACACCCTCATGGCCCCGCTCGGCATCTACTCCAACGAGGTCGACTCGGTCGACGAGCTGCCCGACGGGGCCACCGTGTCCATCCCGGACGACGCCTCCAACGGGGGCCGGGCCCTCAAGCTGCTCGAGAAGGCGGGGCTCATCACCGTCGACCCCGCCGCGGGGTTGACCCCGACCACCGATGACATCACCGACAACCCGAAGAACCTGCAGATCACCGAGCTCGACGCCGCGCAGACCGCCCGCTCGCTGGAGGACGTGGACGCCGCGGTCATCAACTCCGGCATGGCCGTCGACGCGGGGCTGATCCCGAGCACCGATTCGATCTTCATCGAGGAGGTCGGTGAGGAGTCCACGCCGTACTACAACGTCATCGCGGCCCGCGCCGAGGACACCGACAACGAGACCTACAAGAAGGTCGTGGAGTACTACCAGAGTGACGCGGTCGCCCAGACCATCACCGAGTCCACCAAGGGCTCCCAGATCGCCGTCTGGGACGGTGCCCCGTCGGCCTCCCCGAGCGCCGCGCAGAGCACAGCGGCCTGACACGACTCGTCCCGCACGTGACCGGCTCGTCGCCCAGCGGATCCGCGGCGGGCCCGTCACCCGGGACATCGCATCGCACGAAACCGAACAGCACATCGCAGGGAAGGAACCGTCATGAAGCTCAAGCTCGCGGCCGCAGGGTTGGCCGCCGTCCTGTCCGTCAGCCTGGTCGGCTGCTCCGGATCGTCCTCGGACAGTGAGGAGACCACCACCGTCAAGGTCGGTGTCTACGGTGACAACAACGAGCCGTGGGAGACCGCCGCGGCGAACCTGGAGGAGAACGAGAACATCGAGATCGAGCTGGTGAAGTTCTCCGACTACGTGCAGCCGAACCAGGCCCTGTCGGACGGTTCGGTCGACCTGAACAGCTTCCAGACCCAGATCTACCTGGAGACCTACAACTCCGAGCACGGCACCGACCTCACCTCCATCGGCTACACGATCATCGAGCCCATGGGCCTGTACTCGAACACCTACGACGACCTCGACGCGCTGCCCGACGGGGCCACCGTGACCATCCCGAACGACGTCTCCAACGGGGGCCGGGCCCTCAAGCTGCTCGAGAAGGCCGGGCTCATCACCGTTGATCCCGAGGCCGGCGTGACCGGCACGAAGGAGGACATCACCGACAACCCGAAGAACCTGCAGATCACCGAGCTCGACGCCGCGCAGACCGCCCGCTCCCTGAGCGACAGCGACCTGGCCGCCATCAACGCGGACATCGCGGTCGACGCCGGCCTGCTGCCCAGCGAGGACGCGCTGCTGCGCGAGGAGGTCGGTGAGGAGTCGGCGCCGTACTACAACGTCATCGCGGCCCGCGCCGAGGACACCGACAACGAGACCTACAAGAAGGTCGTGGAGTACTTCCAGACCGAGGAGGTGGCCCAGACCATCGCCGACGCCTACAAGGGCTCGCAGTTCCCCGTGTGGGAGGGCGCCCCGTCCCTCAGCCCGAGCGCCGCGCAGAGCACGGCGGCCTGACCGGCGCGTTCACAACCATCCGGCGGCCCGGGCCGGCGGGAGCCCCGCAGGCCCGGGTCACCACAGCAACGGAAGACACCATGAGTTTCACCCAGCAGGGCATCCACGCCGAGATCGAGGCGCTCACCGGGCGCATCATCGCCGACCGGCGTCATCTTCACCAGCACGCCGAGACGAGCCTGAAGGAGTTCGGCACGGCGAAGTACATCGCCGACCGTCTCGATGAGCTGGGCATCGGCCACGTCAAGGTCGGCGAGACCGGCGTGCTCGGCACCCTCGAGGGCGCCGGCCCGGGCAGGACGCTCATGCTGCGCGCCGACATCGACGCCCTGCCGCTGCGCGACGGGTGCGGCGCCGAGTGGGCCAACACGACCAGCGAGGCCAACCACGCCTGCGGACACGACGGCCACGTCAGCGCCCTGCTGGCCGCCGCCGAGGTGCTCGCGGCGCACCGCGCCGACTTCAACGGCACCATCAAGTTCGCCTTCCAGCAGGCCGAGGAGATCGGAGCCGGCGGCCTCATCTTCGAGAAGCAGGGCGTCCTCGAAGGCCTCGACCAGGTCTTCGGCCTCCACCTGTCCTCCGAACTCCCGGTGGGCACGGTCAGCGCGACCGCCGGCCCCCAGTGGGCCAGCGTCGACCACTTCTCGATCGACGTGCACGGCAAGGGCGGCCACGTCTCCAGGCCGCACCTGTGCCGTGACGCGCTCGTCGCGGGCGCCTCGATCGTCGTCGAGGCCCAGCAGATCGTGTCCCGCGAACTCGACCCCTTCGCCGAGGCCGTCGTGGGCATCGGCACGTTCACCTCGGGCGAGAACTACAACATCATCGCCTCGTCGGCGCACATCGAGGGCACCGTGCGCGCCTTCGACGAGCAGGTGCGCGCCACCGTGCTGGCCTCGCTCGAACGCATCGCCGACGCCACGGCCCGTGCCCACAACACGACCGCCGAGTTCACCCGCACCGTCTACGCCGACGTCCTCGACAACGACCCCGAGGCGGCGCGCTTCGCCGCCCGGGTGGCCCTCGAGGTGCCGGGCGTCGAGCAGGTCGTCACCAACAGCCCCAAGAGCGCAGGCGGCGACGACTTCGCGGTCTTCCTGCACCATGCGCCAGGCGTCTACGCCCGGGTCGGTTCCGGCGGCACCCCCGCCACGAGCCACCCGCACCACACCTACGAGTTCGCGCTCGACGAGGCGGCCCTGCCGATCGCCGCAGAGCTGCACGCCGGCTACACGCTGCGCTGGCTGGCCGGCGGCTACGAGGGCTGACCCGCCCCGTACCGAACCGATCGAGGCCCCGCACCCGACAATCCGACGGGTAGCGGGGCCTCGCGCACCCCAGGGGCGAGACGCTCAGCGCACGCTCCAGCGGGCGGTCCGCCAGAAGTCCTGCACCAGCGCGGCGAACATGCCGTCACCTGCGGCGAGCTCGGCCGGGGAGCCCTGCTCGACGATGCGGGTCGGGCCGCCGTGCTCGCGCCCGGACAGGACGTAGACCTGGTCGGCGTTCATGATCGTCGACAGGCGGTGGGCGATGACGACGACCGTCCGCCCGGCCGCCAGCTCGGCCAGCGTCTGCGTGATGGCCGACTCGTTCTCGGCGTCCAGCGCCGAGGTGATCTCGTCCAGCAGCAGGATGGGGGAGTCCTTCAGGAAGGCGCGGGCGATCGAGACCCGCTGCCGCTCGCCCCCCGACAGCCGCAGCCCGCCCTCACCGACCCGGGTGTCGAGGCCGTCGGGCAGGGCGGCGACGACGGCGTCCAGCCCGGCCCTCGAGATGGCTGCGGCCAGCTCCGCCTCGCTCGCGTCCGGGCGGGACAGGCGCACGTTCTCGGCGATCGTCGTGTCGAACAGGTAGACGTCCTGGAAGACCATCGAGACCATGCCCATGAGCTCGGCGGAGTCGATGCGCCGCACGTCGACGCCGCCGACACTGATCGAGCCCGAGCCGACGTCCCAGAAGCGGGCGATGAGCTTGACGATCGTCGACTTGCCGCAGCCCGACGGGCCCACCAGCGCGGTGATCCGGCCCTCGTCGGCGCGCAGTGACAGGTGCTCGAAGAGCGTGTCGTCGGCCTCGTAGCCGAAACCCACATCGTCCAGGACGATGCCGGTGCCCGACGGGTGCCGGGGGTGCGCCGGCTCGGGCAGGGCCGGGGTCTGGACGATCTGTTCGATCGTGTCGAGGCTCACCATGTCCTGCTGCAGGGCGGCGGCGTAGAACACCGACTGCGAGATGGGCGTGGTGAATCGGGCCGCCATGACGCCGATGGCGACGAAGGCGGCGACGTCGAGCCCGCCGCCCAGCACGACGCCCAGGCCGGCGGCCAGTACTGCGGCGAAGAAGGCCTGGCCGAGCAGGCCGAAGGCGATGGCCGGGCGTCCCTGGGCCGTCATGATCGCGTCCAGCCCGCGGTTCTCGTCGTCGAGGGCCTTCGCGAGGGGCGGCCAGGCGGTGCCCGAGATGCCCTGGGCGCGCAGCACCGGCTGCAGGTGGGCGTGCTCGATGGTTGCCGAGGCGGTCCGTGCGGCGATGGCGGGCGCCTCCTGGTGCTCTGTCATGAGCAGCCGCGAGGCCCAGTTCCACAGCAGGACGACGACCGGCACCACGAGGGCCATGATGAGGCCGAGACGCCACTCGTAGCAGAAGGTGACGACCATCACCGTGAGCGGGGTGACGATTCCCGAGATGAACTGCGGCAGCACGACGGGGGCCAGGTGCGACAGGTTGTCGGTCTCTGTCGAGATGGCCGAGGAGACCCGCCCGACCGAACCCGAGTCGAACCAGCCCAGCGGCAGCCGCACGACGCGCGAACCGATCCGTGCGACGGCGTTGCCGCAGACGTCGTAGGCGCTCACCCTGTTCGCACGGATCAGGGTGGCGGCTTGGACGACGAAGGAGGCCGCGCCGAACCCGATGAGTACCCACATCGGGCCCCACGCCCGGGAGGGGTCGGGTCCGAGGAAGGCGCGCAGGAAACCGATGAACGCGCTGAAGGCGATGCCCTGCAGGACGGCCGCGACGACGTAGCCGGCGATCAGCAGGTAGATCGTCGAGGGCCGGTCGAAGAAGGTGTTGAAGCGTCTAAGCATGCCGGGCTCCTGTCATCGTCTGGTTCTGCGCGGCCCACAGCTCGGCGTACTGCCCGCCGGCCGCCAGCAGCTGGTCGTGGGTGCCGACCTCGGCGACTCGCCCGCCGTCCACGACGGCGATCTGGTCGGCGCTGCGGATGGTCGACAGCCGGTGGGCGATCATCACGACCGTCCTGCCCCGGGCCAGGGCGGTGATGGCCCGCTGGATCTCCAGCTCGGAGTGGGCGTCGGCCTGGGCCGTGGCCTCGTCGAGGATGAGGATCGGGGGAGCGGCCAGGAAGGCGCGGGCGATGGTCAGGCGCTGCGCCTCGCCGCCGGACAGGAAACCGGCGCCCTCCCCGAGCATCGTGTCGTAGCCGTCGGGCAGCGTCATGATCCTCTCGTGGATGTGCGCCGCCCGGGCTGCCTCGACGATCTCATCGCGGGTGGCATCGGGCCTGCCCAGGGCGATGTTTTGGGCGACCGTGTCGGTGGCGGTCATGATCTCCTGGAAGACGAGCGACATCGAGCTCATGAGCTGCTGGTTCGTCTGGTCGCGCACGTCGACGCCGCCGATTTTGATCCGGCCCGAGTCGACGTCCCAGAAGCGGGCGATGAGTTTGGCCAGCGTCGACTTGCCACCGCCGGAGGGGCCGACGAGCGCGGTCACTGTGCCGGGACGGCAGGTGAGGCTGACGTCCTTGATGACCGGTGTGCCGGGCTCGTACGAGAAGGACACGTGCTCCAGCTCGATGAGGGAGCGGTCGGCGGTGTACACGGCCGGGGCGGCCGGCTCGGGCAGTTCCTCGGCTGACAGTACGTCGAGGGTTGACCGCGCCGCCTCGGCCGCCGCGTAGACCTGCTGGAAGATCTGCACCAGCGCCATGAGGCCCTCGGGGATGCCCACCCAGACGAGGGCGAAGGCGAGCACCGTGAGGGGCTGGGTCCATCCCATGCGGACGAACCAGTAGCCGATGCCGGTGGTGAGGGCCAGGATCGTGGCCGGCTGCATGGCCGCGCCGACGATCGCCACCCCGATTCCCGAGGAGTTCATCCACTCCATTGAGACGTCGGCGTGCCGCCTGCGGGCGGCGTCGAAACGGCCGAACACCGTGGCGGTCATGCCGAAGTTCTTGACCTCCTTGATGCCGTCGACCATCTCGACGGTCACCGCGGCGAGTTCGCGTTCGGCGGCCGAGTAGTCCTCGAAGCTCCTGCCCATGGCCCGCAGGCTCGGCAGCATGCACAGGGCGAGCAGCAGCAGCCAGCCGGCGATGAGCGCCCCGGCGAGGCGGGCGTCCAGCCACAGCAGATAGCCGAAGCCCACGACGACGACCCCCAGGGTGTTCGCCAGGTCGCCCGACAGGTGCGTGACGAGTGAGTGGATCGAGCTGGTGTCCGAGGTGATCGCCTTGCGGACCACGCCGCTGGACCGGTCGTTGAACCAGCCGAGCGGCACGTGCTTGAGCTTGTCGACCAGGCGCAGCCGCAGCTCGTAGCGCAGCGCCGCCTCGGTGCGGTGGTTCGCGCCGACGGCGCCCGTGTAGGCGACCCCGTGCACGACCATGGCGGCGGCGGACGCCACGACCCAGCCCCACAGGTGGGCCCGTGGCGCGCCCGACCAGAGCCCCCGGGCGATCTCGACCAGCCCGATGTACGGCACGATCTTCAGGGCCGAGCCGATGAAGGCGGCCAGGCCGCCGAGCAGCATCGAGCGGTGCGCGCCGGCGGTCAGCTCCCAGACGTTCTTCGGCGGCCTGCCGGCCGCAGGTGGTGGTGTGCTCATGGAACGCTTCCCTCCTCGACGGGCGGGGCCGGTCAGACGATGCCGGCCCGCTTGAACTGCTTCCTCGTCAGCGCGCGGCCCCAGTGGCAGCCGATGACCGCGGCCACGACGCCGAGCACGCAGAACACGGCCATCGTCAGCGGGTTCAGCAGCTCCGTGCCCGCGCGGGCCACCTCGAGGGCGGCGTTGTCGGCGTACTGGTCCAGGTAGGCCTGCTTCATCCAGACGAAGGGGATGTACTCGCCGATCGCGTAGCAGGCGATGAAGGCGCTGTAGGCGACGGTCATCGCGCGGAAGGAGCGGCGCCCGAGCCGGGAGTAGATGAGTTCGGCGACGACACCGCCGAGGATCGTCATGTAGCACATGGAGCCGCCGGGGGCCATCGTGATGAGGCACAGGCCGAGGATGAGGCCGGTGATGAGGAACGAGCCGGGGCGCTGCACCTTGCCGAGCAGGACGGTGAAGACCAGGCCGCCGAACAGGCCGAAGATCACCGGCAGCAGCACCATGATGATCGGCACGGCGGCCATGACCATGCCGCACAGCATGAACAGCACGATGTACAGGGCGATGAACACGCCCATCGTCACGTAGTCGCGGACCGCCGAGTTCTTGTACCGGGCCCGCTCCTGGGGCGCCGTGCGGCCCTGGGCGGTGTCGGGTTCGGTCTGGCTCATGGATGTCTCCGTTCTGTCGAGGGTTGCCGGGTGCCGCCGTGCGGGCCGCAGGTGACGGCTTCCAGCCGCATCCGGCGGTCGCCGATGCGGATCACGTGGTCGAAGGTCTCGGCGGCGAACTCGGTGTCGTGGGTGATGACGAGCACGAGCGCGCCCTCCTCGGCGACCTGCCGCAGCAGTCCCGAGAGGGCGCGCATGGCGGCTGCGTCGAGGCCGCTGGTGGGTTCGTCGAGGCAGATGACCGGGGCCTGTTTCATGCAGGCCAGGGCGATGCCCACGCGCTGCTTCTGGCCGCCGGAGAGGGTCAGGGGGTGCTGCCCGGCCAGCGCGTCGAGCCCCATCCGGGCGAGCAGCTCGTCGGCCCGCCGTCGGGTCCGCTCGCCCGGTTCGGGGCCGATGAGCAGTTCGGCGCGCACCGATTCGCCGAGCAGCTGGTACTCGACGTCCTGCATGACGTAGGCGCACTGGCGGGTGCGCCGGCGGCGCGGCCAGTCGGAGCCGCCGAGCCGGACACGGGCGCCCCGGCAGGCGAGCAGGCCGAGGACGAACCTGACGAGCGTCGTCTTGCCGCAGCCGTTGGCGCCGGTGACGCCCACCACGCCGCGGGCGGGCAGGTGAAGGTCGTCGATGCTCCACAGCACGTCGTGGCCGGGGTGGGCGAAGCGGGCCGAGGCGATGTGCAGGCCGCCGTCCGGGATCGGCCCGGTGCACGGGCGCGACTCGAGGGCGGGCGGGTGCAGCCGGCGCAGGCCCCGGTCGGTGAACCACTGGGCGTCCCGGGCGGCGATGTCGTCGGCGCCCAGGTCGGTGACGACACGGCCGTGGTCCATGACGACGACACGGTCGAGGACGCCGTCCAGGTAGCCGAGGCGGTGGTCGGCGACAACCACCGTCACCCCGCGGGCCCTGAGCGAGCCGATCACCCCGGTGAGCATCGCCAGGGCCTCGGTGTCGAGGTTGGCCGAGGGCTCGTCGAAGAGCAGGATGCGCGGGCGCATCATGAGGGCGGCGCCGATGGCGACCTTCTGCTTCTCGCCGCTGGACAGTCTCGCGAGCCCCCGTCCCAGCAGGTGTTCGAGGCCCACCGCCGCCGCAGTCTCGTCGATCCGCCGGGTGATCTCGGCCGGCTCGATGCCCGCGTTCTCGCAGGGGAAGGCCAGCTCGCTGCGCACGTCGAAGGTGAAGAATTCCGAGCGGGGGTCCTGGAAGACGTAGCCGACACGGGACGCCAGCTCGGCCGTGGTGTACTGCGCCACCGGCGAGCCGTCGACGAGTACCCCGCCGCGTGTCTGCGCCTCATGGAACCCGGGAACGAGCCCGTTGATCGAGCGCAGGGCGGTGGTCTTGCCGCACCCCGAGGGGCCGGTGAGCAGGACGGTCTGCCCGTCGGGGATCAGCAGGTCGATGCCCTCCAGGGCCGGCGGCAGGGGGCCGTCGTCGCCCAGGTAGGCGACGCGGAACTGCTGGAACTCGATGCCCATCTCAGCCGACCAGCACCTTCAGCCCGGCGACGGCCGCGACGCAGGCGCCCGCCAGCGCCACGTCGACGGGCTGGACGCGCGGCGCGACCAGGGCGGTGCGGCGGGCGTCTGGGTCGAGCCCCTTGCAGACTGCGACGGCCGCCAGCTCGTCGGCGATCCGGCCGGTGCGCATGAGCACCGGGACGACGAGATGCTCGCACTGGGTGACCGGGTGCCGCACCCAGCGCCGCCAGGCGGGCTGGGCGTGGCGCAGCCGTGCGCCGGAGCGGATCACGCGGATCTCGCCCACGAGGGTGGGCACGTAGCGGTAGACGACGATGAGGACGACCAGGAGCGTTCCGGGCACGAGCAGTTTCTGCATCGCCGCCATGACCTCGCCCATCGGGAGCGAGCGGAACACGAGCCAACCGGTGACGTAGATCGGGTAGGCCTTGACGACGAGGGTGAGTGCGATGCCGAGGAAGGGCACCAGGGGGATGGCGCCGCCGATGGTGCACAGCCGCTGGGCGATCAGCAGGAGCGCGTAGACGGCGCCCAGCTTCCAGGCGCCCCGGGCCGCGCCGAGCAGGAGGCACAGGGTGAGCGCGAAGAGGGTGGCAAGCACCGAGCCGAGGCCGGTGCGGACGACGGCCGACTCGACGGCCATCGCCGCGATCATCACGAGGCCGGCCCTCAGATCGGGCTTGGCAGGGGCCGCGGCCTGGGTGGTGTCGCGGTGAGTGGGCGACAGCGCCTGCGCTGTGCTGGTTATCAGATCCACCGATCCGACGTTACCTTCTTAGGTGAGCCTTCGCTATATGCATGTCGTATTGCTCAATGTCGGCGTGGCTACTGTCGTGACCGGGCGTAAGACCTTGTTCGCCGGGTAATCCCCGTTCTGGTGGCCGGGAGACGATCCCGCGGGCGAAAGCGATGCCCGGGGCCCGCCCCGTCAGAGTTGGACGGAGCCGTGCCCAGCAGCTGGAACCCGTCATCGTGCTCCGGCGCGCAGGTAGCCTAGGCCACGTGAGTCATGAGCCCAGGCGCGCCGCCGAGCCCGTCCAGGATGCGCCCGCCGACCTTCTCGCCCCGCATGGCGCCGCCGACGAGCATCCCGGAGCCTCCACCCGGGCCGCCGGGGCGCCGGGTGATGCCCTGGCCGCCGTCCCGGCCGATGAGGAGAAGGACTGGTGGGACGACCCCGCCATGCCCTGGCGGCACAAACCCGGCAGGTCCGACATCGCCTGTCTCGCCTGGATGGGCGTCATCGGTGTCGTCGGCCTCGCCATGATGCCGCTGCGGGCCTGGCTGCTCGGCGCCGTCGGCCGCATCCCCGTGCTGGTGGCCGTCACCGGCTCACGCACTGGCGCCGCCACGTTCGGCGCCGTGATGAGCGAGGGCGGCTACCGCTCGATGATCCCCTGGGTGCTCGTCCTGGTGGCCGGCACCGTCACGAGTTGCAAGTTCGACTGGGTGTATTGGTGGGCCGGCAAGCTGTGGGGCCGCGGCATGATCGAGGTCTGGGCCGGCCGCTCCGAACGCGCCCGGCGCCGCTACGAGAGGGTCGAACGCTGGGCCGACAAGGCCGGCTGGCTCGGCATGTTCCTGGCCTACGTGCCCATCCCGCTGCCGCTCATGGCCGTCGTCTTCGTCCTGGCCGGGGCCAACCGGATGAGCGTGCGGCGCTTCCTCGCCATGGACTGCACCGTCTGCCTCATCTGGCTGCTCGGCTGCACCGGCATCGGCTACCTGGTCGGCGCACCCATCACCGCGGTGCTCGATGTCTACTCCAGGATCGCCAACTACGTGGCGATCGCCCTCGTCGTGGTCGTCTTCGTCGTCGCCTTCGGCAGCTCCTGGCGCAAGAGCAGGGAAGCGGCGCGGGCCTGACGCCGCCCCGGCGCCGCCCGTCCTCAGCCCCGGCGTTCCGCCAGCGCCCGTAGGTAGCCCTCGTACGCCTCGTCGCCGAAGGCCACGAGGATCGCCGTGCCCACCCGCGTGGGCGTCTCGGCGAGCGTGTCCACCGCGATGCGGGTCGCGTCCGCCGTCGGCCACCCGTAGACACCGGCCGAGATCGTGGGGAAGGCGACACTGGCCGCGCCCAGCTCGTCGGCCACTGCCAGGCAGTTGCGGTAGCAGTCGGCGAGGACCTGCGCACGGTCCTGGGTGCGGGAGAAGACCGGGCCGGCGGTGTGGATCACCCAGCGCGCCGGCAACCGCCCGGCCGTCGTCGCCACGGCCTGCCCGCGCGGCAGCCCGTCGGGCAGGCTCGTCGCCCGTAACTCTCGGCAGGCCTCCAGCACGGCCGGGCCGCCTGCCCGGTGGATGGCGCCGTCCACCCCGCCGCCGCCCAGCAGCGATGGGTTCGCGGCGTTGACGATGGCATCGGCCGCTACCGTGGTGATGTCTGCGCGCACGACCTGAATGTCCATGAGGTCATTGTGACGCGGAGGGATCGATTGGTCACGACGCGGGTCGGTAATAATGTGGGCGAGAGCGTCAGGATCGGAGTGTCATGAACCTGGAAAAAGTCGTCTTCGGCTTCTTCGTCACCCTTGCCGCCACACTGAACCTCGGCTTCTTCCTGGGGCGGATCGACGACCCGGCCCAGCACAACGGCTATGAGCTGGCAGCGGCACTGGTCGTGAGCCTCATCACCACCGTGCTGAAGTTCGGCGACCGCACCCAGTTGGGCGCCGTCCACCTGGCCACCTCGCTGGTCGCGGACCTTCAGCTGGCGGCCGCCGCGATCATCTGGGTGTGGGCGACCCAGATCGCCGCGACGACGATGACGTCCGAGCACATCTCCCTCATCGTCTCGATGTCGGGCGGCGCCCTGCTGGCCAATCTCATCTCGGTCGTCCTCCTGATCAGCGAGATCATCCAGATCAGGCGTTGAGTCCGCCATGCCCGCAAGCTCAACGCGGACGCGCCGCCAAGGGGCGTTGACCGACGTCTTCTTCCTCATCCTGCGAAGGATGCGGTTCCCGCTGCTCTTGCTCGTCGGGATCTACGCGGTGTGCACCATCGGGCTGAGCCTCATCCCCGGCGTCGACGCACAGGGCAATCCCACCGAGCCGATGGACATGTTCACGGCCTTCTACGTCGTGAGCTTCACCGGCACGACGATCGGGCTCGGCGAGATCCCGGAGGCCTACTCCACGGCCCAGCGACTGTGGATGCTCGGCACGATCTACGCGACCGTCATCGGCTGGTACTACTCGCTGGTGAGCATCCTGGCCCTGCTGCAGGAGAACTCCTTCCAGAACGCCGTGCGCCAGTCCCGCGGCGTCCGCAAGATCTACTCGATCCGCGAGCCCTTCTACATCGTCGTCGGCGCCGGCGAGACCGGCACGCTCGTCTGCCACGGCCTCGACCGTCTCAACCTGCGGTTCGTCGTCATCGAACGCGACGATGAACGGCTGGCCCGGCTGCGGCTGGAGGAGTTCCACCAGGACCCGCCGCTCATCGCCGCCGACGCCTCCCAGCCGCAGGTGCTGGCGAACGCGGGCCTGCTCGCACCGCACTGCCGCGGCGTCATGGCCCTGACCGACGACGACGAGAAGAACCAGGCCATCGCCGTCACCACCCGGCTGCTCGCCCCGCGCGTCGCCGTCCTGGCGCGCATCCGCAACCAGGAGACCGAGACCCATGTCGGTGTCTTCGGCGGCGACCTGGTCGTCAACCCCTTCGAACGGTTCGCGCGCCAGCTCACCGCCGCCATCACGACCCCCGAGCGCTACCGGCTCCGCGAGACCCTCGTCGGGCTCAAGGGCGAGCCGATGCCAGAACCCCGCCAGCCGCCGCGCGGCAAGTGGATCATGTGCGGGTTCGGGCGCTTCGGCCACGCCATGGTCGAGGAGCTGCGCGGTTCGGGCATCGAGGTGTCGGTCATCGACATCGCCCACTACGACGAGGGCGGCGTGGACGTGCGCGGTTCGGGCATCGACTCCGAGTCGCTACTCGCCGCCGGCGTCAAGGAGGCCGACGGCCTCGTCGCCGGCAACGCGTCCGACACGAAGAACCTCGCCATCGCCGTGACCGCCCGCGACCTTAACCCCGACATCTTCATCGTCACCCGCCAGAACCAGACCGCCAACGCACCGCTGTTCGACGCCTTCACCGATGACCTGTCCATGGTGCCGAGCCACATCGTCGCCCAGGAGTTCCTGGCGCGCATCACCACGCCCCTGCTCGGCCAGTACCTCAAGCGCATCAGCCAGTACTCCGAGAAGGAGTGCAAGCTGCTGTGCGACCGGCTGGCCCGTTACGGGCGCGGCCGCATCCCGGAGCTGTGGGACGTCGTACTGCGCCACCACGGCGCCGAGGCGGTCTGCGAGGTGCTGGCTCAGGGCCGCACCGTCACGGTGGAGCACCTGCTGACGGATCCGACCTCGCGCGGCTGGCGCAGCGAGGCCGTCGTCCTCATGATCCGGCGCGGCGCCAAGACGATCGACCGGCCGGGTCCCGAGTTCGAACTGAAGACCGGCGACCGGCTGCTCGTCGCCGGCTCGGTGCGCGGGCGCATCGACGTCGAGGTCGTGCTGCGCAACCCCAACGCGCTCTGCTACGTGCAGACCGGGCAGGAGGGCACCGGCGGTGCCCTGTGGCGGAGGATCAGCCAGGCCCGCCGCAGGCGCAACGGCTGACGGGACATCGCTGCTGCGATGACGTCCTTGCCCCGGCCGCCCCGCTCGGGGCGGGGGGCTGTCGCTCTCCTCTCCTGGTGTTCGCCGTGGTAAGTCCCGGCCGTCCCCGGCGGGGCCGGGCGAGGGATGTCACTGCTGCGCCGCGCCGTCCTTCACCCGGTCCTGCCCGCCGAGGCGCCGGTACAGCCTGGCCAGCGGCTCGGGGGCCCACCAGTTCCACTGCCCGAGCACCGTCATCGTCGCCGGCACGAGCAGCAGCCTCACGAGGGTGGCGTCGGCGGCGACCATGATGGCCAGTCCCACCCCGATCTGCTTGATGGCGATCATCTCGCCCGAGACGAAACCCAGGAAGACGGCGATGATGATGGCGGCCGCCGAGGTGATGATCCGCCCCGAGCGCTGCAGGCCGCGGGCGACTGCCTCGTCGTTGTCGTAGCCGGCCTGCCAGTACTCGGCGATGCGGGCCAGCAGGAAGACCTCGTAGTCCATCGCCAGGCCGAAGCCGAAGGCCATGAGGCAGGCCACGATGAAGGTCTCCAGACCTGCGGTGCGCGGCAGCCCCAGGTGGCCGCCCTCGAACAGCCAGGCCGTCGCCCCCAGTGAGGCGACCAGCGAGAAGGTGTTGATGATGAGCGCCTTCAGCGGGACGACGAACGAGCCGGTCATGCAGAACAGCAGCACGAGGACGGCCGCGACGACGATGAGCGCCGCCCAGGGCGCGCCCTGTGCGATCGAGTCGGTGAAGTCGGTCTGCTGGGCTGCCTGTCCGCCCACCCAGACCCGGTAGCCGGGGTCCATCGCGCGGATCTGGTCGACGGCGTCGGTGGCTCGCGGGCCGACCGGGTCGTCCACGTCCATGAGGACGCTGATGAGCGTCATGTGCTCGTGGTCGGCAAGATCGGTGGCCGTGACGTGGGTGACGCCGTCCATGGCGCCGAGGTCTGACACGAACCCGGCCGTGTCGGGCGGGTCGGTCTGCGCGACGATGCTGATCGTCGGGCTGGCCAGCGCCGGGTAGTCCTCCTGGAGGATGTCGTAGCCGGCGTGCACGTCGGAGCCGGCGGGCATGTACTCGGCGAAGTTGGTGCGCAGGCGCAGCGAGCCGATGGGGGAGGCCATGGCGGCCAGCAGCGCGACGACGGCGAGCATGACGATCCACGGGTGCGCCACGACGCGGCGCGACAGGCGGCTGAACACGCCGTCGTCGGACGAGCTGTCGCCCACTGCGGCGAGCACGCGCCGCAGCCCCGGCACCCGGCTCAGGGCGCTGGGGCGGACGAGGCGGGCGCCGAGCAGCGTGATGATCGCCGGCACGAGCGTGAGCGTGCACGACACGGCGAGCAGGGTGACGATGACCGCGCCGGCGCCGATCGTCCTGAGGATGGGGGAGCGCATGACGAACAGGCCGGCGATCGAGCAGGCGATGGTCAGCGCCGAGAACGAGACGGTGCGGCCCGCGGTGGCGACCGTGCGCACGACGGTGGCCCTCACGAGGGCCTTCATCTCGTCCCCGGCGGGCAGTTCGCCGCCCGCCCCGGCCAGCTGGGCGGCCGCCTCCTCGCGGTAACGGCTGACGAGCAGCAGGCCGTAGTCGATCGACAGGGCCAGTCCGATGATCGAGATGACGTTGAGGATGAAGGAGTTGACGTCCTGGACGAAGGTGAGGCACCACAGTGCGCCCAGACCGACGAGGATCGAGACGACCGCCCCGACCAGCGGCAGCCCCGCGGCGAGCAGGCCGCCGAAGACGATCACCAGCAGGACGAGCGCCACCGGCAGGCTCACCGACTCACCTCGCACGAGGTCCTCCTGCACCAGGTCGGTGATGGAGTCGGCGATGAGGGTGGTCGACACGGTGTGCGCGTTCGCCGTGGCGTCGTACTCGTGCAGCGCGTCGAGCCAGGCCCCCTGGGCGGCCTCGGCGACCCGTTCGTTGGCGTCCTGGGACTCGTGGTCGCCGAGCCCCTCGTCGAGGGTGACGAGCGTGGCGAAGCCGTCGCCGTTGCTCGACAGCAGCGCCAGGGCCTCCTGCGATGTGGGGTCGGGCAGCATGAAGGCGTCATGGACGGAGGCGACGCCGTCGATGCCGGCCAGCTCGCCGCGGGCCGCGGTGGCCGCCGCCGCGACCCCCGGCCAGTCGCCCGCCACGTCGACCCCGCCGGCGACGACGATGACCGTCTCGCCGCTGTCGTCGTCGGAGAGGGTCAGCGAGTAGACGACCTCGGAGTCGCTGTCGGGCGTCGTGGCCTCCGTGCTCGCCAGCCGGTCGAAGAGACCACCGGTGCCCAACCCCTGGACGGCCAGGGTGGTCATGACCGCCAGCAGCACCGCCCACCCGATGACGAAACCCACCGGGTGACCGGACACGACGCGGCCGATACGGGTGAACATGGCGGCTCCCTTGTCTGGCTACCCGAGCATTATCGCAGCGGCCAGGGCGCAGGATCGCTGCCCCTTAGGTCTCGTCGTGCCCGGTTCCCGGGCACGACGGCTTGGGCGTCCGGCCTGCCCGCCGTGAGTCCCGAAACCGGGCCGGAGAGTGCGCTGCACCTGGGCAGGCTCACACCGGTCCGCAGCACCGAGGCCTCATGTCTCGGACAGCGGTCAGTGTGGGGGTTGGGTGCCGGTGATGCGTTGGCGTGCGAGGGCTGCCAGGGCGACGGCGGCCACCCAGGTTGAAGCAAGTACCGGCGACCGAAACATCATCGCCCATCGAGCGCACACTGTGCGGGGTGCGGACCAGATCTTGTGCTCGATGAAGGGCGTCTCATCCGAGCAGGCATCCCAGCGATGGGGCCGTCCCATGTCGTGGAGCCCCCGGAGGGAGTCGAACCCTCGACCCTTCGCTTACAAGGCGAATGCTCTGGCCGCTGAGCTACGGAGGCGTCGCCGGACTGGCCGGCTGCCCGCTCGGCGGGGCCGGCGAGCAAGAACCATTGTGCCGTCCCGCACCGGATCCGGCCAATCGCCGACGGCTACGGCCGTGCGGGGTCCTGCTCAGTCGGGTTCGCCGGAGGCCGCGATGAAGGCCAGGCAGTTGCCGCGCAGGCGGATCTGCTCGTCGGCCTCGAAGAAGACCGACTGTCCCTGGTGTATCTCGCCGAGGTCGCCGCCCTGTCCGTCCTGGATCATGACGTGGCCCTCGATGACGAGCAGGATCCGCGCGCGGCCGGCGCCGGGCAGCTCGGCCGGGCGGTCCAGCGCCAGTTCGGCCCGCCACAGCGAGAACTCGGGGTCGTCGGTCGGGTAGTACGCGATGCCGGCTCCGATGGGGGATGCCGTGATGATGTCGGGCTCTCCCGGCATGAAACGCAGCAGCGAGACGAGGGCGTCGACATCGATGTGCTTCGGGGTCAGGCCGCCGCGCACGACGTTGTCCGAACTCGCCATGATCTCGATTCCGGTGCCGTTCAGGTAGGCGTGCAGCACGCCGGCCGGGACGTGCAGCCCCTGTCCGGCGCTCAGGTGCACGTGGTTGAGCAGGAGCGCGGCGAGGATCGTCGGATCGCTGGGGTAGAACTCGTCTAGGTGGATGGCCAGGCGCGCGAAGTCCCCCGTCGGCCCCTTGTCGTCGGCGTGGTCGAGCGCCGCGCTGAGTACGCCGTTGATCATGGCCTGGTGCGCCTCGTCGGGGCACAGGCACTCCAGGAAGACCTCGGCCAGGCCGGCCTCGGCGCCACGATGGCGCAGGGGACCGATCAGCGGCTCCAGCGACTCGCGTGGCTTGAGGGCGTCGAAGAGCTCGGCCGTCCTGAGCGGGTCACGGAAGCCCCACAGGGCCTCGAAGGGACCGAGCGCGACGAGCAGTTCCGGCTTGGGCCAGGTGTCCTTGTAGGTACGCGTGGGGTCGTCGATCGGGATGCCCAGGGCCTCCTCGGCCGCGAAACCGGCGAGTGCCTGGTCGTGCGAGGGATGGGCCTGGAGGCTCAGCGGACGGGCCGCCGCCAGGATCTTCAGCAGATAGGGGAACTGCCCGTCGAAGCGTTCCCGGGCCGCCCCGAGGACCTCGGGTCTGGCGGCGACGACCTGGTCGAGTGTCGTGTCGCCGACGACCGCCGGACTGGTGGGGTGAGCGCCCAGCCAGTACTCGGCCTGAGGCATGCCGTCGGGTTCCCTGCAGAGAATCGCCGGGATGGCGTCAGGGGAACCCCAGGCGTAGTTCTTCACGACGCCCGTCAGTGGTCGCATGAGTGGTCCTTCCTTGATGTGGCGCGCAGTCACAGACCGACCGACCCCCTTGGACCGCCTGTGTCAGGTCTTCCCGCTTATAGTGTCACGGACCCACTTGCTTCGCCATGCGGGACGCCCATGCGGGGGGCATTGCCAGGGCAGCCATGAATGACAGCGGTGTCATTCCGGTGGGCTAGAATCGGGGCATGTCCCAGGTGATGCACGAGACCGACCGGGCCGGCGTCCTGTCCGAGCGCGACGCCGCCATCCTCGACTTCGAGAAGTCCTGGTGGACGGCCCGTGTCTCCAAGGAGCAGGAGATCCGCGACCGCTTCGGTCTGTCATCGGCCCGCTACTACCAGATCCTCAACGCCCTCATCGACCGCCCCGAGGCCCTCGAGCACGACCCCCTGCTGGTCAAGCGCCTGCGTCGCCTGCGTGAACAGCGTCACCGTGATCGCTCGGCTCACCGGCTGGCTCGCTGACCCCTCCTCTTCCTTTCTCCCGGCTCCTGGTCGCTCCCCTGTCGGCGGGGTCCCGCGCGTCTGCGCGAGCAGCGGCGCCGGGGGCCAGACTCATCTGTCTCATCCCCTGCGCCCACTAGGCTTCTGCGGATTGAGTCAAGGAGGCTCAACTCTGCGATCAAAAACTTTTGCACTCGCCATGTTCGAGTGCTAAAAATGTGGTCAGCACTCGGTGTGGCTGAGTGCCACCCGAGGATCGGGGGTGAGGCTCGCAAGAGCCGTCCGTCGCGGGCATCGTCGATCCGTCTCACATTGACAACGAAGCGCCGGCCCGGCCGACGCGGACAACGAAGCGCCGGGCGACCGGCGCGGGAGGATTCCCACCGAACATGGCAAAGCTCATTGAATTCGACAGCGAGGCTCGCCGCGGCCTCGAAGAGGGCATGAACACCCTCGCCAATGCGGTGAAGGTGACGCTCGGCCCCAAGGGCCGCAACGTCGTCCTGGAGAAGTCGTGGGGCGCCCCGACGATCACCAACGACGGCGTCTCCATCGCCAAGGAGATCGAACTCTCCGATCCGTACGAGAAGATCGGCGCCGAGCTGGTGAAGGAGGTCGCCAAGAAGACGGACGACATCGCCGGTGACGGCACCACCACCGCCACTGTCATCGCCCAGGCTATGGTGCACGAGGGCCTGCGCAACGTCACCGCCGGGGCCAACCCGATCGAGCTCAAGCGCGGCATCGAGAAGGCGACCGAGGCCATCTCTGCCGAGCTGAGCAAGCTGGCCATCGACGTCGAGACGCGCGAGCAGATCGCTCAGACCGCCTCCATCTCCGCCGGCGACCCGGCTGTCGGCGACCAGATCGCCGAGGCCATGGACAAGGTCGGCAAGGAAGGTGTCATCACCGTCGAGGACTCCAACACCTTCGGCCTCGAACTCGAGCTCACCGAGGGCATGAACTTCGACAAGGGCTACATCAGCCCCTACTTCGTCACCGACACCGAGCGCATGGAGGCCGTCCTCGACGACCCCTACGTGCTCATCGTCGACGGCAAGGTCTCGTCCCTGAAGGACCTGCTGCCCATCCTCGAGAAGGTTCAGCAGACCGGCAAGCCGCTCCTGGTGATCGCAGAGGACGTCGACGGCGAGGCCCTTGCCGGCCTGGTCGTCAACAAGATCCGCGGCACCTTCAAGTCCGTCGCCGTCAAGGCCCCGGCCTTTGGCGACCGTCGTCGTGCCATGCTCGGTGACATCGCCACCCTCACCGGTGGTCAGGTCGTCTCCGACACCGTCGGTCTCTCGCTCGACACCCTGCCGATCGAGATGCTCGGCCGCGCCCGCTCCGTCAACGTCACCAAGGACGCCACGACCATCGTCGACGGCGCCGGTGACAAGGACCAGATCCAGGGGCGCATCAAGCAGATCCGTGTCGAGATCGAGAACTCCGACTCCGATTACGACCGCGAGAAGCTCCAGGAGCGTCTGGCCAAGCTCGCCGGCGGTGTCGCCGTCATCAAGGTCGGTGCCGCCACCGAGGTCGAGGCCTCCGAGCTCAAGCACCGCATCGAGGACGCCGTCCGCAACGCCAAGGCCGCTGTGGAGGAGGGCATCCTCCCCGGTGGTGGTGTCGCCCTCATCCAGGCCGCAGCGGCCGCCGGGCTGCCCGCCGGTCTCACGAGTGACGAGGAGATCGGTGCGCAGATCGTCTTCACCGCCGTCGAGGCCCCGCTGAAGCAGATCGCCGTGAACGCCGGTCTTGAGGGAGGTGTCGTGGCGGAGAAGGTCAAGAGCCTCCCCAAGGGCCAGGGCCTGAACGCCGCGACGGAGGAGTACGTCGACATGGTCGCCGCGGGCATCATTGACCCGGCCAAGGTGACTCGTTCCGCGCTGCAGAACGCCGCCTCCATCGCCGGGCTCTTCCTGACGACCGAGGCCGTCATTGCCATCAAGCCCGAGCCGAAGCCCGCCACTCCGGCCCCTGACGACGGCATGGGTGGCATGTACTGATCCGCCACCCTGAGATGACTCGCTGAGTCCTTGTGAGAGGCCGGCCCGCCTGCGGGCCGGTCTCTCACGCGTTTCACCGGGCGGGGAATCGGTCGAGCCCAGACGGCTGGATGCAGGACCACTCTCGACGCCCGGTCGTCGAGGGCGGCAGCGGCTCGGGGTGGATGGGCGCAGGGCCTGGACCGGGAGGCACGGGAGGGACGCCGGTTCGTGACCGCCTCGCGTGGCACGTACCCTTGCCCGCGATGGCAACAAAGTGGTGGTTGACTAGGGTATTGGCTGGGTTGTTGCAGTGGGCCGGGGTGCTGATGGAGGACTCGGCTTGCGTCCCGGTGGTGATCGGGGTAATGTTCTCCGAGCTGCCGCAAGGCAGTGTGACAACTCAAGAAGGGCTTCCGGCAAGGGTTTCAGGTGCCTCTCGGCTGCTGATCTCGAGCTGGTCGTCCTGCTGGATCTCGGGTAGATCCGATTTTGAAATCGGCTGCGCGAGGTCTACAATGAATGGGCTGCCGCCGTGGTGCTGGTTTTGTGCTGGTGTTGTGGTGTGTGGTTGTTTCTTGATAACTCAACAGCGTGCTTCTAGTTTTTTGTTTTGATTGGGTGCCAATCTTTTTG
>NZ_OMOH01000020.1 GCF_900289195.1 Propionibacterium ruminifibrarum
CTGTTTTTGGTGGGGTGACGGCGTGCCTTTTGAAGAATGAGCCTGCGAGTTAGTGGTGTGTGGCGAGGTTAACCCGTGGTGGGGGAGCCGTAGCGAAAGCGAGTCCGAAGAGGGCGTTTGAGTCGCATGCTCTAGACCCGAAGCGGTGTGATCTACCCATGGCCAGGGTGAAGCGTCGGTAAGACGTCGTGGAGGCCCGAACCCACCAGGGTTGCAAACCTGGGGGATGAGTTGTGGGTAGGGGTGAAAGGCCAATCAAACACTGTGATAGCTGGTTCTCCCCGAAATGCATTTAGGTGCAGCGTCGCGTGTTTCTTGTCGGAGGTAGAGCACTGGATGGTCTAGGGGGCCTATCAGCTTACCGAAATCAGCCAAACTCCGAATGCCGGCAAGTGGGAGCGTGGCAGTGAGACGGCGGGGGATAAGCTTCGTCGTCGAGAGGGAAACAGCCCAGATCATCAGCTAAGGCCCCTAAGGGGTGGCTAAGTGGGAAAGGATGTGGAGTTGCGGTGACAACCAGGAGGTTGGCTTGGAAGCAGCCATCCTTGAAAGAGTGCGTAATAGCTCACTGGTCAAGTGATTCCGCGCCGACAATGTAGCGGGGCTCAAGCCGCCCGCCGAAGCTGTGGCATTCACGCGTTGACCTGATGCCGGGGTTTTCCCCTTGGTGTCCAGGTGTGTGGATGGGTAGGGGAGCGTTGTGTGTGTGGTGAAGCGCTGGGGTGACCCGGTGTGGAGTGCGCGCAAGTGAGAATGCAGGCATGAGTAGCGTATGACGGGTGGGAAACCCGTCCGCCGAATATCCAAGGGTTCCGGGGTCAAGCTGATCTGCCCCGGGTTAGTCGGGTCCTAAGGCGAGGCCGACAGGCGTAGTCGATGGTTAACGGGTTGATATTCCCGTACCGGCCCAGTAACGATCCTGTTGAATCGGATGATGCTAAGCACGCGAGACGTCCTTGTGCTCTTTGGAGTGTGGGGGTGTTGAGTCTGTGAACCGAGTCTGTAGTAGACAAGCTGCGGAGGGACGCAGGAAGGTAGCTCGACAGCCGTCATGGTAAGGCTGTTAAGTCTGTGGGGTGACTGGTAGGTAAATCCGCTGGTCGTGTGCCTGAGAGATGAAGAGTGGGGCCCCGTATGGTGGGTTCGTATTCGAGTGATCCTATGCTGCCTAGAAAAGCTTCGTGAGCGAGTTGCTGTTAGTGCCGCCCGTACCCCAAACCGACACTGGTGGATAGGTAGAGAATACCGAGGCGATCGAGATAATCGTGGTGAAGGAACTCGGCAAAATCCTCCCGTAACTTAGGGATAAGGGAGACTTGACGCGTGATGGGTTCTTGCGGCCCGGAGCGCTGACAGTCGCAGTGAATTGACCCAAGCGACTGCTTACTAAAAGCACAGGTCCGTGCCAAGTTGTAAGACGATGTATACGGACTGACTCCTGCCCGGTGCTGGAAGGTTAAGGGGAACTGTTAGCCCTTTTGGGCGAAGCGGTGAACTTAAGCCCCAGTAAACGGCGGTGGTAACTATAACCATCCTAAGGTAGCGAAATTCCTTGTCGGGTAAGTTCCGACCTGCACGAATGGAGTAACGACTTGGGTACTGTCTCCACCACGAACTCGGTGAAATTGCATTACGAGTAAAGATGCTCGTTACGCGCAGCAGGACGGAAAGACCCCGGGACCTTTACTATAGTTTGGTATTGGTGATCGGTGCGACTTGTGTAGGATAGGTGGGAGACTGTGAAGCGGTCACGCTAGTGGTCGTGGAGTCGTCGTTGAAATACCACTCTGGTCGTTCTGGTTATCTAACCTAGGACCGTTATCCGGTTCAGGGACAGTGCCTGATGGGTAGTTTGACTGGGGCGGTCGCCTCCCAAAAGGTAACGGAGGCGCCCAAAGGTTCCCTCAGCCTGGTCGGCAACCAGGTGTTGAGTGTAAGTGCACAAGGGGGCTTGACTGTGAGACAGACATGTCGAGCAGGGACGAAAGTCGGGACTAGTGATCTTCTGGTGGCTTGTGGAAGCGCCAGAACTCAACGGATAAAAGGTACCCCGGGGATAACAGGCTGATCTTGCCCGAGCGCTCACAGCGACGGCATGGTTTGGCACCTCGATGTCGGCTCGTCGCATCCTGGGGCTGGAGTCGGTCCCAAGGGTTGGGCTGTTCGCCCATTAAAGCGGCACGCGAGCTGGGTTAAGAACGTCGTGAGACAGTTCGGTCCCTATCCGCTGCGCGCGTAGGAATCTTGAGAAGGGCTGTCCTTAGTACGAGAGGACCGGGACGGACTAACCTCTGGTGTGCCAGTTGTTCCTCCAGGAGCATGGCTGGTTGGCTACGTTGGGAAGTGATAACCGCTGAAAGCATCTAAGTGGGAAGCACGCTTCGAGATGAGGGTTCCCCAGCCCCTGTGCTGGTAAGGCCCCCGGTAGACCACCGGGTTGATGGGTCGGACGTGGAAGCGCCGTGAGGTGTGGAGCTGACCGATTCCAAGTGGCCGAGAGGCTTGCCATCACAACCACCACCCTGTGGCGGGGTGGTGGGGGCGGTCAAAGGACTTGCTGTTCAAGGTGTTCGCGTCCACTGTGTTGTTCCCGACACGCAAACAACACACCCCACACCACCGCACGGGTGGGTGTGGGGCTAACCGCACCAGTGGTTGTTTGTTGAGTGTTGAAAAGTTGTTGCGGTGGTCATAGCGGGAGGGAAACACCCGGTCTCATTCCGAACCCGGAAGTTAAGCCTCCTGGCGCCGATGGTACTGCACGCGGGAGCGTGTGGGAGAGTAGGAAACCGCCGCACACATTCCACAACGAGTGTCCCCGGCCACATGCTGGCCGGGGACACCACCATTTAACA
>NZ_OMOH01000021.1 GCF_900289195.1 Propionibacterium ruminifibrarum
CAGGGCCCCGACGGATTGTATGCGACCGGTTTCAGGTACTATTTCACTCCCCTCCCGGGGTACTTTTCACCTTTCCCTCACGGTACTGGTCCGCTATCGGTCACCAAGGAGTATTTAGGCTTAACGGGTGGTCCCGCCAGATTCATGCGGAATTCCAGGGGTTCCGCACTACTTGGGAAATGCTCAAGGAAGACAATGCAATACGTGTACGGGACCATCACCCTCTACGGTACGGCTTCCCAACCGCTTCCACTTCAACACTGCTTTATCACTCCCCGCCCTCACGGCAGCTCAGGCAAGAACACTCCCACAACCCCGCACGTGCAACACCTGCCGGCTATCACACACGCACGGTTTAGCCTCATCCGCTTTCGCTCGCCACTACTCACGGAATCACTATTGTTTTCTTTTCCTATGGGTACTGAGATGTTTCACTTCCCCACGTTCCCTCAAACCCCCCTATACATTCAGGGGGCAGTCGCCGGCCTCACAACCGGTTCCCTTCAAGGTTTCCCTATTCGGAAATCCCCGGATCACAGCTCGTCTACCAACTCCCCAGGGCTTATCGCAGGTTACAACGTCCTTCATCGGCTCTTGGTGCCAAGGCATCCACCGATCGCACTAAGTAGCTTGCCACACAACACACGCACACCAACCACAAACAGCCGGCACGCGCGCACAAGACAATCAAAAAACTACAAAGATGCTCGCGTCCACTATGAAGTTCTCAACAAACAAGCAGCACCGCACAACCAACCGGACCAACAGCCCGGCAGCCACACGACCACACAAGGAAACCACCACAACGCGGCCGCTCCCTCACAACCCAACAGCGTGCCCCCAGCACTCCACAAAACAAACCCCAAAACCACCACCCAAACACTCACAGGCAGCAGCCCCCCGCACCCACCAAACAGCAGGCACGAATCAGGGAAAAGAGGTATTCCTTAGAAAGGAGGTGATCCAGCCGCACCTTCCGGTACGGCTACCTTGTTACGACTTAGTCCTAATCACCAGTCCCACCTTCGACGGCTCCCCCCAAAAATGGACAGGCCACCGGCTTCGGGTGTTACCGACTTTCATGACTTGACGGGCGGTGTGTACAAGCCCCGGGAACGTATTCACCGCAGCGTTGCTGATCTGCGATTACTAGCGACTCCGACTTCATGGGGTCGAGTTGCAGACCCCAATCCGAACTGAGACCGGCTTTCTGAGATTCGCTCACCCTCACAGGCTCGCAACTCTTTGTACCGGCCATTGTAGCATGCGTGAAGCCCTGGACATAAGGGGCATGATGACTTGACCTCATCCCCACCTTCCTCCGAGTTGACCCCGGCGGTCTCCAATGAGTCCCCAGCCGAACTGCTGGCAACATTGGACGAGGGTTGCGCTCGTTGCGGGACTTAACCCAACATCTCACGACACGAGCTGACGACAGCCATGCACCACCTGTGAACCGGCCAAAAAGGCACACCCATCTCTGAATGCTTCCGGCACATGTCAAACCCAGGTAAGGTTCTTCGCGTTGCATCGAATTAATCCGCATGCTCCGCCGCTTGTGCGGGGCCCCGTCAATTCCTTTGAGTTTTAGCCTTGCGGCCGTACTCCCCAGGCGGGGTACTTAATGCGTTAGCTACGGCACGGACCACGTGGAATGTGACCCACACCTAGTACCCACCGTTTACAGCGTGGACTACCAGGGTATCTAAGCCTGTTTGCTCCCCACGCTTTCGCTTCTCAGCGTCAGGAAAGGTCCAGAGAACCGCCTTCGCCACTGGTGTTCCTCCCGATATCTGCGCATTCCACCGCTCCACCGGGAATTCCATTCTCCCCTACCTTCCTCAAGTCAACCCGTATCGACAGCAAGCCCGAAGTTAAGCCCCGGGATTTCACTATCGACGCAATCAACCGCCTACAAGCTCTTTACGCCCAATAATTCCGGACAACGCTCGCACCCTACGTATCACCGCGGCTGCTGGCACGTAGTTGGCCGGTGCTTCTTCCCCCACTACCGTCACAAAAGCTTCGTCATGGGTGAAAGCGGTTTACAACCCGAAGGCCGTCATCCCGCACGCGGCGTTGCTGCATCAGGCTTCCGCCCATTGTGCAATATTCCCCACTGCTGCCTCCCGTAGGAGTCTGGGCCGTATCTCAGTCCCAATGTGGCCGGTCGCCCTCTCAGGCCGGCTACCCGTCAAAGCCTTGGTAGGCCACTACCCCACCAACAAGCTGATAGGCCGCGAGACGATCCCTGACCGCAAAAGCTTTCCAACAACCCGGATGCCCGGGAAACTGAATATTCGGGATTACCACCTGTTTCCAAGTGCTATACCAAAGTCAAGGGCACGTTCCTCACGTGTTACTCACCCGTTCGCCACTCGTGTACACCAAAA